>NZ_CP027433.1:1335495-2670990 GCF_002993285.1 Gordonia iterans | reverse complement strand
GCGTCCCTCTTCGATGGTTGAGCGAGCGTCCACTTTCGACGGTTGAGCGAGCGTCCCCTTTCGATGGTTGAGCGAGCGCAGCCCTTCGACGGAGCTCAGGAACCACGAGTCGAAACCGAACCGTCCTCAGCCCTCCGGCAGATCTGAGAGCGCTGCCGGGAGTTCTCGTGCGTGCACCACCACGAGGCGCTGCGTCGCACGGGTGAGCGCCACGTACAGGTCGCTCAATCCCCTCGGCGACCCCTCCACCAGGTCGGCGGGCTCCACGACGACCACGTTGTCGAACTCGAGACCTTTGGCCGCGGTGAGCGGCAGCACCCGGACTCCGTCGTGGTCGTCCACGGCCAGCGCAGCGTCGGAGGCGGTGTCGGCGGCGAGGACCGCGGTCAAGCCCGGCCAGGCCGCCGAATGTGCGGTCCGTACGGCCGTCTCCAGGGCGGTGTGCTGCGAAGCGCGCACTGCATACGGCTCGATCCCGTTGCTGCGCAACGATTCCGGGGGGCTCTGGGCGGGATCGATCTCGGTGAGCAGCCGATTCGCGTATCGGGTGATCTCGGCCGGCGTCCGATAGTTCACCGTCAGCTCGCGCAGCCGCCACCGATCTCCGACGTACGACGAGAACAGCTCACGCCACGACGTCGTACCCGCCGGATCGCCGGTCTGCGCCGTGTCGCCGATCACCGTCATCCACCGGTTCGGTATGCGCCGCATGATCATTCGCCACGCCATTGACGAGAGCTCCTGCGCCTCGTCGACGATCACGTGGCCGAAGGTCCAGCTGCGGTCGGAGTAGGCTCGTTCGGCGGTCGTCCGGTACTCGACCACTTCCTGACGTTCGGCCAACTGCTCGGCGTCGATCAGGTCGTACGCCATCAGAAGCTCGGGGTCCATCTCGTCTTCGAGGTCCTGCGGCGCCGAACCCGTCAGAATGTCCAGTGCGTCCTGCGCTTCGGCTATGCGACGGCGCCACTGCGCACGCTGCTCGCGTTCTGCCTCGTCGGTGCGGTATCCGATCAACTCGGCGAGCTCGTCCAACAACGGCACGTCGGCCGGCGACATGTCGGCGTCCTCCGGCAGCGGGTGCGGCGCCCGTTGGAGTGCCGCGCGGTCGTCGTCCGTCCAACCCCTCGTCACCTTCTTGCGGAAGTCGCTGTCGGAGTAGAGATCCCGGAGCAGGCGCTGCGGGGTCAGCGTGGGCCAGAACTGCAGCACGGTGCGGACGACGTCGTCTTCGGCTTCGAGTTCGGTGCGGATGTCGTCGAGGTCGCCCGCCGTGAGCAACTGTGAACCGTCGAGCGTGGACGGGCCGAGTCGTCGGGCGTGGACGGCGGCGAGCTCGTCCAGGGCCGCGCGCAGAAAGGTGCGCTGAGCCAGGTTGTGCGGCCTCCGGGTGGAGCGGGCGGCGGCACGCGCCGCCTTGACGATCTCGCCGTCGACCGGGATCCGGTACCCGTCGAATTCGACCTCGAGACCGCGGGGCGGCAGTGATTCACGGGCCCGGACGGCAGCGCGGAGAACCGGCAGCATCCGCGCGGCGTCGCCCTTGAGTTCGGCGGTGCGCCGGTCGTCGCGGCCGGTCGCCCGGATTCCCGGAAACAGGTTGCCGACGGTGGAGAGCAGCACACCCGTTTCCCCGAGCGAGGGCAGCACCTGGGCGATGTAGTCCAGGAAGGTTTCGTTGGGGCCGATGATGAGCACACCGCTGCGCGACAGAGTGTCGCGGTGGGTGTAGAGGAGGTATGCGGCCCGGTGCAGCGCGACCGCGGTCTTGCCGGTGCCCGGACCGCCCTGCACCACCATGATCCCGCGCTGAGCGGCACGGATGATCTCGTCCTGCTCGCGCTGGATGGTCTCGACGATGTCGGTCATCTGGCCGGTGCGGGCGGCGTTGAGTGCCGCCACCAGGGCGCTCTCGTTCACCACGCTGGAGTCGTGCGCCTCGTCGGCGTCGATCTCGCCGGACAGGAGGTGCTCGTCGGAGACGCTGCGGACCGCGCGGGAGCGAGTCCGCAGGTGTCGTCGTCGTCGTACGCCCTCGGGAGCGGCAGGAGTGGCCAGATAGAACGGGCGCGAGAGCGGAGCACGCCAGTCGAGCAGAAGTGTGCTCACCTGATCGTCGTCGAGGATCCCCATGCGCCCGATCCGCTGCACGCCGCCGTTTTCGGCTTCGGGATCTTCCATGTCCAGCCGGCCGAAGTACAGGTTGTGCTCGGCGGCGTCGATCTGGGTGAGCATCTGCGAGTAGTGGCGCTCATAGGATTCGCGTTCCGACAGCGCCTGCGGGGTGCCGGCCGTCTCCAGCAGGGCGTCGGAGAGACGGCGGTTGGCGGTGGCGCGCATCCGGTCGAGCCGCCCGTAGACGACGTCCAGATGCACCTGTTCTTCGGCGAGGCGGGGATCGGGTGTCACAGTCGCTCCAGTGTACTGAGTCGGCACGGCCGACGCCGGGGACGCGAGATGCCCAGACGACGGCCGGCTGTCGCTGCGGGAGCGACAGCCGGCCGTGACGTCCGGTGCGGTGTGGTCAGCTCGCCTTCGCTGCGGCCTTCTTCGCCTTGGCGGCGGCCTTCTCCTGCGCCTTGCGGACGCGCCGAGCGACCTTGTGGCCGGCGTCGGCGACCTTCTGGCCGGCCTCCTCGGCCACCTCCGGCGCACGGTCGGCGACCGTACTCGCGAAGTCGGCGGCCTTCTCCTTGGCCTGTTCCGCCCCGGTCCGCGCCTTCTCGGCGACGACCGGAGCACGCTCGGCCACCTTGCCGGCGAGGTCCTCGGCACGCTGCTTCGCCTCGTCGGCGACGACGGGAGCGCGGTCGGCGAGCTTCAGTGCCGCTTCCTCGGCTCGATTGCGCGCCTTCTCGGCGACGATCGGTGCGTTCGCCTTGGCCTTGACCGCGGCCACCTCGGCCTTGCCCCGGGCCTTGTCGGCCAGGACTGCGGCGCGTTCGCCCAGATCGTGCAGGTCGTCGTGGCCGTCCTCGCGGGCGTGCGCCACCGCCGACGACCCGGCCTTGACCGCGATGGGCACGGCGAGCGCGGCGACGGGATGTCCGTGCGCTCGGAGCGTCTGTTTGGCGGCGCGCTTGGCCGCCTTCTTCGCCGCGCGCTTGCCGGCCTGGCCGGTCAGGGTCGCTTCCTTGGCGGCGATCTGCCCTGCGACCTTGGCTTCGGCGACTGCATGCCGCGTCCGCCAGGCGACCGACGGCTCACCGGCGGTGTCGGCGCTGGCGATGAGCACGCCGCCGAGCAGGCCGGCGTTCTTGATCAGACCCACCTTGCGCGCCTCGCGCCGCACCGGATCGGTTTCGGTGAAAAATGCGGCGTCGTACGCGGTGACCGGCAGCAGGGAGACGGCCAGGGCTCCGGACGCGACACGCGGCATCTTGCCGGTGGCCAGCAGCACGCCGCCGCCGACCTGCACCGCTCCGGCGATGCGCATCGCCGTCGCCGCGTTGGCGGGCAGCTTGTTCGACACCGGCGCAGGGAGTGCGTCACGGCCGGTGTCGACCATCGGCTGCACGGTCTCGGCGACCTGCGGCTTGGCGCGCAGCAGTTCGGCGCCGGAGGCGATGAACGCCGAGGCGAGCAGGGGGCGGGCGATCTTGCGGAGAATCACGTCGGGGGCCTTCCAGCGTTTGTTACGGGATCGGTTCCCACAGTATGCCTTGAATCTCTGGGGCAGTGCCGCCGATGTCACACTTCGGAGCTGATGGGTGTTCGTGGCGCGCTGCGTCACCGATTGCGGATTTTGTTGCCGAGAATGAAGCCGAAGAGGCCGATGAGAAACATGCCAAGTGCGGTCTCGACCACTAATAAGAGGTCGGCGCCATCTCCGGCATTCGTTTGGGCGACAGTCTCTTCCGAGTGCAGTCCGACGAACGCAGCGACACCCAACTCCGCAGCTTGGGGGAAGCTCGCGCCGAAGACGGACATGAGCACAGCTGTGACAGTGGCCATCAGCACCAGCCCGGTGGCCGCAATCCGGGCGAGCGACTCACCGTATCCGGTGACGTACTCGGCCACGCTGAGCCCGAGCCAACGGCGCCACTGGCGGTCGTCTCGCGCGATCCGGCGCTCCAATTGCTTGCGTCGCACGTAGGCCCATGCCTCTCCCTCGCCGTCACCTCGGGACGCGAAGTGCCCCGCGAGGTTTGCGTAGACCTCGGCGGCCTCGATACGGGCGCGCGCCAAGTTCCGCCGTCTTTGCGTCTGATCGGGTTCTTTGTGATCGTCGTCGTGGAACTCGACGAATGACTGAGGCAACTCCGGGAGTATCCGACCATTCAGCGACGGCCCGGCGACATTTCGGCGCGTAAGGTCAGATCCCGTGAAGTTGGTGCGATAGATCGAGGATTCTTCGAGATAGACGTCCTCGAGTGTGCATATTCCGTCGAACCGGGCACGATAGAAATCACACCGAGATACTTCGCTGTCCTTGAAGTTACAGGTCTCGAACACCGCGTACTTGAACAATGTATTCGTCAATCGCGCGCGGCGGAACTGCACGAAATTGAAGGTCGGGGGTACTTCTGGCCGGCGCATCCGGGGGTCGAGTCCGACCCGGCAGCTGAAGTCCACGCGGGTCAGTAAGGCCCGGTCAAAGCTACCGTGTTCGAATGAGATGTTGGTGAAGTCGACGTTTTCCAGTACTGCGTCACTGAAGTCGAAGCCGGACAGTGTGCAGGGAGCCAGCGCGCGAAACCAGACGTTCCGTAGCTGTAGTCCGGACCAGTTGCGTGTCGAAAGCTCGTCGTCCGGACCGATCACTACCTCGACATCGGACAGCACGCGATCATCGTTATGGGCGTGATGCGCCCCTTCTTCGGCTTCACGGAGTGAAACTTGTGCACGCCGCGGACAATTCGCGCCTGTCACTGCGCGAGCCCGTCGAGCAGGGGTGGCAGCTGATCAAACGAGCGAATGATCGGTACCGAAGCGGGTAGCCCGAGCTCCGTGTGCCCGTAAGGCGCCTCGTGCCGGATCAGGACGAATCGGCAGCCCGCGGCCATCGCGGCGACGTAGTCGTCGAGCGGATTGTCTCCGATATAGACGGCGTGCTCTGGCCGGACGCCGATGCTGTGCAGAACTCGCTCCAGCAAGAGCGGGTCGGGCTTGCCCCGCTCGATGTCGGATGAAAACAGAACGGCCGAGAACAGATCGTATAGACCTGCTTCTGAGAGCTCCCGCGCCGTGTAGATCCGTTGAGTATTGCTGGCTACCGCGACCAGGTAGTCGCGGCTCAACTCCTCGATAAACTGAGCGGTCCCGTCGTAGGGCTCACAATAGGTCGTCGCCGCGCGTCGGAACTCTTTAGCTGCCTCAGCGGCGAGCACGTCCGGATCAGCGCAGGTCGGGATCAGTGCTTCCACGAGCTGCCGATACACCAGCGCCATGTCGATGTCGGAGTGCACGTGGTCGACCCGCGTGAACTCTGCAGAAACGAGATCTGCCCGCTTGCTGCGCACCTCAGCGGCCGAGGCAGTCGCACCGGCGCGCTGCAGCACGGCAGCGAGTACTTCCCAGGGATGCTCTGGCTGCTCGTCGTCGTGAAAGCGGAGCAGAGTGCGAAACACATCGAAGACGACTGCGTCGATCCGTGGATCGACGGGATTGGGATTCGGCCCGTTCATCACCAGCCACGCTCGTGCCACTCGCCTACGTGCGGGCGTTCGGTGCCGAGCAGGGTGTCTTTGCCGTGCCCCGGATAGACGACGGTGTCGTCGCCGTACCGGCCGAAGATCTTGGTCTCGACATCGTTCAGCAGGACCTCGAAGTCGCCTGGCTGCCAAGTCTTTCCGACTCCGCCGGGAAACAGCGAGTCGCCCGTGAACAGGTGGACGCGACCGCCCCGCTCGGTCAGCGCCAGAGCGACCGAGCCTGGGGTGTGGCCGACGAGGTGGATGACGTCCAGGCTCAGGTCGCCCACAGTCACGGTGTCGCCGTCGCGCAACAAGCGATCCGGCGGCACCGGGAGCTCGGGCGCGTCGGCTTCGCCGGCGGCCGTCGAAACTGCCGTGGCGCGCTCGACGTCCGCGAGTGCCTGCCAGTGGTCGAAGTGCCCGTGGGTGGTGACGACCTGTGTCAGCGTGCCAGGGAGGACGGTGAGTAGCGCGAGGATCGAGTCCGGGTCGTTGGCCGCGTCGATCAGCAGACTGGTGCCCGTCGCGGTATCGGTCACCACGTAGACGTTGTTGTCCATCGGGCCGACCGAGAACTTCACGACCGTCGCGTTATCGAGCGTCCGCCGCTGCGCCCGGACGCCGTGATGCTCGTCGGCGGGGTGGACGTTGCCGGTGTATTCGTCGGAGATGTTGACCTCGATGCTCATGGTCTCCAGGGTAGTGACCGGCCGCATACCTATCCGCCCGCGGCGAGTCGGCGTCTGTCTGCTCACAGCGAAGGCGCTGGACCCGAGACTTGTCGTAGCCCCCGCGTACCCTGAATCGGCGGGGATGATTCACGTCTCCGCATACGTGGTGAACCCAGAGTTTGGTGAGGTAGGCAGTGGTTGATCGGCTGATCGTCCGGGGTGCTCGAGAGCACAATCTGCGCGGGATCGACGTCGATCTCCCGCGCGACTCGCTGATCGTCTTCACCGGCCTGTCCGGTTCGGGAAAGTCGTCGCTGGCGTTCGACACGATCTTCGCCGAGGGACAGCGCCGCTACGTCGAGTCGCTGTCGGCGTACGCGCGCCAGTTCCTGGGTCAGATGGACAAGCCCGACGTCGACTTCATCGAGGGTCTCTCGCCCGCGGTGTCGATCGATCAGAAGTCCACGAACCGCAATCCCCGGTCGACGGTGGGCACGATTACCGAGGTGTACGACTACCTCCGTCTCCTGTACGCGCGCGCGGGGACGCCACACTGCCCGGTCTGCGGTGAGCGAATCGCGCGCCAGACCCCGCAGCAGATCGTGGACCAGGTCCTGGAGATGGAGGAGGGCACCCGCTTTCAGGTGCTCGCCCCGGTGGTCCGCACGCGCAAGGGCGAGTTCGTCGACCTGTTCGCCGAATTGCAGACCCAGGGCTTCGCACGGGCCCGTGTCGACGGCGTCGTGCATCAGCTCGCCGACCCGCCGAAGCTGAAGAAGCAGGAGAAGCACGACATCGACGTCGTCGTCGACCGGCTAGTGGTGAAGCCGACCGCACGTCAGCGGCTCACCGACTCGGTGGAGACCGCGCTGCGCCTGGCCGACGGAATCGTGGTGCTCGACTTCGTCGACCGTCCCGAGGACGACGAGAACCGGACGCGCCGCTTCTCCGAGAAGATGGCGTGCCCCAACCAGCACCCGATCGCGATCGACGACCTCGAACCACGCAGCTTCTCCTTCAACTCGCCGTACGGCGCATGCCCGGTGTGCGACGGCCTGGGCGCGGCGAAGGAGGTCGACGAGTCGCTCGTGGTGCCCGACCCCGAGATGACCCTGGCCGAGGGCGCCATCGCCCCGTGGTCGGCCGGTCACAACGCCGAGTACTTCCAGCGGCTGATCGGCGGACTCGGCGAGCAGATGGGTTTCGACCTGGACACGCCGTGGAACCAACTGCCGCGCAACGCGCGTAAGGCGCTGCTCGAGGGCTCCGACCACCAGGTGCACGTCAAGTTCCGCAACCGGTACGGCCGTACGCGCAGCTACCACACCGAGTTCGAGGGCGTGATGGCGTTCCTGACGCGCCGCGCCGACGCCACCGAGTCCGAGCAGATGAAGGAGCGCTACGAGGGGTACATGCGCGACGTCCCCTGTCCGGCGTGCTCGGGGACGCGGCTGCGCCCCGAGATCCTCTCGGTGACCCTGCACAACCCGGAGATGGGGGACTACTCGATCGCCGACGTCACGGCCCTTTCGGTGGCCGAGTGCGCCGAGTACCTGAACGGCCTGCAGCTCGGCGAGCGGGAAGCGGCCATCGCCGGCCGCGTGCTCAAGGAGGTCCAGGCCCGCATCACCTTCCTACTCGACGTCGGGCTCGAGTACCTGTCGCTCTCGCGGGCGGCGGGCTCGCTGTCCGGCGGCGAGGCGCAGCGCATCCGGCTCGCCACCCAGATCGGCGCGGGCCTGGCCGGGGTGCTGTACGTGCTCGACGAGCCGTCGATCGGTCTGCATCAGCGCGACAACCGGCGACTCATCGACACGCTGGTACGGCTGCGCGATCTGGGCAACACGCTGATCGTCGTCGAGCACGACGAGGACACCATCGCCGCGGCGGACTGGATCGTCGACATCGGCCCGCGCGCCGGCGAGCACGGCGGCCAGGTGGTGCACAGCGGCAGTTACCAGGGGCTGCTGAAGAACAAGGAGTCGCTCACCGGTGCGTATCTGTCCGGGCGCAAGTCCCTCGAGGTGCCCGCTCTGCGCCGGCCGATCGACAAGAAGCGTCAGCTGACCGTCGTCGGCGCCACCGAGAACAACCTTCGCGGGATCGACGTGAACTTCCCGCTGGGGGTGCTCACGGCGGTCACGGGAGTGTCCGGCTCGGGCAAGTCCACCCTGGTGAACGACATCCTCGCGACGGTGCTGGCCAACAAGCTCAACGGCGCCCGGCAGGTGCCCGGTCACCACACGCGGATCACCGGCCTGGAGCACCTGGACAAGCTGGTGCAGGTGGACCAGTCGCCGATCGGCCGGACCCCTCGCTCCAACCCCGCCACCTACACCGGGGTGTTCGACAAGATCCGCACGCTGTTCGCCGCGACCACGGAAGCCAAAGTGCGCGGGTACCAGCCGGGCCGCTTCTCGTTCAACGTCAAAGGCGGTCGCTGCGAGGCGTGCATGGGCGAGGGCACCATCAAGATCGAGATGAACTTCCTGCCGGACGTGTACGTTCCGTGCGAGGTGTGCCACGGCGCCCGGTACAACCGGGAGACGCTCGAAGTGCACTACAAGGGCAAGACCATCTCCGAGGTGCTCGACATGCCGATCGAAGAGGCCGCCGAGTTCTTCGAGCCGGTCACCTCGATCCACCGGTACCTCAAGACGCTGGTCGACGTCGGCCTCGGCTACGTCCGGCTCGGACAGCCCGCGCCGACCCTGTCCGGCGGCGAGGCCCAGCGCGTCAAGCTCGCCGCTGAACTGCAGAAGCGGTCCACCGGACGCACCGTGTACATCCTCGACGAGCCGACCACGGGACTGCACTTCGAGGACATCCACAAACTGCTGCTGGTGATCAACGGTCTGGTCGAGAAGGGGAACACGGTGATCGTGATCGAGCACAACCTCGACGTGATCAAGACCGCCGACTGGATCATCGACATGGGACCCGAAGGCGGGAGCGGCGGCGGCACCGTGGTGGCGCAGGGGACGCCGGAGGACGTCGCCGCGACACCCGGCTCGCACACCGGCGGATTCCTGCGCGCGCTGCTGCCCGCCGAGGAGGAGGCCGGCTGATCAGCGGGTCCGCGACCAGCAGTGCGATGCGCCAGGGCTACGGTCGCCACGAACCCGCTTGACCGTGCACGGCGTGGTTCATCCGGTTCCACGAGTTGATCTGGCCGACGGCGACGATCAGTGCAGCGAGCTGATCGGCGTCGAACGCACCGGCCGCCCGCTCCCACAGGTCGTCGCCGAGCGCTTCGGGGCGGCCGGGCAGCAGCGTCAACTCTTCGGTCACGTCGAGGGCGATCCGCTCGGTCTCGGAGTAGTAGAGTGCGTGCCGCCAGACGCCGACCGCGAACAGCTTCTCGTCGCTGGCGCCGAACCGGCGGCCCAGCCGCCAGTGACCGTCGACGCAGACGGCGCAGTGGTTGAGCTGGCTGGCGCGTAGCTGCACCAGTTCGACGAGTTCGGCGGGCAGGCCGGTCGCGAGGACGGCGTCGTTGATCGCCTGCAGCGCGTCGGCGACGCCGGGGAGCACATAGGCGGGGCTGGTCATTCGGGCAGACATGGACATGTTCTCCTCTGTTCGCGCGGGGCTGTCACATCCGTCGTCGTCGCCCCGTCATATCTCTGACGGGAGAACCCGCCAGAATGTGACAGGACAGAGGGAGAGACCGATGGAACCGGCGGAATTCGAGAGCGCACGACCCCGGCTCGTCGCTCTGGCGACCAGGATGCTCGGGTCGCGCGACGATGCCCTCGACGCGGTCCAGGAGACCTGGCTGCGAGCATCGCGCGCGGACACGGGCGACGTCGCCAACCTCGACGGCTGGCTGACGACCGTGACGTCGAGGCTCTGCCTGGACATGCTGCGGGCCCGGCGGATCGTCGACGACGTCGACGACGTCGAGGTGGCCGCCGCCGGACCCGGTCCCGACGAGCTCGCCGCGCTGGCCGACTCCGTCGGTGCCGCGCTGAGCGCGGTGCTCGACGAGCTGGGTACCGCGGAACGGGTGGCGTTCGTGCTGCACGACGTGTTCGCCGTCCCGTTCGACGAGGTCGCGTCCGTGCTCGGCAAGTCGCCTGCGGCCACCCGCCAGCTGGCGTCACGCGCGCGCCGACGGCTCGCCGGCCGGGACGATCCGGCATCGAGCGCGGCGACGGCGGGCGCACCGGCCGTGTCGGCGTTCATCGCGGCCTCGCGCGACGGCGATTTCGACGCCCTGGTGCGCCTGCTCGACCCCGACGCGGTCTACCGCACCCACACCGACGACGGCACCAGTGCGCTCGCCGGTGGAACGGCGATCGCCGAAGCCTTCCGCGGCCGTGCCGTGACCGCGTACGTCGCGCTGCTCGACGGACTGGTCGGGATCGCGGTCCCGACCGCGAACGGGGTGCTGCTGGCCACTGAACTCACCTTCGGCGCGGACGGCCGGATCGTCGGAATCGAGACGACGATGCGCCGCGCGGAGCTGGACGCGATGGAGATCAGGCCCTTCGGCACGGTCGACGCCCCGAGATGATGTGGCGTCGTCGGACGCTCCCGCCCGCACAGCGCAGTCACCGCGAGCGCGGTCACCGGGGAGTGGGGCGCGTGTCGGGGCCGGGCTTCGTCCACTCCAGCGTGTAGCGGAACGCCAAACGGCGGCGCAGGCGTGCACCGGCTAGCTCTCGAGTGACGACGTCGCGGATCGCGTCGAAGGTCAGTTCAGGTTCGGCGACCGGGAACGGGTCTCCGACCGGAGGCGTGCGTAGCGCACGCGGGTGCTTCATCACGCCGATGAGCGGGTTGGTGACCGACGACGCGGCATCCCAGAGGAAGTCTCGCGCGGACTCGGATCGGGCCAGTCCGACCACGAGGAGGCGCCCCCGCGGCGCCAGGATGCGGCGTACGTGAGGGAGGGTCTCGTCGAGGTCCAAATGGTGCAGCACGGCGACCATGGTGAGGAGGTCGGCGCCCGGTTCGAGTTCGCCGAGTGACCGGCCGTCGACGAGGACGTTCGGCAGGTGGGCGCAACGATCGGCGGCGGCGTGCCGCATCCCGGTGTCCAGGTCGGTGCCTTCGACTCGAGTGAACTCAGGCGACAGCCGGGAGAGGAGTTCACCCCGACCGCAGCCGACGTCGATCGCCAGGTCCCGGCGTTGCGGGAGGCGGCGCAGGATCCACCCGTGGAAACGGTCGTTGTGGCTCCACGGATGCCGGGCGTTGAAGCGGCTCAGCGCGGAACCGGCGGCCCCGCCGATCGACCGGAGATCCATGCCCGCCGACGCTACCCGAGTCACCGCCCAGTCGGCTGTGCTCCAGGCTTACGCCTTGACCGGGCCGGTCTGCTTCTCGCCGGGGCCGTCGCCGGGTTCGTCCGGGTACGCGCTGGCCTCCCGGAAGGCCAGCTGCAGCGCCTTGACGCCGTCCTGGATCGGCTTGCGATGCAGGCCGAGGTCCCCGGCGGACGCGGTCACCAGGCCGGCGAGGGCAGTGATCAGGGCGCGGGCTTCAGGCAGATCGCGGTACTGTTCGTCACCGCCGGCCTCCGGGCCGATCTTCTCGGCGGCGGCGCTCATCAACATCACCGCGGCCCGCGAGATCACCTCGATCGCGGGGATGGTCGCCAGCTCGCGAACCTGCTGGTCGTCGGACGGCTGGGCGGCACCCGGCCCGTCGGCGGCGCTCCCGGCGTCGGACGGATCGGTCAAGTGGGAATCTGCGCTCACGACTGTTAGACTGACACAGCATGACCGCCCTGGCTCTGCCGGGGTAGCAAGAGGATCTTCGAATCCCACCGTCCGACGCGGACGCCTCTCGCAGGTGAAACGTTGTTTGACGGTTCCGGTCACGTCATCGTTCCCGGCGATGCGGCACGTGCCCCGATACGGAGCACGGCCCGCCGACGACGACGTTCTCGGCTCGAACCCTCTCAGCTATCTCGCACCGCCTTGCCGGTCGGCAGAGTACACACTGATCGAGGAGGCCACATCAGCACCGAGACCCGCATCAACGACCGCATCCGCGTTCCCGAAGTCCGTCTCGTCGGACCCGGGGGAGAGCAGGTGGGGATCGTGCGTGTTGAGAATGCGCTCCGCCTGGCTGAAGAAGCCGACTTGGACCTGGTGGAGGTCGCGCCCGACGCGCGCCCGCCGGTGTGCAAGATCATGGACTACGGCAAGTTCAAGTACGAGGCGGCACAGAAGAAGCGCGAGTCGCGCAAGAACCAGCAGATGACCGTCATCAAGGAGCAGAAGCTCCGCCCGAAGATCGACGACCACGATTACGAGACCAAGAAGGGTCACGTCATCCGGTTCCTCGAAGCGGGTTCCAAGGTGAAGGTCACCATCATGTTCCGCGGCCGCGAGCAGTCCCGTCCCGAGCTGGGCTACCGGCTGCTGCAGCGCCTGGGCAACGACGTCGCCGAGTACGGCTTCGTCGAGACCTCGGCCAAGCAGGACGGACGCAATATGACTATGGTCCTGGCCCCGCACAAGGGCGCCAAGACCCGGGCCCAGGCCAAGCAGTCCGCCGCGGACTCCTGAGCCTGGCCCACCCCGCACCCCACTCACGCGGAGTCGTTCGCCGTGCCGATGATCGGTACGGCGGATGAACTTCGCCCGAATGAAGGAAACCCATGCCGAAGAGCAAGACTCACAAGGGCACCGCGAAGCGTTTCAAGGTGACCGGCAGCGGCAAGATCGTCCGCCAGAAGGCCGGCAAGCGCCACCTGCTCGAGCACAAGTCCTCGCGCGTCACGCGTCGCCTGGACGGCACCACCGTGGTGAGCGAGGCCGACGCCCCGCGCATCAAGCGCCTGCTGAACAAGTGACCTCTTTCCAGACGATTTCGTAAGTAGTTAAGGACCAGATACTCATGGCACGTGTGAAAAGGGCCGTCAACGCCCAGAAGAAGCGCCGCTCCATCCTCGAGGCCTCGAAGGGCTACCGCGGTCAGCGTTCGCGCCTCTACCGCAAGGCCAAGGAGCAGCAGCTCCACTCGATGACCTACGCCTACCGCGACCGCAAGGCGCGCAAGGGCGAGTTCCGCAAGCTGTGGATTCAGCGCATCAACGCTGCGGCCCGAGCCAACGACATCACCTACAACCGCTTCATCCAGGGCCTCAAACTCGCGGGTGTCGAGGTGGACCGCAAGGTGCTGGCCGATCTGGCCGTCACCGACCCGACCGCGTTCGCCGGTCTGGTCGAGGTGGCCCGCAAGGCGCTTCCGGCCGACGTGAACGCTCCGGCCGCCTGATCACTCCGATCGGCGACCTATTCCCGAAACGACCCGCGATGGATGTTCTGACCGAACGTTCCTCGCGGGTCGTTTCGTTGGCGAAGCTGCATCGCGCATCGGTACGACGATCCGCCGGCACCTTTCTGGCCGAGGGCGCCAACGCCGTCGACGCCGCGTTGGCGACCGGTCGTGCCGAGCGTCTGCTCGTGCGCGACGACGACGCCGCCCGTCACACAGACCTGATCGACCGTGCGGAGGCAGCCGGTCTGCCCGTGCATCCGCTGACCGAACGCGCCGCCGACAAGCTGGCCGAGACCACCACCTCGCCGGGGATCTTCGCCGTCTGCCGATTGCTCACCCGATCGCTCGACGACGTGGACCTGACCGGTGACGGCTTCGTGGTCGCGGCCGTGGAACCGCGCGAGCCCGGAAACGCGGGCACCCTGATCCGCTGTGCCGACGCGATGGGGGCCACGGCGGTGCTCCTGCTCGGGGACGCGGTCGACCCGCACAACGGCAAATGTGTCCGCGCCAGCGCCGGGAGCGTCTTCCACGTGCCGCTGGTCGTCGAACGCGACGTCACGGCCGGCCTGGACCGGCTGACCGGGGCCGGGCGGCTCACACTGGCCACCACGATGGACGGCGAGGTCCCGCTGCCTGAAGCCGGCGAGCTGCTGGCCCGGCCGCACGCCTGGCTGTTCGGCAACGAGGCGCACGGACTGGGCGAGCGAGAGCTGGCCGCCGCCGACCACCGGGTCTCCATCCCGATCCGCGGACGGGCCGAGAGCTTGAACCTGGCGGCGGCGAGCGCGATCTGCCTTTACGCGAGCGCCGCCGCCGGTCCGACCGTCACTCGGTCGGGAGATTGACCTGCGTGGGCGTCAGCACCTTGTCCCCGGTGCTGCCGTTGCCCACCTGACCGGCCCGGTTGAAGCCCCAGCAGAAGTACTGCTCGTCGGAGGTCGCGCACGTGGTGCTGGTGCCGGTCACCACCGCGGTGACCTTGCCCAGCCCGTTCACCTCGGTCGGTGCGGTGACGGTCGAGGTGCCGTCGGGGCCGCCCGCCTGACCGAACTGGTTGTTGCCCCAGCAGTAGGCGGCGTCGTCGGCCGTCGCACACATGGTGTCGACGTCGGTGCTGACGGTGTGCACCTTCTCGGGCAGACCCTCCACCTTGGCCGGGAGCTTCTGCGGGTCCAGCTTGGCGCCGTCGGCGTCGAACTTGGCGCCCCAGCAGTACACCTCGCCGTCGGCGACGGCGCAGACCTGCGTGAACTGGAGGCTGCTGTCGGAGTCCCGGGAGCGGTGCGTTCCCGTGCCCACCGAGATCGACGAGACGTTCTCGAGGTTGTTCACCTTGAGCGGGGTGGTGCTGCGCGTGCCGGTGCTCCCGTTGCCGAGCTGGGCGTCGTAGTTGTCGCCCCAGCAGTACGCTTCCTTCTGCTTGGTGACGGCGCAGGTGTTGCCCGCCCCGACCGAGATCGACTCGGCGTCGCTGATGCCGTTGACCTGCGTCGGTCGCTTGAGTTCTTCGCCGCTGTCGCCGCTGCCGCCGCCCTCGCCGCGCGAGTTCCAGCCCCAGCAGTAGACGTCGCCGTCGGAGATGGCGCAGGTGGTGTACTTGTCGGTGCTGATCGCGGTGACGGTGCCGAGCCCGCTCACCTTGGTCGGTACGCTGCTGTCGCTGTTGCCGCCGTTGCCCAGGGCGCCGAAGAGTCCGGCCCCCCAGCAGTAGGCGTCGCCTTCGGCCACGGCGCACGCGGTGACCGCACCGGGTCCGGTGGACGAGGAGTAGCCGCCGAGCGAGATCGCGGTGACCTCCTTCAGGTGGTTGACCTTGGCCGGGGTGGTGCGCTCGTTTTCGCCGCCGTCGCCCAGCTGACCGTTCTCGTTGCTGCCCCAGCAGTAGAGTTCGGCGTTCTGAATCACACAGGTGGTGCCTCGGATGGTGTCCATCTGGGCCTGGGTCGCGGCGGTCGGCACCGGGGCCGGCGGCGGGTCGGACTTCGGCCACCACAGCGGAGAGGTCGCGGCGATCGCGATGATGGCCACTGCGGCCACCGCCATACCGATCCACAGCCCCTTCTTGCTCTTCTGCTGCGGTGCGGCGCCGTAGGGTGCCGGAGTCCCCGGTTGGCTGCCCTGACCGGGGAAACCGCCGAGCGGCTGCCAGGCCGTCTGCGGGCCGGTGGCGCCGGGGTGCGTCAGGGGAGTGGTGCCCGGGTACTGACCGGGGAAGGACTGCTGGCCGGGCTGGGATGCGAATCCCGGGTGCGACTGCTGCCCGGGGAAGGACTGGTAGCCGGGCTGAGACTGCTGCCCGGGGAACGACTGCTGACCGCTGCCCGGGTATGAGCCGCCCGCCGACGGATGGGAGGGTGCCGAAGGATGGGAGCCGTGCCCGGCGCCGACCGGCGGAACGGGGGCGACGGCAGTGGCCGTGCCGGACTGCGTCTGCCCGAGCGCGCGCTGCAGGTCGGCGGCGAACTCCTTGCAGTTCGGGTAGCGGGCCGCCGGGTCCTTGGACATGGCCCGAGCCAGCACCGGTGCCAGCGGGGCGAGGTCGGGGCGGAGATGCGCGATCGACGGAGTCGGCTGCTGCAGGTGGGCCATCATGATCGCCGCGGACGTGTCGCCCTGGAACGGCGGGGTGCCGGCCAGCAGCGTGTAGGTGGTGCACGCGAGTCCGTACTGGTCGGACCGGGCACCGGCGTTCTGCCCGGAGATGATCTCCGGGGCGGTGTAGGCCATGGTGCCGACCACCGAGTTGGCCGCGGTGAGCTGCGGCGAGTCCGACAACCGTGCGATGCCGAAGTCGAGGACGACGGCGCGGCGCAGCGCGCCGCTCTCGTCCCGGGTGATCACGATGTTGGCGGGTTTGATGTCGCGATGGACCACCTGGCGGTTGTGCGCGTAGTCGAGAGCATCCGCGACCTGGTTCACCACGGTCACTACCTCGGCGGCGGTCAGCCGCACCGAGGCGAGGTCGGGGCCGTCGAGGTAGCTCATGGTGAACCACGGGGAGTCGTCCTCCACTCCGTAGGCGTACACCGTGATGATGCTCGGGTGATCGAGGGCGGCGGCGGTGCGGGCCTCGTTGGTGAAGCGCTGCTGGAAGTCGGCGTTCGACGCGCCCCCGACAGAGATCACCTTCATGGCCTCGCGGCGATGCAGATGGGGGTTCTCGACGATGTAGACGTCACCCATCGCGCCGGAGCCGAGCTGAGCGACGACGCGGTAGCCGGCGATGAGTGAACCGGGTGCGACAGGCACGATTCCTCCTAGTAGCGAGTGAACGGGGGTCGAGGTGTGAGACAAACGTACCGTGGCAGGGCACCCGACGACTGCACCCGGCGCGCCGATCGGGGGATATTCGAGTACATCCCCCGGTGTGAATTGAGTAGATGTACCTGGCGCGACGCGAGCGGCGCGCGCCGTCGTGGCGGCCGCGACGGACCGCCACGACGAGTCCCCTCGCGCGCTCAGCGGTTCGCCGCGTGGATCGGCGGGCGCCGACCAGCCCAAGGCAGGGCATTCTCCAACTGGGCGGACAACCGGAGGAGCAGGTCCTCCGAGCACATGGGACCGGCGAGCTGGATCCCGATCGGAAGGCCGCCGGTGGACTGTGCCAGGGGCAGACTGATTCCCGGGGTGCCTGTGGCGTTGAGCAACGGCGTGAAAGAACAGTGGTCGAAAATGCGCCGCGTCCAGCCCTCGGCGTCGAGGTCCGCGTCGGCGTCGAGTACGCCCAGGGCCGGCGCCGGCGTGTTGGTGGTCGGGGTCAGCAGCACGTCGTACTCGGTGAAGAACCGCCCCAGTTCTCGCGAGACGGTATTGCTCGACTGCGCGTGCGTGAGGGAACCGGCCGGTGGTGGTCGCTTGAGGCGCGATCGACGCGTGACGCCGTGATCGTGCGGTTGACTCCCCGCGTGGTTCCGGACGGGTTGACCGCCCGTGAGCTAGACGTCGTCGGCCTCGTGTCCCGGGGCTGGTCGAACGAGCGGATCGCGGGGGTGCTGGCTGTGACTCCCCGCACAGTGCGGGCGCACGTCGAGTCTGCGTTAGCCAAGACTCGCGCGGACAACCGCACGGCGCTGACTCGGCTGGCGTGTGCGCGCGATCTCGATACCCTCACTGCCTTTGCCGCCTCGGCGTGATTGCGGTCGGGCGGTTCCTCCGCGGGCAGGTCGCCGACCGTCGGCGAGGTCGTCTAACCTGGACGAGCATGTCAACTTGACGACGAGGAGTCCCGGACCGGTGCCTGCCAACCCGCACGAGAATGAGTTTCCGTCTGCGGACGAGTTGACTGTCGCGGTGACCGCTGCGGTCGCCGCCTTCGACGAGGCTGCTGACCTGCAGGCGCTCGCCGGGGCGAAGACCGAGCATGTCGGCGACCGTTCGCCGGTGGCGCTCGCGCGCCGGGCGCTGGGGTCGCTGCCCAAGGACCAGCGGGCCGCGGCGGGCAAGCTGGTGAACGAGGTCCGCGGTCAGATCGCGTCGGCCCTGGAGGAGCGCACCGCGGAGCTGACCGCCGAGCGCGATGCGCAGGTGCTCGTCGCCGAGACGATCGATGTCACCCTGCCGGCGGCGCGACGTCGTGCCGGGGCCCGCCACCCGATCACGGTGATCGCCGAGCAGGTGGCCGACGTGTTCATCGGGATGGGATGGGAGATCGCCGAGGGGCCGGAGGTGGAGACCGAGCATCACAACTTCGACGCCCTGAACTTCCTGCCGGACCACCCGGCCCGCTCCATGCAGGACACCTTCTACATCGCACCGGAAGGATCGCGACAGGTATTGCGCACGCACACCTCGCCGGTGCAGGTGCGGTCCATGCTCAGCCGGGAAGTGCCGATCTACGTCGCCTGTCCCGGACGGACTTTCCGCACCGATGAGCTCGACGCCACGCACACCCCGGTCTTTCATCAGATCGAGGGCCTGGCCGTCGACAAGGGCCTGACGCTGGCGAATCTGCGGGGCACCCTGGAGACGTTCGCCAAGGCGCTGTTCGGCCCGGAGACCACCACGCGCATGCGTGCCAGCTACTTCCCGTTCACCGAGCCGTCCGCCGAGGTGGACGTCTGGTTCCCGGGCAAGAAGGGCGGACCCGGGTGGGTCGAATGGGGCGGCTGCGGCATGGTCAATCCGAACGTGCTGCGGGCCAGCGGCATCGACCCCGACGTCTACAGCGGCTTCGCCTTCGGCATGGGTCTGGAACGCACTCTGCAGTTCCGGAACGACCTGCCCGACATGCGCGACATGGTCGAGGGCGACGTTCGATTCACCCTTCCCTTCGGCGTGGCACTCTGACCGCTCAGCCGGCGCCCGTCCACGTCCTCCGCACTGACACCGTCCTCCGCACTGACACCGAAAGAAGTTTCCCGTGCGTCTCTCCCAGTCCTGGCTGACCGAAGCACTGCAGGCCGGCGCCCCCGGCTGGTCGGCGCCGACCGACCAGATCGATGCCGGTTTCGTCCGCGTCGGCTTCGAGATCGAGGAGATCGAGCAGTTCCCGGAGATCACCGGCCCGCTGGTGATCGGTCGGGTCAGCGCGATCGAAGAGCTCACCGAGTTCAAGAAGCCCATCCGGTTCTGTCAGGTCGACGTCGGCGGTGCGAACGGGACCGGCGAGCCGCAGAGCATCGTCTGCGGCGCGCGGAACTTCGCCGAGGGCGATCTCGTCGTGGTCGCACTGCCCGGATGCGTGCTGCCCGGCGGCTTCGAGATCGGGGCTCGCAAGACTTACGGCAAGCTGTCGGCCGGCATGATCTGTTCGGTGTCGGAGCTCGGCATCGGCAACGACCACTCCGGGATCCTGGTGCTGGCGCCGGGCACTGCCGAGCCGGGAGCCGGCGCGTACGACGTGCTGGGCCTCGACGACGCGGCCATCGAAGTCAACGTGACCCCCGACCGGGGCTATGCCTTCTCCATGCGCGGCCTGGCCCGCGAGCTGGCCAGCGCCTTCGCGCTGGACTACGTCGACCCGGCCCTCTCGTCGGATCTTTCGCCGGTTGACCGTGCGGACCTTTCGCCGGTTGAGCGAGCGGACCTTTCGACGGTTGAGCGAGCGGACCTTTCGCCGGTTGAGCGAGCGGACCTTTCGCCGGTTGAGCGAGCGAAGCGAGTCGAAACCACCCCCTGGCCGGTACTGCTCGACGACGACAGCGACGCCACCCGCTACACCGCCCGGGTGATCGAGGGCGTGGACGCGGCGGCGATCTCGCCGTGGTGGATGGTCAAGCGCCTGATGGTCGCCGGGATCCGGCCGATCTCGGCGATCGTCGACGTCACCAACTATGTGATGATCGAGCTCGGCCAGCCGCTGCACGCGTTCGACGCCGACAAGGTGCGCGGCGCCGTCGTCGTGCGTGCGGCGAAGCCGGGGGAGAAGCTGACCACTCTCGACGGGGTCGAGCGCACCCTGGATCCCGAAGACGTGGTGATCGCCGACGACTCCGGCCCGATCGCGCTCGCCGGTGTGATGGGCGGCGCGGCGACCGAGGTCTCCGACTCCACGACGCGGATTCTGTTGGAGGCGGCAGATTTCGATCAGGTCCGGGTGTTCCGCACCGGCAAGCGCCACAAGCTGAGTTCGGAGGCGGCCAAGCGTTTCGAGCGGCTCGTCGATCCGGAGATCACCGCGGTGGCCTCCGATCGGGCCGCGCGGTTGATCACCGAGATCGCCGGCGGCGTGGTCGCCGGTCCTCTTACCGACGTGCGCGCCGAGACGGCGCCCTCGCCCACGATCGTGATCGACGCGGATCTGCCCGACCGCATCGCCGGAGTGCGCTACCCCGAGGGCACCACCGTCGCCCGTCTGCGCGAGGTCGGCTGCTCTCTCGAGGAGAGCGACCCGCTGATCGTCACTCCGCCGTCGTGGCGCCCCGATCTCACCCAGCCGGCCGACCTCGTCGAGGAGGTCCTGCGCCTGGAGGGGCTCGAGGACATTCCTGCGGTGCTGCCGAGTGCGCCGGGCGGGACCGGTCTCACACCGCGGCAGCGTCGTCGTCGTGCGGTGGGAATCGCGCTGGCCGCCGACGGATTCGTCGAGGTGCTGCCGTATCCGTTCATGCCCGCCGGCGTCTTCGACCAGTGGGGTCTGGACGACGACGACCCGCGCCGGGACACCGTGCAGGTGCTCAATCCGCTCGAGGCCGATCGCCCCGAACTCAACACCACGCTGCTGCCGGGGCTGCTGGAGATGACCTCCCGGAACCTCGCTCGCGGAAATCGCGATCTGCAGCTCTACGCCGTCGGACAGGTGGTCCTGGGAGGGGAGCGCGGGCCGGTGGTCCCGGTGCTCGACGTCACGCGCCGTCCGTCTGACGACGAACTCGCCGCGCTCGACGCCTCCCTGCCGATGCAGCCGGTCCAGGTGGCCGCGGTGTTGACCGGGCTGCGCGAGGCCGCCGGTCCGTGGGGGACCGGCCGGGCCGCGGACGCTTACGACGCCTTCGAGGCGGCGCGCACCGTCGCCCGTGCCGCGGGAGTGGAACTGACGTTCACGGCCGCTCAGCACCTGCCCTGGCACCCGGGCCGCTGTGCGCGACTGGAGGTGGACGGTCGCACGGTCGGCTACGCCGGTGAACTGCACCCGGCGGTGCTCGAGCGCGCCGGACTCCCGGCTCGCCTGTGTGCACTGGAGATCGACGTGGACGCACTGCCGCTGCGCACGGTGCTGCCCTCGCCGCAGGTCTCACCATTCCCCGCCGTCCTGCAGGACGTGAATGTGGTGGTGCCGCAAGAGGTTCCGGCTCAACTGGTGCAGGAGTCGCTGGCCGAGGGCGCCGGAGAGCTGCTCGAAGCGATCTCGCTCTTCGACGTGTTCTCCGGCGAGCAGGTGGGTGAGGGCAACAAGTCGCTCACCTTTGCTCTGACCTTCCGGGCCGCCGACCGCACGCTGACCGAGGATGAGGCCAACGCCGCCAAGCTGGCCGCGGTCGCGCATGCGGGAGAGGCGGTCGGCGCGCGCATGCGCTGATCGGATCCAGCGATGCGCACCTTCCTGATCCCGGTCATCGGGCTCGCCCTCGTCGGACTGCTGACGTATTGGCTGCATCGGCGATTGGTGGTGGCCACCGGCCTGCGGGGTGGTTGGGCCCGCGTCGCCGACGGGGTGCTGGTGGTCGGTGCAGTCCTGGGCGTGACTGCCTTTGCCGTCGGCGGCGCCCTGAATCCGGCGTGGGCCCGTCCGATCGGCTTCCTCGGGTTCGTCTGGTGGGCGGTGCTCTTCTACCTCATCCTCGGTGTGGCGCTGATCGGGCTCGTGTCACTGGTCATTCGCGGCATCGCGGCGACTCGCGGCGTCGAGTCGTCGGCGTCGCGCGACCTTCGGGGGCGCTGGGTGGCGTGGTCGTCGGCGGCGCTGGTGGTGATCGTGGCGGTGACCGTCGGCTACGGACTGTTCGAGGCATCTCGCCCGCAGATCAGCGAGCAGCACGTCGCCGTCTCCGGACTGCCCGAGCAGTTCGACGGGATGCGGATCGCGCTGATCACCGACCTCCACGTGGGCCCGGCACGCGGGGCGGCCTTCACCCGCAAAGTGGTCGACGAGACCAACGCACAGAAGCCCGATCTGATCATCCTCGGCGGCGACTTGGCCGACGGGACCATCGAGCACGTGGGTCGTGATCTGGAACCGCTGCGCGACCTGCGGGCGCCCCTCGGCGTCTTCGGCGTGAGCGGCAACCACGAGTACTACGCCGACGACGGCGGATCCTGGCTCGACTTCTGGGAGACGCTCGGCATCCGGCCGCTGCGGAACGAGACGGTGGCGATCCACCGTGACGGGGCGACCCTCGATCTGGCGGGAGTCTACGACGCGACCGCGCCGGATCCGTGGGAGCCTGATCCGGACAAGGCACTGAGCGGTCGCGACGAAGGACGGGTGCTGATCTATCTCGCGCACCAGCCGTTGCAGGCCGACGACGTCCAGGGACGCGGTGTGGATCTGCAGTTGTCCGGCCACACCCATGGCGGCCAGCTGTGGCCGTTCGGTTACGCGGTCTCCGTGGCGCAGCCGGTGGTCACGGGCCTGAAGAATGTCGGGGATGTACCGGTCTACGTCTCCCGGGGCGCCGGCGCGTGGGGTCCGCCGGTCCGCGTGATGGCTCCGCCGGAGATCACGATGATCACGCTGCGGCGGACGTCCACGAGCTGAGCGGCGCGAAGGCCGTCAGCCCTCCATGGTCAGGTCCGCGCCGAGCCAATGCTCCGGTGTCATGACGACGGTGATGGACTCGCCCAGCTGTGCCTCGGCGAACTGAAGGTAGCCGTCGAGCGCCGGGCCCGACAGGTAGCGCGCCGCGATCGTGCGCAGCGCCCGATCTTTGCAGGTGCCCGGGTCCTCGACCACCTCAGCAGATCATCGACCGCGAGCTGCCGCGGTGGAAGCTTCTCAGCCACGCCACCCCGTTGTGAATTAATTTGCACTGTTATGCATAATGATTGCATGACGACAGTGCGGATTGCCGTGGCGGGAGCGAGTGGCTATGCGGGCGGCGAGATCCTTCGCCTTCTCTGCGGTCACCCGCGACTGGCCTCCGGAGAGCTCGAGATCGGTTCCCTGACCGCCGGCGGCAATGCCGGAACCCGGCTCGGTGAGCATCATCGCCACCTGCTGCCGCTCGCCGATCGCGTGCTCGAAGAGACCACACCGGAGGTTCTCGCCGGCCACGACGTCGTCTTCCTCGGTCTGCCGCACGGGCAGTCCGCCGAGATCGCCAACGCACTTCCGCCGTCGACCCTGATCGTCGACTGCGGCGCCGACTTCCGGCTGCAGGACGCGGGCGAGTGGGCCCACTACTACGGCGGCGAGCACGCCGGCGCGTGGCCGTACGGCATACCCGAGCTGCTCGTCGATCCGTCGACGGGGCGCAAGGGACGGCACGAGTTGTCCGGCGCCTCCCGGATCGCGGTTCCCGGCTGCTATCCGACGGTTTCGATTCTGACTCTGGCGCCGGCACTGGCCGCGGAACTGGTCGAGCCGCGCGTTCAAGTGGTCGCGCTCACCGGCGCCTCCGGCGCGGGCAAGGCGCCCAAGGTGCAGTTCCTCGCCTCGGAAGTGATGGGGTCGGCGCGGGCCTACGGCGTCGGCGGGGTCCACCGGCACACCCCCGAGATGATCCAGGCGCTGTCGGCGGCCGCGCGGCAGCCCGTCGAGGTCTCGTTCACCCCGGTCCTGGCGCCGATGTCGCGGGGCATTCTCGCGACCTGCACCGCGCGTCTCGCGGGTGGGACGACGCTGGACCAGGTGCGGGCCGCGTACACGCAGGCCTACGACGACGAGCCCTTCGTTCATGTGCTGCCGGACGGTGAGTTTCCCGAGACAGGTGCGGTGGTCGGCAGCAACGCGATCCAGATCGGGCTGGCGGTCGACGAGCGGGCCGGCCTGCTGGTGGCGGTCGGCGCCGTGGACAATCTGACCAAGGGCACCGGCGGGGGTGCCGTGCAATCGATGAACCTGGCCCTGGGCTGGGGCGAGACCGAAGGACTGAGCATCGTGGGAGTGGCGCCGTGAGCGAGTCAGTGCAGACCCTCGTCGAGGCACATCTGGACCAGTTGGCCGGCTCGCGCATGATGCGCAGGCAGGGCGTCACCGCGCCGCTCGGGTTCCGCGCCGCGGGCATCACCGCCGGCCTCAAACCGTCGGGCAAATCCGACCTCGCCCTGGTCTTCAACGAGGGCCCCGACCTCGGTGCGGCAGCCGTCTTCACCCGGAACCAGGTCAAGGCCGCACCGGTGCTGTGGACGCAGGAGATCGTCAAGACCGGCCGCGTCCGGGCGGTGATCCTGAACTCCGGCGGGGCCAACGCGTGCACCGGACCGGGAGGCTTCCAGGACACGCACGCCACGGCGGAGGCGGTCGCCGACACGCTGTCGAACTGGGGGACCGAGACCGGTGCGATCGAGGTCGCGGTGTGCTCCACCGGGATCATCGGCGAGCGGCTCCCGATGGACAAGGTCCTCGCCGGCGTCACCGAGATCGTGCACGAGATGGGCGGTGGACTCGAGGGCGGCACCGACGCGGCCTGGGCCATCATGACCACCGACACCGTGCCGAAGCAGGTCGCGCTGCATCATCCGGGCCGCTGGAACGTCGGCGGCATGGCCAAGGGGGCCGGCATGATGGCGCCGTCGCTGGCCACCATGCTGGTGGTGCTGACCACCGATGCCAAAGTCTCGCCCGAGATGCTCGATGTCGCCCTGCGCCGGGCCACCGCGCTCACCTTCGACCGCCTCGACATCGACGGCTCCATGTCCACCAACGACACGGTGCTGCTCCTGTCGTCGGGCGCGAGTCAGATCGAGATCACCCAGGCCGAGCTCGACGCCGCCGTATACGCCGTGTGTGACGACCTCACGGCCCAACTGCAGAACGACGCCGAAGGCGTGACCAAGCGTGCCTCGATCACCGTCACCGGCGCCCGTTCCGACGACGACGCCCTCGTCATCGCCCGGTCCGTCGCTCGCGATTCGCTGGTGAAGACCGCGCTCTTCGGGTCCGACCCGAATTGGGGTCGGGTCCTGGCCGCGATCGGGGTGACCCCGGTTCAGATCGATCCGGATCGGATCACCGTGTCGTTCAACGGGATTCCGGTGTGCGAGAACGGCACCGGCATTCCCGGAGCCCGCGACGGCGTCGACCTGAGCGGAGACCGGATCGAGGTCGTCGCCGATGTGGGACTCGGCGAAGGCGAAGCGACCGTTCGCACCACAGACCTGTCCCATGCCTACGTCGAAGAGAACTCGGCCTACACGACATGAGCTCAGACATCCTCACTCCGCTGGAGAAGGCGAGCATCCTCGCCGAGTCCCTGCCCGCGCTGACCGACCTGCACGGGCGTCGCGTCGTCGTGAAGTACGGCGGCAACGCCATGGTCGACGACGAGCTCAAGGCCGCGTTCGCCGCCGACATGGTGTTGCTCCGCGCTTGCGGGATCCACCCGATCGTCGTGCACGGCGGCGGTCCGCAGATCTCGGCGATGCTCACGCGGTTGGGTCTGGAAGGGGAGTTCCGCGGCGGCTTCCGGGTCACCACCCCCGAGGTGATGGACGTCGCCCGCATGGTGCTGTTCGGCCAGGTCGGTCGCGAGCTCGTCGGCCTGATCAACACCTACGGCCCGTATGCGGTCGGGCTGACCGGCGAGGACGCGCATCTGTTCACGGCGAGCCGGCGCACGGCGCTGGTCGACGGCGAGCACGTCGACATCGGCCTCGTCGGCGACATCGCCTCGGTCAACACGTCCGCCGTCGACGACCTCATCGCCGCGGGACGGATCCCGGTGATCTCCACGATCGCCCCGGACGCCGACGGCGTGGTGCACAACATCAACGCCGACACCGCCGCCGGTGCCGTCGCCGATGCGCTCGGCGCACAGCACCTGGTGATGCTCACCGACGTCGAGGGTTTGTACACCGACTGGCCCGATCGCGGGTCGCTGGTGTCGGAGATCGATGCGGACACCCTCGCCGAACTGCTGCCTCGCCTGGATTCCGGGATGATCCCGAAGATGGAGGCGTGCCTGCGGGCGGTGCGGGGCAGCGTGGCCGCCGCGCACGTGATCGACGGTCGCGAACCGCACGCCGTGCTGGCCGCACTGCTCACCTCGTCCACCGCCGGCACCACCGTCGTCGGCAGCTCTTTGAGCCGGGCGACGAAGCAGCCCGTGTCGAAAGGAACCTCATGACCGCCCCGCTGCAGCAGCGCTGGTCCGCTGCGCTGATGAACAACTACGGGACGCCGAAGGTCGCGCTGGTGCGCGGCGAGGGCGCCGTGGTGTACGACGCGGACGGCAACGAGTACCTCGATCTGCTGGGCGGGATCGCGGTCAACGCGCTCGGGCACGCGAACCCGGACCTGATCGCCGCGGTCGCACAGCAGTTGGGCACGCTCGGCCACGTCTCCAATCTGTACATCTCGCCGGTGGTGGTCGAGCTGGCCGAGAAGCTTCTCGATGCCTTCGGACACGACGGCAAGGTGTTCCTGTGCAACTCGGGCACCGAGGCCAACGAGGCGGCGTTCAAGCTGGCGCGGCTGACCGGACGTCCGGAGATCGTCGCGACCGTGGGCGGATTCCACGGCCGGACCATGGGTGCGTTGGCGATGACCGGGCAGCCCGCCAAGCGGGGGCCGTTCGAGCCGATGCCGGCCGGGGTGCGGTTTGTGCCGTACGGCGATTCGGCGGCGCTGGAGGCCGCGGTCACCGAGCAGACCGCCGCGGTGATCCTGGAGCCCATGCAGGGCGAGAACGGCGTCGTCGTCCCGCCCGCCGACTACCTCGCCGCCGCCCGGCGGATCACCCGTGAGCGCGGTGCGCTACTGATGCTCGACGAGGTGCAGACGGGAATCGGCCGCACCGGAACGATGTTCGCCCACCAGCGCGCAGCCATCGTGCCCGACGTGATGACGCTGGCCAAAGGTCTTGGCGGTGGTCTCCCGATCGGTGCGGTGATCGCTGCCGGCCCCGCAGCGGAGCTGTTCGGGCCGGGCCAGCACGGCACCACCTTCGGCGGCAATCCGGCGGCCGCCGCGGCCGCCCTCACGGTGCTGCGGTACATCGACGAGCATTCGCTGCTCGATCACGTCGAATCCGTCGGCAAGGCGCTGGCGACCGGCATCGAAGACCTCGGGCACCCGCTGATCGCCGGTGTGCGGGGGAGTGGGCTGCTGCTCGGCGTGGTGCTGACCGAGCCGGTGTCCGCTGCGGTCGACGCCGCCGCGCGGGACCGCGGGTTCTTGATCAACGCACCCGCCCCGGACGTGCTGCGCCTGGCGCCGCCGCTGATCCTCACCCGAGAGCAAGCCGACGGCTTCGTGGCGGCGCTGCCGCAGATACTCGACGATGCGACCGCCGCGGCAGCGGCCGAGAAGAAGGACCCCGCATGACTGTCCGGCACTTTCTGCGCGACGACGACCTGACTCCCGCCGAGCAGCGGGAGGTGCTCGATCTGGCCGCGGAACTGAAGGCAGATCCGTTCGGCCGCACACCGCTGGCCGGCCCGAGGTCTGTCGGCGTGATCTTCGACAAGAACTCGACCCGGACCCGATTCTCGTTCGAGGTGGGCATCACCCAACTCGGCGGACACGCCGTCGTCGTCGACGGCACCAAAACCCAGATGGGGCGCGACGAGTCACTCGCCGACACCGGCCGGGTGCTCTCCAGGTACGTGGACGCGATCGTGTGGCGGACCTTCGGTCAGGAGCGTCTCACCGAGTTGGCGGCGCACACCTCGATTCCGGTGGTCAACGCACTCTCGGACAGTTTCCACCCGTGTCAGGTGCTCGCCGATCTGCTCACCGTCCGCGAGCACAAGGGCGACCCGGCCGGACTCACCATGACCTACCTCGGCGACACCGCCAACAACATGGCGCACTCACTGGCACTCGGCGGTGCGACCGCGGGCATGCACGTGCGGCTGTCGGGTCCCGAGGGCTTCGACCCCGATCCGGAGGTCCTCTCCGCGGTCCGCACGCGGGCCGAGCAGACCGGCGGCAGCATCGCGGTGATCGACGACCCGGTCGCCGCCGCGGCCGGCGCCGACGTGCTCGTCACCGACACCTGGGTCTCGATGGGGCAGGAGGGCGACGGGCTCGACCGCGTCGGACCGTTCCGGCCGTACCAGATCAACGACGAGCTTCTCGCCCATGCCGCGAGCGGCGCGATCGTGCTGCACTGCCTGCCCGCGCATCGCGGAGAGGAGATCACCGACGAGGTGATCGACGGACCGGCCAGCGTCGTGTTCGACGAGGCCGAGAACCGTCTGCATGCGCAGAAGGCGCTGCTCGCCTGGCTGCTGAGACGATGATGAACGAGTCCGCCGACCCCGAGCACACGCACCTCGCGGCCACCCGCGCGGGACGGCTGGCACGCATCGTCGAGCTGTTGGCCGGGCAGCAGGTCCGCAGCCAGCTCGAGCTGCGGCAATTGCTCGCGGACGAGGGCATCGACGCCACGCAGGCGACGCTCTCCCGCGACCTCGACGAACTCGGCGCGGTGAAGCTGCGCGCCGCCGACGGCGGGGCGGGCGTCTACGTCGTACCCGAAGACGGAAGCCCGGTGCGGGGCATCTCCGGTGGGACCGACCGCCTGGCCCGGGTGCTCAGTGATGTGCTGGTATCCACCGACGCCGCCGGGAACACCGCGGTGCTCCGCACACCGCCGGGGGCGGCGCAGTACCTCGCGAGTGCGCTGGACCGGGCCAACCTCCCGGGCGTCGCCGGGACGATCGCCGGAGACGACACGATCTTCGTGCTGGCCCGGGAACCGCTGACCGGGGCCCTGCTCGCCGAACAGATCGAGGAGCTGGTCTCCCGATGAACGCGCGCGTCTTCGCCATGCCCTTCGCCTCGGTGTACCCGCACTACGTCACCAAAGTGACGAAGAAGGGCCGCACCACCGAAGAGCTGAACCGGGTGATCAGCTGGCTCACCGGCTTCGACGACGAGCAGATCGCCGGCTTCCTGGCCGACGGCACCACGTTCGAGGACTTCTTCGGCGCCGCGACGATCAACCCGCACGCGTCGTCGATCACCGGCTCGATCTGCGGGTACAAAGTGCAAGAGATCGCCGACCCGTTGATGCAGAAGATCCGTTACCTGGACAAACTGGTCGACGAACTGGCCAGAGGCCGCCCGATGGAGAAGATTCTCCGCAGCCCGAAAGACGAGGAGTGAACAACACGATGGCCGATGACGCCGAGCGGACCGCGACCACCAACACCGGAGCACTGTGGGGTGGCCGCTTCTCCGGCGGCCCGGCCGCGGCGATGGCCGCGCTGAGCAAGTCTACGCATTTCGACTGGGCGCTGGCCCCGTACGACATCGCCGCGTCCAAGGCGCACGCGCGCGTGCTGTCGCGGGCCGGACTGCTCACCGACGAGGAGCTCGCGGGCATGCTCGCCGGCCTGGACCGGCTGGGCGCCGACGTCGCCTCGGGCGAGTTCACCGCGGCCGAGTCCGACGAGGACGTGCACGGCGCGCTCGAGCGAGGCCTGATCGAGCGGGTCGGGCCCGAACTGGGCGGCCGGTTGCGCGCCGGCCGGTCTCGCAACGACCAGGTCGCGACCCTGTTCCGCATGTGGCTGCGGGATGCGTTGCGCCGGGTCGCGGCGGACGTGCTGGATCTGGTGGAGGCCCTGGTCGGCCAGGCGCAGGCGCACCCCGGCGTGGTGATGCCGGGTAAGACGCACCTGCAAGCGGCGCAACCGGTGCTGCTCGGCCACACGCTGATGGCGCACGCCCAGCCGCTGCTGCGTGATGTGAGCCGCATCGTCGACGCCGACCGTCGGCTGGCCGTCTCACCGTACGGGTCGGGTGCGCTGGCGGGGTCGTCGCTCGGTCTGGATCCGGCGGCGATCGCCGCCGACCTCGGGTTCGACGCTGCTGCGGACAATTCGATCGACGCCACCTCGTCGCGGGACTTCGCGGCCGAGTCCGCCTTCGTGCTCGCCATGATCGGCGTCGACCTGTCGCGCCTCAGCGAGGACGTGATCCTGTGGAGCACTCCGGAGTTCGGCTACGTGACGCTCCCGGACGCCTGGTCGACCGGAAGCTCGATCATGCCGCAGAAGAAGAATCCCGACGTCGCCGAGCTGGCGCGCGGCAAGTCCGGGCGACTGATCGGCAACCTGGCCGGGCTGCTGGCCACGCTCAAGGCGCAGCCGCTCGCCTACAACCGGGACCTGCAAGAAGACAAGGAACCGGTCTTCGACTCGGTGGCCCAGCTCGAACTGCTCCTCCCGCCGATGACCGGCATGATCGCGACGCTCACCTTCCACCCGGAACGGATGGCCGAACTCGCGCCGGCCGGCTTCACGCTCGCCACCGACATCGCCGAATGGATGGTGCGCCAGGGGGTTCCGTTCCGCGTCGCGCACGAGGTCGCGGGGGCGTGCGTGCGTGAGGCCGAGGGCCGCGGCATCGGCCTCGAGGAGCTGAGCGACGACGATTTCGCGGCCGTGCATCCGGCGCTGACCCCGGAGGTCCGCCAGGTGCTGACGGTGAGCGGATCGATCGAGTCGCGCAACGCACTCGGCGGCACGGCCCCGGCGCAGGTGCAGCGCCAGATCGAGGTGGCCGGCGACAAGGTCGCTGCACTGCGGGCAGCGCTGTCCTGACTCGATGGTGTGTTGGCTAGAGTGACACGAGCGGGCGTGTTGAGAGGGGCATCACAGTGGTAGGACTGCCGAACATCGGCGGGGCGGTCGGACGGATCGTCGCGACGGCCCAGAACGGCCTGGAGGTGATCCGGCTCGGCGGCCTTCAGACGGACACCGAACCGGCGCCGTTCCGCGTGGTCGAGACCGAGAAGATGTACCGCCTCCGTCGGTACTTCCCGGAGGATCCCGGCGACGGCTACTCGCATGTGATCCTCATTCCGCCGATGATGGTCTCGGCCAACGTGTACGACGTGACCGAGCAGAACGGTGCGGTCTCGATCCTTCACCGGCACGGCATCATCCCGTGGGTCATCGACTTCGGTTCGCCCGATCACGAGGACGGCGGCATGGAGCGGACGCTGACCGATCACGTCCTCGCTATCAGCCGAGTGGTCGACCTGGTCCACCAGGCAGTCGGCCGCGACGTGCACCTCGGCGGCTATTCGCAGGGCGGCATGTTCGCCTACCAGACGGCGGCCTATCGGCGATCGAAGAACATCGCGAGCGTGGTCACCTACGGCAGCCCGGTCGACGTGCTCGCCGCGCTTCCGCTCGGCGTGCCGGCCAACCTGGCGGTGCCCGGCGCCGAACTGCTCGCCGACAAGGTGTTCACCCGGCTGTGGATCCCGAGTTGGCTGGCGCGCACCGGTTTCCAGATGGCCGATCCGGTCAAGACCGCGCGCAGCCGGATCGACTTCATGCGGAAACTGCACGACCGCGACGCACTCCTGCCGCGCGAGGACCAGCGCCGGTTCATCGAGCAGGAGGGCTGGGTCGCCTGGTCCGGGCCCGCTGTCGCCGAGCTGCTGAAGCAGTTCGTCGTGCACAACCGCATGGTGAGCGGCGGTTTCGTGATCGACGGCGAGATCGTGTCGCTTACCGAGATCACCAGCCCGATCCTCGCGTTCGTCGGCGAGACCGACGACATCGGGCAGCCGCTCGCGGTGCGCGGCATCGCCAAAGCCGCACCCGATGCGGAGGTCTTCGAGACGCTGGTGCCCGCCGGGCACTTCGGCCTCGTGGTGGGGTCGACGTCGGGCCGTCTCTCGTGGCCGGCCACCGCCGAGTGGATCCGGTGGTGCGACGGCGAGGGCGAGCGACCCGAGGCGGTCGTACCGATGGATCGCAACCCGGAAGGGCATGGCTCGGGCATCAGCTGGACCAGTCGCCTGACGTACGGCGTCGGCCAGGTGGCCGGGGCCGGAACCGTGCTCGCGCAGGAAGCCCTGGAGGCGGTGGACTCGCTGCAGCGCACCACTCGTGCGGTCGCGAGTGAGTCGGTGCGCACCGTCCCGCGGCTGTTCCGTCTGGGCCAGATACAGCCGTCGACCCGGATTTCGCTCGGCAAGTTGATGAGCGAGAACAATCGCCGTCATCCGGGGGCCGAGCTGTTCCTGTTCGAGAACCGCGTTCTCACGCACGAACAGGTCAACACCCGCATCGACAACGTCGTCGCGGGCCTGATCGAGTGCGGCGTTCGGCCGGGCGAGCACATCGGCGTCATGATGGATCCACGTCCCAGTGCGCTCGTGGCGATCGCCGCGCTCTCGCGCCTGGGAGCGGTGGCAGTGCTGCTCTCGTCGGCCGACGATCTCGCCGAGATGATGACCGTCGCCGAGACGCGCGTCATCGTCACCGATCCGAATCATCTGGACACGGCGACCGGCGTCAGCGACCGAGTGCTCGTGCTCGGTGGCGGCGACCAGCGCGTGATCGACCGGGCCGACGGAGACCACGTCGTCGACATGGAGCAGATCGATCCCGCCAAGGTCCGCATGCCCGCGTGGTACCGGCCCGATCCAGGCCTGGCCGGTGACCTGGCCTTCATCCTGTTCACGCGAGTCAACGGACGGCTCACGCGCTGGGCCGTCACCAACCACCGATTCGCGATGTCGGCGTTCGGCGCCGCCGCCGCCGCCAGCCTGTCGACTCACGACACCGTCTACTGTCTTCCGCCCTTGCATCACGCCTCGGGACTGTTGACCACGCTCGGCGCGACGGTGGCCGGCCGGTCGCGGATCGCGCTGTCCAACGGCGTCGATCCGGAGCGCTTCCAGACGGAGGTGCGCCGTTACGGGGTCACCGTCGTCTCGTACACCTGGAACATGCTCCGCGAGGTGCTCCGCAGCCCTGACTTCGACCCGGCCCTGCTGACCAGCGTGCGACTGTTCATGGGCTCGGGCCTGCCCGCCGGACTCTGGGCTGACATCGATCAGCTGCTGCCCAAGGCCAAGGTCCTCGAATTCTTCGCCACCGCCGACGGCTCGGCGATCCTCTCGAACATCGACGGCAGCAAGGTCGGAGCGATGGGCAGGCCGTTGCCGGAGACCAACGACGTCGCTTTGGCGGCCTACCGGCCGGATCTCGGGCAGCTGGAGATCGATCGCGACACCGGGTTCGTCCGCCGAGCCGAGACCGGCGAAGTCGGGATGCTGATGGCCCACGCCGGGCAGCGATACGAGGTGAGCGGACGGGTGCTGCGCGACGTCTTCCGGCCGCGCGACCGCTGGGAGCTCTCCGGTCTGCTGTTCCGGTCGGACCAGGACGGAGACCTCTGGTACGTCGGCTCGGAGGCCTCGGTGATCCACACGAGCGACGGCGTCGTCTACCCCGAGCCGATCCGTCACGCGTTGTCGCGCATGAAGGCGGTGGACCTGGCGCTGGTCTACGGACTCGGGGAACGGGGCAGTCAGATCGTGGTCGCGGCGATCAGGCTCCGTCCCGGCCAGAACTCGGTCACTCCGACGCAGTTGCGGGTGGCCCTGGGCGAGCTCCCCGCGACCGAACGGCCGCATCTGATCCAGGTGGTCAGCACCATCCCGATCAGCGAGTCGTACCGTCTGGTGAGTTCGGATCTGGTCCGCCGGGGCGTTCCGCGCCCGGGACCCAAGATCTGGTACCGCGACGACGACGGCCGGTACCGCCGTTACACCAAGTCCGTCGCCGACGGCATCGACTGGTCGCGGCCGACTCCCGAGCCGGTGCTGCGGCGTCCCGCCGGACAGCCCGCATCCGGGGGCGCCCCGGTCGCGGCCGAGCCGGTGGACGTCGGCAGCGCCGTCGCAGAGTAGCCTGAGCCCCGACGCAATGTTGAGGTCTGGCGAGAGGGAGCACTCATGACAACCCGTGCAGAACAACTGGATCCGGTGGTGCGGGCGCGGCTCGTCTGCCCGCAGGATCACGGTGAGCTGATCGACGCGGGGAACGAGTTGTACAACCCGCGACTGCGGGTCGCCTACGCCATCGACGAGAACGGCATCCCGAACATGCTGATCGACGACGCACGTGAGGTCGACGACGACGAACACCGCCGTCTGCTGGGCGAGAACGGCGAGTGAGCGACCCCATGTCGAGTGAAGCGCTCCAGCCCGACATCATCGACGAACTCTCGTGGCGGGGCCTCATCGGTCAGTCCACCGACGAAGGAGAGCTCCGGCGAGCCCTGGAAGAGGGGCCGATGACGCTCTACGCCGGGTTCGACCCGACGGCGTCGAGCCTGCACGCCGGACACCTGGTTCCCCTGCTGACTCTCCGCAGATTTCAACAGGCCGGGCACCGACCGCTCGTCCTCGCGGGCGGCGCGACTGGACTGATCGGTGATCCGCGCGACGTCGGCGAGCGCACGATGAACTCGACCGACACCGTGGCCGGCTGGGCCGACCGGATCGTCGGGCAGTTGCAGCGGTTCGTCGAGATCGACGACTCGCCCACCGGTGCGATTCTGGTGAACAACCTCGACTGGACCGGCGACCTCACGGCGATCGACTTCCTCCGCGAGATCGGCAAGCACTTCTCGGTGAACGTGATGCTGGCGCGTGAGACGGTCAAGCGGCGGCTCGAGTCCGACGGCATCAGCTACACCGAGTTCAGCTACCTCCTCTTGCAGTCCAACGACTATCTTCAGCTCCATCGGCGTTACGGTTGCCGTCTGCAGATCGGCGGCTCGGATCAGTGGGGGAACATCGTCGGCGGGGTGGACCTGGTGCGTAAGGTCGAAGGGGCACAGGTCCATGCGCTCACCGTGCCGCTGGTCACATCGTCCGACGGCAAGAAGTTCGGCAAGTCCACCGGGGGCGGCAGTCTCTGGCTGGACCCGGAGCTTACGTCGCCGTACGCCTGGTACCAGTACTTCGTGAACACCGCCGACGCCGACGTCGTCAAGTACCTCAAGTGGTTCACGTTCCTGTCCCGCGAAGAGATCGACGAGCTCGCCAGGGCCACCGCGGAAGAGCCCTTCCGTCGTGCGGCGCAGAAGCGGCTCGCCGCCGAGATGACGACGCTGATCCACGGACCGGCGCAGACCGCAGCCGTGGAGTTGGCGAGCCAGGCGTTGTTCGGCAGGGCCGACCTCGACGGCCTCGACGAGGACACTCTCGCCGCCGCGTTGACCGAGACAGGCATCGCCGACTACTCCGACGGTGCGACCCCGACGCTGGTCGAGTTGCTGGTCGACTCCGGTCTCGCGACCGGCAACAAGGCGGCACGACGGTCCATCGACGAGGGGGGCGCCTACGTGAACAACGTGAAGGTGACCGATCCCGAGTGGGCGCCGGCGGCCGGCGACCTGCTGCACGGGCGCTGGCTGGTGCTTCGTCGCGGCAAGAAGACGTTCGCCGGCGCTCGCGTCGGCAGCTGAGCTCGCTGCCGAGCGGAACGGCTGTGACCAGCTGATTTGTCCATCGACGACACCTGTGTGTAACTTAGTGCAGGTCGCCAGCGACGAGGTTCCAACCGGGCAGGCCCGGAACGACATCTCCTCCCGCAGGTTGACAACATAAGTTCCAGTCTTCTAGACTGGAACAGTTGCCCGCGTGTCGGGTGGCGTGACTCTTGCTTGCTGATGTTCGTTCGGGCTGTGTGTTTGGGCGTGTTGGTGGGTGTGTGTTTTTTGAGAACTCGATAGTGTGTGATGGATTTTCTTGTGCCATTTGTTTTGTCATCTGGTGTGAGTTGGTCTGTCTTTTTGGATGAGATTGATTTTTTTTGCCAGTTGATTTTTTGGATTGTTTTTTGGTCAGGTCTTTTCTCTGATTGTGTTTTTGTTGGAGAGTTTGATCCTGGCTCAGGACGAACGCTGGCGGCGTGCTTAACACATGCAAGTCGAACGGAAAGGCCCAGCTTGCTGGGTACTCGAGTGGCGAACGGGTGAGTAACACGTGGGTGATCTGCCTTGCACTCTGGGATAAGCTTGGGAAACTGGGTCTAATACTGGATATGACCACTGATCGCATGGTTGGTGGTGGAAAGCTTTTGCGGTGTGAGATGGGCCCGCGGCCTATCAGCTTGTTGGTGGGGTAATGGCCTACCAAGGCGACGACGGGTAGCCGACCTGAGAGGGTGATCGGCCACACTGGGACTGAGACACGGCCCAGACTCCTACGGGAGGCAGCAGTGGGGAATATTGCACAATGGGCGCAAGCCTGATGCAGCGACGCCGCGTGAGGGATGACGGCCTTCGGGTTGTAAACCTCTTTCGCCAGGGACGAAGCGTGAGTGACGGTACCTGGAGAAGAAGCACCGGCCAACTACGTGCCAGCAGCCGCGGTAATACGTAGGGTGCGAGCGTTGTCCGGAATTACTGGGCGTAAAGAGCTCGTAGGCGGTTTGTCGCGTCGTCTGTGAAATCCTGCAACTCAATTGCAGGCGTGCAGGCGATACGGGCAGACTTGAGTACTACAGGGGAGACTGGAATTCCTGGTGTAGCGGTGAAATGCGCAGATATCAGGAGGAACACCGGTGGCGAAGGCGGGTCTCTGGGTAGTAACTGACGCTGAGGAGCGAAAGCGTGGGGAGCGAACAGGATTAGATACCCTGGTAGTCCACGCCGTAAACGGTGGGTACTAGGTGTGGGGTCCATTTCACGGATTCTGTGCCGTAGCTAACGCATTAAGTACCCCGCCTGGGGAGTACGGCCGCAAGGCTAAAACTCAAAGGAATTGACGGGGGCCCGCACAAGCGGCGGAGCATGTGGATTAATTCGATGCAACGCGAAGAACCTTACCTGGGTTTGACATACACCAGACGTATGTAGAGATACATATTCCCTTGTGGTTGGTGTACAGGTGGTGCATGGCTGTCGTCAGCTCGTGTCGTGAGATGTTGGGTTAAGTCCCGCAACGAGCGCAACCCTTGTCCTGTATTGCCAGCACGTAATGGTGGGGACTTGCAGGAGACTGCCGGGGTCAACTCGGAGGAAGGTGGGGATGACGTCAAGTCATCATGCCCCTTATGTCCAGGGCTTCACACATGCTACAATGGCGCGTACAGAGGGCTGCGATACCGTGAGGTGGAGCGAATCCCTTAAAGCGTGTCTCAGTTCGGATTGGGGTCTGCAACTCGACCCCATGAAGTCGGAGTCGCTAGTAATCGCAGATCAGCAACGCTGCGGTGAATACGTTCCCGGGCCTTGTACACACCGCCCGTCACGTCATGAAAGTCGGTAACACCCGAAGCCGGTGGCCTAACCCGTGAGGGGGGGAGCCGTCGAAGGTGGGATCGGCGATTGGGACGAAGTCGTAACAAGGTAGCCGTACCGGAAGGTGCGGCTGGATCACCTCCTTTCTAAGGAGCAAACTACAACAAACAGTTTCTGGTCTGTTCATGGCCGGCTGTGTGTTTGTTCGAGGGTGAAACATGAGAAGCCATCCCGGTGTGCTGGTTCGTCACTGTGACGGATCGGTGCGGGGTGGGCTGTGGTCGGGTGACCGGCGTAGCGGATGTCACACACTATCGGGGTTCTGAGGAAACAGGCCTGCTGCCGGCACCCTTGGGGGTGTTTGGGGGTGGAGGGGTTTTCTTGGTGTTCACTGACTTTCGGCGTGCTGGTTGGGTGCGTGTCTGGGGTGGGTGGGTGTGTGTTGTTTGAGAAGTGCATAGTGGATGCGAGCATCAAAAATCTTGTTTTGGTGTTTGTACTGCAATTTATACGATTTATGGTTTCTGTTCTTTTAACGAAGATGCAGTTGTACTCATGTTGTGTGTAGGTGTCCACATTCGTGTCTCGCAGCCTGGCTGGTCTCTTTTTTTTGGGGGTTGGTGGGGTGTGGGGTGTGTTTGTGGGTGTTGTTGTAAGTGTTTTAGGGCGTTCGGTGGATGCCTTGGTACCAGGAGCCGATGAAGGACGTGGTAGGCCGCGATAGTCCTCGGGGAGTTGTCAAACGAGCTGTGATCCGAGGGTGTCCGAATGGGGAAACCCAGCACCAGTTGTGTGGTGTTACCGCCCGGTGAATGTATAGCCGGTGCGGGGGGAACGTGGGGAAGTGAAACATCTCAGTACCCATAGGAAGAGAAAACAATATGTGATTCCGTGAGTAGTGGCGAGCGAAAGTGGATGAGGCTAAACCGCGCGTATGTGATACTCGGCAGGGGTTGTGCGTGTGGTGTTGTGGGAGCATCGTTGCTGTGTCTGCCGGCATAGCGGTCAGTGAGAAAGTGTTGTGTTAGGTGAAGTGGCCTGGGATGGTCTGCCGTAGACGGTGAGAGTCCGGTAACTGAAAACGCAATGCCTGGCTTCGGTGTTTCCCGAGTAGCAGCGGGCTCGTGGAATCTGCTGTGAATCTGCCGGGACCACCCGGTAAGCCTGAATACTTCCTGGTGACCGATAGCGGACGAGTACCGTGAGGGAAAGGTGAAAAGTACCCCGGGAGGGGAGTGAAATAGTACCTGAAACCGGACGCTTACAATCCGTCAGAGCTGGCGCACCCTTTGGGGTGGTTGGTGATGGCGTGCCTTTTGAAGAATGAGCCTGCGAGTTAGTGCTCAGTGGCGAGGTTAACCCGTGGTGGGGTAGCCGTAGCGAAAGCGAGTCTGAATAGGGCGTGTTGAGTCGCTGGGTCTAGACCCGAAGCGGAGTGATCTACCCATGGCCAGGGTGAAGCCACAGTAAGATGTGGTGGAGGCCCGAACCCACTTCAGTTGAAAATGGAGGGGATGAGTTGTGGGTAGGGGTGAAAGGCCAATCAAACTCCGTGATAGCTGGTTCTCCCCGAAATGCATTTAGGTGCAGCGTCACGTGTTTCTTGCCGGAGGTAGAGCTACTGGATGGCCGATGGGCCCTACTAGGTTACTGACGTCAACCAAACTCCGAATGCCGGTAAGTGAGAGCGTGGCAGTGAGACTGCGGGGGATAAGCTTCGTAGTCGAGAGGGAAACAGCCCAGATCGCCGGCTAAGGCCCCTAAGCGTGTACTAAGTGGAAAAGGATGTGGGATTGCTGAGACAACCAGGAGGTTGGCTTAGAAGCAGCCACCCTTGAAAGAGTGCGTAATAGCTCACTGGTCAAGTGGTCCTGCGCCGACAATGTAGCGGGGCTCAAGTACACCGCCGAAGCCGCGGCAATCACACGTGTAACATCCATCATCTCCTGTGGGGGGTGGTGTAGTGGTGTGGTTGGGTAGGGGAGCGTCCTGCACTCGAGGAAGCAGTCTGGTGACGGGTTGTGGAGGGTGTGGGAGTGAGAATGCAGGCATGAGTAGCGAAAGACAAGTGAGAAACTTGTCCGCCGAATGACCAAGGGTTCCTGGGCCAGGTTAATCCGCCCAGGGTGAGTCGGGACCTAAGGCGAGGCCGACAGGCGTAGTCGATGGACAACGGGTTGATATTCCCGTACCCGTGTATCCGCGCCCAATGACGAATCGCATGTACTAACCACCCAAAAGCATCTTTTTCATCCTTCGGGGTGTTCTGGGTGTGGCTGCGTGGGACCTTGTGTGTAGTAGTCAAGCGATGGGGTGACGCAGGAAGGTAGCAGGGCCACGCGGTTGGTTGTCGTGGTGTAAGCCGGTAGCACGAGGCATAGGTAAATCCGTGTCTCATGGTGTGTGAGAGGTGATGCGTAGCCGTTGAGGTGAATTCTGTGATCCTATGCTGCCGAGAAAAGCCTCTAGTGAGTTGGTACACGGCCCGTACCCCAAACCGACACAGGTGGTCAGGTAGAGAATACTAAGGCGATCGAGAGAACTGTGGTTAAGGAACTCGGCAAATTGCCCCCGTAACTTCGGGAGAAGGGGGACCACGTCTGGTGACGGCACTTGCTGCTTGAGCTGGGGGTGGTCGCAGAGACCAGAGAGAAGCGACTGTTTACTAAAAACACAGGTCCGTGCGAAGTCGTAAGACGAGGTATACGGACTGACGCCTGCCCGGTGCTGGAAGGTTAAGAGGACCGGTTAATCACCTTTGTGGTGGTGAAGCTGAGAATTTAAGCCCCAGTAAACGGCGGTGGTAACTATAACCATCCTAAGGTAGCGAAATTCCTTGTCGGGTAAGTTCCGACCTGCACGAATGGCGTAACGACTTCTCTGCTGTCTCAACCACAGACTCGGCGAAATTGCAGTACGAGTAAAGATGCTCGTTACGCGCGGCAGGACGAAAAGACCCCGGGACCTTCACTATAGCTTGGTATTGGTGTTCGGTACGGTTTGTGTAGGATAGGTGGGAGACTGTGAAGCAGGCACGCCAGTGTGTGTGGAGTCGTTGTTGAAATACCACTCTGATCGTATTGGGCTTCTAACCTCGGACCCTGATCGGGTTCAGGGACAGTGCCTGGTGGGTAGTTTAACTGGGGCGGTTGCCTCCTAAAATGTAACGGAGGCGCCCAAAGGTTCCCTCAGCCTGGATGGCAATCAGGTGTTGAGTGTAAGTGCACAAGGGAGCTTGACTGTGAGACGTACATGTCGAGCAGGGACGAAAGTCGGGACTAGTGATCCGGCACCGGCAAGTGGAAGCGGTGTCGCTCAACGGATAAAAGGTACCCCGGGGATAACAGGCTGATCTTCCCCAAGAGTCCATATCGACGGGATGGTTTGGCACCTCGATGTCGGCTCGTCGCATCCTGGGGCTGGAGTAGGTCCCAAGGGTTGGGCTGTTCGCCCATTAAAGCGGCACGCGAGCTGGGTTTAGAACGTCGTGAGACAGTTCGGTCTCTATCCGCCGCGCGCGTCTAGAAACTTGAGGAAACCTGTCCCTAGTACGAGAGGACCGGGACGGACGAACCTCTGGTGTGCCAGTTGTTCCGCCAGGAGCACCGCTGGTTAGCTACGTTCGGAAGGGATAACCGCTGAAAGCATCTAAGCGGGAAGCCTGTTCCAAGATGAGGTTTCTCACCCACCATTGGTGGGGTAAGGCCCCCTACAGACCATGGGGTTGATAGGCCAGAACTGTACGCACAGCAATGTGTTCAGGTGACTGGTACTAATCGGCCGAGGACTTACCAACAACACCCAAACACCAAGACTTGAACGCTACGCATCCACTATGCACCTCTGAAATAACACGCACACGCGGGTTTTTCGAATCGACGTAGGAGATTCGACAACGAAGCGACGAAGGAGGTTCGTTGTGGCCGTAGGCCGCTATCAAATGAATTACAGCCTTCAGTCGTTCATCGTTGCCCCGCGCAACCGTTAATTTCACAGAGTTACGGCGGCCATAGCGGAGGGGAAACGCCCGGCCCCATTCCGAACCCGGAAGCTAAGCCCTCCAGCGCCGATGGTACTGCACTTTAATCAGTGTGGGAGAGTAGGACACCGCCGAACACAACCACAGAGAAGGCCCCCGGAACCCCTAGGTTCCGGGGGCCTTCTCGCATCCCCACGGTTGAGCGGGCCAGCCAGAGACGAGACTGCTGTTTCGCTGGAGGAGCCCGGGGGAACGCAGTGAGCCGGAGTCGAAACCACCCCGGCCCCGCACCCGCCCCCTGGCAGCTGCGACACTCGGCACACGACCGCGACAACCGAGCACACCAGCGACACACCCGACCGTCGCTCCCACAGCGCCGACCGTCGCGACCGTCCCACGACCGTCGCGGACACCCAACCAGGCATGCGGCAGACCGCGGGCGGCGTGGTTTCGACTCGCTCCGCTCGCTCAACCATCGAGGGAGCGTCGTACGGTCCGGTTTCGACTCGCTCCGCTCGCTCAACCATCGAGGGAGCGTCACACGGTCCGGTTTCGACTCGCTCCGCTCGCTCAACCATCGAGGGAGCGTCGTACGGTCCGGTTTCGACTCGCTCCGCTCGCTCAACCATCGAAACGGGGGCTCGCTCAACCATCGAAACGGGGGCTCGCTCAACCATCGAAACGGGGGCTCGCTCAACCATCGAAACGGCGGCCCACCCCACGGTCGGGTGCGCCGGCTAGACGCGAGACTGGTCTTTCGCTGGTTGAGCCCGGCGAACGCAGTGAGCCGGAGTCGAAACCACCCACCCCCACTCGCCCCGGCAGCTGCGACACTCGGCACACGACCGCGACGACCGAGCACACCAGCGACACACCCGACCGTCGCTCCCACAGCCGACCGTCGCGACCGTCCCACAACCGTCGCGTACACCGATCCAGGCGTGCGGCAGAGCGCGGACGGCGTGGTTTCGACTCGCGTCGCTCGCTCAACCATCGGAGGCTCCGCTCGCTCAACCATCGGAAGCTTCGCTCGCTCAACCATCGAGAGGGATCGGTTGCACGTCGGGCGGCGGTGGATTTCGGGATGAGGTGCAGGTCAGAATAGATTGGTGGGATGACGAAGCGCGGTTCGCAAGAGAAGGGTCACGGCGACTCGGGTCCGTCGATTCCAGACGAGGTGAAGGCGGCCGACCTCGATCCGGAGGTTCGTCGCGACCTTCAGGGCCTGGACAAGTCGACTGCCGACCGAGTGGCGCGGCACCTCGTCGTCGTCGGTGACGTTCTGGCCGAGGATCCGGAGCTTGCGCTGGAACATGCGCGTGCGGCTCGGGCGCGCGCCGCACGGGTCGGCGTGGTACGCGAGACCGCCGGCATTGCCGCCTACTACGCCGGCGAGTGGCAGGAGGCGATCGCCGAGTTGCGTGCCGCTCGGCGGATTTCCGGTGACGGCGGCGCCCTTCTCCCGCTGATCGCTGACTGCGAACGCGGTCTAGGACGTCCTGAACGTGCCGTCGAGGTGGCGCAGAGTCCGGAGGGGCAGGCGCTGATCGGCGAGGAGGCGGTCGAGATGGCGATCGTCGAATCCGGCGCCCACCTCGACTTGGGGGACGCCGAGGGCGCGGTGCGGGTGCTGGCCGGGCAGGATCTGCGAGCGGGCCGCACCGGGACCGAGGCGGCACGTCTGTTCAGCGCCTACGGCAGGGCGCTGTACGAAGCGGGCCGCACAGCCGACGCCCTCACGTGGTACCAGAATGCGGCGGCCGCGGACGTCGACGATGCGACCGATGCAGAGTTCGCCCTGCAAGAGCTGCTTGCTGAGGGCTTGGACGACGTCGTCGTCCCGGCGCCCGTCCAAGAGACTGCAGACGACGATCCGCTGCTGACGGAGTACGACGCTCTCCTCCTCGACCTGGACGGGACCCTGTACGAGGGCCGCAGCGTGCTTCCGGGTGCCGTCGACCTCGTCGACCGTCAGCCGCGACCCCGGTACTACGTGACCAACAACGCCAGTCGCTCCGCCGAGCAGGTGGCCGCGCACCTCGGCGCACTCGGTTTCGCCGCATCGCCGGACGAGGTGGTGACCAGCGCGCAGGTGGGTGCGCGCCTGGTCGCCGAGCGGGTGGCTGCGGGTGCTCGGGTCCTGGTGGTCGGAGCGTCGTCGCTCCGCGAGGAAATCGCCGGGGTGGGACTTGAGCCCGTGGCGTCGGCTGACGACCAGCCCGCGGCGGTGATCCAGGGACACTCCCCGGACACCGGGTGGGCCGAACTCTCCGAAGCCGCGCTGGCCGTGGCACGCGGTGCTCTCTGGGTGGCGACGAATACCGACACGACGCTGCCGACGGAACGCGGACTGCTGGTCGGGAACGGTTCGATGGTGGCGGCGGTCGCCACCGCGACCGGGGCCGCGCCGGCGGTCGCCGGAAAGCCGGCGGCGCCGATCATGCGCGAGGTGCTGGCGCGGAGCAGGAGCCGGCGTCCGTTGTTGATCGGCGACCGGCTCGACACCGACATCGAAGGTGCCAACGCCGTCGGGATCGACAGTCTGCTGGTCCTCACCGGCGTCACGACCGCGCGTGCACTGCTTATGGCGCCACCGGAACGTCGCCCGACCTACGTGGTGGGCGACCTCACCGGGATTTCGGCGCCTGCGTCGTCGCTGCGGATCGGGAGGCAGCCCGGCTGGCAGGTGACCGTCGCCGAACATCGCGTGACGGTGGACCCGAAAGGGGAGACCGACCTCCCTTCGCTGCTGCCGGCGCTCTGCCACGCGGTATGGACCGCGGACGTGGGAGGTCTCGACTTGCGGATCAGCAGCGGTGACGCGGAGACGAGTGCGCTCCTTGACCGCCTCGGCCTGACCGGCCGACCGGCGGGCAGTGCGCTAGCCTGAACACGATATGACCGGATCCCCTTCGTCAATGCCGTCCCCGGCGGTCCTCGCCGCGCGGGCAGCCCGCGCGACCGCGGAACCGGGTGATCCCGCGGACCATCCCGTCACCGGCCAGGTCGGCGAGATCCTGTCCGAGGTGGCGGCGATCCGTGAGGCCGGCGACGGTGAGTTTTCACTCGCGGCGCTCGCCCGGCAGGCCGAACTCCTCACCAGGGCGCACGCGCTCCTGTCCGAGACGCTCGAGGACGCCGGCCGTGGCTGAGCACGACACCGGGCGTGCGCGCTGATGGCCGCACGTGCCCGACTGGATGCGGAACTGGTCCGCCGGGGGCTTGCGCGCTCGCGCGAGCAGGCCCGGGCGCTGATCGATGCCGGCCAGGTGAAAGTCAACGGGACGGTCGCGACCAAGGCGGCGACCAATGTCGGCCGAGACACGCCGGTGCTCGTCACCGAGACCGAGTCGGAGGAGTGGGCGTCGCGCGGTGCGCACAAGCTGCTCGGCGCCCTGGACGCGTTCGGCCCGCTCGGGTTCGTCGTGCAGGGGCGCCGGTGCCTGGATGCGGGAGCGTCCACCGGCGGCTTCACTGATGTGCTGTTGCGGCGTGGGGCCGCCGAGGTCGAGGCCGTCGACGTCGGCTACGGGCAGCTCGTGTGGCGCTTGCAGACCGACGACCGCGTGCACGTGCACGACCGCACCAATGTGCGTCACCTGACACCCGACCAGATCGGCGGGTCGGTGGACCTGATCGTCTCGGATCTGTCGTTCATCTCGTTGAAACTGGTGCTGCCGGCGCTCGCGGCTTGTCTCCGGCCCGGGGGAGACTATCTGCCGATGGTCAAACCCCAGTTCGAGGTGGGCAAGGATCGCGTCGGCGCCGGCGGAGTGGTGAGGGATCCGGAGCTGCGGACCGAGGCCGTCGCCGCGGTCGCCGCCGCGGCCGCAGCACAGGGGCTGCAGATGCGTGCCGTGGAGGCCAGCCCGCTGCCCGGGCCGTCCGGCAACGTCGAGTACTTCCTCTGGCTGCACAAACCGGACGCCGCGACGGGCCTGTCGGAGGCGGACGATACCGTTGAACAGATTCATGCCGCCGTCGCACGCGGCCCCCAGTAGCAGATCCCGCAGTAGCAGACCCGGCAACAGCAGACCCCGCAAGAGCAGGCAAGGGAGGACACGATGACGGTCGACGCTCCGGCACGGCGGACCTTCCTCGTCGTCGCTCATACGGGCCGCGACGAAGTGACTCTCACCCTGGATACCGTGGGCCGCCGGTGTGCGTCGGCGGGCATCACTCTCCGGGTGCTCCATCACGACACCCGCCTTCCGTCCGAGGCCCCCGATCTGCCGTGGCATCCGGTCGATCCGGAGCGGTTGCGGGCGACCGGAGTCGACGTCGAGGTGGTTCACGCCGATTCCGGGAGCGCCGAGGGCTGCGAGCTGGTTCTGGTCCTCGGCGGCGACGGAACCTTCCTGCGCGCGGCGGAGCTGGCCTATCCCGCGGGCGTGCCGCTGCTCGGCGTCAACCTGGGACACATCGGCTTCCTCGCCGAGGCCGAGGCCCACGTCATCGACGAGGTGCTCGATCGGTTGGTGGCCCGCGACTACCGGCTCGAAGACCGGATGGTGCTCGACGTCTCGGTGATCGAGAACAACCGGGGCGGCCTGCTGGGCAGATCGTGGTCGTTGAACGAGGTCGCCATCCAGAACCGGTCGCACAACGGCGTCTTGGAGATGGTCACCGAGGTCGACGGCCGCCCGGTGTCCGCATTCGGCGCCGACGGCCTGCTGATCTCCACGCCGACCGGGTCGACCGCGTATGCGTTCTCCGCCGGCGGGCCGGTGATGTGGCCGGATCTGGAGGCGATCCTGGTGGTGCCGAGCAACGCTCATGCGCTGTTCGCCCGGCCGCTGGTGACCAGTCCGCGCTCGCGGATCGCCGTGGAGGTCGACGCGCACGGTCGTGCGGCGGTCGCGCTGTGCGACGGGCGGCGGATCCTGGAGGTGCCCGCGGGGGCGCGCGTCGAAGTGTGCCGGGCCGCGCGACCGTTGAAGTGGGTCAGGATCGGCGCCGAGCCGTTCACCGACCGCCTCGTCACCAAGTTCTCGCTGCCCGTGACAGGGTGGCGCGGAAGGAGCCAGTGAACCCGTGCTCGAAGAGCTTTCGATCAGCGGACTCGGTGTGCTGGAATCCGCGGCGGCGGAATTCTCACCCGGGTTCACCGTCCTGACCGGTGAGACCGGCGCGGGCAAAACGATGATCGTGACGAGTCTGCGGCTGCTGTCGGGGGCGCGCGCCGATGCCGGCCGCGTCCGCACCGGCGACGAGCGAGCTGTGGTGGAGGGCAGATTCCGGCTACCGCCCGCGCAGACGCGACCCGAGCAGATCACCGAGGTGCTCGATGCTACCGGCGCAGAACTCGACGACGACGACACCGTCATCGCAGTCCGGACGGTGAACGCCGACGGCCGCTCGCGTGCACATCTGGGCGGGCGTTCGGTGCCGGCTGCGACACTCGGTGAGCTGACCGGCGAGCTCCTGGCCATCCACGGTCAGAACGACCAGCTACGCCTGGCGCGATCCGACCAGCAACGTGCCGCGCTCGACCGGTTCGCCGGGGCCAAGGCTGGAACGCTGCTGGCCAAGTACCGGGCCGCCCGCAGCCGATGGCTGAGCACGCTCGACGAGGTCGAGCGCCGCCGGTCGGACTCGCGTGAGCTCGCACAGGAAGCCGACCGTCTCCGCTTCGGTCTCGAAGAGATCGACGCGGTGTCGCCGGAGCCGGGCGAGGACGCCGATCTGATCTCGACGATCCGCCGCCTCACAGACCTCGAAGACCTGCGGGCCGCCGCGGCGGGTGCGCACCGCGCGATCGCCGGGGACGGTGGCATGGACGGCAGCGTCGTCGACGGGCTCGGCGCGGTCCGTTCGCTCCTGGAGTCCGCCGACGACGACGTCCTGCGGGAACTGTTGCCGAGGGTCGCCGAGGCACTGGTGGTGGTGGGCGACATCGGGGAGGAGTTGTCGGCGTACCTGGCGGGGCTGCCGAACGACGCCCACGATCTCGATGCGCTTCTGAACCGCCAGGGCGAGCTGAAGCTTCTCACGCGCAAGTACGCCGCGGACATCGACGGCGTGATCGCGTGGGCGGACCAGGCCCGGACTCGCCTGGCCCAGATCGACGATCCGGAATCCTCGATCGAGGAGCTCGAAGCGCGCGCGGAGACCGAGCGGTCGGCCGTGGCCGAGCTGGCCGCCAAGCTCCACCGGCTCCGGGCCGGCGCGGCGGGCACCTTGTCCAAGAAGGTGTCGGCCGAGTTGGCAGGCCTGGCGATGGGCGGCAGCGAACTGGCCGTGACCGTCGAGCTGATCGGGGCCGACGACGATCGGCTGGAGATCACCGTGGACGGACACCGTACCGTGGCCGGACCCGACGGTGCCGACCGTGTCGAGTTCGGCCTCGTCGCACACCAGGGCGCCCGGCCACTGCCCATCGCCAAGTCGGCCTCGGGCGGCGAGCTCTCCCGGGTGATGCTCGCACTCGAGGTCGTGCTGGCCGAACCCGATGCCGGCGGCGTGATGGTGTTCGACGAGGTGGACGCCGGCGTGGGCGGCGCCGCCGCCGTGCAGATCGGTGCCCGGCTGGCCCGGCTCGCTCGGCGGCACCAGGTGATCGTGGTGACACACCTGCCGCAGGTGGCGGCGTTCGCCGACAATCATCTCGTGATCGGCAAGGTGGGCGGCGGCGCCAAGGGACGCCAGACCTCTACGCTCACCGCGCTGGACCGTGACGAGCGGGTGTCGGAACTGTCTCGCATGCTGGCCGGTCTGGGCGATTCGGAGACCGGTCGCGCCCACGCGGAGGAACTGCTGCAGACGGCGGAAGCAGTGCGCACCGAACACTCCTGAGTCAGATGTGACTGAGATTGTTCTTGATCTACTTGTGACAAAAGTTGCCATTGTTACGGCGCGCCTCCGTGTGATATCCCCCGCGACGGCCCAGGATCGGGGCATGAGGATGCCAGCTCTGCTCAACCGCCGCACCGAAGAACTGCCGGGGATCACCGGGATCGCCCGGATCGACAAGAAGACCAAACGGCTGACCGGGCGCGTCGGTCCCGGCGACGTCGTCGTGCTCGACGAGGTCGACTTGGACCGCCTCACCGCGGATGCACTCGTGGAGGCGGACGTGGTCGCGGTGGTGAACGCATCGCCGTCGATCACCGGCCGATATCCCAACCTGGGTCCGGAAGTCCTTGCGGCATCGGGCATCCCGCTCCTCGACGCCGTCGGGCCCGAGGTCTTCGCCCGGGTCAAGGAGGGTGCCAAGGTGCGCCTGCACGACGACCGGTTGTATCTGGGCGACCGCGTCGTCGCCCGCGGCACGACGCTCGACGAGCGGGCCGTCGCCGATCGCATGCTCGAGGCGAAGACCGGCCTGATCGATCACCTGGAAGCGTTCTCCGGCAACTCGATCGAGTTCATCCGCAGCGAGTCGCCGCTGCTGATCGACGGGGTCGGCGTACCCGAGCTGAACGTCGACCTGGAGGGCCGGCACGTGGTGGTGGTCGGCGACGGCTCGGACCGCGTCGCAGACCTCAAGGCGCTCAAGCCGTTCATCAAGGAGTACCAGCCGATCATGATCGGTGTGGGCATCGGCGCCGACACTCTGATGAAGGCGGGCTACCGGCCTGCCGTGATCGTCGGCGACCCCGACGACCTCAAGGTCGGCACCCTCAAGTCCGGCGCGGAACTGGTGCTGCCCGCGGACCCGGACGGCCACGCCTCCGGACTCGAGCGCATCCAGGATCTCGGCATCGGCGCCACGACGTTCCCCGCCGTCGGATCGGCCGGCGACCTGGCGCTGCTGCTCGCCGACTTCCACGGCGCCGACCTGATCGTGACCGTGGGCCTCGGTGGATCGCTGGAGGACTTCTTCGACCGCACGCGTCGCGACCAGATCCCGTCGACCTTCCTCACCCGGCTGAAGGTCGGCCAGAAGCTGGTCGACGCCAAGGCGGTCTCGACTCTGTACCGCACGCGGGTGGGCGGCGCGGTGATCGCCATGCTCCTGCTGGCGGCGCTGATCGTGCTGATCACCGCGCTCGTCCTGACCGGGTCGGGCGGCGGCATCGGGGAGTGGTTCACCCAGCAGTGGGAGAACGTGACCGGGTGGGTCGGCGGCCTGGGGGCCGGCGGCTGATGATCTCACTGCGCCAGCATGCGATCTCGCTGATCGCGGTCTTCCTCGCCCTGGCACTGGGACTGTTCCTCGGTTCGGGATACATCGGCGACCGGCTGGGCGCGCTGACCGGTACCGAACGGGACCGCTTGGGCACGGTGCAAGACGAGCGCGACGCGCTCGCGCGGCAGGTGAACGTCGACAACGGCTTCATCGAGGGCATCACGCCGCAGCTGATCGGCGGGATCCTCAAAGACCAGCCGGTGGTGATCGTGACGACACCGAACGCCGCCGAGTCCGATGTGGAAGCGCTCAAGGGGCTGCTGGGCGATGCCGGGGCCGTGTTCTCCGGTCAGCTCGGACTCACCGACAAACTACTGAAGGACGAGAGCGCCGCGACGGTCACCTCCATCGTCGACCAGTCGATCCCACCAGGACAGCAGCTGCGGACTGACTACACCGACTCCGGTTCCCGGGTCGGCGATCTGCTGGGGGTGGCCCTTCTGTCTCGTGCGGGCGCGCGGCCGGTGGCCGAGAGCGATCGGGTCGACGCGCTGCAGGCGTTGCGCGAGGGCGGTTTCCTCGAGTACGCCGAGGGCACGGTGAAGGCGGCGCGACTGGCGCTCGTCGTGACCGGCGGGGAACTGCCTGCCGATTCCGGAACGCAGGGCCAGCTCGTCGCACGGTTGTCGGCGGCTTTGGCCAACCGAGGTCAGGGCGGCGTGCTGGCCGGGCGCACCGGCTCGGCAGACGGAGGTTCGCCCGTCGCCGTCGTCCGCGCCGATCCGGGTCTGAGCGGGTCGCTGTCCACCGTCGACGATGTGAACGAGCAGACCGGACGGGTCACCGCGGTGCTGGCGCTGGACGCCGAGACCAAGGGCAGGTCCGGCGCGTACGGAACCGGCGCGGGTGCGTCGTCCATCACTGTCACCGAGCCGACGCGCTGATCGGGGAGAGTGTCGGTCTCGATGCCGGGCGGATGCTGATAGCCTGGAATCCCGTAGGTATTCACCCCTGACGGGAGCATTCAGTTTGCGATCACTGCGCCATCAGCAGCCAGGAACTAAGCACATCTTCGTCACCGGAGGTGTCGCGTCTTCCCTGGGCAAGGGGCTGACCGCGTCGAGCCTCGGTCAATTGCTCACCGCGCGCGGTCTGCGCGTCACGATGCAGAAGGTCGACCCGTATCTCAACGTGGATCCGGGCACCATGAACCCCTTCCAGCACGGCGAGGTCTTCGTGACCGAGGACGGCGCCGAGACCGACCTGGACATCGGGCACTACGAGCGATTCCTCGACCGCGATCTCAGCGGCTCCGCCAACGTGACCACCGGCCAGGTGTACTCGACGGTGATCGCCAAGGAGCGGCGCGGCGAGTACTTGGGCGACACCGTGCAGGTGATCCCGCACATCACCGACGAGCTGAAGGAACGCATGCTCGCCATGCACCAGCCCGACGCGAGCGGTGAGGCTCCCGACGTGGTGATCACCGAGATCGGCGGCACCGTCGGCGACATCGAGTCGCAGCCGTTCGTCGAGGCGGCTCGGCAGATCCGGCACGACCTGGGCAAGGACAACGTCTTCTTTCTGCACGTCTCGCTGGTGCCGTACCTGGCGCCGTCGGGCGAGCTGAAGACCAAGCCCACGCAGCATTCCGTGGCCGCCCTGCGCAGCATCGGCATCCAGCCCGACGCGCTGATTCTGAGGTGCGACCGCCCGGTACCCGAGGCGCTGAAGAAGAAGATCGCGCTGATGTGCGACGTCGACATCGACGGCGTGATCTCCACGCCGGACGCCCCGTCCATTTACGACATCCCCAAGGTGCTGCACTCCGAGCAACTCGACGCCTACGTGGTCCGCCAGCTCGGCCTGCCGTTCCGCGACGTCGACTGGACGGTGTGGGGCGATCTGCTCGACCGCGTCCACTCCCCGCGGGAGACCGTCACGGTGGCCATCGTCGGCAAGTACATCGATCTTCCCGACGCCTATCTGTCGGTGACCGAAGCCATCCGGGCCGGCGGTTTCGCGCACTACGCGCGGACCGAGATCGTCTGGGTGCCGTCCGACGATTGCGCGACGCCGACGGGCGCACACGATGCGCTGCGCGACGTCGACGCGATCATGATCCCCGGCGGCTTCGGCATCCGCGGCATCGAGGGCAAGCTCGGTGCGATCGCCTACGCGCGCGGCAACGGGATTCCGCTGCTGGGTCTGTGCCTGGGCCTGCAGTGTGTGGTGATCGAGGCGGCGCGCTCGGTCGGGTTGACGGATGCGAGCTCCACCGAGTTCGATCCGGACACCGCCGCCCCGGTGATCGCCACCATGGCCGACCAGGAAGCGGCGGTCTCCGGGGAGGCCGATCTGGGTGGCACCATGCGGCTGGGCTCGTACCCGGCGTCCCTCACGCCGGGCAGCGTCGTCGCTCGTGCTTACGGGGCGACGGAGATCACCGAGCGTCATCGGCACCGCTTCGAGGTGAACAACGCCTATCGGGACAAGATCGCCGAGTCCGGCCTCCAGTTCTCCGGCACGTCGCCGGACGGCACTCTGGTCGAGTTCGTCGAATACCCGCGTGACGTCCACCCGTTCCTGGTGGCGACTCAGGCACACCCTGAGCTCAAGAGCCGCCCGACACGGCCGCATCCGCTCTTCTCAGCGTTCATCGAAGCAGCGCTCAAATACAAAGCCGCCGAACGGCTTCCAGTCAAGCTCGAAGGCTACGACCCGACCGGCATAGGGGCCTCCGACACCGGCTCGGAGGTCTAACAGGTGGCTGTCCCGGGTGCGCACGAGTTCTCCGTCCGCGGATCGGAGACGCTGTACTCCGGTGCGATCCTGGAGTTGCGCCGCGACGAGGTCGTGATGCCCGGAGGCGAGACGGCGCATCGCGAGGTGGTCGCCAAGCACGGCGCGGTCGCCGTCGTCGCCCGCGACGCGGCCGGACGGCTCGCGATGGTCGTGCAGTATCGGCATCCGATCGGGCGGCGGCTCCTCGAACTTCCAGCGGGCCTTCTCGACGGGGGACCGGAGGAGTCACCGGTGGAGGCCGCGCAGCGGGAGCTCGCGGAGGAGGCGGGGCTCGCTGCGCGGTCCTGGCGCACGCTGGTGGACCTGGACTCGTCGCCGGGGTTCACCGACGAGGCGATCCGGGTGTTCCTGGCCGAGGATCTGTTCGAGGTCGACGGCGGCGAGCGCGAGCACGAGGAAGCAGATCTCGCACTCCGCTGGCTGACGCTCGACGAGGCCGTGACCGCCGCGCTCGGCGGGGAACTGGTCAATGCGATCGCGGTCGCCGGGGTGCTCGCCGTCGCCGCGGCAGATGTCCGCGGTGGGCAGCTGCGTGCCCCGGATGCGCCGTGGGCCGATCGCCCGCGGAGATTCGGGACGTGATCGCCCGACTCGACGACGCGGTGCAGCGCTATCTCGACCACCTGACGGTGGAGAGAGGTTCTGCGGCCAACACGGTGTCGTCGTATCGTCGCGACCTGGTGCGGTACAAGGACTTTCTGGCCTCGCGGGGAATCTCGACGCTCAGCGAGGTCGCCGAGGCCGATGTGCGGGAGTTCCTGGTGGCTCTGCGCAGGGGAGACCCGGAGCGGGACGTTCCGCCGCTCGCGGACTCGTCAGTGGCGCGAACTCTGGTGGCGACCAGGGGATTTCACAAGTTCGCTGCGGCGGAGGGGATCGTCGCCGACGACGTCGCGCATGCGGTACGTCCGCCGAAGCCGGCGCAGCGACTGCCCAAGGCACTCGCCGTGGACGAGGTGCTCGCGATCCTCGAGGCGGCTGGAGCGCCGGATCACCCACGCGCGCTTCGCGATCGTGCGCTGCTGGAACTGCTGTACAGCTGCGGTGCGCGGATTTCCGAGGTGACGGCGCTGGACGTCGACGACATCGACACCGAGCACCGCGCCGTGGTGCTGCGCGGCAAGGGCGGCAAGGAGCGCATCGTGCCGGTCGGGCGACCGGCGATCGCGGCCGTCGACGCCTACCTGGTGCGCGGACGTCCGGCGCTGGCCAAGAAGGGGACCCCGGCCCTGTTTCTGAACATCCGCGGCGGTCGGCTGTCGCGCCAGAGCGCGTGGCAGGTGCTGGTCGATGCGGCGGCACGCGCGGGCGTCGAGAAGGAAGTCTCCCCGCACACCCTCCGCCACAGCTTCGCCACCCATCTCCTCGACGGCGGCGCGGACGTGCGCGTGGTGCAGGAGTTGCTGGGCCATTCTTCTGTGACGACCACCCAGGTGTACACGCTGGTCACGGTGAACACCATGCGGGAGGTGTACGCCACCGCGCACCCCCGCGCGCGATAGCCGACGCCGACGCTCCCGCGGGCCGGGCCGGGCGACTTCTCTCGTGCCGCTAGAGTCGGCACCTCTCGCTGGTGTAGTCGGGCGGGTTCGCTTCCCGCTCGAATCGATGTCCTTCGCTGGTTGAGCCGGGCGGGTTCGCTTCCCGCTCGAATCGATTCCCTTCGCTGGTTGAGCCGGGCGACGAAGGAGCCCGTGTCGAAACCCCCACGTCATACGGGGCGGTTCCATGGTGTGCGGAGATCTGTTCTGTCGTACCCCTGAGGCATACTGTTCTTGATCGAACATACGAGCGATTCGGGGGTGTTGGGGATGAGTGGGGGGACGACGGCGTGGGCGGCGATGGATTTGTCGGCGGTGGGGATCGGGCCGGTCTCGGAGGGGTTGGCGGAGCCGGATCAGATGAACGCTTTTCTGCGTGTGGTGTGTGATACGCGGGCGGGGGAGTCGTATCTGATGTGGCGCCGGTATATGGCGATCGCGGAGATGGTGGATCTGGCGGTGGGTTGGGCTGCTGATGCGGACGCCGATCGTGAGGCGCATCGTGTGTTGGAGCCGCGGACGATGGTGGCGGCGCGTGTGCAGGTCGGTCTGTCGGTCGGTAGCGGGGGCGCGCAGGCGATGGTCGATCGGGCTGAGGCGGCGCGTGATCGTATTCCGCACTGCGGTGAGCTGTTGCGGGACGGGGTGGTGTCGGTGCAGACCTTCAGTTTGTTGGTGTTCGAGACTGCGGCGGTGACTGATCGGGAGTTGCTGGCGTTGATCGACCTGACGCTCGCGCAGGCGTTGCGGGAGCTGGGGGCGGTGTCGAACTCTCGTGCGCAGAAGACGGCGCGGTCGGTGGTGCGGCGGATCGATCCCGAGGGTGCGCGGCGGGACCGTGAACAGGCCAGGGCCGCTGAGCGTGTGCAGTCGTTTCCGGTCGGTGGTGACATGGCGACGATCGCGATCACCGGTTCGTGTGAGGACGTCGCGCAGGCCGAGGCCGGGGTCGAGGCTACTGCGGCGGGGGTGTGCGAGAACGATCCGCGGAGCGTGGCGGCCCGGCGCAGTGCGGCGGCGTTGGCGCGGTTGAAAGGGGTGGCGTTCACGTGTGCGTGCGGTGCCGATGATTGCGCCGCGCGCCTGAGTCAGGAGGAGATCGACGCGCGGTGTGCGCGTCTGGTGGTGCATGTGGTGTGTCCCGGTTCGACTTTGGAGGGCGGGGATGAGCCGGGGGTGCTCGACGGCTACGGCGCCATCGACGCCGGCTTGGTGCGCGACATCGTCGCGCGTGAGGACGTCGCGGTCCGCGCGCTTGATCTGGCCGAGCTGAGTAAGGCCACCGCGCGGGCCGCGGATCGGTATCGGCCGACCGCGGCGTGTGAGGTGGCGGTGCGTACGTTGTTCGGTCAGTGCACCTGGCCGGGGTGTAGTCGGCAGGCGTGGCGGTGCGATCTGGATCATGTGTGCGAATACAATCATGCCGATCCGGCGGCGGGTGGGGCGACGTGTTTCTGCAACCTCAACCCGAAGTGCGAGTTCCATCATCTGATCAAGACTTTCGGTGAGGGGTGGCTCGATGATCAGGTGATCGATGCGCACGGAGTGATCTGGACCGAGGTGAGTACCCCGGAGGGGTTCACCGTGCGTAGTCAGGCCCTCAACACGTGGCTGCTGCCCGATCTGGGGCTGATCCCGTGCACGCACGGCGAGCCGCTGGTGCCCGGTGTGCCCGTCGCGGGTGAGGAACCGATGCGCACGAGCACCCGGCTCGAGGCCAAACACGCCTACCGGATGCGGTTGCGTGCCGAGCATCGTCGTGCCGCCCAGAGCGGTCCGGTCAAGACCATCGCGCCGATGTTCGACGACGACACCCCACCCCCGTACTGAGCGCGGCTGCTCAGTTCGGGGAATCGCTGGATGTCGTCGAGGGCGAGTGGTCGGACCCCGGGGCTGAGTCACGACTCTTGTCGGGTCCGCGGCTGCGCTGTCGGTTTCGATGAGTACCAAGCAGTCTGAGCGGTTCTACTTGGCCGGCATTCGTTGCCTGGGCTCGTCGAACGCACGGACCCGGTGTCGTCCTGAGGTCGGCGATGTCCGTGCATGAGGTGCCGTGGCAGTCACACCGGCGCCCAGAGTGCACTCACCGGAGCTCCGTAGAGGTTCACTTCGATGCCGCGCGATCGAGGGTTGTGCGGGTCGCTGTCAGCACCCCGCCGACTCGTCACCGTAGTCTTGCAGCGCGACAACCGTAGTTTTCCAAGTATTCCTGCCGTAGGTTTGCACTCGTAGCGACCGTAGATCTGCAGGATCGTGGGCGAGGGTGGCTGACTACAGGTGCGTGTCGACGAAGGTGATCATTTCCTGTTCAACGGCCTCGCGAGTGGACGGTTCGTTGTGGATCTCATGCCGGACGCCGGGGTAGACGACGGTTCGCACGTCTCGGTTGCCGCTCTTCCAGAGGGCGTTGGCGACGTGGTAGGCCCCTTCTCCGTAGTTCGCGACCGGGTCCTGGTCGCCGGCGACGATGAGCACCGGAAGGTCTGAGCGGATCTCCTCCGCCCAGCCTTCGTTCACCGCGTCGTAGAGGTTCACGAAGTCGTCGACGAAGCGCATGCTCATCGGGTCGGCGAGGGCGTTCAGTGGATCGCTCGCGTGGTCGGCAAGGACGCCGGGGTCCAGCGCGATCCACTCGTTGCCGACGGTCGCGTCGGGGAAGCGGTCGATCATGCCGGCGAACAGCGCACCCATGTACTCCAGGCCGGAGTCGGTGCCTTTGCCGGCGTCCACCGCGGCGGCGAGCGCCGCGCGATCCAGTGTCTTGTCGATGCCCTCGATCTGCGCGGCGACACCGCAGAGGATCAGGCCGGCGAGGTCGGCGTCGTACGTCGCCGCGTACCCGCGGGCGATCATCGAACCCCAGCTGTGGCCGAACACGAAGTAGGGGAGTCCGGGAAAGGCTTCGACGGCGTGGTCGTGCAGGGTGCGCTCGTCCTCGACGACGGCGACTCGACCGTTCTCACCGGTGTCCATCCAGACACCGGAGTCGACGGCGGTGGCGCCGTGGCCCGCATGATCGTCCGCGGCGACCACGAATCCGGCGTCGAGCAGCGTGGAGATCATGTGCACGTAGCGGCGCGAGTGTTCGCCGAGCCCGTGCACGATCTGCACGATCGCCTTCGGTTCGGAGGCCGGACTGTAGATCCAGCCGTGGATCCGGTCGCGTCCGTTCGCGGACTCGAAGGTGATCTCGCGCAATGCCATTCTCGGTGTTCCTCTCGGTGGGGTTCGTCCTTGATCCTATGGGCGAACCTGAGCGAGATACCGCGGATCCGCGCTCTCAGCGCGCCGATCCGCGGATCGGCGAGGTGAGAATGCGCGATTCCGCGGCGTCTGTACCGCGTCGAGCGGATGGCGGAGTCCTACGTGGGCGTGATCAGGGTTGCCACGCATAACCGCCAGACGACGCGGGTTTACACGTGACGACGGCGTCGGTGTTCTGGACCCGGGCCCGGGAACCGGGTTCGTTGCAGGGAGCGTTCCACTGGACTGGGGGATTCGATTGGTAACTCATGTCCCGCCAGACACCATCGAGACCGCTGCAGGAGAGTCTTCCGTCCGGCGAACGTGTGTCTGTGGACGGGTTGCAGGGCTGCCCCTCGACCGGCGCCGGAGGTGTGGTTGGGAGAGGCTGCGTGACAGTCGCGATCGGAGTCGTCGGTGTCTGAGTGGGCCGTGTCGAGCTGATGGTGACTGTGGATCTTGTGATCGTTGTGGTGCTGGCCGTCGCAACCGCTGCTTTCGGGTCGCCCGGTTCTTGTTTCTGGGCTACTAGCCGCCCGGCGGCGACCGCAACGGCGAGGGCGAGGATCACCGCGGCGACGCCAAGGATGGAGGTGATCCTGGAGGTCCGAGGAACTGTCGAGCCGACCTTCTCGGGCGGTGCGCTGTACGTGTTCGCGGCTACAGTGCTCTGACGCGCGGCTGTGTTGGCAGTGATCGTCTTGGCGTGCGCGGGTTCAGGGCTGTTGCCGACCGCTGCGGCAGAGAGCGACTCCACGAAATCTCCGCACGACCCGAAGCGGTCGCCGGGGCTTTTCGCCAGGGCAGTTTCGAACACGTCGTTCAATGCAACAGGCAGGTCCGGTGCGATGGAGGTGATCGCCGGGACCGGCCGGCTGAGGTGTGCGGCCATGAGCGCGGTCATCGTCGTCGCTGCGAACGGTGGTCGGCCGGTCAGCAGGTGATAGGCGGTGCATCCGAGGGAGTAGACGTCTGAGCGGTTGTCCACCTGATCGCCTTCAATAGCCTCGGGGCTGATGTAGTTCATCGTGCCCACGGTGAACCCGGTTGACGTGAGCGACGTCGACTCACCTGCGGCCTTCGCGATTCCGAAATCAGCGAGCTTGACCGTTTCGATCTTGCCGTCGTCGAAAGCGACGAGAATATTTGCGGGCTTGACGTCGCGGTGGGTGATCCGCTGCTTGCGCCAGGCGTAGTCAAGGGCGGCGCCCGCTCCGCTCACGAGCGCGAGGGCAAGATCCAGCGGAAGCGGCCCTCGGCTATCGAGTAGCTCACTTGCGTCGGTACCGTCGACGTACTCCATCGTGATCCAGAGGCGCCCGTTGAACTCCCCTCGGTCGTACAACGTGATGACATTCGGGTGGGAGAGCTGCGCCAGAAGGTCCGCTTCGCGTTGGAAGCGGGCCTTGAAATCGCCGTTTCGTGAGACACCGGCGTCGAGGAGCTTGAGAGCGTCGTGCCGCGGCAGACGTGGATGCTGGACCAAGAAGACCTGTCCCATGCCGCCAGCCCCGAGTTGGCGGATGACCGTATAGCCCGCGATCTCAGTGAAGTCCACGAGTGTGGAGTCTGTCAGATCTTCGTGAATGTCGCTCGAAGAACCGATGCTCAGTGCACACGGCGTCGGCAGGTCGATCTGCGCCCACGGTCCCCGTTGCGTTGCCACTAGTGTCGAGCCGAGACGGGGTCGCGGGTGGGGACCTCGCACTACCTGTCTCCTTGTCCGGGGTTCTCGTGGATCACCCGGGAGCGCCTCGACGGCGCCCGGCGATGTGCCGACTACCATTAGGGTGATTCACGAGCGGGCGGGCGACGTCCGCGGTCGTCAGGCGAGGTCTCGCCGGGGAGGAGCTGGGAGTCAGGTGAGCCCGAATACGCCCAAAGCCACCGGTCAGCTGCCGTTGGAGGGCACCGAGGGCGCCGAACTCGGCCCCACCGGGCGTCCCTATCGCGCGATTCCCGAGCCTCGCCCGAAGGAGAAGCACGGCCCGGCGACGATCATCGCCGTCTGCAACCAGAAGGGCGGCGTCGGGAAGACGACGACCACCATCAACCTGGGCGCCGCGCTGGCCGAAGCCGGGCGACGCGTCCTGCTGGTCGACCTCGACCCGCAGGGGGCGCTCTCGGCGGGACTCGGTGTGCCGCACCATGAACTCGACGAGACCGTGCACAACCTCCTCGTGGCCCCGTACGCGGCGACCGACGACGTCCTGCTGAGCACCCGCGTCGACGGACTCGACCTGTTGCCGTCGAACATCGATCTGTCGGCCGCCGAGATCCAGCTGGTCAGCGAGGTCGGGCGGGAGCAGGCGCTGGCCCGGGCGCTGCACCCGGTCGCCGACCGGTACGACTACATCCTGATCGACTGCCAACCGTCGCTCGGTCTGCTGACCGTCAACGCGCTGGCCTGCGCCGACAACGTCCTCATCCCGATGGAGTGCGAGTACTTCAGCCTCCGCGGCCTGGCCCTGCTGACCGACACCATCGACAAGGTGCACGACCGCCTCAACATGCGTCTGGAACTCGGCGGCATCGTCGTCACCATGTTCGACTCGCGGACCCTGCACTCGCGCGACGTGATGGCGCGCGTGGTCGAGGTGTTCGGCGACGCCGTCTTCGACACGGTGATCAACCGCACCGTGCGATTCCCGGAGACCTCCGTCGCCGGCGAGCCGATCACGTCGTGGGCGCCCACCTCGGCCGGCGCGACGGCGTACCGGAATCTCGCTCGAGAGGTCATCGCGCGCAACGAGCCGCAGTAGTCCGCCGATGAACGACGACGTGGCGGTGACTCCCGCGGAGGCGGAAGTCCCCGCACGGTTCGAGGTGAAGCTCACCAACTTCACCGGCCCCTTCGACCTGCTGCTCAATCTGATCAGCCAGCATCGGCTCGACGTGACGGAGGTGGCGCTGCATACGGTCACCGACGACTTCATCGCGTACACCAAGGCGCTCGGCTCCGGTGCGGACTTGGAGCAGACCACCGAGTTCCTGGTGATCGCGGCCACCCTGCTGGACCTCAAGGCCGCGCGGCTGTTGCCGTCCGGCGAGGTGGACGATCCAGAGGATCTGGCACTCCTCGAAGCGCGTGACCTGCTGTTCGCCCGGCTCCTCCAGTATCGCGCGTACAAGCAGGTCGCGGCACTCTTCGCGGAGTTGGAAGCCGCTGCGCTGCAACGCTATCCGCGCGCGGTCTCGCTGGAGGACCGCTACGCGGATCTGCTGCCCGAGGTGAATCTCGGCGTCGACGCCGCGCGGTTCGCCGAGATCGCCGCCGCGGCCATGGTGCCCAAGCCGAAGCCGACGGTCGGTCTGGACCATCTTCACGGCTCCCCGGTGTCGGTCCCGGAGCAGGCCAAGCGGATCGGCGTGCTCCTGAAAGCAGCACGCGGACGAAGCCTCAGTTTCTCCGAGCTGGTCGCCGACTGCACCAACGGAATCGAGGTGGTCGCCAGCTTCCTCGGCCTGCTGGAGCTCTACCGTGAACGCGCGGTGCGCTTCGAGCAGGAGGAGGCGCTCGCCGAGCTCCGGGTCGGCTGGACCGACGAGGCCGACGAGGCGCATATCGAGAAGGCGATCGAAAAGGCAGAGGACTACGGATGAGCGAACTCGATCACGACCCGACGATCAGCGACGAGGAAGCCAGGCTCCTCGACGACGACGAGCTGCGTGGCGCGCTGGAAGCCGTGCTCCTGGTGGTGGATTCGCCGATCTCCACCGAAGAGCTCGCCACCGTCGTCGACCAGGACCGCGTTCGTGTCCGGGACATGCTGCACCGGATCGCCGCCGACCTGACCGAGTCGGGTAGCGGTCACGACTTGCGGTTCGCCGGCGACGGGTGGCGGTATTACACGCGCGCCGAGTACGCGCCGTATGTGGAGAACCTGCTGCTGGACGGCGCCCGCAGCAAACTGACGCGCGCGGCGCTGGAGACGCTCGCCGTCGTGGCCTACCGGCAGCCGGTGACGCGCGCCCGGGTCAGCGCGATCCGCGGAGTGAACGTCGACGGTGTGATGCGAACCCTGCTGGCCCGCGGACTGATCAGCGAGGCGGGCACCGACGAGCAGACCCACGCGACCATGTACTCCACCACCGAACTCTTTCTGGAGCGGTTGGGACTGGCCTCGCTCGCCGAGCTGCCCGATCTGGCGCCGCTGTTGCCGGACGTCGACGTGATCGACGATCTCGGCGACGAACTGCTCGACGATCCGCGATTCGCCAAACTCAGCGCCCGACCGGCAGAATCGAACAAGGACTTCGCCGCTGAGGCGCTGGACGAGAAACCAAACTGAAGGATAGTCATGACCCCCGCTAGCCGAGACGGCAGACCGGACAAGCGCAAGAGCGCAGCAGCCAAGGGCGCCAAGCCCGGCGGCGCCAAGAAGAGCGGCGCTGCGCACGGCGCAGGCAAGAAGAACACAGGCAAGAAGGGCGCCGGCACGAAGAGTGTCGGCAAGAAGGGTGTCGGGCAGGCCCGCCCCGGCGGTCCCGGGCAGCAGCCGTCGTCGCGCAAACCCCACCGCAAGGGGTCGCGGCCCGACGCGGATTCGGGCCGGCGTCGTCTCAACAACGCCAAACCCGCACGCCATCAGGTCGCTGACGTGGCCGGCGACGGTGTCACCTACGTCGAGGACGGCATGCGCCTGCAGAAGGTGCTCGCCGCTGCCGGAGTGGCCTCGCGGCGCGGCGCCGAGGAACTGATCGCCGCCGGGCGCGTCGAGGTCGACGGCGAGATCGTCGTCGAGCAGGGCCTGCGGATCGACCCGAACACCGCGATCATCAAGGTCGACGGAGCACGCGTGGTCGTCGACGAAACCAAGCAGTACCTGGCACTGAACAAGCCGCGCGGCTGGCAGTCCACCATGAGCGACGAGCAGGGCCGCCCGTGCATCGGCGACTTGGTCGCCGAGCGCGTGATGGCCGGGCAGCGCCTATTCCACGTCGGACGCCTGGACGCCGAGACCGAGGGCCTGATCCTGCTCACCAACGACGGCGAGCTGGCACACCGGCTGATGCATCCGTCGTTCGAGGTGCCCAAGACCTATCTCGCCACCGTGCGCGGTCAGGTGCCGCGTGGACTCGGCCGCGTCCTGAAGGGCGGCGTAGAGCTCGACGACGGTCCCGCCTCCGTCGACGAGTTCTCGGTGCTGGAGTTGCATCAGGGCGAGTCGCTGGTGCGGTTGATCCTGCATGAGGGCCGCAAACGGATCGTGCGCCGCATGCTCGCCGAGGTCGGCTACCCGGTGCAGCGACTGGTGCGCACCGACATCGGACCGATCGCGCTGGGCAAGCAGCGGCCGGGCAGCCTTCGGGTGCTCGACAGCAAGGAGATCGGCGCGCTGTACAAGGCGGTGGCGATGTGAGTGCGCCTGCGGAGAGCAGTGTCCTGGACGTCGTCGCGATCGACGGCCCGGCGGGCACCGGCAAGTCGACGGTCGCCGGGCTGCTGGCGGACCGGATCGGGGCGCAGTACCTGGATACCGGAGCGATGTACCGCGCGGCGACGCTGGTCGTCCTGCGGGCCGGAGTCGCGCCGGACGACGACGCCGCGGTCGCCGCGGTGGTGGCGCCCGCGCAGATCCGGGTGAGCGTGAGCGCCGACGGCGGGACCGTCGTGCATCTGGACGGTGAGGACGTCTCTCGCGAGATCCGAACCGACGAGGTGACCCGGAACGTCTCGGCGGTCTCGGCCAATCCGTCGGTCCGCGACAAGCTGGTCGCCGTGCAGCGAGGTCACGCCGTGGACGCCTACCTGGTGGTCGAGGGCCGGGACATCGGCACCGTCGTGTTCCCGAACGCGGCGCTGAAGGTGTTTCTCACCGCGACGCCGCAGGCGCGGGCACAGCGTCGTCATCTGCAGAACCTGGACGCCGGGCGCTCGAGCGACCTCGCCGAGGTACTCGACAGCGTCAACCGGCGCGACCACCTGGATTCCACGCGGACGGTCAGCCCGTTGCGGGCGGCCGAGGACGCGATTCTGGTGGACACGAGCGACCTGACCCTGGAGCAAGTGCTCGACCGACTGACCGAGCTGGTCGGCGAGCGGATCGGAGTACGTGATGTCTGACGAGGTGTTCGACGACGCCGCGATCCCCGTCGAAGGTGCGCTGCCGGGCGACGGCACGTGGTCCGACGAGTCCGACTGGGACCTGTCGGAGTTCGCCGACGGCGATGTCGAGGCGACGGCCGAGAAGTTGCCGGTGGTGGCCATCGTCGGGCGGCCCAACGTGGGCAAGTCGACGCTGGTGAACCGGATCATCGGACGCCGCGAGGCCGTGGTCGAGGACATCCCCGGCGTCACGCGGGATCGTGTCTCGTACCCGGCGAACTGGACCGGACGACGCTTCATGGTCACCGACACCGGCGGCTGGGAGCCGGATGCGAAGGGCCTCCAGCAAGCTGTCGCGACCCAGGCCGAGTACGCCATGCGGACGGCGGACCTGATCGTCGTCGTCGTCGATGCCACCGTCGGCGCGACGGCCACCGACGAGGCCGTGGCGCGGGTGTTGCGGCGATCCAAGACCCCGGTGATCCTGGCGGCCAACAAGGTCGACAGCGAGCGGGCCGAGGCCGACGCAGCGGTGCTGTGGTCGCTCGGGCTGGGCGAGCCGCACATGATCTCCGCGTCGCACGGACGTGGGACCGCTGATCTCCTGGACACGATCCTGGCTGAGCTGCCCGAGACCCCGCGCGAGACGTACCGCGAGGGCGGCCCGCGCCGGGTGGCGCTGGTCGGCAAGCCGAACGTCGGCAAGAGCTCGCTGCTGAACCGGCTGGCGGGAGAAGAGCGTTCGGTGGTCGACAACGTCGCGGGCACCACCGTCGACCCGGTCGACGAGATCATCGAGCTGGACGGCAAGCCGTGGCAGTTCGTGGACACGGCCGGCCTGCGTCGCAAGGTGCGGACCGCGACCGGTCACGAGTACTACGCCTCGCTGCGCACGCGGGCGGCGCTGGACTCGGCCGAGCTGGCGCTGCTGCTGATCGACGCGGGCGAGCCGATCACCGAACAGGACCTGCGCGTGCTGTCGATGATCATCGACAGCGGACGCGCCCTGGTCGTCGTCTTCAACAAATGGGATCTGGTCGACGAGGACCGCCGGTACCAGCTGGAGAAGGAGATCGACCGGGAACTGGCGCGGGTGCCGTGGGCTCGTCGGGTGAACATCTCCGCGACCACCGGCCGCGCCGTGCAGAAGCTGGTGCCCGCCATGGAGCAGGCGCTCGCGTCGTGGGACAAGCGCGTCCCGACCGGTCGCCTGAACAACTGGCTCAAGGAGGTCATCGCCGCGACGCCGCCGCCGGTGCGCGGCGGCCGTCAGCCGCGCGTGATGTTCGCGACGCAGGCCGCGACCCGTCCGCCGACCTTCGTGCTGTTCACCACGGGGTTCCTGGAGGCCGGCTACCGGCGTTTCCTGGAACGCCGGCTGCGCGAGGAGTTCGGGTTCGAGGGATCGCCGGTCCGCGTGAACGTCCGCGTCCGGGACAAGCGGGACCGCAAGAAGTAGCGCGCTCCCGCCTCCGGGATCCGACTGCGAACGGGAGCCGGCGCCTGTGCCATACTTCGGGCATGGACGTCGGCTTCTTCATCATCGGAATCATCCTCTGGGGCATGATCATCGGCGCCATCGCACAGTGGGTCCTCGGCGTGAACAAGCCGTCGAGCATCAACTGGGGGATGGCGCTCGCCTCGGGCGTGATCGGCTCGTTCGTGGGCGGTGCGCTCGGCAGCATCATCGGCGGCGAGGGCTTCCAGTTCCGCCCCAGCGGCGTCATCGGGTCGCTGATCGGCGCCTTCATCGTGACCGCGATCTGGGTCTGGATCGACCGTCGCAAGGGCGATTCGTGATCCGGGGCGAGGGTGCGCTAATGTAGTCCTCGCTCCGCTCGCGGAGCACCGCCCCTGCGAGGGGCGACGGGCTGTGGCGCAGTTTGGTAGCGCACTTGACTGGGGGTCAAGTGGTCGCAGGTTCAAATCCTGTCAGCCCGACAGTGTGACCAGCACATATGTGCTGGTCACAGTCGTTTGTGCCAGATATGTGCCAGATTCAGTGGCCGGGCGACTTAAGTGCGTGTGCTGGCCTGTTCCGCAGCCGCCCGCCCAGCCTCTGTGAGAGTCCAGAATCCTCTAGTCGTCACGCCCGCGACATAAGGTTCCAGCAGGCCCTCGGCCACCATCGTGTTGCGTTCCCAGGCAGTCTGGTTTTGCCACTTAGTTTCGCCATTCGAGTCCTGGGAGAGCCAGTCATCGCTCGTGAATCGACTACCAAACCGCTCGTTCATCTGCGCAAGAACAGCTTGTTTATGTGCTGTGCCACCGAGTTCCAGGAGCGCAACGAGTAGGTAGTTCCGCAGGGTTGTTTGAGGAGTCAGCTCCATGCATGGACTCTAGCCCGACTTGGCCCGCAAGTAGGTGGGCTCGGAGAGGCCCACGCCTCGGGCGGCGATGGTGTCCCCGCGTTGGCGTGGTGCCGCGTCCGCCTTTTCTTCACGTGAAGATAAGGCGGCCCTCCCGATTCCTTTCACGGAACGTTTCACAGACGACGCCGGACGTGGCCGGATTCGCCTGGATCAACTGACCGGAGGACGGCCCCTGACCCGCTCAACACCGGACGTGGCTGGACCTGACCGGACCTCCTGGCCCCACTGGGGGTCAAGTGGTCGCAGGTTCAAATCCTGTCAGCCCGACGTAGGAGTTCCCTGGTGAGACTGGTTTTCTCACCAGGGATTCTTCGTATCCGACACGCGCCCGTGACAGCCCCGGGCTGAGGGGACTGTCACGGGTTGGCGCCACCCGGCGCGCCGCGATCAGCTTCGCTGGCCGATGCGCCCCTCGTCCCAGTCGCGTCCACCAGGGCAGCGACGGCGGCTTCGGGAACAGCGCATCCGATCCTCCGGTCAGGTGATCCCGACCGCGGCTGCTACCGATGCTCGCCCCTCTCCACAGCGCGGGCACGATCCGGCTGGAGGCCGCGCGCCGACACGACCACGTTCCCCGTCACGATCAGTCCGATTCCGACCCACTCGTGGATGCCGAGCGCTTGGTGGAGCAACAGCCAGCCGGCCAGTGCGGCCCACACCGGGCTCACGCTCGTGACGGTGCCGAACAGGGGTGCGGGGATGCGCCGCAAGGCGAGCAGGTCGACCGCGTACGGGATGGTCGACGCCAGCACGCCGCATGCCGCGGCGAGCAGCAGTGCCGCGAGTGTCGGCGGGTGGGCGGAGAACCAGACCACCGCGACGGGAGCCATACGACGGTGGAGACGCCCGCGGCGAGGGCGGTGCCGTGCAGCCCCGGCAGCCGTGCGCCCGCCGAGCGGTTCAGCAGGATGTACGACGCCCAGGCAGTCGCAGCCACCAGTCCGAGGGCGATGCCGATCACGTCGGTGGTGGGCCCGGGATCGGCCAGCATCACCACGCCGACGCCTGCGAGGACCGCGCACCCGACGTCGACGGCGCGGCGCGACCCGCCGATCGCCACGGCGAGCGGACCGAGGAACTCGAGAGTCACCGCGAGCCCGAGACCGATCCGCTCGACCGACGCGTACAGGCAGACGTTCATCACGCTGAACACCAGCGCCAGACCCAGGACCGGCCCCACTGGGCGCGGGTGAGACCGCGGACGCGCGGACGCACCGCAGGCACCAGAACCAGCGCCGTGACGAGTTGGCGCACGGCCACCACCCCGATCGGTCCGATCACCGGAAAGGCCATTGCGCCGACGGCCGCTCCGGTCTGGTTCGACGCCGCGCCGGAGAGGGTCATGACGATCCCTGCGACGCGCCGGCCCGGTTGGCTCGCACCGGCCCGTCGACCAGCAGCGTTTCGACTCCGCTGTGGTGGGGCTGGAACGACGACTCGTCGCCTTCGCGTCCGACGACGCCCGGTGGGCCCGGCGCCGGCGCATGACCATGGCTGAGATCGGTGAGCGCACCGTCGTCATCGATCCCCGGGCGGGTTCGACGACGGAGTCGCTCTGGCACGGCAGCGAACACCCGCCGCGATTCGTGGAGACCGCGGACGTGGACAGTTGGCTCGATTCGATCGCGGCCGGCCGTGGCGTCGGCACCACCGCCGAGGCGACGGCACACCACCATCCGCGCCCAGGAGTGACCTACCGGCAGATCAAGGACGGTCCCCGAATACCCGTACACCTGGCATGGTGGCGGAACGACCGTCCCGAGGGCTTGCCGGAACTGATCGACGCGGTCACCAGGCTCTACGAGAACAGTTGAGTCCTACGTGCGCGGTCAGGTGAGGTCGCCGGTGAGGTAGCGCTGGAGCGTCGGTGCCACCGCGACGGCCAGCTGGTCGATCGACATGCTGGCAACAGGCTCCAGCAGCAGGATCTTGCGGGTCGCGAGCACTCCGATCATCTGCGACACGACCAGGGCGATCCGTTCGTCGCCGTCGCCGACGGCGTCGTCGACCCGCGCTCGTACGCCGCGCAGGGCCACGTCGATCAGGAACGACCGGATCAACGAATCCTCGCCGCCGGCCAGCACGCTGCGCAACGCGGCGATCGCGCCGGTCCCGGCGGGGGAGTCCCAGATGCCGACGATGGTGCGCAGCAGGGTCTCGCCCAGGTCGTCCAGGGGTGCGTCGGCGAGTGGTGCCAGCGCCGTCTCCGGGTCCACCGGCAGGGCTATCACCTCGGTGAAGAGCTGCTTCTTGGTGCCGAAGTAGTGGTGAATCAGTGCGGGATCGACTCCGGCTTCCGCCGCGATCGATCTGATCGAGGCCCGGTCGAATCCGGCCTCGGCGAAACGGCTGCGTGCTGCGGCGACGATGGCCGCTCTGGTCCCGGACTGTCCCGGGCGCCTGCCCGTGCGGCCGCCTCCGTCGCCCGGGATCTCGCTGGTCGCGCTCACGAATGCGAGTCTAGTGACCGCGTCGTACGAGTCACGCGGTGCGTCGGCGCAGGGTCGCCGCTCCGAGACACAGGGCCACCACGGCGAACGCCACGATCACCGCGACGTCGCGCCAGAGTCGGCCGGTCAGTGCCGGATGCGCGGCGATCTCGCCCAGGGCATCGACCGCGTAGCTCAACGGCATCACGTCGCTGATCGCTTCGAGCCATCCGGGCAGCTGGTGCCGCGGAACCAGCAGACCGCACAGGAACAGCTGGGGCGTCACGATGAGCGGCATGAACTGGACGGCCTGGAACTCGGTGCGGGCGAACGCGCTCGCGAGCAGGCCGAGTGCGACGCCGAGGATCGCCACCACGACCGCGACCACGATCACCAACCAGAAGCTGCCGGCGGACTCGAGACCCAGCAGCCCGTAGGAGACGGCGCAAGCGATGATCGCCTGGACTGCGGCGGCCAGCGAGAACGCGGCTCCATACCCGCCGATGAGGTCGAGTTTGCTGATCGGAGTGGTCATCAACCGTTCGAGCGTTCCGCTGGCGCGTTCCCGCTGCATGGCGATCGCGGTGATCAGGAACATCACCACGAAGGGCAGGATCCCGAGCATGCTCAGGCCGACCCGGTTGAACAGCGAGGGTGCACCGGGCGGTGTGGGGTAGTCCTGGTACACGAAGTACAGGAGCGCCAGGAGAGCGGCGGGAACGACGGCGATCATCGCGACCGTCCGATGGTCCGACCGCAGTTGTCTGCCGATCCTGGCGGCGGTGGCCGCGAACGCGTGAGGATTCACCGCGAACCCCCTTCCTCGTCGCGGATCAGAGCGAGGAATGCATCGTCGAGCTTCTGTGCGCCCGTTCGGCGGCGCAGACCGGCGGGGGAGAGATCGGCCAGTAGGCGCCCGTCACGCATCAGCAGGAGACGGTCGCAGTGATCGGCCTCGTCCATCACGTGACTCGACACCAACAGGGTGCGCCCCTGCTCCGCGAGCTCCCGGAAACGCTCCCAGAGCTCGGCGCGCAGGACCGGATCGAGGCCCACCGTGGGCTCGTCCAGGACGATGAGTTCAGGGTCGGCGACCAGGGCACACGCGAGCGACGTGCGAGTGCGCTCTCCTCCGGAGAGCTCAGCGCCGGTGTGGTCCGCACGATCGGTGAGGCCGACCATGTCGATCGCCGCGTCGACGGCGGCACGAGGTTTGCGGTACAGCGCCCCGAAGTACGCGACGTTGGCATGCACGGTCAGGTCGCTGTAAATGCTCGGCGCCTGCGTGACGTAACCGACGACGGATCGCAACGCCGCGGTGCCGGCCGGGCGGCCGAGCACCGTCACCGTCCCGGACTCGACGATCTGGGTGCCGACGACCGAGCGCAGCAACGTCGTCTTCCCGCAGCCGGACGGGCCGAGCAGCCCGGTGATCGATCCGCGGGACACCCGGAAGTTCAGGTCGTGCAGCACGGTCAGCTTCCTGCGGCGCACGGTGAGCCCGGCGACCTCGATCACCGTGCCGAGGCCCTCGGGTCCGGCGGCCGGCATTTCACTGACCGGTGAATTCGCCATGTAATGAATTACACGCGCACCGGTCTCCGGTGTCAAGGTCCGGCGGCATCGTCGGTCATGACGGACGCGTGGGCACTGGCCGCGGCGCAACGAGGGTGGCAGTAGCGGCCGGAGCGCCTGTGGCCCCGCTGCTATGAACTGCCGATCAGGACACCGCTCTTGGCGACCTCCGGGTCGGTGCACGACGACAAGTCGAAGCAGCAGGGCCGCCGCTTGCCGTTGCGGAGCTTGTCGATGCCGACCTCAACGCGTCGCTGCCGGGTCGCCGGGTTCTTGGTCGCGCCGATCCAGCGCACCCACTCCCAGCGCGCCATCGGAGTGATGTCGTCCCAGGTCTCGGCGATGTCGGGAGCGCCGTCGAGTGCCTCCCGGAGATCCTGTGGCACCGCGGGTTCGGGCCATTGTTTGGTCGGGGTGAGCTCCACGCCGATCGTCGTGCCCGGTGCGGCTCCGTCGACCCGGAGCCAGTGTCCGCGTTTGCCGTCCGGTTCGACGACGGTGGCGAACTCCCGGCCGTCGAGGGTTCCGGTGACCGCGACCTGTCCGCGCGACGGGAGTTCGGCGCTGGCACCCGCGGGCAGACGCACGAGCGTCCGGTCGTTGATCTGCTCCACCTCGGCGGTGAACGCGATCGACGTCGGGGTCTTGGCGGGCATGGTGTCTCCTGTGGGTCTGCGTTCGGGGAGAACTCCACGATAGGCGTCGCCGCACGCCCGGGTTTCTCGATTCCTGCTCGATCGCGATCAGGACGAGCTCGTGACACTCCGGTTGTAGTCGAGGGCCGGTGTGAGCCACGTCGCGAGAGTTTCGTCGTCGTCGACGGCGTCGGCGGACACTTCGATCCAGCCGGGGCCCATGTCGCGACCCGGGCCCATCTCGGCTCGCCGGGCGCCCGGGCGGCCCAGGAGTTCCTCGTACCGATCATCCGCGACCCGGACGAGGAGGCCGCCGTCCTTCAGCGCGCTGACGGCGAGTTTGCCGTTCACCATGAACGAGAGCGTTCCGAACATGGCTCGCTCGCTCAGCCGTCGCTCCGACGCCAGCAGCAGGCGGAGCCGATCGGCGAGGAGGTCCCGGGCGCCGCTCACGGTGACTCGTGTGCGGCCAACTGCTGGACCAGCCGGGTCTTGTACTGGCCGAGACCGGCGATCTTCTCCGGGGAGACGGTCGGGTACCGGGGGTCCAGTTCGGTCAGAGTGTCGAGCAGGACGGCGAACGTCGAAAGATGGCTGGCCCATTTGTGGTCGGCGCCGATCACGTGCCACGGCGCGTACTCGGTGCTGGTGTGGCTGAGCATCTCGGCGAAGGCCTTCTGGTACTCGGGCCACAGCTCGCGCTCTGCCATGTCGCTCTCGGAGAACTTCCAGTTCTTGTCGGGTCGCTCGATGCGTTCCAGGAAGCGTCGGCCCTGCTCCTCGTAGGAGACGTTCAGGAACAGCTTCACGATGGTGGTGCCGTTGTCGGCGAGGTACTTCTCCCACGCGTTGATGTCGTCATATCGCCGCTTCCAGATGCCTTTGGGGTTCGCTGCGGCCGACGCGGGCCACAGCCAGTCCGGGTGGACACGGACGGCGAGCACGTTCTCGTAGTGCGAGCGGTTGAAGATGCCGATCCGGCCGAGCTGGGGGAGCGCCTTCTGGTGCCGCCACAGGTAACCGTGCGCTCGCTCCTCCTCGGACGGCGCCTTGAAGCTGTGCACGTCGACGCCGGCGGGATTGACCCCCGACATCACGTGCTTGATGGTGCCGTCCTTGCCCGCGGCGTCGATCGCCTGCAAGACGATGAGCAGCGCGCGGTCGGCCTGCGCGTAGAACTTGTCTTGCAGCGCGAAGAGCCGCTGTTTGGCCTCGGTCAGCTGCGCCACGCCGTCGGCCTTGCTCATTCCGTCCGGCTTGGCCCCGGTGTCGAAGTCCCGACTCAGGTCGACGGTGCTGCCCGGCGCCACCCGGGTCCGTTCGGCCAGCTTCTTCCAGTCCAGTTCCGCACCCATGAAAGATCCTCCCCGTCGGCATCGCCGACTGTCGCCGTGCCGGATACCACTGTGCCGCAACCGCGCCGCCGTCGGGTGACTTCGACAGGCGAAGACCTGACGACGACGCGGAGCACAAGCATCCGCCGCCACCGGAATGATCGCCGGATCGTCGACGTTGAGGAGCACATGAGCGAACAACCTGAACTCAGCCCGACCGATTGGGTGCGCAAGCAGACCGAGACCATCCTGAAGCAGGGGACCACCGACGGAGTCGGGATCAACGGCATGAAGGTGGTGCTCTTCACCACCACCGGCGCCAAGTCCGGAAAGGAGCGCTACGTGCCGCTGATGCGCGTCGAGGAGGGCGGCCGTTACGCGATGGTCGCCTCCAAGGGCGGCGCCCCGGAACACCCGGCGTGGTACTACAACGTCAAGGCGAACCCGCGGGTCGTCGTGCAGGACGGGACGACGATCACCGAGCTGACCGCCCGCGAAGTGGACGGCGCCGAGCGCGACCACTGGTGGGCGCTCGCGGTGGACGCCTTCCCTCCGTACGCGGAGTATCAGACCAAGACCGATCGGCAGATCCCGGTCTTCGTCCTGGAGTGACACCCCGGGCCGATGTGATGTGAATCATCGCCTAGCGGCGTTATCCGGGAGAAATCGCCGGACACGCCGCTCCGCCGCTTCGGGGATTCGGTCGCCGCGACCCACCGGAACTAACATCGGTGGGTCAACCGAACGCTGGGAGAATTGATGACGTCCTCGGAGAACACTGCGCTGTCGGAGCGCGTCGGCCACTACTACGTGGCGGACCACACCTATGTGGTCGGGCGCGAGAAGGTCCGTGAGTACGCGCGTGCCGTGCAGGACTATCACCCGGCGCACTGGGACGAGGAGGCCGCGGCCGCGCTCGGGTACAGCGGACTGGTCGCGCCGATCACCTTCACCTCGATTCCGGCGATGGCGTCGAACCGCACGCTGATGGAGGAGGTCGTCGTCGGGTACGAGACCTACGTGCAGACCGAGCAGGTCTTCGAGCAGCATCGCCCGATCGTCGTCGGCGACGTCCTGCAGACCGACACCGAGTTGTCGTCGATCCGGCAGATCGCCGGCAAAGAGATGATCACCATCACCAACACCTTCGTCGACCAGCACGGGGAGACGGTGCACACCATGCACACGACGGTCGTCGGCGTGTCTGCCGACGAGGTGGACCCGGGCATCAAAGACGCTGTCGCCAAGGTGATGATGCACGACGTGGAGATCCTGTCGGTGGAGGCCTCGGCCGCCGATTACGTCAAGACGGTGCGCGAAGGACAGTTGCCGCCCCGGTCGACCGCGGTCGCCACGCGGACCGTCGGCTCGCGCGACTTCGATCAGCTCAGCAAGGGCGACGCCCTTCCCGAACACCATACGGCGCTTTCGCGCGGCGATCTGGTCAACTATGCCGGTGTGGCCGGCGACGCCAACCCCATTCACTGGGACGAGGCGTGCGCCAGGATGGCCGGCCTTCCGGACGTGATCGCGCACGGCATGCTGACGATGGGGCTGGGCGCCGGAGTCGTGTCGGAGTGGTCTGGGGATCCCGGCGCCGTCAGCAAGTACTCGGTGCGCCTTTCGGCGCCGGCGATCGTGCCCGCCGACGGCCGCGGCGACATCGCCTACGGCGGCAAGATCAAGTCGCTGGATCCGGAGACCCGCAGCGGCGTGGTGATCCTGACCGCCAAGGCCAACGAGAAGAAGATCTTCGGGATGGCCACCCTGGAACTGCGCTTCTCCTGAGCTCCTGCGGTCGTCGATCAGGCCGTCCTGCGGAGTCGGGCGCGGAGCTGTCCGAACGGGCGTTCCAGCAACAACAGCAGCAGCGGCCACTGGCCGGTCTCCGGCCAGACGGCGCTGATCAGCAGCGCCACCGACAGCAGGATGATCGAGCTGTAGTCGATGCCGACCACCTGGAGGTCGCGGCGCGGGGCCCCCGGCTCCAGCAGGTCCGGGTGGTGGATGCCCCAGTACCGCATCGCGCCGAGCAGGAACACCGAGACCCACAGCACGCCGATGTACAGGGTGTTGGCCCGGGTCATCGAGGTGCCGATCAACGCGGTCGAGAACGGCATCAGGACGATGGTGAACAGCCAGAGGAAGTGCATGAACACCAGCGGCGAGTCGTAGCACCGGAAGTACTCGATCAACTGGTGATGATGCCGCCACAGCACCCAGATCACCGCGAACGAGACGGCGAAGGCGATGAGGATGTCCTGGTGATCGTCGAAGAACGAGCCGAGGGTCCGTTCCTCCGGGCTGTCGCTGGCCAGATCGGTGAGGGGCAGCACCAGCAGAGTCAGGGCGATGGCGACCACCGCGTCGGTGAAGGCGACCAAGCGCCGCAAGCCCTCGGTGGTCTGCAGGCCGCGCGTGCTGGGTTCGGGCTCGGCCGTCATGGACGTCGAGTGTAGAACCCGCTCGGGACGCACGTCGGGGATCGGCGGATCAGCCGCCGGTCGTGACCACCAGGGGCACCAGCATCTCGGCGGCGGTCCACCCGCCGTGGTGGCCGGGCATGCGGGTCTCGAAGGGCTCGGCGAGCTCCCGGGTGAGCAGCACGTCGCGCTGTCCGACGGCCATCACGTCGCCGATCCGCTCGGCGACGTGGGCGGCCGGCCGCGGTCCGAACCAGTGCTCATCGATCACCTGGTCCCTGGTCGCCACCCGCGCATCGTCACCGAGCGTCTCGGTCCAGCGCTGCGCGACCCGCTCGGCCGCGCCCGGGTCGGCGTACACCTGGCGGACTCGTGGTTCGCCCGCGACGGCACGCACCTCGGCGGTGAGCTCAGGCGAACGTTCGACGTCGATCCGCCGGCCCGCGGTGATCATGCCGTGATCGCCGGTCACCAGCAAGGTGGCGCCGGGAACCAGGGTCTCGACGACGTCGCGGACCGCCTCGTCCACGGCGCGGAGCCGTTCGCGCCACTCGGGAGTTCCCGGTCCCCACAGGTGCCCGGCGGCATCGAGGTCGGGCAGATATCCGTAGATCAGGCGCGGCCCGCGATCACCCTCGGCGATCGCCTCGGTCAGTCCGCGCCGCACGTCGTCGATGGAGGACGCATCCCGGTAGTCCGCCGGATTGCCGTAGGCGGCCTGAGTCAGTCCGGACCCCTGGAAGGCGCCCGGCATCAGCGCGGTGACGCCGACTCCGGAGTGCGTGAGCTCGTCGAACGCGGTGGGCGACGGCTGCACCTCATGGGGCGGGAACACCTGATACGCACTGGGTCCGTCGGCCGCGTCCAGTGTCCATCGCAGGGCGTTGAGCGTGTGGGCGACGGACGGGTCGAGGTCCCGTGGTGCGAAGCTGTATCCGATGATCCCGTGCTCGCCGGCGCAGAGCCCGGTACCGAGGCTGGTGAGACTGGTAGCCGTCGTCGAGGGGAATCCTGCGCACATCGAGAGGGCGCGGTGCCGGAACAGGGCGGGAGCGAACACCGAATGTTCTTGCAGCAGAAGGTCTCCGAGCCCGTCGATCATCAGGATGACGACCGTATGGCTGTCGGGGACCGGCAGCGGGCGCATGTCGCCGAAGCCGAGCGCGCTCGCCGCCGACTGCGCCAGGTCGGCGAGAGTGGGGCCGTCGTTCCAGGTGTCCGGGGGGAGTGCGCGTAGTGGGCCCATGGCCTTCGACGCTACGGGCCGGGCCGATCGAGCGCAGTCGAGATCCGCGAATCGGGGCCTACAGGCTGATCCCGTAGGTGTCGATCTTCCGGTACAGGGACGACCGGGCGATGCCGAGGACGCGTGCTGCCTTGGCGCGATTGCCACCGTGCTCCTGAAGAGCTTTCACGATGGTGTCCCGCTCGGCGGTCTCGAGCGCGGTCATCATCCTCTTCGGCACCGAGTGCACCGACGGTGGGAGATCGCCGACGTCGAGTGCGCCGGTCAGATTCGCGCGCAGCGCCTGCCGTAGCGTGTGCACGAGCTCGGTCACGTTGCCCGGCCACGGATACTTCTTCAGAGCGCGCACGAGACCGTCGCTGAGCACCACACTGCGCTGGGGCGCCAGCTGGGCGAGATGCATCTCGGCGATGTCCGGGATGTCGTCCGGGTGGTGCCGCAGCGCGGGCACTTCCACGGTGCGTTCCAGGACCGGCACCAGGGTGGATTCGAGCAGGGCGTCATTGCCTGCGCGTGCGGTGGCCACGATCCACCGGGCCGGATACCCGTGTTGATCGTCGCCGATCATGCCGGCGATCAGTCCGTCGTCGTGCGGGGTGAGGTCGTCGATCCCGCGAAGGATGATCGTGGTGGCCCCGGATCGCAAAGCTTCAGTCACGGCCGTCACGGCGGTCGGCGATGCGCAGTCGACCACCGCGCAGGGCGCTTGCGGGTTCTTGTTGAGATGAGCCCCGCGCGCCAGCGTCACCCGCCCCGTGCCTTCCTCGCCGACGAGCAGCGTGTTGGTGCTCGAGGAGGCGAGCGCGGCGAGCGCCGTGCGGCATCGGGACCATTGCGGGGATCCGCCCACGGCGCCCGGCAACGACGGAGCGCGGCGTCCGACGGAGATCGCGGTGACCGAGCCGGCAGGAGAAGGCTCCACTTCCAGCACCACGCCGGCGGGGTCGCCGTGTTCCTCCACATGGGTGCGACGCACCTCGATGCTCTGGCCGGACGGCAGGACCAAGGCGAATCGGTCCAGAGACGACGGCGCGAGCATGGACTGCGCCTCCTCGCGGAGGAAGGCCTCGTCGACGGGGTCGAGCAGTGGAGTGCCGCTGGTGTTGGACATGAACACGCCACAGCTGAGGGAGTACACCGCGCCGGAGCGTCGACGGCAGGCCGCGATGAAAGCCGCCAGAACGGCCCGTTGCTTCGCCGATCCCCGTGAGCTCAGCTCGGATTCGATGTCGCGCGCCGCACCGGCGACCAGCTGGCGCATCATCGGGTTCGCGTGACGGGCGAGGCAGCTGATGTCGACGATGCCTTCGAGCCGACCGGTCACCGGATCGTGGACCGGCGCTCCCGCACAGGTGAACGCGCGGATTCCTTCGTTGAAATGCTGGACGCCGTCGATGTACACCGGCATGCCGGATTCGATCGCCGTGCCGACGCCGTTGGTGCCGACCCGTTCCTCGGAATAGTCGAACCCCGGGGCGAAATAGGCTGAATCGAGAAGCCTGGCCAGCCGGTGGTCGCTGTCACGCCGGAGGATCACGCGTGCGTGCTCGTCGGTGAGCGCGACACTGAGCGGCATCCCGCCCAGGTCCTGCTGGAGCCGGTCGAGTACCGGCGAGGCGCACTGCACGAGCCGGCGCTGAAAGTCCAGGTCGGCGACGTGCTCGTATTGCGTGACCACGCGATCCGGCGCCAGGCCCGCTTCACGGGATCGGTTCCACGACTGCTCGACGTATGCGGGCAGGCAGGGGTCCGAGGGCTTCTCGGTCGGGGTGGGTGTACTCATCTCACTCGCTCTCCTCGCCCCAGGATCCAGTGTCCGCACAATGGGTGCGCTGTCCAGGTGCATCTCGATTGGAGGCGCCGACGCGCCCGGGATCCCCCTCGAACGGGCAGGTATGCCACCCGTCCGATCGGACAGGGGCCACGGGCCGTGCCGAACACCCGTCGGTGGTGTTCGGCCCGAGCCCGCGGCCGCCGGGTCTCAGTGCGCCGAATCGGCGGATCAGACCTCGATGGCGAGAAGTTCGCCGAGGTGCTTGTCTACCTGCTGGATGTAGGTCGGCGCCACACCGAACAGGCCGAGGTGCCCGAGGACGTCGTTGATGACGCGGAACTCGCTGTGCGGTATCAATCGCTGCTCGGCCGCACAATCGGCCGGCGGGAAGAGCTGGTCCAGGTCGATCGGCATGACGAAGGTCTTGGCGGTGATGCGCCCCAGGGCCGCGGCCAGATCGCCGTCGGTGTGCCGGGAGACGTCCCCGCGCTGCCACGCCCACGACTGGGTCAGCAGGTCGTTCGGATCCATGGCCGTGAAGTACGGTTCCAGGAAGCCGGCCAGAAAGGCTTCCTTGGAATCGAAGTCGAGGGCGCGCCAGACCTCCTGATTCCAGAAGTCGGGGGAGAAGCCCTTGATCGCCCACACGTGCGCCTGCCGGGTTAGGCCGTCGGTCACGTCGGCGTTCGACGCGTACTCTCCGTCGGCAAAGCCCGGGTCGGACACGGTGACCTCACGCATCACCTCGGCGATGAGGTAGTCGTCGGGGGTGTTGCGGGCGGTGCCGGCGATCGGTGCGGCGCGAAGCACTTTGTCCGGGAAGCGGACCGCCCACTCATAGGTCTGCTGCGCGCCCATCGATCCGCCGACCACCAGGGCCAGCGTGTCGATGCCGAAGTGCTCGCGCAGCAGCCGCTCCTGGGCGACGACGTTGTCCCCGATCCGGACGCGCGGGAACTTCGACATCGAGATCGCGGCGTTCGGTCCGTCGGCGTTGTGCGGTGAGGTGGACAGACCGCTGCCGATCTGGTCGACGCAGATGATGAAGTACTCGTCCGGGTTCAGCGCGTGATCCGGGCCGATGTACACGTCTCGCCAGACCTGGTGCGTGCCCGAGTACCAAGTAGGAATCAGAATGGCGTTGTCCTTGGCATCGTTGATGGTGCCGAAGGTGGCGACTGCCAGGTGGCAGTCGGGAATCACGCCGCCCTCCTCCAGTGCGAGTTCGCCGATGCTGATGAGTTCGTAGTCGCCGTGGAACTCGTGGGTGTAGTACTGATTGGTGATAGCCATGACGGCTGACCTCCTGGTGTCTGTGGTCGTGAGTCTCGCTGGGGTTCGTCTGAGGGCGGGTGCGCTCAGTTGAAGATGAAACGCGGGTACCCCGCCGCGGCCTCTTTTGCACATTCCTCCCGGTAGGCGCCGACCCCGCCGATGTACGAGAGCACCCGGCCCGTCGGTTTGCCCGGCACGTTGGCGCCGTTGTACCAGGAGTTGGTCTTCGAAACGAGAGTCTCATCGGCCACCTGGTCGTGGTGGTCGACCCAGCTCTGTTCGCCTTCGGCCGTCGGCTCCACGACGGTCGTCCCGGTGTCCGCCATGTGCTTGACGATGCCCGTGATCCACTCGGTCTGCTGCTGCAGGCAAGTCGTCATGTTGCACAGGGCCGCAGACGGCGCGAGCGGGATGCCGGTGTTCAGGAGGTTGGGGTATCCCTCGATCATCAGACCCATGGTGCTGCGGATCTCTTCGCTCCATTCGTCGGAGAGCGAGCGACCGTCCCGGCCGCGGATGTCGATCCTCGTCAGCGAGCCCGTCCCGGCGTCGAAACCCGTGGCCATGACGATGACGTCGACCTCGTGGACGGTGCCGTCCTCCTGCTCGATCCCCTCGGGAACGATGCGAGCGATCGAGTTGTCGCGGACGCCGACCGCTTCGACGTTGTCCCGGTGATAAGCCTCGTAGTATCCGCGCTCCAAGGGAACCCGGTGCGTGCCGAAGCCGTACTCGCCGGGCTTGGGAACGAGCAACTCGATGAGATCGGGATCGCTCAGTCGGGCTTCGATCTTTCCGCGCACGAACTGCGAGATCTCATCGCTGACCTCTTGCTCGTAGAACATCTCCGAGAACGACGCCAGCCAGAGCTTGAGCGAGCCGTCCTGCCAGATCTCTTCGAGGATCTCGTGGCGCCGTTCCGGGGTGAGCTCACTCCAGACGTGGTCGAAGTCGTACTCGAAGCCGCTGAAGGTGTGCGGAAGGACCGACCGGAGCTCTTCGAAACGGCCGTGGTACCAGGCGTGCTCCTCCGGACCGTAGTCGGGATTCTTCATCGGCACCGTGTACTGGGGCTTACGGATGAAGACCTTCATGTGGCCGACCTCGGGGGCGATCGTCTGGATCACCTGGATACCGGTCGCGCCGGTCCCGATCACGCCGACGCGCTTGCCCGCGAAGTCGACGCCGTCCTTCGGCCAGCGTGACGTGTGGACGATCTGGCCCCGGAAGGAGCTCTGCCCTTCGAACACGTCGGTCAGCGGCGCCGACAGCATGCCCGCACAGGTCACCAGCAGGCGCGTGTCGATCACTTCTCCGGTGTCGGTGGTGACCGTCCATCGTCCCGAGTCCTCGTCGAAGACGGCGGATTCGACCCGAGTTCCGAAAGTGAAGTCCTTGCGGAGGTCGAGCCGGTCGGTGACGTACTGCAGCCATCGCTCGATCTCCGGCTGGCCCGGAAAGCGCTGGCTCCAGGTCCACCCCTTGTAGAGCTCCTCGTCGAAGAGGTACTGGTAGATGTAGCTTTCGGAGTCGAAGCGGGCGCCGGGATACCGGTTCCAGTACCAGGTCCCGCCGACATCGTCGGCAGCGTCGTATCCGCCGACGTTCAAGCCGAGTTCGCGGAGCTGATAGACCTGGTAGAGGCCGGCGACGCCGGCGCCGATCACCAGTGCGTCGAGGGTGCGTGTTGCTTCGCCTGCCGAGGTGGCCGGGGCGGTGTCGGTGACGGTCATGAAAGAACCCTTCTTGTTGTGTGGATCACAATCAGGAAGTGTTGTGGTCTACGACATCGATGACCGTCCCAGATTGGGACAGTCTGTGCGCGGCGCGATGAAGCGCCGCCGGGGAGGAGTGCGATGCCTCGTCGAACGGCTGTGGCGGTGGCCGGGGCGATCCTGGCAGCAGCACTGGTGGCTTGCGGGACCGATTCCGGCGACGGACCCCGGGCTTCGGTTCCGGTGCGATCGGGAGAGTCGGCGTACGACGTCGTCGCCTCCGGTCTGGACGCGCCGTGGTCGATCGTGTTTCACCGGTCCATTCCACTGGTGAGCGAGCGAGACTCCGGGCGGATCGTGGAGATCGACTCCGAAGGGCGGCAGCGCGAGATCGCACGGATCGGAGAAGTCCGGGCGATCGGTGAAGGCGGTCTACTCGGACTCGCAGTCCGCGGTGACCACCTGTACGCGTACTACACCTCCGACGAGGACAACCGGATCGACCGGTTCCGCATCGACGGTGCGCCCGGTGCTCTGAGCCTGGGCTCCCCGGAGCGCGTGCTGGACGGCATTCCGGCGGCGACCAATCACAACGGCGGGCGCATCGCGTTCGGGCCCGATGGGATGCTGTACGTCACCACCGGTGATGCGGGGCAGCCGTCGACGTCGCAGGACCGGGATTCGCTCGGCGGGAAGATTCTGCGAATGACGCCGGAAGGTGAAGTGCCACAAGACAACCCGTTCGGAGACTCCTATGTGTACAGCTACGGGCATCGCAACGCTCAGGGCCTCACATGGGCGCCGGACGGCACCATGTTCGCCTCCGAGTTCGGGCAGAACACCTGGGACGAGCTCAATGTGATCCGGCCCGGAGGCAACTACGGCTGGCCGACGGTCGAGGGGATCGGACGACGGCCCGGCTACATCGATCCGGTGCAGCAGTGGGCGACGCGAGACGCCAGTCCGAGCGGGATCACGGTGCACGACGGCGAGGTGGTGATCGCGAACCTGCGCGGGGAGCGGCTGCGCCGGGTGCCGCCGGCCGATCCGGCGACGTCCACCGAGTCGCTGACCGGCCGGGCCGGGCGCCTGCGGGATGCTGTGGTCGCGCCGGACGGATCGCTGTGGGTGCTGACCAACAACACCGACGGGCGAGGCAGCCCGGCGCCGGACGACGATCGGATCCTGCGGGTCGGGGACTGACCGGCGCGACGACGACGGGCTTGCTATTCGCCGAGCAGTCGCACGAGGTAGGTCGCCGAGCGCGCCACATTCGGATCGTCGTCGTCGCACAGCCGCTCCAGCGCGGCCGTCGCGGCCGGGCAGCGCAGCTCGGCCAGTGCCTGGGTGAGCCGGAGCCGGGCCTGCGCATCGTTCTGTGTGTCGAGAAGGCCGACGATCGAGCCCGCGATCCGGTCGGCAGCGGCGGTGGCGCGAGCCAGCGCCCCGAGCGCCTCGGCCGCGTCGACGTCGTGCTCGCCGGCGGTGATCATCGCGACGAGGATCGGCTCGGCATCGGCGATGCCGCGCGGCGCGGTCGCGAGCGCCGCGCGCTGCGCGACGCCGAGATCGGCATGCGCCAGCGCCGCCCGCAGGATCGCCGTGGCCCGCGGCGAGTCCATCCGGGCGAGCGCCGCCACCGCCCGGGCGCGGACCGCGGCGTCGTCGGAGTCGAGGGCAGCGGAGAGCTCGTCGAGGCCGCGGTCGCCCGCCCGTCGCAGCGCCCAGGCCAGCGTGCCCGCAGCGTTCGGCTCCGCCTCGTCGAGCAGAGCTCCGGCGAGGTGGCGCGCCAGGTGGGCGGCGTCGTCGTCGTTCATCGCCAGCGCGCTCCGCTGCCGGGAGTCCGGTCGGTCGGAGGTGATTCCCCGGATCAGCGGAACCAGCCGGAGCAGTTGCGACCAGTCCGCGGGTCCGCTGGCCTGCGCGTCGAGCAGGCGGCTCAGGAGGCGCTCCTCGTCGGCGATCCGCTGCCGCGTTCGCTCGACGAGGTCCGTCAGCAGCCCGGAGGGGGAGAACGACGGCTCCTCGAGTGCCTCGCCGATCTCGGCGAGGGACAGCCCCAGGGTGCGCAGACTCTCCACCTGGACGAGTCGTTCGAGGTCGGCCCCGGAGTACTCGCGGTAGCCGCTCGGCGTCCGTTGGGACGGCACCACGAGGCCGATCCGGTCGTAGTGGCGCAGCATCCGGGCGCTGATGCCGGACTGCCGCGCCACGTCGCCGATCAGCACTCGACCTCCCCGCTCTGCGGGCGGCCCAGCGCGTGCACCCGGCGGGCCTCTTCCACCGCCGCGCCGACGTCGGCGTCCGGGTCGTCGATCAGGCGGCGAGTGGCGGTCGCGTGGGCCCGGACGTCGGGGTCCGGATGGGTCGACGCAGCGGCGATCGCCTCCTCCGCCGCACCGCCGAGGGCCGCGAGCGCGCGGCTCAGGCTGCGCTGCAGATCCCGCTCGCCGCGACCGAGGCGGGTGGCGAGGACATCGACGAGCGCGCGCCTCTCGCTCTCGGGAACCAGCACGACTGCGGCTCGCCATGCGGCGCCGGCTACTTCCTCGTCCGGATCGAGAAGCAGGTCCCGGGTGATCGCCGACCAACCGCGTGGATCGCCGATCTTCGACAAGGTGTGGAGCGCTTGGCTCCGTCCCCGGCCGGTGCGATCGCGCGCCTCGTGCAGCAGCAGCGGGACGGTGACCTCGTCGGGATGCCGGGTGAGCGCCCAGGTCAGCATGTCCCGGACGAAGAAGTCCGGCTCCACCGCGCTCCGCTCGATCAGTATCCGTACGAGGGCCTGGTCGGGGGTCGATCCGGCGGCCATCGCTGCGCGCAGCCGAACCGACGAGTCGTCGGCGCGCAGCGCCCGGGTGATCGTCGATGCGGGGCGGTGAGTCGTCGTGTCCATGAGTGCCTCCTTGCGTTGTCGCACTCTGAGTGAAGAGCTTGTCACGATGTGAGGGTCAAGTGCGGTCCGAACGCCGGTACGCTGAGGACCGTGGTTGATCTCGCGTATGTCATCGCCGGTTCCGAAGCGACCGGCGGGGCCGGTCTGCAAGCCGACCTGAAGACCTTCCAGGAATTGGGCGTGTACGGCGTCGGCACCGTCACCTGCATCGTGTCGTTCGACCCGGCCAACGCGTGGGCCCACCGGTTCGTTCCGGTGGACCCACAGGTGATCGCCGATCAGATCGAAGCGGCCACCGCCGCGCATCCGCTGGACGTGGTCAAGATCGGCATGCTCGGCACGCCGGCCACCATCGACGTGGTCGCCCAGGCGCTCGGCCGGCAGCAGTGGCGGCACGTGGTCCTGGATCCCGTCCTGATCTGCAAGGGGCAGGAGCCCGGCGCGGCCCTGGACACCGACACCGCACTGCGGGAGAAGGTGCTGCCCCTGGCCACTGTGGTGACCCCCAATCTCTTCGAGGCCTCCGTCCTCGCCGGCCTGGACTCGATCGCGTCGGAGGCGGACCTGATCGAGGCCGCCCGCCGGATCCACGCGCTCGGCCCCCAGTACGTGGTGGTCAAGGGCGGCGTGGAACTGCCGGGGGACGAGGCGATCGACGTGCTGTACGACGGCGAGCAGGCCACCGTGTTCAAGGCTGCCAAGGTCGGCGACGAACGCGTCTCCGGCGCGGGCTGCACCCTGGCCGCGGCGATCACCGCCGAGCTGGCCAAGGGCGCCGGCATCGAGGACGCCGTCGAGTTCGCGAAGGAGTTCGTCACCGCGGGGATCGAAGGCCGGCTCGCCGCGAACACCCCGTTCGACTCGGTCTGGCAGGGCGCGTACGTCGAGCAGCTCGCCCTCGACGAAGGTTAGGCTGCGGCCGCTCAGGAGGAGAGGATGCGGCGGAGCACCTCGGCCTCGCTGATCGCCGGCTGCTTGGTCGCGGTCAGCAACGTCAGGGGTCCCTGCGCGGCGAGTGCACGCAGGTGCGCCAGCGCCGCTCGTTGCTCGTCGCCGGTCTCGAGCTCGGCGCGGTATTTCGCGGCGAATTCGTCGAATCTGGCCGGATCGTGTCCGTACCACTGCCGTAGGCCCGTGGACGGCGCGACAGTCTTGCACCACTCGGTCAGATGTGCGCGCTCTTTGCTCACACCGCGGGCCCACAGCCGGTCGACCAGCACGCGGGCCCCGTCGTCGGGTTCGGGATCGTCGTAGATCCGTCGTACGCGGACGCCGGGGCGGTCGTGGCCTCCGGCCGCGTGGTCCTTGGCACGGTTCAGCACATCGTCCAGCATGCCCGGCGTGAGCCGCCCGGTGAACGTATTGTGCTGACTCACGTGGAAACAGCCGATCAGCAGCAGAGTCCGGCCGTTCGGATGGCGCACCGTCGCCTCGGCGCCGTGCCCGAATTTGGGCCGCGGCTTCGGCACCGTCCAGCCGGAGTCGGTCATCACCGCCAGCAGCGCTTGCCATCCGAAGGCGCCCAGCACCACCACGGAACGGAGCGTCGGCGCCAGCAACTCCACTTCGCGGGCGAGATACGGCGAACAGGTACGCCGCTCCTGCGGCGTCGGCTTGTTCTCCGGCGGCGCGCAGTGCACGGGCGACGAGATCCGTGTTCGGTACAGTTCGAGGCCGTCGTCGATCGACCAGGCCTCGCCCTGGCTGGCGAGCCCGACGCGGTACAGCGCCGCGAACAGGAAGTCCCCGCTGCGATCGCCGGTGAACATCCGCCCGGTCCGGTTGGCGCCGTTGGCGGCAGGTGCGAGACCGACGACGAGGATCGCCGCATCGTCCGGGCCGAACCCGGGAACCGCTCTGCCCCAATAGGTCTGGTCGGCGAAGGCGGCTCGTTTGGTCCGGGCGACCTTTTCTCGCCAGGCCACCAGTCGCGGACAGGCGTAACAGGTGGTCACCAACGCGTCGAGTTCGGCCACGGTGCGCATCGACCGGGCGCGTGCCGGCGCGGTGGTGCCTCGCGAAGCCATTCCCTCACCGTAGTCGCGCCCTACACTCGACACGTGGACAGCGAGGATCCGGCCGGCACCCCGCTCGCCGACATCGTCGATGCGGCGGGCCGGGCGGCCGCGACGCGCTCACGTAACGCCAAGACCGCCGCATTCGCCGAGGTGTTGGGCCGACTCCGGCCCGACGAGGCCCCGGCCGCTGTGGGGCTGCTGCTCGGCAGGCCCGTGCAGGGGCGTCTCGGCGTCGGCTGGCGGACGCTCCGGCGGGGGCTGCCGGCGGCCGCCGAGACGGGGACGCTGTCGATCGGCGACGTCGACCGCGCCTTCGGCGACCTGGCCGACGCGCACGGGCCGGGCTCGGCCGCCCGACGGTCAGCGGCGCTGACCGGTCTGCTCGCCGCGGCGACGCGGGTAGAGCAGGACTTCCTGATCCGGGTGATGACCGGGGAGGTCAGGACCGGGGCGCTCAGCGGCATCGTCACCGATGCGGTCGCGACGGCGGTGCGACTGCCGAAGGAGACGGTGCGCCGGGCGGCGATGCTGTCGGGCGATCTGGGCGCGACGGCGGCCGCGGCCCTGCGCGGCGACGACCTCGAGCGGATCGATCTGACCCCCGGCGTCGCGGTGCAGCCGATGCTTGCGGCCTCGGCGCCGGATGTGGCCGAGGCGGTCTCGGTGACCGGTCCGGCGTCAGTCGAGTACAAACTCGACGGCGCCCGGCTGCAAGTGCACCGGGTGGGCGGCCGAGTCCGGGCCTACACCAGGAGCCTGGCCGAGGTGACCGAGCGGGTCCCCGAGATCGTCGAACTCGTGAGGGCACTCCCCGGCGGCGACCTGGTGCTCGACGGCGAGACGCTGACGCTCGACGAGGACGGCCGGGCCCGTCCGTTCCAGGACACGATGAGCCGGTTCGGCGGTGCCGCGACGGAGGGCGAGCTGCCTGTCGAGCTCTCGGTCAGCTTCTTCGATCTCCTCTACGGCGACGGCCGCAGCCTGATCGACGAGCCGCTGCGGGTTCGGCGCCGTCTCCTGCGTGCGATGGTCGGCGGGTCCCTGATCGCGGGCGTCGAGACCGCGCCCGGCGACCCCGATCCGGCCGCCGCGGCCCAGGCGGTGCTCGACGAGGCGCTCGCCGCCGGGCACGAGGGCGTGGTGGTCAAATCACTTGCCGCCCCGTACGCCGCCGGGCGGCGCGGCGCGCACTGGGTCAAGGTGAAGCCGGTCTTTACCTTCGACCTGGTGGTGCTCGCCGTCGAACGAGGTTCCGGCCGGCGTTCGGGGTGGCTGTCGAATCTGCACCTGGGTGCGCGGGATCCGGAGGGACGGTTCGGCGATCCGGGCGGGTTCGTGATGGTCGGCAAGACGTTCAAGGGCTTGACCGACGAGCTACTGCGCTGGCAGACCGAGTACTTCCCGACGATCGCCGAGGGCGACGACGGATACGTGCTCGCGCTCGAGCCGACGACCGTCGTGGAGATCGCGATCGACGGCGTGCAGCGGTCGAGCAGGTATCCGGGCGGCATCGCCCTGCGGTTCGCGCGCGTCAAGCGCTACCGGATCGGCGACGACGCCAAGCCCCCGAGCGAAGCCGACACTGTCGCCGATCTGCTGCGCAACGCGCCGGGCCCGGCCGGGCTGGCACAATGAGCCGCGTGAACATCCACTCGGCCCGGCCCCGACGACGACTTCTCCGGCTGCTGTCCCTCGGCGCCGCAGGCGCGGTGGCGGCCGGGCTCGCCGCTGCGCCGGCGAGTGCCGACCCGGTGCAGGCCGCTCCCGCCTCGACCCAGCGCGCGCAGCTCCTGGGCATTCCGCTGGCGGCGGGCACTGCGGGTCTGGCGACCGACCTCGCGGTGGCCTACACGCTCGCCGAGCGCGACGCCCGCGCGGCCGGGGTGCCGCTGCGGATCAACTCGGGCAAGCGCAGCCGTGCCGAGCAAGCAGTGCTCTGGCGTGAGGGCCTGCGCATCTACGGAAGTCCCGGCGCGGCGCGCCGGTGGGTCCTGCCGCCGACCGAGTCGACGCACGTCACCGGGGAGGCGATCGACGTCGCACCGCGTGCCGGCGCGGCCTGGCTGCAGCGGCACGGGTACCGCTGGGGTCTGTGCCGCACGTTCGACAACGAGTGGTGGCATTTCGAGCGGCAGACCCTGCCGGGGACCCCGTGTCCACCGCGATGGGCGGACGCCTCGGTCCGGCCCCGCCGGTGATCAGGGACTTTTCCGTGATGGTTCGCCAATCGCCCACATATGCGCAAGGATGTACCGGTGCCTGAATACCTCACTTACGAAGAATTCGGCCGCAACTTCTTCGAGATCGCGGTGACCGAAGCGCGTATCGGTGCCGCTTTCGCGGCGATCGCGGGAGAAGAGTTCCAGGTCGGACCGCTGCCGGCCGGTCCCGGCGGGATGGTCAAGGTGGTGGCGGATGTGAAGATCGCCGAACCGGAGATCTCCCGCGAAGTCGGCGAGCTGATCACGTTCACCGTGCGGCTGCCGCTGGCCATCGGCCTGCTGATCGACCTCAAACTCGATCGTCTGCAGTACGACGTCGACGGTCTCATCACACTGCCGCTGACGGTGCGCTGCGCCGAGCCGCTCGAGCTCCGCATCGAGGTGGATCCGCCGGCGCCGCGCGACGTGTTCGTCGACGTGGCCTCGCGCAACATGCGCGGCGAGATCATCCGCAACCTCGCGCAGGTCGACTCGGAGATCCGCCGGGTGATCGCCAAGACCGTCGCCGAGGAGATCGACAAGCCCGAGGTCCGCAAGGCGCGCTACATCGACGTCGCCGCGGAACTGGCCCGCGCGCTGGAAGGCCCGATTGAGGAGGAGGCCGAGGCGATCGCCGACGTCTCCGGCGATCTCGAGGAGGCCATCGCCGAGGTCTCCGCCGAAGACACGGAGGGCTTCGTCGACGGAACGCTTTCCGGCGACGCCTCCGCCGCCGCACGGAAGTAGTCACTACCCTGGAGTCATGGCGACTCCGGACGATTCCCAGACCAGCGAGCAGGGCGCCTACGTCCTGGCCGACCAGCCGTACGAGCGCGACACCCGCTACATCGAGACGCGGATCACCCGCGACGGCCGCGACGGCTACCCGGTGGAGCCCGGGCGCTACCGCCTGGTGGTCTCGTACGCGTGTCCGTGGGCCAACCGCGCGATCATCGTGCGCCGCCTGCTCGGTCTCGAGCGAGTGATCTCGATGGGCGTCTGCGGGCCGACCCACGACAAACGATCGTGGACCTTCGACCTCGATCCCGGCGGCGTGGATCCGGTTCTGGGCATCCCGCGCCTGCAGGACGCGTACTTCACGCGGATCCCCGGCTACGAGAAGGGCATCACGGTGCCTGCCGTCGTCGACGTGCGCAGCGGCGGCGTGGTGACCAACGACTTCCCGCAGATCACGCTGGACTTCGAGACGGAGTGGGTGGACTATCACCGTCCGGGCGCACCCCGGCTGTACCCGGAGGACCTGCGCGAAGAGATCGACGCGGTCAACGCCGTGGTCTACCGGGACGTGAACAACGGCGTGTACCGGTGCGGCTTCGCCGGATCGCAGGAGGCCTACGACGCCGCCTACGACCAGCTGTTCGCCCGGCTGGACTGGCTGTCCGAGCGCCTGGCCGATCAGCGCTATTTGGTGGGGGACACGCTCACCGAGGCCGACATCCGGCTGTTCACCACCCTGGCCCGATTCGATGCCGTCTATCACGGGCACTTCAAGTGCAACCGGTCCAAGCTCTCCGAGATGCCGGTGCTCTGGGCGTACGCGCGTGATCTCTATCAGACCCCCGGGTTCGGGGACAGCACGAACTTCGACCACATCAAGCGGCACTACTACGAGGTCCACCGCGACATCAATCCGTCCGGGATCGTGCCGAAGGGCCCCGAGCTGGACGGCTGGAACACCCCGCACGGCCGGGAAGCGCTCGGCGGTCACCCGTTCGGCGACGGTGAGCCGCCCGCGCCGCTGCACTGAACCTTCCGCGCTACCGGCGGCGCCGCCGGAATACCCGGAGCGTCCTCGTCGTTGTACTACTTCGGGTAGCAGAGGAGGTCGGCGACGGTGGGATCGGTGCGCAGTCAGACGTTCGCTGCGCTGTCGGTACCCAATTTCCGGATCTACGCCTCCGGAGCCCTGATCTCCAACATCGGCACCTGGATTCAGCGGGTGGCCCAAGACTGGCTGGTGCTGCAGCTCTCCGGCGGTTCGGCGATGGCCGTGGGAATCACCACTGCATTGCAGTTCCTTCCCGCACTGGTGCTTTCGCCGGTCGGAGGACTGCTGGCCGACCGATTCGACAAGCGCAAGCTGCTCATCGTCACGCAGTCGTGGATGGCGCTGTCCGCGCTTCTTCTCGGCGTCCTCGCCGTCACGGGGACGGCCGCCACGATCCACGTCTACGCGTTCGCGTTCCTCTTCGGGATCGGCGCCGCGCTCGACGCGCCCGCACGACAGTCCTTCGTCTCCGAGGTGGCCGGCGCCGATCATCTGACCAACGCGATCGGGCTCAACAGTTCGTCGTTCAACGCGGCGCGCCTGATCGGGCCCGGGATCGCTGGACTCATCATGGCGTGGGCGGGCCCCGGCTGGGCGATCCTCACCAATGCGGTGAGCTACCTGGCCTTCCTCCTGGCACTCGTCGCACTCGACCGGCGCAAACTCGCCCGATCGGTGCCGTTGCCGCGCGCGAGAGGTCAACTGCGCGAGGGTTTCTGGTACGTCTTCCGGCGGACAGACCTGATGATCGCGCTCGGGGTGGCGTTCGCCGTCGGCACGTTCGGGATGAACTTCCAGATGACGAACGCACTCATGGTGCAAGGCGAGTTCCGGCTCGGTGCGGCGGCGTACGGGCTGCTCGGGTCCATCATGGGAGTCGGCACCCTGCTGGGCGCACTCCTCGCCGCCCGCCGGAGCCGGGCGCCGAGCCTGCGCTTCCTCGTGTCGACGGCCATCCTGGTCGGCGTGCTGATCGCGGTGTCCGGGCTGGCGCCGAACTATGTCTGGTACGCGATCAGCTTGCCTGTGGTGGGACTGTCGGTGCTGCTCACCCTGACCGCGGCCAACATGTACATCCAGACCAGTGTCGACCCGCAGGTGCGCGGTCGCGTGATGGCGCTCTACATGACGGTCCTGATGGGCGGCACACCGCTCGGTGCGCCGCTGCTGGGCTGCTTCGCCGAACTGTACGGGCCGCGCGCCTCATTGATCGGCGGGGGAGTGCTTCAGGTGGTCACCATCGGCCTCGTGCTGCTGCTCGCGCTGCGTCGTCGTGCGGCGGAGGGCTCGGACGCCCAGGCGGAATACGACGACGCTCCGCGCGAGATCGAGGAGCCGGTCCGTACCGCTCAGCCGGTGGGAGTCCAGCCGGTGAGCAGGGCGAGGAGTGAGCCGCCGAGCACCACCACGGCCGCCGCCAACGACCACGCCGTCACCAGCACCACCAGCCAGAGCGTCTTGAGGTAGACGGGGGTGAACGCCGCCAGCAGCGGATGCCGCTTCGGGTCGGGCACGACGCGGGAGGTGAACGACGCGACCAACCGGGACATCTGCCAGAGACTGCGCGGCTTCCACACCTTGTCCGGACCGGATGCGATCGCGATCACGTCGGTCAGCTCGGTGCCTGCGCGGACGTCGCCGACGTAGTCTCTGGTCTGCTCGGCGAGGACGCCGGGGCGTTCGATCGCCCGGGTCAGCGGGGCCAGGCGCCGGTGCACCACAAACGGGAGCGTCACCGCGGGCAGACACAGCAGTACCACCACCATCACACCGATCGGGATCCGCCATTGATCGGCATGCCTCCAGATCAGGACTCCGACGACCATCGCCACCAGCCCGACCAGGGCCGCCAGGGTCGCGAGGGTAAAGATCACCAGCCGCAGACCGCGGCCGGTGATCGACAGGGCACGCGCGACGCGCCGCGCGTGCGGAGCATCGTCGAGAGTACGAGCGTGAGAGCGTGCGACGACAGGAGCTCGCGCGGTCGTGTCCTCGGGGCGGGCGCGCGGAGAATCGACCATGGCTCCACTGTAACCGGGCGCAGAAGCTGCCGGGACCGGCGCAGACGCGGCCGGCGGCGGCCCGCTGGTGCATCCCGCGCCGCGCGCCCGGTAGCCTTTCGCGCGTGCCCGGAACTGATGCAACGCCCGTGAACCCGCTGCCGCTCAAGTCGGTCAACGCCCGGATCGCCGAGGAACTCGGCGTCGCCGAGGGGCGGGTCGCCGCCGCAGTGACCATGCTCGATGAGGGTTCGACGGTGCCCTTCATCGCCCGGTACCGCAAGGAGGCGACCGGCAGTCTCGACGACGCGCAGCTGCGCCTTCTCGAAGACCGGCTCACCTATCTCCGTGAGCTCGACGAACGCCGTGCCGCGGTGATCGCCTCGATCGATGAGCAGGGCAAGCTGACCGATCAGCTGCGTGCCGCGCTGCTGGCCGCCGACACCAAGGCGCGGGTCGAAGACATCTACTTGCCGTACAAGAAGAAGCGCCGCACCAAGGCTCAGATCGCGCGCGAAGCCGGCCTGGAGCCGCTCGCCGAGGCGCTGCTCGCCGACCCGGCGCTGGTTCCGGAAGACGCGGCGTCGTCGTACGTCGGCGAACAGGTCCCCGATGCCGCGGCCGCTCTGGACGGCGCCCGCCACATCCTGATCGAGAAGGCATCCGAGGATGCCGAACTGGTCGGTGCCGTCCGCGAGAAGTTCTGGGCCGCAGGACGTCTCGGTACCGAAGTCAAATCCGAGCAGATCGCCGCGACGCCGGCCGCACAGAAGTTCCGCGACTACTTCGACTTCAGCGAGTCGCTGGAGACCATGCCGAGCCATCGGGTGCTCGCGGTGCTGCGCGGCGAGAAGGAAGGCGCACTGGCGCTCTCCTTCGACGGCGGAGAGGACGAGGACTACATCGCACTGGTCGCTCAGAGCCTCGGCATCGATCGCTCGGCGGACGGGCCCGCCACCGACTGGCTCGCCGCCACCGCGCGCTGGGCCTGGCGCACCAAGCTGCTGATCTCGGCGACCATCGAGGCGCGCCTGAAGCTGCGCAGCCGGGCCGAGGAGCAGGCTGTCGCCGTGTTCGCGACCAATCTGAAGGATCTGCTGCTGGCGGCGCCGGCGGGCACGCGCCCGACTCTCGGTCTGGACCCGGGATTCCGGACCGGGGTCAAGGTGGCGGTGGTCGACGGCACCGGCAAGGTCCTCGACACCTGTGCGATCTACCCGCATCAGCCTGCCAACAAGTGGGATCAGGCCAAAGCAGTCCTGGCCTCGCTCGTCGCGAAGCACGACGTCGAACTGGTCGCGATCGGCAACGGCACCGCCTCGCGCGAGACCGACGCCCTGGCCTCGGAGCTGATCGCCGATCTGCGCAAGGCCGGGCGGCCCGGGCCGGCGAAGGCAGTGGTGAGCGAGGCGGGCGCGTCGGTGTACTCGGCGTCGGAGTACGCCTCGCAGGAGCTGCCCGACATGGACGTGTCGCTGCGTGGCGCGGTGTCGATCGCGCGCCGCCTGCAGGATCCGCTGGCCGAGCTGGTCAAGATCGATCCCAAGTCGATCGGGGTGGGCCAGTACCAGCACGACGTCACGCCGGGCACCCTCGCCAAGAGCCTGGACGCGGTAGTGGAGGACGCGGTGAACGCGGTCGGCGTCGACCTGAACACCGCCTCGGTGCCGCTGCTGTCGCGGGTGTCGGGGGTGACGCCGACGCTGGCCCAGGCCATCGTGACGCATCGCGACGGCGTCGGCGCCTTCCCCAGCCGCAAAGCCCTGCTCGACGTCCCGCGCTTGGGGCCCAAGGCATTCGAACAGTGCGCGGGCTTCCTCCGGATCCGCGACGGCGAGGATCCGCTCGACGCCTCGGGTGTGCATCCGGAGGCCTATCCCGTGGTCCGCAAGATCCTGGACCGGACCGGCCTCGCGCTGGGGGAGTTGATCGGCGACACCCGGACCCTGCGCACGCTGAAGCCCGCAGACTTCGCCGACGAACGCTTCGGCGTGCCGACGGTCACCGACATTCTGGCCGAGCTGGAGAAGCCTGGCCGCGATCCGCGTCCGGCGTTCGCCACCGCCACCTTCGCGCGCGGCGTGGAGAAGGTCGGGGACCTGAAACCCGGCATGGTGCTGGAAGGCGTCGTGACCAATGTGGCGGCTTTCGGGGCGTTCGTCGACGTCGGCGTGCACCAGGACGGACTGGTGCACGTCTCGGCGATGAGCGACAAATTCGTCTCCGATCCGCACGAGGTGGTCCGCTCCGGGCAGGTGGTGAAGGTCAAGGTGATGGAGGTCGACGTCGACCGCCAGCGCATCGGGCTCTCGCTGCGGCTGAACGACGAGCCCGGCACCGAGCGCAAGGGCGGCCGCGGCCGGCCGCGCGGCGATCAGCGTGATGATCAGCGCGGGGGTCGTGGCCGCGGTGGGCGAAATCAGCGCGGCAACGATCAGGGCGGCGGCCGGCGCGGAGGCGGTCAGCGGCAGGAGCGGCCGGCCACCGGCTCGATGGCGGACGCGCTGAGGAACGCGGGATTCGGCCGATGAACCGGTGGGCGCACAGATGTTCGAGTAATATGCGTGTATGTCTACTACTGCATTGAAGCTCGCGATGGTCACCGTCGACACCGACGACGCACTCGGCCTCAGCAACTGGTGGCGGGACGCGTTCGACGCCACCGTGCTCGAGGAGAACGAAGGCTGGTTCGTCGTCCTCTCGCTCGGCGAGGGTTCGCCGCTGCTGGCCTTCCAGAAGGTCGACGACCCGACTCCCGGCAAGAACCGGATCCACCTGGACGTGGTCGCGGAGGATCGCGCGGCGACGGTGCAGAAGCTGGTCGATGCCGGAGCGACCCTGATCGCCGAACGGGAGATGCCGGGCATGAGCTGGGTGACCCTCGCCGATCCGGCGGGCAACCAGTTCTGCGTGGCCGCCGCCGCCGATCACTGACACCGCCTCCGACGTCCGGTGTCTGGGCAGGTACGGTGACTGGGCGGCGTACGGCGGCTACAGGTCCTCGGACGAGGTGTACCGCGCGCGGGCCGACAGCAGTTGCATCTCCGGCCGGGACGCCGCGAGACGTTCGACGGCGTCGAGCACGTCCACCGTGTGCGAACGGTCCGCGCTCACGACGGCGACGCCGATCCCGGTGCGCCGGTGCAGATCCCGGTGTTCTACTTCAGCGACCGAGACGTCGAACCGGCGCCGGACCTCGGCGATCAGCGGGCGAACCAGTGAGCGCTTCTGCTTGAGCGAGTGCACGTCACCGAGGAGAAAATCGAGTTCCAGAGTTCCTATCCACATACGGCGAGCAACCCTAGCGCAGGTTCACCCCGGACGGATAGAGGTCCTTGGCCAGATTATGCTTGCGCTCCGTCGCGGCACCGGCGGCCAGTGGTGCGAAGCCCCCGCCGGTGGGGCGGTCCGGCACCGTCTGGCCGTCGGTCAGCAACGTCCAGCGGCTGCCCGCCGAGATCAGCGACGCGTGCTTGGTGTCGTAGTAGTCCGGCTTGGGCACCACCGCGACTCCTGAGTCGCCGGCCGCCGCGGCCAGCAGGTGCGGATGGAACCGGGTCGAGAGCCACACGCCGCCGCGCCCGGTCGGCAGGCCGTCGCGCCAGACGTCCGCGAACGTGAGACGCCGGGCGCCGCTCAGGCGATCACCCATCAGATCGGGCACTGCCATGTCTTTTCCCGGAATCGCCTCGACCACGGTGACCCGGTGTCCGGGCACCTCCCACGCGTCGAGGGTGTCGGTCAGCAGTGCCGCTAGGGCCTGAGCGCCGCGCAGGTCCCCGCGGCGGAAGTCCTCGGTGAGGTCGCTCTGCGCACACAGGATCACTTCGCCGGAGGGGTTCACCGCGGACTCGGGCGCCTGGATGCGCGGCGAGAGCCAGGCGTCGTCGCCGTTCTGCACCGCCCCCGGCGCGCCCGCGATCAGATCGAACGACGGCCGGTCGCGGACGTCGAACACGTCGAACTGCGCGGCGTCGGAGATCAGCCGCTCGCGGGCCGCGCCCTCCACCGGAGGCATCAGGCCCTGTCCGGTGGCGACGGCGCGGGCGCCCGTCACGCGGGAGACCTCGGCGATCGCCGCGATCAATCCGACGTGCTCGGGCCAGATGTCGTTGACGTAGCCGCCGCCCACCAGGTGAATCGTCTTGGCGCGCAGTAGCAATTCGACGCCGGCGCTGGACAGGGGCGCGGGTCCGAATCGGCTGGCCGCCGCGGCGACCCACTCCCACGGGCATTCCGGATCGACCTCGGGGTTGTCCGGTCCGGAGTGCGCGTACCGAGTCAGCTCCCACAGGGTGTCGACGAAGATCGCTCGCGGGTTCGCTTGGCGCAGAATCAGGTTCGCATTGCCTGCGCGACCGCAGTCGACCACGACGGTGGCCAGTGGCCGATGCCGGGCGAAGTACCGAAGCCATGCTTCGGTGATCAGTTCGTCGCCGTAGTTCGGGTACCCGGCCGGGCCGACGAGGTAGATGAGATCGTGGAACTCGAACGCTCGCCGCGCCTTCCGGCGCAGGGCAGAGAGACCCGAATGGGGGTTTCTGGTCACTGTCGCTCGCGTCTCAGTCTTCGGTGTCGCCGAGCAGCGTGGCGACGTGATCCGGCACGAACTTGCTCAGCGACCGCGGCGGACGATGGTAGTTGCCGGTGGTCAGCGGCTTCTTCGGGAGCTTCACCTCGGGGCTCGGCACCGGCGTGTACGGAATCGTCGAGACCAGGTGCGAGATCATGTTGAGGCGCGCGTGCTTCTTGTTGTCCGACTCGACGACGAACCACGGACTCGCCGAGGTGTCAGTGTGCACCATCATCTCGTCCTTGGCGCGCGAGTAGTCCTCCCACCGGTAGATGGACTCCAGGTCCATCGGGGAGAGTTTCCACTGACGCACCGGATCGTCGCGGCGCGCACGGAACCGGCGCAGTTGCTCGGCATCGGAGACCGAGAACCAGTACTTGCGCAACAAGATTCCGTCGTCGATCAGCATCTGCTCGAAGATCGGCGTCTGCCGCAGGAACCGGGTGTGCTCTTCCGGGGTGCAGAAGCCCATCACCTTCTCGACGCCCGCGCGGTTGTACCAGGAGCGATCGAACAGGACGATCTCGCCGGGCGCCGGCAGATGCGCCACGTAGCGCTGGTAGTACCACTGGCCCTTCTCGCGGTCGGTGGGCGCGGGCAGCGCGGCGACACGGCAGATGCGAGGGCTCAGGTACTGCGTGATGCGTTTGATGGCGCCGCCTTTGCCCGCGGCGTCGCGGCCTTCGAAGACGACGACGACCCGAGCTCCCGTGGCGCGTACCCACTCCTGCAGAGCGACCAGTTCGGTCTGCAGCCGGAACAGCTCGGTCTCGTACGCGGCCTTGGAGAGCTTGATTCCCTTGTCGGCCTTCTTCGATTTGCTCATGGAGCAATCCTAGAACGCCCGCCGTCGCGGGCGAGCAGGGTTCACCGCGTACCCGCGGCCGACACGACGGGCTCCGGGCGATCCCGGGCGATTCTGACGGTCTGGGTGAGGACCAGCGGGACGACGGCGACTGCCAGAGCAGCCGCCCACGCAGTCGGCGGCAGGACGGTCAGCCCCAGAATGTCACGTAGGGGCCGGATGCCGAGGGCGGCGGCTTCGAACGCGACGGCGACGACCAGAGCCGTCCACAGGAACGGATTCTTGTGGGCGCCGGCGAATCCGGAGCCCGTCCTTTGACCACGAGACCGGACCGGGGGCGAACCGCCATGCGCTTGGCTGCCGAGTCGAAGGGGATCTCGTCTGTGCGGGGGGACTCCTCACGCAATCGCCGCCAGTCGAGGCCGGCTGCACCGGCTCCGGTGAGCAGCGCGGCCTCTGTCGGGTCTCCGACGGGATCGCCGTCGGGGGCGATGTCCGCGTCGTTGCACAGCGTTGCGGCGGCCCAGAAGTCATGCGCATCGACGCCGTCGCAGAGCCACACGTCGGCGACGGTCATCATGTTGCGGGTGAGCGTGCCGGTCTTGTCGGACGCGATCACCGTCGTGGAACCGAGTGTCTCGACGACCGGAAGTCGCCGGACGAGCGCGTTGCGGCGGGCCATCCGCGCCATGCCGACCGCCAGCGTGAGGGTCGCCACCGCCGGGAGCCCTTCGGGGACGATCGCGACGGCGAGGGCGATCGAAACCTCCAGCACGCCGTCCAGCGGTAGGCCGCGGAGCAGTCCGATCCCGGTGAGTGCGAAGGCCAGCACGATGACGACGACGGTGAGGATGCGGCTGAGACGTTCCAGTCCGGCCTGGAGCGGCGCCTGAGCCTTGCGGGTGCCGCTGGTCAGCTCGGCGATCTGCCCGACGACGGCGCGGGGACCCGTGGCGACCACCACGCCGCGGGCTCGGCCGGCGAGGACGGTGGTGCCCATGTAGGCCATGCCGGAGCGATCACCCAGCGCGGTGTCGGCCTCGACTCGGTCGGTGCCTTTGAGGACCGCCTCGCTTTCGCCGGTGAGGGCGGCTTCTTCGATGCGCAAGTCCTCGGCTTCCAGGAGACGCAGGTCGGCGGGTACGGCGTCACCGGCTTCGAGCGCGACGAGGTCACCGGGTACGAGTTGCTCGGCGTCGACCTCGTCGCGGCGTCCGTCGCGTTCGACGTCGGCGACGGTGCGCGCCATCGCATCCAGCGCCTCGATCGAGCGGATCGCTCGCAACTCCGTCACGAACCCGACGATCGTGTTCGCGACGAGGACGATGAGGACGGCGAATCCCTCGATGGGCTTCCCGATGGCGAAGGCAGCCGCGGCGGCGAGAATCAACAGCACCACGACCGCGCTACGCAGTTGGTCGATCAGGATCGTCCAGCGCGAGGGGCCGTCCGCCCGATCGAGAAGGTTCGCGCCGATCTCCCGGCGCCGGGTCTGCACCTCCTCAGTGCTGAGCCCGTCCTCTTCGTCGACGCCGAGCCGCACCAGCACCTCGGCGGCGGTCATCGCATGAGCGTCGTCCACGCGGCGGGTCAGCGCGTGTCGTGCCGGTTCGGTCATCGTCCTCACGCTCCGGGCTGTGCCCTGGAACGCGGTGCCGGCGAGGCGGACCGAGCCCTCGGGCCGGAAAAAGCGCCCATACGGCAAATATACCGCGCTATGCCCGGGTGAGGCTCCCTCGACAGGACGATCGCCGGGCGTCGATGTCTCCGGGGGTGCCGAGAGATCTCAGGGGGCGCCGAGGGCGTCGACCGCGGCGATCTCGGCCTGGAGTTCGGCGACGGAGGCGTCGATCCGGGCTCGGGAGAAGTCGTTGATCGCCAACCCTTCCACGATCTGCCAGTCGCCCCCCACGGACCGGACCGGGAACGAGCACACCAGGCCCTCGGGCACGCCGTAGGCGCCCGGGGAGACGATCGCGGCCGACGTCCACGAGTCGCCGGGCGTGCCCAGCACCCAGTCGTGCACGTGGTCGATGGTGCCGTTGGCCGCCGAGGCCGCCGACGACGCGCCGCGAGCGGCGATGATCGCCGATCCGCGCTGCGCGACGGTCGGGATGAAGTCGTTCTCCAGCCACTTCCGGTCCGCCGCCAGCTCGGCGCCGGTGCGATCGCCGACCCGGGCGTGGAAGATGTCCGGGTACTGGGTGGCCGAGTGGTTTCCCCAGACGGTGACCCCGGAGATCTCGGTGACCGGCACGTCTGCGCGGTGTGACAGCTGCGCGACGGCCCGGTTGTGATCGAGGCGGGTGAGCGCCGAGAAGCGCTCCCGCGGAATGTCCGGGGCGTGGCGTGCTGCGATGGCGGCGTTCGTGTTGGCCGGATTGCCCACCACGGTGATCCGCACGTCGGGCGCGGCGACGTCGTTCAGCAGCCTGCCCTGCGCGGCGAAGATCGACGCGTTCGCCGAGAGCAGGTCGGCCCGCTCCATTCCCTTGCTGCGCGGTCTCGCCCCGATCAGCAGCGCGTGGTTCACGCCGGCGAAGGCGGCGCGCGGGTCGTCGTACACCTCCACCTCCGCCAGCTGGGGCAATGCGCAGTCGTCGAGCTCCATCGCGATGCCCTCGGCGGCGGCGACCCGGTCGGGCAGTTCGAGCAGTCGCAGGTATACCGGCTGGTCGTGTCCGAGCATGGCGCCCGCGGCGACGCGGAACAGTGCGGCGTAACCGATGGTGCCGGCGGCTCCGGTGACGGTGACGACGACGGGCGGCTTGGGATCGATCATCGCGGGCATGGGAGTCCTTCGCATCGGGGATGGGTCGAGAGCGTTCGGGCGTCAGCCCGTCTTCAGCCGAAGCCCGATCGCGGGGTCGGCGCCGTTGGTCAGGGCGAGCGACTGCCCGTCGATCCGGTAGGTGGCCGCGCCCCGCAGGGTGTCCAGCACCGCCTTCTCGATGCGGTTCACCTCGGGTTCGCAGGCCTTCTTGGTGGTGGCGACCGCCCGGAACTCGATCTTGTTCCCGGTCACCGTGGCGGTCCCGTTGAGGGAGTTGCAGCCGGTGAAGCCGGTGACGGTGCCGTCGGTCCCGAACCTCAAGGTCGGTGTGACGCGCTCGATCGTCGCCGACGACTCGATCCCGGACGAGTGCACGATCGCGTCGACCGTCCAGGTGGGGCCGACCAGGGCCGCGTTCTTGCGCTCGACGAGTTCGACGGTCTCTGCTCCACGCCGAAGGGTGAGTGCGTCGCCGGTGGCCGACCAGGTCAGCGGCTCGGCGAAGAAGTCCGCCAGCCAGGCGTCCGCCCGGCCGCGCTCGCCCGGGCACGCCATCATGGTGGCGGCCAGCTGACCGGTGATCAGCCGGTCGCCGTCGAACGTGACCTCGCCCATGTGCCGGTTGCAGCCCGCAGTGGCGGCGATCCTGCCGGGAGTGAAGCTCACCTCCAGCGGCCCACCGCCGGGTATCGGATCGCCGTCGACGCGCGTCGACAGGAAGGTCTTGTCGTTCAGGACCGAAGGATCGCGCGAGGGCTGCGCCTCACCCGAACCGCAGGCGGTCAGCACGGCGCCGGAGGCCAGAACCGCGACAGCGGTCAGGGCGGTGATCATGCGGTGTGCGCTCACCTGTTCCACGGTAGTCCACCGGCGCGCTGTCTCCGCGGACACGGAGCCGCGTACGGTAGATCACGATTCGCCCCCGGACCGGGCTCGCCGATCGGGGGCCGGGCGATGCAAGGAGTGAGAAAGTCACCGATGGGTAAGTTCTCGAACGCGATGTGGCGCATGCTCGGTGCACAGGCCACCCGGAACCAGTCGAAATCGGTCGAGCTGATCGAGGCGTCTGCCGAGCACGACGAATGGGCCAAGGGTCTGTCCGACGAGGAGTTCGCCGAAGCCGCGGCGGAGTTGGACGTCACCACCGAGGGCGGGCGCGCCAAGTTCCTGGCGCTGGCGCGGGAGGGCGGCGCCCGGGCCCTGGACATGACGCCGTTCGACGTCCAGTTGCAGGGCGCGGTGCGCATGCTCGAGGGCGACGTGGTGGAGATGGCCACCGGTGAGGGCAAGACTCTGGCCGGCGCGATCGCCGCCATCGGCTTCGCGCTGACCGGGCGTTCGGTGCACGTGATCTCGGTGAACGATTACCTCGCCAACCGCGACGCCACGTGGATGAAGCCGCTCTACGACCTGTTCGGCATCGAGGTCGGCGCGCTCTCGGAGAAGTCGACGCGTGAAGAACGCCAAGAGGCTTACGGCTGCGCCGTCACCTACGGCTCGGTCAACGAGATCGGCTTCGACGTGCTGCGCGATCACCTCGCACTGGCCGCTGAAGAACTCGTCGCCCCGACCCCGGATGTGGCCATCGTGGACGAGGCGGACTCGGTGCTGGTCGACGAGGCGCTGGTGCCGCTGATCCTCGCCGGATCCACCCCGGCGGCCATCCCGAACAGCGCCATCTTCGACGTCGTCGCCCGGCTCAAGAGCAAGCACTACGAGGTGGACCCAGACGGCCGCAACGTGCACCTGACCGACGAGGGCGCGCACCTGGTCGAGCGCACCCTGGGCGGCATCAACCTCTACAGCGACGAGCACGTGGGCACCACCCTGGTGCACGTCAACGTCGCCCTGTACGCCTACTACCTGCTCGAGCGCGACGTCGACTACATCGTCCGCGACGGCGGCGTGCATCTGATCAACGCCTCACGCGGCCGCGTCGCCCGGCTGCAGCGCTGGCCCGACGGTGTGCAGGCGGCCGTCGAGTTCAAGGAGGGACTGGAACTGACCGAGGCCGGTGAGGTGATCGACACCATCACCGTGCAGGCCCTCATCCGCCGCTATCCGACGCTGGCCGGGATGACCGGCACCGCGATCGCCGCCGGCGAGCAGTTCCGTCAGTTCTACGATCTCGGCGTCTCGCAGGTGCCGCCGAACACGCCGAACATCCGTGAGGACGAGCCGGACCGCGTCTACGACACCAAGGCCAACAAGGTGGAGGCCGTGGTCTCCTACGTCGCCGAGGTGCACGAGACCGGCCAGCCGATCCTGATCGGTACCCACGATGTCGCGCAGTCCGAGGAGCTCGCCTACTTCCTGGAACGGGCGGGCGTGCAGGCCGTCGTGCTCAACGCCAAGAACGATGCCGAGGAGGCCGCGATCATCGCCGAGGCCGGACGGAAGGGCGCGGTCACCGTCTCCACCCAGATGGCCGGTCGCGGCACCGACATCCGGCTCGGCGGTTCGGCCGGCGACGAGGAGGCCCGCGACGAGGTCCTCGAGCTCGGCGGCCTCTGCGTGGTCGGCACCGGCCGGTACGACACCGAGCGCCTGGACAATCAGCTGCGCGGGCGCGCCGGCCGCCAGGGCGACCCGGGCCGGTCGGTGTTCTTCTCCAGTCTGGAGGACCCGCTGGTCACCAAGAACCTGCCGCACATGCGGGAGATCACCTCGACCGAGCCGGACGGGCTCCTGGGTCAGAAAGGCGTCGAGACCGTCGAGCACGCCCAGCGTGTCGCCGAGGCCGCGATGCTGACGCTCCATTCGAACACCTGGAACTTCAACAAGCAGGTCAACGAGCAGCGCGAGGCGATCGTGCGCCGCCGGATGACGATCCTGAAGACCGACGAGGCGGCCTCCGAACTCAAGGCGCTCGAGTCCGAGCGCTGGGAGGAACTGGCGGAGAAGATCGACGACGAAGTGCTCGTCGACGTCGCACGCGAGATCGTCCTCTACCACCTGGACCGCGCCTGGGCGGACCACCTGGCCTACGTCGCCGACGTGCAGGCCAGCATCCACCTTCGGGCCCTCGGTCAGCAGAGCCCGCTGGAGGAGTTCCACAAGCTGATCTTCGCCGAGTTCACCAAGATCGTGGAAGAGGCGATGACCGCGGCTCGGGAGACCTTCACCACGGTCACCATCACCGAGGACGGCGTGGACCTCGCCGACGCGGATCTGCATCGGTCCACCATGACGTGGACCTATCTGGTGCACCAGAATCAGTTCTCCTCGGGATCGCAGGCCATGCAAGGCATCGCGGGCATCTTCCGGTGACCGTCGAGACCGAGGCTCCTGACCGTTTCTGGACGGTGCCCAACGCGCTGAGCCTGATGCGGCTGGCGCTGATCCCGGTCTTCATCTGGTTGCTGATGGTGGTCGATTCGCCGGGCTGGGCGTTCGTCGTGCTCTTCGTGTCCGGTGCGTCGGATTGGCTCGACGGCAAGCTGGCGCGCTGGCTCGACCAGTCCTCCAAGATCGGCGCGCTGCTCGACCCGGCGGCCGACCGCCTGTACGTGGTGGTGATCCCGGTCTGTTTCGGTCTCAAGGGCTACGTGCCGTGGTGGATCATCGGCGTCGTGATCGCGCGCGACGTGCTGCTGCTGGCCACCGCACCGCTGTTGAAGAGCCGCGGGATCACCGCCCTGCCCACCCTGTACATCGGCAAGGCGGCCACCTTCGCGCTGATGAGTTCGTTCCCGTGGCTGCTCGCCGGTCAGATCGACGGCATCGTCGGCACGATCACCTTCCCGATCGGCTGGGCCTTCCTGATCTGGGGCGTCGCGCTGTACGTCTGGTCGCTGATCCTGTACTGGATCCAGACCGTCGCCGTCGTACGCCGGATGCCCAGGGTTACCGGGGCATAGAGATTTCCCGACCGATAGAGTTCTACCCGTCGCACGCGGGCGTACCGCGCGCGAGATGCCGACCACCCCGGGCTGCCCGGGGCCTGTCTGAAAGGTGAGAACCGTGACTGCGACCCAGGTTCCCGAGGAACTGCGTTACACCGCCGAACACGAGTGGATCCGCAAGGTCGGACCGTCGACCGTGCGCATCGGCGTGACCGATTTCGCGCAGAACGCGCTGAACGAGGTGGTCTTCGTTCAGCTGCCGGAGGTCGACTCCGAGGTGGTCGAGGGCGAGTCCTTCGCCGAGATCGAGTCGCACAAGAGCGTCTCGGACATCTACGGTCCACTGGCCGGCACGGTCTCCGCGGTCAACGACGCCGTCGAGGCCGCGCCGGAGCTGGTCAACTCCGATCCGTACGGGGACGGCTGGCTGCTGGAGATCACGGTCGCCGACGAGGCCGACCTCGACGCGCTGTTGTCGGCGCTGCTCGACGCCGACGGATACCGCGAGGTCATCGCCGACTGAGACCGGCGGACTCGCGGGAAGTAAGATTCGACCCGAACCCGAACGTCGGCGACTCGCTGACGGCGACGGGTGGGAACCGGTAGGTTCTCCAGTGAGAGAACCACCCGCGGACGCACTCAACGGAGAGAAGCGTCTGCTGCCATTTTTGTGCTGAACGGACCGGCCCGAGGGCCGGCGAAGGAGTAGTGGTGAGCGGTAACGACGACGGTTTTGAAGCCCCGGTGGAGACCACCTCGGTCTTCCGCGAAGAGTTCATCAAGGAGATCGACGCGCCGGCGACGAGTCCGGAGCCGGCCGATACCGGCGTCGAGCGTCTGCTGCCCGGTACGGCTCTGCTGGTGGTCAAGCGCGGCCCGAACGCCGGTTCCCGCTTCCTGCTCGACCAGCCGACCACCGCGGCCGGCCGTCACCCGGACAGCGACATCTTCCTCGACGACGTCACGGTCAGCCGCCGCCACGCGGAGTTCCGCCTGTCCGGCAACGACTTCAAGGTCGTGGACGTGGGCAGCCTGAACGGCACGTACGTCAACCGCGAGCCGGTCGACGACGCGACCCTCTCCAGCGGCGACGAGGTCCAGATCGGCAAGTTCCGGCTGGTGTTCCTGTCCGGTCCGCGGGCCGGCGACTGAGCCTCGACACGGTTGTGACGGGCAACGCAGCACGCGCGGACGACGCGCGTCCGCATTCGGGCGACCGGTCGATGTCGATCGGCGCGGTTTTGGCGATCCTGCGCGAGGACTTCCCGGATGTCACCATCTCCAAGATCCGGTTCCTGGAGGCCGAGGGGCTGGTCACACCTGACCGGGCGCCGTCGGGCTACCGCCGGTTCTCGGATGCGGACTGCGAGCGCCTGCGCTTCGTGCTCACCGCGCAGCGGGACCGGTACCTGCCGCTGAAGGTGATCAAGGAGCAGCTCGACGCCATCGACGCATCGGGGGTGCAGGCGCCGAGTACGCGGCTGCTCTCCTCCGCCCGGACCGCGGTGGCTCCGGCCACCGACTTCTCCGAGCGCGGCGGCCGCGTGTCGCGGGAGGCGCTGATCGAGCGGACCGGGGTCGACTCGGCGTTCATCTCGGAACTGATGCGCAACAGCCTGCTGTCGGCCGGGCCCGGGGGCTTCTTCGACGAAGACGCCGTGCGCCTGGTCGAAGCGGCGGCCGCCCTGGCCAACTTCGGTCTGGAGACCCGGCATCTGCGGGCCTTCAAGGTGAGTGCGGATCGCGAGGCCGGGCTCGTCGCGCAGATCGCCAGCCCCATCGCCAAGGGCAAGGGCACCGGTGCGCGTGACCGCGCCGAGGAGCTGATCCGGGAGATGGCGGCGCTGTCGGTGACGCTGCATACTCAGTTGGTGAAGGCCGCCGTGCGCGGCGTCCTCGACTGACCGGTTTCGGGCCGGCCGGCACGACGAGAAGGAGCGAACCATGGGTGAGATGCGAATCGTCGGCATCCGGGTGGATGCTCCGCAGAACCAGCCCGTGCTGCTGCTCCGGGAGGCGGAGGGGCCGCGATACCTCGCGATCTGGATCGGACAGAGCGAAGCGGCGTCGATCGCCTTGCAGCAGCGGGGAATCGAGCCGCCGCGTCCGCTGACGCACGATCTGATCGTGAATCTCTGCGCGGCCTTCGATCAGGAACTCAGCCAGGTCCGGATCGTGGACATGCAGGAGGGCACCTTCTTCGCCGAGATGGTGTTCGATTCGGGCGTCGTCGTCTCGGCACGCCCCTCGGACGCGATCGCCGTCGCGATGCGGGTCGGCGCCGCCATCGTCGCCAGTGAGGAAGTGCTCGCCGACGCCGGTCTCGACATGCCCGAGGAAGACGGTGCCGGCGGTGACGAGGCTCCGACCGAGGAGGAGCTCGAGGCGTTCCGGGAGTTCCTCGATCACGTCTCGCCGGAAGATTTCCTCGGCCCGGAGAACCCCGGCACCTCGTGACCGAGGGTCACGGAGCGGTCTCTGCGCGGTCACCATTGATCTACACCTGAACTTTAGGTTGAGGCTTACCCGCGCGTCGCGTTGTGCCGGACGTGGCGAGTCCCTAGTTTCAAAGGCGACAGTTACCCAGGCCGGAAGCGGAGTATCCTCGAATGAGGGACCCCATCCGCCGGTCCGACTTTTGCGTGAGGGAGACACCGTGGGCGATCAGCCGTCCGATCCGCGTCCGGAGGACCAGACCGCGCTCGAGGATCAGGTCACCGTGCCCGTCCAGGGTGGGCTGGACGAGGTCGCCCCCGGCCTGTTTCCGAACGACACCGTCCCCGACGAACTGGTGGGGTATCGGGTGCCGAGCGCCTGCCAGATCGCCGGGATCACCTACCGTCAGCTCGACTACTGGGCCCGCACTTCGCTGGTGGTGCCGTCCATTCGCGGTGCGGCCGGCTCGGGCAGCCAGCGGCTGTACTCGTTCAAGGACATCTTGATTCTGAAGATCGTCAAGCGCCTGCTCGATACCGGGATCTCGCTCCAGAACATCCGCGTCGCCGTCGACCATCTGCGTCAGCGCGGCGTCGAGGACCTCTCCAAGATCACCCTGTTCTCCGACGGCACCACCGTCTACGAATGCACCTCCGCCGAGGAGGTGGTCGACCTGCTGCAGGGCGGCCAGGGCGTGTTCGGGATCGCCGTCTCCGGCGCCATGCGTGAGCTGACCGGCACCATCGTCGACTTCCCCGGCGAGCGCGCGGACGGAGGCGTCTCCGAGACCGCTCCGGAGGACGAACTCGCCGCACGACGCAAAAACCGGACCCGCCGCACCGGCTAGCACGCACCGGCCGAGCCCCACGCCGCTCCGACACCGCCGAGACCACCCGGTACACTGGGCGCACGTCGCTGCGCTGCGGGAGAGCGTCCCTTCATGGGGCCGCCGAAGGAGCAACACCTCTCCGTCAAACTCTCAGGCACCCGGACCGTGGCAGCTGCCGGCGTCTCTGGAAAGCGACGGGTCCGCCCGTCCGCCCACGGTGAAAGGCGAGGTCGTCGACGGCCGCCGCTGAATCTCTCAGGCATCGCGCTCGCCGCGATAGGACAGAGGGGGAGGGCCCGCATCCGGCGTGCGTCCGGATCTGACCAGCTGCTCGCTGAGCCCAGCTTGCTCTTGAGCCCAGCGTGCTGCTTGAGCCCAGCTTGCTCCTTGAGCCTGTCGAAAGGTCGCCCCATGTCCCCCGACTCCGTGTCGCTTCCCGAATTCGCCGCCCGCCATCTGGGCCCCGACGCCGCCGAGACCGCCCGCATCCTCGAGGTGCTCGGCCTCGACTCGCTCGACGACCTCGCCTCCGCCGTGGTTCCGGCGGCCATCGCCGACCCGGCCGGGGCGCTCGCCGCGCTCGATGCTCCGCTGACCGAAGCCCAGACCACCCGGCGCCTGCGTGAGCTCGCCGAGCGAAACACCGTGGCCCGGAGCATGATCGGCCTCGGCTACTACGACACCTTCACGCCCGCCGTGCTCAAGCGGAACATCGTGGAGAATCCGGCCTGGTACACCGCGTACACGCCGTACCAGCCGGAGATCAGCCAGGGCCGCCTGGAGGCGCTGTTGAACTTCCAGACGATGGTCGCAGACCTCACCGGGATGGAAGTGGCCGGCGCATCGATGCTCGACGAGGCCACCGCGGCCGCCGAGGCGATGACGCTGCTGCGGCGGGCCGGCAAGTCCAAGTCCCCGCGCCTCGTGGTCGATGCCGACCTGTTCCCGCAGACCCGCGCCCTCATCGACACCCGCGCCGAGCCGCTGGGCATCGAGGTGGTCGAAGCGGCGCTGGATCCGTCCGCTGAGGATGCCGGGCTCCCGGACGGTGAGTTCTTCGGCGTCATCCTGCAGGTGCCCGGGGCGAGCGGCCGGATCGTCGACGCAGCCCCGATCATCGCCGCCGCCCACCAGCGCGGCGCCCTGGTCGCCGCAGGGCTCGACTTGCTCGCAGCCACGCTGATCACCCCGCCCGGCGAGCAAGGCGCCGACGCCTGCTTCGGCACCACTCAGCGATTCGGCGTCCCGATGGGCTTCGGCGGCCCGCACGCGGGCTACCTCGCCGTGCACACCAAGCTGACCCGTCAGCTGCCGGGCCGCCTGGTCGGCGTATCCAAGGACGCCGACGGCAACCTCGCCTACCGGCTGTCACTGCAGACGCGCGAACAGCACATCCGGCGGGAGAAGGCCACCAGCAACATCTGTACCGCGCAGGTGCTCCTGGCGGTGCTCGCCGCAATGTACGCGTCGTACCACGGACCGGCCGGTCTCAAGGCGATCGCCGAGCGGGTGCACGGCCGCGCCGCCGAGCTGGCGAACCGTCTCACCGGCGCCGGTCGCACCGTCACGCACGCGAAGTTCTTCGACACCGTGGTGGTCGAGGTCCCCGGCGAGGCCGAGGCCGTGGTCGCCGCGGCCAAGGCGGACAAGGGCATCAATCTGCGGCTGATCGACGCTGATCGCGTCGGCATCGCCTGCGACGAGACCACCACCGAGACCGATGTCGCCGACGTGCTGGAGATCCTGCGCGCGGCGGACGCCGAGCCCGCCGAGTTCGCCGCGCCGATCGCCGACCGCACATCGTCGTACCTGACGCACCCGGCGTTCCACCTGCACCGCACCGAGACCGCCATGCTGCGTTACCTGCGCATGCTGTCGGACAAGGACATCGCCCTCGACCGCAGCATGATCCCGCTCGGCTCGTGCACCATGAAGCTCAACGCGACCACCGAGATGGAGCCGATCACCTGGCCCGAGTTCGGCGGTCTGCACCCCTTCGCGCCGCTGAGCGACAGCGAGGGCATCCGTACGCTGATCACCGATCTGGAGTCCTGGCTGGTCGCGATCACCGGCTACGACCGGGTGAGCCTGCAGCCGAACGCCGGCTCGCAGGGCGAGTACGCCGGCCTGCTGGCGATTCGCAAGTACCACCTGTCGCGCGGCGACGACGCCCGCGACGTCTGCCTGATCCCGTCGAGCGCGCACGGCACCAATGCCGCGTCCGCGGTGATGGCGGGCATGCGCGTGGTGGTGGTCGGCTGCCGGGAGAACGGTGACGTCGACACCGATGATCTGCGGGCCAAGATCGCCAAGCACCGCGACGAGCTCGCCGGCATCATGATCACCTACCCGAGCACGCACGGTGTCTTCGAGGACGAGGTGACCGAGATCTGCGCGGCGGTGCACGACGCCGGCGGGCAGGTGTACGTCGACGGCGCCAATCTGAACGCGCTCGTCGGGCTGGCCCGGCCGGGCCGGTTCGGTGGCGACGTCTCGCATCTGAACCTGCACAAGACGTTCTGCATCCCGCACGGCGGCGGCGGTCCGGGCGTCGGCCCGGTGGCGGTGCGCGAGCACCTGGCCGCCTTCCTGCCCAGCCACCCGCTCGCACCGGAGCTGCCGGACACCGGGATCACCATCTCGGCGGCGCCGTACGGTTCCGCGTCGATCCTGCCGATCACCTACGCCTACATCGCGATGATGGGTGCGGTGGGACTGCGGACCGCGACGCTCACGGCCATCGCCTCGGCCAACTACATCGCGCGACGGCTCGCCGATCACTTCCCGGTGCTCTACACCGACGAGAACGGCTGGGTGGCGCACGAATGCATCCTCGATCTGCGCGATCTGATCAAGGAGACCGGGGTCAGCGTCGACGATGTGGCCAAGCGGTTGGCGGACTACGGATTCCACGCTCCTACGATGAGCTTCCCGGTGGCCAACACCCTGATGGTGGAGCCGACCGAGAGTGAGAACCTGGCCGAACTGGATGCGTTCGTCGATGCGATGACCGCCATCCGGGGCGAGATCGCGAAGGTCGCCGACGGCACCTGGTCCGTGGACGACAATCCGCTGGCCGGCGCCCCGCACACCGCCGAGTGCCTGACCGCCGAGTGGGACAAGGCGTACGACCGGCTCACCGCCGTCTATCCGGCCGGTCTGCCGTCGGCTGGCGCGCGCGCCAAGATCTGGCCGTCGGTGCGGCGCATAGACAACGCTTTCGGCGACCGCAACCTGGTGTGCAGCTGCCCCTCGGTGGAGGCTTTCGCCGAGTAGTCGCGGTACTGGTTTCGACTCGCTGCGCTCGCTCAACCGCCGAGAAGGCGTGGCTCCATGGTCGATGGCTTCGTGTGTAGCTGCCCTTGGGTGGAGGCCTTCGCGGAGTAGTCGCGGTACTGGTTTCGACTCGCTGTGCTCGCCCAACCGCCGGGAAGGCGTGGCCTCATGGTCGATGGCTTTGTGTGTAGCTGCCCTTGGGTGGAGGCCTTCGCTGAGTAGTCGCGGTACTGGTTTCGACTCGCTGTGCTCGCTCAACCGCCGGGAAGGCGTGGCTCCATGGTCGATGGCTTTGTGTGTAGCTGCCCTTGGGTGGAGGCCTTCGCTGAGTAGTCGCGGTACTGGTTTCGACTCGCTGTGCTCGCTCAACCGCCGGGAAGGCGTGGCTCCATGGTCGATGGTTGAGCGAGCGTTCGTGTTTCGATGGTTGAGCGAGCGCAGCGAGTCGAAACCAGTACCGTCAGGCGGCGGAGGTCGCGGCGTCCGACAGCTCGAGGGTCAGTCCGCGGGCGGCGAGCAGCGGCACCACCTCCGTGAGCAGGCGTTCGGTCAGCGCGGCGGGATCGGTGGCGTAGAGCGTTACGCCCGGTGCCACGCGTGCCGCCCAGATGTCCCACAGCAGCCCGGCGAGCGTCGCGGCGGTGCCCGGGTGCACGATCGCCTCGACGCGTGCACCCGGCGACCAGCCGGGGCGCTGCTCGGTGAACGCCAGGAAGGCCTCGTTCACCGAGCCGGCCAGCAGCACGTCGATGTCGACGAACGCCGGGCTCGGGGCGGCAGCGGCCAGACGCGCGGCCTCGGACAGGCTGCCCGAGCGCACCCGGCTGACCTTGTCGGCGGTGTGGCGGGGCGCGGTCAGCTCGGTCCAGCCGTCGTCGTAGTGGACGGCCAGGCGGAGCGGCGGGGGAGTCATCAGGAGGTCTCCTTCTCGAGTCGGTGAAACCGGCTGTGGTGGAACACCAGCGGGGAGCCGGCGGAATCGGTGAGGTTGTAGGCGTCGACGGCGAGAACCACGATGACGTGGTCCCCGGCCTGGACGAACTCGGTGGGCCGGACGGTGAGCGTCGCCAGGGAGTCGTCGACGTGGACGGCGCCCTCGGCGGTGGTGGTCCATCCGGTGCCGGCGAAGCGCTCGTCGCCGGGCAGCCGGAAGCGGTCGGCCACCTCGCGCTGGTGGTCGCCGAGCACACTGAGGCCCCAGTGCGAGTGACGGCGCAGCGCCGGGAAAGTGGTCGACGTGTGCGCGACGTTGACCGCGACCAGCGGCGGATACAGGGACACCGGTGTGAACGTCGCGACGAGCAGTCCCACCGGTCCGTCGTCGTCGAGCGCGGCGACGGTGACCAGACCGGACGGGACGTGCGCGTAGACCTTCCGGAGCGTCATCGGGTCGATCGCCGTGGCGGGGGCGCTCATCGGGCTCCCGCCAGGAACGGCTGTCCGGTGGATGACGCGGCAGGCCGGCCGGCGTCGAACAGCCCGCGCCGGCGCAGTTCGGGGATCACGCCCTCACCGAACCAGTAGAGCTCCTCCAGGTGCGGGTACCCGGAGAGGACGAACTCGGAGATGCCCAGGTCGGCGTACTGCTGGATCAAGTCGGCGACCTCACTGTGGCTGCCGACCAGTGCGGTGCCGGCACCGCCGCGGACCAGGCCCACGCCGGCCCAGAGATTGGGCACCACCTCCAAGGACCGCGGATCGCGCCACGAGCCGTCGGTGCGACGGTCCTCGTGCAGGGCGCGCATCGCGGCCTGGCCGGTGGACTCGCTGCGGGCGAGCCCGTTCTGAACCCCGGCGACGGTGTCGTCGTCGAGTGCGTCGAGCAGACGGCCGGCCTCGGCCCAGGCCTGTTCGGCGGTGTCCCGGGTGATCACGTGCAGGCGGATGCCGAACCGCACGTTGCGACCCTCGTCGGCGGCGAGCGACCGGATCCAGGCGATCTTGGCGGCCACCGCCTCCGGGGCCTCGCCCCAGGTCAGGTAGACGTCGCTGTGTCGCGCCGCGACCGGCCCGGCTTCGGGTGATGAGCCGCCGAAGTAGATGGGCGGGGTCGGCAGCGGGACGGTGGCCAGGTGGGCGGCGTCGACCGACAGGTGCTTGCCGCGGAAGGTGACCGTCTCGCCCCGCCACAGTCCGCGGACGACGGTCAGGAACTCGTCGGTCCGTTCGTACCGGGCCGCCTTGTCGAGGTGATCCCCGTATGCGCGTTGTTCGACGGGCTCGCCGCCGGTCACCACGTTGAGCAGGATCCGCCCGGGGGCGTGCCGGTGGAAGGTGGCCGCCATCTGGGCGGCCAGCGTGGGGCTGACGAGGCCGGGCCGGAACGCGACCAGGAAGCCGAGCCGCTCGGTCTCACGTGCGACCATCGCGGTGGTGAGCCAGGCGTCCTCGCACCAGGCGCCGGCCGGGGTGAGCGCCGCGGTGAACCCGAAGTCCTCGGCTGCGCGGGAGATGGAGGCGAGATAGCCGATCGAGGCATCGCGATCGCCGCCGGCGGCGCCGGCGGGCAGACCGTGGCCGCCCCCGACGATGAACCGCGAGTCACCGTAGGTGGGGAGGAACCAGTGCAGTGTGAGGGACATCTGTCTTTCTCAGCCTTCGCTTGTCGTGTCGGGGCGTTCTACAGGGCGCCGTGTCCGCCCGGCAGGTGCCGGGCCAGCGCCCATCTCCCGAGGTGGTGAAGCTTCCAGCGCTCGGGGTCGTGCAGGGTGTGGGTACGGGCATCGCGCCAGTATCGGGAGAGGTTCGACGACTCCGCGGCGGCCCGGGCGCCGCCGAAGGCGAACAGCTCCGACGCCGCCTGTCGCGCCGCGCGCCCGGCGGCGACCTTGGCGGCCGCGGTGGCCAGGGACGCCTCGCCGATCGCCGCCCGGTCCGGATCGGCGGCGGCGTCCGCGTCGTCGATCCGCTCGGCGGCGACGGCCAGCAGTGATTCGGCGGCGCGCACCGCGAGCTCGGTCTCCCCGGCCTGAGCGAGCAGGAGCGGATCGTCGACGGCGCGGTCCACTCCGGCCTCGAACCACGGGCGGGCGCCGGCGACGGCACCGGCCGCCGCGTCCAGTGCGCCTCGGGCGATACCTGTGTCGATCGCCGCGTGAATGAGCTGGGCCCGTGCGCCGTAGGTGCCGGGTGCCTCCAGCAGCGCCGTGAAGTCGACGAGCCGGTCGCGCTCCACCGGTGTCCGGTCGAAGGTCACCGTACCGCTGCTGGTGGTGCGCTGCCCGAATCCCTCCCAGTCGGTCTCGATGGAGATCCCCGGCGCATCGGCGTCGACGTAGGCGATCACCTTCCGGCCGTCGTCGCCGACCGCGCGGACCGCGAGCACGTCGGCGAACACCGCTCCGGTGCAGTAGTACTTGGTGCCGGACAGTAGCAGGCCGTCCGGGCCGCGGACGATCCGGGTGGCGTCGTCGCGGACCGTCGGCGAGTTCCGTTCCGTCTGGGCGTTCGCCAGCCTCGCCCCGTCGAGCACTCGCCCGAACACCTCCGCCTGGAGTTGCTCGGATCCGGTACGCCCGAGTGCGTCGAGGAACACGAAGTGGCTCTGCGGGATCTGCGCGATGCTCGGGTCGGCGGCAGCGAGGATCGCCACGATGCGGCTGAGGACTCCGGCACCGAGCCCGGGCCCGCCGAAACGTTCCGGCACGGTGATGGTCAGCAGCCCGGATTCGGACAGCGCGGCCACCTCGGCGTATGGCAGGCGGCGATCCCGGTCACGGTCGCTCGCCCCCGCCGCGAGGGCGGGGGCGAGCTTCGCGGCCCGGTCCAGTGCCTGTTCGGCGTCTCCGATCGGCTCCGGCACGGCGACTCCGTTCTTCCTCTCGAGTATCAGCTGTAGAGGCTGAATTGCGGTGCGCGGTGGTTCAGCGTCCAGTCGCCGATCTCACGCGCCTTGTATGCGACCGGATCGTGCACAGTGTGGGTGCGCAGGTTCCGCCAGTGCCGGTCGAAGCCGTACGCGCTGGTGGTGGCGCGGGCGCCCTGGATCTCGAACAGGCGCGACGCGGCCTCCAGCGAGACCTTGGTGGTCAGATACTTCGCCTCGGCGATCGCGATCGCCGCCTCGGCCCGCTGCTCGGCGCTGAGCTCGGGACCGAAGTCGAGCGCCTGCTGGAGGACGTCGCCGGCCCGGTCGGCCAGCAGTGCCGCCGCGGCGATCTGCGAGCGCAGTTCGCCGACCAACTCCAGGATGTACGGGTCGTCCGTGGCCGCCTCCAGGCCCGAGGTCTCCCAGGCGCTCGCGTGCAGGCGGGTCCAGTCGAGGGCCTCGTCCAGCGCGCCCTCGGCCGTGCCGATGTAGAAGTTCGCAAAGGCGAGTTGCCAGTGCGGAGTCACCAGCTGCTGGTAGGCGCTGAGCTCTTTGCCGGTCAGCGGGTCGCTGCCCAGGATCTGATCGCGCGCCACCGGGGTGTCGTCGAACTCCACGCCGCCGGAATCGGTGAGGCGCTGACCGATGTTGTCCCAGTCGCCGAGGGGAGTGAAGCCCTCGACCCCGGCGGGCAGCGACAAGAACACCAGGTCGCCCTCGAAGACGGCCGTCACCGACAACTGGTCGGCGATGCTCGCCCCGGAGGCGAAGGTGCGGCGGCCGTTCAGCCGGAAGCCGTCGCCGTCGCGAGTCAGCTCGAGGGCCGAGCCGCCGCGCGGGTTCTGCACGCCGCCCCAGAAGAGCTTCTCGCTCGCGTTCCGCCGGGAGAGTGCCTCGGCCTGCTCGCGTGTGCCGAACAGGTGCGGAATGCGTTGCTGCGCATAGTGGTAGCCGAGCAGGTGCGCGACCGAGGTGTCGCCGCGGGCGATGCGCCGGGTGAGTTGCTGGGATTGCGCGTAGTTCAGGCCGTCGCCGCCGAGTTCGACCGGCTCGCCGACCTGCAGGAGGTCGTGGGTCCGGAGAAGCTCGACTTCGGCGACCGGCGCGGCATTGGCGCGATCCCGCTCGGCGGCGCTTGCGCGGAGCTCGGCCGCGACCAGGTCGGCGCGGCGTAGGGCGTCGGCGAAGCGGGAGGCGTTGTCGGACGAGGACGGAGTGTCGGCGCCGGGGCGCTGTTCGGTGGTGGTCATGGAAGGGGTTCCTTTCGGGGAGGCGTGGGGAGTGAATGGATGGGGAGTGAATGATCGTGGGTGATCTCGGTACCGCGCGGCTGGGTCTCGATACGGCTCGGCTGGCGCCTCGCCTACTCGACCACCGAGCGGGCGAAACGGATCCGCGAACGACCGGTCTGAGTTGTTGGTCGAGTAGGTCCGAGGCGCTAGCCGAGGGCCGTATCGAGACCCGCGAGAACTCCGTGGCGAGCGAGTTCGGATTCCAGGCGACCGCTGCCGGCGAGATCGGCTTCGAGTTCGCGGACCAGAGGCAGGATCTTCTCACCGAAGTAGGCGACGTCCTCCAGGTAGTGCAGGAAGCCGAGGAGGAAGAGATTCACCCCGCGGGTCTTGTAGGCGACGATCCGCTCGGCGATCTGTTCGGGTGTGCCGATCAGCCCGGTGCGGAAACCGTCGTTGTACTGGACCAGGTCGGCGAGTTCCGAATCCTGCCACATGCCCTTGCCGTCGGCGGCGGACCGGCCGGCCTGCTTCACTGCGGAGCCGAATCCCGCGACTGCGTCGCGGTCGGCCTTGTCGACGATCTCCCGGAGCATGTCGCGAGCCTCGCGTTCACTGTCCCGCGCGATGAGGAATCCGTTCAGACCGAACTTGACGGTCCGGTCGTGCAGGGCGGCCTCGGTGTTGACGTCGATCACCTGCTCGGTGATGCCGTCGAAGTCCTTGCCGTTGCTGAAGTACCAGTCCGACACCCGGCCGGCCATCGCGCGGGCGGCCGTGGAGTTGCCGCCCTGGAAGATCTCCGGGTGCGGCCGCCCGGGAACGTCGACGGGCTTGGGCTTCAGGTCGAAGTCATGGAGGCGGTAGAAGTCGCCGGAGAGCTCGGCGTGGTCGCTGGTCCAGATCTCGCGCAGATAGCCGATGAACTCCTCGGCGCGCCGATAGCGTTCGTCGTGCTCCAGCCAGGGCTCGCCGAGCTTGGTGAACTCGTCTTTGAACCAGCCGCTGACCACGTTCACCGCGGCCCGGCCGCCGGAGAGCTGGTCGGCGGTGGCGATCAGCTTGGCCAGCACACCGGGCTGCCAGAGTCCCGGGTGGACGGCGGCGATCACCTTCAGCCGCTCGGTGGCCAGGAGCAGGGCGAGCGAGAAGCTGGTCGACTCGTGCTGGTAGGCGGCACCGTACGAAGCGATGTACCGGACCTGGGTGAGCGCGTAGTCGAAGCCGTTGTTCTCGGCGAGGACCGCGAGTTCCCGGTTGTAGTCGTAGCCCCAGTCGGTGCGCTGTTCGATCTTCGAGACCACCAGGCCGCCGCTCACATTGGGCACCCAGTAGGCGAACTGGAGCGGTTGATGGGCTGCTTCGAGGCGGGCGTGCGTGGCCGCAGAACTGTTTTCGGGCATGACGGAATAGACCTCCTTGAGGCCGGAGAGGGAAGGGAGCGGATGCGTTGCGGCAGACGCGCCGTCAGGACGACGGCGCAGCGGCTGGCTGACATCGCCGGGATGCGGCGGCGCGGTGCGCGAATGCGGGAAGCATGTCACGAGTGTGCGCCGCAGCCGCCGGCAACGGCAATCGTTGCGCCCAGCATGACCGAAACAAAGCCCGACGACGCGGTCGAGGGGTGAACGGTCGCGAGGTCAGCTCCCGGGGACCGCGGAGGGCAGAACGATCCGGTTGATCGCGACGGTCGCCTGGGGGACGGGTACCGGCAGAGTGTCGCCGAGTTCGCCGAACTTCACCGTCGCCGTGTCTGAGGGCAGGGGACCGGGCCCGCGGAAACCGGACTGGGTGAGCAGTTTCATCTGGTCCGGCTTGCGCGCGAACGCGACGAACTCGGCGATCGTCTTGGTCATCGTGGCGCTCACCTCGCTGCCGGTCAGCGACACGACCGGGTAGTCCAGGACCGGGGTGAGACCGCTCGGAGCGACGACGGCCACCTTCGCCTGGGCGTCGTCCTTGGTGACGGCGTAGAGGCGCTGCTCGCTGATCGGCACGGCCCGGACCGGCGCCGTCGCCGGGTTCGTGGTCTCGGCGATCTCCTTGACGGCCGCCTCGGCGCTCCCGTCGCCGACGCGCGGGGGCGCCGAGACGAGCTCGCGCATCGCGGTCGTCACGGCCGACGATCGAGCCTGCTCGAGCGTCAGCGGTTCCCGCGTGCCGACCGTGGCCGCGGCCACTGCCTGGCCGGTGAGCGACGTCGCGTCGGACTGCGCGCCCTGGGGCATCGCCATCCGCAGCGAGCCCCACGAGCCGTACCCGTAGGCGCGGAGCGAGTTCGCGCGGGTCAGACTCGGCAGGTCGGCCCACGAGATCCCGCTGTCGGCGGCGGCCCGGGCGAGCACCGGCTCGGTCGCGATCCGAACCGGCGAACTGACCAGATGCTCGGGTCGACCGGTGAACTTTCCCGGATCGGCGGCCGCGACGGCGGCGGTCCACACCGAGGACTCGGGGACCCAGGCCGCCGGGTAGACGCCGTACGCGTGAGCGTTCCAGGAGTCGGCGGTCAGCCCTTCCATGATCGTGCGGGCGTCGGCGGGCCGGACCTGCACTTCGACGCAGTAGTCGTCGAGGACGGGTGTCTGCGCGAAGTACGACTTGGCGATCTCCTGCAGGGCCGGCGCGATGGCGGGATCGGCCGCGACGGGTACCACCAGCGGTCCGGCGGGACAGGGCAGGACCTTAGTGGTCGACGTGGCGCGCTTGGGAAAGTTGACGACGGCCACGGTGACGGCGACGACGAGGATGATGAGCAGAATGCCCGCCGTCATGGCGACGGTGTACTTGGTCCGGCCCGTCGTTCCGCTCTGATGCTCGCCCACTCGTATCCCTTCCCCTGCACACCGATGCTCACCTCGTCTATATCAGACGTGTGCGGCACCGTGGGGCGGCCGCGCGATCAGGAGGCGGGAACGGCCGAACGCAGCACGATGCGGTTCGTCGCGATCACCGCTTCCGGCTCGGGCTGCGGCATCTCCTGAGGGACGTCGGGGAAGTCGACGGTGGCGGTGGCCTCCGGCAGCGGACCCGCGCCGCGGAATCCGGCCTGGGTGAGAATCCGCATCTGCTCGGGTTTGCGCGCGAAGGTGAGGAATTCGGCGACCGCATCGGATGCGTGCGCCGGAGTCTCCCCGGCCAGGCGGATCACCGGGTAGTCGAGCATCGGTGTGAATCCGCGTGGTCGGATGATCGCGATGCGCGCCTCGTCGTCGTCTTTGGTGGCCAGATAGAGGCGCTGCTCGCTGATCGGAACCGAGCGAACTTGCGCCGCATCGAGGTTCGGGGCCGAAATGATCGCGCGGACGGCTGCTTCGGCGCTCCCGTCCCCGGCGCGCGGAGGATTGCGCATGAGCTGCCGGAGGCCCAGCTGGATGTTCGGCTTGCCGACACCGTCGACGGTCAGCGGCCCCGCCCCGTCGGGCTCGACGGTGTTGTAGACGTAACCCTGGGCGGCGAGCGACGTCGCGTCGGACTGTGGGCCCTGCGGCATGGCCAGCCGGGCCGAGCCACGAATGGCGGTGTGGCCGTAGGCGGCGAAGGCGTCGGCATAGGTCAGGAAAGGCATCTGGATCCACATCACCCGGCCGCCCGCGGCGGTGGCGAGCTCGGGCCGGACAGCGAACAGCACGGGTGACTTCACCAGCGATTCGGGCGCGCCTTGCAGGGCGTCCGGTTCGGCGGTCTGCAGCGCCGCGACCCAGACGGAGGATTCCGGAATCCACGCGGCGGGCCGGGGACCGCCCGCTTCGGTGTCCCAGGACTGGGCGGTCAGCCCGTCGAGGGTCGCCCGGGCGTCCCCGGGGCGCACGTCCATCTCGATGCAGTAGTCGCGGACCGTCGGACGGAGCGCGTTGTAGCTCTTCGCGATCTCCTGCAGCGCGGGCGCCACACCCGGGTCGGCGATCACCGAGACCTGAGCATCGCCCTCGAGGCAGTCTGCCGAGGTGCTCTGCGTGGTCGCGTCGTCGTCGATCCGGTCGCCCAGCCCGATCCATGCGACCGCACCGGCGACGACGAGAATCACCGCCAGGGCGACGGCCAGCACTGACCGGCTCACCAACTGACTGGTGCGGTTGGAACTGTGTGTTCCCACTGTGCTTCTCCTTGGTTCCTCCGTGACAGCCGAGGCGCCCGCTCGCGCGCTCGTGCCGATCCGTCATCGCTGACGGGCCGAGCCCGGACCTGAGACAGGTCCGGGCTCGGTGACGCGATCATCAGGCGTTGGCGGCCTTGTAGTCGCGGCGTGCCTGGTGCAGCAGCGGCTCGGTGTACCCGCTGGGCTGCGCGGCGCCTTCCAGGATGAGGGCCTTGGCGGCCTGGAACGCGATGTTGGAGTCGAAGTCCGGGGCCATCGGCCGGTAGTCCGGGTCGCCGGCGTTCTGCCGGTCGACCACCGGGGCCATCCGCTCCAGCGCGGCCACGACGTCCTGCTCGCTGACGATCCCGTGCCGCAGCCAGTTCGCCAGCAGCTGGCTGGAGATCCGCAGTGTGGCGCGGTCCTCCATCAGGGCGACGTCGTGGATGTCGGGCACCTTGGAGCAGCCGACGCCGTGATCGATCCAGCGGACAACGTAGCCCAGGATCGACTGGCAGTTGTTGTCGAGCTCTTCGCGCTTCTCCTCGTCGGTCCAGTTCGGATCGGCGGCCAGCGGGATGGTCAGGATGTCCTCCAGCGTGGCCGGATCGCGCTTGGCGATCTCGTCCTGCCGCTCGAACACGTCCACCTCGTGGTAGTGCAGGGCGTGCAGGGTCGCGGCCGTCGGCGAGGGCACCCACGCGGTGTTCGCGCCGGCCTTCGGGTGGCCGATCTTCTGCTCGAGCATGTCGGCCATCAGGTCCGGCATCGCCCACATGCCCTTGCCGATCTGCGCCCGGTGCTGCAGACCCGCGGCCAGGCCGGTGTCGACGTTCCAGTCCTCGTAGGCCTTGATCCAGGTCTGCTGCTTCATGTCGGCCTTGCGGACCATCGGCCCGGCCTCCATCGACGTGTGGATCTCGTCGCCGGTGCGGTCCAGGAAGCCGGTGTTGATGAATACCACGCGCTCGGAGGCGTTCTCGATGGCGGCCTTGAGGTTGGCCGTCGTCCGGCGCTCCTCGTCCATGATGCCGACCTTGAGGGTGTTGCGGGGCAGGCCGAGGACGTCCTCGACGCGACCGAAGAGCTCGACGGTGAAGGCCACCTCGTCCGGACCGTGCATCTTCGGCTTCACGATGTAGATCGAGCCGGTGCGCGAATTCTGCAGGCCCTCGCTGCTCAGCCCGTGGATGCCGATCGCCGAGGTGATCAACGCGTCCAGGATGCCCTCGGGGACCTCGTTGCCGTCGGCGTCGAGGATGGCGGGGTTGGTCATCAGATGACCGACGTTGCGGACGAAGAGCAGCGAGCGGCCGTGCAGCTCCAGCGGCTGACCGTCGCGCCCGGTGTAGACGCGGTTCGGATTCAGCACGCGGGTGAAGGTCTTGCCGCCCTTGGTGACCTCTTCGGCCAGGTCGCCCTTGTTCAGGCCGAGCCAGTTGGTGTAGCCGAGGACCTTGTCGTCGGCGTCCACGGCCGCCACCGAGTCCTCGAAGTCCATGATCGTGGTGATCGCCGACTCCAGGTCGACGTCCTTGATGCCGGCCTTGTCCGTGGAGCCGATAGGCGACTCCGGGTCGAACAGGATGTCGATGTGCAGGCCGTGGTGCCGCAGCAGGATCGACGACGGCGCCAGCGCATCGCCGGTGTAGCCGACGAAGGCGTCGGGGTCGGCGAAGGTGGTGACCTCCGTGTCAGAGCCCGTGGCATCGGGCCCGCTCGCTTCGCTCCCGGCGCCCAGCACGACGTTGACCTTGTCGCCGTCGACCACGTACCGGGTGGCGTCGGCGTGGCTGCCGTTCTCCAGGGGCACGGCCTGGTCCAGGAAGGCCTTGGCGAAGGCGATCACCTTGTCGCCGCGGACCTTGTTGTACGACGAGCCCTTCTCGGCACCGTCGGTCTCCGGGATCGCGTCGGTGCCGTAGAGCGCGTCGTACAGCGAACCCCAGCGCGCGTTGGATGCGTTCAGCGCGAACCGGGCGTTGAGGACCGGGACCACCAGTTGCGGGCCTGCGGTCTCCGCGATCTCGAGGTCGACGTTGTCGGTGGTGATCTCGAAGTCGGCCGGCGGCTCGACGAGGTAGCCGATCTTCTTGAGGAACGCGAGGTACTCGGCCTGGTCCGGGGTCCCGGGGTGGTCGCGGTGCCACTGGTCGAGCTGAGCCTGCAGGTCGTCGCGGACGGCGAGGAGTTCGCGGTTGCGCGGCGCGAGATCGTCGATCACCGAAGCGGCACCGGCCCAGAACGCATCGGCGTCGACACCCGTGCCCGGGAGCGCCTGCTCATTCACGAAGTCGTAGAGGACTTTCGCGACCTGCAATCCATGGACGTTGACGCGTTCGGTCATGGCAACCCTTCTTTCACCTGGCGAACTCCGATTCAGCGACGCTGCTGCCGGAGGTCTCACGCGTGCGCGGAGTGCTCGCGCGCGACACGGCCATGGTACTAGGTGCCGGCCTGGGTCTACTCGTCGGTAGTCGGCGGCTCTGCGGTCGGCAGCAGTGTGCGGCACGCGGCGACGACCCGGGCGCGCAGAGCCGCGCCCCGATCGGCGAGTGCGGTCTGCTGCCGCACGTACTCCGCGCGACCCTCGGGTGTCTCGATCCGGACCGGTGGGTAGCCCAGCGAAGCCAGGTCGTACGGACTGGCGCACATGTCGAGCGTGCGCGCATCCAGGGCGAGTTCGAAGGCATCGGCGAGCAGTTCGCCGGGCACCAGGGGACCGAGTTTGAGGCAGTGGCGGTAGAGATCCATGGTGGCGTGCAGGCAGCCCGGCTGTTCGTGGTCGCGCTGAGCGGCACGGGTGAGTGTGGCCGCATTGCGCGGCGCGGCCTCCGGACTGAAGAAGCGGAACGCGTCGTAGTGGGTGCACCGCAGCGGCATCGACTCGACGACGGCGTCGGTGCCCGCCGCACCGAGGCGCAGGGGCTGCGGGTGCCGGGTGTCCGGGGCGCGGTAGACCATCGCCCATTCGTGCAGACCGAAGCAGCCGAAACGGGCGGGCCGCGACGAGGTGGTCGAGGTGAGCTCGACGATCGCCCCGATGAGCGAGGCGCGGCGGTCCCGGAATCCGTCGGTCACCGCGACGGCACCGTCGGCGGTGCGCGCGTAGCCCTGCAGTGTCAGATACTCGTCGCCGTGCGCCAGTGCGGCGCCGAAACCGGGATGCCAGCGACGCACCTGGACCGGGCGCGCTGAGTAGTACGTGAACAGGAAGTCGATCACTGGGTGCTTGCGGCCGCGTGCGCGCTCGGCCAGGTACGGGCCGACGAGCGACTCGATCCGGGCCGTGTGCGCCTCGGCGCGAGCGCGCCACACCGGTTCGGGCAGGGTCGGCATGTCAGCGGATCCGGTGGGTCGCGTCTCCCAGATTGCCGACGAACGCCTCGGCGAGGTCGGCCAGGGCGATCACGCCGATGATCGTGCCGGTGTGGTCGGTGACGGCGGCCAGATGGGAACTGGCCTTGCGCAGCAGCACACTGGCCTCGTCGAGCGGCGTGTCCGCGGCGACCCGGGGGAGCGGCCGGATCTTGTCGGCGCCCAGGATGCTCTCGCGCCCCAGATTCTCGTCGAGGATGTCGTCGAGTGCATCCTTGAGGTGCAGGTAGCCGATGTACGAGCCGTCGAGGCCGCGCACCGGGAAGCGGGAGTAGCCGGTCTCCCGCACCGCCCGTTCCACCTCGCCCAGGCGCGGTCCGATTCGGCCGGTGCGGGCATCGACGGCGACGGGAACCGTGCGCACCAGTCGCAGCGGGATCATCGCCTCGACCACAGTGCGCTCGATGGTGTGGAGTGCGCGGATCAGACGTTCGTGCTCCTCCGCGTCGAGCAGACCGAGCTCGCGTGATTCGGCGATCATCTGGGCCAGCTCCGTCTCGGTGACAGTGGAGGACACCTCGTCCTTGGGCTCCACACCGCACAGCCGCAAGGTGCCGTTGGCCAGGGCGTTGTAGAACCAGATCACCGGCCGGACGATCCGGATGAACATCAACTGCGCCGGGATCAGCAGCATCGCGGCCCGTTCCGGACCCGCGAGCGCGATGTTCTTCGGCACCATCTCGCCGAGGAGGATGTGCAGGATCACCACCAGGCTGATCGCGATCACGAACGAGATCGGATGCAGCAGGCTGTCCGGGACCGACAGCGCATGCAGCGGCCGCTCGATCAAGTGGGCGATCGCCGGCTCGCCGACGCGGCCCAGCAGGATCGAGCAGATGGTGATCCCCAGCTGCGAACCGGCCAGCATCAGAGACAGCTGCTCGGAGGCCTTGATGACCGTGCGGGCACGCCGCTTGCCGGTCTCCTCGAGCGCGACGAGGCGGTCGCGGCGCGCGGCGATCAGGGCGAACTCGGCACCGACGAAGAAGGCGTTGGCGGCCAGCAGCACGATGGTGAGGACGACGCCCCAGAGGTCACCCACGCGAGGTCACCTCCTCGCCGGTCGCGGTGACCGCGGCGACCGGCTGGATCGGTGTCAGCCAGACAGCGTCGACCCTGCGCCCGTCCATGGCGACGACGGTGGCGCGCCAGGACGCCTCGGGCCGGTCGTCGCCGCCCGTCGTGCGCAGCGGAAGGTCGACGATGTCGCCGACCTGGGGGATGGCGCCGAGCAGGAACATCACCTGGCCTCCGAGGGTCTCGTAGGCGCCCTCCGGCGCCTGGTAGCCGACGGCCTCGGCCACCTCGTCGACGCGCAGCAGACCCGAGCACCGATAGCCGTTGCCGACCCGGCTCACCTCGGACTCCTCGTCGTCGTGCTCGTCGGTCACGTTGCCGAGGATCTCCTCGATCAGGTCCTCGGAGGTCACGATGCCTGCGGTGCCGCCGTACTCGTCGACCACCACGCAGATCTCCAGGCCGTCGGCCTTGATGCGTTCCATCAGGGCGTCGCCGTCGAGGCTGCCGGGTACGCGGGTCACCGGCCGGGCGAGGGTCCGCAGCGTGGTGGTGTCCTGTGCCTGGGGCGGCACCGTGAACGACTGCTTGATGTGCACCACGCCGATCAGATTGTCGAGGTCGCCTTCTTCGGCCACCAGGAACCTGGAGTGTCCGGTGCGCGACGCCGCCGAGACGAGATCGCGGACGGTGTCGCCGGGTTCGAGCGCTTGTACGCGCACACGTGGGGTCATCAGGTCGTCGGCGTCGAGCTGGCCGAAGCGCAACGATCGGTCGACGAGGGTGGCGGTGTCGGGGTCGAGGGCCCCGCGCAGCGCTGAGTTGCGGACCAGCGCACCGAGTTCGGCTGCCGACCGGGCCGAACCCAGCTCTTCAGTCGGTTCCACACCCAGGCGCCGGACGATGGCGTTGGCCGAGTTGTTGAGGCCGAGGATCGCGGGTTTGAACACAGTGGAGAACGCGATCATCGGGCCAGACGTCGCCCGAGCCGTGGCCAGCGGCTTCGTGATGGCGAGGTTCTTGGGAATCAGCTCTCCGAGCACCATCGAGAGCGACGTCGCGATGATCAACGCGAGGGCCAGCGAGATCCCCGAGGCGGTGCCGGCCGACACCGGCAGGTGCCGCAGCACCGGATCAAGGAGCTGGGCCAGCACCGGTTCGGCCAGATAGCCGGTGATCAGCGTCGTGATGGTGATCCCGAGCTGAGCGCCGGACAACTGGAAGGAAAGGGTGCGGTGCGCCTTGTCGACCAGGCGGGACAGGCGGTCACCGCGACGTTCGACGTCGTCGGTGACGGTCGACCGCTCCAGCGCGGTCAGCGAGAACTCGGAGGCGACGAACAGCGTCGTCCCGACGGTGAGCGCCAGAAAGCCGGCCAGTTTGGCGACGATCAGCAGGATCTCCACGGGGGCCGGTCACCAGCCCCCGGGCAGCGGGCGGCCCTCGGCGAATCCGGCTGCCGACTGGACCCCGAGCACGACGTTCTGGTGCAACTCGGCCAGGTCGCGCGCGCCGGTGTACGTCGCGGTGCTGCGCAGACCCGCGCAGATGTGGTCGATCAGGTCTTCGACGCTCGGCCGCTCCGGATCGACCCGGATACGAGAGGCGGAGATGCCCTCCTCGAACAGAGCCTTGCGGGCGCGGTCGTAGGCCTCGTCCGCGGACGAACGCGCGGCCACGGCGCGCTTGGATGCCATACCGAAGCTGACCTTGTACTCGCCGGACGCGTCGGTGTGCAGATCGCCGGGGGACTCGTAGGTGCCGGCGAACCAGGAGCCGATCATCACGTTCGACGCACCCGCGGCGATCGCGAGCGCGACGTCGCGCGGATGACGGACACCGCCGTCGGCCCACACCGAGGCGCCGAGCTCGCGTGCGGTGGCGGCGCATTCGGCGACCGCGGAGAATTGGGGGCGGCCGACGCCGGTCATCATCCGGGTGGTGCACATCGCGCCGGGGCCCACCCCGACCTTGACGATCGAGGCGCCGGCGTCGATCAGGTCCCGGGTGCCCTGCGCCGACACGACGTTTCCGGCGGCGACGGGCACCCCCAGGTCCGCTCCAGCCACCGCGGACAGTGCGGCCAGCATTTTCGCTTGGTGGCCGTGCGCGGTATCGACCACCAGGAGGTCCGCTCCGGATTCGACGAGTGCGCGGGCCTTGCTCACCACGTCGCCGTTGATCCCGACGGCGGCTGCGACGCGCAGGCGGTCGCGGTCGTCCACGTTCGGGCGGTAGATGCCTGCACGCAGGGCGCCGACGCGGGTGAGTACCCCGGTGAGCGCGCCGTCGGCGCCGACCAAGACCGCCAGATCGGCGTTCGCCTCGGTCAGGGTCTCGAAGATGGTGCGCGGCGCGGTCGTGTCGGGCAGCAGCACGGGGATCGGCAGCATCGCCGAACGCAGGTCGGAGAACATGTCCAGGTCCGGTCCCGGTTCGGCGCGGGCGACCAAGCCGATAGGAGTGCCGTCGTCGATCACCACCGCATAGCCGTGCGCCCGCTTGGGGATGAGCGCCTGTGCGTGGGCCATCAGATCGCCGGGACCGAGGACCACGGGCGTGTCGGCGACCAGGTGGCGCGACTTGACGAACGCGATCGTGTCGGCGGCGGCCTGCAGCGGCACGTCCTGCGGGAGTACGACGAGTCCGCCGCGGCGGGCGACGGTCTCGGCCATCCGTTTGCCGGCGATGGCCGTCATGTTGGCCACCACCAGCGGAATCGTCGTGCCGGTGCCGTCGTGCGTGGCGATGTCGACGTCGAACCGGGAGGTGACGTCGGACCGGTTCGGGACGATGAACAGATCGTCGTAGGTCAGGTCGTGGTCGGGCCGGTGGCCTTCGAGGAAGCGCACGTGGTCAGGGGCCTTTCTCGGGTGTCCTGTGTCGGATGGGCCGGATCGCGGCCTCAGTGGCTGAGCAGGCGCGTGAGCTCGGTGAGCCACGGGATGGCGACCGCCAGCGTGGGGACCACCAGCAGCGCCGCGGCGATCGCGTAGGCGGTCAGCGACAGGCGGCGGACGGACTGGGCGGCGGCCGGCTGGTGGGTGAGGCGGCGCACCCGGGTGACGGTGGTCGGGCCGCCCATCGCCATGGCCCCGCGCGGCGCGGTGGCGTCCGCGCAGGCGACCAGTGCGCGGCCGACCGAGCGGCGGCCGCTGACGTTCACGGCCTGGTCGTCGGCGAGTGCCTCGATCAAAAGCCGTACCGCGCTGAGCGCGGACTTGGACCGGACGAAGCGGGGGAAGGCGGCGTGCAGCGCGACGAACGCCTCCAGGACGAGGTCGTGCCGGGCCCGCAGGTGGGCGCGCTCGTGTTCGATCACCGCGGCCAACTCGTCGCGGGAGAGGCGGTTGAGCACTCCTTCGGAGAGGACCACACGCGAGCGGCGGCCCGGGAGACAGTAGGCGAGGGGGGTGGGGACGTCGAGCACTCGGATGTCTGAGCCGCCGGCGCGGCGCAGGTCGGTGCGGTCGACGAGGTCGACGAGGGTGCGATGCGTGCGCCGGCGAGTGCGAGTCCGGAATGCGATCGCCGCGACGGTGGTCGTCAGTCGCAGGCCGATGACGACGGTGGCGGCGAAGGCCAGGACGTACACCGACCAGGTGAACCAGCCGAGGCGGGCGATCTCGGCGGCGGGGCTGGTGGTGGGCACTCCGTCGGGGCCGGGGGCCAGGAGATGGGCGGCGATGGCCAAGCCGGTGCTGAACGCCGAGAGCACCGCGGCCAGCGCGATGGACTGCCAGAGCGCCATCGCCGCCCGCGGCGCGTACAGCGGCCATTCGGCGCGGGCCAGGGCTTCGGGGATGGGACCCACCAAAGCGACGGTGAGGATACCGAACAGCAGCGCGGTCATCGGTCTTCCTCTGGTCTCGTCCGGCGGGCGAGTTCAGGATACGGGTTCGGCCCGGACGTGGGCCACCGGACCGCGTATCCGGGGCGTCATGCTCGTTCGGAGGCCTCGAGCTCGTCGAGCGCCTCCCGGAGCGCGGCGGCCTCGTCTGCGCCGACCCGGCCCACGAACGACACGAGCGCGGCGTGCCGGGATCCGGCCGCATCGGTCGCGCGGAGGGCATCGACCATGATGCTGGCGACCAGATCCTCACGCGGACGGCTGGCCGTGTACCGGTGTGCGCGGTCGTCGCGGATCTGGGTCACCAGGTCCTTCTTGGCCAGTCGTTGCAGCACGGTCATCACGGTCGTGTAGGCCAGGGTCCGGGTCTTGGCGAGTTCGGCGTGGACCTGGCGCACGGTCTGCGGCGTCGGCGAGGCCCACAGGGCGTCCATCACCGCACGTTCGAGATCGCCGAGTCCGTTCATCTTCTTCATCTTACGCCCGCTCCCAGTAACGCTCTTCGGTAGTTCCATCGGTCTAACGACTGATGTGTGCCTTGTGTTCCCGAGCCGCCGACAAGCGTGACGACCAGGGCGATCTCCGATGAGTTGACACCGAAGTAAGGCTAGCCTACATTATCTTTCAAGGATCGCGTGAGAGTCCTGAGGGCTGCAGAGACCCCCGGTCCTTACGGCGAAAGCCCCCGGCGCCACTCGGCGTTCCGGGGGCTTTCGTCGTACCGGCGTGCTCCGCGCGGCTGGGCCGTGGCAGGCTACGGACATGGCACAAGTCGAACTGGAAGACCTCAACGGGAGGGGCCTGGACGGAGTGCTGGGCCTGGAGATGATCGAGTACAGCGGGGACGGGGTCCGCGCGAAACTGGAGATCACTCCGGCCCATCACCAGCCGTTCGGGATCGTGCACGGCGGAACGTACTGCGCCGTCGCCGAGAGTGCTGCGAGCATCAGCGGCTTCGCTTGGCTGCAGGAGAAGGGTTACGGCGGGGCGGCCGTGGGTGCGAACAACAGCACCGACTTCCTGCGCTCGGTCAGCGAGGGCACCGTGCACGTCAGCACCACGCCCATCCACCGGGGGCGCAGGCAGCAGCTGTGGCAGGTCGACATGGTCGACGACGACGGCCGGCTACTCGCCCAGTCGCGGGTGCGTCTGCAGAACATCGAGATGCCCGAGGTCTAGACCCCGGCCATCCCGGATCGGCGCGGTCAGGCCTGTTTGGCCTCCGGGGTGTCGTCTTCGACGCTCTTCTCGAGCGCCTTGGCCACGGCCACCGGATCCTCGCGATCGCGCTCGGCAGCCGACAGACGCAGGCGTTCCAGATAGGACAGTTCCTGCAGCGCCGAGCGGGCGTACACCTGCTGCTCGGTGATCGCGAGCTGCGTGCGTCCGCGCGTGGTGAACGAGAAGAACCAGTTGACCAGCGTGTTCAACCGGTTGCGGTAGCCCACCAGGTACACCAGGTGCAGCGCCAGCCAACCCAGCCACGCGAAGTAGCCCTCGGTCTCGAACTTCTTCTTGGTGCCGGGTATCGGGACCTGCATCACGGCGCTGAACCGGGAGACGGTGGCCATCGAACCCTTGTCGAAGTACTTGAACGGCTTGCGCTCATCCGGCGTCTGGCCGCGTTTGATCTCGGCGAGGATCGCATCCGCCGCGTACCGGCCACCCTGGATCGCACCCTGCGCGACACCGGGCACGCCGTCGACGGCCATCATGTCGCCGACGACGAAGATGTTCCGGTGGCCGGCCACGGTGAGGTCCGGGCCGACCTTCACGCGCCCGGCGCGATCGAGCTCGACGCCGGTCTTGTCGCGCAGCACCTCGCCGAGTCCGCTGGCCTGGACGCCGGCGGACCACACCTTGCACTGGCTCTCGATGCGCCGCTCGGTGCCGTCCTTGTCCCGGACGACGAGGCCGTCGTAGTCGAGGTCGACGACCATCGCGTCGAGCTGGATCTCCACGCCGAGCTTCTCCAGCCGCTTGGCCGCCTTGGTCCCGAGCTTGGGGCCGAAGGGGGCGAGCACGGCCGGGGCGGCGTCGAGCAGGATGACCCGTGCCTTGGTCGGGTCGATGTTGCGGAAGGCGTTCTTGAGGGTCTTGTCGCTCATCTCGGCGATCTGGCCGGCCATCTCCACGCCGGTGGGACCCGCGCCGACCACCACGAAGGTCATCAGCTTCTCCTGCTCGGCCGGATCGTCGGAGAGCTCGGCCTGCTCGAAGGCGCCGAGAATGCGGCCACGCAGTTCGAGGGCGTGGTCGATGGTTTTCATGCCCGGGGCGTACTCGGCGAAGTGGTCGTTGCCGAAGTACGACTGATCGGCGCCCGCGGCGATGATCAGGTCGTCGTACGGGGTCTCGGTGACGCGCTCGAGGAGCTGGGAATAGACCACCTGCTTCTCCACGTCGACGTCGTACACCTCACCGAGCAGGGTGCGGGTGTTCTTCTGCTTCTCCAGCACCACACGGGTGGCCGGCGCGATCTCGCCCTCGGCGACGATGCCGGTCGCGAGCTGATACAGCATCGGCTGGAACAGATGCGTCGTCGACTTGGCGATCAGGGTGACGTCGACGTTCTTGGCCTTCCGGAGGCGCTGCGCCGCGAACAGTCCGCCGAATCCCGAACCGACGATGACGACCTGCCGGCGCCGGGTCGAGTCGGAGGTGGGGGCTGTGGTCATCGATGGCTCCTGTAGGGCTTGGGGGTTCCGGGCGGCGCGGGGTGGTGGCCGTGCGGGTGATGTTCGGACGTTGGCAGTCTCTCACGGCGTGCGCCGAGTGTCAGGCGGTACCGGGGCGAGCTGCCGGGCGGTACCGGGCGGCGGCCGCGAGGGCCCGGCGCGTCAGCCGACCCGTGCCGCCCCGGCGGCGGAGGCGCGGGAGAAGGCTCGGCCGCGACCGGCGTACCAGGTCTCCCGCAGCAGTTCGTACTCGACCAGGGCGTCCGGGCTGCTCAGCTCCACCGCGTCGCTGTCGGCGGCCAGGCGCATCCCGAGGCGCTGCATCACGCGCTGGCTGGCCTTGTTCGCGACGTGTGTGCCCGCGAAGATCCGGGTGGTGTCGGTCTCGACGAACATCATCGTGATCAGCGTGGCCGAGGCCTCGGCCGCGTACCCGTGTCCCCACGAGTCGCGCCGGAGTCGATAACTGAGCTCCAGTTCCGCCCGGCGGCTGTGGCGCGGGGTGCGCAGCTGCGCCCACCCGTGGAAGCGCTCGGGTGCCCGGGCTCCGACGTCGTCGCAGCCGGTCCGGTCCCAGATCAACCACATTCCGGTGCCGTGGTCGCGCTGTTGGGCCTGCATCCGCGGTATCACCCAGTCGGCGACGGTGTCCGCGCTGGTCGCCGTTCCGCCGCTGACGTAACGCATCACCGCGGGATCGGAGTCGAGTTCCACCAGGCGCGGGACGTCGTCGAGCGTGACCGGGCGCAGCGTGAGGCGACGGGTCTGGAGGAGCACCCGGCCCACTGTAGTGGCCGGGTGACCGGGACACGCCGAGCCTGGACTAACGTGCAGGTGGTGTCGGACAAGTCTGCAGTGAACGGTGCTGATCGCGGTCGCTACGTGGTGGAGGTGGCTCTGCGTTGGGGCGACATGGATTCCCTCGGGCACGTGAACAACGTGCAATTCGCACGGCTCTTCGAGGAGGCCCGAGTCCGCGCGATGAACGACTGGTTCGGCGGCGACCGGGGCGACGGCATCGGGATGGTCGTCGCCCACCAGGAAATCGAGTTCGCCGCGCCGCTGTACTACTCGCCTGAGCCGGTGCGCTGCGAGATCTGGGTGTCCCGGATCGGCGAGAAGTCCTTCGACTTCGCCTACCGGCTCACGGCGGCCGACGGGACCGTCGGTGCGATCGGCGAGACGACGCTGACGGTCCTCGACCTGGAGAGCGGTCGGCCCACCCCGCTGCTCGCGAACAGTCGTGACGTCATCGCCGGGCACCTCGGCGAGCCCGCGCCCTTCCGTCGCCGGCGTTGACCGGCATTGTCGGAGCGCGTCGATAGGATCGGCTCCGATCACACCGTGAAGGCGGCGGAAGGGGGTGCACGATGCTGACGGTGCATCGCGCAGAACGGGCCGATGTGCTCGCCGACGTGCTGGCCGGGCAGCTGGCGGTGCCGCCGGCGGATCCGATGGCTCGCGAGACCGTCGCCGTCCCGGCGCGGGGCGTGGAGCGGTGGCTGCAGCAGCGGCTCGCTCTGCGGCTCGGCGGCACCGGGCGATCCGACGGCATCGCCGCCAACATCGACTTTCCCTCCCCAGAACGTCTGCTCCGCCAGGTCGTGCTGGCTACCGCCGACGATCCCGACGCCGCTGAGCCCTGGTATTCCGACCGTCTCGTGTGGCCGGTGCTGCACGTGCTCGACGACGAGATCGGCGATCCACGGCTCGCGGTGCTCAGGAACCACCTCGGGGGCGAGGACCGGCGCGGGCGGCGCCTCGCCGCCGCGTCGGTGATCGCCGGTCTCTTCGCCGGGTACGGATGGCAGCGTCCCGCGATGCTCGTCGAGTGGGCCGCCGGGCACGACACCGACGGGACCGGCGGCGCCGACGGGCCCGGACGTCCGCTGCCGGAAGGCTTCACCTGGCAGCCCTGGTTGTGGCGCCGGGTCCGGGACCGCATCGGGCAGCCGCATCTGGCCGAGCAGCTCGACGCCGTCGCCGCGCGACTCGCCGCCGAGCCCGCCCTGGTGGAGCTGCCCGAGCGGTTGGCCTTCTTCGGTCCCACCCGGATACCGGAGTCGCTGCGGCGGTTGCTGGGCGCGCTCGCCGCCGGTCGCGACGTGTCCCTGTTCCTGCCGCATCCCTCGGAGGCGCTGTGGCGCGCCGTCGCCGAGACCGCCGGCCCGGTTCCGCGTCCCCGCGACCGGCGCACCGGTCCGCGGCCCGAACATCCCTTGCTGGCGGTGCTGGCCCGCGACGTCTGCGAACTGCAGGAGGTGCTGGGCCCGCTGCGGGCCCGGGAGGTGTATCACCCGCTGCCGGCAGCCGACGCGACGTCGTCCACGGTCCTGGCCGCGGTCCAGGAGGGACTGCGGTGCGACCGTCTGGAGACCGTGCCCGGCGCCGTCGCCGACGACTCCCTCGAAGTCCATGCTTGTCACGGACCAGAACGCCAGGTGGAAGTCCTCCGGGACCGACTGCTGCGGCTCTTCGACGATCATCCGGAGCTGCAGCCGCGCGACGTGGTGGTGATGTGCCCGGACGTGGAGACCTTCGCACCGCTGATCGCGGGAACGTTCGGGCAGGCCGGCCGCGACCATCCGGGGTACTCACTGCGCGTCAAGCTCGCCGACCGCGGTCTGCGCGAGACCAACGAGGTCCTCGACGTGCTCGCCGCCGTGCTGGATCTGGCGGCAGGGCGGGTCCGTTCCGGGGATCTGCTCGATTTGATCGCGCAGCCGGCGGTCCGGCGCTGCTTCGAGCTCACCGACGACGACCTCGAGCTCCTCGCCGGGTGGGTCGAGCGGGCGGGAATCCGCTGGGGGATCGACGGCACGCAACGGGATCGTTTCGGGCTGGCCGGCTTTCCGCAGGGCACCGCCGTCGCCGGTCGGGACCGGGTGCTGCTGGGGGTTCTCGCCGAAGAGACGTCCAACGAGTGGCTCGGCGTCGGGCTGCCCCTCGACGGGATCGAGTCGACCAAGATCGACCTTGCGGGTCGCTTCGCCGAGTTCGTCGACCGTCTCGGCGCGCTGCTCGCCGCGATGGACACGCCGCGACCGGCGCCCGAATGGGCGCAGCTCCTGGTCGAGGCGGTCGACCGGCTGACCGCGGCCGGGCGCGAGACCCAGTGGCAACGGGCCCAGGCCGTCGAAATGATCGGCGAGTCGCTCGGTTCGGCCGGCGCCCGGGGCGTCACGCTCGCGCTGGCGGATCTGCGCGACCTCATGGACGGCCTGCTCGCCGCGCGCCCGACCCGCTCCAACTTCCGCACCGGGGAGCTGACAGTGTGCACGCTCACGCCGATGCGATCGGTGCCTCACCGTGCGGTGGTGCTGCTAGGTATGGACAGCGGCGCGTTTCCGCGCGGCTCGGCGGTCGACGGCGACGACGTTCTCGCCCGGCTGCCGCTGATCGGAGAGCGGGACCGGCACGACGAAGATCGGCAGGTCTTCCTCGACGCCCTCACTGCAGCGCAGGATCACCTGTTGGTCTTCTACACCGGCTCCGATCCGGTGACCGGGGGAGACGTGCCGCCGCCGGTGGTCGTGGAAGAGCTGATCGACACGGCGGGACGGATACTCGGCGGGAGCGCGCCGGGTGTGGTGATCAGACACACGCTGCACCCGTTCGACGAACGCAACTTCCTCGTGGGCCGCGACGGCGGCCCGCGTAGCTATGACGCCCGGTTGCTCCACGGCGCCCGGGAGCTCGCCCGGCTGAACGCGTCCGGGGCGCCGGGCTCCCGGCCCGCACTTCTGCGGGACGCCGTGCTCCCGCCGCGCGGGGACGCCGACGACATCGACCTCGCCGCGCTGATCGACTTCTTCGCCGCCCCGACCGAACGGTTCGTTCGACAGCGTCTCGGCGCGATGCTGCCGCGACGCGACGAGACGCATCCGGACCAACTCGAGGTGGATCTGGACGGTCTGGCGCAATGGAAGATCGGCGACCGGCACCTGCGCGGGTTCCTCGGCGGCGAGGACCCGCGGGTGCTGGGCGCCGCCGAATTGCGGCGGGGCTCGCTGCCGCCGTTCGCGATCGGAGCGGCGCTGCTGGCCCCGATCGAGGAGAAGGCGCAGGCCATCGGTCAACTCGCCCAGACTCATCGTGCACATGACCACGGCGACACCGTCGACGTCCTCCACGAACTGCCCGACGGGCGGCGGTTGTACGGCACCGTCGGCGACGTGTTCGACGAGCAGCTCGTCGCGGTGACCTACTCGCGGCTGAAGCCGGGCCACAGGTTGTCGGCGTGGATCAGGCTCCTCGCGATCGCGGTCGGCGCGTCGCGGACCGTCACCGAGGCGGTCGTGGTCGGCGGGGGCCGGGGCCGTCGGGCCGAGATGCGCCGGCTGCGCCTGCCGGACGATCCGGGAGAGATCCTGCGGAGACTGATCGCCGTGCGCGACGCCGGCCTTCGGGCGCCCCTGTGGCTGCCGCCCGCCGCGGCCGAGGCGGCCGCGCGCGGCTATGCCTCGGGCCGGCCGGCGATAGCGCTCAAGGCCGTCCGCGGGCTGGGCAGGTGGGAGTTCAAGGACCCGTACGCCGGACTGGTCCTGGACGACGATCCCGACCCCGAGCGGGTTCTGCCGGTCGATGCGCTGATCGGCATGGCGGGCGCCGCGCCGTTCGTCGAGCTGGCGCCCGAGCTGCCCGAGGTCGTCGAACACGACGGTCATACCCCGGCCGGACAGAGCTTCGTACGGTTGGCCCGCGCGGTGTTCGGACCGCTCCTGGCGGAAGAGAGCCAGCGATGACGGCGATCGTTCCCTTCGACCCGTGCGGCGACCTGCCCGCCGGCACCGTGGTCCTGGAAGCCAGTGCCGGAACGGGCAAGACCTATGCGATCGTGTCGCTCGCGTTGCGCTACCTGGCCGCCGGCACCCCGGTCGATCGGCTTTTGATGGCGACGTTCTCGAACGCGGCCTCCGACGAACTCCGCGAGCGCACCCGGGAACGGATCGGCACGGCGCTGAACGCGCTCGACGATCCGGCCGGCACGCGCGCCGACCCGGCGGCCGACGACGTGCTGCGTCTGCTGTGCTCGGGTACCGAGGCGGACATCGCCGAACGACAGCGGAATCTCGCGGTCGCGATGAGTGACTTCGACGCGGCCGTCGTGGCCACCACGCACACCTTCTGCAACCGGATGCTGTCGGCACTGGGTTTCCTCGGCGACCGGGAGCAGCGGTTCCCGATCACCGAGAACGTCGACGAGTTGGTCGACGAACTCGCCCGCGACATGTACCTGCGCCGCTTCGCCGGTGGCGCGGACGGCGCGCCGGACCTGGCGACCGTGATCACGGTCGCCCAGGACGCCGTCGCCCAGTCGGCGGCGCGCCTGGCGCCCGACGGCGACGAATGCGACGAGCCCGCGGCACTCCGGGTCGAACTGGCGGCCCGGGCGCGCACCGAGATCGAGTTCCGCAAACGGCTGGCACGCGTGCGTACCTACGACGACCTCCAGAACGTGCTGCATCGCATCGTCACGGACCCGCTGGTCGGGGCGGCCGCTCGGGCCCGGATCCGCGAGCAGTTCTCCGTCGTGCTGATCGACGAGTTCCAGGACACCGACCCGCAACAGTGGGCGATCGTGCGCGAGTGCTTCCACTCCGGCGCCGACGGCGACGCGAGCGCCCGCATCCCGTTGGTCCTGGTGGGCGACCCCAAGCAGTCGATCTACGCGTTCCGTGGCGCTGAGGTGACCAGCTATCTCGACGCCGTGCACGACGCCTCCGAGCAGCGCCGGCTGAGCACCAATCGGCGTAGCGACGGCCCGCTGGTGCGCGCGCTCGGCGGAGTCTTCGCCGGAACCGCCTTCGGTGATCGGCGCATCGCCTATCAGCCGGTCGATGCCGCGCAGCAGACCTCGCGACTACACGCCGGACCGGGTACGCCGGAGTCTGCCGGACCGACGGATTTCGCAGCGCCGCTGCGCCTTCGGGCCTTCCTCACCTACGACTTCGGCGGAGACGGACTGCCGTCGGTCGCGGCGGTCCGCCAGCGGGTCACGCAGGATGCCGCCGACGACCTCGCAGCCTTCCTGTCCTCGGGGGCGCTCGTCGATTCCGGCGACGGGCGCGGTCTGCGTGCGGTGGAGCTGGCCGATGTCGCGATCCTGGTCCGGAAGAACGGTTCGGTGGAGCCGCTCCAGGCGGCGCTGGCCGAACGCGGCATCTCGTCGGTCGTGCGGTCGGGGACGTCGATCTTCAAGACGCCCGCGGCACGGCACTGGTGGTATGCGCTGGCGGCGATCGAGCAGCCGTCGGCGTCGACGAAGGTCCGACTCGCCGCGCTGACCCCGTTGCTGGGCGTGTCCGCCGCCGACCTGGACGCGGGCGGCGACGAGAAGGTCGGCAGTCTGGCGGCGGCGCTGGCCGATCTGGCCCGGTCGTTCGCCGACGGCGGGTTCGCCCTGATGTCGTCACGCCTGTTCGACGAGTTCGCCACCGAACGGCGCCTGCTGGGACAAGAGGGCGGCGAGCGCTTGCTGACCGACCTCCGGCAGTTGGCCGACCTGTGCAATCGACACGCGGCTTCCGGGATCGGTGGGCTGGCCTCGCTGGTGGCCTGGCTCGCCGAGCAGATCGCCGACCCGTCGAACATGCGGCACGGCGGAGCCCAGACTCGGCGGCTCGACCGGGACACGCGTGCGGTGTCGATCATGACCGTGCACGCCAGCAAGGGCTTGCAGTTTCCGATCGTCTACCTGCCCTTCGGCTGGGACGGCGCCCGCATGCCGGAGCAGGAGACCTTCGTCTACCACGACGAGTCCGGCGCACGTCGTCTGGACGTCGGCGGTCTCGCCGCGCCGGGTCGTCCGCACCGGGAAGAGCGGCACCTGGTCGAGGAGGCAGGGGAGGATCTGCGCCTGCTGTACGTCGCGATGACGCGGGCCCGGTCCCAGGTCGTCGCCTGGTGGGGGCCGTCGGTGCCGACGAGGCAGGGCGCACTGCATCGATTGCTCTTCACCGCGGCGGAGCGCCGGGCGGCGGTGGAAGCCGGAGTGGAGAGCATCGCGATCCCGCCCTACGTCGAAATCCCCGGCACCGACCACGAGGTGATCGGCGGGCTGCAACAGGTGGCCGCGTCGGTGACTCCGGGCCTGATCAGCGTGGAACCGGCGGGACGCCATGCGGCCGGACTGCGCTGGCGGCCGGCGCCGAGGATCGACGGCACGCCGGAATTGGCCGCGGCGGTCTTCTCCGGGCACATCGACCAGGATTGGCGGCGCACCTCGTACTCGGGCATCGTGCGTGAAGCGCATGCGGCCGCCCACGCGGGCCCACTCGCGAGCGGGGTCGAGACAGAACCCGAGGACGGCCTGCTCGATGACGAGCCCGAGCCCGGTGACGAGTCGCCTGCCGTCGGCGCCGAGAACGCTGCGGGTACACCGTCGTTGATGAACGGCCTGCCGTTCGGGGCCGCGTTCGGCACGCTCGTGCACGAGGTCCTCGAGCACGTCGACACCTCGGCGCCGGACCTGTCCGCGCACGTGCGGCTGCGGACGGCCGAGGGCGCCGAACGTCGCGGCGTCGACATCGACGTCGACCGGCTGGCGGGGGCACTGATGGGCGTGCTCACCACGCCGCTGGGCTTCGGAGACCTGGCGAGCATCGGCCCGCGGGACCGGCTGGCCGAGATGGAGTTCGAACTTCCGCTGGCCGCACCGGGATTCACGCTCGACGAGGTGGGAGAACTGCTCGCGGCGCATCTCCCAGAAGACGACCCGTTGCGCGATTATGCGGAGACGGTCCGGACGGTGTCCACCGAGCGGTTCCGGGGTTATCTCACCGGAAGCATCGACTCGGTGCTGCGGACGACCCAGGGGAGGTTCGTGGTGGTCGACTACAAGACCAACAGGTTGCGGCCCGGGGACCTGAACGTCGAGGACTTCGGCACGGCGGCGATGGCCGAGGAGATGGCGGCGTCGCACTATCCGCTCCAGGCGCTGCTGTACTCGGTGGCGCTGCACCGGTATCTGCGATGGCGGCTGCCCGGCTACGATCCGGCGCAGCACCTGGGACCGGTGCAGTATCACTTCGTGCGCGGCATGTCCGGGCCGGATAATCCACCGGGCTGCGGCGTGTTCGAGTGGCGACTGCCGACGGCGCTCGTGACAGACATGTCCGACTTGCTTGCGGGCGTGCGGTCCGGTGCGACCACGGAGGAGGACGCGCTTTCTCGTTGGTCGAGCGGAGTCGAGACCACAGAGGACGGGCCTTCTCGTCGGTCGAGCGGAGTCGAGACCACAGAGGACGAGCCTTCTCGTCGGTCGAGCGGAGTCGAGACCACAGAGGCCGAGCAGTGAGCGGGCAACTGGTGACGGCCGAGACAGGCGTGCTCCGCGTGTTCAACGACGCCGGGGTGTTCGCGGCGGCGGACGTGCACGTCGCGCGCCGGGTGGCCGCGCTCAGCGGCGCCGCGATCGGCGACGACGAACTGGTGGCCACCGCGCTCGCCGTCCGGGCGGTGCGGACCGGGTCGACGTGTGTCCGGCTGAATGAGATCACCGCGATCACCGCCGAGCGCCCCGACGATCCGGCCGACGACGGACCGGCAGAGCCGGAGCCGCTGCCGTGGCCGGAGCCGGCGGCGCTCGTCGATACGCTGCGGCGTTCACCACTGGTCACCGGCTGTCCGAGCGGCCCGCTGCGGCCGCTCGCGTTGGTGGATTCCGAATCCGGGCCGTTGCTGTACCTGCGCAAGTACTTCCGGCAGGAGCAGAGCATCCGCGCGATCCTGGATCGTCGCCGGTCGCGGCGTCCCGTAGTGGATGCGGACCGGCTGGGGCGCGCGGTCGACGCAGTCTTCGCCGAGGCCGGTGAACACTACGACCGTCAACGGGCGGCCGCGGCACTGGCGGCCACATCGTGGACGACGGTGCTCGCGGGCGGCCCGGGAACCGGCAAGACCTACACGGTGGCGCGGATCCTCGCGGTGATGGAGCAGCTTCTCGGTGAGAACGCGCGGATCGGACTGTGTGCCCCGACCGGCCGGGCGGCGGCACAGATGCAGGCGTCGATCAACGACTACCGCACGGGCGGTCACCGGCTGCATCACGCCCCGGTCGCCACCACGGTGCACAAGATGCTCGGCTCGCGGCCGGACGGCTCGTTCTGGCGCGGTGCGGACAACCGGCTGCCCTACGAGGTGGTGGTGGTCGACGAGACCTCGATGCTCTCGGTCACCCTGATGAGCCGGCTGCTGGAGGCGCTGCGACCGGACACCCGGCTGATCCTGGTCGGTGATCCGCACCAGCTCTCGTCCGTCGACGCGGGAGTCGTGCTGGCCGACCTCGTCGACCGGGCTGGGCGGGTCGAGACCGGCCTGCCCGAGGAGTTCCTCGCGGTGGCGCCGCCCCCGGAGGGAGAGTTCACCGAGGCTGAGCGACTGGCGCTGGCCGACGGGGTGATCACGCTGACGCGCGGGCACCGGTACGGCGGACAGATCTCGGCGGTCGCCGCTGCGATCCAGGCCGCGGACGGTCCGGACGGCGCCGCCGAGGTGGTCGACCTGATCACCGGCGAGGGTGCCCAGCGCTTCGCTGCTGACACTCTCGGCCGCGTGGTGCTGGTGGACCCGGAGCGGACCGATCCCGTTCGGGCCCAGGTGATCTCGTGGGCGCGGGCACTGCACGACGCCGCAGGAGCGGGCCGGGACCGCGATGCGCTCGCCGCGCTGATGCGGCACCGGGTGCTCTGCGCGCACCGGGACGGGCGGTACGGCGTGTCCGGCTGGTCGCGGCGGATCGTCGACTGGATCAACGAGGATCTCGGCGGAGCGATCCCGCCGACCGGGAACTACGTGGGCGAGCCGCTGCTGGTGAACAAGAACGACGTCGCCCACCGCATCTTCAACGGCGACTCGGGAGTGGTGATCGCCGACGGAGACGGCCGGACGGTGGTCTTCGAACGCGGTGACGAGGTGATGCGGCTGCACCCGAGCCAGGTCGCGGACGCGTCGCCGGTGTACGCGATGACGATCCACCGCAGTCAGGGCAGCCAGTTCGGCGCGGTGACCGTCGTGCTGCCGGGCGTGGACGCGCAACTGCTCACCAAGGAGCTGCTGTACACCGCGGTGACGCGCGCCCGGGAGACTGTGTACATCGTCGGCACCGAAGCCGAGCTGATCGCCGCGGTGAACCGCCCGGTCCAGCGAGCCAGCGGTCTGGGCCTGACCGTCCGCGAGCTGTAGCGTGCATCATGATGCCGGATTCCGTTCCGGCTGCCGAGTTCCTCTGCCGCTGCTGCGTTAACCCGGCAGCCGATAGCGAATCCGGCAGTCGGAGGTGTGTTCGGACCGCCCGGATGGAACCGCGCCCGGTTCCGCTGCGTCTAAGGACCGTGGAGTTCTACACAGATCGGCACGGAGTGATCAGGCGGGCCGCTGCGCTCAAGCAGGGATACACCGACGCTCAGCTCCATGCGCACGTCAAGAGCGGTCGGCTGCTGGATCTCGGCGAGGGAGCGTACCTGCTGCCCGGAGCCCTTCCCGTCGGGTCGGAACGGGGCGACGCGCACTACCGGATGCGATGCATCGCGTTCGGCTCGGCAGGCCGCGGCGCTGCGCCGGTGCTGGGTCACCAGTCCGCGGCCGCGCTGCACGGACTGAAACTGCTGAAGCCCGACCTGGACCGAGTCCACGTGTTCAGCGGCCGTCGTGGCGGAGGACATATGCGGAACCGCCGACACGTGCATCCCGGAAAGATCGACGACGCCGAGGCCGTCGCTGTCGACGGAGTTCTCGTCACCTCGGTGGCGAGGACCGCCGTCGACATCGCCTGCTGCGGGGACTTCGCTCAGGCGCTGACCGCACTCGACGGCGCGCTCCGCCTGGGAGCGACGGTGGACCAGCTCAAGGCGGAGCTCGAAGCCCGACGCCGGACCGGCTCCGCGATGGCGACGCGTGCATTGACGTTCGCCGACGGAGACTCCGAGTCTGTCGGTGAATCGTGGAGCCGAGCACAACTCATCCTCGCCGGACTCCCCGTGCCGTCGCTGCAGGTCTGGTACCCGGGTCGGAAACGGCGCCACCGCGTCGACTTCGACTGGGGAGGGCGACTGATCGGCGAGTTCGACGGACTCCGCAAGTATCAACGCGACCTCCGGCCGGACGAGACCGTGACGCAGGCGGTGATGCGGGAGAAGGCCCGGGAAGACGAGTTGCGGGCGCTTGGGTTGATGGTGATCCGCTGGATCTGGGCAGACCTGGAGGCCGGCCGGGTGGTGCCGCTGGTCCGGGAGTGGATCGCCCGGCTGCACCTCGCGTGAACCTGGGCGACCAGGTGCTGCCGGGTTCCGTTCCGGCAGCCGGGCTGGGCTGCTGCTGCCGGGTTAACCTGGCAGTCGGAAGCCAATCCGGCAGCCTGTTGGAGGTGCTCGACCCGTGCGGCCGGATCAGACCAGGTCGCGGCCGCCGGGAACCAGGTCGCGACGACGATAGGCCTCCCAGCCGAGGAACAGGCGCTGCATGTCCTTCGGGAGGGTCATGAAGTGCTGCATCGAGCCGCTGCGTGCGAGTTCGGTCCGGTGCGAGGTGATCGCGCGGACCTTCTCGCCCAGCCGGTGCTGCAGGTCCAACTTCACGCTGACCAGGTCGGGGGCGGTGCCGGCGATGTGGATCTTCGAATCGGCCAGCAAGTGTGGGCGCAGGGTTTCCACGGTGGCCTTGGGCAGGGTCGCGAAGTACAGGGAGGAGGTCTGCCACGGATCGCCGAGCTCCGGGGCGTAACTGCCGATGGCGGCGACGTCGGCCGCAATCACCGCGAGCCGGTGCGCATGCATGTGATCGGGATGCCCGTAGATCCCGTACGCGTTGTAGGTGACGATCACCGACGGCCGCAGCCGCCGGATCTGTTCGACGATCTGGCGTACGGCGTCGTCGAACGGCACGTCGATCAGGCGCGGCGCGCCGGGGGCCGACTCGGGGACGAAGCAGTCCGCGTACCCGAGCATGATCGGCGGCTCGTGCATCCCGAGCGCCGCCGTCGCGTCGAGCAGCTCCCGGTGCCGGGAGGTGCCCTCGGCCCAGGTGCAGGTGATCAGCGTGGTCGGCGCGCCACGGGCCGAGAGATCGGCGATCAGACCGCCCGTCCACAACGACTCGTCGTCGGGGTGGGCGTGAACGAACAGGGCGCTGGGCGCGTCGGTCCGGAGAGTGTCGGGCACGGACCTGAGACTACGCGTTCGGCGCGCCGGTAAAGTGGTCTCGCGCACCACCCGGTGCCCGCGACACCGATTTCACCGACTGATTGGGGAGCACTCCGTCATGACATCGCAAGTCCACGAGTTCCAGGCCGAAGCGCGGCAACTGCTGGATCTGGTCGTCCACTCGATCTACTCCAACAAGGACAGCTTTCTGCGGGAGCTGATCTCTAACTCGTCGGACGCGCTGGACAAGGTGCGGATCGAGTCGCTGCGCAATAAGGACCTCGTCGTCGACACCGACGACCTGCATGTTCAGCTGATCCCGGATGCGGAGGCGCGCACTCTCACCGTCGCCGACAACGGCATCGGGATGAACCGGGACGAGGTGATCGAACTGATCGGCACCGTCGCCAAGTCCGGGACGGCCCAGTTGCGCCAGGCGCTGGCCGAGGCCGGCGACTCCGCGGCCTCCGAGGAGCTGATCGGCCAGTTCGGCATCGGCTTCTACTCGACGTTCATGGTCGCCGACCGCGTGAGCATGGTCACCCGCAAGGCCGGCGAGGCCGTCGGCACCCGCTGGGAGTCCACGGGCGACGGCACCTACACCATCGACGACGTCGACGATGCGCCGCAGGGCACGGCGATCACCCTGCACCTCAAGCCGGTGGACGAAGAGAACGCCGTGCACGACTACACCGATCCGGCCGTGCTGCGCCGCCTGGTGAAGAAGTACTCGGACTTCATCGCGTGGCCGATCCGGATGGCGGAGGTGGTCTCGACAAGCTCGACCGGCGAGGGCAGCTCGACCGGCGAGGGCAGCTCGACCGGCGAGGGCAGCTCGACCGGCGAGGGCAGCTCGACCGGCGAGGGAGGCTCTGAGGAGAGCGGCGAGGCGACGGTGGAGACCGTCGATGTGACGCTCAACTCCCAGAAGGCGCTGTGGGCCAAGAGCAAGGACGAGGTCTCCGACGAGGAGTACGCCGAGTTCTACCGGCACATCAGCCACAACTGGGACGCGCCGCTGGAGACCATCTCGCTGCACGCGGAGGGGACCTTCGAGTACCAGGCGCTGCTGTTCCTGCCCTCTCAGGCGCCGTTCGACCTGTTCATGCGCGAGCGCAAGAGCGCCCTGCACCTGTACGTGCGCCGGGTGTTCATCATGGACGACTGTCCCGAACTGATGCCCGAGTATCTGCGCTTCGTGCAGGGCGTCGTCGACGCGAACGACCTGTCGCTCAACGTCTCTCGCGAGATCCTGCAGCAGGACCGGCAGATCCGGGCGATCCGCCGTCGTCTGGTGAAGAAGGTCATCGGCACGGTCCAGGAACTGCAGGACCGGCGCCCGGACGACTACAAGACCTTCTGGGGCAGCTTCGGCCGGGTGTTCAAGGAAGGCCTGGTGAACGATCAGGACAACTTCCAGGCGATCCTGAAGGCCTCGGTCTTCGACTCGACGCATTCCGACGACGAGCCCACCACCCTCGCCGACTACCTCTCCCGCTGCTCGGCCGACCAGGACGTCATTTACTACATGACCGGTGAGACGCGGCAGCAGATCGAGCGCTCGCCGCACCTGGAGGGCTTCCGCGCCAAGGGCATCGAGGTGCTGCTGCTCTCGGATCCGGTCGACGAGATGTGGACCTCGGCCATGCCGGAGTTCGAGGGCAAGCGCTTCGTGTCGGTCGCCAAGGGAGAGGCCGCTCTCGATGACGAGGATTCCGAAGACGACGCCGAGCGGGACGCCGAATTCGCCGACCTGCTCGCTTGGCTCACCGAGGTCCTCGACGCCGACGTCAGCGAGTCGCGGCTCACCAAACGCCTCACCGAATCGGCGGCGTGCCTGGTGGGCGACGCGTTCTCGATGTCGCCGCAACTGGAGAAGCTGTACCGGGCGTCGGGGCAGCCGGTGCCGCACATGAAGCGGATCCTCGAGCTCAACCCGGAGCACCCGCTGGTCACCGGGCTGGCCAAGGCGCACACGGAGGCCGGCGACGACCGCGCTGCCCTCGAACCGACCGCCAAGCTGCTCTATTCGATGGCGCTGCTGGCCGAGGGCGGAGAACTGGCTGACCCCGCCGAGTTCGCCAAACTGCTCTCGGACACCCTCGTCGCCGGTCTGAAGTGATCCGATGGGCCTCCTGACACCGCTCGCGGTGCGCGTGGGATCGATTTCCTGGCTGCCGCATTATCTGCCGTGGATCGTCAAGGTCGACGACGGCATCCAGAAGGTGTCGGGAGGCCGGGTCGACCTGCTGACCATCGCCGGCCTGCCCAGCGTCACCATGCTCATCCCCGGCCGCAAATCCGGAATCCTGCGGAGTACGACGGTGCTCGCCGCGCCGGTGGGGGCGGAGTGGATCGTGGCGGGGTCGTACTTCGGCAATCCCAAGATGCCGGTGTGGGTGTACAACCTGCGCGCCGCGGACACGATCGAAGTGGAGTTCAAAGGCCGACACGTGCCGATGCGCGGGCGAGAACTGTACGACGACGAGCGCGCCGAAGCCTGGCAGGAACTACGCAGGGTGTGGCCGAACTTCGACCTCTACGAGCAGCGCACCGATCGGGTGATCCCGGTGTTCCGGCTGTCACCGGCCTGACTGCGCAGGCGCACCGAAGCTCGACCCGAGAGTCTCACCGGTGATACTCTCGGGTGATGGCGAAGACCGTGACGGTGCGAGATCTGCGCAACAACGGTGGCGACGTGCTGCGGAGAGTTCAGCGCGGTGAGAGGCTCGTCGTCACTCGGGACGGCGAGCCCGTGGCCGAACTGCGTCCCGTGCCCACGGGGCGGACATCGCCGAGTGAGTTGATCCGTCGGCGCCGTCACCTGGCGCATGTCGATCCGGCGCAGCTTCGCGCGGACATCGACGAAGTGCTGGACTCTTCGCTGTGAGCGCCGGAGACGACGGGCGCGGGTTGCTCGATACGTCGACGGTGATCTTGCTCGGCCGTTTGGACGACGCAGAGCAACTGCCGGAGGTCGCGCTGATCAGTGCGGTGACTCTGGCTGAGCTCTCGGTCGGGCCGCATGTCGCGCGGGACCCGGTCGAGCGGGCGGCGCGCCAGCAGCACCTGCAGCAGGCCGAAGCGGACCTCGACGTCGTGCCCTTCGACGCAGAGAGCGCGCGTGCGTTCGGCGCGGTCGCCGCGGCACTCCGATCCTCCGGTCGGAAGCCGGCGGCACGCGCCTACGACGCCTTGATCGCCGCCACGGCGATTGCACACGGACTGCCGCTGTACACGGGGAATCCCCAGGATTTCGACGGCATACCGAATCTCGATGTGCGGCCGGTGACGCGCTGGACCTGAAAGCGCGACACACCGTAGCCGTGCCGGGGTCTCGACTTCGCTCACCAGCGAACCGGCTGGACCAGCGAACCGGCTCGACCAGCGCTATTCGCCGGCGAACTCCGGCGGACGCTTCTCGAAGACCGCGGTGATCGCCTCGGTGAGGTCCTTCGACGGCAGGAAGGCGGCGTTCCACGCGGCGACGTAGCGGAGGCTGTCGTCGACCCGGGCCGAGCGCGAGTGGTCGAGCACGTCCTTGATGCCCTGGACCACCAGGGGCGGGTTCGCCGCGATCTCGGCGGCGAGGGTGCGGGCGGCGTCGAGTGCGGCCTCGCGGTCGTCGTAGACGTCGCTGACCAGTCCGATCTTCTCGGCCCGGGCGGCGTCGATGTCTTTGCCGGTCAGCGCCAGTTCGCGGGTATGGCCCTCGCCGACGATCAACGGCAGCCGGGCCAGGGAACCCATGTCGGCGACGATCGCGACCTTCACCTCGCGGACGCTGAACTTGGCGTCGGCGCTCGCTACTCGGATGTCGACGGCGGTGATCAAGTCGACGCCGCCCCCGATGCACCATCCCGCGATCGCCGCGATCACCGGCTTGCGGCAGTCTGCCACGGCGTTGATGCCGGCTTGCATGCGCTTGATCATGCCGTGGAAGTCCGTGCGCGCCTTGGCTTTCGCATCGTCGGCTAGCACCGACCCGAAGCCGCCGGACATCGCGGGCAAGTCCAGTCCGTAGGAGAAGTTCTTCCCCGAGCCGGTCAGCACCACGGCCCGCACGTCAGGGTCCGCGTCGATCCCGGTGAAGATCGGCACCAGCTCCGACCAGAAGGCCGGACCCATCGCGTTGCCGCGCCCGGGACCGATGAGGGTCACCTCGGCGACGTGGTCGGCGACGCTGACCTCGAAGGCCTCGTAATCGGCGGTGCGGTAGCTCATCTGGGACTCCCTGAAACGGAAACGGATCGAACGTTCACTCCGGACTCTATCTCTCGGGTCAGTCGCGGGTGAGGCGGGGGATCAGCTTCGCCGTCTTCTCGGGCGTCCAGCCCTCCGGCGTCAGGATCCACGCCCACGCTGCCGGAATCGCCGCCAGGTACGTGTGACCATGACCGTCCGGGACGTTGGCCGCCACCGCCATGTCCGCCGACACCTGGAGGAACGTGACGAACGGGATCCAGCGCGTGGATGCGAGGACGTCGGGACCCCGTTGCTCCCGGAGCCAGTCGGGTTTGTTCAGGATCAGCTCCGGCGACCACCAGGAGATCGGGTCCGAGGCGTGCTGGACGTAGACGACGCGCGTGTCGTGCGGCTGTCCGTCGACTTCGGGAAGGTCGCCGCCCTCGGCGATGAACCGTACCTGGTCGCCGTAGCGGTAGACCGGCTGCCACTCGGGTGAGCCGGGTCGGCGGTCGCGGGTGACGTCGTTCCAGAGCGTGTTGCTGAACGTCGGGCCGCTGAACAGGGCGCCGTCGGTCCGCGCCAGCAGGGTCGGCATCGACCCGAACGGCGCCTCGCCGCCGAAGGAGCCCAAACTCTCGCCGAACACGACCACCAGAGGACGTTCGGCCTCGGGGATGCGCCGGAGACGGATGTCGATCGCCTCGAACAGTGCGACACCGGCCTGTCGGGCGCGTTCGGTGTCGACCAGGAACGAGAGCCAGCTCGGCAGCATCGAGTACTGCATGGATGCCATCGCGGTGTCCCCGTTGTACATGTACTCCAGGGAGTCGACGGTCGCCCGGTTGATCCAGCCGGTGCCGGTGGTCATGCCGATGCCGATCAGCTCGCGGTCGAAGGCTCCGGTGCGTTCGAGTTCGTCGGCGACGAGCTGGGCGGTGGCGAGCGGGCCGTCGGCCGACTCCAGTCCCGCGTAGACGCGGATCGGTTCGGTCGCCGGTTCGCCGTTGAACTCGGTGAGCTGCTCGACGGTCGGGCCGGTGGAGACGAAGGCCCGGCCCATGCGGCCCAGGCTCGGCCAGCTGACCTTCGACTCGGGCCCGCCGGAGCGGAGAGTGGACGTCGGCGGCTCGGAGTCGGGTGTGCTCTCGCCGTTGAGCGCGGCGAACGACGAGTTGAGCGCCCGCATGCCGTAGTCGGCGACGACGCCGTTGACGAGGAACACCGTGACCACGATCGCGACCGCCGCCGCGGTGACCGCCGAGATGCGCGGCGGGATCCTCCGGTTCAGCCGGGCGGTGAGAGCGCGGACCCCGGCCCCCCACAGTTGGCCGATCACCACCAGCAGGACGAAGAAGATCACACCGATCACGACGATGAGCGGGTAAGCGGACCAGGAGAGATGCTCCACGCCCATCAGGTCTCGGATCTGGTTCTGCCAATACCCGTACAGGTAGAGCATGCCGACCGTGCCGAGCGCGGCGACGGCGGCGAGCCCCGACCACCACTTGGCGCCGGCCCGGGGCCAGGGCTCGTCTCGGGAGATCATGTAGCGAGCCAGGAATGCGATGAACGTGCCGAGCGCGTAGCCGACGGCGGCCGCGCCGCCGGCGACGACGCCTTGGAAGAACGGGCCGCGGGGGAGCAGGGACGGGGTGAACGAGAGCCACATCATCAAGGTCCCGACGACCGCGCCGGCGTACGAGAAGTGCGTGATGTTGGTCTGCCACCACACGCCGAGCCGATACAGCCGTCCCGGCTCGGCACGGCCGACGCCTGTCTCCGGGAGGGCAGTGCCGTCGTCGGCTTCCGCGACGACGACGGTATCGCCTGGGGCGACGCCGGTTTCAGACTCGGACATGGGACTCCCTTCGAAGGATGCGTCAAGCGTAATTGTCCGGTGATTCTCAGGCACGATGCCGCCTTCACCCTTCGCCGGCTCCACTGCTCGCTGGGCCATTCTTCCGCCGCGAGGGACCGCCGGCGGCACGGCCGGCGTGTGTCACGATGGCGGCATGCGCACAGATCCGCTCAGCCTGTCCGACGTTCTGGTGACCGTGCCCTCGGGGCGAGGTGCCGAGGCCGGGGCCGCGTACACCGCGCTGCTCGGCGATCCGGTCTCAGAAGTGCGGTGGCCGGCGGCGAACGGCTCGCTGGTGCTCGGCGGCGACGAGGCGTGGGCCGCGTTCGAGGCGGCCGACCTCGCGGCCGCGGCGCAACTGGCGGCGCGACGTGGCGTCTCGTTCGACGAGGCCTCCGGGCCCGACGGCGCGCGACGGGCGACGCGGGTCCCGGCGATCGGGCTGACTGCCTCGGCTGGCTCGGTCGCCGGGCGGCCGGCACTCGACCATGTCGTGTTCACGGCACCGTCGGTGGACGCGGCCGTGGCGCTGTTCGCGGGGCGACTGGGGTTGGATCTGCGGCTGGAGCGGGCGTTCGGCGGCCTCACCCAGATGTTCTTCCGCACACGTTCGGTGATCGTCGAGGTGCTGGCCGGGGGAGAGGCGGCACCGGAGTTCGCACTGTGGGGGCTGGCGTGGCGGTGCGCCGATCTCGACGCCGAACACGCCAGGCTGACCGGTCTCGGGCTGACCCTCAGCGAGGTGCGCGCCGGCCGCAAGCCAGGCACGCGGGTGACGACGGTGCGCGAACCGTCGCTGGGCACCCCGACGATCCTGATCGAGCAGACGGCGCGGTGATCGCGGCTCATTCCAGGGGTGTGCCGTCGGCGCGACGGCCGGTGCGCCGTTCGGCGTCGAGCATCTGTTCGCGCAGGGAGTCGTAGACCGGCGGCGAGCGCAGTGCGGAGGCGACGATCACCGCGAACGCCGCGGTGACGACCATCGAGATCGAGACGGTGGTGATCGCGCACATCTCCATCACCAGCACGATGCCGGTGAACGGCGCCCGGACTGAGGCCGCGAACAGGCCCGCCATCCCGGCGATCATCAGCGTGACCCGGGTGTCAGCGTCGATCGGTACACCGGACAGTTCGGCGAGGCGGGCGAAGAACACGCCGCCGAGGGTGCCGAGCGCGAGCATCGGCGCGAACAGGCCGCCCGGACTGCCCGCGGCATAGGAGAGCGGACCGGCGCAGAAGCGCAGCGCCAGGTAGAGCGCGAGCATCCAGAAGGCCACTTCGCGGCCGTCGAGCATCGACTGCGCGAGCGCGTCGCCGCCGCCGACCGCCTCCGGGACGTAGACCAGGCCGAGGCCGATTACCGCGCCGATCGCCGCGCCCGTGCCGAACGGCGGCACGACGCGGACCGCCGTCACACGGGCGAGGGTCCGCGTGACGGCGTAGTTGTACCCGACGGCGAGCAGCCCGAGGCACAGGCCGAACACGGCGAACAGCGGCAGCGTCGCTACCGCGGGCTCGGCGAGTGCGAGGACCCGGAAGTCGGGGTGATCGCCGAGGACCACGCGTGAACAGGTGACTGCGGCGGCCACCGCGACCAGCGTCCAGATCACGTAGCGGATCCGCACCTTGTGCGCGACCTCTTCGAAGACGAAGATCGCACCCCCGATCGGGGCGTTGAACGCGACGGCCAGACCGGCGCCGGACAGGCAGGTCTGCAGGACGCGGATCTCGTCGCGGGTGGCGCGGCCGATCCGTGCGACGAGCGCCCCCAGCGTCGCCCCCATGTGCACGGTCGGTCCCTCCCGACCGAGCACCATTCCGGCCACACCGATCGACAGCAGACCGCCGACGAACCGCGCCGGAACGGTGCTCGCCGGCGCCGGAACGTCCTGGTCGCGTTCGACGGCCTCGACGTGCTGGATTCCGCTGCCGCCGGACATCTTCCAGCGGTGCCCGATCCAGGTGGCCAGGCCCGCCGCCAGGGCGCTGACCGCGACCGGGACCAGCGGTCCCCAGGGGCCGTGGCCGTGGGCCCATTCGACCAGATCGGTCCGCAGGGCCTCGGTCTCGACCAGTAGCTTGCGGAACGCGCCCCCGACGAAGCCGGTCAGGATCCCGGCGACCAGAGCGAGAAAGGTGAGGTACCAGAGCGTGCGTGCACCGGGGAAGTCGGAGTCGGCGGCGGACCCGGGACCCTCGGGCGAGGCTGCGCCTTCCCGGTCGTCGTCGTGCATCGGTCCTCCCCGGCTCCGCGTCGGCCCCCCGAGCTCTGTTGTACCGCAACGACAATGACCCCGGCACCAGTTACGGTTCCGGGGTCATCGTGTGGTGTCCGAGGGGGGACTTGAACCCCCACGTCCGTTAATAGGACACTAGCACCTCAAGCTAGCGCGTCTGCCATTCCGCCACTCGGACTCAATTGTGTGCGGACCGCTCGTCGCGGTGCGCCGTGTAACTCTAACCAACCTGTGCCGGGTATCCCAAATCCGCCGGAAATCGGCTTGAATGGGGTGGTGACTTCCCCCCGTGCGACCGACGAAGTGGTGGATCTGGTGAGCCGGCTGATCCGGTTCGACACCTCGAACACCGGAGATCTGGAGACGACCCGCGGCGAGGAGGACTGCGCCAAGTGGGTCGCGCAGCTCCTCGAGGAGGTCGGGTACGTCACCGAGTACGTCGAGTCGGGGCAGCCGGGCCGCGGAAACGTGTTCGCGCGGCTGGCGGGACCACCCGACAGCGACCGGGGAGCGTTGCTGGTGCACGTGCATCTGGACGTGGTCCCGGCGGCCGCCGAGGATTGGAGCGTCGACCCGTTCTCCGGTGCGATCCGCGACGGCTACATCTGGGGCCGCGGCGCCGTGGACATGAAGGACATGGCGGGCATGGTCTTGGCGCTGGCGCGTCAGTTCAAACGCGACGGCGTGGTGCCGCCCCGGGAGATCGTCTTCGCCTTTCTGGCCGACGAGGAGGCCGGGGGCACCTGGGGCTCGCACTGGCTGGTCCGGCACCGGCCCGATCTGTTCGACGGCATCACCGAGGCCGTCGGAGAGGTGGGCGGGTTCTCGTTGACCGTCGATCGGCCCGACGGCGAGGTCCGGCGCTTGTATCTGGTGGAGACTGCGGAAAAGGGTCTTGCCTGGATGCGCCTCACCGCCGAGGGCCGTGCCGGCCACGGATCATTCCTGCACGATCACAACGCCGTCACCGAGGTGGCGTCGGCGGTGGCGCGGATCGGTGCACACACCTTCCCGTTGGTGATGACCGAATCGGTCGCCGAATTTCTGACCGCGCTGTCGGAGGAGACCGGGCTGGAGTTCAATCCGGATACTCCGGATCTGGAGACGGCGCTGTTCAAGATCGGCAACCTGGCCCGCATCATCGGCGCGACGCTGCGCGACACCGCGAACCCCACGATGCTCAGTGCCGGGTACAAGGCGAACGTGATCCCGCAGCGCGCGGAGGCGGTGATCGACTGCCGCGTGCTTCCCGGGCGTCAGGCCGAGTTCGAAGCGACCATCGACGAGCTCATCGGCCCGAATGTCAAGCGCGAGTGGATCACTCACTTGGATGCGGTCGAGACGACGTTCGACGGCCACCTCGTGGACGCGATGAACGACGCGATCCTGGCGCACGACCCCCAGGGACGCACGGTCCCGTACATGTTGTCCGGCGGCACCGACGCCAAGGCCTTCGCCAAGCTCGGCATTCGCTGCTTCGGCTTCGCGCCGCTGCGACTGCCGCCGGAACTGGACTTCGCCGCGCTCTTCCACGGGATCGACGAGCGTGTCCCGGTCGACGCGGTGCTGTTCGGCACCGACGTGCTGGAGCACTTCCTGCTCCATTCCTGAACGGAGGCCGAGCGCGGACGCAGCATGACGGGTAAGGATGAGGCTGACAGGCGTTCGGACGAAAGGACCATGCTCGTGACCGACTACAACCCGTACGACGACCTCCCGGCCCTCCCGGAGATCACCGTCACCTCGGAGACCTTCTCCGACGGGCAGACGCTGCCGCTGCCGCAGGCCTCGGCGATCTTCGGTGCCGGCGGGCAGGACGAGTCGCCGCAGCTGAGCTGGGCCGGCTTCCCGGCCGAGACCAAGAGCTTCGCGGTGACGGTGTACGACCCCGATGCGCCCACCGCGTCGGGCTTCTGGCACTGGGCGGTCGCCGACCTCCCGGCGTCGGTCACCTCGCTGCCGCTCGGCGCCGGTTTCCCGGACTCCGGTGCCCTGCCCGACCAGGCGGTCACGCTGCGCAACGACGCAGGACTGGCGCAGTTCGTCGGCGCGGGCCCGCCTCCCGGGCACGGTCCGCACCGGTACTTCTTCGTCGTGCACGCCGTCGACGTCGAATCGCTGGACCTTCCGGACGGCGCCTCGCCGGCGTTCCTCGGTTTCAACCTCTTCTCGCACGCGATCGCGCGCGGCACCCTCGTGGGTGTTTTCGAGCAACCGGGCGACGAATAGCCTTCGGTAGCACTCGCCTGCACCGCGGCCGGCCGTCCTTCGTTCGGAGGACGGCCGGTGGGCCGCGTTCTTCGGGTTCAGCGCTTCTGTGACGCTCTTCAGCCAAAGCGTGCCAGCGCCCCGGCGAGTCTCCAGCGCCGTCATGCGACCGCGGGTTGAGTAACGCATCGTCACAGTGTTCTCGTCTGAGGAGTTGATCGGCCCATGGAAGTCGTGCGTACCATCGTCGAGATCCTGCTATTCCTGATACCGCTGGCGATCGCGGCCAAGTACGGCCCGCTGGCGCTGATCGGCGCCTCCGGCGTGTCGGTCTTCATCATGGTCGAGGTATTGCGGCTGCAGCCCGGATCGCCGCCGGTCACCGCGATTTTCATCATCCTCGCGGTGATCGTGGCCTCGGCGGCGATGAGCGCCGCCGGCGGCATGGAGTTCCTGGTGCGCATCGCGGGCCAGGCGATGAGCAAGCACCCGAAGGCGATCCCCGTGGTGGGGCCGCTGATCGTGTGGCTGTTCACCGTGATGTCCGGCACCGGCAACATCACCTTCGCCCTGATCCCGATCATGTATCGCGTCTCGTACTCGGCGAAGATCCGGCCGGAACGGATTCTGGCTACCGCCAACGCGGTCTGCCAGTTGGCGCTGATGTCGAGCCCGGTGGCGGCGATCACCTACGTGTTCCTGAACATCGCCGAGGCCGGTGGCCAACCGACGACGCTCGCCAAGCTGTTGTCGGTGACGGTGCCGGCCTCGCTGATCGCCACCGTGCTGACCTCGATCGTCATGTCGCGGTACGGCAAAGACCTCGACAACGATCCCGAGTACCAGCGTCGCCTGGCTGCCGGCGAGGTGGAGCCGCCGGCCCCGCTGGTCGACGACGACCTGCCGCCGTTGCGCGAGCGCGCCTCCTGGAGCGCGTATATCTTCCTGGTCGCGGTGGTGATCGGAGTGGTCCTCGGCTTCTTCGAGAGCCTCCGCCCCACGTACGCCAAGTCGTTGGCCGACGGTTCCGTGGTGGAGGCCCACGTCTCGATGAGCTTCATGATCCCGATCGTGATGTTCGCCGCGGCGGGCGTGATCATGGTGCTCTGCCGGGTCAAGACCCCGCAGGTGATGGGGGAGTCGATCATCGGGACCGGCATGATCGCGGCATTGCTTCTGCTCGCGGTGCCCGTGCTGGCCGGCACGATCATCAACGACCACACCGAAGAGATCAAGAGCTTCGTGGAGAGTTCGATCGGGGTCTCGGTGGCGCTGTTCGCGGTGCTCCTGTTCCTGCTGGCCGCCCTGATCCAGAGTCAGGTCGCCTCGATCACCATTCTGATGCCGATCTCGATGGCGGCCGGGCTCGGCGTCGGGCCGATGGCCGGCATGCTCGGCGCCGCAGGCGGCAACAATCTGCTGGCTTCCATGGGCGGTCTCGGCCAGGCCTGCATCATGACCGACAAGACCGGCTCCACCAAGCAGGGGTCCATCCTGGTCAACAGCTCGTTCGTTCCGCCCATGTTGATCTCTTCGGTGCTAGCCGTGCTCGTGGGCCTCGGCATGCAGTACCTCGTCTTCTGACCCACACCGTCTTCTGACCCACACCGTCTTCTGACCCACACCGCCTCCTGACCCACGCTCTTCGAAAGGACCTGCCATGCCCGATCTGAAAGACCTCTACATCGACCTGCATGCTCACCCGGAGCTGTCCGGGCAGGAGGAGCGGACCTCGGGCATCGTCGCCGCGGCGCTGCGGGAGAGCGGTTACGAGGTGATTGAGCACATCGGCGGATACGGTGTGGTCGGCATCCTCCGCAACGGCGAAGGACCCACCGTCTGGCTGCGGGCCGACATGGACGCTCTTCCGGTCAAGGAGGCCACCGGCCTGGACTACGCCAGTGACGTGGTGGTCGAGGGCGCCGACGGAGTTCCCACGCCGGTGATGCACGCGTGCGGGCACGACATGCACGTCACCGCGCTCGTCGGCGCCACAGCGACACTGGCCGGGTCCACCGACGAATGGAAGGGCACCGTGGTCGCGGTGTTCCAGCCGGCCGAGGAGAATCTCTCGGGTGCGCGGGCCATGATCGACGACGGACTCCTGGACAAGGCCCCGCACCCGGATGTGGTGCTGGGTCAGCATGTGGCACCCGGTCCGGCCGGCATGGTGTTCTATCACCCGGGCGCCACCCTCGCCGCCAGCGATGCGCTGGAGATCAAGCTCTTCGGCCGGGGCGGGCACGGCTCGCGTCCGGAGACCACGGTCGACACGGTGGTGCTCGCGGCCGCGGTGATCACACGCCTGCAGACCATCGTGTCGCGGGAGGTCGCGGCGGGCGACGAGGCCGTGGTGACCGTAGGCCGCGTGGAGGTCGGGACCAAGAACAACATCATTCCGGGCGAGGGCGTCCTGGAAATGTCGGTGCGCACGTACACCCCCGAGGTCCGCGAGAAGGTGCTCGCCGCGATCAAGCGCATCGTCGACGGTGAGGCGGCCGCCGCCGGCGCGGACCGGATGCCGGAGATCCGCACCGTCTACAACTCGCCGCCGACCGTCAACGACGACGCCGCGACCACCCGGGTGATCGATGCGTTCGAGACGGCCTTCCCCGGCCGCGTGCTCCCGGTTCCGGCAGGCACCGGCTCGGAGGACTTCGGCATCCTCGGGTCCGCAGCGGGCGCGCCCTCGGTGTACTGGTTCCTGGGCGGCGCCGACCCGAAGCTGTTCGCACCGCCCGCGGACCTGATGACGGTGCTCGGCCAGATCCCGTCGAACCATTCGCCCGAGTACGCTCCAGTGATCGAACCGACGACGACGATGGGCGTGGCTGCTCTGGTCACCGCCGCCCGGGCGTGGCTGTCCGCCTGAGTTCTCGCGACGCTCAGGCGGGCGCCGAGCCGACCGCCTCGGCGAGGCTCCCGAAGCCGCCGGCCCGAAGGCGGGCGGCGATGCCGTCGTTCAGTTCTTGCAGCCATACCGGGCCGCCGTAGATGAAGCCGGTGTACACCTGCAGCAGGCTCGCGCCTGCGCGGATCCGCTCCCAGGCGTCGTCGACCGTCTCGATGCCGCCGACGCTCACCAGCGTCACCCGGCCCCCGACCCGCGCGTGCAGGCGGCGCAGCACCTCGAGTGAGCGTGCCTTGACCGGACGGCCGGAAAGTCCGCCGGGCCCGCACTCCTCGACCTCGGCCGGAGGGGTGCGCAGGCCCGAGCGGCTGATCGTGGTGTTGGTGGCGACGATGCCGGCGAGCCCGAGTTCGACGGCCAGGTCGGCCACCGCATCGACGTCCTCGTCGGACAGGTCCGGCGCGATCTTCACCAGCACCGGAACCCCGGCGACTTCCTGCACAGCGGCGAGAATCGGCCGGAGCGACTCGACGGCCTGCAGATCGCGCAGACCCGGCGTGTTCGGGGAGCTGACGTTTACGACCACGAAGTCGGCCAGCGGCCCCAGCAGACGCGCGCTGAGCCGATAGTCGGCGATCGCTTCGTCCACGGGCACGACCTTGGTCTTGCCGATGTTCGCGCCGATCGGGACGCGGCGGGGGCCGGGCCGCGGTTCGGCGAGCTTCAGCGCCGCCGCCTCGGCGCCCGGATTGTTGAAGCCCATCCGGTTGATCAGGGCGCGATCGGCGGGCAACCGGAAGAGGCGGGGCTGCGGGTTCCCCGGTTGCGCACGCCCGGTGATGGTGCCGATCTCGGCGTAACCGAAACCCAGCTGGCCCCAGACGTTGACCGCCTCGGCGGACTTGTCGAACCCGGCGGCCAGCCCGATCGGTGCGGGGAAGTCGACCCCGAACGCCCGGGAACGGAGGATGTCATCGCGTGGCGCCAGGACCGCGGCGACCAGTGCGTGGACCCCGGGGGTCTTCCCGGCGAACCGCAGCAGTCCGGCGATGATGCGATGGATCCGCTCCGGCGGCACCAGGAACATCAGTTTCAGCAACGGCGGATAGAGGAACCGGTTGAGCACCTGCAGGATGCGGCCGGTCGGGCGCGGGGCGGGGGGAGCTGTCATCTCGGGTCTCCTGGTGGTCAGCGGGTGCCGGCGTCTTCCGGGGTGACGGCCTGCAGGCCGTCACCGCGCGCGGAGACGAGGTAGAGGATGCGGCTCGTCGGGTCGACGGCCATCGAGGACACCTGGCCGACCGTGGTGATCCTGGCCCGCAATCGCGGTTCTCCGCTCGACAGGTCGTAAGCCAGCGCCTGATTGTCGCCGGTGGTCGAGACCCAGACGAGGTCCTTGATCGGGTCGTAGGCGAGCGCGTACGGGCTGTGCGCCACCGGGAAGCGGAACCGCATGATGATCGGCTGTCCGAAGAACCCGAGGATCTCGTCGTCGCGGGTGTTCGACGCGACGACCCGCCCGTACTCGTCGACGACGGCGTCGGCCACCCCGTTGCCTGCGCGCAGTGCGGCCTTCAACTCGCCGGTGTCGACGTCGACCGGGGTGATGCTCGACTGCGCGCGGTCGATCACGGTGACCTGACCCGGCACCTCCGCGCTCTCCGGCGCCACCAGGATCTGATCCACCCGGACGAAGGAGTGGATGTCGCGCTGCAGGGTGCCGTCGGGGTCGAGCACCAGGAGGCGGCCGTGCGCGGTGCCGACCAGGTAGCGGCCGTCGTTCGCGACCGCCACGCTGATCGGGTCGTTCAGGCCGACGGCCACGTGCCTGGCGGGTCCGTCGACGGCCACCAGATCGAGCCCGGCCGGGGAGACGGCGAGGAAGCCGCCGCCGTGGGCGACCACCGCGGTGGGGCCGCGGTCGGCGAGCTCGGTGCGCGGGTCCTGCGCGCCCGGTGTGCGCAGGTGCAGGCCCTCGCGGTCGAGCACCGCGACGGTTTCGCCGGCCACAGCGACCGTGGCCGGCCCAGGGGCGACGGCCATCGGCACCAGGCCGCCGGTCAGCTGCCCGGACTGCGGTGGAGACGCCGCCGGGGTGGCCGGCTCGACGGTGGCGACGTCCCCCGGGCCGTCGTCCGTCGTCACTGCGTCGTCGTTGCCGCACGCGGCCGAAGTGAGGGCGATCACGGCGGCGGCCGCCGCCGCGGTGAGTCGGGTTCGCACACGCATGCTTCCATCTTGTCCGATCTCGACTTCGCTCGATCAGCGGGGCTGGCGCTCGATCAGCGGGGCCGGCGACCGATCGGCGGGGCCGGCGACCGATCGGCGGGCCGGTGAGGCCGACTGTCGTCGGTCGGCCGGTACAGTGGGCGCTCGTGACCGACATGACCTGGGCCCAGTCCATCGTCCTCGGAGCAGTCCAAGGGCTGACCGAGTTCCTGCCGATCTCGTCGTCCGCGCACATGCGGATCGTGTCGGAGCTGTGGTTCGGCAGCGACGCCGGGGCGTCGTTCACCGCGGTGACGCAACTCGGTACCGAACTGGCCGTCCTGGTGTTCTTCGCCAGGGACATCGGCCGCATTCTGGCCGCTTGGTTCCGCGGCCTCGTCGACAAGGACGACCGCGGGCTCGACTACAAGATGGGCTGGTATGTGATCCTGGCGACCATCCCCATCGTGGTGCTGGGTTTCCTGTTCACCGACCAGATCCGCACGGCCGGACGCAACCTCTATCTGATCTCGATCATGCTGATCCTGTTCTCCTTCGTCTTCGTGGCGGCCGAACACTGGGCGACGCAGAAGCGCGGGATGGACAAACTGACCCTGCGCGATGCGATCGTGATGGGCTTCGCGCAGTGTCTGGCCCTGATTCCCGGAGTCTCGCGCTCGGGTGCGACGGCCAGCGCGGGCCTGTTCCTCGGACTGAACCGGCAGGCCGCCTTCCGGTTCTCGTTCCTGATCGCCATCCCCGCGGTGCTCGGCTCGGGCCTGTACAGCCTCAAGGACGCGTTCGAGCCGTCGGCGGGCGTTCAGGCCTCCGGCGGCCAGATCCTGCTCGCCACGGTGATCGCCTTCGTCCTGGGCTACGCGTCGATCGCCTGGCTGCTCAAGTTCGTCAGCGGACACTCGATGATCTGGTTCGCCGGATACCGGGTGATCCTGGGCAGCGTGATCCTGATCCTGCTCGCGACCGGTGTGGTCGCCGCCAACTGAGCGGCGAAATCACTGCCGAGCGTGCGCGCACGACCCTCTAGGCTGGCAGCCATGACGGTGATCCTGGTCCGGCACGGACGATCCACGGGCAACACCTCGGGCGTGCTGTCTGGGCGGAGCCCGGGTGTGGGCCTCGACGAGCACGGGCTGGCTCAAGCCGCCGAGCTCACCGGGCGGTTGGCCGGCGTGCTCGATCAGCTGACCGCGGTGGTCCGGTCGCCGATGGAGCGATGCGCCGAGACCGTCGCGCCGCTGCTGACGGCGCTGCGGGAACAGCCCGGCCGGGATGTTCCCGAGGTGGTGGACGAAGGTCTGGTCGAAGTCGACTACGGCGACTGGACCGGCCGCAAGCTCGCCGACCTGGTGCGGGAGCCGTTGTGGAAGGTGGTGCAGGAGCAGCCCTCGGCGGCAGTGTTCCCCGGCGGTGAGGGCCTGGCCGACGTGTCCCGGCGAGCGAGCGCCACAGTCCGGGCGCTCGACCGGATCCACGGCGGCGACGACGGCCGGGGCCTCTGGCTGGTGTGCTCGCACGGTGACGTCCTGAAGTCGGTCCTCGCCGACGCTCTCGGCATGCATCTGGACGCGTTCCAGCGGATCGTCGTCGAACCGGCCTCGATCAGCGTGGTGCACTACGGCTCGGCCCGACCGTACGTGCACACGGTGAACAGCAACGGGGTGCTGACGCCGCCGCCGCGGCCGGCGCAGGCTGCGGCGGTCGGCGGTGCGACGGGTACCCCCTGACGCGCGCGAGCGCGGGCTCGCGCGGGTAGCGTGGGGGCTGCGCCACAGCGGCGGTCCGCGACCAGGAGTGAGGTGAACGATGGCACGCAACATTCATGAGTTCCGGGAGCCGGAGCGCTTCGTCGCGGGGACCGTCGGGCAGCCCGGCGACCGCACCTTCTTTCTGCAGGTGACCTCCGGCGCGCAGACGTTGAGTGTGCAGATCGAGAAGCAGCAGGTATTGATCCTCGCCGACCGGCTCGGCTATCTGCTCGACGAGGTCGCCCGCCGGTTCGGCACGGCGGTGCCGCCGGAGCTCAGTGAGGCCGCCGACACCTCTCCACTGGAGATGCCTATCGACGCCGAATTCCACGTCGGCTCGATGGGGCTCGGCTGGGACGCCGAATCGGCCGCCGTCGTCGTCGAACTGCTCGCGGTGACCGACGAGCCGATCGATGAGAGCGTGATCCTCGACGACACCGCGGAGGGGCCCGACACCGTCCGCATCTTCCTGACTGCCGAGGCCGCCCGGGAATTCTCCGCCCGTTCGATGCGCGTAGTCGCCGCGGGGCGCCCGCTGTGCCCGCTGTGCAGTCAGCCCCTCGACGCCGACGGCCACATCTGCGCCCGCAGCAACGGCTACAAGCGTGACACCGAGTTCAGCCGATCACTGGAGTTCGTCGACCCCGAGGTGCTCGGCATGCTCGGTCGTCTGGTCCCGGGCATCGACACGTCGTTCGAGGCCGCCGATCCTGACGACGACCAACCCGACTCCGACGAGTCCGACGAGGACCGGTGACCGCAGTCGGCGCCCCGCGGGACGTCCGGCGCCTGCTCACCGACGGCCGCCTCGCACTGCTCGGACAGATTCCGGCAGCGAGCAATCTGACGCTGGTCTGCCAGGCGGAGCTCGACGACGAGTCGCTGCGCTGCGTCTACAAACCGGTTCGCGGCGAGACGCCGCTGTGGGACTTCCCGGACGGCACGCTCGCCGGGCGCGAGGTGGCCGCACGGCTGGTCGACGCCGCGCTGGGCTGGGACCTGATTCCGGAGACGGTGCTGCGCGCCGAGGGGCCGCCGGAAGCCGAACTGGGTCCGGGAATGCTGCAAGTCTGGATCGACCAGCCGAGCGACTTCGCCGGACCCGACCCGGTGGAGATCTTCGACGCCGGCGCGGTCCCGGCGCATTACGCTCCGATCCTGCGGGCGCACGACGACGACGGCTCCGTCGTGGCGCTGGCCCACGCGAGGGACGATCGGGTGCAGCGGCTAGCCGTCCTCGACGCCGTGCTGAACAACGCCGACCGCAAGGGCGGGCACATCCTTCTCGATCCGGCGGGCCGGCTGTTCGGGATCGACCACGGCCTCACGCTGCACGCCGAACCCAAGCTGCGGACGGTCCTGTGGGGCTGGGCCGGCGAGCCCGTCGACGATCGGCTGTGTGGTGATCTGGAAGCCCTCCACGTGCGTCTCACCGAAGACCATGCGTTCGGAGAAGTGTTGCGCGAGTTGATCTCCGCGGCCGAGGTGGATGCGCTGACGGCGCGGGTAGCGGCGTTCGCCGGGGGCGCGGTGATGCCGAGCCCGCCTTACCAGCGCGCGATCCCGTGGCCGCCCTTCTGAGCTTGCGACGGCCTGGTTAGAGTCGAGTCATGCATTCCTGGCCGTCGCCCGTCCTGCCCGAACTGCCCGGCGCCGGTCCCGCGCTGCGGCTGTACGACACGGCAGACGCTCAAGTGAAGCCGGTCGCGCCGGGGCCGGTCGCGACCATGTACGTCTGCGGCATCACCCCCTACGACGCGACCCACCTCGGCCATGCCGCGACCTACCTTGCCTTCGACACCGTGCACCGGGTCCTGCGCGATCAGGGACACGACGTGCATTACGTGCAGAACATCACCGACGTCGACGATCCGCTCTTCGAACGCGCCGAGCGTGACGGTGTCGACTGGCGCGACCTGGGCACCCGCGAGATCGATCTGTTCCGGGAAGACATGGCGGCGCTGCGGGTGGTGCCCCCGCGGGACTACATCGGGGCCATGGAGTCCGTGGACGAGGTGATCACGGCGGTCTCGGAGCTGCTGGAGAAGGGCGCGGCGTACGTCGTCGACGACGATGAGTTCCCGGACGTCTACTTCCGCGCCGGCGCCACCGGGGTGTTCGGCTACGAGTCGAACTACGACCGCGCGACGATGGAGCGCTTCTTCGCCGAGCGCGGCGGCGACCCGGACCGCCCGGGCAAGGAGGATCCGATCGACGCGCTGCTCTGGCGTGCGGCGCGACCGGGAGAGCCGTCGTGGGAGGCCCCCTTCGGCGCGGGCCGGCCGGGCTGGCACATCGAGTGCTCGGTGATCGCGCTGAACCGACTGGGCACGGCCTTCGACATCCAGGGCGGCGGCAGCGACCTGATCTTTCCGCACCACGAGTACTCGGCGGCGCACGGCGAGGCGCTCGCCGAGCAGCGGCGGTTCGCCCGCCACTACGTGCACACCGGGATGATCGGCCTCGACGGCGAGAAGATGTCCAAGAGCCTGGGCAATCTCGTCCTGGTCTCGCGTCTCCGGTCGTCGGGGGTCGATCCGCGCGCGATCCGGCTGGGTCTGCTGAGCGGTCACTATCGTGCCGACCGGATGTGGACCGACGCGACGCTCGCCGAAGGCGGAGACCGGCTGGCGTGTTGGCGCCGCGCCGTCTCGGCGGAGGCCGGCCCCGATGCCGTTGCGACGATCGCCCGGGTGCGTGCCCACCTCGCCGACGATCTGGACACGCCGAAGGCGCTCGCCGCGGTCGACGGATGGGCGGGCGACGCACTCGACGGGATCGGTCGCGACACGGGTGCACCCGCGGCGATCGCCGATGCCGTCGACGCACTGCTCGGGGTGGACCTGCGGGCATGAGGCGCCGCACCACCGCGGCCCGGCGGGTCGGATAGGCTGCACGCGTGGTTCGGGTGCAAGAGATTCCGGCGGATGCCGCCGACGGAGTGTTCACGATCGTGACGCACACCTCGACCTATCTGATCGATCTCGCGGAGAAGACGCTGCTGCGCGCTCCCGGGGTCGGCCGTGCCGGGGATGTATCGGGAGACGATCACGGCTCGACGTGGGAGGTGAGCGAGCTGCGGCGCGATTCCCAAGACATTCCGCTGCTCGGCGTCCGCGCCTGCCGGGTGGGCGAGCCCGCTCAGTTCTGGGTGAGCGCCGTCGACGACCCCGACGTCCGCACCTGGCGCATCACCACGCCGGTGATCGAGATCGAGCGCATCGGCTGACCCGCGCGCTACTCGCTCCGGCGGCGCAGGTACTTCTCGAACTCGGCGGCCAGGGTGTCGCCGTCGACTTCGGTGAGCGGGGCGTGCGGCGGGGGATCGTCGTCCTCGCGCTGCTCCAGCTCGCGCACGTAGCCGGCCATGTCTTCGTCTTCGGACATCATCTCGGAGATGGTCTCCTCCCACTGGACCGCCTGCTCCGGGAGGACGCCGACGGGGATCGAGAGCCCGGTCACGTCCTCGAGTCGGCGCAGCAGCGCGAGCGTGGCCTTCGGGTTCGGCGGGTGCCCTATGTAGTGCGGCACGGAGGCCCAGAGCGCGACTGCGGGCACCCCGGCCTGGATGAACGCGTCCTGCAGGACCCCGGTGATGCCGGTCGGGCCCTCGTACTGCGCCTTCGACAGGCCGTACCGTTTCGCCGAGTCGGCATCGTGCGCAGCGCCGCTGATCGGCACTGGGCGGGTGTGCGGGGTGTCGGCCAGCAGAGAACCGAGCACGATGGACAGCTCGACGTCGAGGGCCAGCGCCACGTCGACGATCTCCCGGCAGAAGGCCCGCCACCGCAGATTCGGCTCGAGGCCGAGCACCAGAACGAGGTCGTGCGGCGCCGACGGGATCCGGCAGTACGAGATCCCGGTGGACGGCCACTCGAGTCGCCGGGCGACCCCGTCTGACTGGTGAACGACCGGCCGGGACGACTGGTAGTCGTAATACTCGTCCGGATCGATCTCGTAGAGCTCGGCGGCGTCCCAGGTCAGGGACAGATGCTCGATCGCCGCGGACGCGGCGTCGCCCGCGTCGTTCCACCCGCCGAAGGCCGCCAGCAGGATCGGGCGGCGCAGCGTGGGCAGGGCATCGCGCGGTTCTCCGGTCACATCGACCAGCCTACGGACAGGCCGATTCCGGGGCGAACTACCCTGGTGGACATGCCGATCACCCCTCCTGACGCCTCGCAGTACGACACGACCTTCCTCGAGGCGATGTCGCGACGCGTATTGATCGGCGACGGAGCCATGGGAACCATGCTCCAGGCGGCCGACCTGACCGTCGACGGCGACTTCCTGGGTCTCGAGGGCTGCAACGAGATCCTGAACGAGACCCGACCCGACGTGCTGGCCGACATTCACCGAAGCTACTTCGCCGCGGGCGCCGATGCGGTCGAAACGAACACCTTCGGCTGCAACCTCTCGAACCTCGGCGACTACGACATCGCCGACCGGATTCAGGAACTTGCCTACAAGGGCACCGCGATCGCGCGGGGCGTGGCCGACGAACTGGGACCGTCCGCCGACGGCACCGCGCGCTTCGTGCTGGGCTCGATCGGGCCGGGCACCAAGCTCCCCAGTCTCGGGCACACCACGTTCGCGGTGATCCGCGACGCCTACGTCGAATGCGTCCTCGGGATGCTCGAGGGCGGTGCCGACGCCATCCTGATCGAGACCTGCCAGGACCTGCTGCAGCTCAAGGCCGCGGTCGTCGCGGCCCGCCGCGCCATGGAGCAGACCGGTCGGCACCTGCCGATCATCACTCACGTCACGGTGGAAACCACCGGCACCATGCTGGTGGGTTCGGAGATCGGCGCCGCGCTGACGGCGATCGAGCCGCTCGGCGTGGACGTGATCGGCCTCAACTGCGCGACCGGTCCGGCGGAGATGAGCGAGCACCTGCGCTACCTGTCCAAGCACGCGCGGCTGCCGGTCTCGGTGATGCCGAACGCCGGGCTGCCTGTGCTCGGGCCCAACGGTGCGGAGTACCCGCTGACTCCGCCGGAGATGGCCGACGCGCTGTCCGGGTTCGTCGCCGAATTCGGCCTGCAGTTCGTCGGCGGCTGCTGCGGCAGCACGCCCGAGCACATCCGTCAGGTGGCCGAGGCCGTCAGGCGGGTCACCCCGGCCGAGCGCACCCCGGACCACGAGTCGGAGACGTCGTCGCTGTACACCGCGGTGCCCTTCGACCAGGACGCCAGCTTCCTGGTGATCGCCGAGCGCACCAACTCCAACGGTTCCAAGGCGTTCCGGGAGGCGATGATCGCCGAGGACTACCAGACCTGCCTGGAGATCGCCAAGGAGCAGACGCGCGACGGCGCGCACATGCTCGATCTGAACGTCGACTACGTCGGCCGGGACGGGGCCGCCGACATGACGGCACTGGCCGGCCGGCTCGCCACCGCGTCCACACTGCCGATCATGATCGACTCCACCGAGCCGGACGTGATCCGCGCCGGGCTGGAGCATCTGGGCGGACGGTGCGCGGTGAACTCGGTGAACTACGAGGACGGCGACGGACCGGATTCGCGCTTCGTGCGGATAATGGAGCACGTCAGCGAGCACGGTGCGGCCGTGGTCGCTCTGACGATCGACGAGGAAGGGCAGGCACGCACCGCCGATCACAAGGTCGCGATCGCCGAGCGCCTGATCACCGACCTCGTCGGGAACTGGGGGCTGGAGCAGGAGGACATCATCATCGATGCCCTCACGTTCCCGATCTCCACCGGTCAGGAGGAGGTCCGGCGCGACGGCATCGAGACCATCGAGGCGATCCGCCGTCTGCACGAGAAGTATCCGCAGATCCACTTCACCCTGGGCATCTCGAACATCTCGTTCGGCCTGAACCCGGCTGCCCGGCAGGTGCTGAACTCGGTCTTCCTGCACGAGTGCGTGCAGGCCGGATTGGACACGGCGATCGTGCACGCATCCAAGATCCTGCCGATGGCGCGGATCCCGGACGAGCAGCGCGAGGTGGCCCTGGACCTGGTGTACGACCGCCGCCGCGAAGGCTACGACCCGCTGCAGCGCCTGATGGAGCTCTTCGAGGGCGTCTCGGCGGCGTCTGCACGCGAATCGCGCGCGGCCGAACTGGCGGCGATGCCGCTGTTCGAGCGGCTGCAGGCCCGCATCGTCGACGGCGAACGCAACGGTCTGATCGACGATCTCGACGCTGCGCGCGCCGAGGTCCCGCCGCTGGAGATCATCAACGACCACCTGCTGGCCGGCATGAAGACCGTCGGCGAACTCTTCGGATCGGGGCAGATGCAGCTGCCGTTCGTGTTGCAGTCCGCCGAGGTGATGAAGGCGGCCGTGGCGCACCTGGAGCAGTTCATGGAGGCCACCGGCGAGGACGGCAAGGGCAGGATCGTGCTCGCCACGGTCAAGGGCGACGTGCACGACATCGGCAAGAACCTGGTGGACATCATCCTGTCTAACAACGGCTACGACGTCGTCAACATCGGCATCAAACAGCCGATCGCCACCATCCTGTCGGTGGCCGAGGAGCACAACGCCGACGTGATCGGCATGTCCGGCCTGCTGGTGAAGTCGACGGTGGTGATGAAGGAGAACCTCGAGGAGATGAATGCGCGGGGCAAGAGCGAGTTCCCCGTGCTCCTCGGCGGCGCCGCGTTGACCCGGACCTACGTCGAGAGCGACCTCGCCGACATCTACGAGGGCGACGTCCGCTACGCGCGCGACGCGTTCGAAGGACTCTCGCTGATGGACGAGCTGATGGCGCTCAAACGCGGCGAGGGGCCCGACCCGGACAGCGAGGAGGCCAGGGCGGCCGCCGCGAAGGTGGCCGAGCGCAAGGCCCGGCGCGAACGGTCCAAGCGCATCGCCGAGAAGCGGAAGGCGGCCGAGGCCCCTGTCGAGGTGCCCGCGCGCTCGGACGTGGCCGACGACAACGAGACGCCCACCCCGCCGTTCTGGGGGACCCGGATCGTCAAGGGCATCCCGATCGCCGACTATTCGACACTGCTCGACGAGCGGGCGCTGTTCCTGGGCCAGTGGGGCCTGCGCGGCACTCGCGGGGACGGCGGCCCCGACTACGACGAACTGGTCGAGACCGAGGGCCGCCCGCGGCTGCGCTACTGGCTGGACCGGCTCGCGACAGCGGGGATCCTGGCGCACGCCGCCGTCGTGTACGGGTACTTCCCGGCGGTCAGCGAAGGCGACGTGGTCCACGTCCTCACCGAGCCGCGACCCGACGCGCCGGTGCGGTACAGCTTCGAGTTCCCGCGCCAACAGCGGCCGCGGTTCCTCTGCATCGCCGACTTCGTCAAGTCCCGCGAGCGGGCCCTCGCCGAGGGCACGGTCGACGTGCTGCCGTTCCAGCTGGTCACCATGGGGCAGCCGATCGCGGATTTCGCGAACGAGCTGTTCGCGGCGAACTCGTATCGTGACTACCTGGAGGTGCACGGCATCGGCGTGCAGCTCACCGAGGCACTGGCCGAGTACTGGCACCAGCGGGTGCGCAGCGAACTGAAGTTCGTCGGCGGCAGCGCGGCCGACGACGACCCAGACGCCGCTCAGGGCTTCTTCGATCTGGAGTACCGCGGTGCGCGCTACTCGTTCGGCTACGGCGCATGCCCGAACTTGGAGGACCGAGCCAAGATGATCGATCTCCTGGAGCCCGGCCGCATCGGGGTCGAACTGTCCGAAGAGCTGCAACTGCACCCGGAGCAGTCCACGGACGCCTTCGTCCTGCACCATCCCGACGCCAAGTATTTCAACACCTGAGCCCGGATCCGCGCCGTAGCGGCGTCGCAGGCGTGCCGATGGCGGTCCGCAGCAGTCGGGGATGCTTAGATTCAAGACGACTGTGTCCTGACTAAGAGGAGTATCCGACGTGCACGTGACCTGGGAGTCGGCCTTGGCGGTCGGGCTCGCGCTGCTGGCGGCCCTGCTCTTCGCGGTGGCCGCCGTGCTCCAGCAGAAGGGCACCGAGGGCATGTCCGACAAGGATGCCGTCGGTGCGGGCTTCCTGGTGAAGCTCGCCAAGCGGAAGGTGTGGGTGGCCGGGATCGTCGCCGACACGCTGGGCTTCGTCGCGCAGGCCGGTGCGCTCGTCTTCGGCAGTCTGCTGCTGGTACAGCCGCTGCTGGTCACCACGCTGCTGTTCGCGCTGCCGCTGGCCGCCTACGGCAACCGCCGCAAGCTCACCCTGCGAGAGTGGTCGTGGGCGTTGGTGCTGATGGTCTCGCTGATCGTGTTCATGGTGCTGGGCGAGCCGACCGAAGGGATCAACGATCCGTCGGGTAAGAGCTGGATCGTTCCGATCGCGATTCTGATTCCGGTGGTGGCGTTCTGCGTGGTCCGCGGATCCCGGATGCCGCACGGCACCGGACGCTCGCTGACCCTTGCCGTGGCCGCGGGGCTGCTGCTGGGCTACTCGGCACCGTTCACCAAGACGGGCATCGACGGCTTCGCCCACGGCCTCCTCGGCGGGCTGGCGAGCTGGGAGTTCTGGGCGATGGCGATCACCGCCACCCTCGGCACCCTGTGGCAGCAGTCGAGCTACCAGGCCGGCGACGTCCAGACCAGCCTTCCGACAGTGACCGTGCTCAAGCCGGTGGTGGCGATGGTTCTGGGCCTGACTATCTACGGGGAGCACCTGAAGGTGGGACATGTCGGCGACGCGATCGTGATCGCCGCACTGGTCGTCATGTTCGTGGCGGCCTTCGCGCTCGGCCGCCTCGGTGCGCCTCCGGACGCCCCGGATCCCGCCGCCGCCGGCGCGGCGCCGAAACCCGCGTCGTCGTGAGCGCCGCACGCTTGCCCGCAGCCGTCCTGTGGGACATGGATGGCACCCTGCTCGACACCGAGCCGATCTGGGACGTCGCCATGGAGCAATTGGCCCATCGGCACGGCGTCGAGATGACCGAGCAGCTGCGGCAGGCCACGCTGGGCAACAGCACCGTCGACGCCCTCACCAAAGTGTTCGACGCGGCTCAGGTCCCGGAGTCCGGCCGCGATTTCGAGGCCGTCGAGGCCTGGATGATCGGCCTCGTGGTGGAGTTGTTCGACAGCGAGTTGCCGTGGCGACCCGGGGCGCGGGAGTGCCTCGACCTGGTCGGGGCCGCGGAGATTCCGATGCTCCTGGTGACCAACACCCAGCGGGAGGTCGCTGACATCGCGATCGCCACCCTCGGCCGGGAGCGGTTCGCGGCCACGGTGTGCGGCGACGAGGTAGCGGCAGGCAAGCCTGCTCCCGACATCTATCTGCGGGCCGCCGAGTTGGCCGGGGAACACCCGCACGCCTGTCTGGCGATCGAAGACTCGCCGACCGGGGCAACCGCCGCTCACGCAGCCGGCATCCCCCACCTCGTCGTGCCGTCGCAGATTCCCGTGCGCCCGGCCGCCCGGCGGGTGTTCCGCGACACGCTCGAGAGCCTCACCCTGGACGACCTTGCCGGCATCTTCGCCGCGGCGCGCACCTGACCCGCCGCGGCCGCGCCGCGCGGGGAGTCACCGGGGGTCAGACCGCGAGGCGGTGGGCGTCGCGCAGCCGGCGCGCGAATGCCTCCCCGCCGCATTCGACTGCCTGCAGGCGGGGGAGTGCGAGGAGGTCGTCCGCGGCGACGGCGGCGACCGGCCTGCTGGTGCACGCGATCTCGATTCCCGCCCGCCGGACTGCGCTGCGTGCGGCCGCGTCGTTCCGGCCATAAGGGAACGAGAACCGGGTGACGGCCTCACCGGTCAGCTCGCGCAGGCGCCGCCGCCCGCGGTCGATCTGCCGGAACTGTTCCTCGGGGGACAGGTCGGTCAATGATGCATGGTCCATCGTGTGACTGCCGATCGCGATCAGCGGGTGGGCGTGCAGGACCGCGAACTGCTCCTCGGTCAGGGCGGGCCGCGGCGGCGGGGCGCCCACCGGCTGTCCCGCCCAGTCGAGAAGACAATCGACCGCGTCGTCCTGTTCGTCGGGCTCGAGCACCACGATCGTGTCCCAGAGGTCACGGAAGAGCTGCTGGCGGTCGCAACTGGGACCGTCGACGTCGGCTCGCCAGGTCCGCGTCTCGGCGGCGTCGGCGGGGTCGTCGTCGATCCGGAAGGTGCGGCTCGCCCCAAACGGGAAGCGCAGGTATCCCGGCAGCACCTGGTCTCCGAGGATCGCCCGCTCGAGCCCGTCCCACCAGAATTCCCGGGTGCGGCCGAGCGCCGAGCCGATCACGAAGACGGTCGCCGGGATCGCGTGCCGTTCCAGGATCGGCAGCGCCGCGGTCAGGTTGTCGGCGTAGCCGTCGTCGAAGGTCACCGCGACGCGAGCGCCGTCTCCGCGATACGACGACGCATCGGTGAACTCCCCGAGATCGGCGGCGAGGCGGTGCTCGGCCAGGACGGCCATCTGCTCGTCGAACGCCGACGGGCTCACGCAGATGCCCCACGGGTCCACGGTGGTCTCGGCGATGCAGTGGTACATGAGGATGCCGGCGCGCCGTCGATACCTCCGGGAGCGGGCACCGAGTCGGCCGGCGAGTGCGCGTCCGGGGGTCACGGTGCTCTGGTCGCCCGGACGCCGAGGATCACCGGGTATTCGGGATCGACGACGTCGAGATCGGCGGGGTCCATCTCCTCCAGGCTCACACCGTGCAGGAAGGCGGTGGCGGCCAGCACGTTGCCGTGCACGGCGACGTTCACCCGGTCCGCTCCGAACTCGTCGTCGAACAGCCGCTGTGCCGAGTACTGGGTGAAGTTCCAGTACCACTGCGCCGCCCAGCGGGGGTCGCCGAGCTGGCTGAATCCGGGCATCGTGCACAGTACGGTGCCGCCCGGCTTGAGGATCCGGTGCAGGGTGGCGGTCACTGCCTGGACGTCGTAGATCAGTTGCAGGGTCTGCGTGATGACGACGCAGTCGTAGGTGCCGTCGGGGATCTGCGGCGCATCGGTCAGGTCGGCGACATAGGTCGCGTCGGGGATGTCGAAGTAGTTGCACATGTCCGATTCGGCGACGTTCCGGCCGAACTGCTCGGTGTAGAGCCGCTCGCCGACCTCCAGGACCCGGCCGGTGATGAGCGTCGCGTCCGCGGCCATGAAGCTCTCGATGTAGTAGCGGTCCAGCGGATGGCCGCGGAAGTTTCCGAATTCGCGACAGATCGGCTCGGTGCCGGCCAGGTCGCCGAAGTCGACTCGGCCGATGCGCGGGCGCTGGCGGCTGCGGGTGTAGCGCCTGATGAGGCGCTGGTAACGGTTCTCGCCGAGCACACCCTTGACCAGGGCGGTCCGCTTCTCCTGCAACGTGGTCATGCTGGCTTCCCTCTTTGGCGACACTAAATAAGGATAGGGTGACCTTAGTTGATGCTGGGTGTCTGCTGTCAGTCCGGGAGGTGTGATCTTGCTTCCGCCCGCACGGGTCGACAGCCTGCGCGGCGAGCCGCGGAGTCGGCGTGCGAAAATGGACAACCGTGAAAACCTTCGACGAACTCTTCGCCGAGCTGGCCGAGAAGGCAGCGACCCGACCGGCGGGCAGCGGCACCGTCGCCGCGCTCGACAAGGGCGTCCATACGCTCGGCAAGAAGATCATCGAGGAGGCCGGCGAGGTGTGGCTGGCTGCCGAGCACGAATCGGACGAGGCGCTCGCCGAAGAGATGAGCCAGCTCCTGTACTGGCTGCAGGTCATGATGATCAAGCGCGGCCTGCAGCCCGAAGACCTGTACAAGTTCCTGTAATCCAGACGATCGAAGAGAGCCTCGCCATGCTGCGCGTCGCCGTGCCCAACAAGGGCGCACTGTCCGAAGCCGCCTCCGGGATCCTGTCCGAGGCCGGCTACCGCAAACGCTCGGATCCCAAGGACCTGAACGTGATCGACGTCGAGAACGACGTCGAGTTCTACTTCCTCCGGCCTAAGGACGTGGCGATCTACGTCGCGTCAGGGCGGCTCGACGTGGGCATCACCGGTCGTGACCTGGCCGCCGACTCCGGCGCCGAGGTGAGCGAAGAAGTCGCTCTGGGCTTCGGCTCGTCGACCTTCCGGTATGCGGCGCCGGCCGACGAGACGTGGAGCGTCGAGGATCTCGCGGGCAAGCGCATCGCCACCTCGTATCCCAACCTGGTCCGCCGGGATCTGGGCGAGCGGGGGATCGACGCCGAGATCATCCGCCTCGACGGCGCTGTGGAGATCTCCATTCAGCTCGGCGTCGCCGACGCGATCGCCGACGTCGTCGGCTCCGGGAGGACCCTGCGCCTGCACGGACTCCGGGCCTTCGGCGAGTCGCTCTGCGACTCCGAGGCGGTGCTCATCCGCGGCGTCGACGGGCGAGAGCCCTCCAAGGCGGCCCAGCGTTTCATCGCCCGAGTCCAAGGCGTGGTGTTCGGTCAGCAGTATGTGATGATCGACTACGACTGCCCCAAGTCTCTGCTCGAACGCGCGTCGGCGCTGACCCCCGGCCTGGAGTCTCCGACCATCTCGCCGATGGCCGATCCGGACTGGCTCGCCGTGCGCGCCATGGTGCCGCGCAAGCGTCACCAGCAGCTGATGGACGAGCTCTCCGAGCTCGGTGCCCGAGCGATCCTCGCCAGCGACATCCGCTCCTGCCGCTTCTGAATCGAGAAGCCCGCCACCCGTTCGCTCGGCCGAAATCAGACCGTCGGACGTCCGGCGGGAGCGGGTTGTCCACAGCCTGCGCGAGCAGTCGCGCGTGACTGGGGATTCCCGGGTCGACATCGTCGTGGATGTGGGCGAGCCTTGATGCATGCCCGCGTATGTGTACATCCTTAAGTGTTCTGACGGATCCTACTACGTAGGCAGTACGCGACACGTGGAGTGGCGCGTGAATCAACATAACGCCGGAAACGGTGCTGCGTATACGCGCCGCCGTCTTCCCGTGACGCTCATGTGGTGCGCCGAGTTCGAACACATAGGGGAGGCGTTTGCGATGGAGAAGCGAATTCAGGGCTGGTCGCGGGCCAAACGGGAGGCGTTGATCGCGGGCGAGTTCGACAAGCTGCCAGGCTTGTCGAAGCGCGGGTACCGACCGAGTGCGCACGGGGAGGTCGGCGACGAGTGATTTCGACTCGCTTCGCTCGCTCAATCATCGAACGGGAGGTCGGCGACGAGTGATTTCGACTCGCTTCGCTCGCTCAATCATCGAACGGGAGGTCGGCGACGAGTGATTTCGACTCGCTTCGCTCGCTCAATCATCGAACGGGAGGTCGGCGACGAGTGATTTCGACTCGCTTCGCTCGCTCAATCATCGAACGGTAGGTCGGCGACAGGTGATTTCGACTCGATTATCGAGCGGTGCTCGGGGTGAGGAGCACGGTCTGGGCGGAACGACCGAGGAAGCCGTTCGCGTCGTACAGGTCGGCGAAGCTGGCCCCGTACCCACGACTGCCGCCGGCCATCGACGAATCGATGCCGATCCACGGACCGGACGGCGGTGCCACCAGGTGCACCGTGGTGTCGGTGTTCATCCACGACCACTCCCGCGGGTCGAGCATCGCGCCGAGGCCGTTGGCGACGTCGATCACGGTGAACGCCGATGCCAGATCGCTGGTCTCCTCGCCGGCCACCAGCGGAAGCAGCGGCCGTAGCCAGACCGCGGGGGTATCGCCGTTGCGACCGGACTGACCGGCGATCTCGACCGTTCCGATGAACCCGACCTTGCCCCAGGCCACCGAGACGCCGTCGATCTCGGGGAACCCGACCATCCGGGGCAGTTCTTCCGGCGAGGCAGGCAACGGCGGATGCGGAGTCTTCGCGATCGCCGACGAGTCGCCGGTCTTGAGTCGCCATGCGACGGCGCGCGCCGCCGTGCGCCACGTCCCGTTCGGCGCGAGCACGTCGAGTTCGGCGGCGATCTGGCTGATCTGGCGACCGGGCCGCGGCTGGAAGACGCGCACCCGGTTCACGCCGAGGCCGACGGGCCCGAGGATGTCCATCGTGACGCGGCTGAAGGCCTGCCCGTCTGCGGCGCCGACGGCGTTCTCCATGGTCCGGACCAGCAGCCCGGTGGGCGGGCCCCCGTGCTGGATGTCGGCCGACCACACGCTGACGGTCGCTCCGGTGGGCTGGAAGTACTCGTATCCGGGGTCTGCGCCTTCCGGTGAGGTCGGCTCGTAGTAGGCGCCGTACTCGCGGGCGTCGGACTGATCGAGGTTGATTGCGGGGGCCATAACCGCACTCTAGGTCACGCCGGGTGAGCGCTCGCTCACCAGGTGGTGTGACAAGCTGTAGGCCGCAGGCCCGCCACGGGGGCGAGCCGACCGGGAGAAAGCGAAGCACACTTCACGATGGCGACCACCGGGCCCTTCGCCGAGGGCGACCGCGTTCAGCTCACCGACGGCAAGGGACGCAAGTTCACCGTCGTCCTGGAGCCGGGCAAGCAGTTCCACACCCACCGCGGCGCGATCGCTCACGACGATCTGATCGGCGCCGACGAGGGCAGCGTGGTCGCGGCCACGAGCGGCACCGAGTATCTGGCGCTGCGCCCGCTGCTCACCGACTACGTGGTCTCGATGCCGCGCGGCGCTCAGGTGATCTACCCGAAGGACTCGGCCCAGATCGTCGCCGAAGGCGACATCTTCCCCGGAGCCCGGGTGATCGAGGCCGGTGCGGGATCGGGTGCTTTGACGCTGTCGCTGTTGCGTGCGGTGGGCGAGAGCGGCTCGGTGCTCTCGTACGAGATCCGTGACGACCACGCCGAGCACGCGGTCAGGAACGTGGAGACCTTCCTGGGCGGTCGGCCCGCCAACTGGGAACTGCGCGTCGGCGACCTGGCCGAGCACGACCCCGCCGAGCAGGCGGACCGGATGATCCTCGACATGGTCGCACCCTGGGAGTGTCTGGACACAGTCAAGGCCACTCTCCGGCCAGGCGGCGTGCTGATCGTCTACGTCGCCACCGTCACCCAACTCTCCCGGGTGGTGGAGGCGCTGCGCGAGCAGACGTGCTGGACCGAGCCGCGCGCCTGGGAGTCGATGGTCCGAGACTGGAGCGCCGTCGGCCTCGCCGTGCGACCCGAGCACCGAATGCAGGGGCACACCGCGTTCCTCGTCACGGCGCGACGGCTCGCCGACGGACAGCAGACGCTGCGCGTCCAGCGCCGCCCGACGCGCGGCTGAGGCGGGCGGATAAGCTGGTAAGCAGAACCTAACCGGTCGCGGATCTCGCGCCGGGAGGCCGGTTTCGATCTCGAGGGAGCAGTGCGCATGACATCGCCAGACCGCCCGACCAGTCGCAGCGCCGGAACTGCGGAGTTGACCGAGCGCGTCGAACAGCTCACCAAGCGCAACGAGAAGCTGCTCGACACGCTCAAGGATGCTCGTCAGCAACTGATCGCGCTGCGCGAGGAAGTGGACCGTCTCGGCCAGCCGCCGAGCGGGTTCGGCGTGCTCCTGGAGGTGTGCGACGAGGGCACCGTCGACGTGTTCACCTCCGGCCGCAAGATGCGCCTGACGCTCTCGCCGAACATCGAGACCGAGACCCTGCACCGCGGGCAGAGTCTGCGCCTCAACGAGGCGCTCACCGTGGTCGAGGCGCTGGGCTACGACGCAGTCGGTGAGATCAGCACCATGCGCGAGCTGCTGGGCGACGGCAGTCGTGCGCTCGTCGTCGGACATGCCGACGAGGAGCGGGTGGTCAAGCTCGCCGAGCCTTTGATCCACGCCGACGACGGCGGCCCGGCCGAGCGGCGGCTGCGGCCCGGCGACTCGCTCCTGATCGACTCCAAGGCCGGGTTCGCGCTCGAGCGGATCCCCAAGGCCGAGGTGGAGGATCTGGTCCTCGAAGAGGTGCCGGACGTCGACTACGAGGACATCGGTGGCCTCCGACGGCAGATCGAGCAGATCCGCGACGCGGTGGAACTGCCGTTCTTGCACGCGGAGCTGTTCCGCGAGTACAGCCTGCGGCCGCCCAAGGGCGTGCTCCTGTACGGTCCGCCCGGCTGCGGCAAGACGCTGATCGCCAAGGCCGTCGCCAACTCGCTGGCCAAGAAGATCGCCGAGGCCCGTGGCGACGACGTCCGCGAGGCCAAGAGCTACTTCCTGAACATCAAGGGGCCGGAACTGCTCAACAAGTTCGTCGGCGAGACCGAGCGGCACATCCGGCTGATCTTCCAGCGTGCGCGGGAGAAGGCCTCTGAGGGCACACCGGTGATCGTCTTCTTCGACGAGATGGACTCGATCTTCCGGACCCGCGGCTCCGGTGTGTCCTCGGACGTGGAGACCACCGTCGTGCCGCAGCTGCTCAGCGAGATCGACGGCGTCGAGGGACTGGAGAACGTGATCGTGATCGGCGCCTCCAACCGCGAGGACATGATCGATCCGGCCATCCTGCGCCCCGGTCGGCTGGACGTGAAGATCAAGATCGAGCGTCCCGACGCCGAATCGGCGATCGACATCTTCTCCAAGTACCTCACCACCGAACTTCCGCTGCACCCGGACGACCTCGCCGAGTTCGGCGGGGACGCGCAGGCGTGTGTCGCCGCCATGATCGAGCGCATCGTGGAGCGGATGTACGACGAGACCGACGACAACCGCTTCCTCGAGGTGACCTACGCCAACGGCGACAAAGAGGTCATGTACTTCAAGGACTTCAACTCCGGTGCGATGATCCAGAACGTCGTCGACCGGGCGAAGAAGTTCGCAATCAAGGAGCAGCTCGACACCGGCCGGGGTGGCCTGCGGATCGGGCACTTCCTGGATTCGATCCTCGACGAGTTCGCCGAGAACGAGGACCTGCCGAACACCACCAATCCGGACGACTGGGCCCGCATCTCCGGCAAGAAGGGGGAGCGGATCGTGTACATCCGGACGCTGGTGACCGGTAAGAACAGCGGTGCAGCCCGGGCGATCGACACCGAGAGCAACACCGGTCAGTACCTGTAACGACGGCGTGCCGACGGGCGGGCGCTAGAGTTGCCGGTGATGAACCGACCTGAGCCGACTCCGCTGCAGATCCGTATCGACTCGGGGCAGGTCCACGTGGTCACCGCCTCGCCGGCGACCCTGGGCCGCACACCCGAGAACACGGTGACGCTGAACCATCCCCTGATCTCGCGCACCCATCTGGCCTTCGAGTGGACGGCGGCCGGCTGGGTGGTCACCGACAAGGGCAGCACCAACGGCTTCTTCGCCGCGGGAGTGAAGGTGCCGCAGGTGCCGGTCCGCGGAGTCACCGTGATTCGGCTGGGCGACGCTCAGCACGGCCCGGTGCTGGAGTTGACCCCGCAGGCGGCGTCGTCCCGCCCGCTGCCTACTCAGCGGCCAGGCGTGGCCGCACCGCCGTCGCGGCCGATCGCGGCGCAGAGCCCGCCGGCGCTGCCGCCGCACGGACACCGGCCGCCGCCCGCGCCGCCGTCGCGTCCGATACCGGCGCAAACGGCCCCGCCGTCTCGTCCGGTGCCGTCACAGCCGATCGCGTCGTCGCCGGCGCCCGGACAGCGGCCGGCTCCGCAGCAACCCGCCGCGTTCGGCAAGCTGCCGAACGCCCCGCACCTGGCGGCGCTGCATCACAACGCGTCGGCGATCTTCGAGGTCCCGGGCGAACTGCGGGGAGGCCGCGAGCGGATCTCGTTGAGCGGCGTCAAGACGATCGGCCGCACCCCGGACAACGACATCGTGGTCAGCGACGTGCTGGCGTCCCGGCACCATGCGCGGCTCACCGCCGGCGGCACCGGGCTGTTCATCGAGGACCTCGGGAGCGTCAACGGGACCTTCGTCAACGGGCACCGGGTCCGCAGGCACCCGCTGAACGAGAACGACGTCGTCACGATCGGCAACAGCGACTTCGTGGTCTCCGACGGAAACCTGGTGCGCGGCCGCCCGAAGGCGGCGATGAGCGGCGGCCTCGAGGTGGACGGCGTCGGCCTCACCGTCGACGGCGGCAAGGTCCTGTTGAACGACATCTCGTTTCAGGCGGGCCCGGGCACGCTCACCGCCATCATCGGCCCGTCGGGAGCCGGCAAATCGACGGTCAGCAAGATCGCCGCGGGCCTCAACAGCCCTACCATCGGACGGGTCTCGTTCGAGGGCCGCGATGTGCACGACGAGTACGAGGCGCTCCGCAACCGCATCGGGATGGTGCCGCAGGACGATGTGCTGCACAGCAAGCTCACTGTCCGCCAGGCGCTGCGCTACGCCGCTGAGCTGCGGTTGCCGGCCGACCTCTCGACGGCCGATCGCGACCAGGTGATCGACGGCGTGCTCGCTGAGCTCTCCCTCACCGAGCACTCGCAGACCCGCATCGACAAGCTGTCCGGCGGTCAGCGCAAGCGTGCCTCGGTCGCGATGGAGCTGCTGACCGGCCCGTCGTTGCTGATTCTGGACGAGCCCACCTCGGGCCTGGACCCGGCGCTGGACCGTCAGGTGATGAAGACCCTGCGCGATCTCGCCGACGCCGGCCGTGTGGTGCTGGTAGTGACGCACTCGGTGGCACATCTGGAGACCTGTGACCAGGTGCTGCTCCTGGCTCCCGGGGGCAAGACCGCCTACTGCGGCGAGCCCAAGGGCAAGAAGGCCGAGCTCGGCTCCGACGACTGGGCGGAGATCTTCGAGAACGTCACCCGGAATCCGGATCTGGTGTGGGACAACTACCGGCGACGGCACCCGCACCGCCCGGCGCCACCGGCGCAGCCCACCGGACCGCCCGTGGTGGTTCCGCAGGCGTCGGCGGGCAGGCAGTTGTCGACAGTCGCCCGCCGCCAGTGGCGGCTGATCGTCTCCGACCGCGGTTATCTGGCCTTCCTCTTCTTGCTGCCGGTGGTCCTGGGTCTGCTCACCCTGGTGATACCGGGTGACACGGACTTCGGCATCACCGAGACCAAACCCGGCTTCGCCCCCGGCACCACCGTTCCGAAGGATCCGGTGGAAGCGGTGCAGCTGTTGGTGGTGCTGGTGATCGGCGCGGCCTTCATGGGGGCGGCCCTTACAGTGCGGGACCTCGTGTCCGAGCGTGCGATCTTCGAACGCGAGCGCGCGGTCGGTCTCCGCCCGGGCGCCTACCTCAGCGCCAAGACCGTCGTGTTCTTCGTGCTCGCCGCGGTGCAGAGCGCGATCATGCTCGGGATCACCTTCGGCCTGCGTGGGATTCCCGAGCACGGCGGGGTGTTCCTGCCGCCCCCGGCGGCGCTCTTCGTCGCGATCGCGGTGCTCGCCTGTGTGAGCTCGCTGGTGGGCCTTGCGATCTCGTCCCTGGTGAAGTCGAACGAGCAGACCATGCCTCCGCTGGTCATCGTCGTAATGGTGCAGCTGGTGTTCTGCGGCGGGCTGTTCCCGATCACCGGCGCCGTCGTCTCTCAGCTGTCGTGGATCTTCCCAGCCTATTGGGGCTACACCGCGGCGGCGCAGGCCGTGGACCTCCCGCAGATCAATCCCGAGGCGAGCCAGATCAAGCACGCCCAGGGCGAGGAGCCGAAGTACCCGCTGTGGGAGCCGACCGTCACGCACACGCTGATCGCGTATGGCGTCCTCGTCGGCATGGGTCTGCTCCTGTTCCTGCTGATCTACAGCCGCCTCCGCCTGAAGAAGCGCTGATCCGCGCGGAGGTGGTCTCGACGTCGCTCGACCAGCGGGGGGCTCGACCAGCGGGGGGCTCGGCCGGCGGGGGGGGGCTCGACCGGCGGGGGGGCTCGACCGGCGAGGCGCCCGACTGGTGAGGGGTGCCCTCCCGATGGTCGAGCGAAGTCAAGACCGGCCTAGGCTGGCAGGCATGGATCGCATCATCGGCACCGAGGTCGAATACGGCATCTCCGCACCGGGCGACCGGACCGCGAACCCGATCATGACGTCGACGCAGGCGGTGCTCGCCTACGCTGCTGCCGCGAAGGTGCCGCGGCGCGCGCATCGCACGCGCTGGGACTACGAGGTGGAGTCGCCCATGCGCGATGCCCGCGGCTACGACTTGGGCGGCCACCGAGGGCCCGCCCCGATCATCGACGCCGACGAGATCGGTGCGGCCAACATGATCCTCACCAACGGCGCACGCCTGTACGTCGACCACGCCCACCCCGAGTATTCGGCCCCCGAGGTGCGGGATCCGCTCGATGCGGTGATCTGGGACAAGGCCGGCGAGCGGGTGATGGAACAGGCCGCGGAGTTCGTGGCCAGTGTGCCCGGGTCCACTCGGCTGCAGCTGTACAAGAACAACATCGACGGCAAGGGTGCGTCGTACGGGACGCATGAGAACTACCTGATGGACCGGCGGACCTCGTTCGACGCCGTCGTCACCGGACTGATGCCGTTCTTCGCATCCCGGCAGGTGGTCTGTGGATCGGGGCGCGTGGGTATCGGCCAGTCCGGCGAGGAGGCAGGCTTCCAGCTGAGTCAGCGCGCCGACTACATCGAAGTGGAGGTCGGGCTGGAGACCACCCTCAAACGCGGCATCATCAACACCCGCGACGAGCCGCACGCTGAGCCCGACAAGTACCGCCGCCTCCATGTGATCATCGGCGACGCGAACCTCGCCGAGACCTCCACCTACCTCAAGGTGGGGACGACGGCGCTCGTGCTCGACCTGATCGAGGCCGGTGTCGACCTCTCGGACTTGAGTCTGGCCTGGCCGGTGCACGCGGTGCACACCATCAGCCACGATCCGACGCTGAGCGCGGTGGTGGCCCTGGCCGACGGCCGCGAACTCACCGGTCTGGCTTTGCAGCGCGAGTACCTGGCGCGGGTCAGCGCTTTCCACGACGCCCACCACAGCGACGACGACCGCGCCGCGCACGTCATCGCCACCTGGGCGGACGTGCTCGACAAGCTGGAGCGCGATCCGATGGAATGCGCCGACCTGCTCGACTGGCCGGCCAAGCTGCGCCTGCTCGAGGGGTTCCGCCAGCGCGAGGGCCTCACTTGGTCGGCGCCCCGCCTGCAGCTGATCGACCTCCAGTACTCCGACGTCCGCCTCGACAAGGGGCTGTACAACCGCCTCGTGAGCCGCGGCTCGATGCAGCGCCTGGTCACCGAGGATCAGGTGCGTCACGCCGTGCATCACCCGCCGGAGGACACGCGCGCCTACTTCCGGGGCCGATGCGTCAGCAAGTTCGGCGCGGACGTGGCCGCCGCGAGCTGGGATTCGGTGATCTTCGACCTGGGCGACGATTCGATGATCCGGATCCCCACACTCGAACCGCTGCGCGGGACCAGGGAGATGGTCGGGGAGCTGCTCGAGTCCGCCGAGACGGCCGCGGAATTGGTTGAGGCGCTCACCGAATAGCGGCACCCGCCCCGGTAGGGTGGGTGAACGAGCCGAGCTGAGGAGACGACGATGGCGCAGGAGCAGACCACACGCGGCGGTGGCGGCGGAGACGACGACGCGATCGGCGGGGGTGATGCGGCCGGTCAGGAACGTCGCGAGAAGCTCGCCGAGGAGACCGACGACCTGCTCGACGAGATCGATGATCTGCTCGAATCCAACGCCGAGGACTTCGTCCGGGCCTACGTCCAGAAGGGCGGCCAGTGACCTCTGGTGCCACTCCGGACATCTCATCGTTCACCGAGTACCTGCGCGTCAGCGCGCCTGATCGGCTGCCGGGTTCCTTTCGACAAGCTCAAGGGGCTTCGTCGGCGCCCGGAGCTTCGTCGGCGCCCGGAGCTTCGTCGGCACAAGGGGCGTCCTGGGCGGTGCGGGGCGAGGTGAGCGACGTCGCGCCGCACGGCACCACGATCGTGGCCGTCGCCTATCCGGGCGGGGTGATCCTGGCCGGTGATCGTCGTTCGACGATGGGCAATCTGATCGCCACCCGCGACGTGCGGAAGGTGTTCGTCACCGACGACTATTCGGCCGCCGGGGTCGCCGGCACCGCCGGGATCGCGTTCGAGCTGGTGAAGCTCTTCACCGTGGAATTGGAGCACTACGAGAAGATCGAGGGCGTCCCGCTGACCCTGGACGGCAAGGTGTCCCGGCTGGCGAGCATGGTCCGGGGCAATCTCGGTGCAGCCCTGCAGGGTCTCAGTGCGTTGCCGCTGCTGGTCGGGTACGACCCGAGCCGGACGGGGTCCCGGCCCGGTTCGACCGAGGACTCCGGTGCGGCCGGCCGGGGCCGGATCTTCTCCTTCGACGTGGCCGGGGCGCGGCACGAGGAACTCGCCGGGTACGACGCCATCGGATCCGGAGCGCTGTTCGCCAAGTCGTCGCTCAAAAAGCTCTATCACCCCCGTCTGGAGCCCGCCGAGGCGCTCGGCCTGGTGATCGAGGCGCTCTACGACGCGGCGGACGACGACGCGGCCACCGGCGGCCCGGACCTGATCCGGCAGATCTTCCCGACCGCGGTGCGCGTCGACGACGCCGGCGCCGCCGAGGTGACCGAACAGGAGATCGCCGCGGCCGCCGAAGCGGTGATCACCCGGCGGACCGCCGAAGACCGGAAGGCTGAGGGCCGATGACCTTCCCGTATTACGCCAGTGCCGAACAGATCATGCGCGACCGTGCCGAACTCGCGCGCAAGGGCATCGCGCGCGGCCGCAGCGTCATCGCGCTGACGTGCGCGGAAGGCGTCCTGTTCGTCGCCCACAATCCGTCGAACACACTGCGCAAGGTCAGCGAGATCTACGACCGCATCGGCTTCGCCGCGGTGGGCAAGTACAACGAGTTCGAATCGCTGCGGCGGGCCGGCATCCAGCTGGCCGATCTGCGCGGCTACAGCTACGACCGCGCCGACGTCACCGGGCTGTCGCTGGCGACCGCCTACGCGACCACGCTCGGCACGGTCTTCACCGAGCAGCCCAAACCCTACGAGGTGGAGTTGTGCGTGGCGGAGGTGGCGCAGCCTGGGCGCGACACGCCGTCGCAGCTGTACAAGATCTCCTATGACGGCGCAGTGATCGACGAGAGCTCATTCGTGGTGATGGGCGGTGCCACCGAACCCCTCGTCACGGCCATGAACAGCACCTATCAACCCGGCCTCCCGCTGGCGCAGGCACTGTCGGTCGCCCTGGCGGCGCTGTCGACATCCGGGGGGCCGAGCGGCGGAGCGTCGAACGGCGACAAAGATGCGCCGGCCCTGGCCGCCGGCGATCTGGAGGTGGCGCTGCTCGATCGTGCGCGGCCGCGGCGTGCGTTCGTGCGGCTCGCCGAGGCCCGCGTGGCCGGACTACTGGAAACGGAGTAAAGCGTCGATGGAACGCCGGATCATGGGGATCGAGACCGAGTTCGGGGTCACCTGCACTTTCCAGGGGCAGCGGAGGCTGAGCCCGGACGAGGTGGCGCGCTATCTGTTCCGGCGCGTCGTCGCTTGGGGCAGGTCGTCGAACGTCTTCTTGCCCAATGGATCCCGGCTGTACCTGGACGTCGGTTCGCACCCGGAGTACGCGACCGCGGAGTGCGACTCGATCGAACAACTGGTGACGCACGACCGCGCAGGCGAGCGGATTCTGGAAGACCTGCTGCTCGACGCCGAACAGCGCCTCGCCGACGAGGGCATCGGCGGCGACATCTATCTGTTCAAGAACAACACCGACTCGGCCGGCAACTCGTACGGCTGTCATGAGAACTACCTGGTCTCCCGGACCGGTGAGTTCGGCCGCGTCTCGGACGTGCTCCTGCCGTTCCTGGTGACCCGCCAGCTGATCTGCGGCGCGGGCAAGCTGCTGACCGTCGGCGCCGAGAGCCGCTACTGCCTCTCGCAGCGCGCCGACCACGTCTGGGAAGGCGTCTCCTCGGCCACCACCCGCTCCCGCCCGATCATCAACACGCGCGACGAGCCGCACGCCGACGCCGAGAAGTACCGGCGGCTGCACGTGATCGTCGGCGACTCCAACATGTCCGAGACCACGACCATGCTGAAGGTGGGCTCGGCGCTGCTGGTGCTGGAGATGATCGAGTCGGGGATCAGCTTCCGGGACTTCGCTCTGGACAACCCGATCCGCGCGATCCGCGACATCAGCCACGACGTCACCGGACGGCACGAGCTCCGGCTGGCCTCGGGGCGGACCGCGACGGCGCTGTCGATCCAGCGCGAGTATCACGCCTGCGCCGTGAAGCACCTGGCCGGCCGCACGCCCGACGCGACCATGGACCGGGTCGTGGACCTGTGGGGCCGCATGCTCGACGCGGTGGAATCCGGGGACTTCAGCGCGGTCGACACCGAGGTGGACTGGGTGATCAAGCGCAAGCTTCTGCAGCGCTACCAGGATCGGCTGGGGATGGGACTCGACGATCCCAAGCTCGCCCAGCTCGACCTGGCCTATCACGACATCCGGCGGGGCCGGGGCGTGTTCGACCTGCTGGCTCGCAAAGGGCTGGCGGCCCGAGTCACCACCGACGAAGCGATCGATCAGGCGGTCGACCTGCCTCCGCAGACCACGCGAGCCAAACTGCGCGGCGAGTTCATCAGCGCGGCCCAGGCCGCCGAGCGCGACTTCACCGTCGACTGGGTACACCTGAAGCTCAACGACCAGGCTCAGCGCACCGTGCTGTGCAAGGATCCGTTCCGCAACGTCGATGAGCGCGTCGAACGCCTGATCGCCTCGATGTGATTTAGGCTCCTGGGAGTGGCCACTTCGAAGAACGAGCGCCTGCTCAACCTCGTCATCTGCCTGATGTCGGCGCGCAACTACGTGACGGCGGAGTATCTGCGTAAGAACGTGGTCGGATACAGCGACGCCGAGCAGACCAAGGAATCGTTCAAGCGCATGCTCGAGCGCGACAAGAGCGAGCTCCGCAGCCTGGGTGTTCCGCTGGAGTCCGGCGCGGACCCCCTCGGCGGGGACGAGGGCTACCGGATCAAGCCGGAGAACTACGCGCTCACCGACATCAGCCTCGACGCCAAGGAGGCGGCGGCGGTGGCGGCGGCGGCCGCCGTCTGGCACGACCCCGACGTGGCGGTCGAGTCCCAGACCGCGGTGCTCAAACTGCGTGCGGCGGGCATCGAGGTGACGCCGCCCGAGGAACTCGGATTCGGCCCGGCCGCGGGCGGGCGGACGATGGGCGACGAACGCGTCATCCGGGAGCTGCTCGCCGCGATCGGCGACGGCCGCGCCGTGACCTTCGTCCACACCACCGGCGGCCGTCCGGCGCAGCGGGTGCTGGAGCCGTGGGGCGTGGTGAGCGACTCGGGCCGGTGGTACGTCACCGGACACGACCGGGACCGCGGAGAAGTGCGCACCTTCCGGGTCTCCCGGATCTCCGGCGTGGAGGCGCTCGGCCACGCCGGCGAGGTGGTCCGACCGCCCGACGTCGATCTGCGGGCGTTGGTCGCCGACGCGGTCAGTCGCGGCAGGCAGACCGAGCCGACGAGCGCCCGGCTGTGGCTGGCCGACGGCCGGGCCCATGCGCTGCGGCGCGGCGCCGTCGAGGTGGTCGAGGCACCCTTCCGCGGAGAGCTGGGGCAGGAGGTGGTGGTGCCGGTCGCCGAGCGGTCTTCGCTGGTGCGTGCGGTGCTCGCCGCCGGCCGGGACGTCGTGGTGCTCGATCCGCCCGACCTGCGTGCTGCGGTGATCGCCGAGCTGGAGGCGCTGGCCGACTCGGCCGGAGAGGGGACGCTCTGATGGCCGCTCCATCCCGCTTCTCACGACTGCTCGCTATGGTCCCGTACTTTCAGGCGCGCCCGGGCATCGAACTGTCGGTGGCCGCGGCAGAACTCGGACTCACCGAGAAGCAATTGACGAAAGACCTCGAGCAGCTGTACGTCTGCGGGCTGCCCGGGCATGCCGGCGGCGACCTGATCGACATCCAGTTCTGGGACGGCTACGTCAACGTGGTGTTCACCGCAGGCATCGACCGCCCGATGCGGCTGACCGGCACCGAAGCCAGCGTGCTGCTGGTCGCCCTGCGGATGCTGCTCGACGCCCAGGGCGCGCTCGACCCCGATGCGATCCGCCGCGCCATCGCCAAACTCGAGGAGGCGGCGGGATCGTCGTCGGTGGTGCACGACGACGCCGCCCCGGGCGACCTGCCCGCCTCGGCCCCGATCCGGGATGCGGTCGCTGCCCGCAAGGCGCTGCGCATCCGCTACTTCACGCCCAGTCGCGACGCGGTGACCGATCGGGTCGTCGATCCGATCCGGGTGCAGGTGATCGACGGCAACAGCTATCTCGATGCCTGGTGCCGCGAGTCCGGCGGGCGCCGCAACTTCCGGTTCGACCGGGTGCAGGAGGCGCAGGTGCTCGACGAGCCCGCGCGGCCGCCCGCCCAGGTGGCCGCCGAGCCGATCACCATGCCGACGCAGGATGTGACGCTGCCGGTCGCACAGATCGAGATCGATCCGGATGCCCGCTGGGTGATCGAGTACTACGAGGCCCGACCGTTGGCCGATCCGGTGGACGGGGAGCCGCTTCCCGCCGAGCTGGCCTACGCCTCGCCCGAGTGGCTCGCGCGCTGGATCCAGGGTTTCGGCGGGCGGGTGCGCCTGGTGTCCGACGACGAGCGGAGCCGCCGGGTGCGCGCGCTGGTCGCGCAGGAGGCCAGGGCCGCCCGGGCCCGCTACGCCTGAGAGCGCGCGCGGCGGGCGGCACGGGTAGCATGGGCTTGTTGACAACAACCGGGGCGCTGCTGCCGAGATCCCCGGAGTGACTCGGAGGTTTGACTCGTGGGTGCAATGCAACCCTGGCACTGGATCGTCGTCATCGTCGTGGTGGTGATCCTGTTCGGCTCGAAGAAGCTCCCCGACGCCGCGCGTGGTCTCGGCCGTTCGATGCGGATCCTGAAGTCGGAGATGGGTGAGATGACCGGCGACGGCAAGAAGGACGAAGCGGAGCAGCCGCGGGAGCTTCCGCCGTCGGACCCGGCACCGGGCGCCGGACCGGGCGCCGAAGCGCGGCGTGCCGCCGACAAGCACGCGGACTCCTGATCCGCCCCTTCTGACGCACGAGTGCGCATCCCCGCAGCCCTGCGCCGGCTGGATCCCCGGCAACGGCGCAGCAAGGTCAACCCCGACGGCTCCATGCCGATCGCCGAGCATCTCTACGAGCTCCGCGACCGGCTGATCGTCGCCATCGCCGCGATCCTGGTCACCACGACCCTTGGCTTCTTCTGGTACAACCACGGCGTCTGGTTCGTCCCGTCGCTGGGTGAACTGCTTCGGCAGCCCTACTGCGACCTGCCGCCGGAAGCCCGGGTTCCGGTCGGTGAGGGTGGCGAGTGTCGTCTCCTGGCGACCGGGCCGTTCGACCAGTTCATGCTGCGCCTGCAGGTCGCGCTGACCGCCGGTGTGGTGCTGGCCTGCCCGGTCTGGCTCTACCAGCTCTGGCAGTTCGTGACTCCGGCGCTGCACAAGAACGAGCGCCGGTACGCGGCGACCTTCGTCTCCGTCGCGGCGCTCCTGTTCGTCGGCGGTGTGGTGCTGGCCTACTTCGTGGTGGGCAAGGCCTTCGAGTTCCTGATGACGATCGGCAACGAGGTTCAGGTCTCGTGGCTGACCGGTGGCGAGTACTTCAACTTCGTGCTGCAACTGCTGGTCATCTTCGGCGTCAGCTTCGAGCTGCCGCTGCTGATCATCGCGCTCAACCTCGTCGGCGTCCTCAGTTACGACCGGCTCAAGAAGTGGCGGCGCGGCCTGATCTTCACGATGTTCGTCTTCGCCGCGGTGGTGACCCCGACCGGTGACCCGTTCACGATGACGGCGCTGGCCGCGGCGCTGTGCCTGCTGCAGGAGTTCGCGATCCAGTTCGCGCGGATCCACGACAAGCGCAAGGCCAAGCGGAACCCGGACTGGCTCGACACCCCTGACGATGCCGCGTCTCCGCTGGACGCGGGCGGCGGCACCGAGCGCCCGGCTCCGGTCGGCAGACCAGACCCGATCGGCCGCCCCGAGCCGGTCGGCGCGCCGCGACAGCGGTCGTCAGTGCGCGATGCGACCGCCTACGACGAGGTGCTCTGACGCCGAAGCATCCGGACCGCGGCGCGGGAGAGAAGACCGGTGGCGGCGACATGACAAGCTGTAGACGATGAGCACCGAATCCGAACTCCAGCGTTTCACCGGCACGCTCGCCTTCCCCCTCGATCCGTTCCAGCGTGACGCGTGCGAGGTCCTGGCGGACGGCGGCGCCGGGAACGAAGTGAGCGGGCCGAGTGACTCCGGCGCCGGGAACGAAGTGAGCGGGCCGAGTGGCTCCGGCGCCGGGAACGAAGTGAGCGGGCCGAGTGACTCCGGCGCCGGGAACGTAGTGAGCGGGCCTCATGATTCCGGCGCCGTTCTGGTGTGTGCGCCGACGGGGGCGGGTAAGACGGTGGTCGGGGAGTTCGCCGTCTTCCTCGCACTCGCCCGCGGCGGGAAGTGCTTCTACACCACGCCGATCAAGGCGCTGAGCAATCAGAAGTACCACGACCTGGTGGCAGCCCACGGCGCCGCGAACGTCGGACTGCTGACCGGTGACAACTCGATCAACTCGTCGGCGCCGGTGGTGGTGATGACCACCGAGGTGCTGCGCAACATGATCTACGCCGAGTCGAGTGCGCTGACCGGGCTCTCGTTCGTCGTGATGGACGAGGTGCACTTCCTCGCCGACCGGTTCCGCGGTGCGGTGTGGGAAGAAGTGATCCTGGGCCTGGATCCGTCGGTCTCGGTGGTCTCGCTGTCGGCGACGGTCAGCAACGCCGAGGAATTCGGCGACTGGATCACCACCGTGCGCGGCGACACCGAGGTGATCGTCGACGAGCACCGCCCCGTGCCGCTGCACCAGCACATGCTGGTCGGCAACCGGATGTTCGAGCTCTTCGATCCGCGTGCTTCGGGGCCCGGCAAGAAGCCGGTGAATCCAGAACTGATGCGCTACATCAAACATCGCGCACTCGGCGTCGACGAGCCCTCGGGTGCGCGTGGTCCTCGCGGGCGTACGGACCGTCGTCGTCGTTCGTCGGGAGTGCCGCGGCCGCGATTGATCCGTCTGCTGGACGAGCACGGGATGCTCCCGGCGATCGACTTCATCTTCTCCCGCAAGGGCTGTGAGGACGCGTTCACACAGTGCCTGCGCAGCGACCTCAACCTCCTCGACGGTCAGGAGGTGGCGCGGGTCGACGCGATCGTGGAACGGCACCTGGCGGAGCTCTCGCCCGGCGACGCGGCGGTCCTCGGTGTCGACGACTGGCGAGCGGGGCTGCGGCGCGGATTCGCCGCGCATCACGCGGGACTGCTGCCGCTGTTCCGGCATGCGGTCGAAGAACTGTTCGTCGAGGGTCTGATCAAGGTGGTGTTCGCCACCGAGACCCTGGCGATGGGCATCAACATGCCGGCGCGGTCGGTGGTGCTGGAGCGCCTGGTCAAGTACAACGGCGAGGCGCACGTCGATCTCACCCCCGGTGAGTACACGCAGCTGACTGGCCGGGCCGGGCGGCGCGGCCTCGACGTCGAGGGCAACGCGGTGGTGGTCTGGACGCCGGAGGTTCTGCCCGAGCGGGTCGCCGGACTGGCCGGAGCGCGGACGTTTCCGCTGCGCAGCTCGTTCACCCCCGAGTACAACATGGTGCTCAACCTGATCGACCGGCTCGGTGTGGACGGTTCACGCGACCTGCTGCGACGTTCGTTTGCGCAGTTCCAGACCGACCGGACGCTGGTCGGGCAGGCCCGCCAGCTCGACCGCGCGCGCCGGAAGCTGCGCGACGCCGATCGCGAGCTGATCGCGGCAGCCGAGAAGCTGGGCATCGATCCCGGGATCTCGCTCGACCAGGTGCCCGGCGATCGGAACGCCTACGAGGGGTTCCTGGGCTACCTGCAGCTGCGCGAGGACATCCGCACCCTCGAGCGGGAGGCCCGGTTCGTGCGCCGCCAGCAGAGCGAGACCGCGGTGACCGATGACCTGGCGGCGCTCAAACGGGGCCAGGTGATCGCGGTCGGTTCTCGGCGGCACCGCGGGCTCGCCGTGGTCCTGGAGGCGGCGCAGTACTGGAACGACCCGCGGCCGCTGGTGCTGGTCGATGACGGGTGGACCGGGCGCGTCGGTGCGGAGGACTTCGTCAATCCGCCCGAAGTGCTGGGCAATCTGCGGATCCGCAAAGACGTCGACACCCGGACCGGGAAGGGTCGCCGGCGGCTCGCCGAGGCGCTGCGTGCCAGCGGGATCGCGCGCCCGATCGGGCGCACGCGCAAGCATCGGAACGACGACGGCCCCGATACGGAGTTGACACGCCTGCGCGAGCTGCTGCGGGCGCACCCGGCGCACCCCACCGGCGGTTCCGGAGGCCGGCGGAAGCAGGGCGCCGAGCAACTGTTCCGGATGGGGGAGAACCGGAACCGGCTGGTGCGCGAGGTCGAGAGCCTGGAGCGATCGATCAGCGAACGCAAGTCCAAGCTGGAGGTGGACTTCGACGTGGTGACCGAGGTGCTTCGCGAACTCGCGTACCTGGAGCCCGACGCCGCCGGAGGCCTGCGGGTGACGCCCACCGGGGACGTGCTGCGGCGCATCTACTGTGAGACCGACCTGCTGGTGGCCGAGTGCATCCGGGCGGGCATCTGGGACCACCTCGCGCCGCCCGAACTGGCGGCCGTGGTCTCGGCGATGGTCTACCAGTCCCGGCGCGACTTCGGCGGTGGCGTCGACACCATGCCGGGCGACAAGCGAGTGCGGGACGCGCTCACCGAGACGGTCGCGGTCTGGCAGGCGCTGGTCGCGGTGCAGGCACAGCACGCCGGCGGGTCCGAGGCGCTGCTGACACGCGAACCCGACACCGGCTTCTGCGCGCCGATCTCGGTCTGGGCGGCGGGGCGCTCGCTGGAGGAGGCGCTGACTGCGGCGTCCGCCGGCGGCCAGACGCTGTCGCCGGGCGACTTCGTGCGGTGGAACCGTCAGGTGATCGATCTGCTGGAGCAGATCCGGAACGGGGTGGACCCGGAGGCGCCGCTGGCAGGCGCTGCGCGCCGGGCTGCGAAGAGTCTGCGACGCGGCGTCGTGGCTGCCGACCTGGAATGATCGGCTGCGGTACCGTGACGGCGAACCGCAACGCCACCCCGGGAGGACCCCACCATGACCGGTCCGGACGATCGTCAGCCGCCGCCTGTCGGGGGCCCTCGGCAACCGCGTCACGCCGCACCCGGAGCACCGCCTCCCACCCGAGTGCGGGAGTCCCGGCACGGCCGGCCGGGCCCGCCGCCGCAGGGTCCGCCGCCGCAGGGTCCCCCCGGCCCGGGCGGGGTCGGGCAGGGCCCACCCGGGCCTCGTCCACCCGGCGCCTACGCGCCCGCACCGCATCCGCCGGGGCCGCTGCCGGCCGGGCCGCCGCGCGGTGTGCCCCCGCGAAACGGTCCCGTACCGCGGGGGAATCCCGTGCCGGGCGGTCCGGTTCCGGGCCCGCCACCGGGTCAGATCCGGCACTCGCGCCCGCCCGGGCCGCCGCCGGGCGGCGCGGCACCCCTCCGGCACGCCGACCTGCCCGCCGAACGGCCCCGTCGGCGTCCTCCGCGCCGTACCGCTCACGGCGAACTCGTCGGCCCGGACGATCGTGTGCCGACCGGGCAATCCCCGTACGCGGCCGCAGCGCCCGCGCCGGTGCCGCCGCATCCAGACCAGGGCGACCGCAGTGACCGTCCTGGCGCGTACGCCGGCGAGTCCGGGGCCGGAGCGGAGTCCGGGACCACCGTCGAGCCGGTGGTCCCGGACTCCCGCGGCCGACGCAGGCCACGGCGGATCGCCGCGGCCGGCGACGGCGGGCGATCGCCCGCCCGTGGACGTTCGCGCGCGGCGCTCGGGGCCGCGCTCGGCGGCGCCGTCCTCGTGATCGCGGCGCTGGTGGCGCTGTCGGCGTTCGTCTGGCCGGGATGGGTCACCAAGACGCTGTCGCAGACCAGCGTCGAGCAGGGCGTCGAACGTCTGCTCACCGCCCCGGTCGATCAGGACGGTTACGGCCTCGACGACGTGTCCGAGGTGAGTTGCCCGTCCGGGATGAAGGCACAGGCCGGTGTCCAGTTCACGTGTGCGGTGAAGATCGCCGGCGAGAACCGGCGCGTCACCGTGACGGTGCTCAACGACGACGGCGACTACGACGTGTCCCAGCCGGGGAACTGACGTTTCGCGGGCTGGCTGCGTTACGCCCGGTGCGCCAGGTGGTCTGGGCGCGGCGCGGCTGCTGCGAACGGCTCGCGCAGCGCGTTCGATACCGCGTTGAAGACGACGAAGAGGTTGCTGCGCGGGTAGGGCGTGATGTTGCCAGAGGATGCGTGCATGCAGTTCGAGTCGAAGTAGAGCGCCGATCCGGCCGGTCCGGTGATCAGGTCGATCCCGAACTCGTCGGCGAGGGCGGTCACGTCTGCTTCGTCCGGCGTGCCGAACGCTGGACGATACGAGACGAGCGATTCGCGGTGATAGCCCTCCGGGGTCTCGCCGACGCACGGCACGAACCGCTTGTGCGAGCCGGGGATGATCATCAGGGCGCCGTTGCTGCTGTAGTTCGGCGTCAGTGCCAGTGAGACGCTGAGCGCGCGCGGCGCGGGCATGCCGTCCTCGGCGTGCCAGGTTTCGAAGTCCGAATGCCAGTAGAAGGGGCCGCCGGAGAAGCCCGGCTTGAGGTTGATCCGGCTCTGATGGATGTAGACGTCGTCGTCGAGGATCTGCCGGGCGACACCGGCGATCTCGTCGCGGGCGAAGATCTCGGCGATCGCCTCGCTCAGCTGGTGGATGGCGAAAACCGAGCGGACCTCGCCGTTGGAGCGCTCGCGGACGATGCGCTCGTCGTCGCCCAGGCGACGCGTCACCGAGTCGACCTCGCCGAGACAGCGCGCGATGTCGCTGTCGCCGAGAACCGACTGAGCGGTGTGAAAGCCGCGCTCGCCATAGGCGGCCAGCTGCCGGCCGGTGAGGGGACCCGGTGCTTGGTCGTTCCACACGGTGGGATCGGGCCGGGTCACGACCTCGGAGACTTCGGGCAGCCGGGTGCGGTAGGTATCGGCGATGCTGATGGTCACGTGCTCCTCCTTCTGACGGGAACCCTTCTCGCTGAGGGCCGTGCGCGGTGCACGGCCACTGCTCCGGAGGGTACCCGCGGGCACCGACGGTGTGCCATGTCCGATGCCGCGGGGGTGCGCCGGAAGGAGGGCCCGATGCGCTACCAGCCGAGCGCGGACGACAGGCGCTGAACGCTGGCGTCGATGCCGAGCTCGGACACCAGTGCGGCGAGGCCGTCGGCGTCGTCCGGCCCGGCGGGCAGGGTGTCGTCGTCGCGGCTGAAGCCGACAGGAGCGTCGGTGCGGACCGCGACGACGGTGCGGGCGGCGCGCAGGTAGTCGGCGGACTGCTCCAGCGCCCCGGCGATGCGTGGCGAGATTCCCGATCCCGGTTCGCGTGCGGCCTCCTCCAACGCCGTCAGATCGCCGTACGTCCTGATGAGCTTGGCGGCTGTCTTGTCGCCGATCCCCTTGACGCCGGGCAACCCGTCTGACGGATCGCCGCGCAGGATCGCCATCTCGGCGTACGCGGCTCCGGCCCGCTCGATCGGGAGGGCGTACTTCTCGGCGACCTCGGCGGGTCCCATCAGCTCGGCCCGGGCCAGCCCGCGGCCCACGTAGAGCACGCGCACTGCGACCGGATCGTCGGCGACCACCTGCAGTAGGTCGCGGTCGCCGCTCACCACGAGGACGTCGTCGTCGGTCTCCTCGAAGGCGAGAGTGCCCAGGACGTCGTCGGCCTCGCACCCCGGCGCCCCTGCGGTTTCGATGCCTGCGCATCGGAGTGCCTCGAGGATCATGTCGACCTGCGGGGTGAGTGTGTCCGGGACCTCCTCGGCCAGCCCGTCGCCCCCTTCGGCGACGCGGTGCGCCTTGTACGACGGAATCAGCTCGGTGCGGAAGGCCGGTCGCCAGTCCAGATCCAGGCACACCACCAGCCGGGTCGGCTGGTGTGCCGTGACCAGGGCGGCGATGGTGTCGAGGAAGCCCCGCACCGCGTTCACCGAGCGGCCGTCCGGTGCGGTCATCTTCTCCGGGAGCGCGTAGAACGAACGGAACCAGAGACTCGCGCCGTCGAGGAGCATCACCTTTCCCATGGGGTCACTGTTCCACATCGGCGGGACGGGACGCCGGGAGCACGGTCAGTCCGTGCGGACGCGTGTTCACCGGTTCGGCGCCGTCGTCGGTCAGCACGACGATGTCTTCGATGCGGGCACCCCAACTCCCGGGGAAGTACACGCCCGGTTCCACCGAGAACGCCATACCCGGCCGCAACGGTTCGGTGTTGCCCTCGACGATGTACGGCTCCTCGTGCACCGACAGGCCGATGCCGTGTCCGGTGCGGTGTATGAAATGCTCGGCCAGACCGGCCTCGGCCAGGACCAGGCGGGCGGCGGCGTCGACGCTCTCGGCGGTGGCACCCGGGCGGACCGCGGCGACGGCGGCGGCCTGTGCGCGCTCCAGCGCGTCGTAGGCCGCGGCCACTTCCGGCTCCGGCGGGCCGAAGCAATAGGTCCGGGTGGAGTCGGAGTTGTACCCTGCGCCCACCGGGCCGCCGATGTCGATCACCACCACGTCGTGCGGCTCGATCACCCGGTCCGAGTGCTCGTGATGCGGATCGGCGCCGTTCGGGCCCGAGCCGACGATGACGAATTCAGCACGGGTGTGACCCTCCTCGACGAGGGCCGCGGCGAGGTCGGCGGCCACGTCGGTTTCGGTGCGCCCGGGCCGGAGCCACTGCGCCATCCGCGCATGGACCCGGTCGATCGCGGCCCCGGCGGCGCGCAGTGCATCGAGTTCGGCGGCGTCCTTGATCATTCGGAGTTCCCGCAGCACCGGGGTCGCGAGACGGACCGGAACGCCTGTCCGGTCGGCCAGCGGGATCACGTGCAGTGCGGGCAGCGCATCGGAGACGGCGAGCGCGGGATCGGCGCCCAGATCGGCGAGGGCGAGCGCATAGGGGTCGGCGCCGTCGACCCAGTCCCGGACCGGAACACCGAGATCGCCGATGGCCGAGGCGCGGACTGATGCGAGTTCCAGGCGCGGGGTCACCAGGTGCGGACGTCCCGACGCCGGGACGATCAGGGCGGTGAAGCGTTCGAAGGTGTCGGCCTCCATGCCGGTCAGATAGCGCAGATCGGGGCCGGTGCCCACGACGATCGCATCGAGTCCGGCCGCGGCGGTGAGTTCGGCCGCCCGTGCCAGACGTCCGGCGTAGACCTGGGATTCGAATCGGGAGCCGTCGACATGAGCCATGTCGTCAGCCTAAGACATCCGACGGTCCCGGTGAGACGACGTGATACCAGTGTCCCGGCGGGCGTCAGGCGCGGAACATTCCGGCCGAGCCGAGAGCCCGAGCGAGGTCCACCTCGATCACCACCCGTCGGGGATTCGGCCGGGGTTCGCGGTAACGCTGCGCGTATCGGCGCTCGGCGTCGTGCACCAGCTCCGGTTCGCGGCGGACCCGTGCCGGTCCCTCCAGCGTGAGCCAGCGCGGGCCGTCGACGTGCGTCAGCGCCGCATAACCCCCGCGCTCCACGTTGCGCACCTTCTGGCTGCCGTCGAACGTGATGACCCGGGCCTTGCCGGCCTCGCCGTCGAAGGTGAATCCCACGGCGACGACGTGCGGCGTGCCGTCGGCCCGCAGTGTCGCGAGCGAGGCGAGGTGGTACTCGCCGAGCAGGGCGAGGGCTTCCGGGCTGAGATCGTCGACGGTGCGCGCCATGGGACCGAATGTAGTCCGGAGGGCGGGTGAGATACTGCACGGGTGGGAACGATCGTGGTCTTCGGCGGACGCAGTGAGATTGGGGTGGCGACCGCGGTGCGTCTCGCCGCGGGCAGACGGGTGGTCCTCGCGGCGCGCCGCCCAGACGATTTGGCGGCCGAGTCGGCGGAGTTGGTGGCTGCCGGCGCCGCCGAGGTGATCCCGGTGGCGTTCGACGCCGACGACGTGGCCTCACACCCGGCGCTGGTGCGCAGTCTGACCGAGGACCACGGGCCGATCGAGACGGCGATCGTCGCCTTCGGGATCCTGGGCGATGCCGCGCGTGCCGAGACCGACGTCGCACATGCGCTGCAGATCGCGCACACCGACTACTACGCGCAGATCAGTGTGATCACGTTGCTAGTCAATGCATTACGTGCGCAGCCCAGCGACTCCACGGTGATCGTGTTCTCATCCGTCGCGGGGGTACGGGTGCGGCGGGCCAACTACGTCTACGGCTCCACCAAAGCAGGTCTCGACGGATTCGCGAGCGGACTCGCCGATGCGCTGCACGGCAGCAACGTCCGCATCCTGCTCGCGCGCCCCGGGTTCGTGATCGGGAACATGACCAAGGAGCTCATGGCGTCGGGAACCGAACCGGCGCCGATGTCGGTGACGGCGGATCAGGTGGCCGATGCGGTGGCGGCGGCGCACAGGAAGGGGCGGGGCGAGGTCTGGATCCCCGGCCGCCTGCGCCCGGTGTTCTTCGTCATGCGGCTCCTGCCGCGGGCGATCTGGCGGCGGTTGCCGCGATGACCCACTTCGTCGTCGTCGGAATCGGAGCCGACGGATGGGACGGGCTGAGCGGACACGCACAGGCCGAGCTGCGCAGCGCCGAGCGGATCCACGGCTCGGCCAGACAACTAGCCCTGTTGCCGGACGGTGTTGCGGCGGAGACGATTCCGTGGGAGTCGCCGATGTCGGAGCACCTGGATCGAGTGCTGGCCGACGAGTCCATGGACACCGTGCATCTGCTGGCGAGCGGTGACCCGATGTTCCACGGGCTGGCGGCGAGTGTGGTCCGGGCGATCGGCGCCGACCGGGTGACCGTATTCGGATCGTCGTCGTCGGTGTCGCTGGCGGCGGCCCGGCTGGGTTGGGACCTGGCTCGGACAGAGGTGCGCAGCCTGGTCACCGGGGAGGCGGAGAGCCTGATCCCCGCGCTGACCGACGGCGCGCGGATCCTGGTGCTGTCGAGAAACGCGGAGTCGCCCGATCAGGTCGCAGGACTACTGCGGCGCAAGGGCTTCGGCTGGTCCACTCTCACCGTCCTCGGCGATCTCGGGGGAGTGGACGAGTCGGTGGTGCGCGGCCTGGCCCGTAGCTGGAACGTGCCCGAGGTGCCCGCTCTGAACATTCTGGCGATCGAGTGCGTCGGCCCCGCCCGCACGCGTGCGCCGGGCCTGCCGGATGCGGACTACGTCAACGACGGGCAGCTGACCAAACAACCGATTCGCGCGATCACGGTGTGCGCCTTGGCTCCTGCTGACGGGCAACTCCTCTGGGACGTGGGCGCGGGATCGGGGAGCGTCGCGATCGAGTGGCTGTTGCAGACGCGGAGCGGCCGCGCGATCGCCTTCGAGTCGCACCCCGAGCGCGCCGACCGGATCCGGGTGAACGCGCGCGAACACGGCGTCGCCGAGCGCCTCACGGTCGCCGGCGCGGCGCCGGCGGCGCTGTACGGAGCGCCCGACCCCGACACGATCTTCCTCGGCGGCGGACTGGACGCGGAACTCCTGGACACGTGCTGGGAGGCGCTCTCTGCGGGCGGCCGGCTGGTGGCGAACGCGGTGACCCTGGAGACCGAGCGGCTTCTGGTGGCGGCTCGCGAGGAACGCGGCGGCGAACTGGTCCGGCTGAGCCTCGAGCGCGCCGGCGCACTCGGTTCGATGACCGCCTGGCGGCCTGCGCTCCCGGTGGTGCAGTGGACGGTGGACCGGTGACCGTCTACTTCATCGGTGCCGGTCCCGGTGCTGCGGACCTGATCACCGTGCGTGGCGCGCGACTCCTGGCCAGGTGCCGGACCTGCCTCTACGCCGGGTCGCTGGTTCCGGCGGAGTTGCTCGACCTGCTCCCCGACGGGGCCGTGGTGATCGACACCGCCCGGATGCCGCTCGACGAGATCATCGCTCATCTGACGGCGGCCGACGCCGCCGGTCACCACGTCGCCAGGCTGCACTCCGGCGATCTGGCCGTCTATTCGGCGCTCAGCGAGCAGCAGCGCCGGCTGACCGCGCTCGGCATCGACTACGAACTGGTGCCGGGGGTTCCGGCGTTCGCCGCGGCCGCCGCGGCGCTCGGCAGTGAACTGACGGTCCCGGGAGTCGGGCAGAGCCTGCTGATCACGCGGGTGTCCACGCTGTCGACTGACATGCCTCCGGGCGAGGATCTGGAGACTCTCGCCCGCAGCGGGGTGACTTTGGCGTTGCACCTGGCTGCGCACCGTGCCCGGCAGATCGTCACGGCACTGGTGCCGCACTACGGCGCGGACTGTCCGACCGCCACCGTCGCGTTCGCCTCCCGCGCAGAGGAGCAGATCGTGCGCGCACCGCTGGGTGGGCTCGCGGAAGCTCTCGGCGAGGCGGGGATCACCAAGACCGCGGTGATCTTCGTCGGGCGCGTCCTGGATCCGTCGTCGTCGAACGTCACCGACAGCTATCTGTATTCGCACGCGCGGATGACGAAACTGCGTGAGGACTCCCGCCGCCATGACTGACCGGTCCGTGCTCGTTCTCGGCGGCACCGGCGAGGCGCGCGCGCTCGCGGAGGAACTGGTGGCGGCAGGTGTGCCGGTGATCAGCTCACTCGCGGGGCGCGTGCAGAACCCCCGTCTGCCTGTCGGCGAGGTGCGCATCGGCGGGTTCGGCGGCGTCGACGGTCTCGCCGCCTGGTTGCGCGACGAGCGAATCCGCGCCGTGGTGGATGCGACGCACCCGTTCGCGGCGCAGATCACGGGGAACGCGGCTGCGGCCTGCGCGCGCGCGGGAGTTCCGCTGCTGAGGTTGCTCCGCCCGGGATGGAGTCCGGACGGGGACGCCCGGTGGACCCGGGTACCCGACATCGTCGCCGCGGCCCGGATCGTCGCCGACCGTGGCGGGCGAGTGCTTCTGACCACCGGGCGTCAGGACGCTTCCGCGTTCGCCGCTGTGGAGAACGCCTGGTTCCTGATCCGCGTGGTCGATCCGCCCACCGGACCGCTGCCGCCGCGGCACCGGATCCTGGCGTCGCGTGGGCCGTACAACCTGGCCGGTGAGCGGAAGCTGCTGGCGGACAACGAGATCGCCCTCCTGGTGACCAAGAACAGTGGCGGTGACCTCACCCGCGCCAAGCTGATCGCCGCGGCTGAGGCAGGCATCGAGGTGGTGATGGTGGACCGTCCCGCCGAGCCCGCGGGCCTGGACCGGGTGGAATCGGTCGAGGCTGCGCGGCACTGGGTCTGCGGCACCGGGTCTGCGCTACCGGGGCCTGCGGCACCGGGCCGGTCGCCCGGGTAGCTGATCCGGCGGTCGTGTCCGGATCGGCGCGGCGTCAGGGCACGATCACGCCGTCACGGCACGATCACGAGGTTGCCGACTTTGCGGCCGGAATCCACCCGCCGGTACGCCTCCGCGGCCGAGTCGAGTCCTCCGACCACGGTGGTCAGCGGGTCGAACGCCCCCTTCGCCACGAGATCGAGCACATACCGGAAGTCCTCCGGGCGCTCCCGGACGGTCCCGGCGATCACCCGGCCGCGGGCCAGGATCGTGTCGGCCAGATCTGCCACTGCGAGGACCAGTCGACCGTCGTCCGTGCAGAGCCGGGCGGCGTCGGCGCGCGTGAGATTCCCGACCGCATCCAGGACGACGTCGAACCGCTCGGAGACACCGGACAGCGGTGTGGCGGTGTAGTCGATCACCCGATCCGCCCCGAGTCGGGTGACGAGCGCGGCGTTACCTGCGCTGGTGACGGCCGTGACGTCGGCGCCGAGGTGCTTCGCCAGCTGGACGGCGGCGCTGCCGACCGATCCGGACGCGCCGTTGACCAGGATGCGCTCACCGGCGCCGAGGTTCGCCTTCTGGCGCAGCAGATACAGCGCCGTGGAGCCGCCGAACATCGCGGCCGCGGCGTCCTCCGAGCGCACCTCGCGGGGGATCGGGGCGGTCGACGACGACGGCGCCGCCAGCAACTCCGCATGAGCGCCCATCCGGACTCCGTTCAGGCCGGCGACCCGATCACCGGGCGCCGCGTCCTCGACGCCGTCGCCGCATTCGACGACGCGACCGGCGAAGGCACCGCCCAGCACCGGCCTGCGCGGCCCGCGCACGCCGAGCACCAGCCTGCCGGGAATCGTGAAGCCACGGGGAAACCGGCCGCTGCGAATCCGGGCGTCACCGGAGGAGACCGCGGCCGCCTCGACGTGGATCAACATCTGCCCCTTCTTCGGGGCCGGGCGGGGGAGGTCGACGATCTGTACGCAGTCGGGCGGACCGTAGTGCGGAATGCTGACGGCTCTCATCGGGACTCCTTACGCCTGTAAGTCGGTGGGTTCTACGGTAGCCTTACGGGTGTAAATCGGGCAAGAGGAGGGTTCGTGGCGCGGGTACCGCTGACCGTCGAACGAGTGATCGATGCGGCCGTCGCGGTGGCGGACCGCGGCGGATTGTCCGCGGTCAGCATGCGCAACGTCGGCAAGGAGCTCGGGGTGGAAGCGATGTCGCTCTACCACCACGTCGCCAACAAGGACGCGCTGCTCGACGCGCTCGCCGACCGAGTGTTCGCGCAGATCGAACTGCCTGAGCCGGACGACGACTGGCGGCGGGGGATGGAGCGTCGAGCCTCGTCGGCGCGGGCGGTGCTCAACGCCCACCCGTGGGCGCTCGCGCTGATGGACTCGCGGAGTGTGCCGGGACCTGCGCTACTGAAGCACCATGACGCGGTGATCGGCTGCCTGCGCCGCGACTGCTTCTCGAATGCCTTGACGGCTCGGGCATTCTCGGTCATCGACGCCTACGTGTACGGGTTCGCACTCATCGAGCAGAACCTGCCGTTCGACTCGGCGGGCGACGGGGCCGTCGGCCTCGCCGCGGACGTGTCCGTGATGCTCGCGCCGTATCCGCACATGGCCGAGTTCGTCGCCGAGATCGCTTCTCCCGGCGACTACACGTACGCTGCCGAGTTCGACCACGGCCTGGCCATCATCCTCGATCAGCTCGCCGTGTTGCGTGCGTCGTCGTAGGAGGCGAGGAGGACGGTACGCCCGCGCTCAGGTGCCCGTCGGGTACGTCCGCGGGGTGTACACCAGGTCGCCGCCCGCACGACGGACGATCCGGGTCTGCGACGAGCCGACGATCAGGAGAGTGCGCATGTCGACGGTGGACGGATCGAACTCGGCGACGGTCAGCAGGCGCAGCTGCTCGCCAGAACCGCCGACGTCGCGTCCCTGCACCAGCACGCGGTCGGCGGGGACCAGCTCGGCGAGCAGGTCCCGGAAAGCCACGATCTGCTCGGTCCGTTTGGTCGAGGCCGGGTTGTACACCGCGAACACCAGGTCGGCGGCGACCGCGTGCTGGATACGGTCCTCGATCACCGACCACGGCTTGAGCAGGTCCGAGAGCGACAGGATCGCGAAGTCGTGTCCGATCGGCGCGCCGACGGCGGCCGCGACTGCCTGAGCCGCGCTGACGCCGGGGACCACGCGGACTGGAACGTCGTGATGGGCCGGATCCGCGGCGGCCTCGACGACGGCGGTGGCCATCGCGAAGACCCCGGGGTCGCCGGACGAGACCACCGCGACTCGCGCGCCGCGTGCGGCGAGATCGAGGGCGAACTCGGCCCGCTGAGCCTCGACGCGGTTGTCGCTCGCGTGGATTCGCTGGCCGGGTCGCGGCGTCAGCCGGCGCAGGTACGTGTCGTATCCGACGAGGTCGGTGGCGGCAGCCAGTTCCGCGGCCACCTGCGGAGTGGTCTGGTCGGCCGGGCCGGGACCGAGACCCACGACGACCACCTCGCCGGGACGCGTTTCGACACGGTTCGTCACTGCGTTCCTCACCGGCTCAACGAGCGGGGTTGGGGTGTCGGTGGTCGCGGCATGCTCCGGCTCTGTGCGCGGAGGGGGCGTGTCGGTGGTCGCGGTGTGCTCCAGCTCCTTGAGCCGGTCCGAGGCGCTAGCCGAGGACCGCGTCGAAAGGACCCCCGCCAGTGGATTGTTGCGCCGGCCGGGAACGACGATCAGCGAGAAGTACGGCACCGTCTCCGGATCGACGTCGACCACCTTCTCGATGCGCTGACGGCTCGTCGACGCGCGCTCGACGTACCATGCCTCGTCGATGCGACCCGCCTCGATCAGGGCGTCGTACACCTTGCCGAAGGTCCGGCCGAGCTTCATCACCGCGAGGGCCTCACCCGACCTGAAATGCGCGATCAGCTCGGCGGAATCGGCAGTCCCGGGCAGCACCGTGAGCGTTTCTTCGCCCTCTACCAGCGGGATGCCTAGCGCCGCCGAGGCGGCACTGACCGAGGTGACGCCGGGCACGATCTCCGCCTCGAAGCGATCAGCAAGGCGCTTGTGCATATGCATGTACGAACTGAAGAACAGCGGATCGCCCTCGGCCAGCAGCACCACGTCGCGACCGGCGGCCAGATGTCCGGCCAGTAGTTCGGCGCTCTCGGCGTAGAAGTCGGCCATGGCGCCCGGGTACCCGCCGGGATGGTCAGTGGTCTCCACCGTGAGCGGGTACATCAGCCGCTCCTCGATCTGGCCGTCTCCCAGGTAGGGTGCAGCGACTGATCGGGCGATCGAGTTACCGTGGCGCGCACAGTGATAGGCGACCACAGGTGCGGCGGAGATGATCCGTGCGGCCTTGACGGTCACCAGCTCGGGATCCCCGGGCCCAAGGCCGATTCCCCAGAGCTTGCCCGCTCTCGCGTTTTCGGTCACGTGATCACTCCATCGGGCTCGCGAGCGCGTTGACCGCTGCCGCGGTGATCGCGGAACCGCCACGGCGGCCGGTCACGGTGATGAACTCGAGGTCGTTTCGCTCGGCCAGCGCCGCGCACGACTCGGCGGCGCCGACGAATCCGACCGGAGCGCCGATGATCGCGGCGGGGCGGGGCCACCCGTCGTCGATCAGGTCGAGCAAAGCGAATAGGGCGGTCGGGGCGTTCCCGATGGCGACCACCGAACGGGCCAGATCGTCGCGCCAGAACTGCAGCGCCGCCGCCGTTCTCGTGGTTCCGAATCGTTCGGCGAGTTCGGCGAGGCCGGGCTCGCCCAGATGGCAGCGGACGGGATTGTCGGCGGGCAGCCGTTTGCGGGTGATTCCCGAGGCGACCATGTTCGCGTCGCAGAGGATCGGACCGCCGGCAGCGAGTGCGGCACGCGCGGCGGCCACGACTCCCGGAGTGGCGACGACGTCCCGTGTCAGATCGGTCTGGCCGCTCGCGTGGATCATGCGGACCACGACGGGTTCGAGGTCGGCGGGGAAGGCAGCGAGGTCGGACTCGGCCCGGATGGTGGCAAAGGACTGGCGGTAGATGGCCGCACCGTCACGCAGATAGTCGCTCATGGCGTGCCCCAGCCTACTGCGGCCGCCGGCCGCTACCGCGACTGGTCGTCCGGGAGCGGAGCGATGCGGACCACGTTGTCCGGGCCGGCGCCGCACGACCGCTCGCATCCGACCCAGTGCTCGTGGCCGTCGAACTCCGCGCCGGCTTCGACGTGCTCGACGAGCAGGCGCCGGACGTCCGCGCGGCTCTTGGCGCAACCAGGCGAGCCGGTGCAGGCGCTGACTCGCGTCCACGGCGAGGTCGCATCGAAGACGAAGCCCATCGGGGCCAGGACACGCACGACGGTTTCCGCGACGCCCTCGGTCAGATCGGTGATGAGAAGTTCCCGGTCGGGCGTCACGATCAGCGGTGAGCCGATCGCCGCAGCGAATTGCGCCTGACGCGCCGACAGTCGGCCGAACGGCGTCACGGTGCCGAGCAGCACTCGGCCGTCATCCTGCTCGAACCAACCCACTCGAGGCCCAGTCGCCGGTTCTGCGGCCCCCGGCGCTGAGCCGGACGCGCCGACGGCGGAGAGTCCGTCGCGCAGACGCTCCTGCGCGTCGACCGGCAGGTCGGCGATGCGCCACTCGTCGCGGCGTTGCGCCAGGAACCTGCGTGCGACGTCGAGCAGCGCTCCGGGCACTGCGTCCAATGGAACGACGCGGCCGGTCCGGTGTCCGCCGACGACCAGCTCGGCGGCGTCGTCGCCGGTCCACACGCCCACCACGTCGGGCGTGCGGGACAAGACGTCTCCGCGGCCGTCGTCGAGTCCGAACCAGAATCGGCCAGACAGCTCTCCGGCCCAGTCGGCCTCGGTGAGCGCGGCGTGCAGCCGGTCGGCGACGTCCCACAGTGCGTCGGTCCCGCCGATCCGGCCGGTCAACGGCGAGACGACGACGTTGCGAACGCGGTCGTGCGTCCGGGCGCGTGCCAGCCCGGCCGTGACCATCCGGTCGGCGAACTCCGGCACCGCTTCGGGACCGATTCCGCGGACCTGAACGTTGGCCCGGCTGGTGAACTCGAGGTGGCCGTCGCCCAGTTCCTCGGCGGCGGCGGCGAGCGCGTCGAGCTGCGCGGGTTCAATCCGCCCGCCGGGCAACCGGAGCCGCGCGAGCCGGCCGTCGGCGGCCTCATGGGTCGCGAAGACGCCCGGGCATCTGTCGGCGGGTCTGCTCACGTTCTCCAGGGTAGAGACCGGCGACGTGGCCTACCCTCAAGCCCGTGGAAGCAGCGGCGACGAGCCTCGATCCGGCTGCGGCGCGTCCTCGCGTCGACGCGCTCGCGGACCTGGCCGTCGCGCTGATCGGCTCGGGGTTCGGCAGCGGCGAAGCCTTCTACCTCGTCGAGCTCGCCGCGCAGGGATTGGGCATCGGCGACGCGGCCGTCCTCGACTTCGGGACCGCGGTCTCGATCGAGTACGTGGCCTCGGACGGATCGTCGATCGCCCGGACCCGGACCACCGGCCGCGTCGGCACCATCGACTGCCGCGCGATGAAACTCTGAGTCAGGTCGCCGAAGGTGCGGCGGCGGGAGTGGTCGATGCGGACGGCGTGCGGTCCGCGGTTGCGGCGATCCGGGCTCAGGGCGGACCTCGGGTGTGGGTCACCACTGCGGGGATGTCGTTGCGGGCTTTCGCATCGCTCTACAGGTCGGGATCGGCTGGCTGCCCGCGTTGGTCGCCGCTGCGGCTCAGGTCGTGGTGACGCTCTTCGCCGCGCTGCTGGGCAGGTTCGGCGTTCACCGCTTGTTCGCGTGCGCCGGTCAGGCCGTGCTTGCCGCAGCCCTCATCGGGGCGGCGCACTGGGCCGGTCTCATCCGGGGCATCGATGCCGCGGCTTCTCTCGGCGTGCCCTGGTTGCTCGCGATTCCGTTGCCGGTGCTCATCGCGATGGTCGTCGACGTCGTCTACGAACACCCCGCGGGAGCGATGGCGCGCTGCTTCGTGGTGCTACTCGGCGGAGGCGGGGTTGCGCTGGGAGCGTACGCGGTGCTGAGCGTCCTGGCCGCCCTCGATCCGCCAGAGCACCGGGACATCGTGTTGCCCAGCCTGCCGATCTGGTTGGGGCTGATCGCCGCGGTCGTCGGCGCGGTCGCGAATGCGATGGCCAACGGCGGCGGGCCGGATCTGCTGGCACCCGCCGCACTGATCGGTCTGTTCACCGCCGGAGTCAACCAGGCCCTGCTGCACGCAGCGCACGTACCGGCGTCGTGGGCGACATTCGGCGCTTCGGTGGTGCTGTGCTATGCGTGTGCGTTCTGGTCGCGTCGCAGTCCCTACCCGGTGAGCGTCCTGGCGCTGATGGGCATCACCGGTGCGATCATCCCCGGCCTGACGGTGTACGTGGGGGTGGCCGAGACCGTCTTCGGGCAATCGGGTACCGGTGCGTTCTCGCAGGCGGTCCTGACCGGCACCGGAATCGGCGTGGGGGTGGCCGCCGGGGTACTGCTGGCGACTCGTCGCCTGCGCGGACGCCGGCGGCACCGGATCGGCCGTGGCCGAGCGCGTCTGCTGTTTGCGGATCGCTGATCCGGTGACGGTGGGGACGACGTCGGCGGGTGGCGAGTCTCGGGCAGCCCCGGGCGGCCTGGCCGCGGGTGGTGCGGTCAGGATGCCTGTGCCAGGAGCCGGGTGAGGATCTGTTCGGCTCCCGAGGGCGGGTCCGGCGGGCCGTGTCCAGTCAGCGGGGACGGTCGGTGCACGACGATCATCGTCGGTCTCGGGCCGCTCGGCTCGTCGCCGGGTGGTCCGGTGTCGCCAAGTGACCCGGCGTCATCGGATGACCCGGTGTCGCCAAGTAGCGCGGCGTCGGGTGGCCCGAGATCGCCAAGTGGCTCGGCGTCGCCGGGTGGTCCGGTGTCGCCATATGGCCCGAGGGTTTCGGGTGGTCCGAGGTCGCCGTGCGGCCCGGCGTCGCCGGGTGGTCCGGGGTCTTCCGGTCCGGCTGCTGTGGTCGGGTGGCTGTGCCCGGGGTCGGGTGCGAGGCGTTCGGGGTGGAACAGGATGTTGCTCTGCCACCGACTGTCGCGCCCGACCGGGCGCCAGCCGACGCGTCCGGCGTCGGGACCGAAGGTGAGGACCGTCGACTCCCAATGCCCGGCAGTCTTGCCGTTCATCCGGTTATGACGTCCGCACGCCCCACCCAACCGGTCGATATCGGTCTGTCCGTTGTCGGTCCAGTCGGGCATATGGTGGGCTTGGGTGCGGATGAACGGCACGGTGCAGCCCGGCGCGGTGCAACCCCGGTCGCGGGCGAACAACGCCAACCGCTGTGCGGCCGTGGCGAAGCGGCTGGCCCGCCCCAAATACAAGACTTGTCCGGTGGCTTGAGAGAACACCGCCAGATACGGGACCGTATCCGCGGCGAACTGCACCAGATCCGTGACCGGGATGCGGGTGCCGGTCGCGGTCCAGGCGATCCCGGCCTGCCGCGCCAAATCCTCATCGGTCACGGTGACCACGGTCTGCGACGGAATCCGCGTCGGGGCGGGTTGGCCGGCCAGCGCTGACGCCCAGTCGCACAGGGCTTCGAGGGCGTCGTGTTGACGCTGCCCGAGCGTGCGGGTGTCCCGCTCGGCCGCGGCGGCCAGGACGGCGGGGTCGAGGCCGGGCTGGTCGGCGGCCCCGCGTGGGGAGTCCGGGTCGGCGGGATTGTTCATCCCCGCCGCAGCCCACTGATGCAAGACCACCTCCAGCTTGGCCCGCAGGACGGGGGTGAGCAGGGCCCGGACTTTGCTCATCAACTGCCGGTTCTGCGGCTGCAGATTGAACGTACGCCGCCGGGCCCGGTCGTGGTCGTCGGCCAGGGTGCCGTCGGGGTCGAGCCACGCCAGGATCCGGTTACCCACCACCGTCACCGCGGCAGGGTCCAGACGCCGCGCCGCATCAGCGAGCATGGCTTCGGCTTTCACCCGGTCATCGTGGGTGACCGCCGAGGGCAGCTTGTCCATGATCTCGGTGACCGCGGCCGCGTGGGCGGCGCCGGCCTCGCCGTCGGCGACCGCGGTGGCGGTGGCGGTCAGGTGTGGTTGGAGGCGTTCACCGGTCAGGGTGCCCATGGCGGCGATGCCTTCGGCGGTGATCCGGCGGCGGCGGGCCTCCCCGGGCCCCAGTCGCACCCCGTAGGCGTACAGCTGGTGGACCGAGATGTGTCCGGCGGTGCGGTACACGCCCCGATCGGAGATCTCCACGTACAGGGCGGCATCGAACACTTCGGCGCGGCGGCGGCACTGCTCACGCGCATCGAGCAACCCCAACAAACCGTCCTCGGACTCGGCAGCCAACAGAGAGGTCGCCTCCGTGGTGAGGCGCTTCTCGGCGGCGGTCTGCACCGCCAGCAGGTCCGCGGGCGACAGGTTCGCGACGAGCGCGGCCGGATCGAAACCAGCAGGATCGGCGCCACCACGATCGGCGCTGGCAGGGTCAGCACCGGCCGGAGCAGCCACCGAGCCATCGCGCGCACCCGCGGCAGCAGCGTCGTCGTCGTACGAGATGCTGTTGACGGCCACGATGTTCACCTCCCCCGAAGTTGCTGTTCCCGCTGGTAGAACCAGTGATTCTGGTTCTCTGTGTGTCTGACGTCACTTTACGACAGGGGTGTGACAAAACTAGTTCTCGACCACATGGTCGAGGGTCAACCGGAGAGAACGGTGGTGATCTCGACTCGTGGTTCCTGAGCCCGTCGAAGGGTGGTTCCTGAGCCCGTCGAAGGGTGGTTCCTGAGCCGTCGAAGGGTGGTTCGTGAGCTTGTCGAAGGGTGGTTCGTGAGCTTGTCGAAGGGCTGCGCTCGCTCAAACTCCGATGAGGTGTTCGCCCAGTCGGAGAGGAGGCTCGCTCAAACATCGATGCGACGCTCGCTCAATCGGCGTTGCTCGTTACGAATTCTCGGCGGCCCGCACGAGGTCGTCGAGGTCGGCGCGCATCATCTTCCGGGCGACCGCCGCACCCAGAGGCGCCGTCACCTTCCCGAGGAGCGCTTTGAATCCGGTGGCGGTCGAGTCGCCGGCGAATCGCATGGTGATCGTGGTGCTGGCCGGCGACACCGAGGTGAGCGTGAACTCGGTGCGGTAAGCGACTCCGCGCGAGAGCGAGGTGATGACGGTGCGGTGCGGAGCGTCGACCTCGGCGACGGTCATCTCCTCGGTCTCCTCGGCGCCCATGACGGTCCGCGTCTCTCGCCACACGACGCCGGGTGCGTACCCCTCGCCCTCGACGCGTTCGATCCGGGCGACGCCCTACAGCACGTCGGCGGCGGCGTCGAGGTCGGTGAGGACGGCCCAGACCCGTTCGACGGGAGCGGCGGCGGTGCGTTCGACGATGACGGTCTTCACCCGACTAGAGTGGCATCCGATTCGATGAGGCGGAAGCCGGTGTGAGGCCGGCACGGTCGCGCCACTGTGTGGCCCGGGTTCCCGGGCCGAGTCAGACCCGCCTCGTCGTCCGGCGTCCCGCCCCCTTTCGGGCCGCCGCACCGTCGACGCCGGGCGCGCCACCCGGCAGGGAGTAGGCATCTGCCCGTGATCACACTGCTGTCCACCTCGGACACCGACCTTCGCACCGCCGCCACCTGCGGCGCCGACTACACCGTCGCCAATCCGTCGCGACTGCTGCTCGACGAGGTGCCGGCGCTGATCGAGCACGCCGACCTGGTGGTGGTGCGGCTGCTCGGCGGCCGTCGCGCATGGGAGGAGGGGCTCGACGCGGTGCTCGCCGGCGCGGCGCCGGTGGTGGTGCTGTCCGGTGAGCTCAACCCCGATCCTGATCTGATGTCGCTGTCGACGGTCCCGGCCGGTGTCGCTGCACAGGCGCACAGCTATTTCGTCGCCGGCGGGCGGGAGAACTTCGCGCAGGTCCACCACTTCCTCTCCGACACCGTGCTGCTGACCGGGCTGGGCTTCGATCCGCCGGTCGAGACGCCGAACTGGGGTGCGCTGGAGCGGCCGGGGACCTTTCGACAAGCTCAAGGGGCGGCGGGTGCTCAAGGGGCGGCGGGGGTGCCCGAGCGGCCGGGGACCTTTCGACAAGCTCAAGGGGCGGCGGGTGCTCAAGGGGCGGCGGGTGCTCAAGGGGCGGCGGGTGCTCAAGGGGCGATGGGGGCGGGGGGTGCTCAGGGGGCGGCTGGGGCGGAGGCGCGAGACCGCGGACCGCGTCCCCGGATCGGGGTGCTGTACTACCGCGCCCAGCACCTCGCTGGCAACACCGAGTACATCGACGCGCTGTGCACGGCGCTGGAAGAGCGCGGGGCCGATGCCGAAGGCATCTTCTGCGCCTCGCTGCGCGCCGCCCCGGACGATCTGATCGCGCACCTCGGCACGTTCGACGCCCTCGTGGTGACCGTCCTGGCAGCCGGCGGAACCACCCCGGCCACGGCGAGCGCCGGTGGCGACGACGAGGCATGGAACGTCGAACGTCTTGCCGCCCTGGACATCCCGATTCTGCAAGGCCTGTGCCTCACCTCGTCGCGAGCCGACTGGGTGGACAGCGACGACGGCATGTCGCCACTGGACGTGGCGAGCCAGGTGGCTGTGCCCGAGTTCGACGGACGCATCATCACCGTGCCGTTCTCGTTCAAGGAGTTCGACGACAACGGGCTCCCGTACTACGCGCCGGACGCCGAGCGCTGCGCCCGCGTCGCGGGCATCGCGATCGCGCACGCGCGACTGCGGCACGTGGCCGCTCCCGACAAGCACGTCGCGCTGCTGCTCTCGGCGTACCCGACCAAGCACGCCCGCATCGGCAACGCTGTCGGCCTGGACACCCCCCGCTCGCTCATCCATCTCCTGCGGGCCCTCGGCGCCGCCGGCTACGACCTCGGTGACGGCTCGATTCCGGGCCTGGGATCCACGCCGGACGACGACGATCCCGACGCCCTGATGCATGCGCTGATCGACCAGGGCGGCCAGGACTCGGACTGGCTCACCGAGGAGGCGCTGGCCGCGAACCCGATCCGGGTGAGCGCGGCCGACTACACCGCGTGGTTCGACCGGCTCCCCGAGGGTCTGCGCGCCGACGTCGTCGAACACTGGGGCCCGCCGCCCGGCGAGTTGTTCGTGGACCGCAGTGCCGACCCCGCCGGGGAGATCGTGATCGCGGCGATGACGTTCGGCAAGATCGTGCTGCTGGTGCAGCCGCCCCGCGGATTCGGCGAGAACCCGGTCGCGATCTACCACGATCCGGATCTGCCGCCGAGCCACCACTACCTGGCGAGCTACCGCTGGCTGGCGTCCCGGTCCGGCGACGACGGCTGGGGTTTCGGCGCGGACGCGATCGTGCACATCGGCAAGCACGGCAACCTCGAGTGGTTGCCGGGTAAGACGATCGCGATGTCCGCGGAGTGCGGCACCGACGCCGCGCTCGGCGATCTGCCGCTGATCTACCCGTTCCTGGTGAACGATCCGGGCGAGGGCACGCAGGCCAAGCGCCGGGCGCACGCCGTGCTGGTGGACCATCTGATTCCGCCGATGGCCCGGGCCGAGACCTACGGCGACATCAACCGGCTGGAGCAGCTGCTCGACGAGCACGCCAGCATCTCGGCGCTCGACCCCGCCAAGCTGCCGGCCATCCGGCAGCAGATCTGGACGCTGCTGACGGCGGCCAAGATGGACCAGGATCTGGGCCTGACTGACCGGCCCGAGGAGGACGTGTTCGACGACATGCTCCTGCACGTCGACGGCTGGCTCTGCGAGATCAAAGACGCCGCCATCCGCGACGGGCTGCACGTGCTGGGTCAGGCACCGGATGCGGAGATGGAGATCGACCTGGTTCTCGCGATGCTCCGCGCACGACAGCTCTGGGGCGGCAGCCGCACGCTCCCCGGCCTGCGCGAGGCGCTCGGTCTCGATGAGGAGTCGACCGAGCGACGGGAGGTGGACCGGGTCGAGGCGGTCGCCCGGGAGCTGGTGACCGCCTGCGCGGCAGGCGACTGGTCGCCCGAGACGGTCGACGCGGCGGCTCAGGGACACCCGGAGGCAGTCGGGGAGATCCTGCACTTCGCCGGCGACGAGGTGTTGCCGCGACTGCGGGCGACGTCGTGCGAGATCGATCGCGTGCTGCACGCCCTGAACGGCGGCTTCATCCCGGCCGGCCCGAGCGGCTCGCCGCTGCGCGGCCTCATCAACGTGCTGCCCACCGGGCGCAACTTCTACTCGGTCGATCCGAAGGCGGTGCCGTCGCAGCTCGCCGCCGAGACCGGCCGGGCGCTGGCCGACTCGCTGGTGGAGCGTTACCTCACCGACCACGGCGAGTATCCGAAGTCGGTCGGCCTGTCGGTCTGGGGAACCAGCGCCATGCGGACCTCCGGCGACGACGTCGGCGAGGTGCTCGCGCTGCTGGGCGTGACTCCGGTCTGGGACGAGGCCTCGCGCCGCGTCACCGGCCTGGAACTGATTCCGCCGGGCGAGCTCGGCCGCCCGCGCATCGACGTGACGATCCGGATCTCCGGCTTCTTCCGGGATGCGTTCGCGCACGTCGTCACGATGCTCGACGACGCCGTGGCCCTGGCTGCGAACGCCGACGAGCCGGACGAACAGAACTACGTCGCCGCCCACGCCCGCGCGGCGCTCGCCGAGCACGGCGACGCCCGGCGCGCGACGACCCGGGTGTTCGGTTCCCGGCCGGGCACTTACGGCGCCGGCCTGCTGCAGCTGATCGACTCGCGTCAGTGGCGCACCGACGAGGACCTCGCGGCGGTCTACACCGAGTGGGGCGGCTACGCCTACGGGCGCGGTCTGGACGGCGTCCCCGCCGTCGACGACATGCGTGCGGCCTACCGCCGGATCGCCGTCGCCGCCAAGAACACCGACACCCGCGAGCACGACATCGCCGACTCCGACGACTACTTCCAGTTCCACGGCGGCATGGTGGCCACCGTCCGGGCGCTGACCGGCGAATCCCCCGAGGCCTACATCGGCGACTCGTCCCGCCCGGACACCGTGCGGACCCGGACGCTGTCGGAGGAGACCGCCCGGGTGTTCCGGGCGCGAGTGGTGAACCCGCGTTGGCTGGCAGCGATGCGCAAGCACGGGTACAAGGGCGCGTTCGAGATGGCGGCCACCGTCGACTACCTCTTCGGTTACGACGCCACCACCGACGTCGTCGCCGACTGGATGTACGAGAAGCTCACCGAGCAGTACGTGTTGGACGAGACCAACCGCGAGTTTCTGGAGAAGTCGAATCCGTGGGCGCTGCACGGCATCGCCGAGCGCCTGCTGGAGGCGAACGAGCGGGACATGTGGCAGGCGCCGCCGCCGGAACTGCTCGCCCAGCTGCGCCGGGTGTACGTCGAGGCCGAGGGCGAGATCGAGGGGCGCCGCGAAGAGTAGGGGCGCCGCGAAGAGTGGGGCCGGGAACGGAATCGCGCCGTCGTGCGTTCTACCGATAGGTAAGTCGCACACACGCCGCTCGGCGTGGGAAGGTCGGAAAATGAAGCGCTGGATCTTCGTCGGATATCTCGCGGTGGAGATCGCCGCCTTCTGGGCGATGGTGCATTTCCTCGGCTGGGCGTGGGCGTTCGTCATCACCATCGCTGCCGCGGCCGTCGGGTTCGCGGTGCTCGGCCGCCGGGCGCGCGACATCTTCGCTGGGGCCCGGAGCCCGGGCGCAGATCGCTCGTCCCCGCGCCAGGCGTTCACCGATTCAGCCCTCTTCGCCGGGGCGTCGGTCCTCACCGTGCTGCCGGGTGTGGTGAGCACCGTGGTCGGCCTGATCTTGCTGTCGCGTCCGGTCCGCCGTCGCCTGGAGCCGGTGGTCGCAGCCGCGGCGACCCGTAAGGTCTCGGCGCTCGCCGATCGGATCACCGTGGTCGGCATGACCCCGAACGGCTACGTCGACGGCACCGTCGTCGCCGAAGGCCGCGCCGAGGGCAGCGTGATCGTCGAGACCACGATCCGCAATCCGGACGGCAGCATCTTCTCCGAGCAGGCGGCCCTGCCCACGGTGATCGACGGCGAGACCACGGCAGAGCGATCCGACCGCCGGCGCTGAACTGTTCTCCGCCGTTCAGGCTTCCGTTCGGCAGATCGCCGCGTATCCGCCCCTGGAGAACCTGGGTTTCGACGGCCACGGCCGGATGCTGCTGTCCCAGCAGACGCCCGACGGAACCGGTGGTGCGATCGTCACCCGGTCACCGTCCGGCCGCACGGGCGTCCTGGCCCGCGATGTCGACGGCCCCGGGGGCATCGCCTCCTCCGGTGGGCACGTCTATTTCACGACCGGCAATTCACTGGTGTCCGGCCTGGTCGGTCGTACCGACGGTACCGTCTTCTCCGTCGATCCGGAGACCGGGTCGAGCCGGGTCGTCGCGCGCGGACTCACCCAGCCCAACGGGCTGGCGGTGCTTCCGGACGGCGACCTGGTCGTCAGTCGTGACGCCGGTGAGTACACCGGTCTCACGCTGGTGCGCACCAACGGGACCCGCGCACGCATCGCGCCCGGACTGACGTCGACCAACGGACTCTGGTGGGACGCCGTGCGGCAGCGTCTGCTGGTCACCACCACGTTCGATACGGTCACCCGGATCGCCGCGGTGGATCCCGCACGTCCCGAGCGCTGGCGCACGGTCGTCGCCCTCGACGGCTTCGGTCCGCTCAATGCGGCAGACGATCTCACGACCGATGCCGACGGGCACGTCTACGCGGCGCTCAACGCGTCCGCGAATGTGGTTCGGATCGATGCGAAGAACCGCGCCCGCTGCGTCATCGCAGACCGCGTGCCGTTGGTGTCCTCGGTGCGGTTCGGAGCGGGACCCGGCTGGGACTCGACGTCGCTGTACGCCACCAGCCTGCTCGGCGGCCTGTACCGGCTCTCGCCCCGCTGACTTGCGAGCCGCGGAGTCCGGGCGAACAGGACTCTGAGACACTGTCAGAGTGACCACGCAGCTCCTTCTCGGCGGCCTCGTCTACTCGTCTCCCGCAGTACCGGACGCTACGGCGTTCGCGGTCACCGACGGTGTCGTGGTCTGGGTCGGCTCCGACGAGGTCGGTCGCGCGCTGCACCCGGATGCGGAGATCGTCGATCTGCGCGGCCGCTTCGTCAGTCCGGCGTTCGTCGACTCCCATGTGCATCTGACCGACACCGGACTGGCCCTGGGCGGGCTGGATCTGTCGCGGACCACCAGCCGCACCGAGTGCCTGCGTGAGTTGGCGGCATATGTGGCGGCCCACCCCGATGAGGACGTGATCTGGGGGATGGGCTGGGACTCCTCGGCCTGGGTCGGCGCCGAGCAGGGCGATCGGCTGGCCCCCTCCACCGAGGACCTTGACGCCGTCGCCGGTGCCCGGCCGGTCTACCTGGCCCGCATCGACGAGCACTCGGCCGCGGCCTCGACCGCACTGCGCGAGCGCGTCGACGGTCTCGCCGGCGCGCAAGGGTACGACGCCCAGGCCCCGCTGTTCGCCGAGGCGCACCACCGGGTACGGGCTCACGCCCGCAGCCTCATCACTCCGGAGGGCCGTCGCCGGGCCCAGCTCCGTGCGCTCGATCACGCTGCGGCTCACGGGGTGGCGGCGGTGCACGAGAACGGTGGACCGGAGATCAGCGGCATCGACGACTTTCGGTCGATCGCCGACCTGGACCACGGAGTGCAGGTCCGCCGCTACTGGGGACAGTGTGTGTCTTCGGCCGACGAGGCGCGCACCGTCGTCGCCGAGACCGGCGCGCACGCGATCGGCGGCGACCTCTTCGTCGACGGCGCGTTCGGTTCGCACACCGCGCTGCTGACCGCGCCCTACAGCGATCGGCCGGGCACCCGGGGCGTCGCCTACTTGACACCGGAGCAGATCCGCGCGCACCTCCGGGCGACCACTGAGGCCGGAATCCAGGCGGGCTTCCATGTGATCGGCGACGCGGCCGCTGCGATGGTGGCCGAGGCCGTCGCCGAGCTCGCGGAAGAACTCGGAACCCCGGCCCTGGCACGGTGCGTGCACCGGCTGGAACACGCCGAGATGATCACCCCGGAGCAGGCCGCTCTGTTCGCGCGCTGCGGTGTGGTCGCCAGCATGCAGCCCCTGTTCGACGCGGCTTGGGGCGGATCCGATCAGTTGTACGCGCAGCGCCTGGGGGAGCGGGCGCACACGCTCAACGACTTCAGCGGTCTGGCGAAGGCGGGGGTCGCCCTCGCCTTCTCCAGCGACGCCCCGGTCTGCCCGATCGACCCGTGGGCGACGGTGCAGGCGGCCGCGCACCATCACAACCCGACCAGCGCCATCTCGCCGCGCGCGGCGTTCGCCGCGGCCACCCGGGGAGGCTGGCGGGCCGCAGGCGTCAACGACGGCGTCACCGGCACCCTGGTGCCCGGTGCGCCGGCGCACTACGCGATCTGGGAGATCTCCGACCTCGTCGTCGCCGCGTCACACGAGGGGGTGCAGCGCTGGTCCACCGACCCCCGGTCCCGGGTCCCGGCCCTGCCCGACGTGGCCCCCGGGGTCCGGTTGCCGCAGTGCGTGACCACGGCGGTGGCCGGTGAGGTGATCTACTCCCGGGATACGCAGTGACCGCGGGAGCTGCGCCGACCGTCGACCTCGGTCCTCTCACGCTGCCGCAGGCGGTGGTGCGCCTGCTGGCCGCGGCCGTCGCCGGGGTCTTGATGTATCTGGCGTTCCCGCCGATCGGTCTGTGGCTGCTGGCCCCGGTGTCTCTGGGCATCCTGTACGCGTGCCTCGCGCTCGGACGCCCGAGGGCCCGCAGTGCGGCGCTCACCGGCTTCGTCTTCGGCGTGGCGTTCTTCCTGCCGCTCCTGCCGTGGATCGGGGAGTTCGTGGGGGCCCTGCCGTGGATCGCGTTGTCGGTGGCGCTCTCGGCCTACCTGGCCCTCTTCGGCGCGATGGCGGCGGTGACGATGCGGCTCGCCCCGCCCGCCGCCGCACCGTTGTGGTTCGCCCTCTGCTGGGTGGTGATCGAATGGTTGCGGTCGTCGTTCCCGTTCGGCGGCTTCCCCTGGGGCGCAGCCGCATTCAGTCAGACCGAGGGGATCTTCTTGCCGATCGCGGGCTGGTTCGGGGTCCCCGGACTGAGCTTCGCGCTCGCCCTCGTCGGCGCAGGTGCGGCGGCGCTGCTCATCGTGCTGGCCAGATCCGCGGCGGAGGGATCCGGGAACAGGCGTTCACGGGACGAGTACCTGGCCCTCGTTGCCGCGGCGGCCTGCGTCGTCGTGCCGACGGGGCTGGCCGGGACGGCGCTGGGTACCGCGCCGTCGCCCACCGGCGGTCCGACACTGGCTGTGGCGGCCGTGCAGGGCAACGTGCCGCGGATGGGACTGGACTTCAACGCACAACGGCGCGCCGTGCTCGACAACCACTTCCGGGAGACCGTCCGGCTGGCCGAGGACGTCGACAGCGGCAAGCGGAAGCGGCCGCAGGTGGTGCTGTGGCCGGAGAACGCCTCGGACATCTCCCCGCTGGACAACGTAGACGCGGCCCGGGTGATCCAGGCCGCCGTCAACGCCACCGGCGTCCCGGTGGTCTTCGGCACCCTCCTGGCGGGCGAGCGCCCCGTGACCGGCGACGACGGGCCGACCAACACCGTGCTGGTCTGGGAGACCGAGAACGGTCTGGCCGCACCCGCACCGTCGGCCCGGTACGACAAGCACATCATCCAGCCGTTCGGCGAGTACCTGCCCTGGCGCAGCTTCTTCTCCGTCTTCTCGTCGTATGCCGACCGGGCCGGCAACTTCCGCGCAGGCACCGGACCGGCGGTGGTGCCGGTGAACACCGGAGAGGGCTCCGTGCTGCTCGGGGTCTCGACCTGCTGGGAGGTCGCCTTCGACCGCTCGCCCCGGCAGGCGGTGCGCGACGGGGCGCAACTGCTCTTCGTTCCCACCAACAACGCGACCTTCGGCCACACCGACATGACCTACCAGCAACTCGCCATGTCGCAGGTCCGGGCGGTCGAGACCGGACGCAGCGTCGCGGTGGTCGCCACCAGCGGCGTCAGCGCGCTCATCACCCCGGACGGGAAGATGCTCTCGAACAGCGAGATCTTCACCCCGGCGATCCTGACCGCCGACCTGCCGCTGCGTACCGGGAACACGCTCGCAGTGACGCTCGGACCGTGGCCCCAAGTGCTTATGGTGATCGCCGGAATCGGCGGATTTTTGGTCGCGGTGGCGCGACATACTAGGTTCGATACGTTCGGCGGACGCCGGGCGGGAGTAGACGAGGGGTCAGAGCATGACGGGTAGTCGACAGGGAGCCGAGCAGGTCGTCGGGCCGCAGGGCGCCGGTGGACTCGTTGTGATCCCCACGTTCAACGAGCGCGAGAACCTGCCGGTGATCATCGGCAGGCTCCTGGAGTCGCTGAGCGACATTCACGTGCTCGTGGTCGACGACTCCAGCCCCGACGGCACCGGCGACGTCGCCGAAGAACTCGCCGCGGCCGACGCGGCCCAGCGCATCCACGTGATGCATCGCACCGTCAAGGACGGTCTGGGCAAGGCCTACCTGGCCGGCTTCGCCTGGGGTCTGGAGCGGGACTACCCGGTCATCGTCGAGATGGACGCCGACGGCAGTCACGCGCCGGAGCAACTGCATCGACTTCTCGAGGGCATCAACGACGGCGCGGACCTGGTGATCGGGTCGCGCTACGTCCCGGGCGGGCGATTGGTGAATTGGCCCAAGCGCCGCGAGATCCTGTCCAAGGGCGCGAACACCTATGCGCGGCTCGCGCTCGGCACCGGCATCCGCGACATCACGGCCGGTTACCGCGCCTACCGCGCTCCGGTTCTGCGGGCGATCGGGCTCGACGACGTCGAGTCGGCCGGCTACTGTTTCCAGATCGACCTCGCCTGGCGCACACTCCAGCGCGGTTTCACGGTCAGAGAGGTGCCGATCACCTTCACCGAGCGCGAGATCGGCGAGTCCAAGATGGACGGCGGGGTGATCGCCGAGTCGTTCTTCAACGTCGCCCGCTGGGGCTGGCAGGGCCGGACCGCCCGCTTCCGCACGTAGCGACGCCGAGACGGCTCGATCAGAAGGCCGAAAGCGCCCGGACCGTATCGGTCCGGGCGCATCGTCGTCGGTCGAGCGGAGTCGCGACCCTCAGGCGGTGCCGCCGCGGCGGCGCTTCTGCAGCAGCGCCATTCGCTCCTTCAGGAGCTCCTCGAGCTCCTCCTCGGAGCGGCGCTCCAGCAGCATGTCCCAGTGGGTGCGCGGGGGCTTGACCTTCTTCTCGTCGGGCTCGGCGCCCTCCAGGATGGTGCCCTCCATGCCGTTCTTGCACGGCCACTTCGACGGGACCTCGGCGTCGTCGGCGAACGGGATGTCGAAGATCTCGCCGTTGTCCGTGCGGTACTGCACGATCCGGCGTGGCGCGAGGTCGTGATCGCGGTCGGTCTCGTAGCTCACCGCACCCATACGGCTTCCACGGAGTACTCGATCAGCCATGTAGCCCCTTTTCTCTCATCGTCAGGGTTTCCCTCACTTCAGGTCAACAGAACCATCGTACGCTCCGCGCCGGTGGGGGTCACCCGAGCGCCGCGTCCGGAACACGCCGGTGGGCGAGTAACGTCTCCCGTGTGCCCGAAACGACGACCCGAAGGCGCTCGTACTCCTGTGCGTGGTGCGGACGCGAGATGGTCGACTCCGACCGCGGACGCCGCCGCAAGTACTGCAAGCGCTCGTGCCGGCAACGCGCGTACGAACAGAGAACGCTCACCGAGGGCACCGGTATTCCCGCCGACGCGCTGATCCTCTCCCCGGAGGAGGCCGGCGCGCTCGGCGACCGGATGTTCGCATTGCGGTGCGCGGCGGAGGACCTGCACACCGCGTTGGCCGAGGGGGAGGACCGCGACGCCCTCGCCGAGATGGCGACCGACCTGATCGCGCTGGCCCGGGAGGCGGAGCGGCTGCGATGATGGCGGTCCGGACCTTCGCGCTCTCGGTGATCATCACCCTCGCCTCGCTGATCGTCGCGTATCTCTACGGCGGCCCGAGCGCCTTTCTGCTCTGCGCCATCCTCGGTGTTCTGGAGGTGTCACTCTCCTTCGACAACGCCGTGATGAACGCGACGATCCTGCAGCGGATGAGTCTGTTCTGGCAGCGGATGTTCCTGACCGTCGGCGTCCTGATCGCCGTGTTCGGGATGCGGGTGCTGTTTCCGCTCGTGATCGTATGGGCGACGGCGGGGCTGGCTCCGGCCGCCGCCCTGGAACTGGCGCTCAATCCGCCCGCACACGAGACGCCCGACAATCCCAGCTACGAGACCATCCTCACTGCTGCGCATCCGCAGATCGCTGCGCTGGGCGGCATGTTCCTGCTGATGATCTTCCTCGACTACCTGTTCGACGGCGATCGCGAGTTCTGGGGCCGGTTCGTCGAATACCGGCTCGCCCGGATCGGTCGCATCCGGCACGCCGCGGTGGTGGTCGCGTTGCTCGCGCTCCTGGGCGGCGCGGGGCTCGTCGGTCCCCACGAGCGGGCCACCGTGCTCACCGCAGGCCTCATCGGCATGCTGCTCTATCTGGTGATCCAGGGCTTGACCAGTCTCTTCGCCGAGGCGGGACAACAATCGACGGTCGGCGAGGAGACCGAGGTGTGGCCTGCCGCCGACGGCGGTGAGGAGCGTTCGCATCCGCGGCCCACGCCCGTTCCAGTGGCCGGCAAGGCCGCCTTCTTCCTGTTCCTCTACCTGGAGGTGCTGGATGCGTCGTTCTCCTTCGACGGCGTGATCGGCGCCTTCGCGATCACCTCCGATCCGATCATCATCGCGCTCGGCCTGGGATTCATCGGCGCGATGTTCGTTCGGTCGATCACGGTCTATTTGGTGCGCGCCGGCACGCTGGCCGAATACCGGTACCTGGCCAACGGTGCGCACTGGGCGATCGGGGCGCTGGCCACCATCCTCCTGGTCAGCCTGAAGTTCGAGGTGAACGAGGTGATCACCGGCCTGGTAGGGGTCACCTTCATCGGCGCCGCGATGATCTCCAGCGTTCGTGCGAACCGTGCCGAGGCCCGGGCACACACGGTCGCTTCGCATGAGTCGCGGGCCGGGGCCTCGGACTAGACTCTCTGTTCGTGAGGGCATCCGGTGAAGACGACGACGGCAGGGCTGCACGGACCGGTGCCGTGACGCCGATGACGCCCGACCTCGAGGCGCCGTCGCCGCTGCAGCGGGCCGGCGCACTGCTCGCGCGGACCGATGCCAGCGCGCCGATCGTGCGGGCCGCACAATTCGCCCGCCGCCTCGCCCCCGCCGAGCCGGTCACCGGGCGGATGACCTCGCTTGACCGCCTCTCCAGGGCGATCGAGGACGTCAACGGCGACCGACCGAGCGCGGTGCGGGAACTGGGCCTCGCGACCGTCGGGGTCTGGCGGTCGCTGACCGGGCGAAAGGCGCCGGATCCGTCGGAGCCCACCCCGGTGACGATCCTGTTCACCGATCTCGTCGACTTCTCGCGGTGGGCCCTGCGCGTGGGCGACGACCGCGTGCTCGAACTGATGCACGCCGTGAACGACGCGTGCGAACGGGTGATCACCGACCGTGGGGGACAGGTGGTCAAGACTCTCGGGGACGGGATGATGGCGGTCTTCGCCGACGGCGCCGAAGCGATCGCGGCCGCCCACGAAGCCACCGGAGCGGTGAGTGCGATCCGGGTGGACGCCTACCGGCCGGCCCTGCGCGCGGGGGTGCACACCGGGGCGCCGCGTGCCGTCGGCGACGACTTCCTCGGGATCGACGTGAACATCGCGGCGCGCGTGTGTGCGGCGGCCGGCGCCGGCGAGGTGTACGTGAGCGGTCCGACGCTCGAGCTGGCCGGACCCGAGGCGTATTCGGCGAAGCACAAGCGCTTCCGGGCCAAGGGCGTTCCCAAAGAGCTGAAGGTCTATCGGGTCGTTCCGCGGTACGAGGACGGCGGCGAGGGAATCGCGAGCGGATGAGCTCCGGGTTCGACGATGACGAACTCGAGGCCTACTACCGGATGATCGAGGCGCGGTCGGACGCACGGGAGCGCCGGCGCCGCCGGAACACGCCCGCGATCAGCTACGACGAGCCGGTGTGTCCGACCCCGGAGAAGATCGCCTATCCGACCCTCGCCGCGGTCACCGGCGCGATCCTGGCGGTAGGGCGCTCCTCGAGGAAGCCGCCGACGCTGCGCTGCTACGAATGCCGCTGCGGTGCGTGGCATCTGACCTCGTCACGGCGGATCTGACGACGCGCGAGGTTCCCGAGACCACGACGAAGGCCCCCGGTCGGTGACCGGGGGCCTTCGGTGATTCTCTCGGCGCTCAGCCGCGACGACGCAGTTCAGCCGCGACGACGTGGGGCGCCGAGCACAGCGACTGGCGTGTGCGCCACCTGCAGCTGCAAGCGGTCGGTGGCGCTCAGATGGAACCGGGCATTCAGGCGGCGGGAGTACCCGCGGACCTTCGACACGAGATCGGAACCGGTGCGATGCGGCATGCCGTCCTCCTCCTTCGATCATTTGTTGTCCACCTAGAGGTAACCAAAATAACGTGCGCAAGTCAAGTTCAGTTGCCCGCGTGTTCACTTTCCGTTTACCTTTCCCGGCCGAGTCTGCGCGCCAAGGGTGAACTGCAGAGAGGCCGCGTCGAACCGAAGTCTCCCCCGGTCGAAGACCGTGCCGATCTGCGGGGCGATCGCCTCGGGAGGGCCGGTCAGCAACCGGCCGCGCACCTCCGCCGGCACGTCCGGCGAGCAGCCCGGTAGCAGCCACACCTCGTCGGCCAGCCGCAACGCCAGCTCCAGCTCATGCGTGGACACGAGCACCGCGAGATCCTCCTCCCGCGCCAGCCGGGCCAGCATGTCGAGCAACTCCACCCGGGACGGCACGTCCAGGAACGACGTCGGCTCGTCCAGAATCAGCAGCCGCGGCTGCTGGGCGAGTGCGCGCGCGGCCATCACCCGCTGACGCTGGCCGTCAGACAGTTCGCCGCCGAGCCGTCCGGCCAGGCCAGCGGTGCCGGTCACCTCCAGCGCCCAGTCGACGACGCGGTGATCGCCGGCGCTCATGCGCGCCGAGACCCCCAGATGGGGGGTCCGCCCCAGAGCCACCACCTCGCGCACGCTGAGAAAGCCCGTCTCGACGCGCTCGGTCAACACCACGGCGACCGATCTGGCCAGGTCGGCGGTGCTCGTGCCGGCCACCTCGCGCCCGTCGATCAGGACCCGTCCGGCCAGCGCGGGTTGCAGCCCGCAGAGGGTGCGCAGCAGGGTCGACTTGCCCGAACCGTTCGGTCCGAGCAGCGCGGTGAGCCGGCCGGGACCCGCGGTCGCCGACAGGTGCGCGGCGAGGATCGTCGCCGCCCCGCGCACCCGCATCCCCGACCGCTTGGGCGGATAGCCGATGGTCAGATCGTCCAGGACCATGCCGGTCATCCGCCCACCCCGCTGGGCCGCGGCGTCATATGCCCACTCCACTCAACCGCCCGCGGCTCGCGCGGATCAGCACCACGATCACCATCGGCGCGCCGAACAGCGCGGTGATGGCGCCCAGCGGAAGCACCCGCCCGGTGCCCGGCAACTCGGCGATCACGCCGCAGATCAGCGCGAGGAGAGCACCCACGAGCAGGGTCGCCGGCATCACCTTGCGGTGATCGGAACTGCCGACCGCGAACCGGGCGAGGTGCGGCACCACCAGCCCGAGGAAGCCGATCGGCCCGCAGAAGGCCGTCGTGACCCCGGCCAGGATCGCCGCCGAGACGATGATCCGGATCCGGGTCGGGCCGATGCGGATGCCCATCGACCGGGCGTAACCCTCGCCGAGGAGCAGCGCGTTGAGCGGCCGGATGGTCAGTGCGGCGATCAGCACCCCGACGAGCACCAGCGGCACCATCAGCCAGAGGTCCTGGTAGGTCGAAGCCCGGAACGTGCCCATGCCCCATTCCAGGAACTGTTGCGCGAGTTGCGGTCTGGTCATCGTCAGCAGCACAGAGACCGCCGCGGTGCTGACCGAAGCCAGCATCACGCCGACCAGCAGCAACGACACCGAGGAACGGACCCACCGGGACAGCACCGCAATGATCCCCAGCACCAGGCCGGCGCCGGCGGCGGCGGCGATCACCATCCCGTTGCGGCCCATCGCGGTCAGGCCGCTGGTGAAGGCCCCCGCGGACGTGCCGCCGAGCAGCACCACGAGGGCCACGCCCAGGGAGGCGCCCGAGCTCGCTCCCAAGATGTAGGGGTCGGCCAGCGGATTCCGGAAGAGGGTCTGCATCTGCATGCCGGCCAGCCCGAGCGCAGCGCCCACGACCAGCGCGGTGACGGTCCGCGGAACCCGGAAGTCGATCACCACCGACGCGAACGGATTCGAGCGGTCGCCGAGCACCACCGCGGCGGTGTCGCCGACAGGTACGGTCACCGATCCGACGAACACCGACAGGACGACGCCCAAAAGAACGGCCAGCGACAGCAGGACGAGTACCGGCCAGGTCCGGCGGTCGCTGCCTTCCGGCGCCGGAGCGGGCGCCGACGGCGCGGTCACCGCCCTAATCGGCGGTAGTAGACGAACGTGTGATCCGGGAGCAGCTCGGGGTGCAGGATCGCCACGGTGTCGGCGAGCACCAGGTCGGGCCGGGCGCTGCCCGATTCGAAGAAGTCGTTGCCGCCGGTCGGCCCCATGGCCAGGTTCGCGTTCCATACCTGACCGGTGGCCACCGCTGCGAGATTGCGGTACCTCGGGTCCACCTTCTCCACGTCGGCGACGGTGGTCCACTGGTTGTCCGAGACCAGCCAGATCGGCACGTCACCGGCCCGGGTGACCACCTCCTCGAAACTCAGGTGCACCGACGTGCCCGACCGGTCGCTCCACGGCCAGTCGCCGCCGGCATCGCGAATCATGGTTCCGGCGGAGCTGTCGGCACCCGGCACCGTCCAGGTGCCCTGGAAGTCGGCGCCGTAGAGAATTCTGGTCGCGGGGACGCCGCGGGCCTTCTCGGCGAGCGCTCGGTACCGCTGCGCTATGCCGCCGAACACCTCCTGGGCTTTCGCGGTGGTCCCGGTGAGCACGCCGAGCACTTTGATCCACTCGGCAGTCGCCAGCGGACCCGCCTCGAGCCAGTCGGCGATCGCGATCACGGGGATGCCGGCGCGGCGCAGGACCGCGTAGGCCGGGTTCTCCGTGCCGTCGGTCAGCAGCACGTCGGGGCGCCCGGCGAGGACGCGTTCGGTGTCGACGGTGGCGCCCGTCGCATACTGGGTCACCTTGCCCTCGTCGACGCGGGCACGTACCTGCTCGCTGGTGATCATCGAGGTGTCGGCGGCGCCGGTGAGCGCGTCCAGCACACCGAGCTCGGTGAACCAGGGCAACTGCGTGGTCGATCCCGAGTAGACGGTTCGCACGGGGATCTCGACCGTCTGAGCGCCGGCCAGGTCGCCGGTCGGATCCGGCGCGGGCGTCCCGCACCGGACCAGGACGTAGCGCTGCGGCGGGCCGCCCGGGAACGGCTGCTTGACGGTGAGCACCGCGTAGTTCGGGTGGTAGGCGAGGGTGAAGTTCTTCGCGTACTCCACTGTCGCCTTGTCCGGGAAGTAGTCCCGTGCGGCGTCGTAGTCGGTGACACAGTCACGTGAGCGACCGGCGTCGTCGGTGCTCGTGGTGCACCCGCTGAGCAGCAGTGCCAGTGACGACAGCGTGGCGACCAGGACTCCGAGACAGGTTCTGCGCCTCGGGATGCTCACCCCTGTACCAGCTCTGCCAGCCGTCGCACCTCGTCGACCGAACGCGGAGAGACGAGCATCGTCGTCACGCCGGCCGCCGCCCAGACCGCGATCTGCTCGCGCACATGGTCTTCGTCGCCCACGATCGCCGAGTCGTCGACCACCGCGTCCGGAATCACCTGCGCTGCCTCGTCCTTGCGCCCGGAGCGGAAGAGAGCGGTCACCTCGTCGACCACCTCGCCGTGGCCCATCCGCCGATACACCTCGGCGTGGAAGTTGGTGTCTTCACTGCCCATCCCGCCCATGTAGAGGGCCAGCGCCGGCTTGATCCGGGCGTACACCGCGGGAGCATCGTCGGTGATCACGATCTGCGCGGTCGCGCAGATCTCGAAGGTCTCGCGGCTGTGTCGCGCGCCGGGCCTGGCGAAGCCCTCGTCGAGCCAGGAATTGTAGGTGTCGGCCATCCGCGGGGTGTAGAAGAGCGGGAGCCATCCGTCGGCGATCTCCGCGGCCAGGGCGATGTTCTTGGGCCCTTCCGCGCCGAGGAACACCGGGATGTCGGCCCGGCGCGGGTGGACGATCGGCTTGAGAGGCTTCCCCAGACCGGTGGCATTCACTCCGGCATAGGGCAGCGGGTAGTGCGGGCCGTCGCTGGTGACGGGGGCCTCCCGGGCCCAGACCTTGCGCATGATGTCGACGTACTCGCGGGTGCGGCCGAGCGGTCGCGCGAACGACTGGCCGTACCAACCTTCGACCACCTGTGGGCCGGACACGCCCAGGCCCACGATGTGGCGGCCCTCGGAGAGGTGGTCGAGGGTCAGCGCCGCCATCGCGCAGGCCGTCGGCGTGCGCGCCGACATCTGGAGGACCGACGTGCCCAGGCGCAGACGCCGTGTACGCGAGCCCCACCACGCCAGCGGCGTGTAGGCGTCCGAGCCCCAGGCTTCGGCGGTGAAGATCGCGTCGAAGCCGTAGGTCTCGGCCGCGTCGACCAGTTCGGCGTGATTGTCCGGGGGCTGTGCGCCCCAATATCCGAGTTGCAGACCGAGTTTCATGAAATTCAACCTATCCCGTGGAGTTCGTCCCGGGCGGGGAGAATCCCGGACGCGCTCGAAAGCACACGGCGCCCCGGGCCGCGAGACCCGGGGCGCCGTGCGCGGCGTCGTCAGCGTCGCAGATCGAACCGGTCGGCGTCCATCACCTTGCTCCACGCGGCGACGAAATCGTCCACGAACTTGCCGCGGGCGTCATCGGCGCCGTACACCTCGGCGAGCGCGCGCAGCTGCGCGTTGGACGCGAACACCAGGTCGACCCGGCTGGCGGTCCACTTGGGTTCGCCGGTCTCGCGGTCGACGCCGGTGTAGCCGCCGTCCGGGGCCGGCGACCACTGGACGTCCATGTCGAGGACGTTGGTGAAGAAGTCCGTCGACAGGGTGTCCTGCAGATCGGTCAGCACGCCCTGCTGCGAGCCCCCGTGGTTGGCGCCGAGCACCCGCAGACCGCCGATGAGTGCGGTCATCTCGGGCGCGGTCAACGTGAGCAGCTGTGCGCGGTCGATCAGCAGCGCCTCGGCCGGCACCTGAACGCCGTCGGCGACGTAGTTCCGGAAGCCGTCCCACCGCGGTTCCATCGCGTGGAAGGACTCGATGTCGGTGTCCTCCTGGGCGGCATCCGTGCGCCCCGGGGTGAACGGCACCGTGATGTCGAAGCCGGCGTTGCGTGCCGCCTGCTCCACCGCGGCCGCGCCGCCGAGCACGACGACGTCGGCGAACGAGATCTTCTTGTCACCGCGGCGCAGGTGCGCGAGCCGGCCCTTCGGATTGTTGTACGACTCGACGATGTCCTCCAGGACGGGGATCACCTGGGCCAGTTCTGTCGGCTCGTTGACCGCCCAGCTGCGCTGCGGTTCCAGCCGCAGCCGTCCGCCGTTGGCGCCGCCGCGCTTGTCGCTGCCGCGGAACGACGCCGCCGCGGCCCAGGCCGTCTTGATCAGCTGAGAGACGGTCAGTCCCGACTTGAGGATCTCCTTTTTCAGATCCGCGATGTCGCCCTCGTCGACCAGCGCGTGGTCGACCGGCGGCACCGGGTCCTGCCAGATCAGAGTCTCCTCGGGGACCAGGGCGCCGCGGTAGCGCGAGACCGGACCCATGTCGCGGTGGGTCAGCTTGAACCAGGCGCGGGCGTAGGCCTCCTCGAACTCCTTGGGCTTCTCCAAGAAGCGCCGGGAGATCTTCTCGTAGACCGGATCGAAGCGCAGCGCCAGGTCGGTGGTCAGCATCATCGGCTGGTGCTTCTTCTCCGGATCAGCGGGGTCCGGAACACTGGTCGCGCCGGCGTTGTCCTTCGGCCGCCACTGCTGCGCGCCGGCCGGGCTCTTCGTGAGCTCCCACTCGTACCCGAACAGCGTCCAGAAGAAGTTGTTGTCCCAGGTGGTCGGGGTGCTGTTCCAGGCGCCTTCCAGGCCCGAGCTCACCGCGTCGACGCCGACCCCGGTGCGGGTCGGGTTCTTCCAGCCCAGGCCCACCTGCTCCAGCGGTGCGGCCTCCGGCTCGGGTCCCAGCACGGCGGCGTCGCCGTTGCCGTGCGTCTTGCCGAACGTGTGGCCGCCGGCGATGAGGGCGACGGTCTCCTCGTCGTTCATCGCCATGCGCCCGAAGGTCTCCCGGATGTCCTTGGCCGCCTTGAGCGGGTCCGGCTCGCCGTTGGGGCCTTCGGGATTGACGTAGATCAGGCCCATCTGGACCGCGGCGAGGGGGTTCTCCAGGTCGCGGTCTCCGGTGTAGCGGTTGTCGCCGAGCCACTCGGTCTCGGGTCCCCACCAGATCTCCTCGGGCTCCCATTTGTCGGTGCGGCCGCCCGCGAAACCGAACATGGTCATCCCCATCTCCTCCATGGCGTACGTGCCCGCGAACACGAGCAGGTCCGCCCAGGAGAGGTTGGCGCCGTGCTTCTGCTTGATCGGCCACAGCAGGCGGCGGGCCTTGTCCAGGCCGGCGTTGTCGGGCCAGCTGTTGAGCGGGGCGAACCGCTGCATCCCGTGCCCGGCGCCGCCGCGGCCGTCGCTGATGCGGTAGGTGCCGGCGGCGTGCCACGACATCCGGATGAACAGGGGACCGTAGTTGCCGTAGTCGGCGGGCCACCACGGCTTGGAGTCGTACATCACCGCCTTGAGGTCGGCCTTGAGCTCGTCGAGATCGACGGTCTCGAAGGCGGCGCCGTAATCGAAGTCCGGGTAGGGATCGCCTTCGGCCGGATTCTCCGCGAGGAGCTTCAGATTCAGCTGATTGGGCCACCAGTCGCGATTGCCGCCGCCCTCGGCGGGCGGCTTGATCGCATCGTGCATGGGGCAGCCGGTGGCGCTCGAGTCGTCTACTTCGGCGAGGGGCTGTTCGTCGGACACTTGGGTTTTCCTTTCGATCCGCCGGTGGTCCGGCTGATTGCTGGGGTGGGCTGTGTGGGTCGGTGGGTTCCGGTCGGCGTGGGTCAGTCGTCGGGAAGCGCGGCGTCGCGGGCCGGTCGTGCCGCGCAGTCGGGACAACGGCCCCAATAGAGCACTTCGGCCTCGTCGATGGCGAAGCCGTGCGTCTGCGCCGCTTCCAGACACGGGGCCTGACCTACGGCGCAGTCGACGTCTCGCACGGCACCGCAGTCCCGGCAGATCACGTGGTGGTGGTTGTCGCCGATCCGGGTCTCGTAGCGCGCCGCGTGGCCGGTCGGCTGGATCCGCCGGAGGAGACCGGTTTCGGTGAGGGCGCGCAGCACGTCGTACACGGCCTGCCTGGAGACCTCGGGCAGATCGGCCCGCACGGAGGCGAGCACGGTGTCGGTCACCGCATGCGGGTGACGCTCCACCGCGGCCAGCACCGCCAGGCGCGGTCGGGTCACCCGCAGCCCGACACCACGGATCGCCGCGGTGAGCTCGTGCTCGGGGCGTTCCCGCTGGGTGCCGGGTGCGGTGCTGGACATGACACCAGTGTGCCCTAGTTTTCTGGACTTGGTCCAGAATTCACGGAAATCGGGGCCGGAAGTCCCGCATCGGCGGTCCGCGTGTCCCAGGTCAGCAACCGCTTCGGGACAGCGACCAGCATGGTGTCGATGACGTCGTCGCCGACGCCGTGTGCCCGCAGTTCCGGAATCACCCGCTCACTGATCTGCCGGTAATTCCAGTTCGGCGTCACCTGTGCCCGCTTCACGGGGTCGAACCAGTCCGAGTAGCAGAAGGCGCTCTGAGAGAGCGCGATCCGGTCGGCGTACCCGGCCTCCAGAAGCGCCAGCAGCGTCGCCATCCGCGTCTCGTGCGGCAGCAGCAGTTCGACGCCGAAGCGATCGAGTCCAAGCGTCGAACCGGCGTCGGCCAGGTGCTGGAGATAGTCGAGGTCGCCGGTATCGCCCGAATGCGCGATCAGCAGGCGGCCCGGATCGACGCCCTCTTCGCCCAGAATGCGCTGCGCGACCAGACCCGACCGCGTGTGCGGGTTGGTGTGCACCACGACGGGGGCGCCGGTGGCGGCGGCGGCTTGGCCGGTCGCGCGCATGATGCGTTCCACCCCGGGAGTCAGGCCCTCAGCCTCGATCACGCAGACGAGGACGGCGGCCTTGATCCCTCCCGAGTTCGGGATCCCCTCGGTCAGGTCACGGATGAACGCCTCGGCCAGCGGTTCGGGGGAGTCGTACCCGAGGCCGGGTCCGGTGTAATGGAACTGCAGCGGCAAGTCGTTGTAGGTGAAGAAGCCGGTGGATACCAGCACGTTGAGATCCACCTGTTCGGCCACGCGCCGCACCCGCCCGACGTTGCGGCCCATGCCCGGTACGGAGACGTCGACCAGACTGTCGATCCCGAGGGCGGCGAGCTCGCTGAGCCGGGCGACCGCGCGGTCGACCTGCTCGTCCTCGTTCCAGTCCGGCAGAAAGTTGAGCCGGTAGTCTTCGTTCAGCACGAACACGTGCTCGTGGGTCAGGACTGCACCCAATTCCACGGCGGCGATGGGCCCCGTGGCGGTGTTGATCGTCTGCATGGCACCTTTCAACTCACCCCGTGGAGGACCAGAGTAGGGCGGGAGAGCGGTGCGCAGGGGCCGAATCAGCGCACTGTGCCGCACTGCCCGGCGCGGGGGCGGCGGGGAGCCGTTAGGCTGACGCCATGCTTCGTACGGGACAAACTTTCGCGGGTCTGCGCGTCGTCGGAACCCTCAACGTCAACGAGTCCGGAGAGATCTACCTGGTGAAGGCCGCGCAAGCCGCCCAGGAGGACATCCTGCTGCTGATCCCGGAGTCGCGAGGCAAGGACCCCGCCTATCGGCAGGCCTTCACTCAGACCGCGACCGCCGCCGCCGGGCTCGATCATCCGGGGATCGTCCCGGTGCGGGCGCACGGCGAGGAGAACGGCCGCTTGTGGCTGCTGTCCGGCTATGTCCCGGCGCCGAGTGCCGACGCCGTAGTACGCCAGTCGGGACCGCTCGCGCCGCGCGAGGCCGCCGCCGCGGTCACCGCCGTCGCCGCCGCTCTCGACGCCGCTCGCGCGGGTGGAGTGCCGGTGGGCGAGCTGACCCCGGCGCAGATCCTGGTCGACGACCAGGGCGGGACCCGGTCCTATCTGGTCTCGGGGCTGGGAGTTCCGCCGCGGAGCGGGCGGATACCGAAGCCGGAGGATCGCGCCGACCAAGCCGAACTGGGCGAACTGGCGGCCTTCCTGCTGACCGGCGGCACCTCGATCGGCGCCCGGGTCACCACCCTGCGCCCCGAACTGCCGGCCGACGTGGACGCCGTCCTCAGCCGGGTCCGGCAGCCGGCGGCGCAGCGGTACACCTCGTGCGGGGAGTTCGCGGGTGCACTGGCCACGGCGCTGGTCGGCGCGGAGGAAGCCGCTGCCGTCAAGAGCGAGGCGGACGCGGCGGCGGCCGCGGCCGCAGCGGCGAAGGCGAATCAGCCGACCTCGGCGTACCCGACGACCGGACAGGGCGGCTCGGGCAGCAGCCCGGGGACCACGGTCCCCGGGGCCACCGTGCCGGGAGCCACCGTGCCGGGAGCGACGACACCCGGCGCCGTCCCGCCGGGGGGACCGGTGCCGCCGACCAACGTCTACGGTGCTCCCGCACAGTCCGGCACCACCCCGGCCGGCGCACCGTACGCCGGGCCGGGCAGCGGATCCTTCCCTCCCCAGCAGACGCCGTACGGCGCGGTCCCGCCGGGGGCCGGCTATCCGGGCGGCTACCAGCAGCAGCCCTACGGCGCCATGGGCGGCTACCCGGGCGGCCCCGGGATGCCTCCGGTGCAGAGCGGTGGGAAACCGGGCGGCAACAAGAAGGCCGTGTACGGCGCGCTGATCGGTGTGGGCGTGCTGATCGTGGTGATCGCACTGGTGCTCGTGTTCGTTCTCGGTGGCGACGACGACCCCTCGACCGTCGCCGCGTCCAGTTCGAAGAGCAGCAGCGCCACCACGTCGTCGACGACGACGAGTTCGACGCCGAACGCCAACGTGGTCGCCGGGGTGCCCACGTCGTGCGCTCCGGGCAGCCCGACGTTCCGCACGTCGTCGCCGAACCTGGAGGTCGGGCCGATCCGCATCCCGCAGTCGGCGCTGCCTGCGGGCTGGAATCCCGACCGGGGGAGTCAGCTTCCGTTCCTGGTGCTCTCCGACGGCATCGTCGTCTCGCGTCCGCCCGGGCAGAACTGGCAGGCCCAGCTGCTCGTCGGCACCCTGCCCGGCACGTTCACCGGCGACCTGGAGGCCGTCGGCGCCAAGTTCCTCGAGTGCCTGGCGCAGATGCCCGGGTTCGCCAACACCAACGTCCGGACGCCGGTGATCGAGACCCGGCGCAAGTCCACGCTGGACAACAGCCCCACCGAGCTGGTGCTGTTCCGCGGGCGCGTCCCGGTCTCGCGCGGTCCGATCGACGCCGACGAGTTCACCATGGTGATCGCCGACACGCAGCCGCGCAGCCTCGCCATCGGCCTGTCGGCGAACATCGATCCGCAGAGCAAGGGCGAGATCGACGAAGCGATCAAGGAGACGCTGTTCCGGACCCGGCGGTGACCTGGACCGGCGCCTCGGCGTCGTGGTCGTGGGCATTGGGGTGGTCGGTGCCGGGGTGGTGGGCGCCCGGCGTGCTGCGGGTGCGCACGGTGCGGGCGACGACTACCGCGGCGACCACCAGCCAGGCGTAGACGAACAGCCAGCTGATCACCGAGAAGACCACGCCGAGCGTGCCGAACCGGACCTCGGCGCCGTGCAGGATCGGCCCGAAAGCGAGTTCGGTGGACAGGAAGAACACTGCCACGACGACGCCCGCCGCTGCGCCGGTGAGGAGCACGTCGTCGCGGCGGACCCGGCCCGCCGTGAGCAAGCGGGTGACGTACGCCCAGACCAGTGCCCAGAGCACGCAGCTGACCAGGGTGGCCGCGACCATCGATTGCCCGATGGCGCTGCCGCGGATGCCGAAAACCTCCGCGGTGATGCCGAGGACGAAGGCGGCGATCACCAGCGGCCAGCGCCACCAGCCGGCCACACCGAGTTTGGGCGTGCCCCAGACCTCGGCGTACATCCGGTCCAGTGCGCGGGAGAACGACGTCGCGCCGACGATCGTCATGAACGCGCCGACGACGCCGAACGACGCGGCGCCGGGGGTCGAGCCGATCGGTGAGGCCGGCTCCAACTGCAACCACTGGGTACCGATCCGCGTCATCGCGCGATCGATCGGTCCGTTGGTCGAGAGACTGGTGATCAGGATCATCACCGGCAGAATCGACGTGAACGCCTGACCGGCGAGGGTCATCGCCCGGTCGGTGATGTTGGCCCGGCCCAGGTTCACCAGGATCGCGAACGGCAACGTCTCGCTCATCCGGACGGCGGCGGCGACGACGCGGATGCGGATCCGCTCCAGCCGTGCATCGGCGCGTAGTTCTCTCACCGTGCCAGTATCCCCCGGCGGCATCCGCGGCCGGTATGGGTCACAATGTTCGGCATGCCCACCGCTGCCTCCACCGCTTCCGCCGCGCCGCTTCCGGCCGACTCACACGACCTGATCCGCGTGCGCGGAGCCCGGGTGAACAACCTGAAGAACGTCGACGTCGATCTGCCCAAGCGGCGCCTGACCGTGTTCACCGGACTGTCCGGTTCGGGTAAGAGCTCCCTGGTCTTCGGCACGGTGGCCGCGGAGAGCCAGCGGCTGATCAACGAGACCTACAGCGCCTTCGTCCAGGGCTTCATGCCCTCGCTCGGCAGGCCGGACGTCGATCTGCTCGACGGCCTCACCACCGCGATCATCGTCGACCAGGAGCGGATCGGCGGGAATCCGCGGTCGACGGTCGGCACCGTCACCGATGCGAACGCGATGCTGCGGATCCTGTTCAGCCGGCTCTCCACCCCGCACATCGGCCCGTCGAACGCCTTCTCGTTCAACGTGCCCTCGGTGGAGGGTGCCGGGGTGGCGGTGGCCGACGTCGGCGACGGCAAGAAGACCGAGAAGTCCTTCAGCACCCTCGGGGGCATGTGCCCACGGTGCGAGGGGATGGGCACAGTCGCGGACATGGACCTGCACCAGCTCTACGACGAGGACAAGTCGCTGCGCGAGGGGGCGGTGACCGTCCCCGGCTACACCGCCGACGGATGGTACCTGAGGACCTTCGTCAGCTCCGGCTTCTTCGATCCGGACAAGCCGATCAAGGACTTCACCGACGAGGAACTCCGCGATCTGCTGTATCGGGAGCCCACCAAGGTCAAGGTCGACGGCATCAACATCACCTACGAGGGGCTGGTGCCGCGCATCCAGAAGTCGATGCTGAGCAAAGACGTCGATTCGGTGCAGCCGCACATCCGGGCGTTCCTGGAGCGGGCCGTGACCCAGACGGCTTGTCCCGAGTGCGACGGGACCCGGCTCGCCGAACCGGCCCGGACCGCGACCATCGACGGGGTGAGCATCGCCGACGTGTGCCGGATGCAGATCACCGACGTCGCGCAATGGCTGCGCACCGTCGACGATCCGTCGGTCGCGCCGCTGCTGGAGAACCTCCGCGGCACCATCGACTCGTTCGTCGAGATCGGTCTCGGATATCTCTCGCTGGAGCGCCCGACCGGCAGTCTCTCCGGCGGAGAAGCACAGCGCACCAAGATGATCCGACACTTGGGGTCGTCGTTGACCGACATCACCTATGTGTTCGACGAGCCGACGGTCGGCCTGCACCCGCACGACATCTCGCGGATGAACGACCTGCTGCTCCGCCTCCGGGACAAGGGGAACACGGTGCTGGTGGTGGAGCACAAGCCCGAGGTGATCGCCATCGCCGACCACGTCGTGGACCTCGGGCCGCGGGCCGGCAGCCACGGCGGCGAGATCTGCTACGAGGGCGACGTCGCCGGCCTGGAGCGGGCCGACACCCTCACCGGCCGGCACCTGCACGACCGGGCCGTCCTCAAGGAGCAGGTGCGCGCGCCGTCCGGCGTGCTCGAAGTCCGGGGCGCATCGTCGAACAACCTGCAGAACGTCGACGTCGACGTGCCGCTCGGGGTGCTGGTGGCGGTGACCGGGGTGGCCGGGTCGGGCAAGAGCTCGCTGATCCACGGATCGATCGCGGGGCGCGACGAGGTGGTGGCCATCGACCAGGGCGCCATCCGCGGTTCACGGCGCAGCAACCCCGCCACGTACACCGGGCTGCTGGACCCGGTGCGCAAGGCATTCGCCAAGGAGAATGGCGTCAAACCCGCGTTGTTCAGCGCCAATTCGGCGGGCGCGTGCCCGTCGTGCAAGGGGAACGGGGTGATCTACACGGATCTGGTGACGATGGCAGGGGTCGCCACGCCGTGCGAGGATTGCGGCGGCAAGCGCTTCTCGGCCGACGTGCTGGAGTACCGCCTGGGCGGCAAGGACATCAGCGAGGTGCTGAGCATGTCGGTCGACGAGGCGGGTGAGCATTTCGCCGAGGGTCCCGCACGTACCCCCGCGGCGGCCAAGATCCTCGGGCGGCTCGCCGACGTCGGCCTGGGCTATCTGACCCTCGGCCAACCCCTCACCACACTGTCCGGCGGCGAGCGGCAGCGGTTGAAGCTCGCGAGCGCGATGGCCGACAAGGCCGAGGTCTACGTCCTGGACGAGCCGACCACCGGTCTGCACCTGGCCGACGTCGACCAGTTGCTCGGCATGCTCGACCGGCTGGTCGACGCGGGCAAGTCGGTGATCGTCATCGAGCATCACCAAGCGGTCATGGCGCACGCCGACTGGATCATCGACCTGGGACCGGGCGCCGGACAGGACGGCGGGCGCGTGGTGTTCGAGGGCACTCCGCGCGATCTGGTCGCCGCACGGTCGACGGTGACCGGCGAGCATCTGACCGCGTACGTCGGCTGAGCCCCTCGACCATGCCCGGGAACCGGGCAGCGGAGATCAACCCGGCTGTGCGGCCGGACTGCCGGAGCCGACCGGGCGGCCGACGAATCGGCCGGTGTACTGGGAGAGGTAGTGGCCGAAGACGATCAGGCTCAGGAACGCCGCCAGGGTGCACCAGATCGACGAATAGTCCGCGGCTTTGATGACGGCGGCGATCGTCATCGCGATCAGGTTGCCGACGCCGAGGGCGATGACCCAGCGATAGGAGCTCATCATCGGCGCGAAGCACGTGGCGAACACATACGGAACCGCGAGCCACGCCCCGCTGAACGGCACGCCGAGTTCGTAGGCCAGGTTGCGGGCGATCACCTGCACACCGATCTCGGGTTGCACCGAAAGATAGAGCATGAAGACCGCCAGCAGCCCGCCGACCACCATGGGGACGTTCAGCCAGGTGCGGCGCCGGGGGTCCTTCTCCATCAGCCAGACCGCCCAGGGCACGTAGATCGGCAGTATCGCCCAGGCGAAGAGCACCCACATGTGCACGCCGGGGCCGGTGAGGTGCGCGTCGGCGGCGCCGTCGAGCTCGAGCCAGGTCCATCCTTCCAGCGCTTGGTGGATGGCGAACAGCAAGGGCAGTGCGGCGAAAGGCAATTGGTGTTTGTCCCGCACCAGGGCGAGGGTGGCCACGCCGGCCGCTCCGATCACGCCGGCGCCTACGAAACTCGCTGTCGCACTGAAGCACATGCCAGGAATTCTGGCACGCGGCGACGACGATCACAGTGCGTTGACGCGGTCCGGCCGTTCGGCACGGCACAGGTCGCGCTGCGGCCGTGCGGTGGGGCGACCGATTCGGGAGACTCGTGGACTACCGTGGTTCGGGTGACGGGACCGGAGCCGAGACCTCAGCGGCTCGTCGCAGCCGCCGAGCGGCACCAAGTGGCGTGCTACCTCTGCGCAATCGCCGCAGCAGTGGTTGCGGGAGTGATTGCGCCGCACGTGTTCTCAACTCTGAGCTGGTTGATCACTCCGCTGCTCGGGCTGCTCCTCTTCGTCACCTTTCTCCAGGTCCCGGTCGCCGAGCTTGCCAGTGCACTCCGGAACGGCCGCTTCCTCGGAGCGGTCGTGCTGGTGAACTTCGTGGTGGTTCCGCTGGTCGTCGCCCTGTTGTTTCCGTTGCTGCCGCCCGATCGCGCGGTCCAGGTCGGGGTGCTGTTGGTGCTGCTGTGTCCGTGCGTCGATTACGTCATCGTGTTCAGCGGACTCGCCGGCGGCGACGGCCGGAAGCTGCTGGCGGCGACCCCGGTGCTCCTGATCCTGCAGATGGCGTTGTTGCCGTTCTATCTGTGGGCATTCCTCGGGCCGGAACTCGCCGAGGCGGTTGACGTCCGGCCGTTCGTGGAGGCCTTCGCGGCGCTGATCGTCGTTCCTCTGCTGCTGGCCTGGGCGGTGCAGTGGTGGTCCAGAAGGGCGAGGCCCGGACGGCGGTTCTCCGACGGAGCGACGACGACGATGGTGCCGCTGATGATGCTGGTGCTCTTCGTCGTCGCGGCGTCGCAGGTGCCGCAGCTCGACGGTCGACTGAGCCGGTTCGGCGCAGTGGCCGGGGTGTACGCGGCGTTCGCCGCGGTGATGGTCCCGTTGGGTATCGCCGTCGGACGCGCGCTCGGGCTGGGGACGCCGGAACGACGTGCGGTGCTCTTCTCCGGGGTCACCCGGAACGCGCTCGTGGTGCTGCCGCTGGCGCTGGCGCTGCCCGCTGCGCTCGCGGCGACGGCTGCCGCGGTAGTGGTGCTTCAGACGCTCGTCGAGCTCGTCACGATGGTGCTGCTGGTCCGGCTGGTGCCGTGGCTGGTTCCGCACACGGCTTCATGTCTGGACATACGGACATTAAGGTGACAAGCTAGGGGTGCCCGATGGAAAGGAACCCACCGCCATGCCGCTGGTCATGATTCACGTCGTCGAAGGCCGCCGGGACGACGAGGCGCTGCGCGCCCTCGCCGACACCGTGCACCAGGTGGTGCTCGAGCACTTCGACGCGCCGGCCGGTGATCGATACCAGATCATCACCGAGCACCGCCGCGGACTGATCATCGCCGAAGACACCGGCCTGGGCTTTGAGCGGACCGACGACCTGGTGGTCCTGCGCCTGGTTCAACAGGGCAGGACCACCGAGCGCAAACAGGACTTCTACCGCGAGGTCGCCCGACGGCTGCAGCAGGAGACCGGTCTGGCTCCGACCGACCTGATCGTCTCTGTCGTGGCCAACGAGCCGGAGGACTGGTCCTTCGGACTCGGCGAAGCACAGTTTCTCACCGGAGCGCTCTGACCCGGCGGTCCGCGCCGCGGATGCCGGGCCGGCGCGCCGCGGTCAGCCGGCTTTGACGGCGGCCTCGATCCGGGCGCCCAGGTCGGGGTCCACGTTGCGCCAGTAGGCGAAGGCACGCTCGAGCACCGGCTCGGAGACACCGTCGAGCAGATGGCCCGCGGCGTTCGAGACCAACCGTTCGCGGGCATCGTCGTCGAGCACGTCGCGGACCAGGGTGCCGGCCTGGCCCCAGTCGTCGTCCTCGGGATGCAGCGTGTAGGCGCTGCGGACGATCTCGCCGTCGGCTGCCCACTGCGGCTCGGCCTGCCCGGGGTAGGTCGCGGCCGGGCCGCCCTTGGAATTCGGCGCGTAGACGGGGTCGCTCGCCAGATCGATCCGCATGGCGCCGTCCTTAGAGTAGCTGTGCACCGGAGTGCGCGGCCTGTTCACCGGGATCTGCATGAAGTTGGCGCCGAGCCGGGCGCGATGGGCGTCCGGATACGAGAACACCCGGCCCAGCAGCATCTTGTCCGGACTGAAGCCGATACCGGGGACCACGTGGCTGGGTGCGAACGCGGCCTGCTCGATCTGCGAGTGGTAGTCGGTCGGATTGGTGTGCAGCGTCATCGTGCCGACCTCGTGCAGCGGGTAGTCCCCGTGCGGCCACACCTTGGTCAGGTCGAACGGATTGAAGCGATAGCCGGCGGCGTCGTCGTACGGCATCAGCTGCACCTTCAGCGTCCAACTCGGGTGGTCCCCGCGCTCGACGGCCTGGAACAGATCCTTGGTGTGGTAGTCCGACTCCTCGCCGGCCATGCGGTCGGCTTCGTCCTGGGTGAAGAATTCGATGCCCTGGTCGGTGATGAAGTGGTACTTGACCCAGTGCTTGACGCCGTCGGCGTTGACCCACAGGTAGGTGTGCGAGCTGTACCCGTTCATGTTCCGCCAGGTACGCGGGATTCCGCGGTCGCCCATCAGCCAGGTGACCTGGTGGGCGCTCTCGGGCGAGAGGGTCCAGAAGTCCCATTGCATGTCGTGGTCGCGCAGGTTGCTGTCGGCCCGGCGCTTCTGGGACCGGATGAAGTGCTGGAACTTGAGCGGATCGCGGAGGAAGAAGATCGGCGTGTTGTTGCCGACCATGTCGTAGACGCCCTCGTCGGTGTAGAACTTCAGGGCGAAGCCGCGCGGATCGCGCCAGGTGTCGGGGCTGCCGCGCTCACCGGCGACCGTGGAGAACCGCGCCAGCATCTCCGTCTTGACCCCGGGCTGAAACAGGGATGCACAGGTGTAGGCGGAGACGTCGTGCGTGGTCTCGAAGGTGCCGAAGGCGCCGCCGCCCTTGGCATGCGGCTGCCGCTCGGGAATCCGCTCGCGGTTGAACTGCGCCATCTGCTCGATCAGATAATGGTCGTGCAGGACGATCGGGCCGTTCGGGCCGACGGTGAGCGAGTGCTCGTCGCTGCCGGCGGGTGCGCCGGAGTCGGTGGTGGTGTAGGGGACGTGCTCAGACATGTCTAGCGCCTCCTAGCGCACGGCTCGGTGGGCTGAATACAGAAGCCCGGAGCCGTACGGGCTTCCTGATCCGGATCGTACGCTGATCCGCGGTGCGGGCGCGCGCCGATTCCATGCCCGCCGCAGAATAGGCCCAGCGGCGTTGGCGCGCAGCGGATTCGGAATCGTCCACAGGACGGATCGGTGAGCGGTCGGGCTGTGGACGGCGCGGTGGAGCTCTGCGCCGGTCCACACCTACGGTCAGGGCATGAACCACAACGGGGGAACTGATCATGAGGTACAAGACACGCCGGGCCGCCGCCGATCCCGGATCGGCCGGCCGTGGGGCCCGGACCAGGCGGAGTCGATCCGCGCCGAACTGCTGGCCGCTTATCGCCTGACTCTGCGACGGCTGACCGTGGCGGACGGTATACCCAGTGCGGGGGTCTCGACGATGCGGGTGGTGGTCGAGGCCGCCGAAGATGCGGTCGAATCCTCCGAACCGGTGTGGCTGAGCACGGACCAGGTGGACGGCTACCTCGCCGCCGGAAGCCGGCCCGTCTCGACCGGGCACCTCGTCGGGGCCGGCCCGACGGGACTGCTCCTGTTCGACAAACCGATCGCGCAGGCGCTGCTGCCCGGCTCGGCACAGGGCACCGCACCGGTGCTGGGCGCACTGTGGTGGTCGTCGTACTTCGACGGCGAGACCTTCGACGTCGACGCCGACGAGCCGAACCTGGTCACCGTGCACGAACTCTCCACACAGGTCAGCCCGGGCTTCCCGTGGTGCGACGTGTGGGACGACTCCACACTCAGTGACCTCGGCTTCTTCTCGGTGGGCCTCGGCGGTGAGACAGTCCGGGACGAGGACGAGGATCTGTTGCCACCGCTGCTGCGACTGCTGATGTGCTACGGCGCCGTGCCCCGGTAGCCGCCGTCAGCGGAGCGCGTCCAGCACCAGGTGGAGCGCGAAGGTCGTGGCCAGCGTCCGCACCGTCGCGCGGTCGCCGGGGAACATCCGGGTGACGGTCCGGGTGGGCCGGCCGGCGATCGCGAGACCGAAGCACACGGTGCCGACCGGCTTGCCGGGGACCGCGCCGCCGGGTCCGGCGATGCCACTGGTCGATACGGCTACGTCTGCCCCGGTCACGTGACGGGCGCCGTCGGCCATCGCGGCGGCCACCGGCTCGCTGACCGCGCCGAGTTCGGCGATCAGCGTCTCCGGGACGCCGAGCGCACCGCTCTTGACCTCGTTCGCATACGACACGATTCCGCCGAGCACGTACGACGACGACCCCGCCCGGTCGGTCAGGCGCGCGGCGACCAAGCCGCCTGTGCACGACTCCGCGGTGGCGATCGTGCGACCGGTGAGCACCGCAGCGAGCGCGTCGTCGAGGGTGCTGCCGTCCAGGGCGAACAGCTGCGGCTCGTGCTCTTGCCGCAGAAGTGTCTCCAGTGCCCGGTACGCGGGGCCGGCGCTGCGCGGGAACCGGGTGTCGATCACCACCTCGCCGCCGCGCATGCACGTGGTGATCTCCAACTCGCCGAACCCGGGCAGCTCGGCCTCCGCGCGCCGCAGGGTCACCGCGAGCTCGGCCTCGGTCAGGCCGTACGCGCGGACGGTCCGGTGCTCCACATCGTCGCGGTCTGCCAGGGCGGCGGTGACGGCGGCCGTGTCGAGTGCCTGCGGCCACATCGCGCGCAGTTCGCGCGGCGGTCCGGGGAGGATCAGGACGGCCGGCCGGCCGTCGGTCGCGGGGATCGCCATTCCGGGTGCGGTGCCGGTCGGCGAGATCGGCTCCGCACCCTCGGGCACCGCGGCCTGTTTGCTGATCGCCGCGGTCAAAGCATCGGGCAGCGGATCGCCGTCGGCGTACCTCCGCCAACGGCGGATGATGCCGGTGATCTCCTGCGTCAGAACGGGATCCACGTGCAGGGGCCGATCGCAGAAGTCGGCGACGGTGGCCACCGTGAGGTCGTCGGCGGTCGGGCCCAGGCCGCCGGTGGTGACGATCAGATCGACCCGCTGATCGGTCAGGAAGTCCAGCTGGGCGAGCAGATCGGCGGGCCGGTCGCCGCAGATCGTCAGGTGGTCGACCGCGACGCCCGACTCGAGCAGCCGGGAGGCGACCCACGGACCGTTCTCATCGGGGATCTGTCCGCTGAGCACTTCGGTTCCGGTGACGATGATTCCTGCGCGCGCACTCACATGGCTGAGCCTAGGACACCGGTGTCCCGGCTGCCGCCTGGTGTCCGACGACGCACGAGCCGAGGCCGAGTGCTCTGCGCCGCAGTTCTGCGGCGAAGCTGTGCGTCGAGCGCCGCCGACCGGAATCATGGAGTCCATCGGCCCCGGATCGTCGCCAGAGCGGGGTCACTGAGACACCGAGGCTCAGCGCCGACCATGCGCCGCTGGGCGCCACGAGGAGCCGCCATGAGAATCTACGTCGCCTACCTGGCCACCGACGGGGGCGCCGATGCGGTCGCCATGGGCGTCCGGCTGGCCCGCACGTTGTCTGCCGCACTGGACATCGGCATGGTGCTGCCGCCGGACGTGCAGGCGCCGCTGCCGTCCGGCGAGGTCGGCCAGGCGCTGAGCGAGCAGGCCGGCCGGTGGCTCGCCGAAGCGCGGGACTCCGTGCCCGACGACGTCGACGTCGAGACGCACCTCGCGGTCTCCGAGTCCGCCGCCGAGGGCATCCTCGCCGAAGCCGAACGGGTGGGGGCGGCGGCGATCGTCGTCGGCGGCTCCGGCGGAGGTCTCGTCGGCGGTCACACCCTCGGGTCCGTCGTGAACGAGCTCGTGCACTCCTCGCCCCTCCCGCTGGTTCTCTCGCCGCGCGGTCTGCGGCGATCCAAAGTCGAACGGGTCCGAGAGATCACCTGCGCGCTGGGCCGTCGGGCCGGAGCACCGCACCTGTTCGACACCGCGATCCGGGCCGCGGAGCGCTCCGGGTGCCCATTGCGGGTGGTCTCACTGATCGCGCTCGACCACGCCTCGACCGGCACCGCACCCGACGATCAGGTGATCGCGGAGGCGACCGCGCACGCACAGGCTTCGTTCGACTCCGCGCGCGACCGCCTCTCCGCGAACACCGATGTGAGCTGGACCATCGTGTCCGGGCCGACCGTCGAAGACGCGGTGAACAAGCTCGACTGGCACGACGGCGACCTCATCATGGTCGGCTCCAGCAGACTGGCGGTGCAGCGGCGCCTGTTCCTGGGCTCCACCGCGGCGAAGATGCTCCGCGTCCTGCAGGTGCCGATGGTGATCGTCCCGAGAGCGTCGTAGCGGATACCGGCGGCGTCAGATCGCCATCGCAGCGCGGACGATCGACTCGGCGGCGGCGCCGCCGGCACCGGTGGAGGTGACCCGGCCGCTCTCCAGGATGTAGTAGCGCTCGGCCGCCTCCAGAGCGAAGCCGATGTGCTGCTCCACCAGGAGCACGCCGAGACCGCCGCGCCCGGTCAGCTCGGTGATGGTGCTCTCGATCTCGGCCACCACCGACGGCTGAATGCCCTCCGTCGGTTCGTCCAGGATCAGCATCTTCGGCTCCGTGATGAGGGCGCGGGCGATCGCGAGCTGCTGCCGCTGGCCGCCTGAGAGCAGTCCGGCCGGACGGTCGAGCAATTCGGTGAGCGCGGGGAAGAGGTCGAGCATCTCCGCGATCAGTTCCTTGCCGCGTTTGCGTCCGTCCGCCACCACCTGGAGGTTCTCCGCCGTGGTGAGCTGCGGAAAACTCTGCTGGCCCTGCGGAACGTAGGCGATGCCCTTGGCCACCCGCTTGCTCGGGCGGGTGCCGGTGAGGTCCTCACCGTCGAATCTGACGGTGCCGCCCGTGGTCTTCAACAGCCCGATCGCCGCGCGCAGCAGCGTGGTCTTGCCCGCCCCGTTGTGCCCCATGATCGCCACGACGCCGTCGCTCGGCACCGTCAGATCCACGCCGTGAATCACCTCGGTCCGGCCGTAACCGGCTCGGACGTCGTTCAGTTCGAGCATGATCAGCTCTCCTTCTCTGCCGCGGTCGGGGCGGCTGCGTCGGGGACCGCCTTCGCGGTTCCGAGGTACACCTCCTGGACCTTCGGGTCGGCCTGCACTTCGGCGACGGTGCCTTCGGCGAGAACCTTGCCCCGGGCCAGCACCGTGACCGAGGTCGCGAAGGCCCGCATGAACTCCATGTCGTGCTCGACGACGACCACCGTCCGCTCGCCGCCGATCCGGCGCAGCAGATCTCCGGTCTCCTCGCGCTCCTCGCCGCTCATCCCGGCGACCGGCTCGTCGAGCAGCAGCACCGAGGCGTTCTGCACCAGCAGCATGCCGATCTCCAGCCACTGTTTCTGGCCGTGCGCGAGTACGCCCGCGGGCTTGCCCCGGAGATCCTGCAGGCCGATGGTCTCCAGTGCTTCCTCGATGGCCTCGGGCACCTCCTTCGGGCGCCGCCTGAGCATCGTGCGGACGGATCGTCCCGCGCCGCATGCGATGTCGAGATTCTGCAGGACGCTCAGCTCCTCGAACACGCTCGCCGTCTGGAACGTCCGGCCGACGCCGAGCCGCGCGATCTGATGAACCTTCTTGCCGACCAGCTCCACCCCCGACTTCTCGATGGAGCCGCTCGCCGGAACCAGTCCGGTGATCGCGTCGATGATCGTCGTCTTGCCCGCCCCGTTCGGACCGATGAGGAACCGGAGATCACCCTGCAGCAGGGTCAGATCGACGTCGGAGACCGCCTTGAAGCCGCCGAACGAGACCGACAGTCCGCGCACCTGGAGGTAGTCGCTCGACATGCCGGCGTTTCCGCCCGGTCGGGGCTGATGCATGGCGTCGTCGACCATGGAGGCCAGATCCGTGCGCTTGGTCATGAGGTCGCTCCAATCGGCGTGGGGCTGGTGGGTACGGCGTCGTCGTCGGCGTCGGTCTTCGGTGGCTCACCGGGCTCGCCGGCGTGCCTGCGGCGGCGCGCTTTGAGCGCGGCGTAGATCCCGGCGAAACCGGCGGGGAAGAACCCGACGACGATGATGAACAGCAGGCCCTGGGCGTAGGTCCAGCCGGACGGGAAGCTCTCCGAGAGGCTGGTCTGCGCCCACGCGACGGCGACCGCGCCGACGACGGGACCGAGCAGGGTGGACCGGCCGCCGATCGCGACGCCGATCAGGAAGGCGATCGACGGGATGATCCCGACGTCGGCGGGGGAGATGATGCCGACGATCGGCACGAACAACGCGCCCGCGATCGAGGCGAACAGCGCGGCGACGGCGAAGGCGGCCACCTTGACGTTGGCCGGATCGTAGCCGAGGAAGCGGACGCGCTCCTCCTGGTCGCGCACGGCGACGAGGAGCTCCCCGTAGCGGCTGTACATCAGTTGCCGGACGATCGCGACGAGGATCAACAGGGTCGCCGCGGCGATGAAGAACAGCAGGCGGCGGTTCACCGGGTCGTTCAGCGCGAGGCCGAAGAAGCCGCGGAATCGGTTGAGACCGTTGCTGCCTCCAGTCGACTGCTGGCCGATCAGCAGGATGGCGAAGGCGGCGGCGAGCGCCTGCGAGAGGATCGCGAAGTACGCCCCCTTGACCTTGCGCTTGAACACGCCGAGGCCCAGCAGCACCGCGAGCAGGGTCGGGATCACCAGGATTCCGAGGATGGTCACGACGGGCGACGCGAACGGCTTCCAGTACGCCGGCAGTTCCTGGATCCCGGCGATCTGCATGAAGTCGGGGACGTCGTCGCCGCGATAGGTGGCGTCGGCGATCTTGAGGTGCATCGCCATGATGTACGCCCCGAGACCGAAGAACACGCCCTGGCCCAGGGTGAGCATGCCGCCGCGGCCCCAGGCGAGGCCGATGCCGACCGCGACCATGCCGAAGCACAGGAACTTGGCGAGCAGGTTCAGGCGGAAGTCGGACAGGACGGCGGGCGCCACCGCGAAGAGAAGCACCGCGGCGAGAGCGAAACCGCCCCAGACCTTCCAGTTGTCAGCGAAGTAGTTCCTCATACCAGGCTCCTCGATTGGACCGTGAAGAGTCCCTGCGGGCGGACCTGCAGGAAGACGATGATGAGCACGAAGACGATCACCTTCGCGACCGAGGCCGTGGTGCTGTACTCGATGAAGGAGTTGAGCAGGCCGAGGGCGACCGCCGCGATGACCGTGCCCTTGATGTGGCCGAGTCCGCCGATCACCACCACGAGGAAGGCGTCGATCAGGTACGACGTCCCCGTGTTCGAGCTGGTGGAGCCGATCAGGGTGAGGGCGACACCGGCGACCCCGGCCAATCCCGAGCCGATGAAGAACGTCGTCAGATCGGTTCGGCGACTGGAGATTCCGCTCGTCTCGGCGAGATCGCGGTGCTGCACGACGGCGCGGGTCCGTCGTCCCATCGCGGTGTACTTCATCATCGCCGCGAGTGCGACGACGCACACGATCGCCAGGATCATGATGAAGATGCGGGTCTTGGGGACCACGGCGCCGAAGAGCTCGATGCCGCCGCTGAGCCAGTCGGGTGTCACCACACGGACGGCGGGTGCGCCGAAGATGTCGCGGGCCACCTGCTGGAGGATCAGCCCGACGCCGAAGGTCACCAGCAGGGTGTCCAGCGGCCGGTGGTACATGCGCTGGATCAGGGTCACCTCCAACAGGACGCCGATCGGGCCGCCGACTCCGAAGCCGATGAAGAGCGAAGCGATGAAGGCGACTCCGGTGTCGGCGATCAGGTAGTGCTGCACCGTGTAGGCGGTGTACGAGCCGGCCATGATGAAGGATCCGTGCGCCATGTTGATGACGCCCATCTGGCCGAATGTCAGTGCCAGGCCGAGGGCGGCCAGGAGCAGGATGGATCCCAGACTCAGGCCGGTGAAGAGTTGTCCGATGAATACGTCCACGACAGGTCTCGTTCCTTGTCGGTCACGAAAGTGAGAAGTGTGGGGGAGACCCGTCGCTCGAAGCGGGGGTCGAGGTCCCGGCGGTCCGGTTCCGCGTCGTGGAGGCGCGGAACCGGACCGTCCGTGGGACCGAGGGGTCGACGGCGGAGTGAGCCGTCGTCAGGCGGTCAGCCGCTCAGACCCTTGGCCCAGGGGTAACCCTTGAGGTACGGGTCCGGCACGATCGGGGTGCCGGAATCCCAGACGGTGTAGATCAGGCCGTCGGAGCGGATCTCGCCGATCCGGGCCGTCTTGGAGACGTGGTTGTTCTCACCGTCGATGGTGACCAGACCCTCCGGAGCTTCGTAGCTGACGCCTCCCGCCGCCTGCTGGATGTCCGGCACGGCGAACGAGTTCGCCTTCTCGACGGTGTTCTTCCACAGGTACACCGAGGTGTAGGCGGCCTCCATCGGGTCCGAGGTCACCTTGTCCTGCCCGAACTTCGCCTTGTACGCGGCGACGAACTTCTTGTTCACCGGGGTGTCGATGGTCTGGTAGTAGTTCCAGGCGGTGAGCTGCCCCTCGATGTTCTGGACGCCGATGCCGCCGACTTCCTCCTCGGCGATGGACACCGAGATCACCGGCATGTCCTGGGCGGTCAGACCGACGTTCTTGTACTCGCGGAAGAACGCGACGTTCGAATCACCGTTGAGGGTGTTGAACACGGCGTCGGCGTCCGCGCTGCGCACCTTGTTGACGATGGTCGAGAAGTCGGTGGACCCGAGGGGCGTGTAGTCTTCGCCCTTGATCTCCATGCCGTTGGCGGCCGCGTACGCCTTGATCACCCGGTTCGCGGTCTGCGGGAACACGTAGTCGCTGCCGACCAGGTAGAGCGACTTGACGCCCTTCTCCTTCAGGTAGTCGAGCGCGGGCACGATCTGCTGATTGGTCGTCGCGCCGGTGTAGAAGATGTTCTTGGAGTCTTCCAGGCCCTCGTACTGCACGGGGTAGTAGAGCAGCGAGTTCCGGTCTTCGAAGACCGGGAGCATGGCCTTGCGGCTCGACGACGTCCAGCCGCCGAACACTGCGGCGACGCAGTCGCTGCTGATGAGTTTCTCGGCCTTCTCGGCGAACACGGTCGGCTCGGACGCACCGTCCTCGCCGATGATCTTGACCTGCTTGCCGAGCACGCCGCCGGCGCCGTTGATCTCCTCGACGGCGAGCTGGATAGCATTGCGCACCGTCACCTCGGAGATGGCCATGGTGCCCGAGAGCGAATTCAGCGAGCCGATCTTGATCTCCGGTCCCGAGGTGTCCACGCACGACTCGGCGTTCGAACCGGCATCGTCGTTCACCGAACTGCCGCAGGCCGAGAGCGCGACGGCGGCCGCGGTGAGAAGAGCCGGGAACAGAAGGCCTTTCCGGAGCCTGCCGGTACGGATGTCTTGATTCATCTGACGGACGCTTCTTTCAATCATGCCCGCGCACAAGGTGATTCCCCACAGATTCGGAATCGGTGCGCCGACGAGTGACTTTGACGCGTACGACGCTGTACACGTGAGAAAAGCTATCGCGGTGGAGTTTCGCCACCGTCTCCTCAGATGAACGGTAGGTGTCCGGGCCGGCGGTTCGACCGGCCTCTCCGTAACCGGGACGTCATAAGCCCAGTTGCGTGCGTCTGACAGAAGGCTCCGCGGCCCGCCCTTCCGGTGTGCGGAGTGCTCAGGCCGCGGGCAGGCCGGTGAGGGCCGGCGTCGCCGCGCGCGAGGCGGACAAGGGGAGCGGCGCCCCGTTCGGGCGTGAGGGCGAAGAGCCGCTTTATCGGTGTCCGGTAGCCGAGGTCGACGAGGAACGAGTCGCGGCCGAAGCTGGTGGCGACCACTCCCGGATGAACTGCGGCGGAGGCGATTCCGTCGTCGTTCCAGCGCTCGGCGATCCCGCGGGTGAAGAGGATGTTCATCAGCTTGCTGGTGCCGTAGGCCTGCAGCGAAATGACTCGTCGTCGTCGGTAGTCGAGATCGTCGAGATCGACTCGGCCCCAGCGGTTCCCAAGACTGGAGGTGTTGATCACCCGTGCGCTGTCCGAGGCGGCCAGCCGCTCACGTAGGAGGTTGGTCAGCAGGAACGGGGCGAGGTGGTTGATCTGGAAGTTCGGCTCGTGGCCGTCGGCGGTGGGCGTCTTCGGGTCAAAGGTCCCTCCGGCGTTGTTGACGAGGACGTCGATCCGGTCGACCTTCTCGCCGATCCGACCGGCGAGCTCGTGAACATCGTCGAGCCTTGGCGAAGTCCGCCGTCATCGCAATGGCGCCGGTCTCGGCAGCGACTGCGGCGGTCTTGGCTGCGGATCTGCCGACGAGGACCAGGTTCACGTCGGGGCCGGCGAGCGCGCGGGCGGCTGCCGCGCCGATTCCGTCGCTGGCGCCCGTGATGACGATGGTGTCGGTCCGTGCAGGAGTGGCCATGATCGCTCTCTGGGGTCGATGGACGGCGCCGGACCGGGCGCCCGCGGAGCGGACTGGCGACGGCGCTACGGTGTGTAGCGTATCCAGTCGACTGTCACCGTGGCGGAGTCGGTGGTGTTTCCGTCCGGTGCGCCCGGCCAGTCGCCGCCGACGGCGAGGTTGAGGATCACGTAGACGGGTTTGTCGAACACCCAGCGCTGACCGGCGCTCGGTGACGACTTGCTGATCGAGTAGAACTCCGCGCCGTCGAACAGGAAGCCCAGCTTCTCCCCGGTCTTGGTGACTCCGTAGGTGTGGAACTGTGACGGGTCGATGCCGGTCTTGTCCGATCCGAGCGTGTACCGGCCGGCCAAGGGGGCGAAGATCCCGCCGAGTGCGCTCAGGTCGAGTGATCCGGTACCCAGTCCGCCGGTCGACGTCGGACCGTGGATGCCCACGTGCACGAAGTTCGACCCGTTGATGTGCTCGGCGATGTCGACCTCGCCGCTCTCGGGAAATCCGGCGCTGTAGATGTCGGTGCCGAGGAGCCAGAACCCGCCCAGGCCTCGTTCGGGACGTTGCCGACCCGACACTCGAGCCCGGGTGCCCGTCTCGCGAGATTGACGGATTCGTGTCGACTCGACGGACGGGTGGTCCGTTAATTCGACACAGTGACGAATCAACGGCCGCTGGGGGCGCGCCTGTTGAGAAAGCGCGAATTGCGGCGGGGCTGCGGCCGGAGGTCGAGTCGCCGACGAGTCAAATCTCGGGCATGCTGCCGGATTCGCGTCCCGCTGCGCGGTGTGATTCCCGCTGCCTGATTCGGCGGCATGAATTGAATCGGGCAGCTGCGACTCGACCGGGGCTCCGACTCGACCGGGGGCCTCGATGTGCGGGATGTTGCGGCTGCCACGCGTGCGGCATGCGGAACTGGTAATGAGACGTGTTCAAGTAGGACGAGTTGCTGAGAGCGACGGCCTCGATTCGATCGATCAACGAATCTTCGGTGGCTAGTGGAACACCCTGCATATCGAATCCGTGCGTATGGCGGGCCCAGATCTGCACCGAGTCGACGTTGCTTCTGTCGCCTATTGAGCAGCGGCCTACTGTTTGAGTTCAGTGCTGAGGTTTCGGACGCGGGCGGTGATGTCGTCGCGGACCAGGCGCATGCGTTCGATGCCGTCGATACCGCGTTCGGAGGGCTCGTCGGTGTCCCAGTTGATGACGTTGACGCCGGGGGCGTCGACGACGGCTTCGCGGCCCAAGGTGATGACTTTGTCGACGCGGGCGAGCAGGGCTGGGTCGATGCCCACCGGGACGTGTCCGGTGATGTCGACGCCGACTTCGGCGAGGGCTTCGGCGGAGAGTGCGTTGACGGCGGTGCCGGGGCGGGTGCCGGCCGAGTGGACCTCGATCGCATCGCCGGCGGCTTGGCGCAGGAGGCCTTCGGCCATCACGGACTTGCCGCCGTTCTTGACGCAGACGAACAGCACGGATGGTGTCATGGCAGGCCCCTTTCGGTGGGCTGAGAAGTGTTGGGGGTGAACCGGTTGCGGAGGGCGAGGGAGACGTAGACCAGGGCGACCAGGACGGGGACCTCGATGAGTGGTCCGACGACGCCGGCGAGGGCTTGGCCGGAGGTGGCGCCGTAGGTGCCGATCGCGACGGCGATCGCGAGTTCGAAGTTGTTGCCCGCTGCTGTGAACGCGAGTGTGGTGGTTCGTTCGTAGCCGAGGCCCAGGAGGGCGCCGAGGAGGTAGCCGCCACCCCACATGATGGCGAAGTAGGCCAGTAGCGGCAGTGCGATGCGGGCGACGTCGGCGGGACGGGAGGTGATCTGGTCGCCTTGCAGACTGAAGAGCAGCACGATCGTGAACAACAGCCCGTAGAGGGCCCACGGCCCGATGCGAGGCAGGAACGACTGTTCGTACCAGTCTCTGCCGCGGCGACGTTCCCCGATCCGTCGACTGAGGTACCCGGCGAGCAGAGGGATGCCGAGGAAGATCAGCACTGACTTGGCGATCTGCCAGGGCGAGGCGTCGATCGTGGTCTGTTCCAGGCCGAGCCAGCCGGGCAGCACCGACAGGTAGAACCACCCCAGAACGGCGAACATCAGGACCTGGAATATCGAGTTGATCGCCACCAGCACGGCCGCGGCCTCGCGGTCGCCGCAGGCGAGGACATTCCAGATGATGACCATTGCGATGCAGCGGGCCAGGCCGACGATGATCAGTCCGGTGCGGTACTCGGGCAGGTCCGGCAGCAACAGCCACGCCAGGGCGAACATCAGTGCCGGGCCGACAACCCAGTTCAGGACCAGCGATCCAATGAGCAGGCGTCGATCGCCGGTGACGGTGCCGAGGCGGTCGTAGCGGACTTTCGCCAGGACCGGGTACATCATGATCAGCAACCCGAGGGCGATCGGCAGGGAGATCCCGTCGAGCTGGATCTTGTCGATGGCGGTGTTTAATCCCGGAATTTGGCGACCGAGCAGCAGTCCGGCGACCATCGCCAACCCGATCCACACCGGAAGGAACCGGTCCAGCGTCGACAACTTCCCGGCGACGCTGCGGCTCGGCGTCTGGACGCTCATGCCAGGGCCTTCCCGGTCAGCGGTGCCACGATGCCGGCGACGACGTCGAGGGCGGCCGGCACCACCCGATAGTGCACCCACGATCCGCGACGCTCGGACTCCAGGAGCCCAGCGGTCCGCAGGACCTTCAAGTGGTGGGAGACCGTCGGCTGCGAGACATCGACCGCCGGCGAGATGTCGCACACGCACGCCTGACCGCCGTCGTGGCTGGCGATCAGGCTGAACAACTGCAACCGCACCGGATCGGCGAGCGCCTTGAACACCGCGGCCGCCTGCACCGCCTGCTCGGGCGTCAACGGCTCACGCACCAGCGGCGAACACCGCACCGGCGAGCCTTCAATCCTCAACGACTTCGACATGTATCAATATTGACAGCTATCGATACTGTCTGCAACACGAAGGGCGGCGCGGTGAATGCAGCTTCAGCAGCACGAAGAGGCTGGTGTGCAGCACTCTGACGAGTCGGGCGAGGCCTGCGTCAGGCCCAGGTCCGAACCCTCCGAGGCGAGGTCGGGCGCTTCACCGAAGGTGTCCGAGTCGGCCAGGACGGTGTAGACCTCCCAGCGTTCCCCGTCAGGAGCGCCGACCCACACCTTGTCCTGGGTGGCGAAGCAGCAGGTGGTGTTGATCTGCTCCTCGGTGAACAATCCTTCGCCGGCGAGGCGGGCGATCTCGCCGTGAACGGTGTCGCTGGAGTCCACTTCGACACCGAGATGGTTGATGGTGCCGCCATCGCCGCGATTCTCCAGCAGAACCAGCTTCAGTGCGGGTTCGGCGATCGCGAAGTTCGCGTACCCGGGCTTAACCTTCGCGGGGCGGTGTTGAACAGCTTGCTGTAGAACGCGATCGACGCTTCCAGATCGTCAACATTAAGGGCGAGTTGCACGCGAGACATGAGAACCTCCAAGGCTTTGATGGATGTCGAAGTATCCGACTATTCCGTTATATCCCAGTACTTTGATACATGTCAAAGGGTTAGGTAGATTGGACCCATGCCCAAGTCACTGCCTGTTGTCGACGTCAGCGCTCCGATCTGCTGCGCTCCTTTGGCTGCCGGCCCGATGTCGACCGACAACGCTCTGGAACTCGCGCTGCGGCTCAAGGCTCTCGCCGACCCGATCCGCATCCAGATGATGTCTCTGCTCATGGCCGAGCCGACTCGCGAGAAGACAGCCAGTGACCTCGCGTCCGCGGTCGGCGTCTCCGGCGGCACCGCGACGCATCACCTCAATCAGCTTCGTGGCGCAGGGCTAGTCACCTCGGAACGTCGTGGTGTGAACAATTTCTACCGCGCTGAACCCGCCAATCTCGAAGCGCTTCGTGGGGTCCTCAACACCTGTTGCTGAAGGTGAGTTCCCGTTCAGGGATAGGTGTCTGTGGTACGCCAGGCTAGTTGGCGATTCTGCCAGCTAGTTGGCGAGGGCGACCTGGGGGTTCTTCTCGAACTGCCGATGCCGCTGTGCCAGACTTCTTGGCGAGAAATCCGGGCGCTCGTCCTGTACCTGTCACGCTCTCGACGTCCGGTGGGCTAGTCGAATCGCGTTGCGTCGCCAGGCTTGGACCACACCCATGCCTTCGCTTCAAACTCGTGGCCATCGTCGCACCGGCGCAACTCCGTTTCGCCGGTCTCCAGTTGTCGCACACCAATACTGTCCGAACCGCAGATCGGACAGTCGGAACTGCGGTTCTCCTTGACCCAGTCACCAATGCTGTTGTAAACCATATAAATCTCCAGAAGTTGCGCACAGCTGACAAATTGACGTTATTCGATGTCCAGTGATGGCCTCTGGACTGCTCTGTAGATCGCGAGGGGAACGACCCCAATCGCAGGCCATGATGGTGCGGCTACGAAGCCTGTCGCGGTGAGCATTCCACCAAGGCTGGCTGCCAGTTGGTCCAGCGCTGCTCGATCTATAGCTGATCCTCTTGCTGTAAGCCGATTTATGTGCGGTCTAATCTGCGCAAGAATCTGTTCAGGAGAGAGTTTTTCGCGTTCAGTCGGGATTGCCGCGACCTGCAATAGCGTAGTCATCTCGCTTGGTTCGGATCCAACTTGAGAAAGTAGTAGCTCCCGGCGCATTGGACCGAACTCGTGTGCGTGCGGTATCTCGCCCATGAAGCCGACCTCGTAGTCGTCGGCGACGGCGGTGCGTACAGACACCGTGATTGAATCGCCGTATAGTGCTTCGATCGTACCTAGCAATCCTTCCAACTCTGAGGGAGAATCAGATAGTGCGGTGCTGAGACGGCGAAAAGCCCCGGCAATACTTGCGACATCACTCAATTGAGTCGGAGCCGTCACGCGGAGGAGCATCCCCGGGCTGATCGAGTCTCTCACTTTGCCTCGAAGCCAGAACTTTCGCTTACTCATTTTGTCGGAGACATCAGCGAGCAGGCCCAGGGCTGTAGCTGACTCTTCCAGCTGTGACACATGCAGGTCGGCCAGTGCGAGCGTCTGCGAACTATTCTCGCCGATCTCCTTGCCAATCGACGCGACGCGTCGTAGACCTGCGGCAATACTGAGCGAGCGAGACTTGGCCTCACTTCGCTCTTCTGGAAGTCCATCACTCAGCTGTGCGAGCAGACTGCCCGTTCGCTCGCGATCGATATACAGGTAATCGCGCACGTCGAACTCGGACGACTCTGGCAGCATGTTCGGCATCCGAGGACCTCAACTTCGTTTGTTCGTACGGTTCCCAGCCTACCTCCCGACCACTGGTCGCGCCTGTCGCTACAGGTCAGAACCTCCACCGAAACGTGACGATCGACTGGTTTCGTCCTACCGATTTGTGGAAGGCTGTGGTCAGGGCGCGGTGTCGCCGCGACAACTCCTCGTTGTCGACCATGAGAGTGTCTACTTCGTCAGTGGGGCCCCCGGTGTAGGAGTAGATTGCGGTCGACAGAGATTCTTTATGTAGCTGAGCGACGTCTCTGGCCGCCCCCGCAAGATCTGCGTCTATCAAGGCAAGACGTTCCACTAGGACAGTCATCATTGTCACTGAATGAATCGGGTGTGGAGCACCGGTCGTTTCCGCGTCGAACGGGTCGGAAGCCCCACCTCCGAGATTTACCATAGTTTCGTATGCCTGAGCGAGAATTGCTTGTCGTCCGTACGATAGTCGCGCTAATCCGCTCGTAGAGCGCAGCAGCTCGGCCCGTTTCCAAGCGGCAATCTCCCGCCGTGGGGTCTGCTGCACGGATAGGTGACAGTGGTTAGTCACGCCGCGAGGGCGACGTCCTTGGTCATGATGGTCTCGAACTCGATGGGCGTCAAACGGCCCAGGCGGGCCTGTCTCCGGCGGCGGTGGTAGGTCCGCTCGATCCAGGTGACGATCGCGGTGCGCAACTGTTCCCGGGTGGTCCAGGAACGGCGGTTAAGGACGTTCTTCTGCAACAGGCTGAAGAACGATTCCATGGCCGCGTTGTCGCCGGCAGCGCCGACTCTGCCCATCGATCCGACCATGCGGTGGCGGTTGATCTCGTGCAGGAACTTCCGGCTGCGAAATTGACTGCCTCTATCGCTGTGGATCACGCAACCGGCGACCTGGCCGCGCAGGGCGACGGCGTTGCGCAGCGCGTTCACCGCCAGGCGCGACTTCATCCTGGAGTCGATGGAGTAGCCGACGATCTTGTTGCTGAACACGTCCTTGATCGCGCAGAGGTAGAGCTTGCCCTCGGCGGTGCGGTGCTCGGTGATGTCGGTCAGCCAGAGCCGGTTCGGAGCGTCCGCAGTGAAGTCGCGGCCCACGAGGTCGTCGTGAACGGGCGGGCCGACCTTGCGGCCCTTCCCGCGGGCCTTGCGCTTGCCGAACACCGACCACCAGCCGTTCGCCGAGGTGATCTTCCACGCAGTCCGGTCGGCCATCGGCTCCCCGGCGTCGCGGGCTTCGTCGGCCAGCAGCCGGTGCCCGAACTCGGGGTCGTCGCGGTGCGCATCGAACAGCGCGTTGGCCCGATACGCCTCCATCAGTTCGGCGTTCGTGATCGGCTGTCGCAACCACCGGTAGTACGGGGCGCGGGAGAGCTTGAGGACCCGGCACGTCACCGTGACGGGGATCCCGTCACCAGCGAGCTCTCTCACGAGCGGGTAGAGCCTTTTCCCGGCAGATGCGCCTGCGACAGATACGCCGCCGCCCGCCGCAGCACCTCCACCTCCTGCTCCAGCAGCCGGTTGCGCTGCCGCAACTCACGAAGCTCGGCGTCGCGGTCGTCGGGTAAGACCGAGCCGGTCTCGGCGGCGATCTCTGCAGCGCGGGAGCGGGCGAGCCACTTCGTCAACGTCATCGGGTGAACCCCGAAATCTTTCGCGATCTGCTCGACCGTCACCCCGGGTTCACGGTTCTCCGCGACACGCACCACGTCGTCGCGGAACTCCTTCGGGTAGGGCTTGGGCACGATGGCATCCTTCCAGGCCCACCCTCCCGGGCAAGCCAGATCAGATGTCACCTATCCGTGCAGCAGACCCAGGGAGGGTTTGGATGATGTCCCATCAGCGTTGGCAGTCCGGAATGCAGGTGCCGGTTGAACTGTGGTTGGCCGCGTCGGGACCAACTGCCTCGCAGGAAGGCGACCCCGGTGTTGCAGGCTGGGCGTTCGTCCTTGAGTCCGGGCCGCACTCGAGAGTCGAGGCACAGGCAGTGCTCGCTCGTTCGGCGCACCGTGCAGCTCTGCTCGGACTGGGTGCTGCAGTGGAAGTCCTTCGTCGTCCGAGTCTTCTGACCGTGCACTGTGCTCAGCAGAGCATTGTCGACTCCATCAATCGGGATCTTGCGCGAATACGGCGTGGAGAGTTTCGGAAGAAGCAGAAGAACACAGATGTTTGGAGGCACGTGCTCCTGGCTGCTGATCGGCAAGGCCACCACTTTGGTGTGGCGGTATGTGCCGCGGGAGCCGATGGGCGTTTCGATGATCTCTTAGCCCGGGCGCGACGGGCGAGAAGAGAGGGGCCATCCTCGTCTGGAGCCAGCGACGGCTAGCGTGAGCACACACCTGGGTCGTCGGCCCTCGCTCGGTTTCTGGAACACTGGGTGTCGTGGCCGCTTCCCCTCGTGTCTCCGGTCTGGGAGCACCATCCGGTGCCAGCTTCTTCTCTCGGGTCGCCCTGTCGAGGCTGTATGGATTCGAGGCGTCGGTACGGGTGCGTGTGTTTCGGCTAGCGGCGGTGGTTCTGGCCGGCGTGGTGGCGTTGATGACTCTTGCTGGTTGCAGCGGAGGTGACGACGCCGTGGTTCAGGGGCAGGGAAACCAGATCGTCGCTCCGGGGGGTAAGACCGTCATCGAGTACCCGCTGGCTGACCGTAAACCGATCGGTGCGGTGTCAGGGCCGAACATCTTCCCCGACGAGGGCGAGGTGAATCTTGCCGATTACCGGGGCAAGGTGGTGGTGGTGAACGTGTGGGCGTCGTGGTGTCCGCCGTGCCGCGTGGAAGCAACGGAGCTTGAGAAGGTCTTCAATGCCACGAAGTCGCGTGGGGTTCAGGTTGTCGGGATCGATTTCCGTGACAACCGTGGCGCGGCGCAGGATTTCGCCCGGGATCGCGCTCTGACCTACCCGTCGCTGTATGACTACGGCGGGCGCACGCTCAAGGCGCTCGGCGTGCCGGTCGGCGCGGTGCCGACCACCGTGGTCCTGGACCGCCAGTTGCGTCCGGCGGTGGTCTACCTGAAGGCGATCAACGAGGAAGAACTGACCGGGGCTGTCGAGCGTGTGCTGGCCGAGAGCGACGCAGAGGGGTGATGTCCACGTCGTTGGCCAGTGTCGCCGAGACCTTCGCCAATACCGCTGCGTCGGGGCCGTTGGTGCTTGCGATCGGGGTGTGTGTGCTGGTCGGGTTGGTGTCGTTCGCGTCGCCGTGTGTGATTCCGCTGGTGCCGGGTTACCTCTCTTATCTGGCGGGCCTGGTCGGCGCGGAGGCTCCGGCCGCGACGCCGGACGAGCCGCGGAAGAAGGGCCGACTGCGGGTGGTCGGTGCCGCGCTGCTGTTCGTCCTGGGCTTCACGGTGGTCTACACGCTGTTCACGGTGGCCTTCTTCGGCCTGACCGGCGCGTTGTACGACGAGAGCCGCATGCTGCTGTTGCAGCGTATCGGCGGTGTCGTGGTGATCGTGATGGGCCTGGTGTTCATCGGGACGATCAGGACCAAGGATCATCGTCTACCTATGCCGGTGAAGCTCTCGAACTGGTTCGGAGCACCGATTCTGGGGGCGGTGTTCGCCGTCGGCTGGATCCCGTGCACCAGCGCGACGCTGTCGGTGGTGTTGGTCACCGCGAGCGGCACGGACGGGATGGATGCCTTCCGCGGCACGGTGCTGGTGGTGGCGTACTGCCTGGGTCTGGGGCTGCCCTTTGTGATTCTTGCTTTCTCCTCGGCATGGGCGGTCCGCGGCCTGGCTTTCCTGCGCCGCAATGCCCGCGTGATTCAGGTGATCGGCGGGATCGCGATGATCGCGGTCGGCGTGCTCCTGCTTTTCGGCTGGTGGAACGAACTCGTCGACTGGATCCGGATCACATTCATGTTCGACGTGGTGCTACCGATATGAGTGCCCCGGCTGTTGCGATCACGTGCCGCGCACCGGATCGGCGAGGTGGCCGGTCGCCGTCGATCACGCCGGCTCGTCTGATCGGGCCACCCCCCACGCCTGGTCAGTGAGAGTCGTCTCCGGGGCGGGGTCGTTCGGCTCGCATTTGGGTGAGCATGGCGTTGTAGCTGGCCAGTTCGGCGTCCTGGTCGCGGTCTTCTTTGCGGTCGAATCGTGCGGCTGCTCGGGTGCCCGACCGTTGCCATTGGATCAGCAGGGCGAGCATGACGACGATGAGGGGGAATTCGCCGGTGGCCCATGCGATGCCGCCGTCGACTTGCTGATCGGCGTAGAGGTCGTGTCCTGGCCAGCCGAGTCCGAGGGAGCGGTACCAGTCGCCGGCGATCAGGGCGGTGGTCATCATGAGCGCGACGCCGAAGAAGGCGTGGAAGGGGAGCGATCCCCACACGATGCCGAGTTTGGCGACGGGGGAGAGTTGACGCGGTGCGGGGTCGATTCCGATGACGATCCAGTAGAAGAGGTAGCCGCTGATCAGGAAGTGCAGATTCATCGCCAGGTGCGCGGAGTGGTTCTCGACAATCGCCTCGAAGACGCCGCCCAGATATAGGATGTAGAAGCTGCCGACGAACACGGTCACCGCGATCAGCGGGTGGGTGACGAAACGCGAGTACTTGCTGTGGATGCCGGAGAGGATCCATTCGCGCGGGCCGGGCGGGTTGTCACGGCCGGCCGGCGGGATCGCCCGCAACGCGAGGGTGACCGGTGCGCCGAGCACCATCAGGACCGGCACCATCATCGACAGCATCATATGGCTCATCATGTGCACGCTGAACACCGCGGGCGCGTACTTGCCCAGCCCTGACGAGGTCGCGATGAGCAGCGCCGCGCAACCGAGCAGCCAGGCGATGGTCCGGCCGACCGGCCAGGGGTCACCCCGCTTACGCAACCGAACCACGCCGAGTACATAGACGACAGCCGCGACGATCGCGAAGGTGCCGAAGATCAGATCGAAGCGCCAGTCGAAGGCGAGTTGTGCCAGCGACGGGGCCTGGTCGAGCCGGTAGCCGAGCTTCTCCTCGGTTACATTCACTTCGGCGGTCTCCAGGACCGGTGGTGGAGTTCGGGACAGTCCAGCGGCCAGGCCGAAGGCGGTAGCGAACACCAATGCCTCGACTGCGGCGAGCCGTACGAACAGCGAGGTGCGCGGTTCATCGGTCTGTTCGAGCTCGGCGATCGTCCGGCGACGGTGCACCAGGCCCAGCACGCCGGCGATCAGCAGCGCGGCGAGTTTGGCGAGCACCACCAGCCCGTAGGTGCTGGTGAACACCTGGCCGATACTGACGCGCAGGAGGGCGTTGACCACACCGCTGAACGCGACCACGATCAGACACCAGAACGCGACCCGCGAATAGCGGCGCAGCGCGAGGTTACGCCAGCGTCCCTTGCCGAAGCAGTACGCGAGGACGACCACGAGCCCGCCCGTCCATGCGGCGGCGGCGACGATGTGCAGGATCAGGCTGTTGGTGCCCAGGTCGTGATTGCCCCCGGCCGAGGAATGCCCGGACAGCGCCGGCGGCATGAGCGAGAGGAACCCCAGGATGATCACCAGCAGCGTCCAGCCCCACTTCAGGGCGGCACGCGCGATCACCGCGGCGGCGATCGCGAAGATCGCCGACCACAGCAGGTACGTCGACTGCGGGTTGACCCCGCAGACCCCGAGCACCTCACTCGGACCGATGGTCTCGGCGCATCGGGTGATCGTGGTCGCCAGACCCCACCCGGAGAAGTTGGCCATCGAGACCGGGATCAGGGCCAGCGAGATCATGCTCCAGCACGCGAACGCGGCCGAGGACCAACGCAGGGCCCGGTAGCCGCCGACGTCGAGTTGACCGTCGCTCTGCGGTGGCACGAAGAACGCCGCGAAGATGGCCCCGCCGAAACCGATCGCGGCGAACAGCTGTCCGGTGGCGGTCAGCACCGGCTGGCCGTACACCGCGGCCCAGCCCGGATCAGGAAGACCGGTGAGTCGCACCGCGGTCGCCGCGCTTATCGCGGTGACGACCACCGCCGCCATCGCCGCGACGAGCCCCATCGCCAGAATCAGCCGGCGGCGAGGGCTCGACGGATCCCGCAGGCTGTCACGGTCAGCACCGGCCTGCGCGCGCGGAGTGGTCGTGCTCATGACGCGGTACTCATGGCTCCACTCTAAGGCCGACAAACCGGCGTGCTGAAAACGAGCAGCACCCACGCTCGGGCGCAGCTCACGACAAACCCGGGCCCGGACGCCTCTTGGCGACCGGCGCTATCACGCAGGTCACCGCAGGCCGCGTCGAATAGGGGCGGGGAGACTCAGGACCGGCGGTGCCGGAGCAGCAGCACCACTGCGGCGGCGACCACCACTGCTATTGCCAACCCGATCAGGACCCACGCCCACCACGCCAGCCCGTGTTCGGAGTTGGTGAAGCTGTCGTCGGGAGCGGCCTGCTCACCGGGGGCACCGTCACCGGCCACGGCCAGGGTGAAGGTCCGCTGGCCCTGCACCACGTGACCGTCGGCCGAGGTGACCCGGAAATTGATCTCGTACTTGCCTGCGGGGCCAAGGGAGTTCACCGGCACCGAGACGGCGTTGCCTTCAACGGCTGCTTGTCCCTGCTGGTAGAAGTTGCGGTCAGGCCCCACGACTGTGAGGTGGGCGAACTCGGGGCGAAGGTTCTCGTTGAAGGTCACCGCCACCTGGCCGGGCGAGGTCTGCACCGTGGCCCCGTCTGCCGGGCTGGAACCGGTGGCACCGGTGTGCGCCGCGGCGACTCCGACACCGGTCAGCAGCGTGGCCAGAAAAAGGGCTCCGGCAATCGCCGCAGCGAACGAACGGGAGACTCGACAAACGCTCATATGCCACATGCTGCCAGGTCCGCTACCGTTGAGCGGTGCCGGTCCCTCGCACGTCCCTACACAGTTCAGGGTGTGCAGGTGGCGGCGCTTCTCCCACTTCGCGGCATCCTCCCCGCAGAACGGAAGGGGAGCACCGCCTGCTCGTGCGAGTACACCCGCGAAGCCGAGTCAGCGCCTGTCCCGAACCGAAAGCAGAACTTGTGACCAAGAGCACCAAAATATCGATAGCGCTAGCAGCGGTCGTTGTTCTGACGATCGGAATTTTCCTCTTCGTGAGCGCCCGAGACGACGATTCTGACATCAGCGCCGTCAACGGACCATCAACGGCGGCGAACACCGAGCTCCTGGTCCGCGCGGACAGCAACAAACTCTCCAACGGGCCAGAGGCTACCTTCGTCGAGTTCCTCGACTTCGAGTGCGAAGGCTGTCTGGCGGCGTTCCCCGCGGTGGAGGAACTGCGCACCAAGTACGGGGACCGGGTCACCTTCGTGGTTCGTCACATGCCCCTGCACAACAACTCGATGAACGCCGCCCTGGCCTCGGAGGCCGCGGCGAACCAAGGCAAGTTCGAACCCATGTACAAACGACTGTTCGAGACCGTCGGTGAATGGGGACACAAAGAGGACTCCCAGGAGGAGTACTTCGCGGGCCTGGCCCGCGACCTCGGTCTGGACATGAATCAGTACTCCGCTGATGTGAAAGATCCCGCCACGCGTGCGCGTGTTGATCAGAGCACCAAAGACGGCACAGCCCTCGGTGTACAGGGAACTCCGACCTTCTTCCTGAACGGGGAACGGCTCAACCCGAGGACCGCTCAGGACCTGCAGGCAGCCTTCGACAACGCGCTCGATGAGTGACCGCGCTACCACGAACCATCGGGGTCTGGCGGTACTGCTGACAGCCGGAGGTGTCATCGGGCTGGTCGCCGCGACGGCGCTGCTGGTCGAGAAGATCGCTCTGCTCAAGAACCCGGACTACATTCCGACATGCAGCATCAACCCGGTGCTCTCATGCGGATCGGTGATGACCACACCGCAAGCCGAAGCATTCGGCATCCCGAACCCGATCCTCGGTGTCGCTGGCTTTGCCGTGTGCGCAACGATCGGCGCGGCGCTGTTGGCCGGCGCCGACTTCTATCGCTGGTTCTGGCTGGGATTGCAGGCCGGGGTCACGTTCGCGGTGGTGTTCGTGCACTGGCTGATCTTCCAGAGCCTGTACCGGATCGGTGCCCTGTGCCCGTACTGCATGGTGGTGTGGGCGGTGACAATACCGATCTTCGTCGGAGTGACCGTCACGAATCTGCAACCGCTGGCCCAGCGGGGGCGACCGTACAGCCGCGTCATCGCTGTTGTGATCGAGTACCGGAGCCTGATCGTCACCGCCTGGTTCGCCCTGATCATCATCGCGATCACAGTCCGATTCTGGGACTACTGGACATCGCTGGTGTGAATCACCCCTTGAATCCGCGCACACGGACCCGATGACCTTCCCGTTCGACGTGGAGTTGGCCATATGACACAGACCGCCACCGCCCCGAGCCCGCCGCGTCCCGGCCCGGCCCGGCCGGGGCCGTTGCGCCGCTGGCTAATCAACCCGCTGCGCAAGTCCTGGCACGAGCTGACGTCGATGCGCACCGCGCTGGCCCTGCTGTTCCTGCTGGCCCTCGCCGCGATCCCGGGCGCACTGCTGCCCCAGCGCGACCTGAACGAGGGAAAGACGCAGCGGTACATCGCCGACCGCGGTGAACTCGGCGTCTGGATGGACCGCTTCCAGCTGTTCGAGGTCTTCTCGTCGGCCTGGTTCACCGCGATCTACGTGTTGCTGTTCGTGTCCCTGATCGGCTGCATCACCCCGCGCTGCTGGGAGTTCATCGAGCAATTGCGTGCCGAACCGGTCAAAGCGCCGCGCAACCTCAGCCGCCTGCCACGCCACCTGACCCAAACCGTCGACGGCACCCCGGAGGAACTATCCGAACGCGTCACCGCGAATCTACGTGGGTGGCGCACCAAGACCCGCGTCGTCGAACCATCCAAGACATATCCAGGCGGGGCCGTCGAAGTCTCCGCAGAGAAGGGCTACCTGCGCGAGGTCGGGAACCTGACCTTCCACATCTCGCTGGTGGCGCTGCTGGTGACCATCGCGGTCGGGAAGCTCTTCGGGTACGAGGGGACGCGCATCCTGGTGGCCGACGACGACCAAGTCCTCTGCAACACCTCCACCGCCGTGTACGACAGCTTCCGATCCGGTGCGATGGTCGACGGCACCGATCTTTCACCGTTCTGCATCACCGTCGACGAGTTCGAGGCCAGCTTCCTGCCCAACGGGCAGCCGGACATGTACACCTCGGACGTGTCGTACACGACTGACGTGTCCAAGCCCGAGGACCAGTGGGACAAGGGCATGATTCGCGTCAATCATCCGCTGCGGATCGCCGGGGACCGGATCTATGTCCTCGGCAACGGTTTCGCGCCGACCTTCACCGTGACCTGGCCCAACGGCGAGTCACGCACGCAGACCGCGCCGTTCCTCCCGCAGGACGTCCAGACCATGCTCTCCGATGGCGCCGTGCGCTTTGACACCCCGGCCGGGATGTACCCGGACGAGGACGAGCGCCGCAAGCACCAGGTCGCCATCGCCGGCCTCTTCGCTCCCTACCCGACCTATCACGCCACCTTGCTGCTTTCACAGTCAGCGCAGGTGAATAACCCGGCGGTCGCGATCCGCGTGTACGTCGGCGACGCAGGCCTGGACACCGGCCGCGCGCAGAGCGTCTACACCTTGGATCGCTCGCTGATCGACCAGGATCGCCTGGTGCGCAAGGCTTCGGTGAACCTCGACGTCGGCCAGAGCACGACGCTGCCCGGTGGCACCGTGATCCGATTCGACGGCTACAAGCGCTGGGTATCCATGCAGGTCAGTCACGACCCCGCCCAGAACTGGGTGCTGGTCTCGTCGGTGGTGATGGTGGTCGGACTTGTAGTGTCCATGCTGGTTCGACGGCGACGTCTCTGGGTACGCCTGGCGCCTGACAATTCCGGTGGCGGCGACTTCTCAAGTCTACGACGTACTGTCGTAGAAGTCGCCGGTCTGGCCCGTACAGACCAGGCCGGCTGGGGGGACGGTTTCGACGAGCAGGCCCGCGGCCTGACAGTCGACGGAGGACGCGTGAAACCCGGGAAGCTGTAGAACGACGCAAACGTGGACCAGAAGTGAGCGATTACGTCGACGCCGCGTTGAGTGGATCGACGGACGATACAGATCACGAGCACGACTAACGCGTGGGCTGGACCGCGACAGTGCGTTCACCCATCGGCGGCGACCGGACTGGAACGCCCCAGATTGTCGCCGATCTTAAGCTGCAGCCGTAGTATCACTCTGCGTGACGACATACCCAGATCTGGATAATTATGAGCAGCTGACTGACGAAGTGTATAAGTATCTGGATCGACTGTGGAAATTCGAGGTCGAAAACGATTCGGAGATGGCTGCCGATGACCAGTACCTGGAGCCTGTTAAGAGAACGTCACAGGAGTACGTCTGGCAGCTACTCGGGAGCGCAATCGATCACCTGCGTCTGGTCGGAGAATCCGGGCAACGGCAGCAGGAATCCAATCCCTTCGCCTTCTGCACTCTCATCCGTACCGCCATCACGACAGCTTCAACCGCCCTCTGGATCCTCGGCGCCGACGATCGCGCCACGCGAAGAAACCGGATCCTCCAAGTTGTTGCCGCCGATTACGCGTCGTACATACGGTTCCGAGACACCGTCAAGCAAGGAATGTCCACTCCTGAAGAGGCTGCCGCCTTCGATCGCGAAGGCGACATTCTCGATGAGCGGACGGGTTGGATCATTGCAGAATATGTCGCACCGACCGCGAAACGTCGGACAACATTGAGACAGGTTGAGGGAGAAGTTAGCGACACCGCGATGGTGAAATCGGCAGGGGCACTGCTTGACGCGAGCCAATTCGCTGGCGACATCGACCAGGGCGTTGAGCTCGTTGCTGCATGGCAGTTACTCAGTGGCTATGCCCACGGCCGCCCCTGGGCGTATCAGGCGGCGAAGACGACGTCCGGCCCGGAGTCGCCGGATGGCACAGCGCCAACAACGATCTCTGGTCAGGACTGGCAGATTCTCGGCTGCGCGGCGTTGGCGCTCGCACTGATCCGACTCGCATTTGAGCGGGCTGAAGCGCTGAGCCGAACGTGACAGTGCGTCGGGCTCTCAGCGCGGAGAGATGGACATAAGGTCCAAGGATTCAAGCTCTTCTCCGCTGATGATGAAATTGAACTCCATCTCCACCTCGATGCTCCCCGAGACAAGCACGTACCGCTCGTTCCAATCCGGGTCGATTACTACCCAGGCAGGGTCTCCGTCAAACTGGTCGGCCTTGTGAACGAACCCGTCGTAGTGGACCTCAGCAGGGAAAATCGCCGACCCGAGCGTGGTGTCCCCGTCGAGGTTCTCGTGCGTGTCAATCCAGAGGGCGTCGAGATCGGGCTCGATCGACTCGATTTGAGCGTTCTCAACCTGGCCGGGCAGTGAAAGATCGGATCCGGCCTGGTGCCTGTCGTAGTGTCTACTGATCTCGGTGCCGATCAGCCGGTCGAGTCCGCCAGGCAGAGCGCTCCGCAAGATGTCGCGTTTCGACGCGAAGAACTGGCTAACGTCCTCACCGTCGAACTCATCACGTGCCTCGGCTTCGGCGCCACCTTCCTCGGCATCTTCATCGTCGGCCTCGGCGCTCGCTTCTGTCCGGGTATTTCGGTGTTTTACCGCCTCAGAGAGTTCCTCGACGAGCGTGATCGTGCTGTCCGGCGCGGTAGTTTCGAACGACGCTTTTAGGTGGGGGTGGAGCGAACCGTGTTGCCGAAAATCCTTGTCATTTGTGACGAATAGGACGTCGCGCCCGGATCCGGCTGCCACACGACACACCGTCAGCCACAACAGCGCATCTCTGTATCCCTTGTCTGATTGATCGAATGGCGGATGCCGATCAAGTGACCAGTCCACCAAGGTGGAATGCGAAATGTCGGGTAAGTCGGCGATCTTCACGCCTGCGGCACGGAGTTGACTGCGCATCGTGGCTGCGATCTCATCTCGCCGGGGGAGGACGACCTCGTGCATCGCGTCTGGATCCGGCACGCTGATTGTGAGCCCGGCGCGGGGAGCCCGGTTGACGACCGTCCGTAGGGCTTTCTCGGTTTCGCGACGAGCCTTCGAGATGGCCGCGGCCTCGTGTTGCGCATGTTCCCTGACCACGACATCAGGGACGATAATCTCGGTTCCGTACCCATCGGCGCGGGCCAGGTCGAGGACAGTCTTCCAATGGGATCCCTCGTCGTAGGCAACGCTGTCATTCACCCAGAGCGCGTTCGTGTCGACCACGATGACAAGACCCATACCCGACAGTCTATGGGCCGCTGATGCTGGTGAGCGGAACCGTAGCCTGGCCAGTCCGTGACGGACGTGCCAGCTCCGCGGCACCGAGAGCGCCGTCCGCGCTCCATCTGCGCAGGGCCCGGCCTGACGCCCTGGCGTCGACCTACTCGTGGACGATCTCCGGTCGCTGTCGGCAGTAGAGGACGTCGAAGAGTTAGCCGCCAAGGAGCCACCTGGACGTCTAGGTGGACAACGCCACCGTTCAGCGATCGACACGTGTGTCGGACCGCGGCAAGTGAGTCGGGGAATGGTCCGATTAGAGGTGGACCGCGGCGATGGCTGGTCACGCCGTTCGGCCGCGGGTCACGGGGACACCCGCGGCTTCAGAATGAATGGATTGGGTTGGGCCTGATGAGGATCGAGTGGACGCGACGGACCGGCGACGAGATCGAGGAACTGTTGTCGATGATGATTTGCAGGGTAAGGCCGCATGGCTACCGTATTCGTCCTTCCCAGGGCGATGGCGGTATCGATGTGTGCGTGCCGGCCTCTGAAGGCCACGTGGAGATTTACCAGGTCAAGAAGTTCGCGTCGAACCTCACCTCGGGCCAACAGGCGCAGATCAAGAGATCGCACGCCAGGGTCGCCGATTACGCGAAGCAGCGTGGTTGGACGATCGACAAGTGGCATCTGGTGCTGCCACTGGACCCGACGCCCGGCAACACCACGTTTCTCGAGGAGGAAGTCCAGGCAAAGGCGGACTTTCCCTGCTTCTGGGTCGGCTTGCCGGTGATTGAAGGATGGGTCGCTCTGTATCCAGAGGTGGTCGACTACTACCTCAACGACTGGAACGACCGCCTGAAACGCGAGATAGCAGACTTTCTGAGCATGTCCAGTCTGGGGGTGTCAATCGGCTCGGTACAAGGAACGAGCGTCGCTGTCGATGAGTACGCGGATCTGAGCCCCGCCTTGGCCGTTCCTCGGATTGAAGCACTGGCGCGCACCCTCAATCGACACGACCCGCACTATACGTTTGAGATCCATATCGTCTACCAGGAGCCGACTCGCGCGCTACTCAGGGAGATGAGTTCCTCCTCGGGCGCTGTGGCGATCTCAGTCCGTCAACTTGAGGACTGTTTCATCGTCTTCGCAGTGGTGTCGCGCTGCGTCGAGTCACAGTTCGAACGACCGATCCAGGCAAAGGTCACGCTCGAAGCGAAGGTCGGCAGCGACGCAGAGCGGGACTTACGAGAGTTTCGCATGTACGGAAGGATTCCTGACGCACCGTTTGCGGCGTCGGGGATCTCCCTCGAACTCCCTGGCGGGCTTGGAGGTCAGCTTGGCGCCGGCAACGTGGCGGTGGTTCCTAGCCCGTTGGCGACTCATGAGACAGTTCGACACCGATACACAATCATTGATCCCGATGGTGTCGAATTGGCTTCGCTGGAGGTAGTGAGCCAGGGCAAGACGGTCAACTACGACAACACAGGTCTTTCGCTCTCTAGCACCGACGCATCCGGGGTGTTGACGCTCGAAGTGCTCAGTTCCATCAACCAGCCTGAACCAGTCGCTGCCGGCGAGGGTGACGAGCCGGCGATGCCGACTGTCGACATGATCTTGCGGTATCAGCGCCAGGATCCGAGTGGGAAGTTCCCGGATGAGGTCGAACCTGCACTGCGGTTTCTCGCGCACTTCCACGCACCCAATCTGCTCAATATGGCTCCCGCACGCGGGAACGGTGCAAGTTTCACCCACAAGCTCCCCGTTTCCGAGGGCGCAGATCGTCGCGCCCGGACTGCTGGCGACGAGGCCCAGTACGTGGAGGCGCTTGCTGAAGTACAGAAGCACACCGACGTCGAGCTACGAATCCCCGATCTGTCGACCGAGAGCGATGACGCCCGCAGCAGCGTGAAGTTCGCTGCGCTGATCCTGCGAGGGCAGACTGTATCCGGACACTGGGAAAGCCTGCAATTCGCCGGCGACCTCGACGCCGACCCCGAAGCACCCTTTGCGACGAGACTCGTCCATGACCTCAAAGTCCAGATCGGAGATCGCCTGCTGACTGTCGGACAGGTCGAAGCCACGATCACGGCAGAGGACGGCATCGAGGTCGAGCAGAGCACCGTCGAAGTCGATGGTGTCGAGGTCCACGCCGCCCGGATAGTAGCCAAACGTGGCCCAGGCGTCGTTGCCTACCGTCTCTGGACCGAGGACGCCACAGCAAGTGGGACCGCGAATCAGGGCGAACTCAGCCAGGGGACGTGAGCCGAGCCGAGCGACGAGGCCGAGATGCGGCTCGTCGAATGCCCAGGCGTTCGGCCGACTCGGGTCGTAATCATCGCTGACTCGATCTCCTGTGGGCCCGGCCTGCTCTCACCGCCAGGACATGGGGCACTCGTACAACGAGTCTCTGATCGAACGACGTCACCGATCCGATCGAGTTGATGAAGCAGAACGGGCCACCGGCTAGCTGGTGCCGCGTCCCCGCCGAGGGGGCGCCGGGCGGACATTGCGTGCGCCAGCCGGCTACTGCGGTCGGTGCTTCAGCTGATCGCCCGGCCATCACCCGATAGGTTCGAGGGATCGATGTTGCAGGATCGATCTGGTCGCCAGTCTGGCCTTTGATCGAGTTTGAGCACGACTGAGTGTCGACTGCGGAAGGATGGTCGTCGTTCCGATGACGCGTGTTCCACCGGTGCCGTTCCCGGCGTGGGAGGGGGTGCTGGCGATGGTTCCGGGTGCGGTGTTCTATCGCGGGCCGGGAGGCGATGCCGATAGTCACGCGCACCACGCGATCCAGATCATCGCGTCGCTCGATGGGCCGTTCACGCTGAGCTTCGATCAACACCGCGAGCGAGCGACCGCAGCGCTGATACCCAGCGGCGTGCGTCATGGTCTGACCTGCTCGTCTGGGCGTCTACTGATCGTCCTGGTCGACCCCTTCGGGCCGCGGGGCCGCCGACTGGAGGCTGCGGCGGGCCGTATGACGACTCGGCAGGTCGGCCGCGCCCTGGCTCCGGTCCTGGCTGACTCCGGTGCGGCGCCAGACCCTGGGAGTGCGGTTGATGAGTTCATCGGCGCGCTCGCCCCAGACTCACCCGACAAGGTCAGCGTGCTCTCTGATCCGGTACGGGCGGCGTTGCAGTATCTGGAAGGGGCGGCGCACGCGGGCCCGAGGCTTGCCGAGGCCGCCGCCCAGGCACACCTGTCGCCGTCGCATCTGACTCATCTGTTCAGCCGCGAGGTGGGTATGCCGTTCCGCCGGTACGGAATCTGGGTTCGATTAAGGCGGGCAGCTGAACAGGTCGCTGCGGGCGCGACGTTGACCGATGCGGCGGTCGCCGCCGGGTTCAGCGATTCCGCGCACTTGAGCCGGGTGTTCAAAGCCAACTTCGGACTGAGTCCGTCGGCCCTGCTGGCGATGGCCGTGCGTCGTGACGCTTGGCCCGAAGCCGTCACCGATGCCGATACGCGAGGGTGGTGAAGGTCCGCCGGAAAGTTCAAGGGGTGCGGCCGCGGTCGCCTACAGACTCGATGACATGGACACTCACACGTATCTCCAGGCCACCCCGATCCTCGACTTCGACGATCCTTCGCTCGAAACTCTGGTCACTGATCGCCGGTGGCGAACTCTGCCGGTGTACGAGCGCATAGGAGCGGTCTACGACTTCGTCCGGAACGAGATCGCTTTCGGATACAACGTCTCCGACGAATTGCCGGCCTCGGAGGTACTCGCCGACGGCTACGGCCAGTGCAATACCAAGACCACGCTGTTGATGGCGCTGCTGCGCAGCGTCGGAGTGCCGTGCCGATTCCACGGGGCGACGATCCACAAACGCCTGCAGAGGGGAGTGGTCGAGGGTGTGCTGTACCAGCTGGCCCCCGACGACATATTGCACAGCTGGGTGGAAGTGCGCCTGGATGATCGCTGGATCGAACTCGAAGGAGTGATCCTCGACGAGGACTACCTGACCGGCCTGCGCACGACCGTGGCCGCCGAGGGAGCGTTCCTGGGCTACGGCGCTGGCACCGACGACATCGAAGCCCCTGCCGTCGAGTGGCACGGCGACGATACCGCGATCCAGAAGACCGGCGTCAACAACGATCTCGGCGTCTACGACGCCCCGGACAGCTTCTACCGCCGACACGGAGTGAACCTGACTGGGCTCAAAGGGCTGCTCTTCCGTCACGTGGTCCGCCACCGAATGAACCGCAAGGTCACCTCGATTCGCCGTGCCGGGTGCCCGGCCCGGTGAACCTGCGCCTTCCGGGCCCTGCGCCGTTGCTGACCGCACGTCTCACCTCGACGGAATCGTTACCCGGCGCTATCATCGTCTTATGGCGATGATTGATGGTGGTGCGGTGCCGATCGATGAGGTGTCCACTGCCGCGTACGCGCATCTGTTTCAGGCGCTGGCCGAACCGACCCGCCTCGCGATCGTGCAGCACCTGGCCTCGGGTGAGCACCGCGTGTGTGATCTCGTCGAGCACATGGGACTGGCTCAGTCCACGGTCAGCAAGCACGTCAGCTTCCTCGCCGAATGCGGCCTGCTCACCTGCCGGCCTGAAGGGCGGGCGAGCTGGTATGCGCTGGCAGAGCCCGCACTGCTGCGCATCCTGATCGCGGCGGCGGAGAAGATGCTCGACGCCACCGGCAACCCCGCGGTTCTCTGTTCACATCTGCGTCCCGACGGTGTCGGGGTGGTCGTCGGGAACGGAGCGTAACGGTGGGCGCAGGACACAGCCACGGACCGGCGGAGGGCAGTGCCGGCCGTCCTGGCGACTACCGCAAGAACTTGTGGATCGCCTTCTCGCTGACAGCGATCATCGTTGTGGCCCAAGCGGTCGGGTCGGTCATCACCGGAAGCCTGGCGCTGCTGACCGACACCGCGCACGCGGCCGCCGATGCTTCGGGGTTGTTGGTGGCACTGATCGCCGCGACCCTGATGCTCAAACCTCCGACACCCCAGCGGACGTGGGGGTTCCGTCGGATCGAGGTCCTCGCGGCGCTGGGGCAGGCCACCTTGCTGATCGCGGTCGGCCTGTACGCCGCGGTTGAGGGGATTCGGAGACTGTTCGAGCCCCCGGAGATCAGCGGCGGGCAATTGCTGATCTTCGGGATCATCGGCCTGGCCGCGAATATCGTCGCCCTGGTCATCTTGACCTCCAGCCGCACCGCGAACTTCAACATGCGTGCGGCGTTCCTGGAAGTGCTCAACGACGCCCTGGGCTCTCTCGGAGTCATCATCGCTGCCGTCGTGATCGCCACGACCGGCTTTCAGCGTGCCGATGCCATCGCGGGCCTGCTGATCGCGGCCCTGATCGTGCCGCGTGCGTTCAAGCTGATCCGCGAGACGACGAGCGTCTTGATGGAGTTCAGTCCGAAGGACCTCGATGTCGAGGGCGTCCGCGAACACATCCTCGCGCTCGATCATGTGCTCGGCGTCCACGATCTTCACGCCTCCACCATCGCCACGGGCCTGCCGGTGGTCACCGCACACGTCGTCGTCGAGGACGAGTGCTTCACCGACGGTCACGCCACTGAACTGCTTGAGCAGATCAAGGCCTGCCTCGCCCAGCACTTCGACGTCTCGGTCCAGCACTCGACATTCCAGATCGAGACCGAACGCATCGCCGCGGGGGAACTGGAAACCGTGATTCACCGATAGCCCGCCGACATCCCCCTGACAGCCCCACCGCACCACCCAATGAAGGACTCCGAAAACCCATGTGCCAGCCCTGTAATCTGAGCACCCGACGCCACGACCTGCACCGAACATTCCGCTCAGCGATTCGGTCCGGCCGCGGCCGTAACGTACGCGAGGCAGCGCCGTCGTTGCGCGCGCGTCTGGTGAAGTTCGCGGCGCTGGTGTTGGCCATCGCCGTTCTCTCCTCGTGTAGCGCCTCATACGGCAGCGACGTGCAGCCCGGCGACAATGTCGCCGATCTTATGAAGCCCACCATCTCGGTGGCCAAAGAAGGCGGCGGCCGGCTGGCACCCAATTCAGTCGGGGTCGAACCCGGGCTGCCCATCGTTGTCACTGCCAACGACGGAATCCTCGCGAAAGTGAATATCCCGAAATCCGACGGCAGCGCCCTCGACGGACGGATGAGCGAGGACGGCAGCACGTGGACCAGTACCGAGGCGCTGGGCTATTCAAAGCGCTATTCCCTGCAGGCCGAGGCGGTCGGTGTCGGTGGCCGCGCAACGGTGTCTCAGCGGTTCACCACGACCTCCCCGGGGTCGCTGACCAGTGCGGTGATTCTCGGTGAGAGGACCGTGGGGATCGCCCAAACCGTCGGTATCCGGTTCACCGATCCCATCCCGGATCGCACGAAGGCGCAGAACGCCATCAAGATCACCTCTGACCCGCAGGTCGAGGGCGCGTTCTACTGGATCAGCAACTCCGAAGTTCGGTGGCGGCCCGAACACTTCTGGAAACCGGGCACCAAGGTGAGTGTCGCGGTGAACATCTACGGTGTCGATCTCGGTGACGGCCTATACGGCGACAAGAACTCGTCGTATGACTTCACGATCGGCCGGGCCCAAGAGATCTTCGCCGATGACAACACCAAGACCATCGTGGTCAAGCGCGGAGACAAAGTCATCCGAACGATGCCGACTTCCTTCGGTAAAGACAGCACGGCAACACCCCGCGGGATCTACATGATCGGCGATCGTGTCGAGCACATCATCATGGACTCCTCGACATACGGCGTCCCTGTCGAATCGGCGGCGGGATACCGCACACCCGTCGATTGGGCGGTTCAGATGTCCTACAGCGGCATCTACATGCATGGAGCTCCGTGGTCGCTCTGGGCGCAAGGCAACAGCAACGTCAGCAACGGCTGCCCGAACCTGAGCCCCGCGAACGCCGAGTGGCTGGTGAAGAACACCCTGCGAGGAGACCCGGTCACCGTCAAGAACACCAATGCCGAAGTCCTCTCCGGCACCGACGGCCTCGGCGACTGGAACATCCCCTGGTCGGTATGGAAGAAGGGCAACGCCGAATGACACCGATAAGGGCACCTCGCCCTCGCAGCACGCACGATCGGATGCGACCGGCACGGGCACACGACCTGCGATCGACACCGCACGGCCACCTGCGGTGAGCACCATCTCGACCAGCGCACCCGCGCCGGCGCCCGACAGGTACTTCGAACGGCTGACCGTGCCACTGTGGTGGTGGCCGTTCGCGTCAGGACTGGTGGCACTACTGGGCTACGAGGTGCAGATGGCGGCATACCAGCGGCCCTGGGCCATCATCACCTATCCGATCCTCGGTGTGCTGGTCGCCTGGCTGTTGTTCTCGTTGAGCAGGATGAAGATCCGCGTCGACGCCGACGGCACCCTCTATGCCCACAAGGCCATGCTCCCTGCCGACGCCATCGCACGCGGCGCCTCCGTACCGCCGTCAGCCCGCAGCGCCGCGATGGGCCGCCAACTCGACCCGGCGGCCTTCCTGGTCTACCGATCGTGGATCAAGCCGATGGTGCTCCTGGTCCTTGACGACCCTGAAGACCCCACCCCGTACTGGCTCATCTCCACCCGGCACCCCGAGAAGGTTCTGGCCGCGATGGGACTGGTCGACGCCGCCACCTCCGGCCAGATCGCACCGGCCACAGAAGAAGACTCCACCGACACCTGATCGTCGTCAACGCTGACAGATCAAGGCGGGAGGCCACGTTCTGATGCGTACCGGAGACCCTCACGCGATTGACAAGCGGACCCACTATCATATCAATATAGGTCAGAATATTGATATGTCTGATGAGCGTGATGATCTGTGTGACCTGCTCTGCCTGGACCTGCCGCACGCCGAGCGGATTCGCGGTGACCTGCCTGATCTGGCCGATGTGGAACGGCGAGCAGTTCAGGCCAAGGCGCTCGCCGATCCCACGCGACTGCGGGTAGCGGCGGCGTTGCACGTCGGGAATGAGTTGTGTGTGTGCGATGTCGCTTGGGTGTGTGGCAGCGCTCAGAACCTGGTTTCGCACCACCTGAGGCAGTTGCGATCGGCCGGGCTCGTCTCCTCGCGACGTGACGGTCGCCTGGTGATGTACTCACTCACCGAACGAGGTCGCGGACTCCTCGTCACCCTCCTCAACGACGAGGTGCTGACTGACTCGCGTCGAAGCGGCGAGGATGAGATGGTGCGCGATGTCTGAGGTCTGCTGCGGTACGACGCCGGCCGCTGCCGGAGCAGAACCGGTCCCGGATTCGGCGTCCGGCGAGCGGATTTGGCAGGTTCGTGAACTCCAGTACGCGGTCGTTGCAGTCGTGGGCCTAACGGCCGGGTGGCTGTTCGAGCGGGCCGGGATGCACTCTGCAGGCGCCGGCCTGGAATTGGCGTCCGCGGCGGTGGCGGCACTGTCGTTCGTTCCGGAGTCAGTGAGGGCGTTGGCACGCGGGAAGGTCGGCGTCGGCACGTTGATGACGATCGCGGCGATCGGCGCGGTAGCGCTGGGACAGTATGGCGAAGCCGCCATGCTCGGGATCTTGTTCTCGATCGCCGAAGGGCTGGAGCATTACGCGGTGTCGCGGACCCGGCGCGGTTTACGGGCACTTTTGGCGCTGGTACCACCGGTGGCGTCGGTGATCCGCGACGGTCGCGAGGTACAGGTCGAACCCGACGAACTGGTGCTCGGTGACGTCATGGTTCTGCGGCCCGGGGAGCGTGCGGCCACCGACGGAGTGATACTTCGTGGGCGGACCACTCTGGATGTCTCCGCGCTGACCGGCGAGTCTGTGCCGATCGAAGCCTGCCCCGGCGATGATGTCCAGGCCGGTGCAATCAACGGTGGTGGAGCGATCGAGATGACGGTCACGGCGCGGGCGGCAGACAGTTCACTCGCCCGGATCGTGCACATCGTGGAGGAGGCGCAAGAGCGGAAGGGCAGCGCGCAGCGTCTGGCCGACCGTGTGGCCCGCCCACTGGTTCCGGCCATCATGATCCTGGCCGCGGCTGTGGCGGCGATCGGCCCGGTGCTCGGTGATCCGCGGGTCTGGATCGAGCGGGCGCTGGTGGTGCTGGTCGCGGCTTCGCCGTGTGCGCTGGCGATCGCGGTCCCATTGACAGTCGTCGCGGCCGTCGGTGCGGCATCGCGCCGCGGTGCGCTGGTGAAAGGTGGCGCTGCGCTGGAACGACTCGGAGCGGTCAAATTTATCGCGCTCGACAAGACCGGAACCCTGACCCGCAACGCGCCGGAAGTCATCGAGACTCTGGCGGTCGCTGGTACTGCGGCCGGAGAGGTCCTCGCCGTCGCGGCGGCACTGGAGGCCCGAAGCGAACATCCGCTGGCGCGTGCGATCCTCGATGCCGGGCCCAAAGAGGTCCCGGCCGCCGACGGCGTGACCGCGGTAGCGGGGCACGGCCTGTATGGCACGCTCGGTGCCTCCAGCCTGCGGCTGGGTCGACCCGGATGGATCGGCAGTGGACCGCTCGAAGACGACATTGCTCGACTTCAGGAGCAAGGAGCCACCGTCGTTCTCGTGGAGCGTGACGGGCTGCTGATCGGTGCCGTCGCGGTGCGCGACGAGCTTCGTCCGGAGGCTCCAGAGGTGATTGCGCGGCTCGACGCGCTCGGTATCACCACAGCCATGCTCACCGGTGACAACCCGCGGACCGCAGCAGCGCTGGGTACCCAGGCGGGCATCGGCGAGGTGTATGCCGAACTACGCCCCGAGGACAAGGCTGAGGTCCTCACCCGGATCGCGGCCGGGCGCCCCAGCGCGATGGTCGGGGACGGGGTGAATGACGCACCCGCGCTGGCCACCGCCGACGTGGGGATCGCGATGGGCGCGATGGGTACCGATGTTGCGATCGAGACCGCCGACGTCGCCCTGATGGGCGAAGATCTACGGCATCTTCCGCAGACGGTGTCACTGGCTCGGCGGGCGCGCCGGATCATGCTGCAGAACATCGTGTTGGCGCTCGCCATCATCGTGGTACTGATCCCACTCGCTGGTGCCGGCGTGCTCGGCCTCGCCACCGTGGTGCTGATTCACGAGTCCGCCGAGGTGCTGGTAATCCTGAACGCGATCCGTGCCGCGCGGGTGAAGGACGACGCCGCTCTGGCGCAGGTGGTGGAGGTCGACGAGTCAAAGCCGCACACCGTCGCCGTGCCGCTGCTCCATACGCCCGATGACCCGTGCTGTTCGGGAAAGTAGCGGGGCGATTCGGGGGTATTCGTCTAGGAGTCCCCGGGCGTGGGGCCTGCTGGATCTGGGCTGGGTCTGCACCAACTGCGCGGGACGTGCCGCGCGAGGGAGTGTCGCCAGCGCAGCGATCCCGCTCCCCGACGGCTCCGGCACGTCCCGACTTTTCGGTGACGTAGTGGGATCAGAGCATCCGTACCACTTGCGAGAGCGCTCCGGGGCGGACGGGGGAGATCTTCACGACGTCACCGGAAGCTGGGGATTCGAGCATGGTTCCGTCCCCGAGGTAGAGCGCGACGTGTGCGCTGCCGCCGGGACCCCAGAACAGCATGTCGCCGCGTTTCATCTCTGAGAGAGGGAACTGCGGGCCGGCGGTGAATTGATAGCCCGAGTACTTGGGAAGGTCGATGCCGACGGCGGCGAAGCCGTACACCATCAGGCCCGAACAGTCGAAGCCGACCTTGTTGTAGTCGCCGTACGAGTCGGCGACACCGCCGTCCCGGACGCCCAGGGTGGGCCCGTTGGCATTGCCGCCACCCCACGCGTACGGCACACCCAACTGCGACTTCATCCGGTTAACGACCACTTCGATGCCCTGCGCGCCACGCAAGCCCGGCTGGACCTGTCCACCCTCGCCGCCCAGGAATCCCAATCGGTTCAGGAGGCTCCCGTTGCCGCTGAGGCTGCCATTGAGTGGCATACCGCCGATCCCGAGCTCGTTGAGCAGTTCGGACTGAGGCACCTGAGGGTCACCGATGAGGGCAGCGATCAGTTCCTGTCCGGCATCAAGGGCGAGCTTGGCGATGGCGGCCGCAGGGTCGGCCTCCGGATCACCTTCGATCTTGGTGGGAGGTGGCACGCCGAGCACTTCGCTCAGGGCGGGCGCCTTGCTTTTGCCACCCTTGACAGTATTGAGCTTCTGCACCAAAGCCTTGCGCTGATTGAGCAGTGCCGAGCGCTTACCGCGTTCCTCGCTGATGGCCTTGCGCGCATCGGTCACCGCCGCCAACGCGACGTTGCGGCGGTTCTCAGCGCCCTTGGCCGCGGCCGCGGTCTGTTTGCGGGCTACCTTGGTCGCGGCCGCACGATTGCTCTGCTGACTGCGCAGCTGCTGGAGATTGCGGATCACCGTGCGCTGGTGCCGGGCGAACTGATCAGCGCCGGTGACCTTCTCCAGTACCTTCTCCGGATCCGATGAAGAGACGTAGTCAGTCATCGACCCCAGGTTGTTACCCTGCCTGTTGAGGGTGCGCAGGAACGCGTCGAACTCGCGTTGGGCCGCGTCGACCTTCTTCTTGGTTGTGCGCAGCGATGCCTGCGCCGAGTCGTCAGCGGCCGCGGCCAGGCCTTGAGCAGCGATGGCGTTCTGGAAGTCGACCAACGTCTTGTTGACGTTCTGCTTCTTCGTCTCCACCGCGGAGGAGAGGTCTGCCAGGTTCTGGTCGACGGCAGCGATCTGGTTCACCAGTTTCGCGACCGGTGAGGTCTCATTCTTGGGCTCGGCACCGGCGGTGCCGGCAGTCAGCACGCCGACGAAGAAGAGAGCCCCGACGGTGCTTCCTCGCAGCGCGGTGCGTGCGCTGTTCGTTGCTCGCTTCAACCGACGCACTCCTAGCATTCCCATGAACCACTCACGACTCACTGCCCTCATACACCACGCCTACCTCACAGATGATCAGCAGTGCCTTTGACCAATGTACGTCGCATCCGACACACCTGAAAAGTGCAAGTACCGAATCACAAACTAGTGATTAACCTGCAGAAACGCACTGATCAGCGAAGACTGCGCTACAACGGTCGCTACATAACGGTTGGACAACTATCCGCTACGCGATAGGGGGACCACATGCTGTTTCCGAGGGCGAGGCCCCGTGCCCCGGTCCGCACTACCTGATGTCCGCCGGCCCTGCTGGTTGGCTCGGCGCGGTCCCACGCTGCCTGTGCGGCGGGCCCGGATTTCGGCGTCGGTGGCGCAAAGATGCCGGCTTCGTGAGGGCATCCGATTGACTCGGCCACTGTCGACGGAGGGGTAGAATGATGATGCTGTTTGATTCTCGGCGCGACCTACAGCGACGAGGGCGCTTAAGCCCAACCCGCTTTCCGACTTCTGCATACGGACAATTGCCGAGGCCGAAAGTGCGGAGTTCGGTGAGGTGTCAACACTCTGGCCCTTATCCGGATACGTGCTTTGCAGCAGCACGTGTGCTTCCGCCAGATAGGCGAATCTGCGTTCGAATCAGACACGAAAGGGGATCTAATCATGGGTACCGTTGTCTCGGCACAATATAGACTGCCTCATCATCTTTGGGTTGACTACTCGGTCATCGGAAGCACCTTCGATACCTACATCGGCCCGATTCGGGTGAAGATCATAACTCCGACGCGGTCGAGTTCATCCGTAGCCGAGACCGTCCGTCCTGATGTGTCGGGCGTGCCAGACGACGCATGGTCGCCAGCAGATGAGTGGTCGAAAACCTACGCAGGATTCGGTACAGACAACGAGACCGCGCTACTACGAATCGGCTTGGAGCTGTCCGAAGGAGCGCGCACGATCCCCAGCTATCTGCCATATCCAGAGAATCCTGAGACTGAGGCCCAACGGTCCGAGAAGATCGGGTCGATAACAGCGGCATGCATGGATGAGTGGTTCACGAGAATCGCCGAATGGACGTCCGTTGTAACAGGGGAGGATGTCAACCCCCGACATCCGGTATTCGACGCTACCGTCATCGGCGGGGGATTCGAGTACTGGAGTGGCAGTAGTTGGCAGGGGGGAGGATTTCGATTTACGATGCCTGAACCGAGAGCACTTACAAGTCTCTCTCTGCAGGCAATTCTTGACCGGGTCGCCGATTTTGAACGTCCACCATTGGAGCACCTACTCATCTGCGATAGCGTCGGTGCCATACGCCGAGAGGACCCTCGAAAAGCCGTCCTGGACGCAGCAACGGCCGTTGAGGTGTGCCTCATACGACTCGTCGACGAAGTCGAGAAATCCACTGGCGTAGGGTGCAAAGGGAAGGACAGCCGAGGCTTGATTCCGCGGTCTCGGTGGCTAGAGGGAAATTCGGCTTCATACGCTGCGGAACCCGGTTTGGCGAAGTTGGCCGATGCTCGAAATGGTGTCATTCATGCCGGGGATTCACCATCGCACGACGAGGTGAATCAGATTGTCAGGACCGCTATTGCGATAGTCGGACAACATGGTCGATCGCCCGATCCTCGTCAGCCTACAGCTACGCCATAGCCCGCTGCGCTTCGTCCGCCGGGAGATTTCAGAGAAAATACCTTACCGCAATTCGTGGCAATCGCTAGCGTTTACCAAAGGGGAAGATACAAATCACTCCTGAAGCTGGTCGATTCCGAATGTTCCCTCGCTTGCAGAGCTTCTTATGATCACTAATCTCTTCGTGCAGGTTTGTTTGCAGCTATGCTGAAGATGTTGACTAGGTGCGCGTTGTTCGTGACTGGGGGTCGCCAGATATCTGAACTTCAGATGCTGCGAAGGTCAGCTCGGATGTGGCAATATCAACGAGGCGCACAAGGTCATCGATGATGCCGTTGACCGAGTGTGTCGATTGAACCGGAGCGAGTCGGCATCGAAGACCACTGCGAAACTCGGCGCCTTCCTCTGCTCGATGCCAGAACTGCCTCGCTGTTTGCGGCTGAAAGTGCAGGCGTGTGAACCGGGTCGCCCACTTCAGAACTTCGACGTAGGTCTGATATCTGTCAACGAGCGCATCGGGGTCTAATGGCATCGGCGGGGCCGTGCGACCCAGATTGGAGTGTCGAATAAATGATTCAGCTATCATCTCAAGTGAATTGCCAGGCATTACCCGTGCGTAGACCGTCTTCCGCATGTGTCGCTCTACCTTGTGGATGGTGCGCGGGACATCTCTGGGTGGGTCGCTGTGGTTGATGCCGAGCCAACGATAGTGTTTGAGGCAGGTCATATATCGGTGGTGATTGTAGGTTTCGAAGGGCAGTCCCGAGCAACACTTGGCGCAGCCTTGCCTGGTGGTTGGGTTGGGACTGAATGCGTGCGAAATAGTAGTAGGACGGCCCATCGACCGTATGAAATCGGATTCGAAGTGCGTCGGAGGGGGTCCGCCGAGCTCCTCGATTACTCGACCGAGTTCACCCGCATACTTCGTGACCGTGCGGCGTCTTCGAGCGCAACTGAGAACGTACTCCATGTCAATAACATTGGCCTCGCAGAGTCTCCGGAGGTACGACTCCGGTGTCTCATATTGCATCGGCCGTGGCCGGACGAGTTGTTCCTCGAAGTGGTTCACGGACGAGCTTGCGGTGTTCATGCAGGCTTCTTCTTGCAGGCCGCAGGTTGGCGCTGCGCCGTACTGTTGGCGGCAATTCCCAAGTGGCGATCGGTCAACTCTTCTTGGCTCTTCGTGGATTCCTTCTCTTCGAGCATGGTGAGCATCGCGAATCCCAGCACTCGCCGCAGTGCACCGATCCGTCCGCCAGTGATGGCATGCAGCCCATCGGCATATTCGCTGAGGTCAGGTGGGCCGTCGACCAGGCTCATCTGAGTCGCGAACGCCTTCACCAGGCGAGCCCACGACCTGCGAGATCCTTCGGAGGCGTAGTCGAATGGCGAATGCCGGTGCGTCTCTCCTCGCGCCATTAGCTGCTCAGCAGCGCGGCTCCCAAGATGGACATCGAGATCGATGCCCGCGAGCACGGTGACGACCCCTGTGTTGTTAATGATCGCTTTGACCGTATTGATCGCATCATCGCCGCGGCGTCCGTCGAGTTGCACAGCATGGAACTCATCGACTATGAGCAGTGATGTCCTCCGTTGAGCGATCACTTCTGACGCCTGACGCACAAGCACCTGGTGCGAGTCTCGCTGCCGGTATGGGACAGCAAAGAAGTCGAGGAGTGAAGTCGCTACGCCCTTCGGGGTCGCGCCCGGAGCCATCTCGATCAACGCGACCGGAACATGTCCGTCCTCGCGGAACGCTGAGTACCGGCGATATGCTCGAGCCTCGGCTTCCTTTGCGAGCTGGAGCAGTGAGGTGGACTTGCCGACATTTGCCGGACCGGTGAGGACACATACCCCCTGACTTCCAATTGCTTCAAGATCCCTCATGGCAAGGTATGCGCGGACACTGCGAAGAAGTGATGTTGTCGCTTCGTTGGACAGAGTGAATCCGGAACCGAACCACCGGACTCTGCGTGCGTCGTACATTTCGCGCTCGGCATCGGGCAACTGCTCGTACTCCTCACGGGAGTGCGCCTCGGGCTCGTCGACGACTCGATCGATCCGGCGGCGCATGCCCACGAGGGTGTTCTTCACCGACGTCCGAGCGTCGGAAGTGCTTGGTCTAGTCATTCCAAAACCGATCGCTCGGGCGGACCACGACGAAGTCGTCGACATCTTCATCTAGAATGTCCGGGTCGGGTGGGGGAGGATCCTTAATTGTTGCTGGCCTCGGGTCTGAATCGTCCTGGCGCCGAGCTTTGACAGACTCGTCGCGAACCGCTTTCCGGGGCTTACGACCCTTCCGCGCTTGCGCTGCCGTCTTCTCCAACTGCTCAGCGGCCCACTCTGATGATGCCGGCGGCGAATCTTGCGCTGCGTTCCGCAGGAGTCTCAATCCCGATGCGAAGGGGTAATGTGACCGCTGGTACGAGTCCGAGATGCATTCGATCCAGTTGTCGTCCTCGGGGTGCTGAATCCAAACTCGATCTATGTCATATGGATCTTTGCGTATGACCCACTTCCCGTCTCTCGATGGCGGTGTCATTTTTCTGAACTCAGAGAGGACGTCGTTCCAATATGTCAGTCGATCGATCTGGATTCCATTGTTCTGGATGGTCCGGCGATACGCTGGCATGAGGCTTATGAAGGTCGCTTCGTCGATTGGCACAGGGACACCCGCGCCGGCGTCGAAAAGTGCCGTGTACATCTGATTCGGGCTATAGCATCGTCCGGGTACGTCACGGTCGCGGAGTTCGGAGTGGGGAGTACGCTGATACACGCGGACCCACCATTCCTCGAATGACTCGCGCAGCTCGCGAAGAGTAAGGAGGTCAGCTCGATCGGCGTGTCGACCTCGATTAGCAACGCTATTGCCGATATACCCGGGGAGCTTCTGCATCCAGGACGTCTCGATCGTTCCCATCAGGCGCTCGACGTGGCCTTTATAGGTTGGGGAGTGGGGAGGGGCCGCGATTACCCCGATCCCAAAGTGACGGCACGCTGAGACGAAGGTCTCAGAAAGGTAGTCTCTTCCTCGATCGGTGGTGATCGTCTCGGGGACGATATACGGAACGGCGATGGCTTCGGACTGTCTGTCATCACACGCCTGCATCGCCTGGTACGGGAGATCACCGGCGTCCGAGAGGTTCATGTTCGTGGTGCCGGGGCGGGACTTCCGCGGACGGAGAATTCTGGCGAGAAGATCAGCGTGTTCGACGCCAGTGGCTCCCACCGGGACGATGTCGAAACCTAGAATCGATCGCGTCGCCACGTCCAGGGCAACCGTTAGGTGTGCGCGGGCGGGCTTACCATCGGGCATGAGAGCCAGAACGTTCACTGGTGTCGAGTCGATCTCGACAAATTCTCCGGGACTTGTCGCGGACACGGGCTGTGGTCCACGGTCGTGGCGGTTCGATTCAGAGCGGCGCGTACTGGCTTTTCCGACCGCGAGTTTCCGCCGGTCGTACGCGTCGATCAATCGACGCATAGTGCGCACAGAAGGCATCTCCGGAGAATCTTTGCGATAGCGCACGGCGAGTCGTGCACGAATCTTATCGATCAAAGTAGTGATCGACACCGTGGAGTCGGACATCGTTCCGGCGAGCACAGCAAGGGTAGCCTCCAGAACTCGTTCATCGACTACCGGAACGCCGGGAGTTGTAGCTGTAGTTCGCTGATCGACGAGGGCGTGCACCCCTGAGCTACGATATGCTGCTTGTTTCCGTTGAATACTTCGAACAGAGACCTTCTGGTAACCGGCTGCGTGGAGTTCTTCGACCTTGAGGCGTTCTCGCTCAGCTTTCGTTGTACCAAGCTCGTAGCCTTTGCGTGGTACTGCGTGAGGATCGTCGGGGTCAGTCACACCAAACTCGACTTCATTGAGGTGCGGAACCCACCATCGGGCGGCGCTGAGCGCATCATCGTCAACCGGTACGGTAGCGGCGACGGATTGAGCGCCGCCGCTCGCACTGGAATTAACCACTGCGGGCCGGATTTCGTCGGCGAGAGTGAGAAGATCGACCCACACGGATTGCTCATCGCACAAGCGACGTAGGAGCGTGGCCGGCGGACTGACCCCAGCGACTATATACTCCTCGTCATTCCACACGACAAGGTCACCTAGATTTACGTACAGCACGACTTCTCCTCGCTCGCTGATGCGGTGGTAAGAATCGAGTCAAAGTCCAGACGAGCAGTCAGGTCGGTGATCAATGTGCGATGCCAGAGCAAGTGCCTGATGAAAGGCATCGCGAGAGCAGGAAATCGGCGATTGATCATTTCGCGCCCCTCCTGAACGGTCCGTCCGCCGACGAACACGTCGTGGATTCGCTCGACTATCTCGGCTGGCGGATGACAGCGGAGATGCCGTGACGAAGCCAGGAACTTGAGATTCAAGCTCAATACCGGGGCTGGTTCGTTGAGCACTACGTGTCGCCAGCCAACGGCCTCGCACACACGAGCGGTCTCATTGAACTGCACTTGTGTGCGGTGGTTCATCCGAGCGCTGGGTTTCACGTCGTACACGACTTGATCACCGTTGTAGTGAATCGCAAAGAAGTCAGGATCGTGCCACACCTGCTCGGATTCTGTGCGGAACAGTAGCCGAAACGGTTGCGCGCAGATCCGCTGCACATCACCAGATTGGTCTAATACAGCAAGGCACGAGGCCTCAAGAGCGCTCTCGTACCATACGTGTGTTCCGGTCGTCTGCCAGAAGTAGAGTCCGTGCCGGTTCAGGCGGTTCTGCCATTGCCCGCCCTGCCTGATTGGGTCGCCGTCGATAATCGGGATCCTGACGACCTTGCGGTCAGCTGCGTGCATCTGCATCTGACCGCGGCTGCGCCATTGTAGGCAATCGCGGCCTGAGGGCGTCCGAGACGCCAGGGTGGCACCAACCTCAACATCGCTCATGTGACTACCATCTCATCCGCCTACGACAATCTCGGTCTTGGATGTAAATCACCTCCGGTGGTTGACCCTGGTCTGCGGTCGGGCCGAACAAGGCGATACCGAGGTCCGCATGAGCCTCCAGACGTTCAGACCGGTCCACAGAACGTTGGCAGTTCCGGGGTCTCGGCGAGCGAATCGCGCAACCGAACTGCTGCCGCTATTTCGTCACAGTGACGTTGAAGGTGGAAGTGATTTCTGGATCCGACGCGAGGGGCCGGAGGGTTGGGCGGTCGGCCTTGTCGGCCGTGCGCGCTGAGATCGAGTTCGCCAAGTAGGGCGCGCTGGCATCGAATCCGCCAAGTAGTTGGCAGATTTCGCCAGATAGTTTGGCAATTCGCCAACTAGGCTGGCAAATCACAGTGTCACTCGGCACGATGTTGGTTGAACCCGTCCTAGTTATAAGCCGATAAGCCGATAAGATACATTATGTCAACTAAACCACTGCGTATTGCAACCGATGAATCACGAGCCTGTCTCCGACGAACTTGCGGAAACCTCAGTCGTGACCTGCAATGATACTCAAACGCGCGACGTTGCGCGGTTACCAGAACTCGCTGCGCGCCTTCACCTCGTACGTGAGCAACCCAGACTATGGCTGGGATCTCGTGTGCGAGAAGCATTTCGGCACACATCCTGCGCAGGTCTTCTTCGACTGGAACACTGCTCGTCACGTCCAAGAAGACGACAGTCAACCGCAACGCCGGCCCTACAGTCGCGAAGAGCTAGTGTCGCGTGTCGTTAATTCATAAACGCTTTGGTGGGTGGGAGAATGGGGTATGGCGAATGCACCTGCTCCGGCTATTGCGCTTCGTGATGGCGATGATGTTGAACTCGACAGGATCTTGCGGTCGACGACGGCCTCGGCTGGTCTGGTGAAACGAGCTCGTATCGTTTCCCTTGCTGCGCAGGGGGTGTCGAACGCGCGGATTCGGGAGTTGACCGGGGCGTCGAGTGCGACGGTGGTCAAGTGGCGGGCCCGGTATCTGCACGACGGGATCGCGGGGCTGGCCGATACCGCCCGTCCGGGTCGTCCCCGCCGGGTCGATCACGCCGACATCGTTGCGGCCACCCTGACGCCGCCGCCGAAGAAGTACGGCATCACGCACTGGTCCTCACGGCTGCTGGCACGACATTTGAAGATCGGGAACGCCACGGTCTCACGCGCCTGGCGCGAGTACGGAGTCCAGCCCTGGCGGGCCGGGACGTTCAAGTACTCCACCGATCCCGAGCTGGTTGCCAAAGTGACCGACGTGGTCGGCCTGTACCTGGCGCCGCCGGAGAACGCGATCGTGCTCAGCGTGGACGAGAAGTCCCAGATCCAGGCCCTGGACCGGACCGCGCCGATGCTGCCCATGCAGCCCGGGCAGATCGAACGCCGCACCCACGACTACAAACGCCACGACACCACCACCCTGTTCGCCGCCCTGGAGATCGCCACCGGGCAGGTCACCGCCGCAGTCAAGCCGCGCCACCGCCACCAGGAGTTCCTGGCGTTCCTGCGGCAACTGGATCGCACCTACCCCGACCAGGAACTGCACTTGGTCATGGACAACTACGCCACCCACAAGACCCCTGAAGTGAAAGACTGGCTCGCCCGACACAAGAACTTCCACGTCCACTTCACCCCGACCTCAGCGTCCTGGCTCAACCTCGTCGAAGTCTGGTTCGGCATCATCGACCGACAAGCCATCCGCCGCGGGATCTTCACCTCAGTCAAAGACCTCAACACCAAAATCCGCGCCTTCATCACCGGCTGGAACGACCGCAAACACCCCTTCGTCTGGACCAAGACCGCCGACGAAATCCTGACGAAAGCCCAACCGGCTAGGAATTAATGAAACGCGACACTAGACGCATTGTTTGATCATGCCGACGACGAGGTCGAACGGATCGGCACGACGAGCCGCAAAGGCTGGCAAGCGGCCTACCGCGATGCGACGATGATGAAACTTGCCTACGCGTACGGACTTCGGTTCAACGAGCTAAGCCACCTGCAGACGATTGACTTCGCCCGCAATCCGCATGCTCCCGAGTTCGGAAAGTTCGGGGTGTGCAAAGTCCGATTCGGTAAGGCGCGCCGCGGCTCGCCGCCGAAAGGGCGATCGGTGCTCACAGTCTGGCGCTGGACGCCGCCGATCATCGAGGATTGGCTCGCCAACGGCCGCGGAGATCCAGGCACTCTGGACCTGTTCACCAGCGAACGCGGGGGCCTAGTCGGCGAGACCACACTGCTGAAGCGGCTTAAGCGTTACCGGAAGGACCTCGGCATCCCCGACGGCGTCGACCTCCATTCATTCCGTCGAAGCTACGCCACTCACCTACTCGAGGCCGGATGGGACCCGCGGTTCGTACAGGATCAGATGGGCCACGAGCACGCATCGACGACCGGGATCTATCAGTTCACCTCGGACGAGTTTCGGCGATCGTCACTCCGCGCAGTACTTGATCGAACGGTTGACAACGCACTGGAACTCGGCGCTAGGAGGAACACATGACCAGACGCGACGTCGACTACACCTGGCGCCTTGCCGAACTGATGGCCGCGCGAGGGCTGAACAACACTACAGACCTCGTTCCCTTGCTTGCCGAACGAGGAATTGCGCTCTCACGTCCCCAGGTCTATCGGCTCGTCAACCAGCGCCCCGAACGCGTCTCCTTGCAACTCATTGCTGCTGTCTGCGACATCTTCAGCTGCAGCCCAGGTGACCTGCTTACGGTCACCGCAGCCGACGCGAGGCACAAGAAGGCGGTCAACGCCTCTCCCCCGAATGTCGTCACGCTCGACCGAAGCACGCGGCCGCGACGAGCGAACATCCTTGACGAGTAGACCCGGCGGTGAGGAATGACAATGGAACCCGAAGGGCTGAACCCGCGTAACACCGTTCGCGGACGCCCTCGCAAGACATACGGTACGCGGGATTGCGCCCGCTGTGGCAAACCACTGCGCCGAGTCCAGGCGACCTGGCCCGAAGGTAGAGTCTGCTTTCCCTGCTGGTTTGTTGCGATCCACACACGGGGAGAATGCCCACGCTGTGGCGTTGACCGGCTACTCCCCGGTCCAGCTGATGAGAACGGACGAAACGTCTGCGGGCCATGCGCTGGAATCGTGGACGACTTCCATTGCGGCCGCTGTGGTGCCGAAGCCGGGCACCATCGCAAGAATCTCTGCGCACGCTGCGCACTCCGCGACGACCTGCACGTCCTGCTCGGCGGCGTCCCGGCCGATCCGACCCTCGCCGGGCTCGTCGATGCCCTCTGCTCGGCCGAGCGGCCAGAATCCATCCTCATCTGGAAACGATCACCGAAAGTGCAACAGTTCCTCCGCTCGCTCGGCGACGGCTCCATTGCGCCGACCCATGAAGGCTTGGACAGCCACCCCGGGCGCGTCACCGAACACCTCCGCGCACTCATGCAGCACAACGGACTGCTGCCGCAGCGTGATCCGTGGCTCCCCGTGTTCGAGCAATGGATTGAGGCCAAACTTGCGGATCTGCCGATCGAAGTGCGACGCCCGGTGGAGCGATTCGCCACCTGGCATCACCTGCGCCGAATACGTGAGATTGAGCTAGTTGGCGGCCAGACTCGGCCCTCGATTCGCTGGTCGAAGCAGGAGATCACCGAGACCGCGAAGTTTCTGCTCTGGCTTCACCAAGCGTATGGGCGCACGGCCGCGGAATGCACAAAAGGTGACATCGATGAATGGATTGCCGGCGGTCCGACGACCCGAACCGCGATCCGCACATTCGTCGTGACAACACTGCCCGCGTTCACGGGAAGAACGATCGCGATGGACCACCGCACAGCCAGATCGACGCCGACAATATCGCAGGATCAGCGTCTCTCCTGGATACGGGAACTCTTAGCTGGCACGAGCGAGTCACTCCCGTATCGGGTCGCCGGTATCCTAATCCTCCTCTACGCCCAACCGCTGAACCGAATTGCGGCCCTGCGCACAGACGCTGTCGACGATACTCAGCACGGCCCGATGACGATCACCTTCGGCAAGCACCCCGTCGACGTGCCCGAACCATTCGCCGCACTCCTTCGCGACCACCTCAGCAACCGACCGAACCTACGAACCGGGTCCAACTCGTCGAGCCCGTGGTTCTTCCCGGGCTACCACGCTGGTGACCACGTACATGTCGACACGATCATGCATCGCTTGCGCCAGCTCGGCCTCAGCAACCTTGGCGGCCGCAACCGATCTCTCGACGAACTCGTCGTCGAATGCCCGCCGCCGATCGTCGCCGATGCAGTCAACTACAGCTGCCAAGTCGCCACGAAGCACGCAGCGAACGCCGGCGAATCGTGGGCCCGCTACACCGGCCGACGAATCCGGGAGCCTTAGGCAATTCACCAACCGTGGCGGGTCTGAAGATTGTGGCGCGCGTGACGGTCGACGGATTGCTGCCGTCAACCCGGCTCTTCGAACTTAATCGGGCAGTCCCTGGTCAGAGCTGCGGCGTGTCGTTGACGTGAAGGGCCCCTGACCTTCGTGATTCTGGATGTTGCGAAGCATTCAAGAAGCGAAGGAGCAGGGGCCGTGTCCGAGCCTACGTCGTTGTTGCTGGGTCTGGAAGGTGTGCAGGTCGTCTCGGTCTCGGTGGCGGCCGATCGCACCCGGATCGTTGATGTCGTGACCACTGATGAGCGGGCGGCATGCTGCCCCGACTGTGGGCAGAAGTCGTCGTCGGTGAAAGAGCGCACCGTCACCTGCCCGCGAGACATCGGATACGGGACTGATCCGATCCTGTTGCGGTGGAACAAGATCCGCTGGCGTTGCCGCAACACCGAGTGCCGACGGGTCACGTTCACCGAGGCCATCGACCAGGTTCGCGCGCGACGACGCACGACCGGCCGGCTGCGTGAACGGATCGGCCGCGCCATCGGCGACACGGCCCGGTCGGTGGTCGAGGTCGCCGCCGCCCACGGGGTGTCGTGGACGACTGCGCACACGGCGTTCTGCGAGGTCGCCGACCGCGAACTGCGTCCTCCGGAGCTGGTGACGGTGCTCGGGATCGATGAGACCCGCCGCGGCAAACCCCGCTGGGTCCGCGGCCAGGACGGCCGCTGGCGGCGGGTCGACCCGTGGGACACCGGATTCGTCGACCTGGCCGGTGATCAGGGGCTGCTCGGGCAGGCCACCGGCCGTACCAGTGCGGCGGTCGTCGACTGGCTGCGCGCGCAGTCCCCGAAGTTCCGGGACACGATCACCCATGTGGCGATCGATCCGTGCGCAGCCTATGCCGCGGCAGCAGCCGAGGTGTTGCCGAACGCGCAGTTGGTGGTCGATCATTTCCACCTGGTCAAGCTCGCCAATGACATGGTCACCACGGTGCGCAGGCGGGTCACCTGGGAACAACGCGGACGCCGGGGGCGGGCCGCCGACCCTGAATGGGCCAACCGGCGACGGCTGCTGACCGCCCGTGAACGTTTATCCGAACACGGCTACGCGAAAATGTGGAATGCGTTGCGCGCCAACGACCCCGGGAACGAGGTCCTGGCCGCCTACATCGTGAAAGAAGAACTCCGCGCCCTCCTCGGACTCGCTCGCAGGCGACCCGAGCGGCACGAGCTCCGTGACCGGCTCTACCGCTTCTACGACCTGTGCGCCGAGATCAACATGCCCGAGGTGAGCACGCTCGCCAGCACGATCGACACCTGGTGGCCGGCGATCCTGGCGTTCATCGACACCGGGATCACCAACGCCCGCACCGAAGGCCTCAACCGACTGGTCAAACAAGTCAAACGCGTCGCATGCGGCTTCCGAAACCTCACCAACTCACGCCGCCGGATACGATTCCACTGCACCCGCAAACAGCGGGCCCGCATCCAGTATCACTGCTGAGGTTGCCCGGTTAAGTTCGAAGAGCCGTCAACCCGGAGGGGCACTCACAAGCTGATCCGAGTGCTGGCCTCACCGATCAAACGGGCTCTTCCGGTTTCAGAGTGCATGGAGGTGTTCTGCCAGGCCGCCGGAGTGGATCAGTGACCGCAAGATGTAGTGGCGTAGGTTGCGGAATCCCAGGGCGATACCGCGGAGGTGTTCCAGGCGGCCGTTGATGGCTTCGACGGGTCCGTTGGATGCGCCGGTGTCGAAGTAGGCCAGAATCTCTGTTCGGCGGACCCACAAGGATCGGCCGAGCTGCGCTGCCTCGGCCAGCCCGGCCGGTAGGCCGACCAGGCCAACCGAACACGGCGTGCCGGCCTCGTTGAGGATCGCCGCGATCCGGCGGCACCCGGCCACCTGCCGCTGATCGGTGAACGCCTTGCCGATCTTTTCCTTGAGGGCTTCGCGGCGCGCCGCGGTCGCAGTCAGCGATCCCGCTCGCGTACGCCAGGCATAAAACGACGACCGCGGCACATTCAACTGATCACACATCCACGCGATCGGATAATTGGCCTTCTCCACCTCGATCAGGGCTGACTTCTCCTTCAGTCCTGCTCCCGGGCAAAGAAGGCTGCGGCTTTTTTTAGAAACTCGTTCTCCATTTGACCCGGCGGAGCTCTTCTTCTAATTCAGCCATACGGGCGTGATCGGCCGGGGTGAGTGATTTATCCGGCTCCGGATTATCTTGACGATACTTGTTCACCCAATTACCCAGAGTGCCGGCGTTGATACCCAACTCGGCGGCGACCGTGGCGATCGGCCGGTCCGACTGGACGACCAACTGAACCGCTTCTGCTTTGAACTGCGGACTGAACTTCCGCCGTGACCGTGCTGCCATGTCCTCGATCCTTCCTCACAAGGACTGTCCACGAACCTTGGTACACCCTCGACTGGCTGAAGCTCTGGAGTCAGCTTCGCGATCGCTTGCAGCAGCCTGACTAATCGGGAAGTCAAAACTGGACGGTAGAAGTTCCAGCCGCACTCAGACTGCAGCGGATGGCTCGCCGCCGCTCGCACCGAAACGACCGGGCTCTAGGGTTGCCTCGCCACCTCCCCGGCGACCTCGGCGATCGAGCGGTCACAACCCATCCGACAAGAAGAAGCCCCGATTTAGCGAGATCCGCCGGCGCCAGGGCGGTTCAGGTCGTGGATGGACTCGGCCGGGGTGGGTTTGTCTCCCTGCTTGCGGGCAGCAAGAAAATCATCAACGAGTTGCACGCATCCGTCGTGGTCGACGGTGCAGAGCCCAGTGAGGCGAGCGAACACGACGGGGCCGAGGAGTTGAACGATCGCGAAGGTGGTGTCGATGTTGCCGAGCTGTGCCTGTACGTCAGGATGTGTGAGGATGTGGTCAAAGGGCTGCCGGTATTCCTCGATGACTCGACTACGCAGTGAGGTGATCGCGGCCGAATCGGCAGGATCGCCGCCGACTGATCCGATTGACAGCCAAGCCAGAGTCGTAATGTTTAGCGGCGCCTGGTCAATCAGGTCGGCTTGGGCCGTGAGAAGCGCGATGAGTTGGTCGCGTACCGACCCACTGGTGGCAGAGACTTCGACGCGGGGCAACAGCCGCTCGAAGGTCGCCGCAAGCAACTGGGCGGTCCCGCCGAAATGCCGATAGAGCGTGGCCCGCGCAACCTTTGACATTCGAGTGACCGCCTCGACGGTAACCGCCTCTACACCGCCAGTGCTCAGGAGATGCGTGGCAGCGTCGAGCAATCGTTTTCGTGAGCGCAGCAGTCGCGGATCGAGCTGATCGTCGTCCGTAGCGGGCCGGTCAGCACTCCAGTCGTTCACGCTCTCCCCTTCGGCCGACGGTCGCATCTCGTCCAAGCTAACCTGTCCAGCCAGCCGGATACTGTGATACTACTTGTCTCAGACCAAGACCGGTCATCTCACAGCAAGGGGTCGGCGATGCACTCACCGCAACAGACCATCACCGAGTCATCCCGGTGGACCCGAGCCGAATGGTGGATGCTCACGGTGTCGTGCCTAGCCGTGGCGTTGGTGGTCGCGGCCATGGCCGCGCTGTACTCGGCATTACCGGAGATTGCGGTAGGGACTGGAGCGACGCAAGCCCAGCTGACCTGGATCGTCGACGGCTACACGCTGGTACTGGCGTGCCTGGTCCTGCCCGCTGGAGCGATCGGTGACCGCTATGGCAGACGCGCAGTTCTCGTAATAGGCCTGGCGATATTCACCATTGCGTCCGCACTTCCCCTGCTGCTGTCTGACCCGGCCTGGTTGATCGCTGCGCGAGCGATTGCCGGGGCGGGCGCTGCACTGGTAATGCCCTCGACGCTCTCGATTCTGACTGCTGGTTTCGCCGCCGTTCATCGCGGCCGAGCAGTAGGTGTGTGGGCTGGAGTCGCCGGCTCCGGAGCAGTGTTAGGCATCCTCGGCGCCGGGGTGTTGCTTGAGCGCTGGTCGTGGGTGTCGGTATTTGTCGGACTGACCGCAGCGGGAGCCCTACTGGCCGCGCTGGCATGCACGATCGCTGAGTCCAGCCAGCATGAGCACCCTCCCGTGGACTGGGTGGGCGCGGCGGCAGCTGCAGTCGCGGTTGCGGGAATCGTATTCGCCACGATCGAGTTTCCAGCGCGGGGCTGGGCCGACCCGATCGTTCTCGCCAGCGCCGGGGCCGGCATGTTGGCGACAGCCTTTTTTATCCTGATTGAGCTGCGATCCTCGGCCCCCTTGTTGGATGTTCGGTTGTTCGCCAAGCGCGGCTTCAGCGCCGGCTCGTTGTCGGTGGCCATCCAATTCTTGGTCACTTTCGGGGTATTCCTACTCCTGGTGCAGTACCTACAACTGATCCTGGGATACGGACCGCTGGCCTCGGCGTTGGGATTGGTGCCGATGACGGTCCCCCTGATCGTGATCTCGGTGATCGCCCCCCGACTGTCACAGCGATTTGGACTACGAGTGATGACCGTCGCCGGTCTGGTGACCATCGCAGTTGGCCTGATGCTGGTCAGCCGGATGACCGTCGACGCACGTTACCTCGACCTGCTATGGCCGCTGTTGATCATGAGCGCAGGGCTCGGACTATGCACAGCCCCAGCGACCTACGCGATCATCGCCGAAACTCCGGAGAGCAAACACGGGGTCGCCGCCGCAGTCAACGATGCGGCCCGCGAGATCGGCGCTGCGATGGGGATCGCAGTGGCCGGCAGTGTGCTGGCCGCCGGATACACCCGCCACATCCAACCCGCCCTGCCTCAGTTACCCGAACCTGCCCGCGGTCCGGTCTCCGACTCCCTGGCCGCCGCCCTAGAGATCGCCGCACAAGCCGGACCAATGGCGCAACCATTGGTCGACTACGCCAAAGAGGCATTTGTCAACGGCAGCAGTCAGGCCACACTTACGTTGGCAATCCTCACCGCCGCAGCCGCAGTCTTGCTAGCGATCCTTGCCCCGGGCACTGCTCCGCGTGACCACAAGACCAGTTCCACAGCACCGGCACACCGGGACAGCGTCGGATAGGTGGCCCGTCCGGCTTCCGGCTGCACTGACTCGTGCCTGGAGAAACTGCGCAAGGTCAGCAAGAACCGCGGTCCCTCCCGAGTGCCGAATCTCGGCGGTCGAGCTGCTGTGGCTAGCGATACCCACCATCTTCAGGGCGGGGGTCAGTGGCTGGTGCGTCCACGCCCGCCCGCTTCAACGCGCTGTAGTGCGCGGTAGAGCGTGGATCGGCCAACTCCGAGATTGCGGGCGATCACTGATGGCCCCTCCCCTGCCTCGATGCGGGCCCGGGCTTTGTCGACCTGCTCGGCGGTCAGGACTCGCTTACGACCCTTGTACTTGCCCTTCGCCTTAGCGATGGCAATGCCCTCGGCCTGACGTTCACAAATGATGGCCCGCTCGAACTCGGCGAACGCCCCGAGCAGCGAAAGCATCAGATCGGCTCGAGGATCTTGGGCGCCGGCGGCGTAGGTAGCCCGTTCATGGACAAACTCCACACTCGCGCCCTTGGCAGTGACCTCACCAACGATCTGCTTGAGATCGACCAGGGAACGAGCGAGTCTGTCCATTGACGCGACGACGAGCTCGTCACCGTCGCGCAGGTACCCGATGCACTCGGCGAGCTTCTCGCGATCGGCGCGCGAGCGCGCAGACTGCTTTTCGACATAGACCCGATCACACTCCCCCACCGCCTCGAGCTGACGCGCCTCACCCTGATCCGCAGCCGACACCCGCACATAGGCCACCCTCTGCCCGCGCGGACGCGAGGCCCGGCGAACCGACGTCGGATCCGGCTTTGGCTTCCCCTCGACGATGTTCTCCGAGTCCGTTGACTCCACCCGAAAGTTCCAGCCCAACTCGTCCCGGCGACGGAACCGAGTCCGCGCCTTCCCGCGGCTGACGATGAGCACCTCCTCGCCACTGTCACCCGAACGGCTCAGAAGCGTCCCAATCCGATCCGCCATTGAAGGCCCTCCCCGCATCCGGCGTATCAATACACCCTAGACCCGGAGAGACGACGTTTCATAACTTGGCTAACCCACCCTGCGCTACAGCGAGAACAGTGCAAGGCTCGCCGTCCCGCACGGGTGTACCCCAGGCTGTGACGCTCATCTTGTCGACGATCATCCGCCGCAACATCCAGGCCGTGGTGCGGCGGGTGACCTGGGTTCGTGGGGCAACGATGTCCCCGATATCGGCCCGGAAAATGCTTTGGTCGCAGGCGGTGCTCTCGCACCGGTAGCGCGGAACCTGCAGGTGCAGGCGGGTGGGGTGGCCCACGATCGGCAGGTCAGCGACCTCGCGGTGCACATGATCACGCAACCGTCCGGCCGCCCCGCAGCCTGGGCACCGATCATCCGGGGCAAGGAGTTCGCAGTAGAGATGGGTGCGGTCCTGCCCGTCGAGGGCTGCGCCGGTGATCGTCACTCCGAGGTCGATGGTGCGGCAAATGGTATCGGCGATCGCGGTATTCTCGGCCATGGGTCCTGTCGGTGTTCGTGGTGTGGGTGTCAGAACTTTCACCCTGACACCACAGGACCCACCTACCTCGCCACGACTCGCCGCCGGGCCCACCATGCGCAGCCCGTCCCGCCCCTACATGTAGTGGTAACCAGAACCGGTTCTACGCACCGTCAAACCGGAAGAGCCATCAAACGCTCGCCTACCGGATGGCAGGAGTGTCCTGGTACTCCTCTACGCACAACCGCTCAAGTGAGTTGCTGCCCTACATGCCGACGCCATGGGAAGACGGTGCGGATGCCAATGACCTCGCCCACCGATCGAACCTAAGGGCCAGCCACTGGCTGCGCGATCGCCGCTGCGGTGTGGCGCCCTCGCTACGCGGGGCACCGCATTAGAGAACCACGATGCGAGCGCCGTGCACGATCAGTGGCCGCTTCCGAGTCTGCCAGACATACGGTCCAACCGTTCGAGGCTCGCACCGTCGAGCCCGATGATGGTGAGGTTCTTGCCTTTCGCGGCGTACTTGTAGCGGATCGCGTCGAGAGTGGCGACAGTGGAGGCGTCCCAGATGTCGGCGTCGGAGAGGTCGATGGTGACGTTCTCCGGATCGTCAACGTAGTCGAACTGATACACGAGGTCGTTGCTGGAAGCGAAGAACAGTTCACCGGAAACGCGGTACACACGGGTGTCGATCGCACCGTCATGGTCAGTGTCGGCATCGGCGACCTTCTCGACGTTGGTCATGTGGGCAACGCGCCGGGCGAAGGCGACCATCGCGGTGAGCACGCCGACAATGACGCCGTAGGCCAGGTTGTGGGTGACTACTGTGACTGGCGTGTTCCCTCTAGATTGGTCCGCTCGGTACTGAGTCCGTGATCGCCCCCGAAGGCGGGGCGGGATAGGACAATGATCGGTATGGCTGGACGGAAGAGGCACTCGGCGGACGAGATCGTCCGCAAGCTGCGCAAGGCCGATGAGCTCGCTGCGGCGGGATCGACGGGCGAGGAGATCGCCGCCGAGTTGGAGGTGTCGGCGGCAACGCTCTACAACTGGCGACGCTCGTACGGCGGGATGGACCTGGACGCGGCGAAGGAGCTCAAGGACCTGCGGGAGCAGAACAACCGGCTCAAGCGGCTGCTCGCGGACGCGGAGTTGGAGAAGGACGCTCTGCGGGAGGTGGCTAAGGGAAAATTCTGAGCCCGGACGCCAAACGCGCCGCCGTCGACATGCTCAAGCGGGTCAAGGGCATGTCGGAACGGATGGCGTGCAAGACGGTCGGGCTCTCCCGCTCCACCTACCGCACCCCGAAAATCACTGACACACCACAGGATCCAGACGCGGAACTGCGGGGCTGGCTCCGTGATTACTCGACGAAACATCCCTGTCATGGGTTCCGCCGGGCGTGGGCGGCTTTGCGTCACGACGAGGGCCGGCAGATCAACCGCAAGAAGGTCCACCGGTTGTGGACCGACGAAGGGTTGCAGCGCAAGATCCGCTCCGCCCGTAAACGCGCCGGCGAGTCGTCCGCGCCCCCGTTCATCGAGGCGGATGCCCCGAAGGTGGTGTGGGCCATCGATTTCCAGTTCGATTCCACCATCGACGGGAAGGCAATCAAGATCGCGTCCGCGGTCGATGAGCACACCAAGCAGTCGGTGCTCAACATCGTCGAGCGTTCCGTCGACGCGCCGCGGCTCGTTCAAGAGCTGGAGAAGGCGTTTACCGCCGCGGGAGGGCCGCCGCAGGTGCTGCGACTCGACAACGGCCCGGAGTTCATCTCCCAGGTTCTCAGGGGCTTCTGCGACGGTCGGGTGGGCCTGGACTACATCCCACCAGGCACGCCGTGGAACAGCGGCACCGCCGAATCGTTCAACAGCCGGATGCGCCGCGAGCTGCTCAACCGCAACCACTGGACGTGCCTGCTCGAGGCACGGGTCGCGATCGCTGACTACAAGGAGGACCACAACACCCGACATCGGCATTCATCGCTGGGCTACCTCACGCCCGACGAGTACGCTGCCCAGTGCAGGCACACCCACACCCCGGTGGCCTGCGAGATCGACTGAAAGACGGAAATCACCCCCTGGACTCCAGGACGGGGTGGACCGGATATCGGGTACCTGCCAAGTCCCGAGTCGTGCCACTTTAGTGCCCCGTTGAGGCGTGGAGTTTCGCGATGATGTAGGCGGCGGTTCCGTCGAGTGGTGTTTCGGCCATGACGTGTTGTCCGCGTACCCGGATCATGACGTCGCGGACTGGGCGCAGTGTGGTGATGATGCGTTTGATGGAGTAGCCGGTGGTGTCGGTGAGGTGGCGGGTGACGGCGAGTGCGGCGAACACGATGGTCAGGTGCGCTTCGATGGAGTCACGCTGGTGGTGGAACATCGGCCGGGCCCGTAGGTCGCTTTTGGCCATGCGGAATGATTCCTCGACTCGGAAGAGGTCGTGGTAGGCCGCGACGACTTGTTCGCCGGAGAGCGTGTCTTTGGAGAGGCTGGTGACATAGCCTTTGAGGCCGAGGTAGGAGCGGGCCTTGTCGACCGCGTCCCAGTTCACGCCGGGCTGGTTCCCGAGGGCCACGAATCGGTCCTTCTTCGGCCGGCGCCGTCCGTCGGCGATGTCCTGGGCTCGTTCGATCTGCTTGTTCAAGGTGATGTTGTCGCGGCGCTCGCGTTTGCGTGAGTAGTGCCAGACCACCCGCCGTGTGCGAGCGTGCGCGCCGGTCCCCATGGTCCGCTTGGTCTCGATGGTTTGGCCGTCGCGAAGGTAGGTGCCGCGGCGTTCGTAGTGTTCGGCCAGGTCACGTGGCGCCGAGCCGGTGCGGGACCCTACGATGAAATCGAAACCTGCCTCCTGCAGGGCGTTGAGATTAGCGGCCGACAGCATTCCGGCGTCAGCGACGACGACGACGTCAGCGCCGTGGTGGCGTTCGCGGAACCGGGTGAGCACGGGCAGCAGGGTGCTGGTCTCTGCCCGGTTGCCGGCGAAGGAGTGCACTTCGAGGGGAAACCCGGTCGGGTCGACGAGCATCCCGACGAGGATCTGGGGGTCGACCCGCCGTTCCTTGCTCATCCCGACTTTCCGGAAGGTTTCTTCGTTCTCGGCTTCGAAGTACAGGGTCGTCACGTCGTACATCACGACAGACAGGGCCCCGCCCGCGGTGACATGCCCCAACGCCGCCGAAGCGAGCTGTGTCCGCCAGTCCTCGCTGACACTGCGTGTGAGGGTGCGCCAGATCGTGCGCAGCGATGGTGAAGGCACTCCGAGTTCGGCCAGCACTCGGATCGTGTCGGCCTTGCTCGTCGGTTCGACGATCCTGGCCAGCACCAACTGTTTGAACGCGTCAGTGCCGATCTTGTCGAACCCGAGATCGCGGTAGCCCTGTTCGAGGACTTTCCACAACACGCGCGATTGCGACCCGGCCACCTCGGGGACCGCCGGGACCTTCGCCGGCGCCAACGCCGACAAGTCGAAAGCGAGCTGACCTGCATGGAGCTTCGTATCGGCGACCTCGAGCAGCACCGCGAGTTCTTCGGGTGAATGCGCCGATCCGATGTGTTCGACGATCCGGCGCACACCACGTTCCTTCGACACGATCTGTACCGCTGTCGCACCCGACGCGGTCCGCACCTTCCGGACGAACAACCCCACACGATCGATCGTAGACACCCAGTTTAGTGCCCTAAACGGGCACTACCAGCGGCCAAAACCCCAGGTCGCAACGACCCGCCGAGCCAAGTCACCAAAATGTGGCACGAGTCAGGTCAGTCACCCAGGCTTCGTGTGCGTGAAGGACTGGGTGAGTTCGCGGGCCGCAACTCCCCATGTGCCCCCCCAGTTTCGGCGGTTCGGTCGGGACTTGCTTCGAACTGGCGATCGCCGTCACGGTCGGCACCTGTGCGCCTGAACCCCGAACGACATCGCCAGACACGACGACTCGCCAGCGAGTTCCTCGGAACATCGGCATGCCATCGCCGAGACCCACCCGTCGACCCGACGCACTGCCAGATCTGCAATACGCGCTGATTGAATATGCAGGCTTTCCAGTAAACCTCTCGTGTCATCGAAGTTGTCAGGGTCTCGCGCATCTGTCCTGTTAGGCCAAGCTCGCCGATGCATCACCTGATCTGATGCGTGACTTGCTGCAGACGATGATCAACGCCCTGCTCTCGGTCGACGCCGACGCCGTCTGCGGCGCCGAGTGGAACGCCCGCTCGGCCGAGCGCACCAACTACCGCAACGGCTACCGGCACCGACCCCTCGATACCCGCGTGGGCACCCTCGAAGTGGCCGTGCCGAAACTGCGCTCGGGCAGCAATTTTCCCGAATGGCTGCTCGAGCGCCGCTAACGCGCCGAATCGGCGCTGATCACCGTGGTCGCGGACTGCTACCTCGCGGGAGTCTCGACCCGCCGGATGGACAAGCTCGTCAAGACCTTGGGCATCGATTCGTTGTCGAAGTCGCAGGTCTCCCGGATGGCCGAAGACCTCGACGAACAGGTCACTGCTTTTCGGCATCGCCGCCTGGACGAGGTGGGGCCGTTCACGTTTCGTCACCGCCGACGCGTTGACGATCAAGGTCCGCGGAGAACAAGCAGGTCGTTAAAGCAGTCGTCTTGCTGGCTACGGGCGTCAACGGCGACGGCCACCGCGAAGTCCTCGGCATGCAAGTCGCGACCAGCGAAACCACAGCCTCGTGGAACAGCTTCTTCGCCGATCTGGTGGCCCGCGGCCTGGGCGGAGTTCGCCTGGTGACCTCCGACGCACATGCCGGGCTCATCGAGGCGATCGCAGCGAACCTACCCGCAGCGGCCTGGCAGCGCTGCCGCACCCACTACGCCGCGAACCTGATGGCCGCGTGCCCGAAATCTATGTGGCCGGCTGTGAAAGCGATGCTGCACAGCGTGTACGACCAACCCACCGCGGACGCCGTCCATGCCCAGTTCGACCGGCTCCTGGAGTACACCGAAGACCGACTACCGCAGGTCGCCGAGCACCTCGGCGATGCACGCGAGGACCTCCTCGCGTTCACCGCGTTCCCTGATGATGTGTGGCGACAGATCTGGTCCGACAACCCCACCGAGCGACTCAACCGCGAGATCCGGCGGCGCACCGATGTCGTGGGCATCTTCCCCAACAGGGACGCCATCGTCCGCCTCATCGGCGCAGTCCTGGCCGAACAGACCGACGAATGGGCCGAAGGCCGCCGCTACCTCGGCCTGGAAGTCCTCAGCAGATGCCGACTCACCCTGACCACCGACCCCGACTCGCAGACGGAGGTGAGCACCGACCCGTTGATGGAGCTCCCCGCCTGACCACAAACGAAGGATCACAAACCAGTTACACCACTACCCGGGGCTTGACCTTCGATGGCCCTGGACAGGAGCAGTACATTGCATACCGCTCACGCTAGACGCGACCACCGACATTCGAAGCTAACGGGTCCGGCGACATGACACGCAGCTCGTAAGAAGCGCACGCCCCGGCCGTTACTGTCGTGTCTGATGAGACAGGTCGGCGCTCTCAGGGCCATGGACGCCCGCGTGATCCTGCGGGTCTCGCGTCTCACGAGATGTCAGGATCGCTGAGAAGGGACATCGCGATCGATGAACCCGCACTGAAGCTGGTCTGTTTCGCCACGCAGGACAAGGCTCGTGTTGCACCCTATATCGACCAGTGTCAATTTCGATGAATGTCGAAATCAATGGGAATCGAGGTCCCGCCGGTGCGGTGTTCGCCGCTGGTGCGTGAGCCGTTGACGCCCGAGCAGTCGGTGCAGGCGGCCGCGGTGTTCAAGGCGCTCGCCGATCCGGTGCGGTTGCAGTTGTTCAGCCTGATCGCCAGCCACGACGGCGGTCAGGCGTGCGTGTGCGACATCTCGCCGGCGGTCGATGTCTCGCAGCCGACGGTCTCCCACCACTTGAAGGTCCTGCGGACCGCTGGGCTCCTGGAGTCCGAGCGTCGCGGATCGTGGGTGCACTATCGGGTGGTGCCGGCCGCCCTCGACGTCGTCGCCGGCATCGTGGCACCGCTGACCGGGAAGGCCCTGGCATGAGCGTCCAGACGCCGAGCCGCAGCGTCGCCGGGAAGTTGTCGACGCTGGACCGGTTCCTTCCGGTGTGGATCGGGTTGGCGATGGTCACCGGGCTACTGCTCGGTCGGATGATCCCGGGCCTGAACACCGTCATCGACAAGATTCAGGTAGACGGGATCTCCCTGCCGATCGCACTCGGGTTGCTGATCATGATGTACCCGGTGCTGGCGAAGGTCCGCTACGACCGCCTCGGCACCGTCACCGGCGACCGACGCCTGCTCATTGGATCGCTAGTCCTGAACTGGGTTGTCGGTCCGGCACTGATGTTCGCCCTGGCGTGGCTGTTGCTGCCGGACCTGCCCGAGTACCGCACTGGCCTGATCATCGTCGGCCTGGCCCGCTGCATCGCGATGGTGATCATCTGGAATGACCTCGCCTGCGGAGACCGCGAGGCCGCGGCCGTGTTGGTGGCGATCAACTCGATATTCCAGGTCCTGATGTTCGCCGTTCTGGGGTGGTTCTACCTGTCGGTACTGCCCGGCTGGCTCGGCCTGGAACAGACCACGATCGACGCCTCGCCCTGGCAGATCGCCAAGTCAGTGCTGATCTTCCTCGGCATCCCTCTGCTCGCCGGGTACCTCAGTCGACGGATCGGGGAACGTCGCCGCGGCAGAGACTGGTACGAACAGTCGTTCCTGCCTCGCATCGGGCCGTGGGCCCTCTACGGGCTGTTGTTCACGATCGTGCTGCTCTTCAGTCTGCAAGGCGACCAGATCACCTCCCGTCCCGCCGACGTCGCCCGCATCGCACTGCCGCTACTGGCCTACTTCGCCATCATGTGGGGCGGCGGCTACCTCCTCGGCGCCCTCCTGGGCCTCGGCTACGAACGAACCACCACACTCGCGTTCACAGCAGCGGGCAACAACTTCGAACTCGCGATCGCCGTCGCGATCGGCACCTACGGCGCCACCTCCGGCCAAGCCCTGGCCGGCGTCGTCGGACCACTCATCGAGGTCCCCGTCCTGGTCGCCCTGGTCTACGTCTCCCTCGCCCTCCGCAACCGGTTCACCCCCAACACTTCTCAGCCCACCGAAAGGGGCCTGCCATGACACCATCCGTGCTGTTCGTCTGCGTCAAGAACGGCGGCAAGTCCGTGATGGCCGAAGGCCTCCTGCGCCAAGCCGCCGGCGATGCGATCGAGGTCCACTCGGCCGGCACCCGCCCCGGCACCGCCGTCAACGCACTCTCCGCCGAAGCCCTCGCCGAAGTCGGCGTCGACATCACCGGACACGTCCCGGTGGGCATCGACCCAGCCCTGCTCGCCCGCGTCGACAAAGTGATCACCTTGGGCCGGGAAGCCGTCGTCGACGCCCCCGGCGTCACCGTCATCAACTGGGACACCGACGAGCCCTCCGAACGCGGCATCGACGGCATCGAACGCATGCGCCTGGTCCGCGACGACATCACCGCCCGCATCCGGGCGCTCGCCGCCGACCTCACCCCGGAGGTCACGGCTCCATAGACGACGGAAGCCACGCTGACTCGGTGCCGATATGGGCGCAATACGCGCGGATGCAATACGCAGGGTGTTCACTATTGGGAGTTGCCTCGCTGTCTACGCTGGCTGTCGGGTAATGCTTCCCCCAACCGCGGCTGCACCTCTACCCGCCGCGGAGCATCTGCCGAGTCCAGTACACGACGGCGCCGAGAGCGGCGACCGCTGCTCCGGCGGCGACCGACTGCCACGGCAGAGTGAACGCGAGAACTGCGCATCCGATTGCGCCGACAGCAGGAATCGTCCTTCGGGTCCGGCCCTCGGCTGACCTCAGTGTCCACGCCGACGCGTTGGCGATCGCGTAATAGACCAGCACGCCGAACGAGGAGAACCCGATGGCCTCACGGATGTCGACGGTGAGGACCAGCGCGGTGACAGCGATCCCGACGGCGAGTTCGGCATGATGCGGCACCTTGTAGCGCGGGTGCACCGCCCTGAGCGTCGTGGGCAGATGGCCGTCGCGGGCCATCGCAAGCGTGGTGCGGGAGACGCCGAGGAGCAGGGAAAGCAGTGAGCCCAGCGCCGCCACCCCGGCGCCGATCGCGACGGCGACTGCCAGCCCGGGCACTTCGGTGATCTGGGCGACCTCGGCAAGCGGCGCCGCCGACGCGGCCATCGACGCGGGGCCCAGCACCGCGAGCGTCGTGGCCGCGACCGCCGTGTACACGAGCAGCGCCAGCCCCAGTGCGACGGGAATCGCCACGGGAATCGTGCGCCTCGGGTCACGCACCTCTTCGCCGAGCGTGGCGATCCGGGCGTAGCCTGCGAACGCGAAGAACAGCAGCCCGGCCGCTTGCAGCACCCCGTAGGCGGTGACGTCGCCACCGACGGCCAACCGGTCGGAGTGCACCGCCCCGGAGCCCAGCGCGGACACCACGACGGCCGCCAGCACCGCGAGCACGACGGCGACGATCATCCGCGTCAGCAATGCCGACTTCTGCACACCTCGGCAGTTCACCGAGGTCAGCGCCACCACTGAGGCCCCCGCGACCGCCCGCGCATGCTCAGGCCAGGCATATGCGGCGACCGTGAGAGCCATCGCCGCACACGAGGCCGTCTTGCCGACGACGAAGCACCAGCCGGCCAGGAAGCCCCAGAACGGACCCAGGCGCTCACGCCCGTACACGTACGTGCCGCCGGACTGCGGGTACCGGGCTGCCAGGCGGGCTGATGCGGTCGCGTTGCAGTACGCCACCACGGCTGTCGCGAGAAGTGCGATCAGGATTCCGGATCCGGCGGCCGCGGCCGCCGGTCCGAGGGCTCCGAAGATCCCCGCCCCGATCATCGATCCCAGCCCGATCACCACCGCGTCGCCCACGCCGAACCGGCGCTCGAGACTTGGTCTCGCCGCCTCTCTGGTCATCGCCGCCCATTCCGATCACGTCCGAGTCGCCTCGGACTGTATCCGGCACTGCGGTCGGCGGTCGAGGGCCGGGGCCGGTGCAGCGGGTTGTTCACCGAATGTTCAGACAAACGCCGTCATGGTCAGAACGGAAGCGGCCTTGCACCACGGCCTCCCGGTCGTGACCGTCAGCGCGGGGTCAGGGTGAATCGCCCGACCTCGAGGCCGCCGAGGAAGGCCGGGCCTTCGTAGCCGCCGCGGCCGTCGCTGTTCATGATCACGCGGTGGCTCGGAAAGAAGTCCACGTACCCGCCGTTGCGGGTCGGGTGAATCCGGTACCGCCCGATGAGGACGAGCTCGCCGTTCTGAACGCGGCCTTCCCGCTGCAGGAGGATGATGCCGGACGACCACGTCGTCGACGTATACAGGCCCGGTCTGACGGCGGCGGCCGCTTCCCCGGTCGGGCTGAGGACTGTCGCGGTCGCGGCAGCCACGGCGACTGCGAGGGTCCGGAGAACGTGTTGACGGGTACGAGCAGACATCGTCGTCTCCTGAAGACTCGGGGTTCACAGTCTACTCCCGAATCGGCCGGTTTGACCCGAATGATGCCGTGATGCGCAGCTTCGTCGATCGCCCTCGCGCTCGTCGAAGAGGTCGGTGACCCACCGCGTGCGGTCACCGAGCGGTCGTATTCTCCACCACCAGGATCAAGTCGCGCGCCTCGACCGATCGAGGCGTCGGCACGACGATCCGCCGCACCACACCCGTGACGGGTGTCGTGCTAGAGGACTCCATCTTCATGCCTTCGATCATCGCGACTGCATCGCCGGCCTGAACCTCGTCGCCGACCTGCACGGTCGCGGCGGCGACGCCCTGAAACGGTGCTGCCACGTGGCCGGGATCGTCCGGATCCGCCTTCTCGGTGACCACCTCGTTCCCCTGCACCGAACGATCGCGGACCGTGATCGGACGCAGCTGCCCGTTGATCGTGCAGAGGACCGCGCGGAATCCCGCGTCGTCGGGCTCCCCTATCGCCTCTATCCCGAGGTAGAGCTCCTTGCCTTCCTGGATCTCGATCGCGTGCTCCTCGCCGAACCGCAGCCCGTACAGGAAGTCGACGGTCGGAAGGACCGAGACGTCGCCCCACGATTCACGGGCACACTCGAAGTCGCGGGTCGGACCGGGGAACAGCAGCCGATTGAGCGTGGCCCGGCGCTCGCCGAATCAGGGCTGTTCAGCTTCGCCGAATCCTCCGGAGAGAGCTCGGCGGTACGCGGCTCCCAGATCCGTCCGGCGATCGCCTTGGAGCGGAACGGCTCGGGCCAGCCTCCCGGCGGAACACCGAGTTCGCCGTGCAGGAACTCCAGCACGCTTGCCGGGATGTCGTATGCGCCGGGGTCCTCCTCGAATGCGGCGGGATCGACGCCGGCCGCCACCAGAGCGAGGGCGAGATCGCCGATCACCTTCGACGACGGAGTCACCTTGGGAACGCGGCCCAGGATGTCGTTCGCGGCGGCGTACATGTCCTCCACCTGTTCGAACCTGTCCGCGACGCCGAGCGCGATCGCCTGCTGCCTGAGGTTCGAGAGCTGGCCTCCGGGGATCTCGTGGCGATAGACGCGCCCCGTCGGTGACGTCAGTCCCGACTCGAACGGGGCGTAGACGCGGCGCACCGCTTCCCAGTACGGCTCCATCGCGGCCACCGCTTCCAGACTCAGATCGGTGGCGCGCCTGGCGCCTTCCGTGGCGGCGACGAGCGCTGACAGTGACGGCTGGCACGTGGTGCCCGCCATGGTGGCGCACGCGGCATCGACGGCGTCGACCCCCGCATCGATCGCCGCGAGAAGCGTCGCGAGCTGGCCGCCGGGGGTGTCGTGGGTGTGCAGATGCACCGGCAGGTCTGCACCAGGCCGTGAGGCACGTCAGGCCTCGTGACAGTAAACGGACATCAGTTGTATCTCGGACTTCGTGCGGATGCTGTGGACCCGGGGCGGCGGCCGGTCGGCGTGCCGGCCGTATTCGGTCTTGTCCGGGTGGACTACCGTCGCAGCGGTCGCGCGGCCGCGACGTTCATCCGATGTCCGGGGCGGCGGGCAGGGGCAGGGTCACCAAGCGGTCGGCTTCGGTCGAGTCGAGGCCGAGCATGAGGAGCATGTGACGGGTGTAGTCATCCGAGATCCGAGCGTCGTCGAGGTGCGGGTCGGCGTCCAGGAGTTGCATGAGGCCCAGCAGGGCGCCGCCGACCATCATCAGAGCGACCTCCGCGTCGGCGACTGAGAATCGGCCGGAGTCGATGCCGCGCTGGAGGTCGGCGAGTGCGCGAGGGCGCAGTCCGCGATCGGTCAGCAGGACCGACATGCCCTGGTTGAGCATCACGCGGACCATCTCCGGGAGCCGGCGTTGCACGCGACCGATCATGCGAAAGCTGGTGGCGAACGCTTCGGCGGGGTCGTCGATGCCTGCGACGACGACGTCGCGCATCTCCCCCCAGATATCGAGAGTGTTGGCGACGGCCTCGCTGAAGAGGTCCTCTTTGCTGTCGAAGTGGTTGTAGAAACTGCCGAATCCGACGCCCGCCTCGGTGGTGATCTCCTGCACGCTCACCGCGACGCGACCTTCGGCGAGGAGCCTCCGGGCGGCGGCGATCAGGGCCGCTCGCGTGCGCGCTCGGCGCGGGTCGGGCTTCCGGGCGGACTGGGCGGGGGCCTCGGTGGTCATGATTACAGCTCCTTCGTCGACAACCTCGTCGAACGTCGGCCTGCGGACAGCCGCGTCGTCGTGCGGGCCGTGGCGTCCGAGAGGGTGATGTCACGGGCCAGGCGGCTGCCGGATCTCGTCCGGTGCGAGTTCGAGTTTGCTGTCGCAGAAGGCTTCCTTCTGGCGAGTGAAGTCGCCCAGCGGCACGGGCGGGCCGATCTTTCGCGCGGCCTTCGGGATCCGCTTGGCCTCCCAGCTGAGGATCTCGTCGCGAGTCACTCGGCGCCCATTGATCAGCCCGGCGATGTTCAGGTGCTGGTTCGACATGTGTACGCCCGCTCTCGCCTTATCGGTTGTTAACGCAACTACAGTTGCATTTATACCGCCCCGGCGAAGCTGCGTCAACGAAACCTGAAAGGATGGCCGCATGGCCGACTCCGACGGATCATCGTCTTCCCGCCCAAGGCCCGGCGGTCGATCGGCACGGGTCGTCGCAGCCGCGCACGCCGCGGCCCTGGAAGTTCTCCGGGACGTCGGCTATGACGGTCTTCAGCTCGCCGACGTGGCCAAACGTGCCGGGGTCAACAAGACGACGGTCTACCGTCGATGGCCGACGAAGGCTGCGCTCGTCGGGGACTTGATGGCTCAGTTCACTCGATCCGCCGTGGCGACTCCGGACACGGGTGCCCTGCAGAGCGATCTGGAACTGCTCTTGACGGAGATCGCCGACGCCTTGGAAGACCGCGCGGTCCGCGCGGTGCTGTATGCGGCTCTTGCGGCCGGCGACTCCAACGATGACATCCTCGCCGCCCGCACCGGCTTCTGGGCGGAACGGTTCGCCCGCAGCGGCGAGATCGTCGAACGCGCCTGTCTCCGTGGCGAGCTCCCCGTCGGTGTCGACCCCCGGACCTTCTTGGAGATGGCTTCGGGGCCGATCTACTTCCGCGCCCTGTTCAGCGACGACGACGTCGACCGGCGCTTCATTGAGGAGGTCGCTGCGCGAATCGTCCGCGGATACCGAGCCGACTGACGACGCCCCGTTCGGCCGGATGCCGCCCTGCCTCAGGCGTGCGGGTTCACGATGATCTTGACGTGCTCCTCGTTGTTGTTGATCAGCTGGTCGTAGCCCTTGCTGACCAACTCGTCGAGGGCGATGCGGCCGGTGATGAACGGGGCGAGATCAAGCTTGCCGCTCTGGACCAGAGCGATGGTGGCCGGGTGGTCGTTGGCGTAGCCGATGGTGCCGCGCAGATCGAGTTCTTTGAGGACCAGTTTCGGCATGTCGACGGGCGGCTCGTGCCCCCAGATCGACACGTTCACGATCACTCCTCCCGGACGGACGGCATCGATCAGCATGTCGAGAACGGCAGGGACGGAAGAACATTCGAACCCGACATCGGCGCCGCGACCGTCGGTCAGCTGGCGCACCTTCTCGGCGACGTCTCCGTCGCGCGGATCGAAGACCTCGTCGGCGACGCCCGTCTTGCGTGCCATCGCCTTGCGCGCGTCCGACAGTTCGGAGATGTAGACGGTGAGGCCCTCGGCCTTGAGGACGGCCGCGGTCAGCAGGCCGATCGGCCCGGCGCCGCCGACGATCGCGGTCATGCCGGCCTTCGCCCCCGAACGCACGAACGCGTGATGGCCGACCGAGAGCGGTTCGATGAGCGCGGCCTGATCGAGCGGGATGTCGCCGATCGGGTGCACCCACCGTCGTCGCACGACGATCTTCTCCGCCAGACCTCCCCCACGGCCGCCGAGACCGATGAAGTTCATGTCCTTGCTCAGCTGGTAGTCCGAGCCGGGGCCGGTGTCGACGTCGTCACCGATGATGTACGGCTCGATGACGACGTTCTCGCCGACGCTGAGGTCGTCGACGCCCTCCCCGAGCGCGATGACGGTACCGGAGAACTCGTGCCCGATCACGACCGGCGCGGACTCCCCCGAGAGGGGATGCGGATGCCCGGCCGGCGGAATGAAGATGGGGCCTTCGAGGTACTCGTGCAGATCGGTGCCGCAGATTCCGCACCACGCGACCTCGACGGCGACGGTGCCGGGCGCGAGCTCGGGTTCGGGGACGTCCTCGATGCGGACGTCGTGGCGATCGTAGTAGCGGGCTGCGCGCATCGAGAGTCTCTTTCCCGGTCGGAACTGTGGTGGCGCTCACGCTAGCCCGCCGCGAAGGCGCCGTCGCGGGATGCAGCCGGTTGCAGTCGTCCGCTCAGTCGGCGCGCCGCTCGCCGTCGAGCGTGAGCAGCACCTTGGTGGCGCGGCGCTGATCCATCGCCGCGTAGCCCTCGGCGGCTCGCTCGAGCGGCAGGGTGAGGTCGAAGACCTTCCCCGGATCGATCTGGCGCTTCCAGATGCGGTCGATCAGGTCGGGCAGATAGCGGCGCACCGGAGCCGGTCCGCCGTGCAGGTGGATCTCGGCGAAGAAGAGCTTGTCCATCGGCAGCGTCACGCCTTTGTGGGCGACGCCGACGAACCCGACGTGTCCGCCGGGGCGGGTCGCTCCGATCGCCTGCGCGAACGATTCCTGGGTCCCGACTGCTTCGATGACGCTGTGCGCGCCGAGCCCGTCGGTGAGCTCTTTGATCTTCGCGATGCCTTCCTTGCCGCGTTCCTCGACGATGTCGGTGGCTCCGTACTCGCGTGCGAGCGCCTGACGTTCGGGGTACCGCGACATCGCGATGATCCGCTCGGCGCCCATCTGCCCGGCCGCCAGGATGCCCATCAGGCCGACGGCCCCGTCCCCGACCACGGCGACGGTCTTCCCGGCGCCCACCTGCGCGGCGTCGGCGGCGTACCAGCCTGTGCCGAGCACGTCGGAAGCCGCCAGCAGCGAAGGGATCAGGTCCGGGTCGGGCATGCCCGGCGTGGCGACCAGCGTTCCGTCGGCGAGTGGAATCCGGGCCCGCTCCGCCTGCGTGCCGATGGTGGCGCCGACGAACGCGTAGTTCACACATTTGGACTGATAGCCGTCGCGGCAGATCGGGCACTCCCCGCAGGAGATGACGAACGATCCGACGACGAAGTCGCCGGGCTTCACGGTCTTCACCGCGGCACCGGTCTCTTCGACGATGCCGACGTACTCGTGACCCATCGCGGCATGATCGACGGGTTCGACGCCGCGATACGGCCACAGGTCGGATCCGCAGATGCACGTCGCCACCAGCCGGATCACCGCATCGGTCGGTTCGACGATGCGGGGCTCTTCCCGATCCCCCACCGAAATCCGGCCCGGGGCGTCCATGATCACTCCACGCATCCGCGCTACTCCTTCGATCGGATCTTCCGCCTATGTTCTCCGATTCAGTTCATCACGGCGAGGCCCTCCGCGGGGAGGCCCTCGGAGTACCACCCTCGGCGGGGACTTCGCGCGAGCGCGAGCGGGCTCAGACTTCGATCTCCCGGATGGGCCGGGACCCCTCCCACGATCATGTAGGGCGGAACATCCTTGGTGACGACGGAGCCGGCGGCGACGATCGAGCCGTCACCGACCGTGACCCCTGGTACGAGGGTCGAGTTGGCTCCGATCCACACCCGCGCACCGATCACGACGGCCCGGGGTTCCGTGGTCGCTCGCTCGTCCGGAGCGATGGCGTGGTTGAGGCCGGCGATCACCACGTTGTGTCCGATCAGCGCATCGTCGCCGAGCGTGATGCCGCCCTGGTCCTGAAACCGGCAGCCACTGTTGATGAAGACGCGCTCGCCGATACGGATGTTCTTGCCGCAATCGGTGGTGAACGGCGGGAACACGCGAAAGCTTGCAGGCACCCGACGTCCGGTGATGCGCGACATGATCTCGACGCGTTCATCAGGAGTCGTGTAGCGCGTGTTCAGTTCCATGCACAGTGCGATCGCCTCTTCTGCGAGACGGTGCATCGACTCCGCCGACGCAGTGCCCGGAACTGCGGGTTCGCCGGCGTCCATGTGGGCGAGGAACTCTTGGTTATCGATGGTCGACTCCTGTTCGGGATGCAGGTCAGTGCCGGTCGTCGGATGCCGCGCGCTGCTCGTGGCCGCTGGTCCGGGGCCGCTGCTCGTGTGTCGCGGCCCAGCTGGCGAGGAGCTCGATGCGCTCGGCGCTCGGTGAGCCGGGTTCGGCCGTGTAGACCGTAAGCGACAGACCGGGCTCGGCCTCCATGGACAGTCCTTCGTAGGCCAAGGTCACTTCGCCGACGATGTCATGCCGGAACGTCTTGAAACCGGAGCCGTGATGGCGGACGTCATGGGCACCCCAGAGCCGGCGGAACTCGTCGCTCCGGGTCGAGAGCTCGCCAATGAGATCGTGTAGATCCTTGTTGTGCGGATCGCGCCCGGCCTCAGTGCGCAGGATGGCGACTGTGACCTCAGCGAACGCGTTCCAGTCCGGATAGAAGTCGGCTGCGCGCTCGTCGAGGAAGGTGAAACGGGCGATGTTCGGCGAAGAGCCGGGCATGTCGAACACCGAGCGATAGAAGGCCCTGGCGAGCAGATTGGCGGCGAGGATGTCCATGCGTCCGTTGCGCACGAAGGCCGGCCCTCCGGTGACCGCGTGGAGCACCCACTGGAGGCCGGGATGCGGAGTCCACGATGTCACGCTCCGCCGCTTCGGAGGCCGGGCCACCGGGCCAGCGGCGTGAGCAAGGTTGAACAGATGCGCCCGCTCGGCGTCGTCGAGCAGCAAGGCTTTGGCCAGCGCGTCGAGGATCTGCGGAGAGGCGCCGCTGATCGCCCCCCGCTCGAGCTTGGTGTACTACTCCACGCTGACGCCGGCCAGGGTCGCGACCTCGCTCCGCCGTAAACCGGGGACTCGACGGTTGGCCGCGGCGGGGAGTCCGACGTCGCCGGGACGGAGACGCGCGCGGCGAGTGGTGAGGAACTCGCGGACTTCGGCTCGGTTGTCCATGAGATCCACGGTAGGCGGGGCGCCGCTGGGCTGGGAGTCTCCGCCAGTACCCGTCCTGCCGGGGTCCGTTACCGCAGGCCGGAAGGCACGACCTTGCCGTTGACCGTCACCGTGACTGCGCCGGTCTTGGTGTTCTCGGTGATCTTGCCGTGCTCGAAGGTCACGACCTCGAGGTCGCCCTCGGTGGTGAGATCGCTGGTCGGCACGCCGAGCGGTCCGGCCGAGCCGTTCTTCCCGGTGAGCAGCGGAGTGCCGTCGGGGCCGCGCTCGGTGTTCCAGGCGTCGCGGATCTTGCCCGACGTGAGGATGTACGCGGGGGTGCCGGGGTCGTCGTTCTTCGCGGTGATCACACCGCCCTGGAACTGCTGGAACACGACACCGCTTTCCCGGGTCTCGGCGTTGTGATCACCGGTCAGCGGCTTGCCGAGGGCCTGTTTCTGCGCGGCGGTGGCGGACGCGTACTTGACGGCGATCGGACCGGTCAGCGTCACCTCGACGTCGCGCTCCCCGGTGAGCTTCACCTCGGAGGGGGCCGTCGTCGCGACGGTCTCGGCGACGGTGCCGGTGGACTCCTCCGCGTCGGCCTGCACCGACTCCGTCGACTCCCCCGCCGTCGTCGCGACCGCCGACGACTGCGGCGCCGCGTCGTCGTTCTTGTCACCGCTGCAGCCCGCGGCGATCAGCGCGAGGGCGGACAGGCCGGCGACGACGGCGGTACGACGGTGAGCGAGCTTCGTCATGGGTTCCTCTCGGGTATTCGGCGCGGGGCCGGTCCGGAACGGGCCGATCCAGACTTTCCGCCCGACTCTATCGGTACGAGGACGCCGAATCGTGCCGTCGTGACCGGTTCTTGACGGCAGCGCGCCCGCTGAGGCCGGCGATCACGGCCCGGTCTCGGTGTCCCGGACGCGCGCGATCTCTTCGACGATCTCGCGATAGGCGGCCACCCGTGCCAGGACCCGTTCGGCGCCGTACTCGGCAGCACCCTCATCCGGCGTGTTCTCCGCCCCGTAGAGCATGGCACTGAGATCTCCGTGGAGTTCGGCGCGCCGGCGTTCGTTCTCCGCGGCCTCCCGCTGCCTGCGCAACGAGTCGTCGATCAGGTCGGCCTCATCTGCACACCGGATCATCAAGTCGGCGAGGCGGTTCGCCGCATAATCCAGGCGCTCGGCGGCGATCCGTGCGTCGCCGACGATACGGCGATCATCGGGGCCGGGGTCGGCCAGCGCTGTCAGGTCGGTTGCGGTCTTGCGCAGCGCGGTCGACTTCTCGAAGTGGTCGGCGATGGTGCGCAGATCGTCGGCGAAGTCGACCTCGCCGAGCCAGCCTTCGGCCGCGGCCTCGGATGCGGCGACCCGATCGGCCGCCTCGTGCGCGGCCTCGAGCCGTTCGAGGTTCTCGCTTCCCAGCCGATCCCTCCGGCGAGCCTTGACCAACTGCACCTGTTCCTCCGAGATCGCTCGCTCGGCGGCCACGCGAAGCTCGCGCCGCTGCGTGAAGTCCTTGCGGACGAGAGTGCCGACGACGACGCTCCCGGCGGCGACCAGAATGATCGCGAACGTGATCCACACCGGTTTCGGCACCGCGATCGCGACGACCACGCCGAGCACCAGCACCACCAGGCCGACAACGGCGGCGCCGTCGTCCCGCTCGCCCATCGCCCGGACCTCCTGACGTGCGCCGACCGCGCGGCGCGACTCGCCTCACATCCTACGGAAGAGCCTCGGGCCGCGGCCCCGAGTCCACGGCACGCTGCCGCACCAGCGTGATCTGCTGCTTGATTTCCCGGTAGCCGGAGACTCGCGTCATCACCCGCGCCGCACCGGAGTCGGCGGAGTGCGGTGTCGGCGCCGCCTCGATGCCGTAGAGCATCGTGCTCAGCTCGCGGTGGAGTTCGGCGCGCTGCTGCGCCGTCCGTGCCTCCTCCCGCTCACGGCGCAGCGATTGGTCGATCAGCTGTACCTCTGCCGCGCACCGGCCGATGAGGTCCGCGCACTCAGTGCCGGATCGTTCGAGGGCGTCTGCGGCCGAACGCGCCTCGGCGACGATCCGCCGATCGTCGTCGCCCGGGCTCCGCAGCTTCGCAAGCCGGTCGGCGGTCTCGCGCAGTCCGGCCGCCTTCCCGAAACTGTCGGTGATACTCGCGATGTCGGTGCCGAAATCCACATCGCCGAGCCAGCCCTCCCGTGCCGCGTCCGAGTCGGCGATGCGCTGTGCGCCGAATATCGCGGCTTCGAGGCAGCGGGCGTTCTTCTTGCCCAGTCGCCGGGCGCGCTGCTGCTTCTCCCACTCCTCACGCTCCGCGCAGGCCCTCTCTTCGGCCCGGAGTGCCTCCTCTGCCGCCGCCTGTCTCAAGGCCCGCTTCGCCGACAGCCAAGCGCGGACCTTGGCCATGATCCAGACGAGTGCGACGGTCCCGGCAAGCGCGCCGAGCACGATCCAGATCCCTGCCGGGATCGCTGCGATCGCCCCGATAACCAGGACACCCACCACAGTCAGCAGGCAACCGGGATTGTCGTCCTTGCTCTTGGCCACGGCACCCTCCCCCCGTCTCGTCGTACCCGGCGGACTGCCGAGGTACCGACAGGTTAGGGCGGGGTACCGACAGTCTCGTCGACCCGTGACCGCGGGCGGCCGGGCCCCGTACGGTCGACCCATGGGACGCGGGTCGATTCGTGTGTTGGTCGTCGGCGCAGGCGTGGGCGGACTCGCGTCGGCAGGCGCGCTCCGCAGGGCCGGGGCCGAGGTCACCGTCGTCGAGCGGACGGACCGTTTCGGTCGAGTCGGCGCGGGACTCTCGTTGTTCGGCAACGGGTTCCGGGCGCTCGAGGCGCTGGGCCTCGACACAGCAGTGCGCGCCGTGGTCGCGCCGACGGCGCCGGAGGGTCAATCCGGCATCCGGCGACCGGACGGCCGCTGGCTGGTCCGGGGTGCGCCCACGGCGACGAGGGACCTCCGCATCGCCGATCGCACCGAGTTGCACGGGGCGCTCCTCGCCGCGGCGATCGGCGTGGACGTCCGCACAGGTGTCGACGTGGCGACGGCGCACGACGACGGCGTCGTCACGGCGGGCGGGGACCGAATGGGCGGATACGACCTCGTCGTGGGCGCCGACGGCCTGCGCAGCCGGGTACGTCGTGGTTGGCCCCACGACGCCTCCGTCGCCTACGCGGGCTACGGGGCCTGGCGGGGGATCGCCCCCTACGGCCGACCGCTGCGCGCCCACGGGGAGACCGTCGGCCGGGGCAAGCGATTCGGCATGGTGCCGCTCCGTGACGGCCGCGTCTACTGGTTCGCCGTCGTGAACGCCGACCGCACCGAACGTCCGGCCGTCGAAGCGCTCGAGTCCGGGTTCGCGTCATGGCACCGACCGATCCCGGAACTCATCGCCTCGACCGCCGCTTCACAGATCTCCTACTTGCCGATCGAGTATCTGTCCGAGCCGCCGCCGTCGTACGTTCTCCGGCGACGAGTACTTCTCGGCGATGCCGCGCACGCCATGCCCCCGGACCTCGGACAGGGGGCCAATCAGGCGCTCGAGGATGCCGCGGTGCTCGTCCGCGAACTCACGCCCGCGATCCGTACGCAAGACCCGGCTGCGATACCGCAGGCGCTGCTGCGCTACGACCGCAGACGCCGGCCCCGCAGCCGGAGGATCGCCTGGCAGGCGGCACTGATCGGGCGCGTGATGCAGTCCTCCGGTCCGCTCGGCGTGGTGCGTGACGCCGCGTTGCGGACTATCCCGGATCGGGCGGTCACCCGGCAGGCAGCGCGATTGCAGGACTGGGCGCCATGATCCGCCACACCGATTCCACCGACCGGGCCGACCGTGCACTCGCCCGCTTCCCTACCCCGGGACGATCATCACCGGGCAGTGGGCGACCTGCAAAACGGCCTGGCTCGTCGAGCCGAGCAGCAGGGTGCGGAATCCGCCGTGCCCGCGACTGCCCAGCACGATCAGCTGAGCGAGGGAGGCTGCTTCGATGATCTGCGCGGCGGGCTCTTCGATCGTCACCACCGTCTGGACGTTCACGTCGGGGTAGTCGGACAGGCAGCCGGCCAGGCGGGACCCGAGTCCCGCGCGGGCCTCGTCGACGATCCGCTGACGGCCCTGCTGAACGACGTCGAAGGTCTGCACCCCGGTGTACCCGCCGTAGGTGTGGACTGCGATCAGGCCGACACCGAGTCCAGATGCCTGGGCGAAGGCGACCTCGGTCGCGGCCTGCGACACCGGCGATCCGTCGACGCCGACCACCACGGGCCCCCCGGTCGGCGGGTCCTCGCTGACGACGACGACCGGACAACTCGCGTGCGACGAGACGTAAGTGCTCACCGAGCCGAGCAGCAGGCCGGCGACGCCGCCGAGTCCGCGGCGTCCGAGGACCATCATGTGCGCGCGGCTGGTGAGATCGCGCAGCACCAGTGCGGGACGTCCGACGACGATCTCACCGCTGGTCTCGACGTCGGTCGCGACCTCCGAGACCACCGAACGGGCGACGTCCAGAGCGCCGTCGGCCAGCGCCCGGGACGCGTCCGCGAATGCCTGCGCGGTCACGATGCCCTCGCCGAACTGGAAGGCCGGACGGTCGACGACGCTCACCAGATGCAGCGGCCGGTGGGTACGGGCGGCGGCGCGGGCCGCCCAGCGCACCCCGTCCAGGGCATGCTCTGAGCCGTCGACGGCTGCCATGATCGGCGCATTCACGGTAGGCACCGGTATCAACTCCCTGGGTCGCATCCGAGCGGGTGAGGCGTGCGAACCAGCCGAAACGCCGACGCCTACGCCTACCAACCTACGCGCGCCGGCGTCGTGCGGACCGCGGACGAAGGTCCCGAAACCACCGGGACCCCGGCCGCGGGCGGCGGCCGGGATCCCGATTCGAGCGGTGGGGTCACTCGGTCGCGACGACCTTGCCCTTGACGGTCACGACGACCTTGTCGGAGTCCTCGTCGTACGTGATCTCGCCATTGTCGAACGTCGACTTCATGACGTCGCCGGTCTCGGTCTCATCGCTTGTCGCCGCACCGAGCGGGCCGTCGGAACCGCCCTTGCCCGCGGGATCGGGCTCGCCCTCGGCGTTGCGCTTGACGTTCCAGGCGTCGCGGATCTTTCCCCAGGTGATGTACGCCGGGGTACCGTCGTCGCCGTTCTTGGCGGTGATCACACCGCCGGCGAATTGCTGGAACACCACGCCGCTGTCGCTGGTTCCGGATGCGTCGGCGCCGGAGAGGGGCGCGCCGAGATCCTCCTTCTGATCCTCAGTGGCGGCGGAGTACTTGGCGGCGATCGGTCCCGTGAGCGTGACCGTCTGACCGTCGGCGGTCTTCAACTCGACGTCGTGTGCGTGGTCGTGATCGGCGCCGTCCGCGGCTCCGGACTCGGTGGCAGACGCGACGACCGAGTTCGTGGCGGCGGGTTCGTCTTCGGAATCACTGCACCCGGCGGCCACCAGGGTGGTGGCGGCCAGTCCGGCGACGACGGCGGCGGTCTTGCGATTGGCGAACTTCCTCATGGTTTCCTCCACATGTCAGGCCTGCGCCGGGAGGATCCCGGCCCCCCCACCCGCCGTTCTGAGGGCGGTGTCACCAGCGTGTGAGAGGAACGCGAGGGCCACGCGTTTTGAGCCGGTTCGTACGGATTCGGCGGGTCCGAGCCGCGCCGACCAGGCCCTACGGCGACTATCTCCGCAGCCGGTCAGCGCAGCTTCTCGCCGTAGACGCGCTCGACGTGCAGGGCGGCCAGGACGCGCCGGTCGTCGACCATCACCTGCCGGTACTCGGTCCAGTCCGGGTGCTCTCCCGCGCCGAGCCGGTAGTAGTCGACCAATGCATCGACTTCCGCTGAGTCCGGATCGTCGCTGGGGCCGCTCAACGTCACCGGTCCTTCGGCAGTGGCCCACGTGTAGCCGTCCGGACTCGTGAACTCGATCGCTGCGCGGGGATCACGGCGCAGATTCGCGGTTTTCGCGCGACCGGCGGTCATCGAGATGTAGACGACGTCGGCGGCGCGGTGGTAGACGGCGGTCACCGGTGACAGTTGTGGCATCCCGCTGGCCTTCAGCGTCGCCAGAACGCCGATCGAGGTGTCGGAGATCAATTGCCGGGGGTCGTAACCGGAGTCGCTCATGACGTCCTCAACCCCGTGGGAGTGGTCGCTATTCCGCCGGCGGATCCGGCTGTCGGACGGGCCGCTTACAGTGAGCGCCGTGGAGTTGTACCCGGCGCCGGACGGCGCGCTGAGATGTCACTGGGCGGCGGACGGTCCAGGGATGCTCGAGTACCACGACGCCGAGTGGGGCTTCCCGGTCGTCGATGACCGTCGTCTGTTCGAGAAAGTCAGCCTGGAGGGCTTTCAGTCGGGTCTCAGCTGGCGGACCATCCTGAACAAGCGGCCGGCATTCCGGGAAGTGTTCGGCGGCTTCGATTTCGCCGAGATCGCCGAGTACGGCGAGGACGACATCGCCCGGCTGCTCGAAGACGCCCGGATCATCCGCCACCGGGGAAAGATCGAAGCCGTCGTGAACAACGCCCGGCGCGCACTGGAACTGGTCGACGAGACCGGGACGCTCGCGAACTACTTCTGGAGCTGGGAGATTCCAGCCGGTGAGATCACGGTGCCTGCGTCAGTGAGCACCTCACCGTCATCGATCGCGATGGCCAAGGACCTCAAGCGGCGTGGCTGGCGGTTCGTCGGGCCGACAACGGCTTTCGCATTCATGCAGGCGATGGGCCTGGTCAACGACCACGCCGAGGGCTGCGTGACCCTGGCGACGGTCACCGCAGCCCGGCAGGCCTTCGGACCGCCGCGGGAGCCCGATCGTCACCTGTAGGGTTGAAGTCACCCATTACGGAGAAACGGGGTCACGTGCTCGGCATCATCCTGTTGATCATCGGCGGCGTCGGCCTCGTGCTGATGCTGCTCTCGCTCGTCGGCCTGGACTTCGGCGAGTTCGACTTCGACCTGGGCGACTCCGGTGCGGGCTTCGTGTCCCTGCTGATGCCGTTCGTCACCGGGTTCGGGCTGGTCGCGGGCAGCATGATCCAGTTCGGCGGCACCGGCACCGGCAACGGCGTGGCGCTGGTGGCCGGCGCCGGTGCGGGCCTGATCATGGCGATCACTGCGGCCGCGGTGATCCGCTGGTTGTGGCGGTCCGCCGAGGAACTTCCCACCGTCGAGGTGATCGGGAGTTCGGCGCGCATCGTCGAGCCGCTGATGGCCGGCCACTACGGAACGGCAGAGATCTCGACGCCGCTCGGATCACGCCAGGTGACCGTCACCGCCGATCGGGACTTCCACCACAACGAGAAGGTGCGCGTGGTCGCCAAGATCGACGACCTGGACGCGTACTTCGTCGAACAACTCCCCTACTCCGACTTCGATTCCTGATTCGAAAGGAACACCCCTGAAATGGAAACGATCCTGATCCCCGTGATCATCGTCGTCGTTCTGCTGGTCCTGCTGGTACTGCTGCTGTTGTCTCGCTATCGGGTTCCGGGGGCCGAGGAGGCCTTCATCGTGACCGGTACCGGCAAGGGACACCAGGGCAAGGTGTACCGCGGCACCGGCACGTTCGTGCTGCCCGTCGTCCAGCGCGCGACCCGCGTGCAGCTGTCGTCGATCAAGGCGGACCTGGACACGTCGACTCCTGCCAACGACGGCATCGAACTGAAGGTCCGCGGTGTCGCTGTGGTGAAGGTGGGCGACGATCCGGAAGCAATCCTGAAAGCCGGTCCGCGTTTCGGAGACGACCTCAACCGCGTGAAAGCCCTTGTCACCGAACAGCTTTCCGGTGAGCTCCGGTCGATCGTCGGCACCATGACGGCAAAGAGCATACTGGTCGACCGCCAGGCGCTGGTCGATCAGGTCGCACAGTCGATCAAGGAGATCCTGGCCAACCAGGGTCTGCTTCTGGACAGCTTCTCGATCAACGACGTCCAGGATTCCGACGGCCAGTACTTCAGCGACCTGGCCGCCAAGGAGCGTTCGGACCAGGCTGCCATCGCCGCGCAGTCGCGTGCGGAGGCGCACCGGGTGGCCGAGCAGAGCCGGATCCACAACGAGCAGGCCATCATCGAGCAGCAGCGTGAGCTCGACATCGAACGCGAGGCCGCCCGCCAGGCGACCGATCGTGCTGCGGCTGAAGCGGACGCCGTCCGCCCGCTGGTCGAGGCCGAGCGCCGCCGCATCCAGGTGGAGAAGGACAACGAGGTGGCCGAGCAGGCCGCGCGTCTGCGCGACACGCAACTCGACGCGGAGGTCCGCCGTCCGGCCGAGGCCGAACTGTACGCCGCGCAGCAGCGCGCCGAGGCTCGCAAGGCCGAGATCGTCGCGGAGGCGGCGGCCCGCGCCGAGGGCATCCGGATTACCGGTGAGGCCGAGGCCGAGGCGCTGGAGAAGCGTGCCGAGGCACTGGGCAAGCTCGACTCGGTGGGTCAGCTTGAGCTGGTGCTCGGCAAGCTGCCCGAGATCGTGCGCGCCGGCGCTGAACCGCTGAGCGAAGCCAACATCACGCTCGTCGGCGACGGCGTCGACCCGCTCACCAAGAGTGCGGGCGCGGGACTGGTCAGCAGTCTGGAAATGATCCGCGGCACCACCGGAATCGACGTCGCGAGTCTCCTCAGCGAACTGGGCGGCAGCAACAAGCACGACGAACCTGAGAACTAGGAGTGCTCATGCGACTCTCCACTCGCAACCAGCTCACCGGCACCATCGTCGAGGTGAACCTGTGCGGCGCCGATAGCGTCCCGAGTTGATCGATCGGGCTCGACGACGAAAGATCCCGCCGTCCGAATGGACGGCGGGATTTTTCGCAGAACGGGGGTCTAGGTGTGGGTGCCCGGACCGAACCCGAAGCTGAGCGCCAAGAAGACCACGCCGATGATCAGTCCGATGATGCCGGTGATGACCGCCGCGTGCGAAGCGTTCAGGTAGTCGGTCCGCCCGGCGCGAACCACCTTCTCGCGGCCGATGAAGCCGAGGATGATTGCGATCAGGCCGGCGAACGGTGCGATGATCGGGATCCAGCAGAAGGCGATCGAGCCGATGCCGAGGATCACGCCGGCAGTGGACATGTTCCGCACGAGCGGTGCGTCGTAGTAGTGGGTCTGGTTCTTGCTCAAGATTCCCCCCAGGGTCGTCAGGCTGATGCGTCCAGAGTCGAGCCTATCGCGCATGCCGCAGCGACGGCACTACCCGAGCTTTGATCGGGTGTCGTTTAGCCGGCCGTCGTGACTGTGGCCGAGCAGCACTGGCGACCGGGTGTCAGGCGACCCAGTGTCCGTGCACGATCCGGAATGGACGGGCAGTCCGGTGTTCGCTCGGTGGCCCGGCCGCGTGCGGTGAAGCGATCACTTCACGCAATGCGCTGACGTCGGGCATTCGTATGTTGCCGGGTGGTCCGGTGTCGGACGGCGGTTCACCTGCTGCTGGGACACGGGCGGGTTCGGGTGCGAGGCGTTCGGGGTGGAACATGATGTTGCTCTGCCACCGGAGGCTGCGCCCGACGGGCCGCCACCCGACGCGTCCGGCGTCGGGACCGAAGGTCAGGACCGTCGACTCCCAATGCCCGGCAGTCTTACCGTTCATCCGGTTGTGCCGGCCGCACGCCCCACCCAGACGGTCGATATCGGTGATACCACCGTCGGTCCAGTCGGGCATATGGTGGGCTTGGGTGCGGATGAACGGGACGGTGCAGCCCGGGGCGGTGCAACCGCGGTCGCGGGCGAACAACGCCAACCGTTGCGCCGCGGTGGCGAACCGGCTCGCCCGCCCCAAATAGAGCACTTGTCCGGTGGCTTGGGAGAACACCGCCAGATACGGGATGGTGTCGGCGGCGAACTGCACCAGATCCGACACCGGGATGCGGGTGCCGGTGGCGGTCCAGCCGATCCCGGCCTGCCGCGCCAAATCCTCATCGGTCACGGTGACCACCACTTGCGAGGGAATCTGGGTGGGTGCGGGTGGCCCGGCCAGCGCGAGGGCCCAGTCGCACAACGCTTCGAGGGCGTCGTGCTGACGCTGCCCCAAGGTCCGTGTATCCCGTTCGGCGGCGGCCGCCAGGACGGCGGGGTCGAGGCCGGGTTGGTCGGCGGCCCCGCGTGGGGAGTCGGGGTCGTCGGGGTTGTTCATCCCCGTGGTGGCCCACTGATGCAAGATCACTTCGAGTTTGGCGCGCAGGACGGGGGTGAGCAGGGCGCGGACTTTGCTCATCAGTTGCCGGTTCTGCGGCTGCAGGTTGAAGGTGCGGCGGCGCTGGCGGTCGTGGTCGTCGGCCAGGGTGCCGTCGGGGTCGAGCCAGGCCAGGATCCGGTTGCCCACCACGGTGACCGCGGCCGGGTCCAGACGGCGCGCCGCATCAGCGAGCATGGCTTCGGCTTTGACGCGCTGATCGTGAGTGACCGCCGAGGGGAGTTTGTCCATGATCTCGGCCACGGCGGCGACGTGGGCGCCGCCGGCCTCACCGTCGGCCACCGCCGACGCGGTCGCTGCGAGGTGGGGTTCGAGGCGTTCACCGGTCAGGGCGCTCATGGCGCCGATGCCTTCGGCTGTGACCCGGCGGCGGCGGGCCTCACCCACCCCGAGACGCACCCCGTGGGCGTAGAGCTGGTGGGTCGAGATGTGTCCGGCGCGCCGGTACACGCCACGGTCGGAGATTTCGATGTAGAGGGCGGCGTCGAACACTTCGGCGCGGCGGTGGGTCTGTTCACGGGTGTCGAGCAGCCCCAACAGCGCGTCGTCGGACTCGGCGGCCAACAGTGCGGTTGCCTCGGCGCTCAAGCGCTTCTCGGCGGCGGTCTGTACCGCCAGCAGTTCTGCGGGCGACAGTCCGGTGATCAGCGTGTCGGGGTCGAAACCAGCGGTGTCGAGACGTGCGGTGCTGGGCCCGCTGCGGGCGTCGTCGTTGTACGAGATGCCGTTGACGGTCACGATGTTCACCTCCCCCGAAGTGCTGTTCCCGCTGTTAGAACCAGATATCCGGGTTCTCGTTGTGTGTCTGACATCACTCTACGACGGGGCTACGACAGAATCGGCGTCTGCTTCTCGGGTGAGGCGGGATTTCGACTCGCTGCGCTCGCTCAATCATCGGAGAAGGGTGCTCGGTCAATCATCGGAGGAGGGTGCTCGCTCAAGCATCAGAGGAGGTGATTTCGACTCGTGGTTCGTGAGGTTCCTCAAAGGGCGGCGCTCCCTCGATCATCGAGGGCCTCGTCAGTGCCGACGACGGCGCGGGGTGAGTCGGCTATTGGGCAGCGGCGGCGCGGGAATCCGGTCTCGGTCCGTCCAGCCGGCCACGGTGCCGAAGCGCGCCGAGCGGGCCTCCCATTGCTCGCGGTACTCGACGATCTCGTCGTGCGTGCGGGCGACGAAGTTCCACCACATGATGAGATCTTCGGCGAACGGTTCGCCGCCGAGCAGGACCGCCCGTGCCTCGGAGTCGGTCGGGTTCGTCACGGTCAGACGGTCTCTTCCCGGACCGGCGTACCCCAGATCGCCACGGCCGAGGCGCACACCGTCGAGGCTCGCCTGCTCGAAGTCCAGGATCAGACCGTGTTCGAAGGTCGGATCGACATCGAGCACCACTTCGGAGTTCGGCGCCACTGTCAGTTCGGCGCCGAGCAGCGGCGTAGCGGTCTCGACCGGCGAGGCGTCGCCGGCCAGTTCGCCGATGAACACCCGGACCGACCCGCCGGCAATATGAACGGGTGCGGGCGCATGGAACTGGAATCCTTGGGAGCCATGCCGAGCGGACTCGGGGAGGGCGACCCACAACTGCATTCCGTGCAGGCGCCGGGTCTGGGGTGTGGACACCTCCGAATGACTGATTCCAGCGCCGGCCGACATCAGGTTCAGCTCTCCCGGCCGGACCATGGCGTGTACGCCTGCACTGTCGGTGTGCTCGATCTCGCCCTCGAAGAGCCAGCTCACAGTCTGCAGACCGGTGTGTGGGTGAGGGAGGACGCGCATGCCACTGGTCCTGAGCGGAGTCGAAGGGCCGGTTGCGGAGACGTCGTCCGGCCCGTAGTGATCGGCGAAGCACCAGGCACCGACCATCGAGCGGTCGCGGGTCGGCAGGGTCCGGCGGACCAGCATGGCCCGCGGTCCGCCCAGGGGCACCTCTCGGGGGGCGACTACCTCGATGCCTTCGTCGGGACCGGGGCCGCAGTCGACTTCGATCGGGTGGGCTTCGACGTTGCTCACCTCTTCGATGGTACGTCGCTCCCCTGGATCGCAGGGAGAAGTGATTTCGACTCGCTGCGCTCGCTCAATCATCGAGGGAGTCGCCGGTCATCAAGGGAGACGCGGTGGGCTCGCCGGTCATCGAGGAGACTGCGCATGCGCCGTCAGTAGATTCACCCGCCGGCGGCGGCGACGATCTGCTCGGCCGCCAGCGCCGGAGTGAGTGTGCCGTCGAGGATGGCGCGCTCGGCATCCGTACGGACCCGGCGGACTTCCGGGTCGGATTCGAGGCGCGAGAGGATCGTCTCTTGGACCATCTGCCAGGTCCAGTTCACCTGCTGGCGGGCCCGTCGTCGTTCGAACTCCCCCGCTTCGGTGAGTACGTCCCGATGCTTGACGATCGCCTGCCAGTACTCGTCGACGCCGGTGTTCTCCAGCGCGCTCATGGTGAGCACCGGGGGCGTCCACAGGGCGTCGTGCGGATAGATCAGGCCCAGCGCGTTGCGGAGTTCGCGGGCTGCGGCGCGCGCCTCGTTGAGGTGCTTGCCGTCGGCTTTGTTCACGACGACGATCTCGGCGAGCTCCAGCACTCCCTTCTTGATGCCCTGCAGTGCGTCTCCGGTACGGGCCAGCGTCAGGAAGCTGAAGGTGTCGACCATGCCGGCGACGCTCACCTCTGACTGGCCGACGCCGACGGTCTCGACCAATACGACGTCGTATCCGGCGGCCTCGACCAGGACGATGGTCTCGCGGGTCGCTTTGGTGACGCCGCCGAGCGTGCCCGACGTCGGGGACGGCCGCACATAGGCTTCCGGTGCGGCGGAGAGCTTCCCCATGCGGGTCTTGTCGCCGAGGATCGAACCGCCGGTACGCGTGGACGAAGGATCGACGGCGAGCACCGCCACGCGATGCCCGAGATCGATCAGATGCATGCCGAGCGCCTCGATGGTCGTCGACTTGCCGACGCCGGGCACACCGGTGATGCCGACCCGGAACGAGTTGCCCGAATCCGGCGTCAGTTCGAGGAGCAGCTCCTGCGCCTTCGCGCGATGGTCGGGCCGCGTCGACTCGACCAGGGTGATGGCGCGGGCCAGTGTCGAGCGATCGCCGGACCGGACCCCGTCGGCGAGTGCCCCGACGTCGATCGTGCGTCGTGCCATCTCCCGCGTCAGCCCGCGTCCGGCAGGACCAGATCGAGTTCCAGCTCTCCGGCGAGCTTGCCGATCAGCTCCACCGCCGCATCGGCGATCACCGTGCCCGGCGGGTAGATCGCGGTGGCCCCGGCCTGGTAGAGCTCATCGAAGTCGCCCGGCGGGATCACCCCGCCGACCACGATCATCACGTCCTCGCGTCCGACGTCGGTGAGCGCCTTCTTCAGCGCCGGCACCAGAGTGAGGTGACCGGCGGCCAGCGACGACACGCCGACGACGTGGACGTCGTTGTCGGCGGCCTGCGCGGCCACCTCTTCGGGCGTGGCGAACAGCGGGCCCACGTCGACGTCGAAGCCGAGGTCGGCGAACGCGGTCGCGATCACCTTCTGGCCGCGGTCGTGCCCGTCCTGTCCCATCTTGGCGACCAGCACGCGCGGCCGACGGCCCTCCGCTTCTGCGAAGGCATCGACGACGGCGATCGCCCGATCCACGTTGCTCACGTCTTCTCCCACTTCGTGCCGGTAGACGCCGCTGATGGTGCGGATCTCTGCCTGATGACGGCCAAAGACCTTCTCCATCGCGTCGGAGATCTCGCCGCCGGTGGCGCCGTGGCGCGCGGCCTCAATGGCCAGCGCCATGAGATTGTTCGACAGATCCGAACCGCCCGACTCGCCCGCCGCACGAGTCAGGTCGGCCAGCGCCGCCTCGACGGCCGCCGAGTCCCGTTCGGCGCGCAGACGAGTGAGCTTCTCCAACTGTTCGGCGCGCACCTTGGAGTTGTCGACCTTGAGGACCTCGATCTCCTCGTCCTCGTCGACGCGATACTTGTTGACACCGATCAGCGGCTGCTGGCCGGAGTCGATGCGTGCCTGGGTGCGGGCGGCCGCCTCTTCGATCCGGAGCTTCGGCAGGCCCTCGTTGATGGCCTGGGTCATACCACCCGCCGCTTCCACCTCGGCGATGTGGGCCCGGGCCTTGTCCGCGAGGTGCGCGGTGAGCCACTCGACGTAGTTCGACCCCGCCCACGGATCGATCGGCCGCGTGGTGCCCGACTCCTGCTGCAACAGCAGCTGGGTGTTGCGTGCGATGCGCGCGGAGAAGTCGGTGGGCAGCGCGATCGCCTCGTCGAGCGCGTTGGTGTGCAGCGACTGGGTGTGCCCCTGGGTCGCGGCCATCGCCTCCACACAGGTGCGGGCGACATTGTTGAAGACGTCCTGTGCCGTCAGCGACCAGCCCGAGGTCTGCGAGTGGGTGCGGAGCGAGAGGCTCTTGGCCGACTTCGGCTCGAACTTCGCGACCAGCTCGCTCCACAGCAGACGCGCGGCGCGGAGCTTGGCGACCTCCATGAAGAAGTTCATCCCGATGCCCCAGAAGAACGAGAGCCGCGGCGCGAACTTGTCGATGTCCAGGCCCGCTTCGAGTCCGGCACGGATGTACTCGACCCCGTCGGCGAGCGTGTAGGCGAGCTCCAGATCGGCGGTCGCACCCGCCTCCTGGATGTGGTAGCCGGAGATCGAGATCGAGTTGAACTTCGGCATCTTCTGACTGGTGTACGCGAAGATGTCGGAGATGATCCGCATCGACGGCGCTGGCGGATAGATGTAGGTGTTGCGGACCATGAACTCTTTGAGGATGTCGTTCTGGATGGTCCCGGCGAGCTTCTCCGGCGGCACACCCTGCTCCTCGGCCGCCACCACATAGAGGGCGAGGATCGGGAGCACCGCGCCGTTCATCGTCATCGACACCGAGACACTGCCCAGGTCGATGCCGTCGAACAGCTGGCGCATGTCCAGGATCGAGTCGATGGCCACCCCGGCCATGCCGACGTCGCCGGCCACGCGAGGGTGATCGGAGTCGTAGCCGCGGTGGGTCGCCAGGTCGAAAGCCACAGACAGGCCCTTCTGTCCGGCGGCGAGGTTGCGGCGGTAGAAGGCGTTGGACTCCGCGGCGGTGGAGAAGCCGGCGTACTGACGAATGGTCCACGGCTGATTGACGTACATCGTGGGATACGGCCCGCGGATGAACGGGGCTTCGCCCGGAATCGAGTCGAGCGGGTAGCCGCTCTGCGCCGCGTCCTGGTCGCGGTCGGCGCGAGTGTAGACGGGTGCGACGTCGATCTGCTCGGGCGTATGCCAAACGGTTTGCTCCGGGGTGTAGCCGTGCGTGGTCGACAGTGTCTCGACGAGACCGGCCGCCTCCTCGGGAGTGGGCGTCTCGGCGAGCGCGTCCAAGTTCAGGTCGACGTCGGAGAAGTTGGGAATGGTGTTCTCGCTCATGGCTTCTCAGCCCTCCTTCGACGCGGTGAGAACGTCCAGCAGCTCGGTCAGGGTGGCGACGGCGTCGATGCCTGCTTGCAGCGAGCCGTCGGGCGAGTCATCGCCGTCGGGCCACTCTTTCGTCGGTCCGGCGAGCAGGATGCGCGAGATTCCGGCGGCGCGGGCGGCCGCGAGCACTGCGGGACCGTCGTCGGCGTAGCGCGCCTTGGTTCCGCACAGGACGGCCACCGTCTCCGGCCCTTGCGCTTGTCGTAAGGCATCGGCCGCCAACCCGACGAGCGCCTCGACGGTCACCGGACCGGGGTTGACCGCCTCGATGCCGCCGGCGGCCAGCAGGTTGCTGACGAAGGTCGTCCGCCCGTTGTGCTCGGCGACGCTGCCCAGGGGCAGTAGCAGGATGCTCGGCCGGACCGACTGGGCATCTGCCCGGTCGCGCAGTTCTTCGAACCGGCGGGCGACGCGGGCGAGCTTCCCGGTAGCGGTCGGCAGGTCGTTCGCGCCGGCGAGCGCGGAGCCGACGGCGGCCTCCCCCAGGTTCGGGAACTCCGAGACACCGGTGACGGGTGCGCTTCGATGGGCGACGGCCGCATCGCGCGCGGCGAGCGCCTCGTCGATCCAGCGGGCGATCGCTCCCTGGTCCAGGGCGTCGGTGTAGCCGCCGTGAGTCTCGACGTCGGTGAACACCTTCCACCCGGCGGCGGCGAGGTCGCCGGTGAGCTGTTCGACATACCAGGATCCGCCCGCCGGATCGAGGACACGGCCGATGTTCGACTCCTCGAGGAGCAGCAGCTGCGTGTTGCGGGCGATGCGCGCGGAGAAGGTCGGGCTCGACGAGCGGGAGTCCTGGGGCAGGGCGGCGTCGTACCCGAGCACGGTCACCTGATCGGCGCCGCCGACACCGGCGCCGAACGCGGCCACCGTGGTGCGCAGCATGTTCACCCACGGATCGCGTTGGGTGAGCATCGACAGGTCGGTGACGGCGTGCGTCAGGGCCGCGCCGTCGCCGGGGGCGTCCAGAACCTGGGCGACGCGCGCCCACATCAGGCGCAGGGCGCGGAGCTTGGCGATGGAGGCGAACTGGTCGTCGCCGACCGCGACCGCGAAGGAGATCTGACGCAGCGCGTCGCCCGGCGCGAGGCCGGCAGCGACCAGGTCGCGGACGTGAGCTACCGCGGCCGCCACCAGCAGGCCGAGCTCCTGGACGTTGGTCGCGCCGGACTGGGCGAAGTCGGTGCCGTCGACGCGGAAGGTACGGACCCGTCCGGGACACGTCGCGGCCAGAGCGGTCGCCTCGTCGGCGGGCACGGTGGCGCGGCCCGAATAGGCCGCCGTGTACGGAGAGAGGCCGAGGCTGTGCGTGGTGCTCAGCAGCGACGGCGCCTGTTCGGGAGCGGCCGGAGCGTCGTCGAGCAGTCGCAAGAACTCCCGGGCGGCGGCGATGCCGTCGGAGCCCGCGTCCAGGGTGACCGGCATGAGGTCGAGGTAGACCCCGGCGAGCGCTGCGCCGAGCTCACCGACCGGCACCGCGGCGCCGACCTTCAGCCAGATGCCGCTCGCGCCGCTGCCCGCAGCGTCCAGGACGGTCTCGTTGACCCCGGCGGGCGACTGACCGGCCAGATCGCCGAAGCGCTCGGTGACCCGCCAGCCCTGAACTACATCGCGGGCTGCGTCGGCGCCGCGCACGAAGGGGAAACTGCCGGGCAGTCCGCGCTCGGGCGTCTCGTCTCGACGGGTATACAGGGGGCGTACGACGACGTCGTCCCGTGTCTCGCTCGACAGGAGCACGTCGGGTGCGCCGGGCAGATCTGCCGGCTCGACGCGCCGCCCCTTGGCGAGGACCGCGGCGGCGGCGGCGGACCAGCGCTCGTAGTCGTCGTCGAGCTGGTCGCGGGTGTGTAGGTTGCCGTCTGCCGTCATCGCTGCCGTAGTCCTCCGTGGTCGCTGGGCCTGGATGCACAGTAACGGATGAGCAGTGTGACATTTCGCGATGGCGTTGTGACCCGTGACACCGGGACGTGCGGCGTGGATCAGCGTTGTGGGCGGCCTAAGCTTGCTGGGTGCGTCGTTCCAATCGGTCCCGGGTGGTGGACGAGCCGGTAGACCTGGTCTCCGGCGCCGTCGGCCCGGCGCCGTCGTCGCCTGCCCGGCGGCCGCTCTGGCGTGCGCTGGCCGGACTGGCCGCGGTCGTAGCGGTGCTCGTCGGCGCCTACCTGGTGCCGCTGCCGTCGGTGGAGCGGGCGCGGGAGTGGTCCGATGCGCTCGGCCCGTGGTTCGCCTGCGTGTTCTTCGCGGTGAACACGATTGCGATCGTCGGACCGATTCCGCGGACGGCGTTCACGGTGACGGCCGGCGCGTTGTTCGGACCGGTGGTCGGTTTCACCGGTTCGATGGCGGTGGCCGCGGTCGCCGCGACGGTGGCGTTCGTGTTGGCGCGCCGGCTCGGGCGTGCCCGGGTGGAGCGGCACCTGGACAAGCCGGGGTTCCGGGCCGTCGAAGAGCGCCTGGAGCGACGGGGCTGGCTCGCAGTCGGCTCGTTGCGGCTGATCCCGGTGGTGCCCTTCGCCGTGGTGAACTACGCGTCCGGTCTCTCGTCGGTGCGGCCGATGCCGTATTTCGTGGCGAGCGTCGTGGGTACGGCGCCGGGTACCGCCGCGGTGGTGTTCCTCGGCGATGCGCTGGCGGGCGAGGCGTCGCCGGTGATGATCGTGGTGTCGGCCGCCTTGTTCTCGCTCGGCGTGGTCGGCCTGATCGTCGACTCCCGACTACCGGTGGGAGAATCAAGTGCAAAGGCTTGATTATGAGATATCAAGCATGGATACTTGATTTGAGAATATCAAGCATAGAGACTTGATGGAGGTGACGGCATGTTCGTGCTGACCGCAGACCAGCGCGCGAGCCGCAGCGATGCCGACCGCGTTCCCGACCTGCTCGACCGTTACCGGGGCGCGCCGGTCGTGCGGGCCTTCGAGCGCACGGCCGGCGACGAGGTAGAGGCGGTGTTCGACGATCCGGCCGCGCTGGCCCGAGTCGCGGTCGATCTGGCGGCCTCCGGCCACTGGTCGGTGGGCGTCGGCGTCGACGACGTCGACCTGCCGCTCCCCCGCCAGACACGCGCCGGACGTGGCCGCGCATTCGAAGCGGCCCGGGCGGCGGTCGAATCGGCGAAGGGGCAGCGGGTGCCGCTGCAGGTGCGTGGGTCGTCATCGTGGTGCCGCCCGGCACAGACCGCCGCCTGCCTCCTGGTGGATCTGGAGACCGGACGCACCGAAGCGGGCCGGGAAGCGGTCGAACTGGTCGCCTCCGGGCTCACCCAGGCGCAGGCCGCGGAACAGTTGGGCATCACTCCGCAGGCGATCTCGCTGCGGCTGCGCTCGGCGCGGTGGGACCTGCAACGTGACACCGAGGACCTCGTCGTCGTGCTGCTGCGGCACAGCGACGTTCGGCCGGACGGCGGGCAGGAGGAATGACGATGATCGCGACAGTGCTGATGGCCCTCGCCGTCGCGTATGCGCTCGCCGGAGTTCCGGTGCGGGCCCGGCTGGTGAAGGACCCGGATCGCTCGGACGCCGACCTGATCCGCTTCGACCTCGTCATGTCGGCCGCTCTGACGGCACTGCTGGGAGCGGCGGCCGTCGCGGCTGCTGTGTCGGACGGCTTCGACGGCCCGGCACTCGTCGCGGGCCGGGTCCTGGCCGTGGTCGCCGCGGCGACGACCGGCGGCTACGCGGTGCGCGCGGTCCTGGCCGCCGGCGGCATCCCGACGCGTGACGACAACTACGACGACCCCGCCCTCGATCCCCCGCTGCGAGGCGGCCGGGTGATCGGCCTCATGGAGCGCACCGGCATCGCGGTCAGCCTGCTCTTGGCGTGGCCCGCCGGAATCGCCGTGATCCTCGGCGTCAAAGGACTGGCCCGTTTCCCCCAGTTGCGTGAGCACCATGCGAGCGAGCAGTTCATCCTCGGCACCTTCGCGTCAGTCCTCTGGGCGTGCGCCGCCGCCGGAATCGGCTGGCTCCTCGGGCACAGCTGACGAGGCGCGTCGGCACCCCGACCTCCACCAGCCAGGACGCTCGGTCGCGGACCCGACCGGAGCTACTCCGGCGGTTCGGTGACGAAGTCGATCAGTTCCTCGACGCTGCGGATCAACGGCACTTCGAGCTCACGGAAGCTGGACACCGCGTTCAGCACCCGGCGCCAGCCGTCCTGCGGGGTTCCCCAGCCGAGCGCATCGCAGATGCCGGTCTTCCAGTCGGTGCCCATCGGTATCACCGGCCAGGCCTCGATGCCCACGGCCGCGGGCTTGACCGCCTGCCACACGTCCACGTAGGGATGACCGCACACCAGCACGTCAGGCCCGACGCCGGTGGTCAGCTTCTCCTCCTTGGAACCGGACACCAGGTGATCCACCAGGACTCCAGCCCGACGATGCGGTGCCGGCTGGAAGTCGGCGAGCGCGTCGTCGAGGTTGTCCAGGCCGTCCAGGCTCATCACGACGACGCCCTCGGCGCGCAGGTCGTCGCCCCACACGCGTTCCAGCAGAGTCGCGTCGTGGACGCCTTCGACGAAGATCCGGCTCGCTCGCGCGGTCCGCGCACGCTGTTTCGGGAGTGCTCGGGATCCGGACGCGGTCTGGATGGTCTGGGGTGCGTTGGGGCCGCGTCCGCGGGGCCGGACCAGCGTCACCGGGGCGCCGTCGATCAAGAAGGCCGCGGGATAGGCGTGGAAGACGCGCGTGCGCCCGTGGCGGTCCTCGAGCCGGACCATGTCCGCGGCGTAGGTCTTCTCCCACCCGACCACGGCGCCACAGAATCCGGTGCCCGCGTCCTCGACCACCAAGCCGGGCTCCCCAGCCACCTCGGGCGCCTTCGGTTTGGCTCGACGGGGCTGGGAAAGAACGTCACGTCCGTAGCGATCATTCGTCACGGGTGCTCAGGGTAGGCCATGCGGAGGTGTTCACGCCGGGCGACGCTCCGCGTATCGTGGTGTGGCCATGTCGACATCACCACCTCGGGCCCTGCTGCGCGCCTGGCCGGCGTCTGCGCTCGCCCTGTGGGCGACCGCGTGGCGGGCCGGTGTCGTCGCACCGGACGACGCGGTGCACACCCTGCACGACTACGCCCAGGCGCATGAAGTCGACGCTGCGCCGGGCACCGGGATCGTGTCGAGCGACTCCGTGCTGGACCTGCTGAAGCTGGTCGGGCGCGCCACGGCCTGCGCCGTCGTGCTCCCCGCACCGGGAGATGCCCAGGGCCTGCCTCCTCGAGTGCTGAACGACGATGTTCTCGCCGCCCGCGAAGTGCTCTTGTTGGCCCCGGAGGCCGGAGAGCGGCTAGCGATGACAGCGCGAGGAACGGCTGAGCGCTGCCGGTGGACGGTCCGCGCGCTGGACGACTCGGTGGACATCGAGGCGATCGGCGCCGACCAGACCGCCGGCGAGCTCGAATACGAGCTGCGCGAGGCCGTCGCCGAGGCGGCCACGGTGATCGCCGGCCTGTCCGGCCCGCGCACGTCCGGACCGGCCGACCTCCGCGATGCGCTCGCCGCCCGTACCCGGGCGCTCGGTCTGGACCTGCCCCCGCACGAGCGGCAGCGGGTGGACCGGATGCTCGCCACCGCCGGGCAGATCGACGCGATCATCAGCCTGGTCGCTTCGACGGGACTCGGGGCCGGCGGCAGTCTCGGCGTCTCGGCCGAGCAGGTCGCGTCGGCGGACGCTCAACTCCGGCGGCTGGCGGCGCTCACTCGCAGGGCTCGCGCCGCCGCCGTCAACACCCTGCTCCGCGACTTCCGCCGAGAGCCGTGACGCCGCGTCAGCGGATCGGTGCGCGTGACGCGCGAATCCGCTGACGCTTAGGCCCGGACCGAGCGGATCCGCTGAATCTCAGCGCGTGGGCCGGGCCGGAAGCGCGCAGCAACCGGTACGGCAGAGCGAGCCGTTGTCGCCGCAGCCGAGAACATCGCAGTCGCCTTCCCCGTCGGCGTACCGCTCAACCAGATCGGCCGCCATCGAGATGAACGCCGGATCGGTGCCGACGGTGCCGGCGCGCGCGTACGCCAGCCCGAGTTCGGCGGCGCGATCGCGGGCCTCGGAGTCCAGGTCCCAGATCACCTCGAGGTGGTCGGAGACGAAGCCGATCGGGCACACGACGACGCGGCCGACACCCTGCGCGGCGAGTGCTTCCAGGTGGTCGCAGATGTCGGGCTCGAGCCACGGAACGTGGGGCGGGCCCGAGCGCGACTGCCACACGACGTCGTACTCGCCGACGCCGAGCTCGGCGGCGACCCGGGCCGCGGCATCGCGCACCTGCCGCGAGTACAGGTGGCCGCCGGCTTCGGGAGGACCGGCGGTCCGGTCGGCCGCAAGCGGAATGGAGTGCGCGGTGAACACCAGCCGAGCGGGCGGCCCCGCCCCCAACTCCGCCTGCGCCCGTCGTACCGTGGCCGCGGCCGCGGCGGTGAACCCCGGCTCGGACCAGTACTGCGGGAGCTTGCGCAGCAGCAGATCGTCGCGCCGACCGGTCTCGTCCAGCGCACGCGCGACGTCCTCGTGGTATTGGCGACAGCCCGAGTACCCACCCCATGCGGACGTCGGGAAGACGAGGGCGCGGGAGTGTCCGTCGGCCACGATCTCCGAGACCGCATCGGCGACGTACGGCGTCCAGTTTCGGTTACCGAAGTAGATCGGCAGTTCGATTCCGCGGCTGCGCAGTTCGGCGGCGAGCGCGGCGATCATGTCCAGATTGAGCCGGTTGATCGGTGACACTCCGCCGAAGTGCAGATAGTGTTCGACCACCTCGTCGAGCCGCTCCGGGGGAACGCCGCGGCCCCGGGTGACGTTCTCCAGGAAGGGTCGGACGTCCTCGGGACCGTCGGGGCCGCCGAAGGAGAGGAACAGCAGTGCGGTGAACCGGCCTGTCGTCGTGTCGGCACGGTTCGTCGCTGCGCTCCTCCCCGACTCGTTGAGCGATGCCGGGGCTCGACCGGCGACGGCGTCCGGGAGATCAGCCTGCCGCACGTCAGCTCAGCATGTTCTCGGGAAACCAGGTGTTGTGGCTGGCGCCGCCGTCGACGTAGACGATCGAGGCGGTGGTGGCCGGCAGCCAATCAGAGAGCAGCGCGACGACGCTCTTGCCGACGGGGGTGGGATCGTCGACGTTCCAGCCGATGGGCGAGGCGCCGTCCCAGTACTCGTTGAGCATGTTCAGCTTCTTGGCATCGTCGGTCGCGGTGCCCGAGATCGCCTTGGCCGCCAGCGTCTTGATCGGGCCCGCGGCCACCAGGTTGGAGCGGATCTTCTTGGCGTAGCCGACCTCGCGAGCGACGTACCGGTTCACCGACTCCAGGGCGGCCTTGGCCACGCCCATCCAGTTGTAGTCCGGCACGGCGGTGCGCGGGTCGAAGTCCATGCCCACGATCGAGCCGCCCTCGTTCATCACCGGCAGCACCGCGCGGGCCAGCGACGCGTAACTCCACGCGGAGATCTCGAAGGCCTTCGCGACGTCGGGACCGGGCCCTTCCAGGAACGGCAGCGCGTCGGGCCCCATCAGGGTGCGCGGGGCGAAGGCGATCGAGTGCACCACACCGTCGACGCCCTCGGGTGCCAGTTCGCGGACGCGGTCGGCGAGCGCGCCGAGGCTCTCTTCGTCGGTCACGTCGAGCGGGATCGCGTCGGGGACTTCCTGCGGCAGGCGCTTGGCGATGCGATTGATCAGCCGCAACCGCTCGGGGATGCCGGTGATGATCACCGTGGCGCCGGCTTCCTGAGCCTGTGCCGCGGTGGCGAAGGCGATGGATGCGTCGGTGATGATGCCGGTGACCAGGACGGTCTTGCCCGCGAGGATTCCGCTCACTGTGGTAGCTCCTTGAAGTCGAAGAGGGGTGTCGAGGGCGAGATCGCCCGGTCGGGAACGGTCAGTGGCCCATACCCAGGCCGCCGTCGACGTTGATGACGTTGCCCGTCACGTACGCCGAATCGTCCGAGGCGAGGAAGCTGACGACGGCCGCGACCTCCTCGGGCCGGCCCATCCGCTTGGCGGGGATGGCCTGGTCCACCGCGGTCTTGGTGTACTCCTCGGGCAGCGAGCGGGTCATGTCGGTGTCGATCAAACCGGGCGCCACGACGTTCGCCGTGATGTTGCGGGCGCCGAGCTCACGGCTGACCGATCGGGCCAGGCCGATCACGCCGGCCTTGGACGCAGCGTAGTTGGCCTGTCCCGGGGTGCCCATCAGGCCCACCACCGAGCCGAGGTAGATGAAGCGGCCCCAGCGCTTGCGCAGCATGTCGCGAGTGGCGGCCTTGGTGACCCGGAAGGCCCCGGTCAGGTTGGCGTCGACGACGCGCTCGAAGCTGTCGACACCCATGCGCATGAGGAGCGTGTCCTCGGTGATCCCGGCGTTGGCCACGACCACCTCCACCGGTCCCTGGTGCTCGGCGACGGTCGTGAACGCGGCATCGACCGATTCGGTGTCGGTCACGTCGCACTGGACGCCGAACAGACCTTCGGGAGCGCCCGAGCCGCGATGGGTCACCGCGACCTTGTGGCCGTCGGCGGCGAGGCGCTGTGCCACCGCCAGGCCGATGCCGCGGTTGCCTCCGGTGACGAGGACCGAGCGCGGGGTGAAGTCTGCATTCTTGTCTGACATGGTTGCTTAACCTATCTCACGGAAGTCGGCGATTGAGGAGGAGGGCGGCCAGCAGCGCGGCCAGCACCACCATGGTTCCGGCGATGAGCCAGGGCCGCGAATTGTCCCCGCGTTCCCGCTCGAAACCGATCTGGCGTTGCAGGGTCTCGTAGACCCGGTTCAGTTCGTCGAGGCTCGAGGCGGTGTAGAACTCGCCGCCGGCGAGATTGGCGATCTGGCGCAGCGACTCGTCGTCGACCGGCACCGGTACCCGCTCCACTTGGCCGCCCGGGCCTTCGAGTTCGACGGTGCCGTGCATGGTGCCGAACGAGATGGTGGAGACCGGGATCTGCTCCTCTTTGGCCTTGCGGGCCGCAGTGAACCCACCGCGCGGATCGTCCGGGCTCTCCGGCACAGTCTGCTTGCCGTCCGACAGCAGGACGATGTGCGCGGGCGGGGCGTGATCGTCGCCGCCGAGCGCGGAGTTGAGGGTCTGGATCTGGTCCAGTGCCGCGAAGATGCCTTCGCCGGTCGCCGTCTTGTCGGCCAGCTTGAGCTTGCCGAGGGCGTTCTTGGTCGCGTTGTGGTCCGGTGTCGGCGACACCAGCGTCGAGGCGGTGCCGGCGAACGACACCAGACCGAGGTTGATGCCGGGTGTCAGCTCGTCGGCGAACCGCTTGCCGGCAGCCTGGGCGGCCTCCAGTCGGGAGGGCGCGACGTCGGTGGCCTTCATCGAGTTGGAGACGTCGACGACGAGCATGACCGTCGCCCGGTCGCGGGGCACGTTGCGCTCGGCGAGCGGGCCGGCCATCGCGATGGTCAACAGGAGCAGGCCGACGGCCAGGAACGCGAAGGGCACATGCCGGAAGCGGTCCTGCTTGGCCGGCGTGACGCTGCGCAGGACGTCGAGGTTCGCGAACCGGAGGGCGCGGGCCTTGCGGCGGCGCATCTCGAGGACATAAGCCGCGACAAATCCGGCGACGAGCAGGCTCGCCAGGAGCCACCAGGGGTGCCCGAACCAGCGTCCCATCAGCGTACCCCCGCCGCACGACGGCGCCGGCCCACGAAGCGCACCGTGTCGGCGATCCAGTCGCGGTCGGTGCGCAGGGTCATCAGGGCGCCCGCCGAACCGCGGAAGGTGCTCTGCACCTCGGCGCGATGGGCGGCGGCCGCCGCGGCGAAGTCGGCGCGCACCCGCGGGGTCACGTCGATCTCCACGATCTCGCCGGACTCGGCGTCGGCCAGCGTCACCGGTCCGACGTCGGGCAGTTCGACGTCGAGCGGGTCGAGCACCTCCACGCCCAGGAGCTCGTGATGCGCGCCGATGGCGCGCAGCGAGCGGGACCAGTCCAGGGGCCCGAGGAAGTCGCTGATCACCACCGCCATGCCACGCCGGCGCTGCGGGCGCCGCAGCGCTTCCAGACCCGCGTTCAGATCGCCGCGCACACCGGTTTCGGCCCGGTGGGTGGTGGCCAGAGCCTTCAGCAGGTTCCGCGCATGCGCCCGGCCCGCCCGGGCGGGGATCCTGGTCACCGAGTCGCCGGTGACGATCACCGCGCCGTGGCGGTTGCCGCCGCCGGACGTGAGATGGACGATCGCCGCGGCTGCCGCCACCGCGAGATCGCGTTTGCTGTGTTCGCCGGAACCGAAGTCCAGACTGGCCGAGGCGTCCATCACGAACCACGTCTCCAGTTCGCGGTCGGCGATCATCTGCCGGACGTGCGGCTGCGTGGTCCGGGCGGTGACCGACCACTCCATCCGCCGGATGTCGTCGCCCGGCTGGTAGGGCCTGGCCTCCCCCGGTTCGGACCCCGGACCCGGGATCAAGCCGAGATGCGAACCCTGCAAGACGCCGTCGAGCTTCCGGCGGACCGTCAGTTCGAGGCTGTTGAGCGCGGCGGTGAGCTGCGGGTCGTCGAGCCGCCCGCCGCGCAGCGCCGGGAGATCGCTATTGGCCGACATGACCGTCCGGCTGCACGGCCGCGCGCTGCTGAGCCGGCATCGGCGCGTTGCCCGGCGCGTGCGGCTGCTGGGCCGGGGCGGCGCTGACCTGTGGCAGACCCACGGTCTGCAGAATCCGGGTGATGATCTGATCCGGGGTCACCTCGTCGGCGAGAGCGTCGTAACTCAGCACCAGGCGATGGCGCAGCACGTCTGGAATGATCTCGACGATGTCCTGCGGGATCACGTAGTCGCGGCCGCGGATCACCGCGAGGGCGCGAGCGGCGGCCACGATGCCCAGGGTGGCGCGCGGCGATGCGCCGTACGAGAGCCAGGTCTGCACGTCGGTCAAGCCCAGGTCGGCGGGACGGCGGGTCGCGTTGATCACCCGGACGACGTAGTCGACCAGGGCGTGGTGCACGAACACGTTCGCCGCGACCTTCTGAAGGCGGATGGTGGTCGCCGGATCGAGGATCTGCGACGCGGTGGGGGGCTCGATGCCCATCCGGTACACGATCTCGCGCTCCTCCTCCACCGACGGGTAGTCGACGAGCACCTTGAACAGGAAGCGGTCGCGCTGCGCCTCCGGCAGCGGGTAGACGCCCTCGTTCTCGATCGGGTTCTGGGTGGCCATCACCAGGAACGGGTTGGGCATCGGGTAGGTGACACCGCCGATGGAGACGTGCCGCTCGGCCATCACCTCGAGGAGGGCCGACTGCACCTTGGCCGGTGCGCGGTTGATCTCGTCGGCGAGCAGGAAGTTGGCGACGACCGGGCCCAGCTCGGTGTCGAACTCCTCCCGGCCCTGCCGGTAGATGCGCGTGCCGATGAGGTCGGTGGGGACCAGGTCGGGGGTGAACTGGACGCGCGAGAAGCTGCCTCCGACGACCGTGGCAAAGGTCTCGACCGCAAGAGTCTTGGCGACGCCGGGCACGCCTTCGAGAAGGATGTGACCGCGTGCGAGGAGGCCCGCGAGGATGCGCTCGACCAGCTGGTCCTGGCCCACGATGACGCGCTTGACTTCGTACATCGCTCGCTCGAGGAGTTTGACGTCCTCGGGGGTGAGCGCGTTCTCGGCGGCGGGTGAACTCAAACCGGGACTCCTCAGGTGGGGCGATGGAGCGCGCAGGCTCCGCGTCGTTCATGCTGCCGACAGCCTACCGGGAGCGCCGATCGGGACGCTCGGGGCTCGGCCGGCGCCGGCCCGCGAGATCAGAGCAGGCGCACGACCTGCGGCAGCGCGCCCGCCATCACCGGCGAGATCTTGACGACGTCGCCGGACTGCGGGGCCTCGATCATGGTGCCGTCGCCGAGGTAGAGCGCGACGTGCTGGCTGCCGCCCGGGCCCCAGAAGAGCATGTCGCCGCGCTTCATCTCCGAGATCGGGAACTGCGGTCCGGAGGTGAACTGGTAGCCGGAGTACTTGGGCAGGTCGATGCCGACGCCGGCGAAGGCGTAGACCATCAGTCCGGAGCAGTCGAAGCCGACCTTGTTGTAGTCGCCGTGGGCGTCGGCGACGCCGCCGTCGCGGATGCCGAGGGTGGGGCCGTTGCCGTTGCCGCCGCCCCACGCGTAGGGCACGCCCAGCTGTGACTTGGCACGGTTGATGACCAGTTCGATCGCCTGCGGGCCGCGCAGTCCCGGACGCACCTGTTCGCCGCCACCGCCGAGCAGCGAGCCCAGCCGGTTGATGAGGCTGCCGGAGTCGCCGGTGCTGCCGTTGAGCGACTGACCGCCGAGGCCGAGTTCGTCGAGCAGTTCCGAGTGCGGGATCTGCTGCTCGCCGATCAGACCGGCGAGGAGCTGCTGTCCGACGTCGACGGCGAGTTTGGCGACGGCGGCGGCCGCCTCGACGGCAGGATCGCTCTCGGCCGGGGTGTTCGGCAACGCGCCGAGCACGTCGCTGAGGCCGGGTGGTGCGGCGGCCACCTTGTTCTTGCCGCCCTTGAGCTTCTCCAGCTTCTGCACCAGCGCGGTGCGCTGGTGCAGAAGCGACGAGCGCTTGCCGCGTTCTTCGCTGACGGCCTTACGGGCTTCGGTGACCGCCGACACGGCGGCGTCCCGCCGCTTCTCGGCGCCCTTGGCCGCGGCGGCCGTCTGCTTGCGGGCCACCTTGGTCGCGGCCGCCCGGTTCGCCTGCTGGTTCCGCTGGTGCTGGAGGTTGCGGATCACGTTGCGCTGATGCCGGGCGAACTGCTCGGCGCCGGTGGCCTTCTCCAGGACCTTGTCGGGATCGGACGACGACACGTAGTCGGTCATCGATCCGAGATTGTTGCCCTGCCGGTTGAAGGTGCGCAGAAACGCGTCGAACTCCTTCTGCGCGGCGGCGACCTTCTTCTTGGTCGCCCGCAGGGAGGCTTGCGCGGAGTCGTCGGCCGCGGCGGCCAGCCCCTGGGCGGCGACCGCGTTCTGGAAGTCGACCAGGGCCTTGTTGACGTTCTCCTTCTTCGCCGCCACCTGGGTGGTCAGGTTCGCGAGGTTCTGGTCGACGGTGGCGATCTGGTTCACCAGACTCGCGACCGGGGATGCGTCTTTACCGGGGTCCGCGGCGGCGGTTCCGGCGGTCAGCACTCCGACGAGGAGGGCGGCCCCCGCGGCGCTGCCGCGCAGCGCCGTGCGTGCGCTGTTCGTTGCTCGCTTCAACCGACGTACTCCCTAGCTCTCCCCATGGGTCACCCACGGCGCATCGTTCCCTTAGGACTCGCCTGACCCCGGGCGACTCATCTGTGTCGTTTAGAACCGTACGTCACATGAGACACACGTGAAAAGCGCGAAGAATGAATTACACACAGGTGATTACCTGCGGAAATGCACTGATCAGCGCAAAGTGACCCCGCCATCGTCGATAACGGTTGAGTAACAGGCCGGAAAGACGCCGGCCGACGGGGTGCGGCGCCGCTACCGCGCGTCGGATCCCGGCCGCTCGTCGTCGTTGCGGACGTCGTCGTCGGGGTCGGCGGCGGGGCCCGCAGCCGGGCCGTTCGTTGCCGGGGCCGGGGCGTCGGCAACGGGACGCCGGCGGCGCAGTTGCGTCATCCGGGCGACGACGGCCCCGATCACCACGACGACGATCAGCCCGATGGTCACGAGCGTCCAGTCCACATGCGGTGCGGTGGCGCGGTCGTAGATCTGCTCCGCGGCGATCGCGGGCGCGGTGCCGGCGGTGACCTCGGAGGTTCCGTCTTCGAGCTCGACGCGGCTGAACTCGCTGGAGGAGGTGCCGGTGCCGGTGCCGCCGAACACGATCACGGTGCCGCCCACCTGGGTCTGCAGTTCGGTCGCGATGTCCCGGAACACGGTGAAGGGCGTATACGTCTTGTCCAGGACCACCAGATGGAGTTCGTGTCCGTTGGACTCGGCCTTGGCCACCACCTGCTCCAGGGCGGGCGACTGGTCGGCCGGTGCGTAGACCCCGGTCGCCTTCAGCTGGGCCACGATGGCGTCGAGATCCAGGTCGGACCACTGTTCGGTGGTGTCGGCAGGCTTCGCGATGGTGAAGGTGGCCGGGCCCGGGGTCATGCGTGCTCCTGAAGGTCTGGGTCTGACGGAAACCCGCTGGGGTCGTCGCGCTCACCTTACTGGGAGCACGGCGGCCGGCCCGCGCACCCCGGCCGACGACAGTTCACCGCGCCGAGCCGCACCGTTAGTCGAAACCAGTACGCGCGTACTGCTATCATGGACGCGCAGCGGTCGCGAGCCCCAGCCCGTTCGGGGCCGCTCGGAATTCCCCCGCCGGCGCAGCCCGTCGGCGGTCACGCACGATGAGAGTGGAGCACACGTTGAGCAAGGATTCGTTTGGCGCCCGCGGCACCCTGGAGGTGGGCGACAACTCTTATGAGATCTTCCGCCTCTCCGCCGTTCCCGGCACCGAGAAGCTGCCGTACGCACTGAAGGTTCTCGCCGAGAACCTGCTGCGCACCGAGGACGGCGCGAACATCACCACCGAGCACATCAACGCCCTGGCGAACTGGGACCCGAACGCCGAGCCGAGCATCGAGATCCAGTTCACCCCGGCCCGCGTCCTGATGCAGGACTTCACCGGTGTGCCCTGCGTGGTCGACCTGGCCACCATGCGCGAGGCCGTCGCCGCGCTGGGCGGCGATCCGAACAAGGTGAACCCGCTCTCCCCCGCCGAGATGGTCATCGACCACTCGGTGATCCTGGACGTGTTCGGCACCGCCGATGCCTTCGAGCGCAACGTGGAGCTGGAGTACCAGCGCAACGGCGAGCGCTACCAGTTCCTCCGCTGGGGCCAGGGCGCGTTCGACGACTTCAAGGTCGTCCCGCCGGGCATGGGCATCGTGCACCAGGTGAACATCGAGCACCTCGCGCGCGTGGTGATGACCCGCAACGGGCAGGCCTACCCCGACACCTGTGTCGGCACGGACTCGCACACCACGATGGAGAACGGCCTGGGAATCCTGGGCTGGGGAGTCGGCGGCATCGAAGCCGAGGCGGCCATGCTCGGCCAGCCGGTCTCCATGCTGATCCCGCGCGTGGTCGGCTTCAAGCTGACCGGTGAGATCCAGCCGGGCGTCACCGCGACCGACGTGGTGCTCACCGTGACCGACATGCTCCGCCAGCACGGCGTGGTCGGCAAGTTCGTGGAGTTCTACGGTGCCGGCGTGGCCGAGGTGCCGCTGGCCAACCGCGCCACGCTGGGCAACATGAGCCCCGAGTTCGGTTCGACCTGCGCGATCTTCCCGCTCGACGAGGAGACCATCAACTACCTGCGCCTGACCGGCCGCAGCGACGAGCAGCTCGCTCTCGTCGAGGCGTACGCCAAGGAGCAGGGCATGTGGCACGACACCGAGAACGAGGCTCAGTACTCGGAGTACCTGGAGCTCGATCTGTCGACCGTCGTCCCGTCGATCGCCGGTCCGAAGCGCCCGCAGGACCGCATCCTGCTCTCGGAGTCCAAGGTCGCCTTCCGCAAGGACATCCACAACTACGTCGAAGAGAACATGCCCGCCGAGCACACCCAGCTCGACGAGGCCGTCGAGGAGTCGTTCCCGGCGTCCGATCCGGCGGCGCTCTCCTTCGCCGACGACGGTGCGGTGAACGTGCAGTCGGCCGCCAACGGCGCCGAGGGGCGCCCGAGCAAGCCGGTCCCCGTCTCGGGCGAGCGCGGTGAGTTCATCCTCGACCACGGCGCCGTCGCGGTCGCGGGCATCACCTCGTGCACCAACACGTCGAACCCGTCGGTCATGCTCGGCGCCGGCCTGCTGGCCCGCAACGCGGTGGAGAAGGGTCTGACCAGCAAGCCCTGGGTCAAGACCAACATGGCGCCGGGGTCGCAGGTGGTCTCGGACTACTACGAGAAGGCCGGCCTGTGGCCGTACCTGGAGAAGCTCGGCTTCTACCTGGGCGGTTACGGCTGCACCACCTGCATCGGCAACACCGGTCCGCTGCCCGACGAGATCAGCAAGGCCGTCAACGAGCACGACCTGACCGTCACCGCCGTGCTCTCGGGCAACCGCAACTTCGAGGGACGCATCTCCCCCGACGTCAAGATGAACTACCTGGCGAGCCCGCCGCTGGTGATCGCCTACGCGCTGGCCGGCACGATGGACTTCGACTTCGAGACCGAGCCGCTGGGTCAGGACCCGGAGGGCAACGACGTCTTCCTGAAGGACATCTGGCCGTCGGCCCAGGAGATCGACGACACCATCAAGTCGGCCATCAACGCCGACATGTTCAGCAAGTCGTACGCCACGGTGTTCGACGGCGACGAGCGCTGGCAGGGTCTGGACACCCCGGACGGCGACACCTTCGCGTGGGATCAGAACTCGACCTACGTCCGCAAGGCGCCGTACTTCGACGGCATGAAGATGGAGCCCGAGCCCGTCTCGGACATCAAGGGCGCCCGCGTGCTCGCGCTGCTCGGCGATTCGGTCACCACCGACCACATCAGCCCGGCCGGCCCGATCAAGCCCGGCACCCCCGCCGCGCAGTACCTGGACAGCCACGGTGTGGCCCGCAAGGACTACAACTCGCTGGGCAGCCGTCGCGGCAACCACGAGGTGATGATCCGCGGCACTTTCGCCAACATCCGCCTGCAGAACCAGCTGCTCGACGGTGTGTCCGGCGGGTACACCCGCGACTTCACCCAGGAGGGCGGCCCGCAGAGCTTCATCTACGACGCGTCGCAGAACTACCAGAAGGCCGGCATCCCGCTGGTCGTGCTGGGCGGCAAGGAGTACGGCTCGGGCAGCTCGCGCGACTGGGCCGCCAAGGGCACCGTGCTGCTCGGCGTGAAGGCCGTCATCACCGAGTCCTTCGAGCGCATCCACCGCTCGAACCTGATCGGCATGGGCGTCGTGCCGCTGCAGTTCCCGGAGGGCGAGTCCGCCAAGACTCTGGGTCTGGACGGCACCGAGGTGTTCGACATCACCGGCCTGGAGCAGCTCAACGAGGGCGTGACGCCGGAGACCCTCAAGGTCACGGCCACCAAGGAAGACGGCCGGGTGATCGAGTTCGACGCCAAGGTCCGGATCGACACCCCCGGTGAGGCCGACTACTACCGCAACGGCGGCATTCTGCAGTACGTCCTGCGGAACATGATCAAGAGCTGACCGGGCGGACGTAGCGACGGGAAGTATGCACAGTGCCTAAGGTCAGCGATGACCGGCTGGCCGCGCGCCGTCGGGAGATCCTCGACGGCGCGCGGCACTGCTTCGCCGAGTACGGGTACGACGGCGCCACGGTGAAACGGCTGGAGGAGGCCACGGGACTGTCCCGGGGCGCGATCTTCCACCACTTCAAGGACAAGGAAGCCCTGTTCCTCGCGCTGGCGCGCGAGGACGCCGAGCGAATGGCCGACGTGGCCGCCGAGGAAGGTCTGGTCCAGGTGATGCGCGACATGCTCGCGCGGCCGAAGGACTTCGACTGGCTCGGCACCAGGCTGGAGATCGTCCGGAAGATTCGCACGGATCCGGCGTTCGCCAGCGCGTGGTCGAGTCACGCCGAGGGGCTGGAAGCGGTGACCCTCGCGCGGCTGAAGCGCAAGCGGGAGGACGGTGCGCTCCGCAAGGACGTGCCGACCGAAGTGCTGGTGACCTACCTGGACGTGGTGCTCGACGGGTTGATCACCCGGCTGGCCACCGGTCAGTCCACGGACGACCTGCACGCGGTGCTGGACATGGTGGAGGCATCCGTGCGTGCGGCGAACTGAGTCGGCGGCGATCGCACATCGACGTGACGAGCGGGACGAGGGACGTGACGGTCCCCCGTCCCGCTTTTCGTCGCCGACGATCGCGCCGCGCCGCCACCGGGTTCTTAGCCTGACCTCACTCCCGATACGATCGCGTTGTGAATCCGCGTCCCCGCTCCCGGCGGTCTGCCGTGCGCCCCGGCATGCTCGACCGGATGCACGCAGGCACCCGCATCGCGGTGGTCACCGGCCCGATCGACCTGCCGGATCCGGACACTGCGGGCGAGCGCCTCGCCGCGTTCGCCCGGCTCGGGCCGGCGACCCGCATCGCGTTGCTGCCCGAACCGGACGGCCGACGGTGGGTGCACGTGCCCGATGCGATGCCGGGTGCCGTCGCCGACGCTCCGTCCGATCCGCGCGATCTGTTGCGCAGCGCCTGCGCGCGGACGCCATTCCAGGTGACCCTGGCCGGCGACTACCTGCTCACCGAGCACGACCACGGGATCGGCGAGATCCAGCTCGCGCTGTATGCGATGCTCGTCGTGACCGGAGCCCTGGATTCGGCCCCCGGCCTTTCTCGGTCGCTCAGCCGTCGGGACGACGGGCTGGTATCCGCTGCTGTCCGCGTCTTCGGCTCCGATCCGCGGCGGGTGCGTGCGGTGCTCAAGATCCTCGAGCAGCTGCCGGATCCGGTCGACGACGGAGTGCCTGACGTCCCGGCGACGCCGGCCGGTTCGGCCGGAACGCGCGTCGAGGCCGTCCGGCTCGATGCCGCCACCGTGGCCGGCGTGCGGCGATGGCGCGACGCCGCCGGTGTCGCCGCGTCGCTGAAGACACTGCTGCTCTGCGGGGTGGTGCGCGCCCTCGACGACGCCGGTCTGGCCCTGCATCCGGACATCGTGGTTCCGGTGGACTGCGTCGTTACCTTCGGACCGGCGTCAATCCGCTCGGAAATTTCGTCGCCGGCCTGCGGTTCCGACACCGTGCGGGCGACGATCCCGAGCGGCTGCAACGGGCACTCTCCGAGACGATCGAGTCGGGCCGTCCGGTCGCCAGCGCGGTGCGCAGCGCATCCGCGGTGGCGCTGCAGCGGTACCGCCGGACGGGTCACGAGGAGGCCGCCGGCGGCACTCTCCCGCGTCTGCTCTTCTCCGGGATCAACGAGATGGCGCCGCTGCGCGCGCTCGGGTGGCGGGACCCCGCGGCGGGTGCGTTGTACGGGCGGGTCGATCCGATCGGGCCGGCCGACCTGACCCTGGGCACGGTCGGCGTGCACGGTGCGGTCACGCTGAGCGTCTCGTTTCACCCGGACCGGCACCCCGCCGGCGTGATCTCCGCCGCATTACAGCGATTCGCCGCGGATCCGACTTCCCACTTCCAGTAAGTCTCCCCTAAGCTAGCCAAGGTTTACCTAACCTCTGCTAGTTTGGAGACTTCTGTGTCCGGTCCGACGTCGGCTCCGCCGTCGCTCTGCGTGGTGATCTGCTGTTACACCGCTGACCGCTGGGCGCTGCTGACCCGGGCGATCGACGCCGTGCACGAGCAACTGTCCGGATCGGACTCGCTGGTGATCGTCGTCGATCATCATCACGACCTGCAGGCCGCCCTGGAGCGCCGATTCGGCTCTCGCCGCCGCCTGAGCGTCGTCCCGAGCGCCGACCACCGGGTCTGTCGGCGGCGCGCAACACCGGTCTGCAGTCTGCGGCCGGCGAAGCCGTGGTGTTCCTCGACGACGACGCCGTGGCGCAGCCGGGCGCCCTGGATGCGGTCCGACGGGCCTTCACCGACCCCGGCGTGGTGGCCGTCGGCGGTGCTGTGCAGGCCGACTGGGCCGCCGGCGGACCGCCGCGCTGGTTCCCGGACGAGTTCGGCTGGGTGGTCGGCTGCGACTACCGGGGACTCGCCGGATCAGGTGCGGTGATCAGGAATCCGATCGGGGCGGCCATGGCCGTTCGCCGGGCCGCACTGGCCGCCGTCGGCGGGTTCTCCACCGAACTGGGGCGGGTCGGGACCTTCCCCGCCGGGTGCGAGGAGACCCTGATGGGCATCGCTCTGCGGCGAGCCGATCCCGACTCCCGCATCGTCCGCGACGAGCGCTTCCGCGTCCGGCACGCCGTGCCCGCCGCGCGCGGCGAGGTCGGCTACTTCGTCCGCCGCTGCTACCAGGAGGGTCGATCCAAGGCGGTGCTGGCCGGCTTGTCGAGCACCGACGAGGCGCTGTCGAGTGAGCGCTCGTATGTCACGAAGACCCTCACCAGCGGCTTCGCCGCCCACCTGCGGCACCACCCGGTCCGCGCTCTCGCGCTGGCACTGGGTCTGGCCTGCACCGCGGGGGGATTCGTCTCGGGCGCCGTGCATCGTCTGCTGCACCGTCCCCTCTGGAAGGGAAAGATGTCGACATCTGTCTCAGCCCTGCTGCGCAATCCGCGCACCTCCCGGTTCGCCGCACTGCTGCTCCTGGCCTACTTCGCCGCGGAGTGGATCGTGTCCGCCTCCTGGCGGGGCGGCTTCACGTACCGGTGGGCGCGCTCGGGCGAGCTGGGCATCCCGTACTGCGGCGCCCGCGGCGACCTGCCGTGCAGCAGCATCTGGCCGCTGATGAACGCCGGAATGATCCTGACCGGTGCGGCGATCATCGTGATCGCCGCCTCGTGGCGCGCGCTGAAGTGGGTGCCGAACACCGCCACCGGCGCGCTCTGCGTGAGCGGTGCCGGCCTGATCGCCTCGGGACTGGTCACCGAGCGAGTCGACTACGCGGTACACGCCACGCTGATGAACGTCTTCCTGGCCTTCGGGGCCGCCGGCTGCCTGCTCGTCGCGGCCTCGTCGAGCGCCCGACTGCCGGGATCAGGCCGGCTGGTGCTCGGTGTCGCCGGAGCGGTGGCGTCGGTCGCGGTCCTGGCCTACACCGGTGGCCTGACCGGCTGGCTCGGGCCGGGCGGAACCGAACGCGCGGCCGTCTACTCGATTCTGATCGGTCTGTTCGTCGCGGCGCTTCGGGGTGCCGCGAGGATCCCGGATCACTCGCGGACCGCTGGCGAAACGGTTTCCGGTGACTCGGCTTCCGGTGACAGGACTTCGGGCGACACGGCGACGACTCGGCTCTTCCCCTGGGCCAGGAGCCGCCGAGCCGCACTCCCAGCTTTCCTGGCCTCGACCATGGCGGTCTCGGTCCTCGCCGCGGGCTGTACGACGTCGACGGCCGCGGAACCCGAACCGCGAGTGCTGTTCGCCGACGACTTCGACGGCCCTGCCGGTCCGGTCGGCGCCCCCTGGCAGCCGCAGGTCGGCGCCGGCGGCTGGGGAAACGACGAACTGCAGCGGTACACCGACTCCACCGAGAACGTCAGGCTCGACGGCAAGGGCAATCTGGCGATCACCGCCCACTACCGGGACGGCGAGATCACCAGTGGCCGAGTGCACACACTCGGCGAGTACTCGCTCGTCAACGGCCTGGTCGCCGCCCGCATCTCGCTGCCTGGCGGCCGGGGGCTCCACCCGGCCTTCTGGCTGCTGGGAGACGACATCGAGAAGGTCGGCTGGCCCGACGCCGGTGAGATCGACGTCATCGAAACCCTCAACGACGCCGGGGACTTTCACACCGGCGTCCACGCACCGCAGGATTCGGCCGAGCGCGGCCAGAATCTCTCCGCCAGCGGCCCCGCTCCGGTGCCGCTCTCCGGTCAATTCCGGGTGTACTGGATGCGCAAGTCGCCCGGGCGCATCGAGACCGGGATCGACGATGAGACGCTGTTCGCGGTCACCCGCGCCGATCTGGCCGACGACGCGCGCTGGGTGTTCGATCAGCCCTTCCACCTCCTCCTGAACCTCGCGGTCGGCGGTGACTGGCCCGGGCCCCCGGACGAGTCGACGCCGAATCTGTCGACCATGCTCATCGACTGGGTCAAGGTGACCGAACTGTGAACGAAGTCCACGACGTCCTCTCCGTCCCGATGACTCCGGGCGGCCCGCCGGCCTTCCCCGAGGCGACCTGGATCAGGCGGGTGGTCACCCTGTCGAGGATAGGCGGCACATGGACATCCGCCGCGGTGCCGCGTCTGGCACTCCCCCGCGGTCGGCTTCTTCCAGGACGCCGATAGACTCGCTGAGCACACCATGATGTGAGGAAGCGATGCTGACACCCGGACGGACCTTCGCCGAGCACTACCGTGTGGTCCGGCGGCTCGGCGCGGGTGGAATGGGTCAGGTCTACCTGGTGGAGAACCTTCCGCTGCAGCGGCTGGAGGCGCTGAAGACTCTGGATCCGGAGAAGTGCGATCAGCTGGCTGCCCGCTTCATCCGGGAAGCGCAGGCCGCGGCCAAGCTCCAGCACCCGTCGATCGTCTCCATCTACCATGTCCGCCCCGACGCCACGCCGCCGTGGTTCACCATGCAGTACGCCGGGGGCGACGATCTCGACCGGACGCCCACCCGCTCGGACCGGGAAGCACTGGACGTGGTCGAACGGCTCGCCGGAGCGCTCGACTACGCCCACCGACGGGGCGTGGTGCACCGGGACGTCAAGCCGGCCAACGTGATCGTCGCCCGGGACGAGGCCGGTGCGATCGAATCGTGCTGTCTGCTCGACTTCGGCATCGCCAAGCTGGCGGAGGTGACTCCCCTGACCGCCGCTGGGGGTGTGGTCGGGACGCTGCAGTTCCTCGCCCCGGAGGCGTGGAACGGCGAGGCCGGTCCGGCGGCCGACCAATACGCCCTCGCCTGTACCGCCTACGCGCTGCTCGGCGGCCGTTCGCCGTTCTCCGGGCAGGTCCGCGATCTGATGGTCGCGCACATGATGCTGCCGCCGCCCAAGCTCAGCGACGTCCGGCCCGAGGCGGCCTCGGCGTCCCGGGTGCTCGAGCGGGCGCTGGCCAAGTCGCCGCACGACAGGTACGCCTCATGCGGGGAGTTCGCCGCGGCGCTGGCTGCGGCGCGCCGCGAACCTTCCACGCCGGCGTCGCCGCCCGACGAGGACGAACGCCTGCCCGGAACCGTCGTCCGGTTCCCCACGCCGCCTCCGGCGGCCAGGCGCACCGCCGCGCGGTCGTCCGGTTATCTCGGACCGCGTTTGACCCGGGACTGACGACGCTCGGCTAGACTGCGGCATGCACACTACGGTGTGCAACCGTTTTGGGGGTGACGATGACAGCAGTGCCGACAGGCGGCTGCCGGGGATCAGAGCGGCCGTTGTGCCGCCGATCGGCAGATGTGGCGGGATCCTTTGCCGCACAGACGTTTCCCGGTGAGGCTGTACCCGGGCCGGGGTTCGTCGCCCTCATGGACCTCGTTCCGACAGTTCCGCCCCGTCTCACGGAAGAAGTTTCATGACCGAGCCCGCCGGGAACCTCCTGCCGATCTACTTCGTGGCCGACCACTCCGGCTCGATGGACCTCTACATCGACGATCTCAACCAGGCGATCCGGGACCTGCTGGAGACCATGCGCTACGAGTCGTTCGCGGCCTCCAAAGTGCGATTCTCGATCATCGGTTTCAACGCCGGCGCCGGCGTCGTGCTTCCCCCGACGGATCTGCGGTACGTCGAAGAGGTGCCGCAGTTCGAGGCGTACGGCATGACCAGTTTCAGCGTGATGCTCGACCTTCTCGCCGATCAGATCCCCGTGGACGTCGCCGCGCTCAAGGCCGAGGGCTATCGCGTGTACCGCCCCGCCGTCTTCCTGATGACCGACGGCTATCCGACGGATGAGGAGCACGAGTGGCGAGGCGCCCTCGAGCGGCTGAACGCCATCCCCGCGCGCCCCACCATGCTGACGTTCGGGATCGGCGACGCGCTGGACGAGGTGCTGGTCGCGCTGGCCTCCCCGAATCTGGCTCACCGGTACGACGGTCACGGCAGCCCCGCGGACGGTCTCAAGAGCGTCATCACATCGCTCACCAACTCGGTGGTGCAGTCCGGCAACGCGATGGCCGACACCGCGGTCGCACCGCAACTGCACTTCGAACCGCCGACCGACTTCATCCGCATCGACATCGACGAGGTGTGAACGTGCGGTTGCGGAAGAAGCCGAAACGCCCCGACGACGACACGCCGCCGCCCGCGGAGCCGGCCGGCGGCGCCGGCGCGATTCCGGATCCGGTCGCGGTCGCCCCGCCACCTCATCCCGTGCCGCCTCCTCCGGTATCTCCTGATCCCTGGTCTATTCGCCCCGCGGTGCCGCTCCACACCGGCGATCAGCTCCCTGCGATCGGCGTCGAGGACGGGTGGCCGTCGTACCGGCCCGTGGTGGTCGGAGAGTCCTCCGTCCCGCGCACCGCGGTCCCCGTCGTCGGTCCGGCGCGGTCGGTGTACCGGCCGGACACGGTCCTCGACGGCTGGACCGAGGCCGGTCTCGGAATGCTGGCCGCATCGGTGCGGGGCGACGGGCACCGCAGGACCGGCCTGCCCCGCCAGGACGACGTGGCGGTGCTGTACGACGCTCAGCGCCGCCGGGTCGTCGTGGCGGTGGCGGACGGGCTCTCGGCCGCCAGTCACGCGCACCAGGCCGCGTCGGCGGCATGTCGGTACGCCGTGCAGTGGCTCGACACCCAGTGCGGCGACGTCGCGGCGACGGACATCCCGTGGGAAGCACTGATCGGTGCCGCAGCACACCAGGTCCGGTTGGTCGCCGAGCAGGCCGTCACGCCCGACCCCGGCCTCGACGACCTTGCGCGCCTCAATGTGCTCGCCGCCGCCGCGGCGACCACGTTCAGCTGCGTGGTGATGGACATGAGAGACGGCGAACCGGAGCAGGAGTATCTGTCGGGTTCGGGCGTCGCGATCGGAGACTCGTCGGTCGTGCGGCTCTCGGAGGCCGGTTTCGAGTTCCTCGGCGGCGCCAAGAGCGAGGATCCCGGCGGACTGGCCCGGTCGGAGGTGCTGCCACTCCCCTACTTCGCGCCGTCGACCATCGAGCCGTTCAGCGTCGACCTGTACGCCGACGAGTACCTGCTGGTCGGGACGGACGGCGTATGGGACGCCCTGGGTGGGGGCGGTGGCCGGTTGGGCTCCGCACTCGGCCGCGTCCTCCGGAGGGCGCAGCCGTCGATGACGGAGTTCGGGCACGTCGTCGACTTCGCCAAGGACACTTTCGACGACGACCGCACGCTGGCCGCACTCTGGCTGTCCGAGAGAGGTGAGAACGATGGATGTGATTGACCGTGCGTCGCTGAATCTCGGGGCACGTCTGAACAAGGGCGGCCAGGGTGTCGTGTACCCGATCGTCGACGACGGGAGCGGCGCCGACTACGTGTACAAAGAGTACGTCTCCGGCGTCGACGTCGACTACGCGGTGCTCGACCAGTTCCCGGGCCGCTTCAAGATGCTGCCGCCGCGCACCCGCACGAGGCTCGCCTTCCCTCGGAAGCTGGTCGCGGTCGGCACGGAGCGTCTCAGCGGCTTCGTGATGCCGCGTATCCCGGAACGGTTCTTCCTTCCCAACGGACGGGAGAAGAAGCTCCAGAACCTGCTGAACGGTCCGGAGTTCGCGGCCAAGATCGGCACGCCGTTCTCGGACCGGGAACGATTCCTGCTGCTCGCGGATCTGGCGACCACACTCCACGAACTGCATGACGACGGCATCGCGGTCGGCGACATCTCGCCGATGAACGTGCTCTACACGTTCGACCCGGAACCGGAGGCGTACCTGATCGACTGTGATTCGATGATCGTCGGCGGACATCGGGCGCTCGATCCCGCGGAGACGCCGGACTGGGACGCCCCCGGCGGCACCGGACCTCCGGACGAGGCCGACGCCGACGATGCCTACAAATTCGGACTCCTGGTGCTTCGGCTGCTGGTCGGCGACCAGCAGGTCCGCGACCCGGATCGACTCCCGGCAGGCACCCCGGCCGAGATCGCCGCGCTGCTGCGCACGAGTCTCAGTTCCCGGCGACGCACTCGACCGCGGATCGAGGCCTGGCTCGCGCCGCTGTCCAGGGCCGCGGACTCCGCGTCGCGCACCCGGCACAAAGCGGCGGCGAAGCGCCGGCCGACCGCCGCGACGCGACCGGTCGGGCAGTACGGCACTCCGTCGAACACCGGCCAGATGAGTTCCGGTCAGACCAGCACCGGACAGGGCAGGGCGCAGAGCGTGCCGCCCGTGGCGGGCGTCGCTGCGACGGCCGGAATGGCCGGCGGCTATGCGGTGCCGGTACGGCCCGTCACGCACTACGGCCAATCTGGGCTCGTTCCGGGTGCTGCTCCCGTCGGTGATCCGAACCCGTCCGGCGGGTCGAGCCCCTGGGGTTCACTGCTCGCAATCTTGGTGGTGCTGGGCGTCGTGGTGGCCGGCGTGGTCCTCTGGACGAACCGAGGCGGCGGATCGACTGAGGAGCGTTCGGCTACCGAGCCGTCGTCGAGCTCGGTCGTCACCACCGAGTAACAACCGCCTCCGATCACCACCTACGACCCGCCGACCTCGAAGTCACGGGTCTCCGCGACGCCGCCGGTACCGGGCGGAACCCCCGTGGATGCGCTGTCGTGTGGAGCTCGAACCACCTGGGGTGTCACGAAGGATGGAGAGGACTGGATTCCGTCCTTGAACATCGGGGTCGGGGCCACGACACCTGCCACGCGCTGCGACTTCGCCGAGAACGTCGCAAGAGAGTACGGCAAAGCGGATAGCGTCAATACGACAGTGGTGGCGCGAAGCCCAAGCCTGCAGCGCGACTTCACGATGTACTGCAGCGAGACCAGCAAGGAACCGTACGTTCTCCGCTGCCATGATGGCGCGAACGCCGAGGTCTACCTCTATTACTGATCTTCGCGATTGTGCGCCGTAACACACTGCGCCGTGACGTCGACATACCGGACAGTCGGGTCCCACTCTGGGTCGGGAGAAGCGAGCGGAGTCATGCTCACCTCTACTCGACGCCGGATCCTCGCGATGATGGCCGTGTTTGCGCTGGTTCTCAGCGCGTTGATGATCGGCGGTCCGGCGAGCGCGGACGGCGACGATTCCTCCGGCCCTGGTTCCTCCACGTCCGCGAGTACTTCTGAAGAGTCGCCTGCCGACGACGATCCACCCCCGGGATCGGTGTCGTCGTCGGTGCCGTCGTCGCCGAGCAGTTCGGTGCCGTCGTCGAGCCCTTCGTCGTCGAGTCCATCCAGCGAACCGCCGACGGCCGACGGCTTTCTGCACATGCGCGCCATCGACATCACGACCGGACGTGAACTGGTGAACGTTCCGGCCCGGGTCTGGCGGCCGACCGAGACCTCCGACACCACTATGCCCTCCGCGTTCGCGTTGCCGCCCGGCCCGTACCGCGTCGAGGTGCTTGCCGTCCCGGCCGGCTATCGGCTGGTCTCTTCCTGGGCGTTCAACGCGATCGTGGTGTCCCAGAAGGAGTCGTGGGTGACCTTCGAATTCGCGCCCGTCTCCGGGCAGCGCGGCCGGGTTCCGATCAAGAAGATTCCGTCCGGGCGGACGCAGTGATCATCGCAGTCGTCCGTCGACTGCTGATCGTCCTCATGACGGTCGGAGCGCTGGTGCTGACCTCCTGCGGCTCGCCGCAGGAAGCGCCGCAGTCGCAGACGGGCGCCCAGGAATCTCTACCCCCGCCGGTTCTCGCCGAATCAGGTGAGCCCTCCACCCCCGCCCGGTTGACCGTCGACGGCGCCACCGCGCCTACTCAGACGGTGGACACCGACGACGACGGGGTGCTGCTGCCGCCCGTAGACGTGCAACAGCTCGGCTGGTGGGTCGGTTCGGCACAACCCGGATCGGGGGCGGGGACCATCGTCATCACGGGACATGTCGACGACGTCGAGCAGGGTGACGGCTTCGCCGCACGGTTCGCCGACCTCGAAGCGGACGACGCCGTCGCGGTGACCACCGCAGACGGTTCCGTCCACCGCTATCGCGTGACGGAAGCCGCAGCAGTGAACAAGGAGGGCGGTCTGCCGGTCGGCGAGTTGAATCGCCTCGACGGTCCGGAGACTCTGGCGCTGGTGACGTGCGGCGGGCCCTTCGTCGGGCCGCCGCTGGGCTACCGCGACAACATCGTGGTGTTCGCCGTACCCGAAGAGTATTGAACTCGGCCCGCTCGCTCGTAGAGCGCTCCATTTCGATGACTGAGGGTGCGCTCCCTCCTCCGATGATTGAGTCCTCCCTCGGTGATTGAGCGAGCGCCCTCCCTCGACGTTTGAGCGAGCGCCTCCTCTCGATGATCGAGCGAGCGCCTCCTCTCGATGATTGAGCGAGCGCCTCCTCTCGATGATTGAGCGAGCGCAGCGAGTCGAAATCACCCCCTCAGATTGTTGTGGGTTGGGCCCGTGCGAGGCGCCCCCTTCGCTCGTTGAGCCGGTGCGAGGCGCCAGCCGAGCGCCGTGTCGAAACGCCCCCTTGCTCGTTGAGCCGGTGCGAAACGCCAGCCGAGCGCCCCCCTCGCTCGTTGAGCCGGTGCGAAACGCCAGCCGAGCGCCCCCCTCGCTCGTTGAGCCGGTGCAAAACGCCAGCCGAACGCCCCTCGCTCGTTGAGCCGGTGCGAGGCGCCAGCCGAGCGCCGTGTCGAAACGCCCCGCCCGCAAAGCGAAGAGCAGAATTGTCAGAGGGCCGCCGTACAGTGACCTCAGACACACAAGAAGAACCGAGAAGTCCCGGTTCGACCAGCGGAAACAGCACTTCGGGGGAGGTGAACATCATGGCCGTCAACGGCATCTCGTACAACGACGACGCCGCCGCCGCTGTGGGCGCGACCGATCGCGCCACCCCCACCGACGCCACGGACGTGTTCGATCCTGCGGTGCTGCTCGCCGGCCTCTCACCAGCCCAGCTGCTGGCAGTACAGACCACCGCCGAGCAGCGCCTGACCGCCGAGGCGACCGCACTGGTGGCCGCCGAGTCCGACGACGGCCTGCTCGGGCTGCTCGATGCCCGTGAACAGACCCGCCGCCGCGCCGAAGTGTTCGATGCCGCCCTCTACATCGAGATCTCCGACCGTGGCGTGTACCGCACCGCCGGACACATCTCAGTCCACCAGCTCTACGCCTACGGCGCGCGTCTGGGTGTGGGTGAGGCCCGCCGGCGCCGGGTCACCGCCGAGGGCATCGGTGCGATGGGCGCCCTGTCTGGTGAGCGTCTCGAACCACAGCTGACCGCGACCGCCACGGCGGTCGCCGACGGGGACGCCGGCGGCGCGCATGTGGCCGCGGTGGCGGAGATCATGGACAAACTCCCGTCGGCGGTGACCCATGACGAGCGGGTGAAGGCCGAGGCCATGCTCGCTGGTGCGGCGCGGCGTCTGGACCCTGCCGCGGTGACGGTGGTGGGTAACCGGATTCTGGCGTGGCTCGACCCCGACGGGACCCTGGCCGACGACCACGACCGTAAACGGCGGCGCACGTTCAATCTGCAGCCGCAGAACCGGCAGCTGATGAGCAAAGTCCGGGCCCTGCTCACCCCCGTGTTGCGCGCCAAGCTGGAGGTGATCCTGCATCAGTGGGCCACTGCCGGGATGAACAACCCCGACGACCCGGACTCCCCACGTGGGGCGGCAGACCAGCCCGGCCTGGACCCCGCCGTCCTGGCCGCCGCCGCTGAACGGGATATGCGGACGCTCGGGCAGCGGCAGCATGACGCTCTGGAAGCGTTGTGCGACTGGGCCCTGGCGTTGGCCGGTCAGCCCGCACCCACGAGGATTCCGTCGCAGACGGTGGTGACGGTGACTGATGAGGATCTGGCGCGGCAGGCCGGGATCGGCTGGACGGCGACTGGTGCCCGGATTCCGGTGTCGGATCTGGTGCAGTTCGCCGCGGACACGGTCCCGTATCTGGCGGTGTTCTCTAAAGCCACCGGACAGGTGCTGTATTTGGGGCGGGCGAGTCGGTTCGCGACGGCGGCGCAAAGGTTGGCGTTGTTCGCCCGTGACCGGGGGTGCACCGCACCGGGCTGCACGGTGCCGTTCATCCGTACTCAAGCCCACCATATGCCCGACTGGACCGACGACGGACAGACCGATGTCGATCGTCTGGGTGGGGCGTGCGGACGTCATAACCGCATGAACGGTAAAGCCCCGGGGCAGTGGGAGTCGACCGTCCTGACCTTCGGGCCCGACGCCGGGCGTGTGGGCTGGCGGCCCGTGGGCCGCGACACGCGGTGGCAGAGCAACGTTCTGTTCCACCCCGAACGCCTAGCCCCCGAACGACCGGCACCCGACCTCGGGCACGGCCACCCCACAACCGCGGCGGCCGGACCACCCGGCGACCCCGGACAATCCGGCGACCCCGGACCATCCGGCGACCCCGGACCATCCGAGGACCTCGGACCACCGGAGGATCTCGGGTATCCCGACGCGCCCCGGGTCACCCGAAGATTCTGGACCACTCGAGGACTTCGGGGATCCCGACGACCTCGGACCACCCGAGGATCCTCGACCACTACGGGCCGTCCCCGATCCGGGGGAAGAGTCCCGGTCGACCCGCCCTCGGGCGTCGAACAGATCCTCGCCCGGCTCCTGGCACAGGCAGTCTGACCGCACCACCGCGGCCAGGCCGCTGGTGCCGCCCTGTGCCAGACCGGACGCTCTGAGCGGAGCAATGCCCCGGCGGATCGGCGATGCGGCGGCTGGCGCGCCCGGGCGAAATCGGTGGGCATGCGACACTGATCCGTGTCGAGAGAACCGGTTTGGAGCGGTGCCGATCAGTCCGTTGCCGCCGCATACGGCGCGCGAGCCCAGGAGTATGTCGATGCCGTCGGCCGTATGGATCATGTCGATCCTGCCGATCTGGCCTTGGTGACCGGATGGGCACGAGGTCTCGCCGGGCCGGTGCTCGATGTCGGTTGTGGGCCGGGCCAGTGGACCGCTCACCTCGCCGGACTGGGCTTCGACGTAAATGGAATCGACCCGACGCCGGAGTTCATCGCGATCGCTCGCGCCTCCGATTCGGCCGCACCCGACTGCACTGCACGCTACCGGCTGGGCAGTGCTCACGACCTCGGCGTCGAGGACGGTTCTCTCGGCGGAATCCTCTCCTGGTACTCGCTGATCCATCTTGAGCCCGGCCTGATCAGCACCGCGCTCGCGGAGTTCGCACGCTGCCTGCGGCCTGGTGGAGGCCTGGCGCTCGGCTTCTTCACCGGCGAAACGGTGGCGTCGTTCGACCACGCCGTCGCGACGGCCTACCGCTGGCCCGTCGATCTGCTTGTTGAGGCCGTCGATGCCGCCGGCCTCACCGTGACGCACACCGAGCGGCGCCCAGTTCGGACTGCGCGCGACCACGCTGCGATCCTCGCCGTACGACGCGCGTAGAGTGTTCGCGCGTGACCGCAGTGCCCTCGTATCTCTCACTTGAGTCGCCACAGGTCGAGATCACCGTCACCGACGACGATCTCCGGCGAATGGCGCGCCAGGCGTCGACCGCCGTCGTCCTGCGCACGGGACTGGTGCTGATCGTCCTCGTCGCGATCTGCGTGGCAGCGACGGCGCTGGCACTGAACTTGTCGATCCGCGTCGCGTTCGGCATCGTCCCCGCGAGCGCGATCGTGCTGTTCGTCCTCCTCAAGCTGCGCTGCGACCGATCGCTGTACTGGATGATGAACAGCGGTCGTGCGGCGGCGAGCTATCGTCTCGCAGTGTCGTACGGGCCGGACCATCTCGACTACGCCGATGTCGACCGATCGGTGGCGCGGCTGCTCTACTCCACGGTGACAGCGGTGAGCGTTCGGGACGACGTCGTCGTGATCTATCGCGGTCGCACAGCAGGGCTGATTCCCCGTGCGTTGATCGACGACACGACGCTCGCCCGTTTGCGCGACCGGGGCAGGTCCGCGCAGGTGCCGGGTCCGCATCCGCAACGCCTGTCTCGTCCGGAGATCACCGTCCCGAATCCGGACGTCGAGGCCGTGTACCCAGCCGCAGACCTGCCCTCGCTGAGCGCCGCGGCGAGCCGGTCTCTTGCCTGGAGGGTCACGTCCGGACCGATCGCGGTGGTCGTGGTGTCGAGCGTGATCGGCATCGTCGCTGCACTGGTCGTCGAGCCCCTGCTCGTGATTCTTGTCGCGATCTTCCTACCGCTCGCGACCGCCGCGCTAGTGCTGCTCTGGTTCGCGGTGAAGTCGTCGTGGGCCCAGAACATCCTGATCCTGTTGACCGGAGGCGCGCCGGGGCCGTTCTACCGTTACACCTGCGTCACCGGACCGGACCACCTCGACCTGGGGATCGACGACCGACACGTGAGCCGGCTGTACTTCGGAGGCAGTGATGCGGTGAAGCTGCGGGTCTTCGACCGCGTGGTGCTCGTCTATCGAGGCGGACTCGTGCTCTTCGCCGTGCCCCGGGAGTTGTTCGACGACGGAGCGCTCAGCGCGATGGAGGCGGCCGGCGTCAAGGTCACGCGAGCTCGATGAGCTCCTGGTACTCGTCGGACCAATGGTCCTCGGTGCCGTCGGGCAGCAGAATCACGCGCTGCGGATCAAGTGCGGCCGCCGCGCCCGGATCGTGTGTCACCAACACGACGGCTCCGGTGTAACTGCGCAGCGCCTCGAGGACCTGCTCGCGTGAGATCGGATCCAGGTTGTTGGTGGGCTCGTCGAGCAGCAGGACGTTGGCCGCCGACGACACCAGTCCCGCCAGGGCAAGTCGTGTCTTCTCACCGCCGGACAGCGTCCCGGCCGGCTGCTCCAACTGGGGCCCGGAGAACATGAACGCGCCGAGCAGCCCGCGCAGGTCCTGCTCCCCCGCATCCGGTGCGGCGTGACGGATGTTCTCCCAGACGGTCGCGTCGTCGTCGAGCGTGTCGTGCTCTTGCGCGAAGTAGCCGAGCTTCAATCCGAACCCGGGCTCGATGGACCCCAGGTCCGGCTTCTCGGTCCCGGCGAGCAGCTTGAGCAGCGTGGTCTTCCCGGCGCCGTTCAGACCGAGCACGACGACGCGGCTCCCCTTGTCGATCGCCAAATCCACGCCGGTGAAGATCTCCAGCGAGCCGTAGACCTTGGTGAGCTCCGACGCCGTGAGCGGAGTCTTGCCGCACGCCGCGGGCTCGGGGAAGCGGATCTTGGCCGTCTTGTCGGCGACGCGCTCCTCCTCGAGCTCGTTGATCATCTTCTCGGCGCGTTTGAGCATCTGTTGTGCCGCAGTGGCTTTAGTGGCCTTGGCGCCGAGCTTGGCGGCCTGCTCCCGAAGCGCTCCGGCCTTCTTCTCCGCGTTGGCGCGTTCCCGGCGGCGGCGCTGTTCGTCGGTAGCCCGCTGATCCAAGTACCGCTTCCAGCCCATGTTATAGACGTCCACCTCGCCGCGCACGGCATCGAGGAACCAGACCCTGTTCACCACCTCGGCGAGCAGGTCCACGTCGTGACTGATCACGACGAGCCCGCCGTCGTGGTTCTGCAGAAAGGTGCGCAACCAGGCGATCGAGTCCGCGTCGAGATGGTTGGTCGGCTCGTCGAGAAGCAGTGTGGTGTCAGACTTTCCGGAACCGTCGGACGCGGCGAACAGGATCCGGGCCAATTCGACACGCCGGCGCTGGCCTCCCGACAACGTGCGGAGCTCTTGCTCGAGCACTCGGTCCGGGAGGCCGAGGCTGGAGCAGATGCGCGCAGCCTCTGATTCGGCGAGATAGCCGCCCAGCGCGCCGAAGCGCTCCTCGAGGCGGGAGAACTTGCTGATCGCCTTGTCGCGCACGCGATCGTCGTCGGTATCGGCCATGAGCGTCTGCTGCTTGGCCATCTGAGCCAGGATCTGGTCGAGTCCGCGTGCGGAGAGCACGCGGTCCTTGGCCAGGACGTTCAGGTCGCCCTCTTTCGGGTCCTGCGGCAGATAGCCGAGTGGCCCGCTCCGGCGGACGGTACCGGCGTACGGCTCGGTCTCGCCTGCCAGGATCCGCAGGCTGGTCGTCTTGCCTGCGCCGTTGCGACCGACCAAGCCGATTCGGTCGCCGGGCGCGATGCGCAGGGCGTCTCCGGGGGCCGACAACAGGGTACGGGCGCCGGCTCGAACCTCCAGATCCGTCGCGGTAATCACGACGAGCCATGCTACCGGCGCGGCGGCAAGCCCCGAAATCGTCCGACGACGGCGTAGTGGTCCGATCCGGCGACCCGGATGCGGCGGAACTCCACCGGCTCGGGTCCACCACGCGAGAGCATCCGGTCCAGTGCGAGCAGCGGCGGAAAGAAGCGGTCCGCCGGGTAGGTCGGCACCATCCCGGCCCCGGTGTGCTCGGCGGCGTCGATCATTCCCGGCCTGCCGGGCGCCACCGCGGTCAGCGCACGGTAGGCACGGTGGTCGTGGGTGGCGTTGAAGTCCCCGGACACGATCACCGGCAGTTGCTCGTCCACCAGGTCCTCCCGGAGTGACGTCAGCTCCGACCGCCATTGCGCCGAGGTATTCGGGTACGGCGGCATCACGTGCAGCCCGTACACCGCTAGCGGTGCCTTGTGCGGCACGGCGATCACGGTCCGCAGATTGGGCAGCCAGAAACCGTCGAGCCGACGTCGCTCGACGATCGGGAACCGCGAGAACACTCCCCCGCCGTTACCCGCCCGCGCCGGCTGCGTGTACGAATACCGGAGGTCGTCCGTGATCGGCGACGCCTCGACTGCGGCCAGCGCCTCGGCGGTGAGCTCCGTGACGGTGAGGACGTCAACATGCTCGCGGCGCACCAGATCGGCGAGCTCGGAGACCTCTGCTTGTCCAAGCATGAGGTTGAACTGCAGGACGGTCAGTTCGGACGGTCCCCCAGATCTGGAAGGGAGGTACAGCGGGACCTGTGTGAACGTCGATACCAGCACGACGACCACTCCTGCGGCGGTGAGCCACCACGCCCGCAGAACGGCGCCCAGTAGCAGCCCACCAAGCGCCACGGCCATCAGGTAGGGCGCGAACGCGGCCAGACTCACCACTGTGTCGGTGCGCACTCGGGTGAAGTGGAGCCAGAATCCGACGACCCCCACCGCGAGGCAGCCGCCGCAGACCAGCAGGCCGGCTCGCCTCCACGCTCCCGCTCGCCGCCACACCCGGTGAACATTAGCGCCCGGACGGCGAGATCGGTCGCCGCACTGCGTGATCGCCGAGCACGGCCCCGCCGAATCGGACCCGTGGGATGACCTAGGCTGGATGACTATGACTGATATCACCGCCGCACTATCCGGAAAGTCCGCCCTCGTCACCGGTGGGAGCCGGGGCATCGGCCTCGCCATCGCCACCGAGCTCGCCTCCCGTGGAGCCGCTGTGGTGATCACCGGCCGCAAACCCGAGCCGCTGGCCGAAGCGGCGGACGCCATTGGCAGCGAGGTGCCCGGTGCCACCGTCACGGCGGTGGCCGGCAACACCGGCGACGCCGCCCATCGCGCAGAGGCGGTCGCCGCCGCCGTCGCTCAGGGCGGCATCGACATCCTGGTGAACAACACGGGAATCAATCCGGTGTACGGCGCACTGATGGACGCCGACCTCGACGCGGTTCGCAAGACGTTCGACACGAATGTCGTCGCCGCGCTGGGTTACATCCAGGAGGCCTACCGCGCCGGTATGCAAGAGTCCGGCGGCTCCGTGGTGAACATCGCCTCGGTCGCCGGACTTCGATCGACCGGCGTGATCGCGACGTACGGAGCGTCCAAGGCCGCGCTGATCCGGCTCACCGAGGAGCTCGCGTGGCAGCTCGGCCCGAACATCCGGGTCAACGCGATCGCTCCGGGCATCGTCAAGACCAAGTTCGCCGCGGCGCTGGTCGCCGCAGGCGAAGAAGAGGCCACACGCTCGTACCCGATGGGCCGCCTCGGTTCGCCCGAGGACATCGCGAAGGCGGTCGCCTTCCTGGTCGGCGACGACGCGCCCTGGATCACCGGCGAGACCCTGCGCGTCGACGGGGGCCTGCTCGCCACCGGCAGTCTCTGACGTGACCCGGTGACCCGGCTCCTGATCGTCGGTGCGGGTCCGGCGGGCCGGGCACTGGCGCATCGGGTCCTCGTGCACGGCGGCGACGTGATTCTGGTCGACCCGGACCCGCATCGGCCCTGGACGGCCACGTTCGGCGCGTTCGCTGACGACCTTCCCGCATGGCTGGCCGTGGATCGGGTAATCGCCTGTGCCGCACCTGAGTTCGTGGTCTACACGCCGACCCGCCGAGCGGTGCCCCGCCCCTACGCGACACTGTCCGCCACCGGACTCCAGCGCGAGCTCGACATCTCGGGCGCAGAGACGGTGGCAGGGCATGTCACACGGGTCGACGCTCGCGCGGTGATCTTGGAGGATGGCCGACGGCTGACGGCCGACCGTGTCGTCGACGCGCGCGGCGCCTGGACCGACGATCCACGGATCCCCCGGCAGACCGCGTACGGGACGTTTCACCCGACACCGGAAGGCCGGGACCCGGAGATGGTCCTGATGGACTGGCGCGGCGCCGGCGTCGTCGCACCGAGCTTCAGCTACCGAGTCGACCTCGGAGACGGGCGCACGCTGGTCGAGGAGACTTGCCTGGCAGGCGCGCCGCCGGTGCCCCTCGAAGTCCTGGCGGCGCGCAATACCGACCGCGCCGAGTCGCCCGGCGCCGCGGACAGCGCCGAGCCCTCGGCCGAGCGAGTCGACTTTCCCCTGCATCCGGCGCAGCTGCCGTGGCATGTCCCGGCCGCAGACGACCGCGGGGTGCTGCGTTTCGGCGCCGGCGGCGGGCTGATGCACCCGGCGACCGGATACAGCATCGCCGGCTCGCTCGCGGCGGCCGACGAGGTGGCCGCGACGATCGTCCGGGGCGACGATCCGGCGGCGCTGCTCTGGACGACGCGGGCGCGCCTGGTGTACCGCCTGCGCCTGATCGGTCTCGCCGTCTTGCTCGGGTTCGACGGCCCCGGGCTCGCCGAGTTCTTCGACGCCTTCTTCCGCCTGACGGTGCGGACGCAGCGCGCCTACCTCGGCGGCCGGGACGACCTCCGCGGAACCACGACCGCGATGTGGGCGGTGTTCCGCCGGCTGCCCGCGAAACAGAAAGCGCGCCTGGTGACGCTCACCGGGCGCGCTCTCGGGCGGATGGTGGTCAGGACTCCTGGTCCTGGGCGGCCTGGGCCTCGGCGATCGCCTTCTCCACGTCGAGCTCCTTGACCTGCTCGATCAGTGAGTCCAGCGCCTGCGGCGGCAGCGCGCCGGCCTCGTTGAAGACCAGGTTGCCCTTCTTGAAGACCATCAGGGTCGGGATCGAACGAATGCTGGCGGCTGAGGCCAGCTGCTGCTCGGCCTCGGTGTCGACCTTGCCGAAGACGATGTCCGAGTGATTCTCGGAGGCTCCTTCGAAGGTCGGGGCGAACTGGCGGCACGGGCCGCACCACGACGCCCAGAAGTCGACGAGGACGATCTCGTTCTCCAGGATGGTCTTTTCGAAGGTCTCACCGGTCAGGTCAACTGTGCTCATGACTTCCTCAACGTCGCGCGCCGTCTGCGGTATTCCACGGCACTGTGCGGTCTGGACTGTGCAACAGCTCGGCTGTCTTCTCGGAACAACGTGGCTGTCGGGTCGAGGCTACGTGCCACGAGTCGGTCCCCGCAGCCAGCCGGCGCTACCGCTGGTCGTCGCCGGACGATCCCGGGAGCGGCTGATTGAGCACCGTCTTGTCCGCGTCCGGTGCGTCGTCGCCGGACTGTCCGGTGGCGGGCGTGGAACCATCCGTCCGCGGCGGCGGAGGCAGCGGCTGATTGAGCACCGTCTGTTGTTCGTCTGCCTGCTGGTCTCCGGAGTTCCGGTCGCCGGCCTTCTGGTCCGCCGACTGCGGCGCCGGGGCGGTCGCACCCGTGCGCGCCCCGGGCGGCAGAGGCTGATTGAGCACGGTCTGCTGTTCGGCCGGCAGCGGTTGCTGAGCCGATGGTCGCTGCGGGGCGGGCGGGCGGCGGTCCAGGCCGGGAGAAGCGGAGATGGGTGGAGCCGCCGGCGCGCGTCCCGGCGCCGCGGGGGTGCCCGGCCGCCGGTCTCCGGGTAGCCGGGTACCGGGCTGAACCGGGCCCGGCTGCCGACGGTGTGGTTGCCGGGGCTGCGGCGGGCGGCGGTCGTAGCCGCCGGGACGGTTTCCGGGCGCTCCCATCGCGGGGTGGTGCTGCCGAGAGGGACCGAAGCCGGGCAGACCGGTCTGTGGTCCCTGCGGGTGCGGGCCGTGCTGGGGGCCGAACTGCGGTGCGCCGGGTCCGTTCGAGTGCGGTTCCGGCCGCGGGCGCTTCCGGCGCAACAGCAGCCAGAGGAGGAACAGCAGGACGAGCACTCCGACGCCGATCAGCGGCCCGAGCCAATACCAGAGTCGGATGCCCCCGGACTTCTCCTGTTCCGCCGGAGGCGTCGCCAGGGTCACGCCGTGGCTCTCCAGGTAGCTTCGCAGGGCGATGTTGTCGGTGATGAAGTTGAACGCGGCCTTCTCGTCTGCCAGGGCCGAGTAGTGGGAATTGGTGCCGATCACCTGACCGTCGTCGTCGACGGTGGGCCCGCCGGACATGCCCTGCCCGAGGGTCGCCGAGATCTCGGTCCGGATCTGTCCCGAGTCCGTGGTCTGCCGGGACGAGACTGCCCCCTTCTTGTACGACGGCTGCGCGAGTCGCTCGGCGTCGCCCTGCACCGCACCCGGGAAGCCCACCGCGACCACGTCCTCGCCCGGCTCGGGCTCCTGGTCGGAGATCACCAGGGCGGGGAGGTCTTCGGGTGGATTGCCGAGCTTGAGAACCGCGTTGTCGCCTTCGGTCGACTTCTGCGAGGCCACCACCTCGGCGGGGGTCCAGTCGGCGAAGATCTGATCGTCGCCGTCGGGCTGTCGGAGCCGTACCGACGCGGGTCCGTCGGTCTCGACGTCCCACTGCTGGCGGACTGCCTGCTCATAGGCCTGCGACGCCCAGTCGGCGCTCTCGTTGTTGAGCAGCTGCAGGAACCGGACGGCCTGGCGCCGGAACGAGTTGCCGATCGCCTCGTCTTCGGCGTTCACGCAATGCCCGGCGGTCGCGATGTAACCCGCCGGATCCACGATGTATCCGGTGCAGTTGCCGGTCACTTCGAGCGTCGGCGAATAGCGCGGACCGCGCTCGAGCGGCATCAGCACCCGTCCGGAGAACTCCATCTCGAGGAAGACGAGCGACGGGCCCACCTTAGATGCGACCGACTCCTCCATCTCGTCCGCCGCCGCCGGGGCCGTCGTCAGCACCGAGAGTGCGGTCAGCACAACCGCGGCCATGAGCGCCAGGAAGCGCGTCGTCAGTCTCACGGACGTGAAATTATCACAGGCCTCAGACGGTGAAGCCGAGCGCGCGCAGCTGCTCCCGGCCGTCGTCGGTGATCTTGTCCGGTCCCCACGGCGGCAGCCAGACCCAGTTGATCTCCACATCGGTGCACAGACCGCTGGTCACCAGCGCACCGCGGGTCTGATCCTCGATGACGTCGGTGAGCGGGCAGGCCGGCGAGGTCAGCGTCATGTCGAGTTTCACCGAGGCATCGTCGTTGATCTCGAAGCCGTACACCAGGCCCAGGTCGACGACGTTGATGCCGAGTTCGGGGTCGACCACGTCTCGCATAGCCTCCTCGACGTCGTCGTAGGCGGGCAGGGACGTCTGCGGTTCTTCCATCAGTGGGCTCCTGAGGTCTCGACGGACTGGGCGAGCGCGTCTTTGAAGGCGAGCCAGCCCAGGAGTGCGCATTTCACGCGCGCGGGATACTTGCTGACACCGGAGAAGGCGATGCCGTCGCCGATCACGTCCTCGTCACCGGTGTCGGCGCCGCGCGAGGTCAGCATGGCGTTGTAGGAGTCGACGGCGGCGAGCGCCTCCGGCACGTCCAGCCCGACGATCTGGTCGTAGAGCACCGAGGTGGACGCTTGCGAGATGGAGCAGCCCTGACCGTCGTACGAGATGTCGGCGACGGCACCGTCGACGATGCTCACGCGCAGGGTCACCTCGTCCCCGCACGTCGGATTGACGTGATGGACCTCGGCGTCGAACGGCTCACGCAGACCGCGCCCGTGGGGATGCTTGTAGTGGTCCAGGATCACGTCCTGGTACATCTGTTCCATCCTCATCGGGCCACCCCCGCAGACTCCTCCGCCGCGGCGGTGCCGAAGAACTGCTGGGCTTTCCGGATGCCCGCGGCCAGGGCGTCGATCTCGTCGAGCGTGTTGTACAGCGCGAACGACGCCCGTGCGCTCGCGGCCACCCCGAGCCTGCGGTGCAGCGGCCACGCGCAGTGATGTCCGACGCGGATCGCGACGCCCTCGTCGTCGAGCACCTGCCCGAGGTCGTGGGCGTGAATGCCGTCGACGAGGAACGAGACGGCGCCGCCGCGGTTCTCCGCGTCCGCGGGACCGATGATCCGCACACCGTCGATCTCGATGAGACGCTGCAGCGCATACGTGGTCAGGATGTGCTCGTGCGCGGCGATCCGGTCCATGCCGATCGCCGTGAGGTAATCGACAGCCGCGGCCAGTCCGACGACTTGCGAGGTCATCGGAACGCCGGCCTCGAAGCGCTGCGGCGGGGCGGCGTATGTGGACGCCTCCATCGTCACCGTCTCGATCATCGATCCGCCGGTCAGGAACGGAGGCAGCTGTGCCAGGAGGCCGGACCGGCCGTACAGCACGCCCACCCCGGAGGGTCCCAGCATCTTGTGGCCGGAGAAGGCCGCGAAGTCGACGCCGAGGGCGGCGAAGTCGACCGGCATGTGCGGCACCGACTGGCAGGCGTCGAGCACCGTGAGCGCGCCGACCTCGCCGGCCCGCCGTACCAGTTCGGGCACGTCGGTCACCGCGCCGGTCACATTCGACTGGTGCGTGAACGCGACCACCTTGACCGTGTCGTCCAGGGCCAGGGAATCCAGATCGATGCGACCGTCGTCGGTGACGTCGTACCAGCGCAGCGTGGCGCCGGTGCGACGGCAGAGTTCCTGCCAGGGCACCAGGTTCGCGTGGTGTTCCAGCTCGGTGATCACCACGGTGTCACCGGGACCGAGCGGGTCTCCCCCGAACACCGATGCCGCCCGCGCGTCGCCCAGTGTGTAGGTGACCAGGTTCAGCGCTTCGGTGGCGTTCTTGGTGAACACCAACTCGTCGACCGCGACGCCGACGAACGCCGCGATGGTCGCTCGCGCGTTCTCGTACGCGTCGGTGGCCTCCTCGGCCAGCTGATGCGCCCCCCTGTGCACGGCGGCGTTGTGATTCGTCAAGAAATCACGCTCGGCGTCGAGCACCTGGATCGGGCGCTGTGAGGTGGCGCCGGAATCGAGGTACACCAGCGGCTTGTCGTCGCGCACCGTCCGGTGCAGGATCGGGAAATCCGCGCGGACGGTCGTGACGTCGAAGGCGGTGTCGACGGTCATCGGACTACTCGGCCGCGGCCGCGGCCGCGGTGAACCGCACGTAGCCGTTCTCCTCCAGCTCGTCGGCCAGTTCGGGACCCCCGGACTCGACCACGCGACCGTCGACGAAGACGTGCACGTAGTCGGCCTTGATATAACGCAGGATGCGTGTGTAGTGGGTGATCAGCAACACGCCGCCGCCCTCGCGCTCCTTGTAGCGGTTGACGCCCTCGGACACCACGCGCAACGCGTCGACGTCCAGACCGGAATCGGTCTCGTCGAGCACGGCGATCTTCGGCTTGAGCAGCGCCAGCTGGAGGATCTCCAGCCGCTTCTTCTCGCCGCCGGAGAAGCCCTCGTTGACTCCGCGCTCGGCGAACGCCGGATCGACGTCGAGGTCGGCCATCGCTTCGCGGGTCTCCTTGACCCAGTGGCGCAGCTTCGGGGCCTCGCCGCGCACCGCGGTGGCGGCGCTGCGCAGGAAGTTCGACGTCGAGACGCCGGGGACCTCGACCGGGTACTGCATCGCCAGGAACAGGCCGGCGCGGGCCCGCTCGTCGACGCTCATCTCGAGCACGTCCTCGCCGTCGAGGGTGATGGAGCCCTGCGTGACCGTGTACTTGGGATGGCCGGCGATGGCGTACGCCAGCGTCGACTTGCCCGAGCCGTTCGGGCCCATGATGGCGTGGGTCTGATCCGAGGACACAGTCAGATTCACACCCTTGAGGATGCGGATCGGCTCGGCGTCGGGGTCGTTCTGGGCGACGTCGACGTGCAGGTCACGGATTTCGAGTGTGCTCAACAGGTTCTCTTTCTTGGGCTGAGTGGTCTCGACTTCGCTCGACCACCGAAGGGCTGTGGGGTTGTGTCAGGCGCCGGCCGATTCGAGTTCGGCTTCGATGGCCGCCTCGAGTCGCTCGCGCAGTTCGGGCACGGCGATCTTGGCGAGGATCTCGCCGAAGAAGCCGCGGACCACCAGACGGCGGGCCTGGTCCTCCGGGATGCCGCGGGACTGCAGGTAGAAGAGCTGCTCGTCGTCGAACCGCCCGGTGGCGCTGGCGTGACCGGCACCGACGATGTCGCCGGTCTCGATCTCCAGGTTCGGCACCGAGTCGGCGCGGGCGTTGTCGGTGAGTACCAGGTTGCGGTTGAGCTCGTAGGTGTCGGTGCCCTCCGCGGTCGGGCGGATCAGCACGTCGCCGATCCACACGGTGTGGGCCTCGCCGCGCTTGTCACCGGACGGATCGCCCTGCAGAGCGCCCTTGTAGACCACCTGCGAGCGGCAGTGCGGCGCCGAATGATCGACGAGCAGGCGCTGCTCCAGGTGCTGGCCGGCATCGGCGAAGTACAGGCCCCACATCTCCACGTCACCGCCGGGCTGGCGGTACTGCACCCGCGGAGACAGGCGCACGGTGTTGCCGCCCAGGCTGATCGCGAAGTGCCGGAGTACCGCATCACGCTGCATTCCGACATGGTGAGCGGTGACGTGGACCGCGTCGTCGGCCCAGTCGTGCACGTTGACGACGGTCAGGTGGGCGTTGTCGTCGACGACGAACTCGATGTTCTCGCCGATGGTGCCGCCGCCGCGCTGATCGATCACCACGGTCGCCCGGCTGAACGCCTCGGCGTGGATCTGGAGGTGCGAGTAGGCCACCTCGCCGGCACCGGGACCGGTGACGGTCACGGTGACCGGTTCGGCCACCTGGGCTTCGCGCTCGATGGTCACCACGGTGGCCGCGGGGAACGACGAGAACGCCTGCGCGGCGATCCGGTCGAACGGGACACCGCCGGCGCCCAGGCGCTCGTCACCGCGCGCCACGGTCTCGGTGCGCACGCCGTCGGCCTCGCTCACCTCGACGACGGTCGCCGCGGTCGCGACCGCGGAGCCGTCGTGCAGACCGCGCAGCCGGCGGAACGGGGTGAACCGCCACGCCTCCTCGCGCTGGTTCGGCACCTCGAAGGCGTCGACGTCGAACGAGGAGAACAGCTCGCCCTTGTTGACCACCGGCGCGGTGGCTTCGGTTCCGGTCTGGTCCGACACTGTCATCAGCCGACCGCTCCTTCCATCTGCAGCTCGATGAGCCGGTTGAGTTCCAGGGCGTACTCCATGGGCAGTTCCTTGGCGATCGGCTCGACGAAGCCGCGCACCACCATCGCCATCGCCTCGTCCTCGGTCAGGCCGCGACTCATCAGGTAGAAGAGCTGGTCGTCGGACACCTTCGAGACCGTCGCCTCGTGCCCCATGGTGACGTCGTCCTCGCGGATGTCGACGTACGGGTAGGTGTCGCTGCGGCTGATCTGGTCGACCAGAAGCGCATCGCACTTGACCGTGCTGCGGCTGCCGTGCGCGCCCGGGTTGATCTTGATCAGACCGCGGTACGACGACCGCCCGCCGCCGCGCGCCACCGACTTGGAGACGATGTTGCTCGAGGTGTACGGCGCCAGGTGCACCATCTTGGACCCGGTGTCCTGGTGCTGGCCCTCACCCGCGAACGCGACCGAGAGCACCTCGCCCTTGGCGTGTTCGCCGGTCAGCCAGACCGCCGGATACTTCATGGTGACCTTGGAGCCGATGTTGCCGTCGACCCACTCCATGGTGGCCCCGGCTTCGGCCTTGGCACGCTTGGTGACCAGGTTGTACACGTTGTTCGACCAGTTCTGGATGGTCGTGTAACGGCAGCGCCCGCCCTTCTTCACGATGATCTCGACGACCGCCGAGTGCAGCGAATCGGACTTGTAGATCGGTGCGGTGCAGCCCTCGACGTAGTGCACGTAGGCGTCCTCGTCGACGATGATCAGCGTGCGCTCGAACTGGCCCATGTTCTCGGTGTTGATCCGGAAGTAGGCCTGCAGGGGGATGTCCACGTGCACGCCCGGCGGAACGTAGATGAACGAACCGCCCGACCACACTGCGGAGTTGAGTGAGGAGAACTTGTTGTCGCCGGCCGGGATCACGCTGCCGAAGTACTCGCGGAAGATCTCCGGGTGCTCACGCAGCCCGGAGTCGGTGTCCAGGAAGATCACACCCTTCTCTTCGAGATCTTCGCGGATCTGGTGGTAGACGACCTCCGACTCGTACTGGGCGGCGACGCCGGCGACCAAGCGCTGCTTCTCCGCCTCCGGGATGCCGAGCCGGTCGTAGGTGTTCTTGATGTCCTCGGGCAGGTCCTCCCACGACTGGGCCTGCTTCTCGGTGGACCGCACGAAATACTTGATGTTGTCGAAGTCGATGCCGTCGAGGTCGGCGCCCCAGCGGGGCATCGGCTGGCGATCGAAGATGCGCAGCGCCTTGAGTCGCTGTTCCAGCATCCACTCGGGCTCGTTCTTCTTCGCCGAGATGTCGCGGACGACGGCCTCGGACAGACCGCGCTGGGCCGAGGCGCCGGCCGCATCGCTGTCGGCCCAGCCGTAGCCGTAGCGGTCGAAGGACGCGATGGTCTCTTCCTGGGACAGCGGGACCGCAGTCGCGGTCGTCGCGGCGGGATCGGTGACCGTCATCGTGAGGCCTTTCCATGGGGGTCGGGGGCTGGGCTGGTGGATAGCGGGGGCCGTGGCGGACCGGCCGGTGGGCGCTCCGGAGGCTCCTTCGCGCGTGGGACGGGGACACGCTTGCCGTCGGCGGGCGGATGCAACGGTACGTGGGTCGTGCACACGCAGTCGCCGTTGGCGATGGTCGCCAGCCGCTGGACGTGGGTGCCGAGCAATTCGGTGAACCGCGCCGTCTCGGCCTCGCACAGTTCGGGGAACTCGGCGGCCACGTGGGCCACCGGGCAATGGTGCTGGCAGATCTGGACTCCGGTGCCGGCCTCGCGGACGTCCGCCGAGTAGCCGGCACCGGTGAGGGCATCGGCGATCTCGTGCAGGGTGCGCACGGTGTCGGCCTCACCGGTCGCCGGAGTCACCTCCTCGACGATCCCGTCGATGCGGTCGCGCGCGAAGTCGTCGACCGCATCCTGACCGCCGATCGCCCGCAGCTTGCGCAGGGCCGCGCCGGCGAGGTCGTCGTACGCGTGCCGGAGCTTGCCGCGTCCGGCCGGACTCAGCTGAAACCACTTGGCAGGGCGTCCGCGTCCGCCGCGCCCGAATCCGGGCGCTGCGGTCTCGATGTCGCCGGCGGCCTCCAGAATGTCCAGGTGGCGGCGCACGCCCGCCGGACTGATGCCCAGCCGCTCGGCGATGTCGCCTGCGGTCAGCGGTCCCTCGTCGACGAGCAACGAGACGACGGCGGCGCGGGTCTGGCCGTCTGCACCAGACCCGTCCGCGATCTGCTCCTTGAGCAGCGTCTTCTCGCCGTCCACGCTTTTCACAACATTATTGTTACGTAATTATTCCCGCGCTTCCAGCAAGGCTTGCCTAAGCCGCCCGCGTGCAGCGAGAGCGGTTGTGATCCGGGTCATGCCCTAGAGTCTGACGGGTGCGGCAAGTTCCCGGAGTGCGCCCTGCGCTCGACTACCTCGGCCTGTCCCGGCCCGCGCGGAACACCGACATCGATGCCACCGGCGACTACGGCATCACGGTGGCCCGACTACACGGTGACGAGCGCGAGGTCGGTCCGCTCAACGCCCTCGAGAACCTGCGACTGCGGCGCATCCGGCTGTTCGGGACCACCGGCGCAGTACTCATCCTGATCGGCTCGCTCGGCACCGGGATGATGCCGGTGCTACAGAACCCGATCGTCGGCATGCGGGTGCTCTCCCTGCCGTCGAGGATGTACTCCACTGCGCTGACCGTCTCCATCGGCGGCACGATGATGCTGGTCCTGGCGTGGATCCTGCTCGGTCGGTTCGCGATCGGCCGGTACAGCGTGGAGGTGGCCGAGAACCGCAGCCCGGCCCGCCGGATGACGCGGGCCCAGGCCGACCGGACTCTCGCCATGTGGATCGTGCCTCTGCTGTTCGCTCCGCCGCTGCTCAGCAAGGACGTCTACTCGTACCTTGCGCAGAGTGCCATCGCGTACCGCGGCATGGATCCGTACACGTACAGTCCGCTGCGGGGTCTGGGAGTCGACCACGCGCTCACCCTCTCCGTACCGAACCTGTGGAAGGACACGCCCGCGCCCTACGGCCCGCTCTTCCTGTGGATCGGCGAGCAGATCACGATGCTCACCGGCGAGAACATCACCGCGGGCATCGTGCTGCACCGGGTCGTCGCGCTGGCGGGAGTGGCGATGATCGTCTGGGCACTCCCCCGGCTCGCCCGTCGCTGCGGCGTCTCCGCCGTCGCCGCCCTCTGGCTCGGTGCGCTCAATCCGCTGGTGATCCTGCACCTGGTCGGCGGCATCCACAACGAAGCCCTGATGATCGGCATGATGCTCGTCGGCATGGAGTGGTGTTTCCGCGCGATCTACGGCGTGGCTGCGTTGCGCGACGGCTGGCGCCCGTCCCGGACGGGCTGGCTGCTCGTCGCGGGCATCGCGATCATCGCGGCCTCCGCGATGATCAAGGTCGCCTCGATGCTGGCGCTCGGCTTCGTGGGTGTGGCACTCGCCAGGCGGTGGGGCGCGACGCTTCCGGCGCTCCGCAACGCTCCGTGGCGGAGCTGGTGGTCCCGCTCCAAGACGACGGTCCGGGCGCTGGCGGCGTCAGCGGCGTTCAGCGGGGTGGTGACCGCCACGGTGATCGTGCTGATCTGCCTGGGCACCGGTCTCGGTTTCGGCTGGACCTCGACCCTCTCGACCGGTGGCATCGTCCGCTCGTGGATGTCGATGCCGACGCTGCTGTCGGTCGTCGCGGGCCGGATCGGACTCTGGCTGGGGCTGGGCGAACAGACACAGGCCATCCTCGACGTCGCCCGCCCGATCGGGCAGCTGATCGCGGCGGCGTTCGTGGTGCGGTGGCTGCTGGCCTGCGTGGCCGGCCGCATCCATCCGCTCGGCGGCCTGGGCATCGCGATGGCCACGTTCGTGGTGTTCTTCCCCTTCGTGCAGGCGTGGTATCTGCTCTGGGCGATCATTCCGCTGGCCGCCTGGGCCACGACGCGCTGGTTCCGGGTCGGCACAGTTGTGATCTCAGCGATAATCGCCGTCGTCGTGATGCCGACCAGTTCGGACACCCCGCCGTTGGTCGTCGCCCAGGGCCTGGCCACCGGACTGCTGTTGACGGCGCTGGCCAGCGCGTTCTTCTTCATCGACCACCCGACACGACGCTGGCTCCGCAGCCGGCGCCGTGCCTGACCCGGCTGCCGGGTGACGACGGCCTGGGCTTAGGCTGATCCTCGTGCACCCCGACCTCCCCTCCTCCCCCGCGGTCGCGGTCCGGGGGCTGGTCAAGCGATTCGGCGGCGTCACCGCCGTCGACGGGCTCGACCTGGAACTGCCCCGCGGACAGATCCTGGCGCTGCTCGGCCCCAACGGCGCAGGCAAGACCACCACCGCCGAGATCTGCGAAGGGTTTCTGAGTCCCGACGCCGGCGACGTCCGCGTCCTCGGACTCGATCCGGTCGCCGAGAACGAACAGCTCCGGACCCGGATCGGCGTGATGCTTCAGGGCGGCGGCGCCTATCCGGGCGCCAAGGCCGCCGAGATGCTCCGTCTATGCGCGGCGTACAGCGCCGACCCGCTCGACCCCGACTGGCTGCTGGACGTGCTCGGCCTGCGCGAGTGTGCCGGGACGTCGTACCGCAGGCTGTCCGGGGGGCAGCAGCAACGGCTCGCGCTCGCCTGCGCTCTGGTGGGCCGCCCGGAGCTGGTCTTTCTCGACGAGCCGACGGCCGGTCTGGACGCGCACGCGCGAATCCTGGTGTGGGAGTTGCTCGCCCGGCTCCGCGACGACGGCGTCTCGGTGCTGCTCACCACCCACCTGCTCGACGAGGCAGAGGCTCTGGCCGACCGGATCGTGATCATCGACCACGGCCGCGTGGTCGCCGCCGGGACGCCCGCGGACCTGACGCGAGCACAGGTGCAGGACCGCCTCCGGCTGGTCACCGCCGAGCCGATCGACCCGGTTCTGCTGGCCGCCGACCTCGGTCCGGACTACCGCTGTGAGGCGGGCGCCGGCGCGTTGTGCACCGTGACCGGGCCGATCGATCCCGCGCTGATCGCCCGCGTCGCGGCCTGGTGCGCCGACCGCGGCGTCCTGGCCACCGAGATCAGCACGGCGGCCGACAGCCTGGAAGACGTGTTCCTTTCGCTCACCGGACGAGAGGTGCGCTCGTGACCGCCGTCGAGAACCGATTCGCGCCCGGGACGTTCACCCCGGCCCCGCGGCCCGCGCCGCTCACCCGGATGATCGCCGCGCAGACCCGCATGGAGCTGACCCTGCTCCTGCGCAACGGGGAACAGCTGCTGCTCACGCTCTTCATCCCGCTCACCCTGCTGATCGGGCTGTGTCTGCTCCCGATCGGCGCCCTCGGCGCGGATTCGGCCGAACGGGCCGATGCGCTGGTGCCGGCGATCATGGCCGTCGCGATCATGTCGACGGCGTTCACCGGTCAGGCGATCGCGGTCGGTTTCGACCGCCGCTACGGTGCGCTCAAACGACTCGGCGCCACCGCGATCCCCCGTTGGGGCATCATCGCCGGGAAGTCCTTGGCGGTGGTCATCGTGGTGGCCGGGCAATCGGTGCTGATCGGAGTGATCGGCGTCGCCCTCGGCTGGCGACCGTCGCTTCCCGGACTGTTCCTCGGAGTCGTGGTCATCGCCCTGGGCACCCTGGCCTTCGCCACCCTCGGGCTGCTGCTCGGCGGCACGTTGAAGGCCGAGGTGGTGCTCGCGCTGGGGAACCTCGTCTGGTTCGTCCTGCTGGCGCTGTCCGGTCTCGTCGTCTTCGGCGACGAGGTTCCCGATGCGGCACTGTGGATCGCTCGTTGCTCGCCGTCCGGAGCGCTGACCGAGGCGCTCACCCAGGCCACGCAGGCGGCTTCCTTCGACGTCTTCGGTGTCGTGGTCCTTCTTCTCTGGGCCGCACTCGGCGGCCTCGGCGCAGTCAGGTGGTTCAAGTTCGAATGAGCAGCTCCCAAGCCGGCACCGCCCGCTGGTTCGGTTTCCGCACGCCCACGCTCCGGTTCCTCTACGCCTGGGCGATCGCGGATCTGGCGGCCAACGTCCTCCTGGTGGTGACCGGCGGCGCGGTGCGCCTGACCGGTTCGGGCCTGGGTTGCCCCACCTGGCCGCAGTGCGGCGACGGCAAGTACACCCCGCCGATGAGTTACCACGGCGTGATCGAGTTCGGGAACCGGATGCTCACCTGGGTGCTGGTGGCGATCGCGATCGCGACGTGGGTGGCCGCCATGCGGTATCGCCCGGTCGATCGCGTCGCGCGCCGCCTCGCCACCGCGGTCGCGCTGGGCATTCCCGCACAGGCCGTCATCGGCGGCATCACCGTCCTGACGCAGTTGAATCCGTGGGTCGTGGCATTCCACTTCCTGGTGACGATGGCGATCATCTCGGCGGCCACCTGGCTGGTGTACCGCACCCGACCGGGCCGCTCGGTGGAGGCCGGATCCGGACAGGCGCAGACCGGCGTCGACGACGACGTCGAGCTTCCGCGCGATTCGGTGATCGCGCGTCTGGGCGTCGCCCTCGCCTGGACGGTCTACACGGTCACCTGGATCACCGTCTACCTCGGCACCGCGGTGACCGGGTCGGGCCCGCACTCCGGTGACGAGAACTCGCATCGCAACGGACTCGATCCGGCCTGGGCGACGCAGCTGCACGCCGACGCCGTCTGGGCCCTCGTCGGCACCAGCTTCGCGCTGATCCTGCTGGCGATCATCGCCCGCCTGCGGATGCGCCGGGCCGCCCTCTGGTTCGGCGGGGCGATCGTCCTGCAGGGCGTGATCGGCTACGTCCAGTACGCCACCAGTCTGCCGATCCTGCTCGTGCTCTTGCACATGCTCGGTTCGGCCCTTCTGATGATGGGCGCCACGGTGCTGGTGCTGGAGGCCTCCGCCGCCCGCCGTACCCGGGATCTCGCCGACTCGCCGGCACCCGGCGCCTGATCGGTCGCCGGAATCGGGCCGCGCTGCGCTCAACTCCGAGACCAGGGTGCCCGGCACCTTCGTCTCGGTCTGGCACCCTCGGCCGAGGGTGCCAGATCCAGTTCAGGGTGCCCGGCACCCTGAATTCGGCCGACGTGAGAAGGCCCGTGACGTCAGGTCAGCGGTAGTCGACGATCTTGCGGTTGCGCGGCCGGGGGAAGAACCGGGTCTGGTCGGCGACCCAGCCGGCCATCTTGCGCCAGTGGCTCGGAGTGACCGTGGCCTTGGTGGTGAGCTCGCGGTCCCACTCACCCGTCTGCAGGCCCTCGATCTGGGCGACGAGATCCTTCGCCTCGTCCATCGACGCGACCATCCGGTCGCCGAGCACGCCGTCCTTCTCGCCCACCAGAGTCACGCGGACGCCCGCACCGCCGACGGGCTGCAGCACGGCGGTGGCCGCGCCGTTCTCGGTTGCCACGTACCGGCGGATCGACGACACGACGCCGGCACCGGGCTCGGGGGTCGCCTCGGTACCGTTCTCGGGATTCTGGCCGTTGCTCGCTTCGGTCATGAGCTCATCATAGCCGCGTGCCACACTGAGGTATGCGCGCGATCAGTGTGACGACCACCGGCGGCCCCGAGGTGCTCGAGTACGGACCCGCACCCGACCCGCAACCCGGTCCCGACGAGGTGCTCGTCCGGGTCCACGCCGCCGGAGTCAACTTCATCGACACGTACTTCCGCGACGGCCTCTACCCGGCGGCACTCCCCTACGTGCCCGGCCTGGAGGGCGCCGGCGAGATCGTCGCAGTCGGTCCCGCCGTCACCGACCGGCATGCCGGAGAGCGCGTCGCCTGGTGCGACGTCCCGGCGAGCTACGCCGAACTGGTGGCGGTCCCGGCCGCCCGCGCCCTGCCGATCCCCGACGGAGTCGAGTACGAGGTCGCGGGTTCGTCGCTGCTCCGCGGACTCACCGCGCACTACCTGCTGGACGGGGTTTCGACGGGGCTCAACCAGCGGACGGGGCTCAACCAGCGGACGGGGCTCAACCAGCGGACGGGGCTCAACCAGCGGACGGGGCTCAACCAGCGAAACGGACAGGACCAGCGCGAGCAGACGGTGCTCGTCCACGCGGGCGCCGGGGGCGTCGGACTCATTCTGACGCAGCTGGCCAAGGCTGCCGGGCTGCGCGTGATCACCACGGTCTCCTCCGATGCCAAGGAGCAGCTCTCGCGGGCGGCGGGCGCCGACGAAGTGCTGCGCTACACCGACGACGTGCCCGGCCGCGTCCGCGAATTGACCTCCGGGCGCGGCGTCCCCGTCGTGTACGACGGCGTGGGCGCGGCCACCTTCGAGCAGTCTCTCTCCTCGGCTGCCGTCCGCGGGACCGTCGTCCTGTTCGGGGCGGCCGCCGGCCCGGTACCGCCGTTCGACCTGCAGCGCCTGAACCCGCTCGGCTCACTGTCGGTGACGCGGCCCACACTGGCGCACTTCATCGCAGATCCCGCCGAGTTGGCATGGCGCGCAGGCGAATACTTCGGCGCGCTCGCCGACGGCTCGGTGCACGTCCGGATCGGGCAGACCTATCCGCTGGCCGAGGCGGCACAGGCGCACCGAGATCTGGAAGCACGGCGAACGACCGGCTCGACGGCGCTGATCCCGTGAGTGCCGCGGCACCGGGACTGCCCCCCGGCCGGATCGCCGTCGCAGTCGGCAGCGCGGTCGTCGTCGTGCTGCTCGCGGTGCAGCGTCCGGCCGGCCCGATCACCACCGCGTTCTTCCTCACCGTGCTGGTCGCCGTGGGCGGGGCCGCGGTCGGCTGGCCCCGCAAGGCGCCCGACCCGCGGGCGCAGGAGCACGACCGCGCACAACGACAACGCTGGGAGCAGGCCACCGCGGCGCACGACGACGTGCTCGCCGCGTACGGCGCCTTCGAGCTCGATCCGGCGATGCTGCTCCGCTTCCCCGCCATGTGGGATCTCTCGGCGCCACCGATCGTGAACTTCCACGACGCGCTCGAACTGGCCGGCTCGTTGCGCTCGGACGAGTATCCGGGCGCCGACCACGCCCTCGAATACGTCGGCGCGGTCTCCATGCTGCGCACCGACTGGGCGGCGGCGGAACGGCACGCGCGATCCACCGGGACCGGCGGGCTCAGCGATGCGGACGCCGGAGAATGCCGCAAGGCGATGAGTTTGTGGCAGCACGCCGAAGGCGCCACCGGACCCGAACGCGCCACCTACCTGGAGCGGGTGCTGGGCACGCTCGACGGACTGGCCGACCGCGGCGTGGTCGCGATGCCGGAGAAGCTGCATGACGCGCTGGCCCGGGAAGTCCAGAAGGCGATCGAGGCGTAGACCTGCTCGCCGATCACCACGTGCCGTCGCGCAGGAATGCGCCGTCGCGCCGATAGACGGCTTCGCCGGACTCGCGGCCCGATCCGACCTGCAAGCGCAGGACGGCACCCTCGTCGCGGCCGCCCGGCGCCGAGCCGATCGCGAACGAGACGACGTCGCCGTCGAACGCCGGCAGATCGTTCCGGGCCAGCAGGTCGTCGCGGGCGCGCAGCAGGGCCGAGGTCGTGAAGTCGCGCAGTGCGAAGCCCTCGCTGTTGTCGGCGTACGTCCGCGGGGTGGCCAGCGGGAACGTTCCCGGTACCACCTTGATCGCCGAGTACGGTCCGCGGACCAGACTCAGTGCGAATCCGCCGGAGTTCTGGATCGACGACGCGGTGATCGGCGACGAGCCTTCGGTGATGGTCCGGAAGTCGAGCTGCCGGATCGACGGTGACGCGGGGTCGATGCGGTGATCGCGCAGCGTCTTGTCGGCGATCGTCAGAACCCGGTCGACATACGCCGCACCGGCGGTGTCGGCGGCCCGGCCGTCCATATCGACCTCGATCGGGCGGAAGGCCACCGTGAACTCGGCGACCAGCATCCGGTCGGTGCGGCGCTTGAGTTCGATGCCGTCGGCGGGATGCACGTCGTCGGCGTTCAGCTTCAGCTCGGCGGCGACCCGGCGGACCTCTCCGGTGGCGGTGTTCAGGTCGAGGTTCTTCAGGTCGTCCCGGGAGAACGTGCGACGATCATTCGCTCGCCGCCGGTCAGTGGAGTACCACCGCCCGTCGCTGCCGTGGGTGCTGACGGCGTCACCGGTGTCCGCGTCGTAGACGACGACGTGCGTCGACCGGTCGTCCAGGTCGATCGACAACAGTCGCGCCGAACCGTTCGGCAGCAACTCGTCGGCTCGATCGAGGGCTTGATCCAGTCGCGCATCCGGATCGCTCGGCAGCCCGCTCGTCACCTCGTTCTCCGCGTCGGCCGAGCCGCCGGAGGGCGAGGACGCGGCGGCGTGCTCGCGGACCGCGGACACCGCCGCGACCGCCGGGAGGCCGAGCACGAGCAGCAGAGCCGGGATCAGGATGACCCCGATCTGGGCCGCCGCCGGTCTTCGGCTTCCGAGCAGTCCGAGGACGAAGAAGGGCGCCGCCGCCACCGCAAGCGCGCCCACCACCCGCCACGCTGTGGACTGGGCGGTCACGGCCGTCACCAATCCGGTGACGGAGAGGGCGATCGCGACCGCCAGTGCGGCGACAGCAGCAGCGGGACTGGGCTTCATCGACTCCACTGTGACAGATTCGGTGCGCCCGGGCACGGCCTGCTCCGCAGCGTTCGCGGTGGCCGCCGTCCCGGGACACTACGAGAAGTACGAGGCGATGGTCGGCAAGTTCAGCACCGCGTCCACGGCCAAACCGCAGAACAGGAGCGCCAGGTATTCGTTGGACTGCAGGAAGATCTTGAGCGGCTTCACCTCGGCGCCGCGCCGGGTCTCCCGGTAGAGCTTGGTGACGCACCAGATGAACCACACTCCGGACAGCACCGCGACAGCGGTGTAGATCCAGCTGGTCACCGGAATGAGGAAGAACGACGTGACGACGGTAAGCCAGGTGTAGACCAGCATCTGGCGGGTGACGCGCTCGTCTGAGGCGATCACCGGCAGCATCGGCACGCCGGCGGCGCGATAGTCCTCGCGGTAGCGCATGGCCAGCGCCCAGGTGTGCGGAGGCGTCCAGAAGAACACCACCAGGAACAGCACCACCGGTTGCCAACTCAGCGTGCCCGTGACCGCGGCCCAGCCGACCAGGGCGGGCATGCACCCCGCCGCGCCGCCCCAGATCACGTTCTGCCAGGTGCGGCGCTTGAGGATCAGCGTGTACACGAGCACGTAGAAGGCGATCGTGATCATCACCAGCACCGGAGGCAGCCACTTGCCGCCCGTGCCGTAGTACAGCACCAGGAACGAGGCGATCGCCAGCACGATGCCGAAGACGAGGGCGTTGCGCACGGGTACCGCGTGCCGGGCCAGCGGCCGTTTCTGGGTGCGCTTCATCTTCTGATCGATATCGGCGTCGGCGACCATGTTCAGGCTGTTGGCGCTCGCGGCGCCCATCCAGCCGCCGATCACGGTGATCAGGATCAGCGCGATGTCCACGTGGCCGCGGTGCGCCTGGAGCATCACCGGAATGGTCGACACCAGCAGCAACTCGATGACGCGCGGCTTGGTGAGAGCGATGTAGGCCAGGAGCGTCGCCTTGATCCTTGCCGCCGCCGAACCGGGTGCCGGCGCACCGCCGGAGACGGAAGGCTGCGGCGCCGGATCACCGCTGGCGGAAGCGCGTGAACTCACGCTTTCCCCACTCTTCAACGCCAGACTCCCTTGTCTTCGTGCGGCCGGCCCACCGGGCCGGATCGTTCGCGAGACTCCTCGCGCGGCAGCGACGCAGAAGGTCGAGATCGGCGGGGCTGCCCGCACAGAATCCTAGCCCTCCCCGCCGCGGGGGAAGAATCGGGGCCGTCGCACGAGATGCGGACGATAGGTCCGTAGACGAGAATCGGGGTCCGTACCCTAGGCTGGAAGCATCTGCCGCCCCAACCCACAGGAGAAGCCCCCACCGTGGCCGTTACAGACGAGATCCGAGAGCTGACCCAGCAGGTGCACCCCGCCGACTGGACGGACGTGGACACCCGGGCGGTCGACACCGCGCGGCTGTTGGCCGCCGACGCCGTCCAGCACTGCGGCAGCGGCCACCCGGGCACCGCGATGAGCCTGGCTCCCCTCGCCTACACGCTGTATCAGCGGGTGATGCGGCACGACCCCGCCGATCCGGACTGGGTCGGTCGCGACCGCTTCGTCCTGTCCTGCGGACACTCGAGCCTCACCCAGTACATCCAGCTCTACCTCGGCGGGTTCGGGCTGGAGCTCGAGGACATCGAGGCCCTGCGCACGTGGGACTCGCTGACCCCCGGCCATCCCGAGTACGGGCACACCAAGGGCGTGGAGATCACCACCGGCCCGCTGGGCCAGGGTCTCGCGTCGGCCGTCGGCATGGCGATGGCCGCGCGCCGTGAGCGCGGACTGTTCGACCCGGACGCCCCGGCCGGCGAGAGCCCGTTCGACCACACCGTCTACGTCGTCGCTTCCGACGGCGACATCGAGGAGGGCGTCACCTCTGAGGCGAGTTCGCTGGCCGGAACGCAGCGACTGGGCAACCTGATCGTGTTCTACGACAAGAACCACATCTCGATCGAGGACGACACCACGATCGCACTCACCGAGGACACCGGTAGGCGCTACGAGTCGTACGGCTGGGACGTCCAGTACATCGAGGGCGGCGAAGACGTGGTCGCGATCGAGAAGGCCGTGGCGCATGCCAAGAGCGTCACCGACAAGCCGTCGATCATCCTGATCCGCACCGTCATCGCGTGGCCGGCCCCGACCAAGATGAACACCGGCGCCTCGCACGGCAGCGCACTGGGAGCCGACGAGGTGGCCGCCACCAAGAAGATTCTTGGCTTCGACCCGGAGAAGAGCTTCGAGGTCTCCGACGAGGTGATCGCCCACACGCGCTCACTCGCCGAGCGGGCGGTCGCGACCCGGGCGCAGTGGCAGACCGGTTTCGATGCGTGGGCGCAGGCCAATCCGGAGCGCAAGGATCTGTTCGACCGTCTGTACGCGTACGCGTTCCCGGAGGGCTGGACCGAGGTCCTGCCCGCGTGGGAGCCCGGTGACAAGGCGGTCGCGACCCGCTCGGCGTCCGGCAAGGTTCTTTCGGCGCTCGGTCCCGTGCTGCCGGAGTTGTGGGGCGGCTCGGCGGACCTGGCCGGATCGAACAACACGACGATGGACGGCGCCACGTCGTTCGGCCCCGAGGACATCTCCACCGCCACCTGGACCGCCCACCCCTACGGGCGCACCCTCCACTTCGGCGTGCGGGAACACGCGATGGGCGCGATCCTCAACGGCATCGTGCTGCACGGCCCGACCCGTCCGTACGCAGGCACCTTCTTGCAGTTCGCCGACTACATGCGCCCGGCGGTCCGCCTGGCGGCGCTGATGAAGATCGATCCGATCTACGTCTGGACGCACGACTCGATCGGCCTGGGCGAGGACGGCCCCACGCACCAGCCGGTGGAGCATCTGGCCGCGCTGCGCGCGATTCCCGGGCTGGACGTGGTGCGCCCGGCCGACGCCAACGAGACGGCGCACGCGTGGCGCCACGTGCTCACCCGGCGTGGCGTCCCGGCCGGGCTGGCCCTGACCCGTCAGAACGTGCCGGTGCTCGCGGGCACCTCGTTCGAGGGAGTCAGTCGCGGCGGCTACGTGCTGTCCGATCCGGAGGGCACTCCCGAGGTGGTCCTGATCGGCACCGGCTCAGAAGTGGCCCTGGCGGTAGAGGCAGCGCAAGCTCTTGCCGCCGAGGGCGTTTCGGCGCGCGTCGTCTCGATGCCGTCGATCGAGTGGTTCGACGAGCAGGATCGGGAGTACCGAGATTCGGTACTTCCGGCCGGTGTGCCGCGCGTCGTGGTCGAGGCCGGGATCGCCATGCCGTGGTACCGCATCGTGCACGGCGGAGGCGGCATCTCCCCGGCCGCAGGCGCGATCGTGTCGCTCGAGCACTTCGGTGCCTCGGCGCCGTATCAGAAGCTGTACGAAGAGTTCGGCATCACCGCCGACGCAGTGGCTGCAGCCGCCCGCGGTCTGCTCGGACGCTGAGCCGGCGACGGCCGACCACACCCAGGAGGACACCGACATGCCCCAGAACAGCAAGCTCGCCGATCTCTCCGAAGCCGGGGTGTCGGTCTGGCTCGACGACCTGTCCCGCGACCTGATCGACTCGGGCGCGCTGCGGGACCGGATCGACGAATACTCGGTGGTCGGCGTGACCACCAACCCGGCGATCTTCCAGGCCGCGATCGCCAAGTCGGACATGTACGACGAGCAGATCACCCGGCTCGCCGCCGAGGGCGCCGACACCGACGGTGCGCTGACCGCGATCACCACCGACGACGTGCGCTCGGCGTGCGACGTGTTCGAGCCGGTGTTCGTCGCCACCGACGGCGTCGACGGCCGCGTGTCCATCGAGGTGGACCCGAGACTGGCGCACGACACCGACGCGACGGTGGCCCAGGCTGTGGAGCTGTGGAACCTGGTCGACCGCGGCAACACCCTGATCAAGATCCCCGCGACCAAGGCGGGTCTGCCGGCGATCACCCGGGTGCTCGCCGAGGGCATCAGCGTCAACGTGACGCTGATCTTCTCGGTGGATCGCTACCGCGAAGTGATCGACGCCTTCCTCGACGGTCTCGACGCCGCCCTGGAGAACGGTCACGACATCGCGCGCATCGTCTCGGTGGCGTCGTTCTTCGTGTCCCGTGTCGACACCGAGATCGACAAGCGTCTGGACGCCATCGGCACCCCGGAAGCGCTCGCGCTGCGGGGCAAGGCCGGGCTGGCCAACGCTCGACTGGCGTACGCCGCGTATCAGGAGGTCTTCGACCTCGGTGTCCGCTTCCCGGCGCTCAAGGCGCACGGCGCGCGTCCGCAGCGGCCGCTGTGGGCGTCGACCGGAGTCAAGAACCCGAACTACCCGGACACCCTGTACGTGAGTGAGCTGGTCGCACCGGACACCGTCAACACCATGCCGGAGAAGACGATGGAGGCCTTCGCCGACCACGGCTGGGTCGACACCGAGTCGATTCTCGGCAAGGCGGCGGAGAGCCAGGAGGTGTTCTCGGCACTGAGCGCCGCGGGCATCGACTTGCCGGACGTGTTCGCGCTCCTCGAGCGCGAGGGCGTGGAGAAGTTCGAGTCCGCCTGGGACGAACTGCTCACCGCCACCGCGGCTCAGCTCGACACCGCCAAGGCGTAGCGATGCCGGCCTCCGGCGGATGGACCAATCCGCTCCGTGATCCCGCCGACCGGAGGCTCCCGCATATCGCCGGGCCCTCGGCGCTGGTGATCTTCGGCATCACCGGCGACCTCTCCCGGCGCAAGCTGATGCCGGCGATCTACGACCTCGCCAATCGCGGCCTGCTGCCGCCCAGTTTCGCGCTGGTCGGCTTCGCACGCCGGGAATGGGACCACCAGGACTTCGCCGAGTTCGTCAAGAAGGACGTCGAGGAGCGCTCCCGCACCGGCTTCCGCGAGGAGCAGTGGGCCAAGCTGGCCGAGGGCATCCGGTTCGTCGAGGGGGCGTTCGAGGACGATGTTGCCTTCGACCAGTTGCGCGAGACCCTGGCGCAACTGGACCGTGAACGCGGCACCGACGGCAATCACGCCTTCTACCTGGCGATTCCGCCGAAGGCCTTCCCCACCGTGCTCAGCCAGCTGCGGCGTACCGGGATGGCCACCTCGGAGGACCCCGACACCTGGCAGCGCGTGGTGATCGAGAAGCCGTTCGGCCATGACCTGGAATCGGCACGTGAGCTCAACACCCTGGTGAACAGTGTGTTCCCCGAGGAGTCGGTGTTTCGCATCGATCACTACCTGGGCAAGGAGACCGTCCAGAACATCCTCGCGCTGCGATTCGCGAACCAGTTGTTCGAGCCGCTCTGGAACAGTCACTACATCGATCACGTCCAGATCACCATGGCCGAGGACATCGGGCTGGGCGGCCGCGCCGGTTACTACGACGGCATCGGCGCCGCTCGTGACGTCATCCAGAACCACCTGCTCCAATTGCTGGCGCTGATCGCGATGGAGGAGCCGGTCTCGTTCTCTCCACGGGAACTGCAGGCCGAGAAGATCAAGGTGCTCTCGTCGACGCGAAACATCGCACCGATCTCCGAGAACTCCGCACGTGGTCAGTACGGACCCGGCTGGCAGGGATCCGAGCAGGTCCCCGGTCTGCTCGAGGAGGGCTTCTCGCCCGATTCGACGACGGAGACCTATGCCGCGATCGCCGTCGAGGTGGACACGCGCCGCTGGGCGGGTGTGCCGTTCTTCCTCCGCACCGGCAAGCGGCTGGGCAAGCGCGTCACCGAGATCGCGCTCGTGTTCAAGCGGGCGCCGCATCTGCCGTTCGACGATTCGATGACCGCCGAACTCGGCCAGAACGCGATGGTGATCCGGATCCAGCCGGACGAGGGCGTCAACCTCCGCTTCGGCTCCAAGGTGCCGAGCACCAGCATGGAGGTGCGCGACGTCAACATGGACTTCAGCTACGGCGAGGCCTTCACGGTCAGCTCCCCGGAGGCCTACGAGCGACTGCTGCTCGACGTCCTGCTCGGCGAGCCGTCGCTGTTCCCGGTGAACGAGGAAGTCGAATTGAGCTGGTCCATCCTGGACCCCGTCCTGGACGAATGGGCGGCATCGGGCCGCCCGGAGACCTATGAGGCCGGAACCTGGGGACCGGAGTCGGCCGACGAGATGATGGAGCGGACCGGCCGGGCCTGGCGCCGGCCGTGACTCCGCCCGCCAGGCGAAGGGAGCCCCGATGATCGTCGATCTGCCCGACACCTCCACCCAGGAGGTCAGCAAGAAGCTGGTGCGGATGCGCAACACCGGCGGCGAGGTGACCGTCGGCCGGGTGCTCACCCTGATCATCGACACCGAGCCGGGGGAGGTCGCCGAGACCGCGGTCGAGGTGGCCAACGAGGCGAGCCGGGAACATCCGTGCCGCGTGATCGTGGTGATCCGCGGAGAACGGGACGAGCAGACGCGCTTGGACGCGGAGATCCGGGTCGGCGGCGACGCCGGAGCCTCCGAGGTGGTGCTGTTGGCGCTGTTCGGCGAGCTCTCCGAGCACGCGCACTCCGTGGTGACGCCGTTCCTGCTGCCCGACACTCCGGTGGTGACGTGGTGGCCCGGCCGCGCGCCCGACCGTCCATCAGCGGATCGGTTGGGCCGCTTGGCGTCCCGGCGCATCACCGACGCTCGTCACGCGCCGGACCCGGCGTCTTTTCTGGCCGCACGACGGCTGGGCTACAGCCCGGGCGACACCGATCTCGCGTGGTCGGCGATCACCCCGTGGCGGGCCATCCTGGTATCCGCGCTGGATCGTCCTCCGCATCTGCCGGTGATCTCGGCGAGCATCACCGGTCCCGCCGGGAATCCGGCGGTCGACTTGTTCGCGGGCTGGCTCGCGCACTGCCTGGACGTGCCGGTTCGGCGCGGCACGGGCCGGTGGCAGGTGGTACTGGAGCGCCCGGACGGCGTTCTGGAGATGACGCTCGACAAGCTCGGGGGTCTGCTCCGCTCCCCCGGCCATCCCGACGGCCGTGCGGTCTTCAAACGCCGCAACACCGCCGAGTGCCTGGCCGAAGAACTGCGTCGTCTCGATGCCGACGACGTGTATCACGCTGCGCTGGAAGGTCTTTCCGGCGCCATTCACGAGATCTGAGGTACCCGCCATGAGCGAGCTCGAGACACTGATCTTCGACGACGACGTCGTCCGCGTCACCACCGCCGCGCAGCGCTTCGCCGATGCGGTGCGCCTTGCGCAGACCGGGCGCGGGGTGGCTCGCGTCGCCCTGACCGGCGGGTCGAACGGCATCGGTCTGCTGGCAACGCTCGCCCGGGACCCGTCGTCGGTGGACTGGTCTCGCGTGGAACTGTATTGGGGAGACGAGCGCTTCCTCCCCGAAGGAGACCCGGAGCGCAACTACGTCCAGGCCCGGGAGGCGCTGCTCGATCACGTTTCGATCGCGCCCGAGAGGGTCCACGCCATGCCCGCCTCCGACGGCGTCCACGGCGACGACATCGAAGCCGCGGCCCATGCCTACGCGGCGCTGATCGCACCGGATCTGGTCTTCGACGTCCACCTCCTGGGCATGGGCGGCGAGGGCCACATCAACTCACTGTTCCCGCACACGGCGGCGACGGCCGAGGAGTCGGCCCCGGTGGTCGCGGTGACCGAATCGCCGAAGCCGCCGCCGCGCCGGATCACCCTCACCTTCCCCGTGGTGAACCGTTCCCGCGAGGTGTGGTTCCTGGTGTCCGGTGCGGAGAAGGCCGAGGCGGTGGCAGCCGCGCACACCGGCGCCGACCGCGCCGACTGGCCGTGTGCCGGAGCGCACGGCACCGAACGCACGCTGTGGTTCCTCGACCGCGCCGCCGCGGCGGGGCTGCCGGACTGAGCGGCTTCGGCGATCCTGAGGACGTCGGCTAACCGCTGTTGCGCAGCGCCGTCGCCAGCCCGTTCATCGTGAGCTGGATAGCCCGCCGGATCTCGCCGGTGTCCTCACCGCCGCGGAAGCGCTTGAGCAGCTCGATCTGCATCAGGTTCAGCGGCTCGAGGTACGGGAACCGGTTGTGGACCGAACGTTTGAGGGCGTCGTTGTCGGCCAGCAGGTCGTCGGTGCCGGCGATCCTGCGGTACATGTCGAGGGTGCGTGCGTGCTCGACGGCGATCATCGTGAACACACGCTCACGCAGGGCCGCGTCGGGGACCAGCTCCGCATACCGGGCCGCCAGGCCCATGTCGGACTTGGCCAGCACCTGCGCCATGTTGCTCATCACCGAGCGGAAGAACGGCCACCGCCGGTAATAGTCGGACAGGAGTGCGAGGCGGTCGGGGTCGTCGCCGATCCACTGGGCGAAGGCGCTGCCGGTGCCGTACCACCCGGGCAGCATCACGCGGCATTGCGTCCACGAGAGCACCCAGGGAATCGCCCGCAGGTCCGAGATCGCGGTGGTCTGCTTGCGCGACGTCGGACGGCTGCCGATGTTCAGCGCGCCGATCTCCGACAACGGTGTGGAATCGGTGAAGTACTCCACGAATCCCGGGGTCCGGTGCACCAGTTCGCTGTAGGCCTCACGGGCCAGTGCGGCGAGCTCGTCGAGCACCGCGTACGCCTCCTGGGAGTCGTCGCCGAGCCCCTCGGTGTCCAGGAGTGTGGACTCCAGGGTCGCAGCCAGGAGCGTCTCCAAGTTCCGTCGCGCACCGACGGGTTCGGCGTACTTGGCCGCGATGATCTCGCCCTGCTCGGTGAGCCGGAGAGCACCCTGCACGGCGCCCGGCGGCTGCGCGAGGATCGCGTCGTAGCTGGGCCCGCCTCCCCGACCGACCGTACCGCCGCGCCCGTGGAACAGGCGCAGCGTGATGCCGGCCTCCTTCGCCGCCGCCACCAGATCGAGTTCGGCGCGGTACAGCGCCCAGTTCGCCGCGAGGTAGCCGCCGTCCTTGTTCGAGTCCGAGTAGCCGAGCATCACCTCCTGCGCGCCCTGCTGCCCGCGCCGGGAACCGGGCGCGCAGTCGGAGTCACTGCCGTCGATCATGGCCCGGTAGAACGGGAGTTCCAGTGCCGCCGTGATGATCCCGGCACCGGCCTGCAGGTCTTCGATGGTCTCGAACAGCGGCGCCACTCGAACCGTGCACGACGGCATCCCGTCGCCGTCCAATTCGTACAGCCCCGCCTCTTTCAACAGAATCATCGCCTCGAGCATGTCCGAGACCGACTGACACATGCTGATGATGTACGTCGGCACCGCCTCCGGACCGAAACGCCGAACCGCCTGGGCCGCCGCACGTACGACGCCGAGCTCCTTGACCGCGAGGTCGCTGAGCTCGGAGTCCGGACCGGTGAGCGGCCGCCGCGAGGTGAGCTCGGCCGACAGCAGTGCGACCCGGTCCGCTTCGCCGAGCGCGGTGTAGTCGTCGCATACGCCGGCCCATCTCAGGAGTTCGGAGACCACCTCCTCGTGGGTCTCGGAGTTCTGCCGCATGTCGAGGCCCGAGAGGTGGAAACCGAAGGTGCGCACGGCTTCTCGAAGTGCACCGAGCCGGTTGTCGGCGATGACGTCGTCGACCACGGCCCGCAGCGCCCCGTCGACGGTGTCGAGGTCGGCCAGCAGTTCGGCCGGATCGGCATACACCGGATGCCCCTGGACCCATGACATCTCGGTCGCCGACAGGTACTCCGGGCCGAGCAGCTCGAGCATCGTCGCGACCAGGCGGGCCTGCACCGTGCGCAGCGCCGACCGGAACGGTTCGTCGTCGTCCTCCGGCACCGCCCCGCTGAGTGCGCGCAGCCCCTCCGTGATCGGCGGCACCAGTCGTGCCGACATGGCCAGCTCCTGACGCAGCAGGGTCAGCTCGTCGAGGTGGTGGCGCATCGCTGTGACGGCGGCGGCGGTGGTCGCCTCGGTGACCACCGCGCCGGTCACGTACGGGTTTCCGTCACGGTCGCCGCCGATCCACGAACCCATCCGGATCATCGACAGATCTTCGAGTCCCGACCCGGGATAGGCGCCGGTGAGCGCTGCCCGCACGTCGCGGTTGAGGTTCGGGATCACCTGGAAGAAGGAGGCGTCGTAGTAGCGCAGACCGGTGGTGATCTCGTCGGAGATCGTCAGCCTGCGCAGCCGGATCAGCGCCGTCTGCCAGAGCCTCAGGATCTGCTCGGAGATCTCCCGGTCCAGTCCCTGTTGTTCGGCAGGCGTGAGTTCCGTTCGGGCCCGCGTCCGCATCAGTTCGGTGATCCGGTTCTGCGCCTCGAAGACGCTGCGCCGCCGCGTCTCGGTCGGGTGGGCGGTGATGACCGGAACCACAGCGGCATGCGCCAGCGAGGCACCCACCTCGCCGTCGGCCAGCTGCGCGCCCGCCAGCGCCGTGAAGGTGGCCTCCAGACTCGACGGCACCGGCGGATCGCCGGCCCGCAGATGGATGCGGCGCCTCCGCTCCCGATGCAGGTCTTCGGCGAGATTCGCCAGCAGCGCGAAGTTGGAGAACGCGCGGATCACCGGCATCAGTTCCCGCACCGACGGCGCGGTGTAGCGGCCGGCCAGGTCGTCGCGAGTGATCTCCGAATACCGGATCGCGAACGCATCGCGCCGCGAGTTCTCTACCAGCGCGAAAGTCTCCGGCCCGGCATGGGCCTTGATCACCTCGCCCAGCAGGCCGCCGAGAAATCGGATGTCCTCGCGGAGCGGCTCAGTGGCGGCACGTCCGGTGTCGTCGACCAGGATGTGCTCGATCATCGGTGTCGAGACCGCCCGTGCGACTACGTCGGCGGGATCAGCGGAAGCGCGCGAGTCTGGTTGCATGCCACCAAGTATCGCCGCCCACCGCGTGTGCGTCCAAGCGAATGTTCACTCTTCGAAAGACAACAGATCCGGTACGCGCCAGGCGTACCGGATCACCGAGTGTCGCTGGGTCAGGAGTACTTGATGTCCAGGCCCACGCCGACGATGAAGATCAGCCAGACGATGCCGACGAAGATGGTGATCCGGTCGAGGTTCTTCTCCACCACGGACGAGCCGGAGAGGCTGGACTGGACGCCGCCGCCGAACAGCGAGGAGAGACCGCCTCCCTTGCCGCGATGCAGCAGCACCAGAACGATCAGCAGCAGGCTGGTGATGATCAGGCCGATGTTGAGCGCGAGAGTCACGAGGGATGGATCCGTTCGGTCAAGTGAACTGTGGCAGGTCACCGGAGTTCACGGGAGAACTCCAGGCAACCTGCCACAGTCTACGCGATGGTTCGGCCGATCAGAGCAGCGGCCCGCCCGCGGCGATCGCCGCGAGCTGAGCGAACTCGTCCGCCTTGAGCGACGCGCCGCCTACCAGCGCGCCGTCGACGTCGTTCTGACTGACGATCTCCGCCGCGTTCTTGGCGTTGACGCTGCCCCCGTACAGGATCCGCAGGCCGGCCGCGGTCGCCTCGTCGGCGATCTCGGCGATGGCGCCGCGCACGGCGGCGCACACTTCCTGAGCGTCCTGTGCGCTCGCGACCCGACCGGTGCCGATGGCCCACACCGGCTCGTAGGCCACCACGGTCTTGGCGATCTCCCCGGCCGACAGCCCGGCCAGCGACGCCTTGATCTGCTCGACGTTGTACGCGACGTGTCCGCCTGCTTCGCGGACTTCCAGCCCCTCGCCGATGCACACGATAGGGGTCAGGTTGTGCCGGAGCGCCGCCTTGGTCTTCGACAGGACGATCTCGTCGGTCTCCCCGTGCAGGGTACGACGCTCGGAGTGTCCGACGGCGACGAAGGTGCAGCCGAGCTTCTCCAGGAAGGCCCCGCTGATCTCACCGGTGTAGGCCCCGGAATCGTGCTCCGAGAGATCCTGCGCACCGTACGTCAGCAGCAGCTTGTCGCCGTCGACGACGGTCTGCACGCTGCGGATGTCGGTGAACGGCACCAGCACGGTCACGTCGACCTTGTCGTAGTACTTCTCCGGCAGCGCAAAGGCCACCTTCTGCACCAGGGCGATCGCCTCGAAGTGGTTGAGGTTGCACTTCCAGTTGCCCGCCATGAGCGGCTTGCGTCGGCCGCCTCGCGCGGCGTCGGTCGAATCCGTCATCTTCAGCCTTCCGTCTCCAGAACCGCCAGACCCGGCAGTTCCTTGCCTTCGAGGTACTCCAGGGAGGCGCCGCCACCGGTGGAGATGTGCGAGAAGGCGCTGTCGGGGAGCCCGAACGAGCGCACCGCGGCCGCCGAGTCGCCGCCGCCGACCACGCTGAAGGCGCCGTCCTGCGTCGCCGCGGCGATCGCCTCGGCGACGCCCCGGGTGCCGGTCGAGAACTTCTCGAACTCGAAGACGCCCATCGGCCCGTTCCAGAACACCGTCTTGGCGCCGCCGAGGACTGCGGAGAAGCGCTCCACGGTGCCCGGACCGATGTCCAGTCCCATGCCCTCGGTGAACCCGTCGCGGGTGAACGCGATCGACGTCTCGGCGTCGGCGGCGAACTTGTCGGCGACGACGATGTCGTGCGGCAGATGGATCACGTCGCCGAACCTGTCCAGCAGGTCCCGGCACGTGTCGATCATGTCTTCCTGCAGCAGCGAGTCGCCCACGGGGCTGCCCTGCGCCTTGATGAAGGTGAAGGCCATGCCTCCGCCGATCACCAGGGTGTCGACCTTGGGGGCCAGCGCCTCGATCACAGCGAGCTTGTCGGACACCTTCGAACCGCCGAGCACCACTGCGTACGGGTGCTCCACCTCCGAGGTGATGCGCTTGAGCACGTCGACCTCGGTGGCGACCAAGTCGCCGGCGTAGGCGGGCAGCAGCTCGGCGACGTCGTAGACCGAGGCCTGCTTGCGATGCACCACGCCGAAGCCGTCCGAGACGAATGCGCCGTCGTCGCCGACGAGCTCCACCAAGTCACGGGCGAGCTTGGCGCGTTCGGCGTCGTCCTTGGCGGTCTCCCGCGGATCGAACCGGATGTTCTCCAGCAGCAGCACGTCGCCGTCGGTCAGGCCCTCTGCCCTCGCGAGGGCATCGGAGCCGACCACGTCAGCGGCCAGCTGGACGTTGCGGCCCAGTTCCTGCGAGAGGCGCGCGGCGACCGGGGCCAGGGACAGCGCGGGGTCCGGCTCGCCCTTCGGACGGCCCAGATGCGCGGTGACGATCACCTTCGCGCCGGCGTCGACCAGCTGACTCAGCGTCGGGACGCTCGCCAGGATGCGGCCCGGGTCGGTGATCTCACCGCCGTCGAGCGGCACGTTGAAGTCCGAGCGGACCAGCACGCCTCGGCCCGAAACACCTTCGGCGAGAAGGTCTTTGAGAGTGCGTACAGACATGGGCGTCAGAGCGACTTGCCGACGAGGGTGATCAGATCGGCGAGGCGGTTCGAGTAGCCCCACTCGTTGTCGTACCAGGAGACCACCTTCGCCTGGTTGCCGATGACCTTGGTCAGCCCGGCGTCGACCAGCGACGAGTGCGGATCGGTGACGATGTCACTGGAGACGATGGGCTCGTCGTAGTACTTCAGGATGCCCTTCATCGGCCCGTCGGCAGCGGCCTTCATCGCGGCGTTGATCTCTTCGGCGGTCGCTTCCTTCTCGAGCTCCACGGTGAGGTCGGTGACCGAACCGGTGGGGATCGGCACACGCAGGGCGTAGCCGTCGAGCTTGCCCTTGAGCTCCGGGAGCACCAGTGCGATGGCCTTGGCGGCGCCGGTGGAGGTCGGGACGATGTTGACCGCGGCGGCGCGGGCACGACGCAGGTCCTTGTGCGGGGCGTCCTGCAGGTTCTGATCCTGCGTGTAGGCGTGCACGGTGGTCATCAGGCCCTGCTTGATGCCGAAGTTGTCGTGCAGGACCTTGGCGAAGGGCGCCAGGCAGTTGGTGGTGCACGACGCGTTCGAGATGATGTTCTGGCTGCCGTCGTAGAGGTCGTCGTTGACGCCCATCACGATGGTGATGTCCTCGCCGCTGGCCGGCGCCGAGATGATGACCTTCTTGGCCCCGGCGTCCAGATGGCCCTGGGCCTTGTCTCGCGACGTGAAGATGCCGGTCGACTCGACGACGACGTCGACGCCCAGCTCGCCCCACGGCAGCGCCGCCGGGCCCTCCTTGATGGCCAGCGCCTTGATGCGCTTGTCGCCCACCACGATGGTGTCGCCGTCGACGCTGACGTCTTCGGGCAGGCGGCCCAGGATGGTGTCGAACTTCAGCAGGTGGGCAAGGGTGTTGATGTCGGTCAGATCGTTGACCGCGACGATCTCGATGTCGGAGGTGCCGGCCGCATTCTGCGCCAGCACGGCACGGAAGAAGTTCCGGCCGATCCGGCCGAATCCGTTGATGCCTACCCGAACAGTCACAATGAGCTCCTTAGCCATGGGTGAAGAGCCGGGAGGGTTGGTCCGGCCCACTGGGATCCAGCCTAATGGCCCGGCCCGATCGTGACACCGTTAGGGGCTGATGCGTCGTCGATGCGTCGTCGATGCGTGTCGATCACGCTTCGTCGAGCAGTTCCGGCGTCACCGCGGACTCGGTGTCGGGCAGCCCTTCGGCCCGCGCCTTCTTGTCCGCCATGGACAGCAGGCGGCGGATGCGGCCCGCCACCGCGTCCTTCGTCATCTGCGGATCGGCGAGCTGACCGAGCTCCTCCAGCGAGGCCTGACGATGTTCGACGCGGAGGCGTCCGGCGGTCACCAGGTGCTCGGGCACGTCGTCGCCGAGGATCTCCAGCGCACGTTCGACCCGGGCGGCGGCGGCGACCGCAGCCCGGGCGGACCGCCGCAGATTCGCATCGTCGAAGTTCGCCAGCCGGTTGGCCGTGGCACGGACCTCGCGCCGCATCCGGCGCTCCTCCCACACCAGACGCGTCTCCTGCGCGCCCATTCGGGTGAGCAGCGCGCCGATCGCCTCGCCGTCGCGGATCACCACGCGGTCGCTGCCGCGCACCTCACGCGCCTTGGCGGCCACGCCGAGCCGCCGGGCCGCGCCGACGAGTGCGAGCGCAGCCTCCGGCCCGGGGCAGCTGACCTCCAGCGATGACGACCGTCCCGGCTCGGTCAACGAGCCGTGCGCCAGAAAGGCTCCGCGCCACGCGGCCTCGGCATCGCCCACGCTGCCGCCGACCACCTGAGCGGGCAGGCCGCGCACCGGTCGGCCGCGCGAATCGAGCAGACCGGTCTGGCGGGCGAGAGCCTCGCCGTCCTTGCTCACCCGCACGATGTAGCGGGAGCTCTTGCGCAGTCCGCCCGAGCGCAGGACGTGGACCTCCGACGGATAGCCGAACAGGTCGTGGATCTCGTGACGAAGTCGTCGGGCGACGTTGCCGAGATCCACCTCGGCCTCCACCACCACCCGGCCGGCCACGATGTGCAGCCCACCGGCGAAGCGCAGGAGCGCTGAGACCTCGGCCTTCCGGCAGCTGTGCTGCGGAACCGACAGACGACTCAACTCGTCCTTGACCGCTCCTGTCATGGCCAACTCGCCGAACCTCCTCTAGTCACGTTCCCGCGCCCGTCACGATCGCCGTCTCGCGACCGGCGCAGGGCGGGCACCACCTGTTCCACGTTACCGCGAGGTCAGGTACTGCCCGAATCTGCCAGAAGGCGGTCCACCGTCACCGCGGACTTCAGCGGATCGTGGACGTTCTGGCCCGGCACCGCCAGGTCTGCGACGCGCAGTCGGGCGCCGAACTGGCGGGCCGTGCGCTCCAGATGCTCGCGCTCGCGGCCCGCGGGCACCGACGGCGCATCGACGACGATGTCGTCGACCTGCAGCGAGTCCGCATGAGCCGCCAGCACATGCAGGTGCCGTTCGACGGAGAAGCCGGTGGTCTCCCCCGGTTCGTTCGCCAGGTTCACGAACAGGATCTTGCGGGCCGCGGTCTCCCGCAGCGCAGTCAGCTGTTCCGGGACCAGCACGTGGGGGATCACGCTGGAGAACCAGGAACCGGGCCCGAGCGTCACCACGTCGGCAGCCTGGATCGCTTCCACGGCTTCCCGGCACGGGGCCGGCGCCGGCGGGGTGACCCGCACCCGCCGAACCACTCCGGGCGTCGTGGCCACCGCCACCTGCCCCCGGATCACCCGGCCGAGACGCGGATCCTCCTCCAGTCCGGTGACGTCGGCCTCGATCACCAGCGGCTCGGTCGCCATCGGGAGCACGCGGCCGTCGATCCCGAACAATTCCACCAGCGAGTCCAGCGCTCCGACCAGATCGTCGGTGAATTCGTCGACCCCGGCGAGGAGCAGGTTGCCCACCGGATGTCCGGCCAGCGCGCCGCTTCCGCCGAACCGGTGCTGCAGGATCGCCGCCCAGCGGGAGTGCCGCTGGGCGGCGGCGGGGTCCGTGGCGGCGAGGTCGTCGAGCGCGGCCGGCGCCGACATGAGGGCGGCCAGCGCCATCCGCAGGTCGCCGGGCGGGATCCGGTCGAGTTCGCGGCGCAACCGGCCGGACGAGCCGCCGTCGTCGGCGACCGTGACCACGGCGGTCACCGCGGGAGTCAGATACCGCAGGGCGGTGAGCGTGTTGTAGAGCCCGTGACCGCCGCCCAGCGCCACGGCCTTCAGACCGTCGTGCTTCAGACTGCTGTGCCGCAGGTCCGCGGGCGGCGGCGCGCTCATTCGCGCCCCAGATCGCGGTGCGTGGACTGCACCTCGTACCGGGGGCGCCCGTCGTCATCGGTCTCCGCGGCCAGCCGTCGTTTCAGTTCCTCGGTCATCGCCACGCTGCGGTGTTTGCCGCCCGTGCATCCGATGCCGATCGTCATGTAGCCCTTGCCTTCTCGCAGGTAGCCCCGGGCCACGATGTCGACGAGCTCGACGTACCGGCGCAGGTACTCCGAGGCGTCCGGCTGGCCGAGCACGTAGTCGCGCACCGGTGCCTCTCGGCCGTTGTGATCGCGCAATTCGGGAATCCAGTACGGATTCGGCAGAAAGCGGACGTCGGCGACCAAGTCGCAGTCGATCGGCAGACCGTACTTGAAACCGAACGACTGCACCGCGATCGTGAGGCCCTGCCCCGTCTTGGAGGGGAACGCGTTGGCCACCATGCTGCGCAGCCGGGTCGCGGACAGATCCGACGTGTCGATCACGGTTTCGGCGTCGGCGCGCACGCCCGCGAGCATTTCGCGCTCGGCGTCGATCCCCTCCGAGAGGGTGCCGCTGCCCTGGAGTGGATGCCTGCGCCGCACCTGTTCGAACCGGCGGATCAGCACCGGGTCGGAGGCGTCGACGAAGAGCAGGTTGGTGTGGGCACCGCCGTCGGCCAGGTCGCCGCGCAGCTGCGCGAGATCCTCGGCGAAGGTGGGCCCGGTCGGGCGGACCACCATGGCGATCTTCTGCGCGCCGAGCTCACTGGTGCGCACGCCGTCGACCACCTGAGCGATCACCGACACCGGGACATTGTCGGCGACGTACCAGCCGTCGTCCTCCAGGACGTTGGCGACCGAGGTCCGGCCCGCGCCGGACATGCCGGTGACGAACAAGACGGTGGTGGTCGCCCCCTCGGGATCGGTCACTGTGCAGTCCTCTCTGTACTGGTCGGTCCCGCCGCGGAGACCGCCTCGAGTCCGGCGTCCGGGTGCAGTGCCTCGTAGACGCTGCGCGCCGTGGTGATGCCGATACCCGGAACTTCGGCGATCTCATCGATCCCGGCCTGCTTGAGCCGTGCCACCGAGCCGAAGTGCGTCACCAGCGCGGTGCGCCGGGTCGCGCCCAAACCCGCGATGCCGTCGAGCGCGGACGCCGTCATCCGCTTGCTGCGTTTGGAGCGATGGAAGCCGATCGCGAAGCGGTGCGCCTCGTCCCGTACGCGCTGCAGCAGGAAGAGCGCCTCTGAATTGCGTGGCAGGATCACCGGATCATCGTCGCCCGGAATCCAGACTTCTTCCAGTCGTTTGGCCAGACCGATCACGGTCACGTCGGTGACCCCTAACTCGTCCAGGACTGCGGCCGCGGCGTGGACCTGCGGCTGACCGCCGTCCACGACGAACAGATTCGGCGGATAGGCGAATCTCCGGGGCCGTCCGGTGCTCGGATCGATCGCCGCCTCGGGTGCGAGGTCCCCCCCGTTCTCGTCCGCCGGGGTCTCGACTCCGCTCGACCGGCGTGGCTCTCCGCTCGACCGGCGTGGCTCTCCGCTCGAGCAGCGTGGATCTTCGCTCGACGGGCGCAGATCGTCCTGGCGGTGCCGCACGAAGCGGCGACGGGTCACCTCGGCGATCGAGGCGACGTCGTCGCTGCGCCCGTCTCCGGCCGCCTCCTTGATCGAGTAGTGCCGGTAATCGGATTTGCGGGGCAGCCCGTCCTCGAACACGACGAGCGAGGCGACCACGTCGGTGCCCTGCACGTGGGAGATGTCGATGCACTCGATGCGCAGCGGGGCGTCGTCCATGCCGAGTGCCTCCTGCAGCTCGGTGAGCGCCGCCGACCGCGTCGTCAGGTCACCGGCCCGTTTGAGCTTGTGCCGGGTCAGCGCTTCCCCTGCGTTGCGCTCGACCGTCTCGGCAAGCGCCCGCTTGTCGCCACGTCGCGGGACCCGCAGCGAAACGCGGCTGCCCCTCCGCTCGGAGAGCCAGGCGCCCAGTTCCTCGGCGTCGTCGGGCAGCTCGGGCACCAGGACTTCGCGGGGAATGCCCGAACTCATCTCGGACTCGTCGCCGTAGAACTGAAGCAGGAAGGTGCCGACCTGGTCGCCGAGCGCGGCGTTCTCCTGCACCTCGACCACCCACCCGCGCTCGCCGCGCACCCGGCCGTCACGCACGTGGAAGACCGCCACCGACGTCTCCAACTCGTCGCCCACCATGGCGATCACGTCGGCATCCGTGCCGTCGCCGAGCACCACGGCCTGCTTCTCCATCGCCCGCCGCAGGGCGGAGAGATCGTCGCGGAGCCGCGCGGCCCGCTCGAAGTCCAGATCTTCTGCGGCGACGGTCATCTCGCGCTCGAGACGGCGCATCAGCGAATCGGTCTTCCCGGCCAGGAAGTCGCAGAAGTCCTCGGCGATCTCGCGATGCTCCGAGGCGCTCACCCGGTCGATGCACGGCGCGGCGCATTTGTCGATGTAGCCGAGCAGACAGGGCCGGCCCATCTGCGCGTTGCGGCGGAAGACGCCGTTGGAGCAGGTGCGCACCGGGAACACGCGCGTGAGCAGGTCGACCGTCTCCCGAATCGCCCACGCGTGCGCGTACGGCCCGAAGTACCGCACGCCGGGCTTGCGGGCACCGCGATAGACGAAGACGCGCGGGTACTCCTCGTTCATGGTGACGGCCAGCATCGGAAAACTCTTGTCGTCCCGGTACCGGACGTTGAACCGCGGATCGAACTCTTTGATCCAGTTGTATTCGAGCTGCAGGGCCTCCACCTCGGTGCCCACGACGGTCCATTCGACCGCAGCGGCGGTGGTCACCATCTGCCGGGTCCTCGGATGCAGACCGGACAGGTCGGCGAAGTACGACGTCAGACGCGAACGCAGGTTCTTCGCCTTGCCGACATAGACCACCCGCCCGTGCGCGTCCCGGAACTTGTAGACGCCGGGAGCGGTCGGAATCGTGCCCGGTGCCGGGCGGTAGGTCGTCGGATCGGCCACGTGATCCAGCCTAGCCGTCGGCACCGACACGGGCCTCCGCCACCGAACGGCCCGGAGCCGACTCGGCGCTGGGCTCAGGCCCGGCCGACGACGCTGGTGCCGTAGACCTTCAGCGCCCGGTAGCCCAGGCGGTACGACGCGGAGGTCATCTCGTCACCGGCCTCACCGTCGTGGGCGACACGGATCGGGGTCGCCGATTCGATCTCGAAGGCGGGCACCTGTGCCTCCTGGTACAGGCGCGACGCCTTGATCCGGCCGGAGACCAGCGAGGCCGCCAGCCGGAGGGTCTCGAATCGGTGCCCGGTCTCCAGAAACCGGACGTCGATCAGGCCGTCGTCGAGCCGCGTACGCCGACCGGGGAAGAAGCCGGCTGTGCCGTACATGCCGTTGCCCAGAAAGAAGAACAGCGTCTCGACCTTCTCCCCGTTCACCGTCACGGTGACGGGCTCACTGTGACGCAGCACGTACAGCCCTGCCCGCAGCGTCGCGATCGGACGGCTCGCGCTGTGCTGGAAGCGCTCTCGGGCTTTCACGTACTCCGGGTAGGCGCCGATGCTCGAGGTGTTCAGGATCAGCTGGTCGTCGTTCAGCCAGAGGACGTCGACGCGGGTGACCGCACCGGCCTTGACCGAGGCGACCGTGCCCGAGACCTTCTCCGAGCCGATGTCCTTGGCGAAGTGATTGAAGGTCCCCGCAGGGAACACCGCGAGCGGAAGGTCGGCCTTGATCGCCTGCTCGGCGACGGTCGAGACGGTGCCGTCCCCGCCGGCCACACCCAGCACCTCCGCACGCCCGGCCGCCTCGCGCGCAGTCGCGGCGATGTCCTCGACCTGGGACAGGTCGACGATCTCTGCGCCGGGCAGTTCCCGCTCGATCTCGGCCTGCACGCGCTCGCCGGTGCCGTCGCCGGACGCCGGATTCACCAGGATCACCATCCCCTCACCGTGCGGGCGCGGCGGCTGAGGCACGGTACTGGGCGGCGGCACGACGATCGCGTGATCGTCGACCGGCGGAACGATCTGCGCACCCAGCACGGCCAGGCCCGCCCCCAGCGCGAAGCCGCCCAGCACGTCGCCCGGATAATGTGCGCCGGTCGCGACGCGAGACAGTCCGACCAGACCGGCGAGCCCGGCCAGTGCGTAGCCCATCGGACGGTTCTCGACGGCCACACCCATCGCGAAGGCCGCAGCGCTGGCCGAGTGACCGGACGGGAAGGAGCTCGACGTCGGTTGCCGCCGCAGGCGCATCAGGTTGACCCGGGCGGTGTCGGGACGCCGCCGCGGGTGCAGCCGCTTGCTCACCTGATTGGCGATCAGGCTCGCCGCACCGAGCGTGGCGACTCCCCTGACGGCACCCCGCTGCAACGACGTCTCGCCGGACAGGCCGAGGGCCGCCGCGATCGCGAACCACAGCTTGCCGTGGTCGGCGGCGGCCGACAGCGGCTTCATCGTCTCGTCGAGCAGCGTGCTCGGCGAGCCCGCCACCGCGTCGAAGAGTCTGATGTCGAGCTCGGACAGCCCCGCAGTGAGTTCCTGCATGGTCCGTTCGACGGTGTTCGGGCGGGCTCGGCGGGGAAGGAAGCGAGTCATCCTCCGACCGTATCGCCGGAGGAGTCCGCGCACCCGCCCAAATCGTGACAGTCAGGGGGCAGATTCTGTCCGTGTCAGGCGGATCGGTCGTTCCGCGGGCCCCGGTCGCCGACCGTGTACTTCTCCTGGACCTGCCGGAATCTCCGCATCGCCGTCACCGCCGCATCGCCGTCGCGCGCCTGGATCGCCATCACCGGGATGTGCTCGTCGTACGGGAACAGCAACCGAGCCCACTGGGCCTTGTCCGGGTAGTCCATCCCGACGACGTCGTCCCAGCCGTAGACCCGTTCGGTCACCAGGTTGAGGACGCCGACGCCCTGCGGGCCGACTCGGATCCGCGGTCGGACCAGCAGCAGAAGCGCACCGCAGATCACCAGGCCGACGCCGATCAGCGACAGCTTGTCCGCCCAGTCGATGTTCACCCCGGTGTACGAATAGTCGAGGAGCAGGCCGAAGGTCACGTGGATCGCGATGACGACGACGATCGCGATCGCCACCAGTCTCCGTACCGCCTTGGGCCGGTACTCGTACTCCCAGTCGCCGGCGCCGTCCGACGGCGGTGTCGCGTCGGTCGGGCTCATGGCGCGGAGAGTTCCCGCAGCACCAGGGCGGAGGCCAGCGCCGCTGTCATGGCCTGTGCGCCCTTGTCTTCCGACGAACCAGGCAGTCCGGAGCGATTGATCGCCTGCGCCTCGTTCAGGGTCGTCAGCACACCGTTGCCGACCGGCGTCGACTCGTCGAGCGAGACCCGGGTGAGTCCGGCCGTCACGGCGTCGCAGACGTATTCGAAGTGCGGGGTCTCGCCCTTGATCACCACGCCGAGGGCGACCACCGCGTCATGAGTCCTGGCGAGCGCCTGCGTGATCACCGGCAATTCGATGGCTCCGGCCACCCGCACCACCGTCAGATCGGTGACCCCGGCCCTCGTCGCGGCGGCGACGGCGCCGTCGAGCAGCGCCGTGCAGATCACCTCGTGCCATTGCGACGCGACGACGGCGACCTTCAGGACGCCGGCATCGGCCAGTTCCAGGGCGGGTTCGCCGTGACCGCTCATGCGTTCGCTCCGTCGCTCGTCGCGGTCGCCACCGTCTCGTCGAGACCGGTGAGGTCGTGCCCCATCCGGTCGCGCTTGGTCTGCAGGTAGCGGAGATTCTCTTTGTTGGCGCGCACCGGCATCGGGACGCGGTCGACGATCTGCAGTCCGTAACCGTCGAGCCCGACGCGCTTGGCCGGGTTGTTCGTCAGCAGACGCATCGAGCGGATCCCGAGGTCGACCAGGATCTGCGCCCCGATCCCGTAATCGCGAGCGTCGGCGGGCAGCCCGAGCTCGAGGTTGGCGTCGACGGTGTCGGCGCCGGCGTCCTGCAACTGGTAGGCCTGCAGCTTGTGAAGCAATCCGATGCCGCGCCCCTCGTGACCGCGCATGTAGAGCACCACGCCGCGGCCCTCTTTCGCCACCGCCTCCAGCGCCGCGTGCAGCTGCGGGCCGCAGTCGCAGCGGAGCGAACCGAACACGTCTCCGGTGAGGCACTCGGAGTGCACGCGGACCAGCACGTCTTCGCCTTTGCCGCCGTCACCGAGGACGTCGCCTTTGACCAGTGCGACGTGCTCGACGTCGTCGTACGGACTCGAGTAGCCGACGGCGGTGAAGTCGCCGTACTCGGTCGGGATTCGTGCCTCGGCGACCCGGACGACGTGCTTCTCGTTGCGGCGACGCCAGGCGATGAGGTCGGCGATGGAGATCATGGACAGTTGATGCTCGTCGGCGAAGACACGCAGCTCGTCGGTGCGCGCCATCTCGCCCTCGTCCTTCTGGCTGACGATCTCGCAGATGACGCCCGCCGGGCGCAGTCCGGCGAGTCGCGCCAGGTCGACGGCGGCTTCGGTGTGTCCGGGCCGCCGCAGGACGCCGCCCTCCTTGGCGCGCAGCGGCACCACGTGTCCGGGGCGGGTGAAGTCGTGCGCCTGGGCCGTGGGCTCGGCGAGCTTGAGGATGGTCGTGGCGCGGTCGGCGGCGCTGATACCGGTGCCGACCCCTTCCCGCGCGTCGACCGTCACCGTGTACGCCGTGCCGTGCTTGTCCTGGTTGACCGAGTACATCGGCGGCAGCCCGAGCCGATCGCAGTCGGGGCTCTCGAGCGGGACGCAGATATAGCCGGACGTGTAGCGCACCATGAATGCCACCAGCTCCGGTGTCGCCTTCTCGGCGGCGAAGATCAGGTCGCCCTCGTTCTCGCGGTCCTCGTCGTCGACGACCACGACGGCCTTGCCCGCCGCGATGTCGGCGAGTGCCCGTTCGACGCTGTCCAGCGTCACCTTCGGTGTCTCGTCACTCATGAAGTCACTCGCCTCTCGGATTTCCGGCGGCGGACGCACTCGTCAGCCGCTCTACATACTTCGCGATCACGTCGACCTCCAGGTTCACCGGGTCCCCCGCCTGGGCCAGACCGAGAATCGTCTCGGCGAGCGTGGTCGGGATCAGCGAGACCTCGAGCCAGTGCCGACCCGCGTCGGCACCGACGGCCGAGACCGTCAGCGAGGTTCCGTCGATCGTGATCGACCCCTTCTCGACCACGTACTTCGCCAATTCTTCGGGAACGCCGACGCGCACGACGGTCCAGTTCTCTGTCGGCGAGACGGCCAGAATACGTCCCACCCCGTCGACGTGACCTTGCACGATGTGCCCGCCGAACCTGCCGCCGGCCGCCATCGCGCGCTCCAGGTTCACCGGCGCGCCAGGCTCCAGCCGACCGAGCGAACTGCGCTGCAGGGTCTCATCCATCACGTCCACCGCGAACACGTCGTCGTCCAGTTCGACGACGGTCAGACATACGCCGTTCACCGCGATCGAATCGCCGAACGACGCGTCACTGGTGACCAGGCGGCCGCGGATCCGCAGGCGCGCGGCGCGATCGAGATCGTCCCGCGCGACGATCTCGCCGCGTTCCTCAACGATTCCGGTGAACACCGTGTCTCCTCCACCCTGTCGTGCACCGGGTCCGGTGCGCGCTCGGGGAGGACAGACCGCGGCCGGCTGCCGCGTCGTCGTTCTCTCGTATCCGGACTCTGACCGTCGGCCCCGGAATCTCACCGGAGTCTGCTGACCCCGCACACAGCGGGCGCTCGCGGGCTCGAATCCCGCCCGGCCTGCGCCGAGCGGAGTCCATCACCGCCGGTGGGGACTTTCACCCCGCCCCGAGAACTCGCCTTCGAAACTATCACGGCGGCAGGTGGCCGCGCCTTCGGCACCCGCGCTGTCCTGCGGTGTTAGATGGACCCAGACCGCGCGGAAACCCCTCTCGCGCGTCCCACCGACTCTCTGGGGGAGAACATGACGACCAACCCGCCCAACGTTCCCGGATCGCACTCACCCGTGCAGAAGAGCGCCGGCCGCGACGTGCTGTCCTTCGTCAAACGCTTCTGGCTGCCGATCGTCCTGCTCATCCTGGCGATCATCTTCATCGCGACGAACACCAACAGCTACGACTTCACCATCGGGTGGATCCATGTGAACGCACCGGTGTGGCTGATGACGGTGATCCTCGTCCTCGTCGGCTTCATCATCGGCTGGTTCGTCGGCCGGCGCGGCAAGAACGACTGAGGCCGCTGAGTCGTCAGGCCCGGCTCGGCACCAGGGTGACGAGGAGGTCGTCGCCGAGCGCCATGAACGACTCGCGCCGGAAGCGATGCGCCTTGGCGAGCGTCGTGACGTTGCCGTCCACCACCGCCGGCACCCCGTCGCCGAGCACGGTCGGTGCGAGGTACCACTGGATCTCGTCGACCAGGCCGGCGACCAGAAACGCGCCGACCACACCGGGGCCGCCTTCGACGAGAATCCAGGAGGCGTCCGGCACGGCGGCGAACACGTCCACCGGATCGTAGGAGCGCACCTGTATCAGCGGCGCGGTGCCGTCGCGCAGCTTCGCGTCCGGCGGCAGATCCCGCTGGCCGACCACGACCCGCGTCGGCTGGTGCGGGTACAGCGTCCCGTCGGAGCGGCGCGCGGTGAGCGACGGATCGTCGGCCAGGGCGGTTCCGGTGCCCACCACGACCGCGTCGATCCTGGCGCGCTGCGCGTGGGCGTGGGCACGCGCGTCCGGGCCGGTGATCCACCGGCTGGTGCCGTCCGGTGCGGCGATCCGGCCGTCGATGGACGAGGCGATCTTGACGGTCACCAACGGGCGACCGTGCTGCTGCCGGAACAGCCACGGCCGCAGCGGTCCCCACCGCACGTCGGCCTCCAGCACGCCGCCCACGGCGGGCACGCCGCCCGCGGTCAGGATCGACGCTCCTCCTCCGGCCTGCGGGTTCGGATCCGCCACTCCGTAGAACACACGGGCCACGCCGGCCTCCAGGAGTGCCTGCGTGCAGGGTCCGGTCCGTCCGGTGTGCGCGCAGGGTTCCAAGGTGACCACCGCGGTGCCGCCGCGCGCCGCCGCCCCGGCCGCCCGCAGCGCCATCACCTCGGCGTGGGGTCCGCCGGGTGGCTGTGTGTGTCCGATGCCCGCGACACCGCCGTCGGCGTCGAGGATCACCGCGCCGACGGGCGGATTGGGCGAACTGAACCCCTGCGCGGCGGCGGATGCTTCGAGGGCGAGATCCATCGCGTCTTCGACGGCATCGGTGATCTCCGGAGGTGCGGGTTCGTGGTCGGTCGTCATCGGCGGGCAGCGCGTCCTTCGGGTGCTGGTCGGCGGTTCGGCGGGTGCTCAGACGCCGGCGGACGACGCGGCGGCGGCCAGGCGGCGCAGTTCGGCGACCCGGGCGGCGGGATCGTCGCCACCGTAAACTGCCGATCCGGCGACGAAGCAGTCCACGCCCGCCTCGGCGGCCTCTTCGATGGTGCCGTTGTGGATGCCGCCGTCGATCTCGACGATCAGCGTGAGCTGCTCGGCGTCGATCACCTTGCGGAGCTCGCGAACCTTGCCGAGCACCTCCGGCATGAACGTCTGGCCGCCGAAGCCCGGTTCGACGCTCATGATCAGCAGTGTGTCGAATTCGGGCAGGATCTCCAGGTACGGGGCCAGCGCGGTGCCCGGCTTGATGCCCAGCCCGGCCCTGCCGCCGGCCGCTCGGATGTCGCGCGCCACGGAGACCGGGTCGTCGGTGGCCTCGGCGTGGAACGAGACGTTGTACGCGCCGGCTTCGGCGTACGGCGGCGCCCAGCGCCCGGGGTCGGTGATCATCAGGTGGCAGTCGAGCGGAATGTCGGTGGCCTTCAGCAGCGATTCCACTACGGGCAGACCGAGCGTGAGATTCGGGACGAAGTGGTTGTCCATGACGTCCACGTGCACCCAGTCGACGCCGGGGTCGACGTCGGACGGGCCGACGGCGGCGATCTCCGAGGCCAGGTTCGCGAAGTCGGCGGACAGGATCGAGGGCGCGATCATCGGAGCGGAGCGAGCGGGCCGGGGTGAGTCGGCGCCGGGAGCGGAGCGAGCGGGCCGTGGTGAGTCAGGACGTTGACACATGCGTGTGAGTGTATTGCCTTCTCGCGCGCCGGCTACACGTGGCCGGACACGTAGCGCGGCCGGGAGCCGACCGTGGACAGCAGCGCGTCGTGCAGCTCCGGACCGTACTCCTCCAGGCTCGGCCAGTCGACCAGCACCAGCCCGCACTCGGTGCGCGCGTACGGGGTGCTCTGGATCAGCCAGTCGCCGACGAGCGCGGTGAATCCGCACGACGGGCACTGCTCCTCGGGCTCGTCCCCGCCGTCCCACCATTCCTGCGGGTCCCAGTCGCTCAGCAGTTCGTGGCACTGCGGACACTCGGGCGGGAGGCTGTCGGAGAAGGCGCTGACCGTGGCACCGGGGCCGAGGTCGACCGAGACGTCGCTGCGCTCCTCCAGCGGCAACGGATGCCCGTCCTGGGCCGCGGAATGCGCGACGGACATGATCTCCTCCACACGCGCTTCGTCGACCGGTCCGCCGGCTTCGACCGGATCGTCGTCCGGGTCGGCGCTCAGCACCAGCCGGACCGCCTCGGTCATCTGCTGTTCCGCGACCGAACCGGAGTCGTTGAGGGAGAAGTAGAACTGGAGGAACCTGCTCACAGAAGGACCTTTCGACGGGGCTCAAGGATCTGCCTCGCTCGTTGAGCCGCCGAGGAACGAGGCGAGTCGAAACGACCTTTCGACAAGCTCAAGGAGCGGGTCGACAAGCTCAAGGAGCGGGTCAACGAGCTCAAGGGGCGGGTCGACAAGCTCAAGGAGCGGGTCAACGAGCTCAAGGGGCGGGTCGACAAGCTCACGGGGCGGACGGCCTTGCGACGAGGCTCAACGATCTGCCCCGCCCGTTGAGCCGCCGAGGAACGAGGCGAGTCGAAACGACCTTTCGACAAGCTCAAGGAGCGGGTCGACAAGCTCAAGGAGCGGGTCAACGAGCTCACGGGGCGGGTCGACAAGCTCACGGGGCGGACTGCCTTGCGACGAGGCTCAACGATCTGCCCCGCCCGTTGAGCCGCCGAGGAACGAGGCCAGTCGAAACGACCTTTCGACAAGCTCAAGGAGCGGCTCGACAAGCTCAAGGAGCAGGTCGACAAGCTCAAGGGGCGGGTCGACAAGCTCAAGGAGCGGGTCGACAAGCTCAAGAAGCTGACGGCCTTGCGACGAGGCTCAACGATCTGCCCCGCCCGTTGAGCCGCCGAGGAACGAGGCCAGTCGAAACGACCTTTCGACAAGCTCAAGGAGCGGCTCGACAAGCTCAAGGGGCGGGTCGACAAGCTCAAGGAGCGGGTCGACAAGCTCACGGGGCGAACAGCCTTGCGACGGGGCTCAAGGATCGGCATCGGTGGACACGTTCACGGGGTGACTGGATTCGGCGGGCGGCGGAGCACCGCGAGGAACATGGCGTCGGTGTCCTGGCGATGCGGCCAGAGTTGCACGTGCGGGCCCGGGCCCAGCGTCTCCGGATCGAAGACGTCACCGGAGGTGAACGGCCGGGCATCCAGCTGGGTCGCCTCCACTCCACCCGGCCCGTGCGCGGCGTCGAGCACTGCCGCGATCACCTCGGTGGTCTCCGCGGGGTGCGGAGAGCACGTCGAGTAGACGACGACGCCGCCCGGCCGGACCAGGCGCAGGGCCTCGGTCAGGAGATCGGTCTGCAGTGTCACCAACTCGGGCACTTCGGCAGGCGTCCGGCGCCAGCGCGCTTCGGGACGACGCCGCAGGGAACCCAGACCTGAGCACGGGGCGTCGACGAGAACGCGGTCGTAGCCGGGTTCCAGTCCGCTGGTCCGCCCGTCGGCGACGTGCACGTCCACCGGCAGGCCGTCGACCACCTTCTCGATCAACTGCGCGCGGTGCTCGGAGATTTCGACGGCGTCGAGGTGTGCGCCGTCGACCGCCGCCAGCGAACCCAGCAGCGCGGCCTTTCCGCCGGGACCGGCACACAGGTCGAGCCAGCGCCCGCGGTCGTCGCCGTCGAGCTCCGCCCGCGCCAGCGTCAGCGCCACCAGCTGACTGCCCTCGTCCTGCACCCCCGCGAAGCCCTCGCGGACTGCGTCGAGCTGCCCCGGGTCGCCGTCCGGCAGATACACGCAGTACGGGGAGTAGCGCCCCTCCTCGCCGCCGCTGACCAGTGCCAGTTCTTCGGCGGTGATCTGACCGGGCCGCGCCACCAGATGCACGATCGGGCGTTCGTCGTCGGCTGCCAGCGCCGCCTGCAACTCCCCCGCCGATCGACCGAGGGCCGAGAAGAACACCTCGGCGATCCAGCGCGGGTGTGCATACGTGAAGGCGAGATTGCCGATCAGATCGTCCAGAATCGACGGGGCGAGGGCGTCGATCCACTGCTGCTCGGTGCGCTGAGACACCTTGCGCAGCACCGCGTTGACGAATCCGGCCGGGCCCATGCCCTGCTCGCTGCGTACCAGGTCGACCGACGTCGACACCGCGGCGTGCGATCCGATTCTGGTGCGGAGGAGCTGATAGGCGCCCAGCCGCAGGACGTCGAGCAGGTCGCCGTCGATGTCGGCGACGGGGCGGTCTGCGGCCGCCGCGATCACCGCGTCGAGCGTGCCCTGCGTCCGCAGTGTGCCGTAGGCGAGTTCGGTGGCGAGCGCGGCGTCGCGGCCGGTGATCCGTCGCTCACGCAGCAGCTTCGGCAGCAGCAGGTTCGCGTAGGCGTCGCGCTCGCGCACCGCTCGCAGGACGTCGCGGGCGACGAGCCGGTCCTGGCCCAGTTCCTTGTCGCGGGTCTTCCGGTCGCGGCTCACGCGAAGCGCTCCTCACCGGTCAGTCGGGCACCACGCGCCCAGTCTGCGGCGGGCAGCGCCTTCTTGCCCGGCGGCTGCACCTCGCCCAGTCGGACCGCACCCGACGCGGTCCCGACGAACACCGCCCTCTTGCCAGCCGAGATCGCTCCTGCGGCAAGCGATTTCGGGTCCGACCCGTCCGGCAGCAGGGCATCGTCGGCGATCGAGACGGGCCCGACCTTGATCCGCACCTCGCCGAGACGGGTCCACGCGCCCGGAGCAGGAGTGTGCGCTCGCACCGCCCGATCGATCAGGTGCGAGGGCAGGTCCCAGCGCACCTGTGCGTCGTCGACCGTGATCTTCGGCGCGTACGACACCCCGTCGGCGTCCTGCGGGACCGGCACCAACTCGCCGGCGGCGATCCCGTCGACGACGTTCCGGGTGAACTGCGCGCCCGACTCGGCGAGGCGTACCAGGACGTCGCCCGCGGTGTCCGTGGAGCGGATCCGTTCGGTGAAGACCCCGAACACGGGTCCGGTGTCCAGCCCTGCCTCGAGCTGGAACACGCTCGCGCCGGTGACGTCGTCGCCGGCCGCGATCGCCGCCTGCACGGGCGCGGCCCCGCGCCAGGCGGGCAGCAGCGAGAAGTGGAGGTTGATCCAGCCGAGCGGCAACGCCGACAGCACTTCTGGGGGGATCAGGCCCCCGTAGGCGACCACCACCCCCAGTTCGGCCTCCCATCGCGCCAGCGCTTCGGCGACCTCGGGCTCGGACATCCGCGCCGGGGTGATCACCTCGATGGCGTGTTCGTCGGCCAGAGTGCCGACCGACGACCGGACCGTCCTGCGTCCGCGGCCCGCAGCGGTGTCTGGGCGCGTGATGACGCCCACCACCCGGTGGTCGTCGGAATCGATCAATTCCTGCAACGTCGGAACCGCCGCCTGCGGGGTACCCGCGAACACCACTCTCATGTCAACCGATGGTATTCGGGTCCACCTGGACCCGGATACCCGCGGTGTCTTCGTGACGTGCATGTCTCAGCACCTGCGCCGCGCGCAGAGCGGCGGCGAGTTCGCGGCCGTGCACGCGCTCGGTGCGCAGGAGCACTCGCTCGATCTCGCCGGCCCCCTCGAACCCGGCAGGCGGACGCACCCCCGGCGGCAGCGGCACCGGACCGAGGCGCTCGGTTCCGGTGGGCTCGTCGATCATCGCGAGGAACGCGGCCACCGCGGCCGGAGGTCCGTCCACCGACGCCATCGCGACGGCGGGCGGGAACCCGAGCTCGCGGCGCACCGCGAGCTCGTGTGCCGCGAAAGTGACCGGGTCCCAGCGGATCAGGGCCTGAACCGGGGTGAGAGCGGCATCGGCCACGATCACCACCCGTCCCCCGTCGGTGTGCGGGCAGACCAGACTCGCCACCGCCATCCAATGCTGCACGGCCTCCTCAGCCGCGCGGAGATCCTGCCTGTCGAGCTGAGCCCAGGTGTCCAGCAGCACCGCCGCCCCGTAACCGCCCACGGCCCGGGGCTGCGCTCCGGGCGTCGCCACCACCACTCGTGCGCCCTCATCGATCTCGCCGACGATCTTGTCGCCGCCGGACGTCACGACCGGGACGCCGCTGAACGCACGACCGAGCTCCTCGGCGGTGCGCCTGTCCCCGACCACCAGGGCGCGCACCGCGGTGCCACCGCAGTTCTGGCAGACGAAGCGGAGCTCCGGCCGGCCGCACCAGCGGCAGGCGAGATCGCCCCGGTCGCTCATCTGGAGAGGTCCGTGGCAGGAACGACAACGCGCATGCTCCCGGCACCGCGCACACGCGACGGAGGGAAGGTAGCCCCTCCGCGGCACGCTGAACAGCACCGGTCGTCCGTCGGCCAGTGCTCGCCGGGCCGCGTCGAAGGCGATGGCGGGGATGCGCGCCGACCGCGCCAGCGGGTCGCCCGCGATGCGACGATCCGTCTCGGAGATGCCGTCGATACGCGGCATCGCGGTCCGGACGGCCTTCCGCGGCGCGACGAGATCGCGCGCCCAGCCCGATTCGACGAGGGCCTGCGACTCCGCGGTCCGGGCGAAGCCGCCGATCACCAGGGCCGAGCTCGTCTGATGAGCGCGGAGGACGGCGACTTCACGTGGGTGCGGATACGGCGCGCGCGGCTCGTCGAGGCTGCGATCGCCGTCGTCGAACACCACGGTCAGCGCCAAGCGGTGCACGGGTGCGAAGACTGCGCTGCGCGTACCGATCACCACGCGGGCCCGGCCTCGCAGCACCTGCAGCCAACGTCGGTACCGGGCGGTGGGTCCGAGTCCGGCGGCCAGAGTGACGCACCATTCCCCCAGCAACCGGGCGCACGCGGCCTCCAGCCGGTCGAGGTCACGCTGATCCGGCACCACGATCACGACCCCGCGACCCTGCCCGGCGACGACGGCGGCGAGCTCGGCCAGACGCTCGGCGGGATCCTCGCCCGGCAGGGCCTGCCACACCACCCGCGGATGCAGCGTCTCCTCGCGCAGGGCCTCGAGGAACCCCGCGCCGCCGTCGTAGGCGTGCCACGCCGCAGGATCGGGTGCCTCGATCGGGAAGTCGGGGGCGTCGGCGGGTTCGGCCTTCTCGACCCGCGCGTGCCGGGGCGGCACCGCCAACCGCAACACGTCCGGCATGGTGCCCGCGTACCGATCGGCGACCGCACGCGCCAGTCTGGCGATCTCCGGCGTGAGGACCTGCTCCGGGGAGACCACGCGCTCGAGCCATGCGAGTCGGCCTCCGTGATCGCTCTCCGGAAGCCGCTCCAGCAGAAAGCCGTCCACCAGCCGTCCGGAGAACCGCACCCGAACGCGCACGCCGGGCTGGGCGTCCTGGTCCATCGCTTCGTCGATCAGATAATCGAACGGACGATCCAGGTGAGCCAGACCGAGCATCGGGAGCACCCGGGCAACCGGATCCCTCGGCGCGGGAAGCCGACGATGCCTGTCCTTGGCCGGGGGCTTCGCCGGGTCGGCGGCCACCGCAGAGCCGGCCGTCTCGTGCGCAACGTTCTTCGGCCCGGATGTCACATCGCGAAGCCTAGTCGAGGCCCGATGTGCCGTGAGCCCGCGTGGCGGGCAGCCGGGTCCCGGGGTCTGGACACCCCAGACCATCGGGCCTGGCTCGGCCGGCGACGAAAGGCTAGGCGAGCCCGGCGGCGGCGCGAAGCTCGGCGACGCGGTCGGTGCGCTCCCAGGGCAGGTCGACGTCGGTGCGGCCGAAGTGTCCGTAGGCGGCGGTCGGCGCGTAGATCGGGCGCAGCAGATCCAGATCGCGGACGATGGCGGCCGGACGCAGGTCGAAGACCTCGGTGATCACCTTCTGGATGGTGCCGACGTCGACCTTCTCGGTGCCGAACGTCTCGACGAACAGTCCGACCGGCGCGGCTTTGCCGATCGCATAAGCCACCTGCACCTCGATGCGCTTGGCCAGACCCGCCGCGACGGCGTTCTTGGCGACCCAGCGCATTGCGTACGCGGCGCTCCGGTCGACCTTCGAGGGGTCTTTGCCGGAGAACGCGCCGCCTCCGTGCCGGGACATCCCGCCGTAGGTGTCGACGATGATCTTGCGGCCGGTGAGGCCCGCATCGCCCATCGGGCCGCCCAGCACGAAGCTGCCCGTCGGATTGACCAGCAGGCGCGGATTCGAGGTGTCCAGCGGAGTGGGCAGGTCGAGGTCGGCGAACACCGGTTCCAGCACGTGCTTGGCGATGTCCGGGGTCAGCATGCCGGCGATGTCGATGTCGGCGGCGTGCTGAGTGGAGACCACCACGGTGTCCAGGCGCACCGGAACGTCGTCGGCGTACTCGACGGTCACCTGCGTCTTGCCGTCCGGACGCAGGTACGGCAGCGTGCCGTCCTTGCGCACCTGCGTCAAGCGGCGCGAGATCCGGTGCGCGAGCGCGATCGGCAGCGGCATCAGTTCGGGGGTCTCGTCGGTGGCGTACCCGAACATCAGGCCCTGGTCGCCGGCGCCCTGCAAGTCGATCTCGTCGGCGTGAGTTCCGGTCTGCGCCTCGTGCGACGCCGTCAGGCCCTGCGCGATCTCCGGCGACTGGGCGCCGATCGCGACGTTCACGCCGCAGGAGGCGCCGTCGAAGCCCTTGGTCGACGAGTCGTAGCCGATCTCCAGGATCTTCTCGCGCACGATGGTCGGGATGTCGGCGTAGGCCACGGTGTTGACCTCGCCCGCGACGTGCACCTGACCGGTCGTCACCAGCGTCTCGACGGCGACCTTGGCATTCGGGTCCCGCTCCAGCAGCGCATCCAGGATCGAATCGCTGATCGCGTCGCAGATCTTGTCCGGATGTCCTTCGGTGACGGACTCGCTGGTGAACAGGCGGGACGCTGACGCGGTCATCGGTTCCTCTCGGGTGCGGCGAGGTGGTCGCCGGAGTGGTTGGCAATGGAGATCGGCCAGGTCGGCGGACCTGATCGGTCAGGGGGACCTAACTATCTCGCACGACTGACGCTACTTCGTCAAGGATTCTGCTCGCCATCAAGGTCTTGGAACCGAACGGCAGCGCGGTCTCGGCTCCCTCGGAGGTGAGGATCCATCCCGCGTTGTCCTCGGTGCCGAACGCGCGGCCCTCCCCGACCGCGTTCACGACCAGCAAGTCACAGCCCTTGCGGCGCAGTTTGGCCCGGCCGTGGTCGAGCACGCCGCCGTCGGCATCGCCGGTCTCGGCGGCGAACCCGACGATGACCGTGGAGACCGGGATCACACCGTCGCGGCGCGCCTGCACCAGGCCCGCGAGGATGTCCGGATTGGTCGCCAGTTCGATGGGCGCGGGGCCCTGATCGCCCTTCTTGATTTTGGCGCCGGCCACCGCGGTGGGCCGGAAGTCGGCCACGGCGGCGGCCATGATCACCACGTCGGCGGCAGCGGCACGCTCCTGCATCTCCCGGGCCAGGTCCCGTGCGGAATCGATGTGCACGACGTCGACCGCGGCGGGCTCACCGGGCTCGCTCACCGCACCGGAGACCAGGGTCACGTGCGCACCGCGCTGCGCCGCCACGCGCGCCAGGGCGTACCCCTGCTTGCCGGAACTGTGATTTCCGAGATACCGCACCGGATCGAGTGCCTCACGGGTGCCGCCAGCGCTGATCAGCACGCGCCGACCGGCGAGGTCGTACGGGAGCGCGTCGGCACGGGTCAGCAGAAGATCGCCGAGCAGTCCGATCTCGGTGGGCTCGGGCAGCCGTCCGGCCCCGGTGTCGGCGCCGGTCAGCCGGCCCGACGCGGGGGTCGCGACGGTCGCGCCGTGGGCGCGGAGGGTCGCCACGTTCGCCTCAGTCGCCGGGTGCTCCCACATCTCCGTGTGCATCGCCGGCACGAACAGCACCGGGCAGCGCGCGGTCAGCAGGGAGGCGGTCAGCAGGTCGTCGGCGCGCCCGGCGGCCGCACGGGCCATCAGATCGGCCGTGGCCGGCGCGATCACCACCAGATCGGCTTCCCGTCCGAGAGCGACGTGCGCCACCTCGTCGACGTCGTCGAACACCTCGGTGGTGACCGGGTTGCCGGAGAGCGCTTCGAAAGTCGCGGCACCCACGAAGCGAAGCGCACTGCGGGTCGGGATCACCCGGACGTCGTGTCCCGCCTCGGTGAAGTGCCGGATGACCGAACAGACCTTGTACGCGGCGATTCCGCCGCCTACGCCGACGAGGATGCGCCGGCGCGCGAGGCCGTCACTCATGACCGGCGCTTACTCGCCTTCGGTGTGCTCGAGCAGGTCCGAGTGGATCTCGCGCAGGGCGATGGTGAGCGGCTTCTCGTGCACACCCGGCTCCACCAGGGGCCCGACGTACTCCATCAGGCCTTCGGCCAGCTGGTTGTAGTAGTCGTTGATCTGGCGAGCCCGCTTGGCCGCGTAGATCACCAGGGCGTACTTGGAGGAGGTGCGCTCGAGCAGCTCGTCGATGGGCGGATCGGTGATGCCCAGCGGGGTGTCGTAGACGGTCTCTTCGACGAGATCGACGTCGATCTCGGTTTCGGTGCTCACGCGTGTGTCTCCAAAGTTCGTTAGTCTTCCCGCCCCACCCGGGGCGAGGGAATCGGGCCGCCGCAGTGCGTTCCCCGAAGGGATGTCAGCGGCCGATCAGCAAGTTTACCAACTGGCGGGCCGAAGCGTCGACATCGTCGTTCACGACGACGTGTTGAAACTCGTCCACGGCGTCCATCTCGACCTTCGCGGTGGTCAGCCGCCGCTCGATCACGTCGGGGCTCTCAGTGCCGCGGCCGGTCAGCCGACGGACCAGCTCGTCCCAGCTCGGCGGCGCCAGGAACACCGTGATCGCCTCCGGCAGGTGTGCGCGCACCTGCCGCGCCCCGGCCAGATCCACCTCGACGAGCATGGGCGTGCCGGCGGCCAGCGCTTCGCGGACCGGCGCGGCCGGGGTGCCCGAGCGTTGCAGTCCGCCGTGGATGTCGGCCCATTCCAGCAACTCGTCGTTCTCGATCATCGTGTCGAAGTCGGCACGGGTCACGAAGCGATAGTCGCGCCCGTCGACCTCGCCCGGCCGCGGTGCGCGCGTCGTCGCCGACACCGAGAAGCGAAGATCGGGCAGCAGCTCGCGCATGCGCTGCACGACCGTCGACTTCCCGACGGCCGAGGGGCCGACCAGTACAACCAGTCGGCCCCTCGGCGGGGAATGCTCTGCGGGCACGCTCAGGAGCTGAACTTCTCGAGCAGAGCCTTGCGCTGACGCTCGCCGAGACCGCGCAGGCGGCGGGTCGGGGCGATCTCCAGCTCGGTCATGATCTCCTGCGCCTTGACCTTGCCGACCTTCGGCAGGGCCTCGAGCAGAGCCGAGACCTTCATCTTGCCGAGGATCTCGTTGTCCTCGGCGTCGGCCAGGACCTGCTTCAGGTCGGTGCCGCCGCGCTTCAGGCGCTCCTTGAGCTCAGCGCGGACACGACGTGCCTCAGCGGCCTTCTGCAGGGCTGCGGCGCGCTGCTCATCTGTCAACTGGGGAAGAGCCACGGTTCCTCCGTCTTTCCTCGGTAGCGGTTCGGTTTGGACCACCGACGCTATCTCAGCATCGGGTGGCTGTGCTCCACGGCTCCGGGGGAACCGGTGGGGCTTCACAACGATCCTATCCATATCTCGTCATGACCAGGACAGACGGTACCCCGCTGAGTCCCCGTCGACGAACACCGCCCCTGGGCGAGTCGGAAGTCGGACGCATCGGTAACCTCACGCAGCATGTCGCAGTCTGACCTGGCCACCCTCGCGCGCGTGCTGCGCGACGAGCTGGCCCCGCACACCCGTTCCGAATCCGTCGTCCTCTCGGACCGCCCGCACGCCAAGCTGCTGCGTTACGGCAGCGCCGAGCAGCTCACCGCCGCCCGCGAGAGCGGGGCGGTGCCGGTGCTCCTGGTGCCGCCGCTGGCCGTCCCGGCGAGCTGCTACGACCTCGCGCCCGGGGCGGAGCCGGGCAACTCGGTGGTCGAGTTCTTGCTGTCGACCGGCACGGTGCCGTACGTGATCGACTTCGGCGACGTCGGCCGCGCCGAGCGGGGCCTCGGGTTCGAGGACTACTTCGACACCTTCGTGCCGCGGGCGATCGGCGAGGTGATCGACGACTTCCGCGGCAGCGGGGACGCCGTGGACCTGATGGCCTGGAGCCTCGGAGGCACGATCAGCTTCATGGCCGCGGCGCACGACCGGAACCTGCCGATCCGTTCGATCATCAGCGTCGGCACTCCCCTGAACTACCTGAAGATTCCGCCGTATCCGTTGGTGCGCAAGATCTTCGGGCCTACGGGTGGTCGTCCGGCAACCTATGTACTGCGCGCCCTCGCCGGCATCCCGGCACCGATCGTGCGCACCGTCTACCGCGGCTTCGCTTGGGAGCGCGAGCTCAAGAAGCCGTGGTTCATCCTGTCGAACCTCGACGACACCGAAGCTCTCGAGCGCATGCAGGTGATCGACCGCTTCCAGCGTTCGCTGCCCGGCTACCCGGGCAAGGTCTCCGAGCAGATGCTGGTGAACTTCGTGGTGCGCGACGAAGTGTCCCGCGGGCGGCTCGAGTTCGACGATCACACGGTGGACCTGACCACGATCACCGCGCCGGTCTTCATGGTCGGCAGCCCGCGTGACGCGATCGCCCCGTACGCCGCGGTGAAGCACGGCGAGAAGCTGTTCACCTCGTCGTCGCACGTCGAGTTCCACACCGTGCCGACGAGCCACCTGGGCCTGCTCACCGGACCGGCCGCAGCCGAGCACACCTGGCCGGCGATCGCCGCGTTCCGGGCCAAGCTCGACGCCGAGCGACTCTGAGCGCGTTCACCGAAACCGCCCCGGTCGGTCAGCGCAGCGCCGACTCGATATCGTCGCGCGTCTGCGCGGTAGCGGCCGCGAGCGCGGTCGCGTCGGGCCCGGCCCGGAGAATGCTGCGGGAGGCCGCCGGCAGCAGCCACGACAGGTCCGTGGTGCCGCCGAAGATCGCCGCCAGGTCCGCAGGTGTGGCGCCCTGCGCACCCAGGCCCGGGGACAGGATGGGTCCGGCCAGCGCCGACAGATCCAGGCCGTGCTCGCGGGTGGCGCCGACCACGACGCCGACCGTCCCGGCACCGTCGGCGTTCACCGCGGCGGCCGCGTCGACGATGGACTGAGCGACGGTGGTTCCAGCTCGGCCCGGCTGAATCAGCGCGGTCTGGAGCACCGCCCCCTCCGGATTGGACGTGCGGGCCAGCACGAACACTCCCCGATCGGCGGCGCGGGCCTGCGCCACGGCCGGTTCGAGCGCGCCGAACCCCAGGTACGGCGAGACGGTGACCGCGTCCGAGCACAGCGGGGAGGCATCGTCGAGCCAGGCCGTCGTGTACGCCGCCATGGTGGAGCCGATGTCGCCGCGCTTGGCGTCGGCCAGCACCAGGGCGCCGGCCGCCCGGCAGCCGGCGACGACCTCCTCCAGGACCTCGAAGCCGCCCGACCCGAACGCCTCGAAGAACGCCACCTGCGGCTTGATCACAGCGGCGACCGGACCCAGACCCTCCACACAGGCCAGTCCGAAGGCGCGCAGGCCGTCCACCGACACCGGCAGGCCCCACTGTTCCAGCAGCGCGGCGTGCGGGTCGATGCCGGCGCACAGGCGGCCCCGCTCGGCGACCGCTGCGCGATAGCGCGCAGCGAACCCCACCGGCTCGGGATGCGACCTCATTTGTTGCCCAGGAGTTGAGCGTGGCGCCGCTGCAGCGACTCCACCCCCATGGTCTCGCCGAGGGCGGCCTCGATGCCCTGCACCGCGGCGCCGGCGCCGGGCACCGTCGTGATGCACGGGATGCCCGCGGTGATCGCGGCCGCACGGATCTCGTAGCCGTCGGCGCGCGGGCCGGAGCTTCCCGCCGGGGTGTTGACGATCATGGCGACCCGTCCGTCCCGGATCATCTCGACCACCGACTCCTCTCCTTCCGCCGCCTCGTAGTGCTTGCGCACCTCGGTCACCTCGATGCCGTTGCGCCGCAGCACGTCTGCGGTGCCCTTGGTGGCCAGCACGGTGAAGCCGAGATCCGCCAGACGCTTGGCCGGGAAGGCGATCGAGGCCTTGTCGCGGTTGGCCACCGAGACGAACACCGCGCCCTGTGTCGGCAGCGCACCGGACGTCGCGGTCTGCGCCTTGGCGAATGCCCGGCCGAAGTCGCGGTCGAAGCCCATCACCTCGCCGGTGGACTTCATCTCCGGGCTCAGCAGCGTGTCGATCGCGGCACCGTCGGGAGTCCGGAACCGGTTGAACGGAAGCACCGCCTCCTTGACCGCCACCGGCGAGTTCACCGGGATCACGGTGCCGTCGCCGCTGGCCGGGAGCACGCCCTGGTCGCGCAGTTCGGCGATGGTCATGCCCATCATCACGCGCGCGCACGCCTTGGCCAGCGGCACCGCGGTCGCCTTGGACACGAACGGCGCGGTGCGGCTCGCGCGCGGGTTGGCCTCCAGCACGTAGAGGACGCCGTCCTTGAGCGCGTACTGGACGTTGAGCAGGCCGCGCACGCCGATCCCTTCGGCGAGGGCCTCGGTGGATCGTCGTACCGCCTCGATCTCCTCGGCGCCCAGCGTGATCGGGGGCAGGGCGCACGCCGAGTCGCCGGAGTGGATCCCGGCCTCCTCGATGTGCTCCATCACCCCGCCGACGTACAACTCGGCGCCGTCGTAGAGCGCGTCGACGTCGATCTCCACCGCGTCCTCCAGGAAGCGGTCGACCAGCACCGGACGGTCGTCCGAGATCTCGGTGGCGCGCGAGATGTAGTCGGCGAGGGACTCCTCGTCGTACACGATCTCCATGCCTCGCCCGCCGAGCACGTACGACGGCCGGACCAGTACCGGGTACCCGATGTCGGCGGCGATGTCGCGGGCACCCTCGAAGGTGGTCGCGGTACCGAACTTCGGGGCGGGCAGGCCGGCGGCGACGAGCACCTTGCCGAACTCGCCGCGGTCCTCGGCCAGGTCGATGGCGCTCGGGCTGGTCCCGACGATCGGCACCCCCTCCGCCTGCAACTGGGCGGCCAGTCCGAGCGGGGTCTGTCCGCCCAGCTGCACGATCACTCCGGCCACGGTGCCCGACAGCGACTCGGCGTGGATCACTTCGAGGACGTCCTCGAGGGTCAGCGGCTCGAAGTACAGGCGATCGGCGGTGTCGTAATCGGTGGAGACGGTTTCCGGGTTGCAGTTGACCATCACCGTCTCGTATCCGGCTTGGCTCAGCGTCAGGGCGGCGTGCACGCAGGAGTAGTCGAACTCGATGCCCTGGCCGATCCGGTTGGGGCCGGAGCCCAGGATGATCACCTTCGGGCGGTCCGGCTGCGGCGCGATCTCCGAGGTCGCCGCGGGATCCAGTTCGTAGGTCGAGTAGTGGTACGGGGTCTTGGCCTCGAACTCCGCGGCACACGTGTCGACGGTCTTGTAGACCGGACGGACCTCGCAGGAATGCCGGAACGTGCGCACCGCGGCCTCGTCGGCGAGCGCGGCGTCACCCGAGGCCGCGCGCAGTGCCGCGATCTGCCGGTCCGACAGTCCACTGTGCTTGGCCAGCCGCAGCAGGTCCGCGTCGAGCCGCTCGGCGTCGCGCACCTGCGCGCCGACCTCCCCCATCCACGCGATCTCGGCGAGGAACCACGGGTCGATCGCGGTGGCCTCGTAGATCTGCTCGATGCTCGCACCGGCCTCCATGGCCTGCATGATCTTGTACATGCGGCCGTCCTTGGCGACGGAGATCTCGGCGAGCAGCGCCTCGAGGTCCAGCGTCGCCGGATCGGGCCGGTTCGCCTCGGTCCAGAACCCGGCGGCCTTGGTCTCCAACGACCGCATCACCTTGCCGAGGGCTTCGGCGAAGCTGCGGCCCAGGCTCATCGCCTCGCCCACCGACTTCATGGTCGTGGTGAGGGTGTCGTCGGCGCCCGGGAACTTCTCGAACGCGAACCGCGGCGCCTTCACCACGACGTAGTCGATGGACGGCTCGAAGCACGCCGGTGTCGCCTTGGTGATGTCGTTGGTGATCTCGTCGAGCGAATAGCCGATGGCGAGCTTGGCGGCCATCTTGGCGATCGGATAGCCGGTCGCCTTGGACGCCAGCGCCGACGAGCGCGACACGCGCGGGTTCATCTCGATCACCACGAGGCGCCCGTCGCGCGGATTCTGCGCGAACTGGATGTTGCAGCCGCCGGTGTCGACGCCGACCTCGCGGATGATCGCGATCGACTGGTCGCGCATCTTCTGGTACTCGACGTCGGTGAGGGTCATCGCCGGCGCCACGGTGATCGAATCGCCGGTGTGCACGCCCACCGGGTCGACGTTCTCAATGGAACAGATCACGATCACGTTGTCGCGGTTGTCCCGCATGAGCTCGAGCTCGTACTCCTTCCAGCCGAGGATCGACTCCTCGATCAGGACGTTCGCCGTGGGCGAGGCCGCGAGGCCCCCGCCGGCGATCCGATCCAGATCGGCGTCGTCGTAGGCCATGCCCGAGCCCAGCCCGCCCATGGTGAACGACGGCCGTACCACGACCGGGAACCCGAGCTCGGCAACCGTTTCGCGGACCTCGTCCATGGTGTGGCAGACACGCGACCGGGCGCTCTCGCCGCCGATCTCGGCGACGATGTCCTTGAACATCTGGCGGTCCTCGCCGCGCTGGATGGCGTCGATGTCGGCGCCGATCAACTCGATGCCGTGCTTGGCCAGGATCCCACGCTCGTGCAGGGCGACCGCCGCGTTGAGCGCAGTCTGACCGCCGAGGGTGGGCAGCACGGCGTCGACCGGGTGGCCCCCAGCTGCCTCGGTCTCGAAGACCTTCTCGATGAACTCGGGGGTGATCGGCTCGACATACGTGGCGTCGGCGAACTCCGGGTCGGTCATGATGGTCGCCGGATTCGAATTGACCAGCGACACACGCAGGCCCTCGGCCTTGAGGACCCGGCAGGCCTGGGTGCCCGAGTAGTCGAACTCGCAGGCCTGACCGATGACGATCGGGCCGGAGCCGATCACCAGGACGTGCTTCAGATCGGAACGGCGTGGCATCAGGAATCGGTCCCTTCCGGGGTCTGGCTCGCGGCGCGCGTGTCCATTGCGGCGACGAACTTGTCGAAGAGGTTGGCGGCGTCGTGCGGGCCGGACGCGGCCTCGGGGTGGTACTGGACCGAGAAGGCCGAGCCGTCGATCAGCTCGACGCCTTCGACGACGCCGTCGTTGGCGCACACGTGGCTGACGCGCCCGCGACCGAAGTCGGTGTCGAACTCGTCCCCGGCCTTGCCCTCCAGGGCGAAACCGTGGTTCTGCGAGGTGATGGCGACCTCGCCGGTGGCGACGTCGACCACCGGCACGTTGATGCCGCGGTGCCCGAACTTGAGCTTGTAGGTGCCCAGGCCGAGTGCCCGGCCGAGGATCTGGTTGCCGAAGCAGATTCCGAAGAGCGGGAGCTTGGCCGCGAGCACCTGCCTGGTCAGCTCGACGGCCCGGTCCGCCGTGGCCGGATCGCCCGGACCGTTGGACAGGAAGAAGCCGTCCGGCTCGATCGCCATGATGTCGTCGAAGGTCGCTCCGGCGGGCAGGATGTGCACCTCCACCCCGCGGGCGGCCAGCATCCGGGGAGTGTTGGCCTTGATCCCCATGTCGAGCGCGGCGACTCGGAAACGCGGTTCCCCCGCGGCCTCCACGACGTAGGGCTCGAGCGTGCTCACCTCGGCGGCGAGATCGGCGCCGGCCATCGGGGCCTGCGCGCGTACCCGGGCCAGCATGTCGTCGTCGGTCGAGACGGCCTCGCCGGAGAAGATCCCGGCCCGCATGGAACCGGTCTCGCGGAGCGTGCGGACTACGGCGCGGGTGTCGATCCCGGCGATGCCGACGACCCCCTGCGCGCTCAGCTCGTCCTCCAGGCCGGAGGTGGCGCGCCAGTTGGAGACCCGGCGCGCGGGATTGCGCACAGCGTAACCGGCCACCCAGATCTTGCCCGGATCCTGATGGTCGATGAAGTCGGCGGACCAGCGCACCTGCGAGCGCTTGCCGAGCAGGCTCTCGCCGTCCTCGGTGTTCCAGCCGGTGTTGCCGATCTGCGGGGCGGTGGAGACCAGGATCTGCCGGTGATAGCTCGGATCGGTCAGCATCTCCTGATAGCCGGTCATCGCGGTGCAGAAGACCGCCTCCCCCAGCGTGACGCCTTCCGCGCCGAAGCTGAGTCCTGTGTGGACGTCGCCGTTCTCCAGGACCAGTACAGCTTTGCTCATGACTTCTTCCTCTTCGTGTCCGGCCGTCGGTCGGATCTCGACTCCGCTCGATCGCCGGGAATGTCTGCTCGATCGCCGGGAATGTCTGCTCGATCGCCGGGGCCGTCCGTGCGATCACCGCTTTCGAGTTCGGCGAACGTCGCCTCGGTGACCTCGCGGTACGCCTGCGTCCAGTACTGGTATTCGTCCTTCTCGTCACCGCGGATCCCGGAATCGATCTCGGCGCCGGAGGGCAGCCGCCAGCGGATGGTGAGCACGCCGTCGCGCGTCATCACCTTTCCGGCGTGCCGGTTCTCGGTCCGGACGGCGGTGATCGCGTCGTCCGGGATCCAGATGTCCGAGGCGCCCCGCCGCGCCAGGAGGATCCCGCCGGGGTACCGGGAGAACTCCACCGCGGAGCGGTCGCCGAAGTCGCGCAGCGCGACGCGGGTGACCCAGCCGGGGGCGACCGTGCTGCCCAGGTACACCCCGGTCGACGGACCGAGGAGTCGTTCACCGGGGTCGTCGGGCACCGCCGGTGGATCACCCAGGATCGCCGCCTGCGCCCGGCCCCGCTTGCGCCACCCCCGCAGCGCCAGCGCGACCAGTGCGAGCCACAGCAGCACGACGGCGGCGACCAGCAGCACGTCGAACAGCCACGAGCTCATCGGTGCGTCACCGTGCCGCGCAGCACCGTGCCGAGCACCCGGCCCGGAAGGGTCATCGCGGCGTACGGCGTGTTCCGCGACTTGCTGGCCAGCTCGTCGGGGACGACGGTCCATTCCGCGTCCGGGTCGACGATCGTGAGGGTGCCGGGCTCCCCGACCTCGATCGGGCGGCCCTGATCGTCGAGCCCGACGATCTGCGCCGGCCGCTCGCTCATCACCCGGGCGACGCCTCGCCAGTCCAGCAGGCCGGGGCGGACCATCGTCAAGGCGATCACCGACAGCGCCGTCTCCAGACCGAGCATCCCCGGCTTGGCCTGCGAGAACTCGCAGCACTTCTCCTGGGAGGCGTGCGGCGCGTGATCGGTCGCGACGCAGTCGATCACCCCTTCGGCCAGTGCCGCCCGCAGAGCGAGCTTGTCACGCTCCTCGCGCAGCGGAGGGTTCACTCGATTGACGCCGTCGTAGGTCTCCAGGCGGGAATCGTCGAGCAACAGATGATGCGGCGTCACCTCGGCGGTGATGTCGATCCCCTGGCTCCGGGCGAACCGGATCAGCTCGACGGTGCCCTCGCAGGAAGCGTGTGCGACGTGCACCCGCGCACCGGCGTCGCGGGCCAGGAGCGCGTCCCGCGCGACGATGGACTCCTCCGCGGCGCGCGGCCAGCCGGCCAGACCGAGCCGCGCCGCGGTGGGACCGTCGTGTGCGACGGCCCCGACGGTCAGCCGCGGATCCTCGCTGTGTTGCGAGATCAGCACGCCCAAGCCGCGGCTGTATTCCAGCGCACGCTTCATGAGCACCGGGTCGTGCACGCACTTGCCGTCGTCGCTGAAGAGCTTCACCTTCGCCGCGCCGTCGGCCATCATGCCCATCTCGGCGAGCTGTTTGCCCTCCAGACCGACGGTCACCGCACCGACCGGGTGGACGTCGCACAGCCCCACCTCACGCCCGATCCGCCACACCGCGTCGGTCAGGGCCGCGTTGTCGGCGACCGGCGCAGTGTTGGCCATCGCGAAGATCGCGGTGTAGCCGCCGCGTGCCGCCGCGGCCGAACCCGTCGCGATGGTCTCGGTGTCCTCGCGACCGGGCTCGCGGACGTGCGTGTGCAGGTCGACGAAGCCCGGCAGCAGCACACCGCCGCGGCCGTCGAGCGTCGCGGCGCCGGCCGGCGCCGGCAGCCCCGGGCCGATCTCGGCGATGACGCCGTCGGACACCGCGACGTCGACCGGGTCGCCCTCACCGTAGAGCCGGACATCGGTGATGAGCACCGAACCTGTGGCCGTCACTGCTGCGCGCCTCCTGCATGCTGATGATGGGCTGGGGTCGTATCCGGCTGGTTGTGGTCATCGGGCCCGCTCGCAGGCTCCGCGCGCTCGTCGCTGGCCAGGAGCCGGAAGAGCACCGCCATGCGGACGTGCACGCCCGCGCGCACCTGGTCCAGAACCACCGACTGCGGGGCATCGGCGACGTCGAACCCGATCTCCATGCCGCGCAGCATGGGCCCGGGGTGCAGCACCGCCGCGTGCTCGGGCAGCAGCGCGAGCCGGTTGTCGTTGAGCCCGTAGCGCACCGAATACTCCCGGGCGCTCGGGAAGAACCCGCCGCTCATCCGCTCGGCCTGGACGCGCAGCATCATCACCGCGTCCGCCGACGGCAGCTCGGCGTCGAGCTCCGTGCTGACCCGCACCGGCCAGGTGTGGACACCGGTCGGCAGCAACGTCGGCGGCGCGACCAGCACCACGTCGGCGCCGAGGGTGGACAGCAGGAAGGCGTTCGAGCGCGCGACCCGGGAATGCAGGACGTCGCCCACGATCGCAATCCGGCGGCCGTCGAGGGAGCCGAACTTGGCCCGCAGCGAATACGCGTCGAGCAGGGCCTGCGTGGGGTGCTCGTGCATGCCGTCGCCGGCGTTGATCACCGACGGTCCGGTGGTCGGCAGGCCGAGGATGTCGGTGCCGTCGTTGGTCCAGCGCGCGATCTGCGCCGCCGCCCCCGACGCCGGGTGACGGACGATCAGCGCGTCCGCGCCGGCCGCCCGCAGGGTCTTGGCGGTGTCGCGCAGCGACTCCCCTTTACTGACCGACGAACTGGACGCGCTGACGTTGATGACGTCTGCGCTCATCCACTTGCCGGCCACCTCGAAGGAGACGCGGGTGCGGGTGGAGTTCTCGTAGAAGACCGTCATCACGGTGCGGCCACGCAGCGTCGGCAGTTTGCGCACTTCGCGGCCGGCCAGTGCCTGCTCGAAGCGGGCGGCTTCGTCGAGCAGTTCGATCGCGTCGTCGCGGCTCAGGTCCGCGGTGGAGAGGAGATGCTTCACCGGCCGGCTCCCGGGGTGGTCGGGACGGGGGTGCGCAGGACCACTTCGTCGGTCTCGTCGTGTTCGGCGAGGTGGACTTCGACGTCCTCGTCGCGCGCGGTGGGGATGTTCTTGCCGACGTAGTCCGCCCGCAACGGCAACTCGCGGTGCCCGCGGTCGACCAGGACCGCCAGTTGCACCGCGGACGGGCGTCCCAGATCGCGCAGGGCGTCCAGGGCGGCGCGGACGGTGCGTCCGGAGAACAGGACGTCGTCGACGAGGATCACCAGGGCGCCGTCGACGCCACCGGTCGGGACCAGCGTCCGCTCCAGCGGACGGTGCGGCTTGTCGCGCAGGTCGTCGCGGTAGAGGGTGATGTCGAGGTAACCCGTGGGCACCTCGACGCCGCTGAACTCGGCGATCTTGCCCGCGAGCCGGGTCGCCAGCGAGGTTCCGCGCGTGGGAATCCCGATGAGGACCACCGGGGTCGCGCCGTCCGAGTCGAGCGCGGTCTTCTCGATCACCTGGTGCGCCATTCGCGCCACCGTGCGGCCGACGTCGGACGCATCCAGCAGCGTCCTGGTGCGGTGCCTCGTCGAGGCCACCGGGGATTCCGCGGGTTCCGGGGAACCGCTGACCGGCGTGGTCAAACCGACCTCCTTCTCCGCCTCACTGGACGGATCGTTAAAGGAATTGCCGAGCCGAATACTACTCCTCGGCGGTCGCCGCCCGCACCTGGGGTGCCAGCACCGCGATGCGGTCGAGCACGCCGTTGACGAAGGCCGGCGAGTCGTCGGTCGACAACTCCGTGGCGAGCTTCACAGCCTCGGTCAGGACCACCTTGACGTCGATGTCCGGGGCGTACAGCAGCTCCCACGTCGCCAGGCGGAGGATCGCCCGGTCGACGGCGGGGAGCCGCTCGAACTTCCAATTCAGCAGATGCGAGGAGATGATCGCGTCCACCTGCTCGGCGTCGGCGGTCACCCCCTCGACAGCCCGGACCGCATAACCGGTCATTTCGCCGACCGCGTCGTGATCGTCGAACACTTCGCGGCGCTCGGCGATCAGTGTGGTCGCGGGGACGCCCTTCGCGTCGGCCTCGAACAGGAGGTCGACAGCGCGCCGCCGCTGCCGGTGGCGGCCGCGGGGCTCGGGCGTGCGGGGCCGGTCAGCTGTTGACACGGCCGAGGTAATTCCCGTCGCGCGAATCGATCTTGAGCTTGTCGCCGGTGTTGATGAACAGCGGCACCTGGACCTCGGCCCCGGTCTCCAGGGTGGCCGGCTTGGTGCCGCCGGTGGAGCGGTCGCCCTGCAGGCCCGGGTCGGTCTGGGTCACCTCGAGCTCGACGGTCACCGGAAGCTCGACGTACAGCGGCGCGCCCTCGTGGGTGGCGACCTGGACGGTCATGTTCTCCAGCAGGAAGCGTGCGCCGTCGCCGACGGTCTCCGGGGCGATGGTGATCTGGTCGAAGGTCTCGCCGTCCATGAAGACGTAGTCGGTGCCGTCGTTGTAGAGGTAGGTCATGTCGCGACGGTCGACGGTGGCGGTCTCCACCTTCACACCGGCGTTCCAGGTCTTGTCGACACTCTTGCCCGACAGCACGTTCTTGATCTTGGTACGCACGAAGGCGGGACCCTTGCCCGGCTTGACGTGCTGGAACTCCAGAATCTGCCAGAGCTGGCCGTCGATCTTGAGGACGAGGCCGTTCTTGAAGTCGGCGGTAGTCGCCATGAAAAGTACTCCTTGATGAAAGTCAGAGGATCCTCAACGCCCGGGGGGCGTGAGTCAGCGACCGTGCGCCGGAGCCGGTGACCACCAGGGTGTCTTCGATCCGGACGCCGCCGCGCCCAGGTAGATAAATACCGGGTTCGACGGTGACGGTCGCGCCGTCAAGCAGTGTACCGGTCGCCGCCGAGCCGATCGGAGGCGCTTCGTGGATCTGCAGGCCGACGCCGTGTCCGAGACCGTGCACGTAGTACTCGCCGTACCCGGCGCCGTCGATGATCTCCCGCGCGGCGGCATCGACCTCGCGGGCCCGCGCGCCGGCCGCGAGCGCCGCACGGCCGGCCTCCTGCGCGGTCTGGACGACCCCGTGGATCTCGCGCTGCCAATCCTGCGGCTCACCGAGAACGAACGTCCGCGTCATGTCCGAGTGATAGCCGTCGTACACGGCTCCGAAGTCCATCTTCACCAGATCTCCGGATTCGAGGACCGCGCCGGTCGGCCGATGATGCGGGATCGCCGAGTTCGGGCCCGCCGCCACGATGGTCTCGAACGCGATCGCCGACGCCCCGCGGGCGTACATCTCCCATTCGAGTTCCCTGGCCACCTCGCGCTCGGTGCGTCCGGGCCTCACCGCCCCGCGCTCGATCAGCGCCTCCAAGGCCTGGTCGGCGATCGCGCAGGCCTGCTCGACGGCGGCGACCTCGGCGTCGTCTTTGCTTTCGCGCAGATGCTCCACCAGCCCCCGGACCGGCACCAGGGTGATCGTCCCGAGCCGATCGGCGGCGGTCAGGTCGTGGAACTGCGCGACCGTCACCGCCGCGGCTTCGAACGCGACCCGTGGGCTGCCGGAGCGGCCCGCCGCGGCGGCGAGCAGCGCGGCCAGGGTGTCGCGGGCGATGATCGCGTCCAGTCCGGGCGACTGCGCCGCGACCTGCTCGGTGTAGCGACCGTCGGTGGCGATCCGGTCACGGTCCCGATCGTCGCCGGACCAGACCAGGACCGAGCCGTTGCTCCCGGTGAAGCCGCTCAGATAGCGGACGTTGACGAGGTCGCTGACGACGATCGCGTCAGCGCCGTGCTCGGGCAGCACGGCTGCGAGGGCGGAACGCCGGGTGGTGGAGCGAGGGAGGGAGATGTGCGAAACGGCCATGTCCTGATTGTTGTACAGGTCTCATCCCGGTACGGTATCGGCATGGATTCGTGGCTCCTGCGTGGACTCGTCATGTCGGTCGTACAGATCGCCGCTCGTATTCTCCTCGGTCTGGCGATCATCGCCTGGCCGGTCCAGTCGCCGATCTACCGCGCCGTCGCAATCGCCGTCGGGGTGCTGGTCGCCGTCGTCTGGGGTGGCTACGACGGCATCCGCGACGCCCGCGCGAACCCCGACCCCGACGACTACGAAGACCTCACCATGCGCTGGCTCAAGGCCGGTCTGGTCGCCGGTCTGATCTCCTGCTTCGTCTGCTGGATCCTCGGCACCTTCTGGTTGGACGGCATCGGCCAGGCCGATTTCTGGATCGAGATGATCGCGGGCACGTCGTTCATCACCCTGCTGGTGTACGTCCCGGCGTTCTTCGGCGTCAGCATCGGCCGCTACCTGGTGCGCCGCGAGCAGCGCAAGGGCGAGGACGACGACTGGTCGCACCACGAACTGCACAACCAGCCGACCGAGCCGGTCAAGACCGGCGCCTGACCGCACAGCGCGATACGAGACAGCGCGATACGCGACAAGAGGTCCGGACTACCCCGCCGAGTCCGGACCTCCTGTTCACGACCGCAGTCGGCCATCCGCGACTGCCGTAGGCCATCCGCGACACCCGGCTGTAGAAGCGACGGTCCCAAGTGTCGCTTCTACACCGGGCAGTCGCGGACCCGTTCCGACTGTCGCGGCCGGTGCGGAACGGCGGAGCACCGTTCACGATCAGACGAGGTCGACGCCGTCGAAGTAGTCGCTGTGTCCGGCGACGTCGGCGGTGACGTCGTAATCGAGGATGTTCGGGTAACTGCTGCCGAACCCCGCCGCGCCCACGGCGGTACTGCCGGCCATCGCGGTCTTGAAGAGGATCTTGAGAACCTTGTCGTTCGACGAGTAGTAGTTGTGCACCGTGCCGTGGACCGAGGAGCTCAGCTGACGCCAATCGCCGTTGCGGCCGCGCGCTGCGCCGACCAGGTGGACCGCGCCGACCGCGGGACCGTCGTCCGTGGTGCCCAGAGTCTCCGCGGCGGTGATCATCGCCCGGCCTCCGAGGCTGTGCCCGATCAGGATCACCTCGTCCACCTCGGTGCGAGCGAGGATTCCGGCGAGTGCCGCCCCGGTCTTGTCGGCCCGGACCGCCGCCGCATGCCACGGGTTCTTCATCAGACCGACGCCGGCCATCGCCCAGCCCACCGGGCCCACGAGCGCCGCGGCCGCCTTGTTCGCCATGGCCCCTGCCGCTCCGGCGACCGCTCCCCCGCCGCCGAAACCGACCCCGCCGGCCGCGTACCTGGCGATGCCCTGCAGTTCCTTCGAGCCCCAGCGCACAAGATAGATCGGCGAGTCCGGATACCGGACCTCCGCCATCTGCACGGCCGCCCGCCAGTCCTGGGCGTTCTGAGTGAGGAAGCCGCGTGCGATCAGCACCGGGGTGCCCGGTCCGTCGCGGAACAGCTCGATGCCGAACGACTTGTCGTCGCTGACGTACGCGTTGATCACGCTCGCCCCGAACGCTCCGCCCAGCGAGGCGCCCACCGCGGTGATCACGGCGGTTCCGCCGGCCACTCCGAGCGCGATGCCGCCGGACCCGACCGCACCCCCGCCGAGGGCGGCGAGGCCCCAGCTGCTCGCGGCGGCGCCGTACAGACCGCCGACCTTCACTCCGATCAGCCCGCCCAGCGCGGGAGCCGCGGCGTACGCCACCGGGCCGAGCACCGCCCCGCCCAAGAGTCCGAAAGTGACCAGCCGCGTGTGCCTCGCCAGATTCGGCTTGTCGAACTCGAGGATCTCCTCGTACCGGTCCGGCGAGGCGATCGTGTCCTTCGCTCGCTCGAAGCTGGGCAGCTCGTGCCGGTGCTCGGCACAGTACTTGGGCAGTTTGACCGAACCGGGACCCCGCACCGCCATATTGCGGCACCGCGGCGCCGGGCACACGCGGGTGGGTGAACCGCACGCCGTACAGAGATAAGTCGGCAGGCGGCGACGGAGAGTGATCGCGCCGTGCGTCGTCTTCGCGAAGCAGCCCGAGCACCAGCGGTCGGCGAGAACCTCGCCGTTGAGCCGATCGACGAACCCGGAGATCTCCTTGGCGATCTGCTCGTGGACGGCCGCCTGCGCCGCCTGATTCTTCTCGTCGTCGGGTTCCTCGGCGTTCAGCGACGCGATCGAGTGCTTCGCGTACGCCCACGCGTTGTTCACCATCGCCTGATTGGCGGTCATCGCCTCGTCGCCCTCGATTGCCGAAGGTTTCGACTGCGCAAGGGATCCCGTCATCTTGAGGCGACGTCCCATCGGCGACCTGAGGACGCACAGAACGTCGTCCACTCCAATGACGCTGACCGCCAGAGTTGCACTCATCTGATGATTCACTTCCTGTTGTGCATGTGTCGTAAGAACTGTACGACGAGCCACTGACAACATGGTGTGCAGTCGGTGCCACAACGGACCGTTGTCGGTCGTTCAGACGACAGTGATCGTCGGGCTCGAGCGTGGTCAGCTGGTCCCACGGCGACTTCGACGAGACCTGATACCAGGCGACGCCAGCAGCGGCCACGACATCTCGTCGGGCTGGAAGTGTTTGGGACCACGTGCCCAGAACAGCTTCTCGTAGTCACCGCGCCACCAGAACGTCGCGTACAGCGCGACGGCGATCACGGAGGCGATGAGATTCGCCCACCACGGCATCGACAGGACTCCTTCGTCCAGTCGTGATCACGGCGCCCGACCGAGCGCCGCTGCGGCACCCGCGCGCCGTCAGCCGAGCAGGATGCCGCCGGAGCCGCGCTCACCGGCGACGGCCCCGTACGCCGCGGCGATCAGCGCGGGGTCCGGCGCCTCCAGGCGACCGGGCTTGGCCAGGCCGTCCAGCACGACGAACCGGAGCATGCCCGAACGGTTCTTCTTGTCCCCGGCCATGTACTTGAGCAGATCGCCGAGGGCGTCGGGGTCGTACGAGGTCGGCAGCCCGACCGCCTCCAGGACGGTGCGGTGGCGGTCGGCGGTCTCGTCGTCGAGACGGCCGGCGAGGCGGGCGAGTTCGGCCGCGAAGATCATGCCGACCGAGACGGCGGCGCCGTGACGCCACTTGTACCGCTCGCGGCGCTCCAGCGCGTGTCCGAGAGTGTGGCCGTAGTTCAGGATCTCGCGCAGCGACGACTCTTTCAGGTCGGCCGAGACGACGTCGGCCTTCACCTGCACGCTCCGGCGGATCAACTCGGGCAGGACGTCACCGGCGGGATCGAGCGCGGCCTCCGGATCGGCCTCGATCAGCTCCAGGATCACCGGATCGGCGATGAAACCGGTCTTGATCACCTCGGCCAGGCCGGCGACGATCTCGTTGCGCGGCACCGTCTCCAGCGTGCCCAGATCGATCAGCACCGCATCCGGCTCGTGGAAGGAGCCGACGAGGTTCTTACCCGCGTCGGTGTTGATTCCGGTCTTGCCGCCGACGGCCGCGTCGACCATGGCCAGCAGCGTGGTCGGCACGTGCACGACGCCGATGCCGCGCATCCAGGTGGCCGCCGCGAAACCGGCCAGGTCGGTGCACGCGCCGCCGCCCAGGCTCACCACCTTGTCGTTGCGCTTCATCCCGATCTTGCCGAACACGTCCCACAAATAGGCGGCGACCTGGAGGTCTTTGCCGTCCTCGGCATCGGGGATCTCGACCCGATGCGCGTCGATTCCGCGCTCGGTCAGGAACTCGCGGATCTGTTCTGCGGTCTGCTTGAGCGGCGGCTGATAGACGATCGCGACGTGGTCGGCGCTCGCGACGGCCTCGCCCAGGTCGGTCAACAGACCGCGGCCGATGATCACGTCGTACGGGTCGGCCGCACGGACGGCCACCTTCACTGGCTCAGTCATGGTCCTTCTCCTTGGTCAATCGGCTTCGGCTCGTCACTTCGTTTCTCTCGCGTCGCAGCCGGGGTCCGGTTCGGTCCGGCGCTACGCCGTGCTCCGATCCGCGGGCTCGGGCCCCCGAGGGGCCAGCAGGCTCAACACGCGTTCGACGACGACGCCTACCGGAGCGGTCGCGTCGACGACGTGGGTCGCGACGGCCTCGTATGCGGGGACGCGTCCGGCCAGCAGTTCGGCGTATCGGCCCGCGGGATCCGGGTCGTTCAGCAGCGGACGGTCCGAGTGCTCCACGCGCGCGAAGCCCTCGGCCGGGCCGATGCGCAGATAGACGACGGGATGATCGCTCAGGGCGGCCGCGATGTCCGGCACGGTCACCGATCCGCCGCCGAGTGCGACGACACCGTCGAACGTGGCGAGCGCGTCGAGCACCACGTCGCGTTCGAGCGCCCGGAACGCCGCCTCGCCGTCGTGGGCGAAGATCTCCGGAATGGTGCGGCCGGCGCGGCGCTCCAACTCCGCATCGGTGTCGAGGTAGCCGACCCCGAGAGCATCCGCGAGCGCGCTGCCCACCGTGGACTTCCCGGAGCCCATGAACCCGGTCAGCACCGCGCGGGGGGTGCCCGTCATGGGCGCGGCGGGCGCGCGTCGATCGCGTCGAGGTAGCTGCGCAGATTGGCCGCGGTCTCGGCGGCCGAGTCGCCGCCGAACTTCTCCAGCGCGGCCTGAGCCACGACGAGAGCCACCATCGCCTCGGCGACCACACCGGCCGCCGGGACCGCGCAGACGTCGCTGCGCTGGTGGATGGCAGTCGCCGGCTCGCCGGTGGTCATGTCGACAGTGGACAGCGCCCGCGGCACCGTCGAGATCGGCTTCATGGCGATCCGGACGCGCAGGTCCTCACCGTTGGTCATGCCGCCCTCGGTGCCCCCGGCCCGGTTGGTGGACCGGAGCACGCCGTCGGCGCCGGGCACCATCTCGTCGTGCGCCTGGCTGCCCCGCCGTCGCGCGGTCGCGAAGCCGTCGCCGACCTCGACGCCCTTGATCGCCTGGATCCCCATCAGGGCGCCGGCCAGCCGGGCATCCAGGCGAGTTTCGCCGGACACGTGCGAACCGAGGCCGATCGGCACCCCGGTCGCGATGATCTCGACGACGCCGCCGAGGGTGTCGCCGTCCTTCTTCGCCGCCTCGATCTCGCCGATCATGGCGGTCTCGGCATCCTTGTCGAAGGCCCGGACCGGGCTCGCGTCGATGGCCGGCAGATCGTCGTAGCGTGGCACGGGGCCGTCGTACGGTTCGCTGGCACCGATCGAGACGACGTGCGAGAGCACCTCGATCCCGAAGACCTGCCGCAAGAAATTGCGGGCGACCGTGCCTGCCGCGACCCGGGCGGCGGTCTCCCGGGCGCTCGCGCGCTCCAGGACCTGGCGCGCGTCGTCGAACCCGTACTTCAGCATCCCGGAGTAGTCGGCGTGACCGGGGCGCGGCCGGGTGAGCGGCGCGTTGCGGGCGCCCTCGAGCTCGGCCGGATCGACCGGATCGGCCGACATGACCTTCTCCCACTTGGGCCACTCGCTGTTCCCGATCTCGATCGCGATCGGGCTCCCCATCGTCACGCCGTGCCGGAATCCGCCGATCAGCGTCAGTTTGTCGGCCTCGAACTTCATCCGCGCACCGCGGCCGTAGCCCAGGCGCCGGCGGGCGAGTTGTTCGGCGATGTCAGCCGAGGTGACCTCGACTCCGGCCACCATGCCCTCGACCAACGAGATCAGGGCGGGGCCGTGGGATTCTCCAGCAGTAGTCCAGCGCAACACAAGGGACAATTGTTCCAGAAGTCTCCCGGAGAGCCGTCATCGGCTCGAACTGCGGAGCCGCAGGCGCTACCTCCACTGGCCGTAGTCCGGCTTCAGAACGGTATTCACGTCGACGGTCACGCCGCCGACCCGCCTCTGGCCGGGAATCTGATGCAGGTGCGCGGCGGGATGCAGATAGCCCTTCGGGGTGCCCCAGTCGTGCTGCCAGAACCAGCGCGCCATGCCGAACGACGACGCCCACTGGATGGTCGACGCGTTGCCGTAGACGCCCACCCGTCCGGCGCCGATCACCGAGCGCCACGCCAGCAGATACGGTGCGATCTGGGTGACGAACTGGGTGAACGTCGGATCGTCGTCGATGGAGACGTAGATCGGGGCGGTGTCGGGTCCGCCTGCTGCCCGGTGGATGGCCACGCCCCGCCGGCCGTGGTCGAGCCCGGCGGGGTAGCCGCCGAGCCAATCCGCGGTGTCCCCCTTGCCGAACTGGTAGTTCGAGACGACGGTCAGTCCGGCCGCTCGCATCGCGGCCGCCTCGTCGGCCCGCAGCGGTTTGCCGGTCATGTACTCCGCACCCGGCCGGCGCTCGGAGATGTAGCGGATCACCCCGGCGTGCCCCGCGTCCTTGACGGCCGCGGGAGACGGGATCCCCACCGCGTAGTCCAGGATCGTGCCGTGCGAGATGTTCGCGGGCAGCGACGGCGGCAACTCGGAGGAGCCCCGGGCCAGCGCTCCGGCGGGACCCTCCCCGGTCTCGGCACGGGCGCCGGAGGCGGCGATCGTCGTCGTACCTGCCACGACCGCACCGGTCGCCGCCGCGGCGAAGAAGCGGCGACGGGACACCGCGGGGATTCGGTCAGACACCGGAGACCTCACTGATCGACGACGAAGCTCACCGACCACCCTAACGCCTGACCCCACGAGCCTCTCTCACCTCATCAGTCACAACTCGGACACGACCTTGTCCACCGGGTTCACCATCGTCTGCTGCATTGTCGTCTGGCTGCCGGGTTAACCGAGCAGCCGGAACACAATCCGGCAGTTCGAGACGAGCGCGACAGTGGTCAGAGTCCCGCGAGCGCGTCGACGGCCGCGACGAGAAGCGCGGCCGCGACCAGCGCTGGACCGTGCGGGACGGCACGACGACGCGCGAGCGCACACGCGGCGACCGTCAACACGGCGGCGAGCAGCAGGGCGACGAGCGCCGACGACGGCGAGCCCAACAGCACTCCGCACCCGGGGGCGAGCTTGACGTCTCCCCCACCACACCCGCGCGCGGCGAATCCGGCCAGATAGGGCGCCGTCAACGTCACCGCCGCGAGGCCCGCGACGGGATCCTCCCAAGCCGCCAGCACGGCGATCAGCAGGAGCGGGAGGGTGAGCGCGTTCGGCGCGCGTCCGGTGCGGCGGTCGTACGCGGCGACGGCCGCCAGCAGTGCGAGGAGGGCCCAAGTCATGGCTCCAGCGTGAGCCGTCACCGGCGCGGCTGCTCAGCGCTGTCCACAGGCCGCCGTACGGCGATCGACTTGTCCACAGGTCGGGACCGGACCCGGCCAGTGAGTGCCCGGGCGTCAGCGGAAGGCGGGGGCGTCAGCGCAGGGCGGCGGCCATCGCCGCGCGGGGCGCGGGCAGGCCGGTGAACTGCTCCACCTGGCTGTAGGCCTGGTTCAGCAGCATCGTCAGTCCGCCGACCACCACACCGCCGGCGTCGCGTATCGCGGAGGCCAGTGGAGTGGGCCAGGGGTCGTAGATGACGTCGACGAGTCGTTCGGCACCGCGCAGCGACGACACGATGGGTGCGGTCGCTCCGGCGGGCACCGTGGAGACGACCACGTCGGCGCGGTCGACCGCCTCGCGCAGCGGCGGTCCGTCTTCGAAGCCGACCACCCGGCACTCGACACCGAGGCGGCCCGCCAGATCCACGGCGCCGGCGGCCCGCGCGGCGCTCCTCGCGACGATCGTCACCTTCCCGACGCCCCACTCGGACAACGCCGCCAGCGTCGGCAGCGCGGTGCCCCCGGCGCCGACGATCACCGCTGAGGAGGCATCGGCGGGCACTCGGGCTTCGGCGAGCGCACCCGTCATCCCGTCGACGTCGGTGCAGTCGGCGCGCCAGCGGCCGTCCGGCAGGCGCACCAGGGTGTTCGCCGAACCGATCAGCTCAGCGCGCGCGGTGCGCTCGTCGGCGAATTCCAGGGCCGCGATCTTGCCGGGCATCGTCACCGAGAACCCGGCCCACTCGGGCCCGGCGGCGGCCACGCGGGACGGCAACTCCTCGGCGGTGGTCTCCAGTGCGTCGTAGGTCCAGCCGTCCAGACCGAGGGCGGCATAGGCGGCGCGGTGCAGATCCGGTGACCGGGAGTGCCCGACCGGTGTGCCGAGCACCGCGGCGCGGCGCGGACCGTCGCGCACGATTCCCGGGCCGGCGGCACCGGGCGCCATCAGCTGCAGCCCGTGACGACGAGCTTGTTCCGGCAGGCGACCTCGCGGTTGCGCTTGTGCCGCTCGAAAGTCCGGGCGAACAAGGTGGTGCCCTGCTTGTCGACGGTCACGAAGTAGAGCCAGTCGCCCTGTGCCGGGTTCTCGACTGATTCGAGGGCACGCTCGCCCACCGCGCCGATCGGCGTCGCCGGCAGCCCGTCGCGCTGATAGGTGTTCCACTCGTTCTTGTCGCTGAACGCCTTGCCGCGCACGTCGATGTCGGTGATCTCGGCGGTGTAGTTGACAGTGGAGTCCATCTGCAGACGCTGTTCCCGTTCCAGTCGGTTCAGGATCACCCGGGCCACCTTGGCGTAATCGTCGGGCTGGCTCACCTCGGCCTCGACGATGGAGGCGACGATCAGCGTGTCGTACGGCATCAGCCCCGAATTGTTGGCGCTGAGCAGGCCCCACGTCTCGAACCGGGCGACGCTGCGGGTGATCAGCGAATGCAGCAGTTCCTGGGCGTTCAGCCGCGGATCGAGATCCTCCCACGCGCCCGAGGCGATCAGGCCCTCGAGCCGGCGATGGTCGCCGGCGAGCTTCTCCACCGGGGCCTTGGCCCAGTCCGGCACACCGAGCTCGCCGACCGTCGCGGTCGCCGCGGCCTGCTGCAGCTCCTCGGCCGTGACGCCGTAGGAGGTCCCGTCGGCCTCGACCGTGGTGGCGGCTTCGATCTCGGCGAAGATCCCGGGAGTGACCTTTCCGTCGACGCCCTTCTTCGAGTCCAGCTGGGCGCCTTCGGGGATCACGAGACGGCCGACCCGATACTCCTTGTCGCCGTTCGCCATCTTCTCGACGGCTGCGGCGCCGGAGATCCCGGTGGGCAATCGGTAATATCCGCCGGAGAGCGCCTGCGAGCCGGCCGCGTTCACGAATGCGTGCTGGCTCCCCACCACCCCCGCATCGGCCAGGATCTGGCCCATGTCGCGCAGGGACGAATGTTCCGGAATCGCCACCAACGTGGGTTGTCCGCCGGTGTCCGAGGCGAAGTCCTTCCGGGAGTCGAACACCCCCAACGCGTGCAGCGCGAATCCGCCTGCCAGGACCAGCACGAGGACCACCGCGAGACCGGCGATGAGCACTTTGCGATTGTTCCGCGACGCCGGCATGCCCTGCGCGGTGCCCTCGTCTCCCGGTCCGTCGCCGCCGGGACCGTCGCCACCCGGTCCGCCGGCCGCGTGCGCGCCGCGGCGCGGGGCGTCGTCGAGGATGTCGAAGCCGGTGTGCGGCCCAGTGGTGACGGTCGTGGCCGGTCCGGCGACCAGGGCGTCCTGCTCGGTGGTCGGGGTGACGTCGGCCGGCGACACCGCGTTCGTAGCCGGCATCCACTCGGTGTCGAGGGCGTCGAGCGGGGTCGCGCCGATCTCGGCGGAGGTAGCGCGCTCGGCCGGGATCGCCGGCAGCTCGTCGGTCGTCGGAGACGCGGCGCGTGCATGCGCCTCGAACGACGACGGCGGTGCGGCGTGCGCCGCCGGACGCGGCTCCGGATCCGGGGCGCGGTGAACCGGCGCGGGATCGGGGGCTCGGTGAAGCGGCTCCGCCGCGGGGTGAGCGAGGGGTGCGGGGCGAGTGGCCGCGGCCGGACGCACCTGCGCTGACGAGGTTTCGGGTGCCGGGTGCGGCTCGGGTGCCGGGCGAGCCGGCGGTGCGGTGAAACCGCGGACGCTCAACTCCGGGAGCGCCGGCTCGGCGTACCGGATCTCCAGGTAAGGGTTCTTCGACCGTTCCGGACGGCGGTAGTCGACCGTCGGGTCGGGCAGATCCGGCTCGGTCCGGACCAGCGGGATGCTGCCGGTCGTCGTCGGATCCCCTGGGGCGCGACGCCCGCGATGGCGGGTTCGCGAGGCTCGCCGCGGTGTGCCCGGCACCGGAGGCATGTTCGGGCCTCCGTTTTCGTCCGGTCCTTGCTGATCAGTCACTGGCGCCCCATCCTCCGCTGCGGTGCGTGTCGAGCCATCCCTGAAGGATAGCGACCGCGGCGGCTTGATCGATGACGGCGCGCGCAGCCTTTCCCTTGCGGCCACTGGCACGCAGAGCACCGGCCGCGGTCACCGTCGTGAGTCGTTCGTCGTGGTAGATCACCGGCACCGGGTCGATCGCGGCGGCGATCGCCTCTCCGAAGGCGCGCGCGGCCTCCACGGCCGCGCCCTCGGTGTTCCGCAGGGTTCGCGGCAGACCGATCACCACCTGCACCACCTCGTACTCGGCGGCGATCACCGCAATCCGGCGCACGTCGGCGTCGTCGGACGTCCGCTGCACGGTCTCCACCGGCGTCGCCAGGATCCCGTCCGGATCGCAGACTGCGACGCCCACCCGGACGCTCCCGACGTCGATGCCGAGGCGCCGTCCCCGCGGAGCGATCACGGTCGCCGAGCGGAGCCGTGGTGCCGATCCCCTACCACTTCTCGCACCCGGCGAAGTGCCGCGTCGATGCCGCCGGCGTCGCTTCCCGAGCCCTGCGCCAGGTCCGGCTTTCCGCCGCCGCGACCGGAGACCAGCGGCGCCACCTCGCGGACCAGGTCACCGGCCTTGAGTCCGCGATCGCGCGCCGCGTCGGTGGTGGCGACGACGAAGGGCACCTTCTCGCCGTCCACCGAGAACAGCGCGACGACGGCATCGCGATCGGCGACCTTGCCCCGCAGTTCGGTGGCCAGCCCGCGCAGGCCGTTGGCGTCGACGCCGTCGGCGATCCGCCCGGCCACGACCAGCGTGCCCTCCACCGTCTCGGCGTCGTCGATCAGGCCGACGACCGCCGCGCGCGCCTGCTCGGCACGCACCGCGTCCAGGGCCTTCTCGGCCTCGCGCAGCCGGGTCACCAACTGCTCGACGCGGTCGGGCACCTGCTCGGACGGCACCTTCAGCGAGGATGCCAGACCTGCCATCAGCGCCCGTTCCTTGGAGAGATAGCGCAGCGAGTCCATCCCCACGTACGCCTCCACACGGCGGACGCCGGACCCGACCGACCCTTCGCCGATCACGGTGACCGGTCCGATCTGTGCCGAGCTCTCGACGTGGGTGCCGCCGCACAGCTCCATGGAGAACGGTCCGCCGATCTCCACCACCCGAACCTGGTCGCCGTAGTTCTCCCCGAACAGTGCGAGCGCGCCCATCTGTTTGGCTTTGGCCAAATCAGTCTCGAAGGTGTTGACCCGGTAGTTCGCCTCCACGGCCTCGTTGCTGATCTGCTCGATCTCGGCGCGCTGCGACTCCGACAGCGGCGCCGCGGCGTGAAAGTCGAAGCGCAGGTATCCGGGGCGGTTCAGCGAACCGGCCTGGGTCGCGGTGGGACCGAGGATCTGCCGCAGCGCGGCGTGCACGAGGTGGGTGCCCGAGTGGCCCTGGGTCGCGCCGTGCCGCCAGCCCGCGTCCACCGAGGCGAGCACCTCGTCGCCCTCGACGACCTCGCCCTCCTCGACCACCACCTTGTGCAGCCACACCCGCTTGTTCAGCTTCTGCACGTCCTTGACGCGCAGCCGCGCACCGGTGGCCGTGGTGATGGCGCCGGTGTCGGCGAGCTGGCCGCCGGACTCGGCGTAGAGCGGACTGCGATCGAGGATCACTTCCAGTTCGGTGCCCGGTGTCGCCGACCGCACCCGCTCGCCACCGGCGATCATGCCCAGCACCCGTGCCTGGGACACCAGCTCGTCGAAGCCGGTGAACTCTGTCGGCCCGCGATCGAGGAAGTCGCGGTAGACCGAAAGATCTGCGTGGCCGGACTTGCGGGCGGTCGCGTCGGCCTTGGCGCGGCTGCGCTGCTCGGCCATCAACTCGGCGAAGCCGTCGCGATCGACCTCGAGACCGGCTTCGGCGGCCATCTCCAGGGTCAGATCGATCGGGAAGCCGTAGGTGTCGTGCAGGGCGAAGGCGTCGTCGCCGCTGATCCGGGTGCCGCCGGCCTTCTTGGTGCCCGCAGCCGCGTCGGCGAAGAGCTTGGAGCCCGAGGCCAGTGTCTTGGCGAAGCTGGTCTCCTCGGCGACGGCGACCGACCGGATGTGGTCGCGCTGCTCGGCCAGTTCCGGGTACGACGGACTCATCAGTTCGATCACCCGCTCGACGATCGCGCCCATGGTCGGCTGATCCGCACCGAGCAGGCGCATCGAGCGCACGACGCGGCGCAACAGCCGCCGCAGGACGTACCCGCGGCCGTCGTTGCCGGGGACCACGCCGTCGCCGATCAGCATGACGGCCGTGCGCGAGTGGTCGGCGATCACGCGGAAGCGCACATCGTCGTCACCGGCGCCGGGAGCGGAGCGAGCGGGCCGAACGTCACCGCTGCCCGCACCGTAGGCCCGTCCGCTGAGTTCGGAGGCCAGGTCGATGACCGGCTTGAGCAGGTCGGTCTCGTAGACGTTGTCGACGCCCTGCAGGATGCAGGCCACCCGCTCGATGCCCATGCCGGTGTCGATGTTCTTCTTCGGCAGCGGCCCGAGGATCTCGTAGTCCTCTTTGGCGCCGCCGGCTCCGCGCTCGTTCTGCATGAACACGAGATTCCAGATCTCGATGTAGCGATCCTCGTCGGCCTCCGGGCCCCCTTCGATCCCGTATTCCGGGCCGCGGTCGTAGAAGATCTCCGAGCAGGGGCCGCATGGGCCGGGCACGCCCATCGACCAGTAGTTGTCCTTCATGCCGCGGCGCTGGATGCGCTCGGCCGGAACGCCGATCACGTCGCGCCAGATGGTCTCGGCCTCGTCGTCGTCGAGGTACACCGTCGGCCACAGCTTCTCCGGGTCGATGCCGTAGCCGCCCTCCTCGACCGGATCGGTGAGCAGCGACCAGGCGAACTCGATGGCCTCGCGCTTGAAGTAGTCGCCGAACGAGAAGTTCCCGGCCATCTGGAAGAAGGTGTTGTGGCGAGTGGTGATGCCGACCTCGTCGATGTCCAGCGTCCGCACACACTTCTGCACGCTCGTGGCGCGCTGATAGGGCGGGGTCTGGTCGCCCAGGAAGTACGGCTTGAACGGCACCATTCCCGCGTTGACGAACAGCAGGTTCGGATCGTCGAGGATCAGCGAGGCGCTGGGCACCTCGGTGTGTCCGGCCCGGATGAAGTGATCCAGGAAGCGCTTCCGGATGTCATGCGTCTGCACTGCGGTGTCGTCCTCGGGGTCGATGGTGGTTCCAGCGAGATTCCATTTTCCTACACGGAAATGGAACGCGACTCACCAGCCTACCGTCGTGGCCTGGTTGAGCCACCCTCCGGCATCGATTGCCCCTTTGACCCCGTCTGTCACACTCGCTCCCGGTGCGCCACGGGGCAGTCGTCACCATCGGCAGATCGACGGCCGCCCGGTGCGCGTCACCGCGTGCGCGGGCCCTTTGTGATCCTGCGCACGATGCCGCGCAGGCGTGCCACGCGCGGTCCCAGTTCGCGCTCGAAGCCGTGGTCGCTCGGGTGGTAGTAGTCGCGTCCGACCAGCGGATCCGGCGCGTACTGCTGGGCCACGACGCCACCGGGATACTCGTGCGGATACTTGTAGCCGACCGCGTGACCGAGGTCCTTGGCGCCCCCGTAGTGACCGTCGCGCAGGTGCGCCGGGACGCTCCCGATTCGCCCGGCGGCGATGTCGGCCGCGGACTCGCCCATCGCCTTCACCACACCCGCCGATTTCGGCGCGGTCGCCAGATGGATGGTCGCCTGAGTGAGGGCCAGGCGCGCCTCCGGCATGCCGACCAGCTGCACCACCTGGGCGGCCGCGACCGCCGACTGCAGCGCCGTCGGGTCGGCCATGCCGATGTCCTCGCTGGCATGGATCATCAGCCGGCGGGCGATGAAGCGCGGGTCCTCCCCGGCGGCGATCATCCGGGCCAGATAGTGCAGTGCCGCGTCGACGTCGGAACCGCGGATCGACTTGATGAAGGCGCTGATCACGTCGTAGTGCTGATCGCCGTCACGGTCGTACCGGACGGCCGCGCGATCGATCGCCGACTCCACATCGGACACCTCGATGAGCACCGGGTCGGGATCGCCGTCCCCCTCACCGGCTGCTTCGGCCGCATCCCGCAGGACGCCGTCGGCGGTCGCTTCGAGCGCCGTCAGCGCGCGCCTGGCGTCTCCGCCTGCCACCGCGATCAGGTGATCGAGTGCATCGTCGGTCAGCTCGACCGATCCGGCCAGCCCGCGCGGGCTCTCGACCGCACGATTGACCACCGCGGCGACGTCGTCGTCGGACAACGGCTGCAGCTGCAGCACCAGCGAACGCGAGAGCAGCGGAGCGACGACGGAGAACGACGGGTTCTCGGTGGTCGCCGCCACCAGCAGCACGATGCGGTTCTCCACCGCGTCCAGCAGCGCGTCCTGCTGGGTCTTGGAGAACCGGTGGACCTCGTCGATGAAGAGCACGGTCTGCTGTCCCTGGGCGAGCCGCCGCCGGGCCATGTCGATCACCGCGCGCACCTCTTTGACCCCCGCGGACAGGGCCGACAGCGCCTCGAACCGGCCCCCGGTCGCCCGGCTGATCAGCGAGGCCATGGTCGTCTTTCCGGTGCCGGGCGGACCGTACAGGAGCACCGACGACGCACCGGAGCCGTCGATCATGCGCCGCAGCGGCGCGCGCTCGCCCAACAGATGCTGCTGCCCGACGATCTCGTCGAGCGACTCGGGCCGCATCCGGACCGCGAGCGGGCGGCTCGGCGCACCCGGAACCGCGGAGTCCACGGCACCGGGACCGGCGGCGGCCGCGACGGCCGGATCGGCGAACAGCCCGGGATCGTCGTTCATCGGCACCGGACCCGACTCACTCGAACCAGAAGAGACGCAGCGCGTGCTCCATCTCCTCGGCGGCGGCGGCGAGCTCGGCGTCCTGCGCCCGGCGCGCCGCATCGACCAGATCGGCCCAGCGGGTCAGCACCACGCGCGCATCGCCGGTGTTGAGCGCCCAGTCGTGCCCGTTGGCGCCCCCGGTGACCATCCAGTGCGTGCTGAGCCAGACCCACAGGACCCGCGCGTCCAGCAGCCGCCGGTCGGTGTCGGCATCGCGCCGGAGAACCGGCCACAGCCCCTGCACCTCCGAGCGCCAGGCGTCCACCAGCATCTTCTCCAGGTCCTCCCGGAAGCTGACCGCCGACTCGGCGAGATAGGCCGGGAACGTGACCAGGGCGTAGGCGACGTCGAGCGAGGCATCCCGGAAGGCCCCCAGCTCGTAGTCCATGAACTGGACGCCGTCCTCGTTGATCAAAATGTTCTCCGGGCCCACGTCCGACGGACTGAACGCCCGCAGATCCCCGGCGTCGAACAGGCACAGCCCCGAATCCAGGTCGGCGGCGAGCCGCGGCGACAAGGCGATGCCGAGGCGGTCGGCGAGGGCCGGCGCACCGTCGCGCGCGGCGAGCACCTGCCGCTGCACTTCGTCGACATCCGCGGCGGGCCCGCGCCCGGCGGTCCGGCGCAGCAGGGCGCCGAAGTCCTCCTCACCGCCCATCGTGGCCGCGTGCATCCGGCCCAGCGCCTGCCCCCAGGCGCTGACCGCACGCGCCGCCGCACCCCGGTCCTCCCCCAGCAACTCGATCATCCCACGACCGTGACCGAGGTCGGTCAGCACCAGGACCCGGGCCTTCTCGTCGACCGCGACCAATTGCGGCCCGGGCCGCGAACTGTTCGGCAGCGCGGTGGCGTACCGGTAGGCGGCGACCTCCCGCAGGAACGGCGCCGACGGGGCGTCGTCGTCGATCACCTTGATGACGACGGTGCGCCCGGACGTCAGCGGATTCTCCACCAGCCGGGCGCGCACCACCGTGCTGCGTCCGGTCCCGCCGAGATCGTCCGGGTCGGTCAGAGTCACCTGGGCCCCGGCCCGGCGGGTCAGCAGAGCCTCACCGGTGGCGAGAGCCTCGGTGAGCAGAGCTTGCTCGATCACGGTCATCGGTTCGCCGTCTACTGAACCTTCGCGGGTTCGGCGGTACCGGAATGCGCCTCGGCGTTCGGGGACTCGGTCTTCGGGGCCGCCTTGGGCTTGGCGTCGATGCCCGACTCCTTGCGCTGCTCAGGGGTGATCGGTGCGGGCGCGTCGGTCAGCGGATCCACGCCGCCGCCGGACTTCGGGAACGCGATCACCTCGCGAATCGACGGCTCACCGGCCAGCAGGGCGGTGATGCGATCCCAGCCGAAGGCGATGCCGCCGTGCGGCGGTGCGCCGAAGGCGAAGGCGTCGAGCAGGAAGCCGAACTTCTCCTGCGCCTCGTCGTGGTCGATCCCCATGATCTCGAAGACCCGCTCCTGCACGTCGCGACGGTGGATGCGGATCGAGCCTCCGCCGATCTCGTTGCCGTTGCAGACGATGTCGTAGGCGTAGGCCAGGGCCCCTCCCGGATCGGCCTCGAGGTTCTCCAGCGACTCCGGCTTGGGCGAGGTGAAGGCGTGGTGCACTGCGGTCCACGCACCGGTCCCGACGGCGACGTCTCCGGATGCCGTCGCATCGTCGGCCGGCTCGAACAGCGGCGCGTCGACGACCCAGGTGAACGCCCACTCCCCGGGCTTGATCAGACCCAGCTTGTCGGCGATCTCGTTGCGTGCCGCCCCCAGCAGCGCACGCATCGGCTTCACGGCGCCTGCCGCGAAGAAGATGCAGTCACCCGGCTGCGCACCGACATGCGCTGCCAGGCCTTCGCGCTCGGCGTCGGAGAGGTTCTTGGCGACCGGACCGGTGAGCGCACCGTCCTCCTGGACCAGGACGTACGCCAGCCCCTTGGCTCCGCGCTGCTTGGCCCACTCCTGCCAGGCGTCCAGTTGACGTCGCGGCTGCCCGGCGCCGCCCGGCATCACCACGGCGCCGACGTAGGGCGCCCGGAAGACCCGGAACGGCGTCTCGGCGAAGTACTCGGTGCACTCGACGAGCTCGATGCCGAAGCGCAGGTCGGGCTTGTCGCTGCCGAACCGGCGCATGGCCTCGGCGTAGGTGATGCGCGGGATCGGCGTCGGGATCTGGTAGCCGATCAGTTTCCACAATGCGACCAGAATCTGCTCGGCGAGGGCGATCACGTCGTCCTCGTCGACGAAGCTCATCTCGACGTCGAGCTGGGTGAACTCGGGCTGGCGATCGGCGCGGAAGTCTTCGTCCCGGTAGCAGCGGGCGATCTGGTAGTAGCGCTCCATCCCGGCCACCATCAGCAGCTGTTTGAACAACTGCGGACTCTGCGGCAACGCGTAGAACGTTCCGGGCTGCAGGCGGGCCGGCACCAGGAAGTCTCGCGCACCCTCCGGCGTCGACCGGGTCAGCGTCGGGGTCTCGATCTCCACGAACTGGTTGGCGGCCAGCACGTCCCGGGCCGCGGCGTTGGCCTGCGAACGCAGTCGCAGCGCCCGCGCCGGACCCTCCCGCCGCAGGTCCAGGTAGCGGTACCGCAGGCGCGCCTCCTCGCCCGGATGCTCGTCGAGCTGGAACGGCAGCGGCGCCGATTCGTTGAGCACGACGAGCTCACGCGCGTTGATCTCGACGGCGCCGGAGGCCAGGTTCGCGTTCTCGCTGCCCTCCGGGCGCACCTCGACGGTGCCGGTCACCTGGACGCAGTACTCCGCGCGCAACCGGTGGGCCGCCTCGGCCACCTGCTCGTCGCGGAAGACCACCTGCACCAGCCCGGAGGCGTCGCGCAGATCGATGAACACGACCCCTCCGTGATCCCGGCGGCGGGCGACCCAACCTGCGACGGTGACGGTCTGGTTGGCGTTCTCACGACGGAGTGACCCGGCGAGATGGGTGCGAAGCACTGAATTCCTTTCAGCGGCGGAAGGACGGCAGACATACTCGACCCTCCATCGTAGTGGGCGTGCCGGTGCGTCGGCATCCCGCCCGCACGTTCCGGTCCGCTCTTGGACCCGATCGGGCGCAAGCGTGTCATCATGAGCGGGTGACTTTCCAGGGCAGTGGTGGATTCGACACCGGCGGTGTCAGTGCAGGCGGTGGCGGCAACGGCGGCAAGATCGCGCTCGGCGGCGGCGCGGGCCTGCTGTTGACCGTCGTCGCGCTGCTGTTCGGCCTCAATCCCGGTGATCTGACCGGTTCGAGCCCGAACTCGTACCAGCAGGCGAACGAGACCGGCACCAACGCCGAACTGCAACAGCACATCGACTCGTGCACCGTCGAGAAGGCGAACGCCGGCGACTCGGTCTGCATCATCACGGCGACCGTGGCGAGCCTGAACGAGGTCTGGCCGACGCTGATGAAGGGCTACACCTCACCGAAGACGGTCATCTTCAGCGGCGCGGTCACCACCGCGTGTGGTCACGCGACGTCGGCGATGGGCCCGTTCTACTGTCCCGCCGACGAAACGGCGTACTTCGACCCGACGTTCTTCGCCGACCTCAAGCGGATGGGCGGCTCCGACGGGGCGGCCGCACAGGAGTACGTGGTGGCGCACGAGTTCGCGCACCACGTGGAGAACCTCACCGGGGTTCTCGCCAAGGGCCAGCGCATGGGCAACGACGGCTCGGTCCGCATCGAACTCCAGGCCGACTGCCTGGCCGGAGTGTGGTTCCACCACGCGCAACGCGGATCGGGCAAGGGATTCATCGAACCGTTGACCGACCAGCAGATCTCGAACATCATCCAGACGGCCAAGGCCATCGGCGACGACACGATCCAGGGCGCCAACTCCAACCCCGAGGGCTGGACGCACGGCTCGTCGGCGCAGCGCGTCCGGTGGTTCACCATCGGCTACGACAGCGGCGAACCCCGCCGGTGCGACACCTTCGCCACCAACGACCTGTAGCCGCAGCAGGCCCGAACGCCTCAGGCCAGGCGTGCGGAGAGGTCGGCGACGACCTCGTCGAGCGCGATCGAAGACTGCTCGCCCGTCGCGAGATCCTTCACCTCGACGGTGCGCTCGGCCAGCTCGTTCGCCCCCAGAACCAGCGCGAGCCGGGCGCCGGACCGGTCGGCGGCTTTCATCGCCCCCTTGAGGCCGCGGTCGCCGTAGGCGAGATCCACGCTGATGCCGTGCTCACGCAGCCGCCCCGCGACGGCCACCAGCTCGTCCTTGGCGTCGGCGCCCAGCGGCACACCGTAGACCTGCACCCGTCCCTGCCCGGCCACCGAGACGTCCTCGGCGGCCAACGCCAGCACCGTGCGGTCCACGCCGATGCCGAAGCCGATGCCGGAGAGGTCCTGCTTGCCGCCGATCTGCTTCATCAGTCCGTCGTACCGCCCGCCGCCGCCGATGCCGGACTGCGCGCCGAGGCCGTCGTGCACGAACTCGAACGTCGTCTTGGTGTAGTAGTCCAGGCCGCGGACCAGGCGCGGATTCAGTTCGTACTTCACCCCGAGCTGGTCGAGGTGCTTGCCGACGGCAGCGAAGTGCTCACGCGCGGACTCGCTGAGGTGATCGATCATCAGCGGCGCACCGGCAGTCATCTCCTTGACCTCCGGCCGCTTGTCGTCGAGCACGCGCAGCGGATTGAGCCGGGCGCGCTCGCGCGTGGCCTCGTCCAGATCAAGGCCCAAGAGGAATTCCTGCAACACTTCCCGGTACTGCGGCCGGCACGTGTCGTCGCCGAGCGAGGTCAGCTCCAGCCGGTAGCCGGACAGGCCGAGCCGCCGATAACCCTCGTCGGCGACGGCGATCACCTCGGCGTCCAGGGCGGGATCGTCGACGCCGATCGCCTCGACGCCCACCTGCTGCAGCTGTCGGTACCGCCCGGCCTGCGGTCGCTCGTAACGGAAGAACGGTCCGGAGTAGCAGACCTTGACCGGGAGCTGTCCACGATCGAGACCGTGCTGGATCACCGCGCGCATCACCCCGGCGGTGCCCTCCGGCCGCAGCGTGACGGTCCGGCCTCCGCGGTCGGCGAAGGTGTACATCTCCTTGCTGACCACGTCCGTGGACTCCCCGACGCCGCGCGCGAAGAGCGCCGTGTCCTCGAAGATCGGCAGCTCGATGTGGCCGTAGCCGGCGCGGTGTGCAGCGTCGGTCAAGGCGTTGCGGACGGTCAGAAAGTCGGCGGAGGCCGGCGGGAAGTAGTCCGGCACCCCCTTGGGTGCGGTGAATTCTCCGCTCACAGTCCGAAACGTCCCTTCTTGATGTCCAGTGAACCGGCCAGGAACGGGTTGGTGGTCCGCTCGGCGCCGACGGTCGTCTGCGGTCCGTGGCCGGGGAGCACGACGGTCTCATCGGGCTTCGGCAGGATCCGCTCGGTGATCGAGTCCAGCAGTTGCTGATGGTCGCCGCCGGGCAGATCGGTGCGCCCGATAGAGCCCTGGAACAGCACGTCACCACTGAAGCAGACGGGAACGGCCGACGTTCGGCCGGGACCGTCGGCGGGCAACTCGGTGGTCAGCAAGACGCTGCCGCGGGTGTGACCGGGTGCGTGATCGACCTTCCAGCGGATGCCCGCGATCTCGATCTCCTCACCGTCGGCGAACTCGATCACCTTCTCCGGCTCGCGGAACTTCATGACGCCGATCATCGTCGCCAGCGCCTTGCCCAGACCCTCGCCCGGATCCGCCAGCATGGCGCGGTCGTCGGGGTGGATGTACACCGGGATCGAGTACTCGTCGGCGAGTTCCTGCGCGTTCCAGGTGTGATCCAGGTGCCCGTGCGTCAGGAAGACGGCGACCGGCGTGAGGCCGCGGTCGGCGAGCACGGACCGCACCTGCGGCGCCGCATCCTGACCAGGGTCGATGACGATGGCCTCGCCCGACGACTCGTCGGCGACCACGTAGCAGTTGGTCTGGAACATCCCCGCGGGGAAGCCGGTGATGAGCATGCGTCCATTGTGTCACTGGGCCTCGACTCCGCTCGACCGGCATGGCGATCCGCGCGCTCGGCACGGCGGCCGAGGCGCACGGCGCTCACCGCGCACGGCCCGCGCCGCGCCCGGTCGGTCGCCGGGCGGCTGTGACCGCTGCGATAGCATGGTGCCCGCGCCGTGACGCTCGCGGCAGGCACATCTGGCCCAGCCGCCGATGACACAGGAGGATCACCCCGCGTGACGACCAATGAGGAGCGCCGCGAGGCCGCCAAGCGCAAGCTAGAACAGCGACTCGAAGCCGAACGGCAGCAGGCCCGGCGACGTCGCCTCGTGATCGCCTCGGCCGCCGGCCTCGTGGTGGTGGCGGTCGTCGCCGTCGGCGCGTACTTCGGCTGGCGCGCGTGGGACGACAGCCGCCGCGTGGACTGCGTCTACAACGAAGCGCAGGATCCGTTCAAGGAGCTGCCGGATGCCCTGCCGGACACCGTGCCGGCGGAGCAGCGCGAGCAGTCGCAGGCACTGCTCGACCACTACAAGAAGGCCGCGCAGCTCCAGCGCAGCGCACCGAAGCCGGACGACCACCCGTTCAAAGAGGGCACGGTCGGTCTCACCTTCGACACCACCGTGGGCGCCATCCCGATGACGCTGAACCGCGCCGACGGGCCGTGCAACGTCAACGGCGTCCTGACTCTCGCTCAAAGCGGCTACTACGACGACGTGGCCTGCCACGGCATTGCGGTCGGCGAGAACGGCGGCGCCGCCCTCTGCGGCGATCCGACCGGCACAGCGGGACTGCCGGGCGTGCAGGGCGGCAATCCCGGCTGGAACATGCCCGACGAGCTCCCCACCGGCCTGAAGCCGCACGGCGAGCCGAACCCGATGGCCCCGACAGAGCAGGCCGTCACCTATCCGCGCGGCACCGTCGCGGTGTTCAACGCCAACAGCGAGGGCAATCCGATGTTCGGGCAGGAGCCGGTCGCCAACACCGGTGCGGGCACCCTGTACTTCTTCCTCCAGGACACCGCCCTGCTGCCGCGGTTCACCGTGATCGGCACCGTCGACGAGCCCGGCCTGGCGACCCTGGACAAGTTCGAGAAGGGCGGCATCGTCCCGAGCCCGGGCAACACGGCGCCCAAACCGGGCGAGAAGCTCGAAGCCGGTCAACCGAAGACGCCGATCGTGATCACCTCGACCACCGTGCGCGACTGAGGTCTCGATACGGGCCTCGTACCTCGGCCCTACTCGACCACCATTGACGAGTCCGCGGCCGGGTCGGGACGAGCAAGCCAGTGGTCGAGTAGCGACGAGCAAGCCGGTGGTCGACTAGCGACGAGCAAGCCGGTGGTCGAGTAGCGACGAGCAAGCCGGTGGTCGAGTAGCGACGAGCCGTTAGGCGAGGAGAGTATCGAGACCTAGGCGAGGAGAGTATCGAGACCCCGTCCGAGGACAGTGCCCCGACCGGGTCTCAGGCGGCCGAGGTCACCCGGTAGACGTCGTAGACGCCCTCCACGCTGCGTACGACGTTCAGGACGTGGCCGAGATGCTTCGGGTCGCCCATCTCGAAGGTGAACTTGCTGACCGCCACCCGATCGCGGGTGGTCTGCACCGAAGCGGACAGGATGTTGACGCGCTCGTCGGCCAGCACCCGCGTGATGTCCGAGAGCAGCCGGTGCCGATCGAGCGCCTCCACCTGAATCGCCACCAGGAACACCGACGACGGATTGGGCGCCCAGCGCACCGGAACCAGCCGCTCAGACTGCGCGCGCAGCGCACCGGCGTTGGTGCAGTCGTCACGATGCACGCTCACCCCGCCGCCGCGCGTGACGAAGCCGAGGATCTCGTCCCCGGGCACCGGGGTGCAGCACTTGGCGAGCTTCACCAGAATGTTGTCGACGCCCTCCACCTGGACACCGGAATCGCCGCCAGACGACCGTGTGCCCTGCACCACGGTCGACGGCGTCGACCGTTCGGCGAGCTGCTCCTCGGCGCTCTCCACGCCGCCGAGCATGGCGACCAGCCGGTGCACCACGCGTCCCGCGGTCAGATTGTGTTCGCCGACCGCGGTGTAGAGGGCGTCGACGTCGCTGTACCCGAACTCCTTGGCCAGGACGCTGACCGAGTCGGCCGACATCAGGCGCTGCAGCGGCAGCCCACCGCGGCGCACCTCCTTGATGATCGCCTCTTTGCCGGCTTCCAGCGCCTCTTCCCGGCGTTCCTTGGCGAACCATTGCCGAATCTTGGCCTTGGCGCGCGGTGACGCCACGAAGCTCTGCCAGTCCTTGCTCGGCCCGGCCGACTCGTCTTTGGAGGTGAAGACCTCCACCACTTCGCCGTTCTCCAGCGGCCGCTCGAGCGCGACCAGCCTGCCGTTCACCCGCGCGCCGATGCACCGGTGCCCTACTTCGGTGTGCACCGCATAGGCGAAGTCCACCGGCGTGGAGCCGGTCGGCAGCGTGATCACGTCCCCCTTCGGGGTGAAGACGAAGATCTCGCGGACCGCGAGGTCGTAGCGCAGCGACTCCAGGAACTCCCCGGGATCGGCGGCTTCGCGCTGCCAGTCCAGCAGCTGCCGCATCCAGGCCATGTCGTCGACCTCGCCGGCATCGGCGGCCTTGCGGCCCTTGCCCTTTCGGCCCTCCTTGTACCTCCAGTGCGCGGCGATGCCGAACTCCGCGGTGCGGTGCATGTCGTGCGTGCGGATCTGCACTTCCAGCGGCTTGCCCTCCGGGCCGATCACCGTCGTGTGCAGGGACTGATACACGCCGTAGCTGGGCTGGGCGATGTAGTCCTTGAAACGCCCCGCCATCGGGTGCCACAGCGAATGCACGACGCCGATCGCCGCATAACAGTCGCGCACGTGATCGCACAGGATCCGCATGCCGACCAGATCGTGGATGTCGTCGAAGTCCCGGCCCTTGACGATCATCTTCTGATAGATCGACCAGTAGTGCTTCGGACGGCCCTCGACGGTGGCCTGGATGCGCGCCCCCGCGAGCGCGTTGTTGAGGTCGCTCCGGACACGCTCGAGATAGGTGTCCCGGCTGGGCGCGCGGTCGGCCACCAGCCGGACGATCTCCTCGTACCGCTTCGGGTGCAGAATCGCGAAGGAGAGGTCCTCGAGCTCCCACTTGACCGTCGCCATGCCGAGCCGGTGCGCCAGCGGTGCGATCACTTCGAGCGTCTCGCGCGCCTTGCGCGCCTGCTTCTCTGGGGGAAGGAAGCGCATAGTCCGCATGTTGTGCAGCCGATCGGCCACCTTGATCACCAGCACCCGCGGATCGCGGGCCATCGCGATGATCATCTTGCGGATCGTCTCGCCCTCGGCCGCGCTGCCGAGCGCCACCTTGTCGAGCTTGGTGACGCCGTCGACCAGGTGCGCCACCTCCGAACCGAAGTCGGACTCCAGCTGCTCGAGGGAATACCCGGTGTCCTCGACGGTGTCGTGCAGGAGCGCCGCGACCAGCGTGATGGTGTCCATGCCGAGGTCGGCCAGGATCGTGGCGACGGCCAGCGGATGGGTGATGTACGGGTCGCCGGACTTGCGGAACTGGCCCTCGTGATGCGTGCTCGCCACCTCGTACGCGCGCTGCAGCACCGAGACGTCGGCCTTCGGGTAGACATCGCGGTGCAGGGTGGCCAGCGGCTCCAGGACCGGCTCCACAGCGCTCCGCGGTCCCGCGGTGATCCGGCGAGCCAGCCGGGCGCGCACCCGGCGAGAACTCAGGGATGCGCCACCGTCTTCGGGCTTGCGCCCGATGTCCGCTTCGCTCATGAGGAAAGCTTAGTGGCTGATGCGCTCACCCGCGGCACAGGTGGTGGACGGGCACGTCGGCGCCCACTCCGGCTGCCACCGTCGCCCGGCCCGGCAGGTCGGCGAGCTCCATGATCACCGACAGCGCGTGCACCCGGGCCCCGGCGAGCCGGAGGAGCCGGGCCGCGGCCACCAGGGTGCCGCCGGTGGCCAGCACGTCGTCGAGCACCGCCACGCGCCGGCCTCGCAGGTCGAGGCCCTCGGCCGGCAGTTCCAGTCGCGAGGTGCCGTATTCGAGGTTGTAGTCGACGCCGATCACCGGCGGCGGCAACTTCCCGGCCTTCCGGACCGCGATCACACCCACGCCGAGTTCCCGCGCGACGGCGCCGCCCAGCAGAAAGCCGCGCGCGTCGATGCCGGCGATCAGATCCGCGCCCCGGCAGTGCTCGGCGAGGGCCGACACCACCGCCGCGAGACCGTCGGGATCGGCGAGTACCGGCGTGAGGTCCCGGAACTCCACCCCGGGCGTGGGGAAGTCGGCGACCACCCGGGTGTGCCGGTCGATGGCCGCACACGCCCGGTCGTGCGCGGCCGTGTGGGGCGAGCTATGCGTCGGGGGCGTCATCGGGGCACTCACCTGCGCACCCATCGGTCCATGTTCCAGCCGGTACCGGTCCGCGCCAGCCCCGGCACCACCTGGGCGACCCCGGTGTGTTCGCGGGCGCGGACCGTGCCGTAGAGCGGAATCGAGGTCAGCGCGTTCCACGCGGCGGTCTCGGCCGTCCGGACCAGCGGCAGGCGTGCGCTGTCGCTGGTGGTCAGCGACAGGTCGTTGATCGCCCCGGAGGCCTGCGGATTGCGGAAGCCGGAGATGTTCAGCGGATCTCCGCCGAAGAGCTGATAGGCGTCCGGGAAACCGGACGCCACCCCGGCGGCGGCGATGCCGGTGGCGCCGTTGGTCAGCAGGACGTCGACGTCCCGCCCCAGGGCACCCGGGGTCAGCTCCGCCGAACTCGCGTCGGTGACGGTCAAACCGGCCGAACCGCAGGTGTCGATGATCTGCTGCGCGACGGCCTGCGCCACCGGATCCGGCGACACGTAGCCGAGACGCAGCGTCACCGGCGCGCGGCGGCCGTCTTCGCCGGCCGGCCGCTGCTCCAGGAGCGCCCGCGCCCGGCGGACGTCGGCGCGCGGGTAACGGCGCGCGAACTGGGCGTTCAGCGCACTGCCGAGCGAATCGGCGGGCGAGACGGTCCGCAGCGACCAGACCAGGCCGTTCGCCCCGAACCGCCGCGCCAGCGCGTCGCGCGGCACGCACGTGGCGAACGCCTGGCGCACCAGCCGATCAGCGGCGGTTCCCCGCCCGGCAAGCACCAGCTGGGTCACCGAGAGCGGCCGTGGATCCCGCTCCGCAGCCCGGTTCTCGGTCCCGTCGTACTCGGAGGTCGCACGGCCCTGCACCCGGTCACCGGTGTTCAGGTCGGCGGTGTCGGCCACCTCGAGGCCGTCGTCGACGGCCTTGCCGGCATCGGTGCCCCGCGGCCACACGGTGATGTTCCCGGTCGCCGGGGCCTCGCCCCACCACTTGTCGTTCGCGACCAGCTTCAGGCCGCCGTCGACCGTGTATTCGGAGAGGCGGTACGGTCCGGCCGACGGGAAGTCCTCGGCGGGCACCGGCTGTCCGGGCGTCAGGGTGAAGCCGGCGTTCCAGACCTCGGCGATCCGTCCTATCGCAGCACGGTCGCCGTCGGCGAACGCACCGACCACATCGTCGACGGCGGCCTTGCGGGCGACGACGTGGGCGGGCAGCAGACTGCCGACCCCGAACAGCGCCGCCCACTGCACGTAGTCCCGGCCGCGGGCGAAGGTGACCACCGCGGTCTTCTCCCCCGCCGTGCAGTCGATGCGCGCGATATCGCGGTAGCCGGCGTCGGTGGCAGCGGCGAACCCCGGCGTCCGGCCGCTCATGGCGGTCGCGGCGAGCACGAGGTCGTCGCACACCATCGGGGCACCGTCGGACCACTGCGCCCCGTCGGCGAACGTGTAGGCGAGCGTCAGCGAGGGTCCCTCCTCGACGGTCACCGTGCCGATGTCGCGGTCGGCCACCACCTGGCCGTCCGGCCCGAGGTAGCTGAACCCGGGCAGCACCCGGGCCAGTGCCATCACGGCGCCGGAAGCATAGCCGTCGACGGTGTTGACGTTGTAGGAGCCGACGCGCGCATCGATCAGATAGTCGATCTGGTCCCGGCCGCTGTCGCCGCACGCGGAGAGCGTGGCGGTCAGGGCGGTCACCAGGCCGAGGACGGTCGCGGTGACCGCCGCGCGACGGCGCCTGATCACGCCCGGGCTCCGGCGGCCTCGGCGGCCCGCCGACGGCGCGCCAGCACCTTCTGAGTGTGCGCCTTCACCTCGGGCCGTCGTTCTTTCAGGGTCACCAGCAGCGGCGAGGCCAGGTAGATGGACGAGAACATGCCCACGACGATGCCGACCAGCTGGACCAGAGCGAGGTCTTTCAGCGTGCCGACGCCGAGCATCCAGACCGCGACGATCATCAGCGAGATGATCGGCAAGATCGAGATCACGGTGGTGTTGATCGAGCGCATGAAGGTCTGGTTCACCGCCAGGTTGGTCTGTTCGGCGTAGGTCCGCCGGGTGCTGGCGAACACGCTGCGCGTGTTCTCCTGCACCTTGTCGAACACCACCACCGTGTCGTAGATCGAGAAGCCCAGAATCGTCAGCAATCCGATCACCATCGCCGGGGTCACTTCGAATCCGACCAGCGAATAGATCCCGGCGGTCACCACCAGGTCGAAGAAGAGCGAAGCCATCGCCGCGATCGACATCTCCTTGTCGAACCGGACCGTGATGTAGACGAACACCACCGCCAGGAAGACGATGAGCGCGATCAACATCTTGCGGGTGATCTCCTGGCCCCACGTGCTGCTCACGTCAGAACTGCTCACGTCGTTCACCGTGATGGCCGGCGCGAACGCCTCGGCGAGCGCCTCGGAGACCTGAGCGGTCTGCTCCTGGGTCAGATGCTCGATGCGGACCTGGATGGTCGACGATGCCCCGCTCCCGGCCGTCTGCACCTGCTGCGGCTCTATGCCCAGCGAGTCCTCGATCACCTGCTCCACCGAGGAGGTCGTCAGCGGAGCCTGGTTCGGCAGCGCGATCTGCGTGCCGCCCTCGAAGTCGATGCCGAAGGTGAAGCCGCGGAAGATCATCGACAACGCACAGATCAGGAGTATCACAGCGGTGACGATGTACCACTGGCGGCGCTTCCCGATGACGTCGAACGCACCGGTTCCGCTGTACAGGCGCGAGAAGAAGCTCTTGCTCTTGTCGGCCTCATAGTCGGCGTCGACCCACTCGGTGGTCGGCGAGGTGTCGTCGACCACCTCGGTCTGGTCCGGCGACTGCGGCGTGGGGGTGGTCATTCCACCGACTCCTTCCGGGTCGAGGCCGCGGCGGGGCGCGACCGGGAGGCGGCCTTGCGGCGCTGGCGGGCGACCTCGCTGACCGCGCCGAGACCGTTGATGCTCGGTTTGGACAGGAACTTCGACCGCGTCGCGAGTTCGACCACCGGATGGGTCACCAGGAACACCACCATCACGTCGAGGATGGTCGTGAGACCGAGGGTGAAGGCGAAGCCCTTGACCTCGCCGACGGCCAGCACGTAGATCACCACGGACGCGATGAAGCTCACCGCGTTACCGGTCCAGATGGTGCGGCGAGCACTGGCCCAGCCGCGTGGCACTGCGGAGCGGAAACTCCGGCCCTCGCGCATCTCGTCCTTGATGCGCTCGAAATAGACGACGAACGAGTCCGCTGTCATGCCGATGCCGATGATCAGGCCCGCCATGCCCGCCAGGTCGAGTGTGAACCCGATCCAGCGGCCCAGCAGCACCATGATGCCGTAGACCATCAGCCCGGCCAGCACCAGTGAACCCACCGCCACGAAGCCGAGCATCCGGTAGTAGGCCATCGCGTACACGAAGGTCGCGATCAGGCCGATCAGGCCGGCGATGAGCGCAGCGCGCAGCGCCTGCCAGCCGAGGGTCGCCGACACCGTCTCCGCTTCCGAGGAGGTGAACGAGAGCGGCAGCGACCCGTACTTGAGCGAGTTGGCGAGGTTGGTCGCCTCGTCCTGGGTGAAGTCACCGCTGATCTCGGTGGTGCCGAGGATCTGGGACTGGATGGTGGCCGCACTGACCACCCGCGAATCGAGCGTCACCGCGGTGACCTTGCCGATGTTCTTGCCGGTGTAATCGGCCCAGGTGCGCTGCCCGTCGCCCTTGTAGTCGACGGTCACCACCCAGCCGCCGGTCTGATTCTGGCCGGCCGAGGCCTTGTCCACGTCGCGGCCGTCGATGATCATCGGCGCCAGCAGATAGACGGTCTCGCCGTCCTCGCCACAGGTCACCAGGTACTCGTCGGGCCGGTCGTGGCCCACCAGCACGTCGCCGGAGTCGGGTGCACAGTTCACCTTGGCCATCTGGGCCCGCAGTTCCTGCAGCCGCTCCGGGGACGCGCCGGCCGGGGCCTGCCGCAGCTTGCGCTGCTCGGCGATGGCCGCAGCCTGCTGCTCGGCGGTCATGTCGGAGGGCTTGGGCCCCTCCGCCGGCGGCTGCTCCTGCGCCGGCGCCGAATCGTCGACCGGTCGGATGTAGAGCCGGGCGGTCTGGCCGAGGGCGCGCGCCTGCTTGCCGTCGTCGCCGGGCACGGTGATGACGATGTTGCTGCCGTTGACCACCACTTCGGAGCCGCCGACGCCGAGGCCGTTGACGCGCTGTTCGATGATGTTGCGGGCGATGTCGAGTTGCTCGCGGGCCGGCGCCTTGCCGTCGTCGGTGCGTGCGGTCAGCACCACGCGGGTGCCGCCTTGCAGGTCGATGCCGAGTTTGGGCTCAGGCTTGCCGCCGCCGGTGAAGAAGATCAGCGCGTACACCAGGCCGAGCAGCACCAGGAAGGCCGTCAACGGCTGCCACGGCGGAACGCCGCGGCGCGCCGTGCTCCGGCGCGGACGTGGGGTGGGATTGCTCACGGGCGGAAAGCCTACTTGTCCTTCGTATCGGTGTCGGCAGGAGCGATCTCCGGCGCGTCGTCGGCGACCTTCTCCCCAGCTGCGTTCTCCGGGGCCGCCTTCTCGGCGGCCGCGTCGCGCGCGGCATCCTCTTCGGTGTAGTCGGGGACGCGGAACGCATCCTCGTCCTCGGTCTCGACGGCCGGGGCGTCGGCGCCCTCGGTGATCACGTCGCGGATCGCGAGACGATTCCACGTGGTCACGACACCCGGAGCGATCTCGACCTCGACGGTCTCGCCCTCGTCTCCCACGATGGTGCCGAAGAGTCCCGAGGTCAGCTGGACGCGGGCGCCCGGAACGGCCTGCGCCTGAAGCTGTTGCTGTGCCTGCTGCCGCTTCTTGTTGTTGCGGAAACTGAGGAACATGAAGCCGACGAGCAGCGCCAGCATGAGCGGGAGAAAGAGTCCATCCATGCGCTCCATAGTGCCAGGACCGCCCCCATCGGACCGTGTCCGGGTCGCCGGAATCGTCTCAGGGCAGGTCGTCGTCGAACAGGCTCGGGCCCGGCTCCTCCCGTGCGCGCACGCCCAGGGTGTGGTGCACCGCACCGGCGGGCGGCGGCAGCCCGAGGTGGTGCCACGCGGCGGCGGTGGCCACCCGGCCGCGGGGCGTCCGCGCGATCATCCCGGCCCGCACCAGGAACGGTTCGCAGACCTCCTCGACGGTCGCCGGCTCCTCGCCGACCGCCACGGCCAGGGTGGAGACCCCTACCGGCCCCCCGCCGAACCCCCGGACCAGCGCGCCGAGCACCGCCCGGTCGAGGCGGTCGAGGCCGAGCTCGTCGACGTCGTACACCGCCAGCGCGGCGCGGGCGCTGGCGGTGTCCACCCGCCCGTCTCCACGTACCTCGGCATAGTCCCGGACGCGGCGCAACAGCCGGTTGGCGATGCGCGGGGTGCCGCGCGAGCGCCCGGCCACCTCGGCCGCCGCGTCCGGATCCAGGGCGATGCCGAGGATCGAGGCCGATCGGCGCAACACCCGGACCAGGTCGCCGGTCTCGTAGAACTCCATGTGCGCGGTGAAGCCGAATCGGTCGCGCAGCGGCCCGGTGAGCGCCCCCGAGCGAGTCGTGGCGCCGACGAGGGTGAACGGTGCGACGTCGAGCGGTATCGAGGTGGCCCCCGGCCCCTTGCCCACGACGACGTCGACCCGGAAGTCCTCCATCGCCAGATACAGCATCTCCTCGGCCGGCCGGGCGATGCGGTGGATCTCGTCGATGAAGAGCACGTCGCCCTCCACCAGGTTCGACAGCATGGCAGCGAGGTCCCCGGCCCGCTCGAGAGCGGGACCCGAGGTGATCCTTATCGCCGCCCCCATCTCGGCGGCGATGATCATCGCGAGCGAGGTCTTGCCGAGGCCCGGCGGACCCGACAAGAGGATGTGGTCCGGTGTGCGCCCGCGGTTCCGGGCGGCGTGCAACACCAGCTCGAGCTGCTCGCGCACCTTCGCCTGGCCGATGAAGTCGGCGAGCGTCCGGGGCCGCAGGCTCGCGTCGAGCTCGGAGTCCCCGGGCACCGTCGCCGGCGCCAGCAGTTCCTCGTCGGGGTACTCGCCGGTCATCGCCGCGGTCCGAGAGCCGACAGGGCCGCACGGAGCGCCGTCTGCGAGTCCGCCTCCGGCTGGGCGGCGAGCACCTCGGTGACCGCCTTCTGGGCGGCGGCATCGGCGAAACCGAGGCCCACGAGCGCTTCGGCGACCTGCGCACCGATACCGGCGGCGGTTCCCGGCAGCGCGGCGCCCGGCTCGCCGGCCGGCGCCCCGACCTTGTCCCGGAGTTCGACGACGAGCCGCTCGGCCACCCGCTTACCGATGCCCGGGACCGAGGTCAGCGCCTTAGTGTCCGAGTCGGCCAGGGCGCGGCGAAGCCGGTCCGGTTCCAGCACCGCCAGGGTCGCCATCGCCAGCCGCGGCCCGACGCCGGTCACCGTCTGCAACACCCCGAAGAGTTCGCGCGCGTCCGGATCGATGAACCCGTAGAGAGTCATCGAGTCCTCGCGGACGATCATCGCCGTCATCAGCCGGGTGCGTTCGCCTCGACGCAGAGTCGCCAGGGTCGGGGGCGTCGCCAGCACCCGGTATCCCACGCCCGCGCATTCGACCACCACGTGATCGAGTGCGATGTCGATGACCTCGCCGGAGACCGAGGCGATCACTGGCCCACCACCTTCTCGTGTCGTCGTGCCTGCTCCCGCCGCGCTGCCTCGAGACGCCGGCGATGCGCCTCCTGCGCGAGGCGGGCCTTCGCGGCCGCGGCTTCCATCCGTTCGTTGACCGGACCGCGCCAGCAGTGGCAGATGGCCAGCGCCAGCGCGTCGGCGGCATCCGCGGGCTTGGGGGCCTGCTGCATGCCCAGGATTCGGGTGACCATCATCGTGACCTGAGCCTTGTCGGCGCGGCCGGAACCGGTGACGGCGGCCTTCACCTCACTCGGAGTGTGGAAGCGGACCGGCACGTCGCGGTGGGCTGCGGCCAGGGCGATCACCCCCGCGGCCTGCGCGGTCCCCATCGCGGTGCTGACCTGGCGCTGCGCGAACACCCGCTCCACGGCGACGACGTCCGGGGCGTGCGTGTCCATCCAGTGCTGGGCGGCGGCGTAGATCGCGCTCAGCCGGTCTGGCAACTCCATCGAGGCGGGCGTGCGGACGACGTCGACGTCGAGCGCGGTGACCGTGCGACCGGACCCGGACTCGACCAGGGCGATGCCGCACCGGGTCAATCCCGGGTCCACTCCCATGACACGCACCGCGCTGCCCCTTCCGACACGTCGCATCCCGACCGCTGCGAACAGTTGTTCGAGATTCTAACGCACCGGTCAGACATCCGATCGCCCGACACGCGGCGCGCGCGGCAGGCTAGTCGTCCTCGAGTTCGGCGAGGACCTCGTCGCTGATGTCGACGTTGCTGTAGACGTTCTGGACGTCGTCGGAGTCTTCGAGCGCGTCGATCAGCTTCATCACCTTGCGAGCGCCGTCCGCGTCGACGGCCACCTCGACCGAGGCGCGGAAGTCGGGCTCGGCCGAGTCGTAGTCGATGCCGGCCTCCTGCAGCGCGGTGCGCACCGCGACCAGGTCACCGGGTTCGGACACCACCTCGAACGCCTCCCCGAGGTCGTTCACCTCCTCGGCGCCGGCATCGAGCACGGCCAGGAGCACGTCGTCCTCGGTCTGCTCGCCCTTGGGCAGAGTCACCACGCCCTTGCGGGTGAAGAGATAGCTCACCGAACCGGGATCGGCCATGTTCCCGCCGTTGCGGGTCATCGCGGTGCGCACCTCCGTGGCGGCGCGGTTGCGATTGTCGGTGAGACACTCGATCAGCAGGGCCACCCCGCTCGGACCGTAGCCCTCGTAGGTGATGTTCTGCCAGTCGGCGCCGCCGGCCTCTTCGCCGCCGCCGCGCTTGCGGGCGCGCTCGATGTTGTCGTTGGGCACCGACGACTTCTTCGCTTTCTGAATGGCGTCGAAGAGTGTCGGATTGCCCGCCGGATCACCGCCGCCCGTGCGCGCGGCGACCTCGATGTTCTTGATGAGCTTGGCGAACATCTTGCCGCGCTTGGCATCGATGGCGGCCTTCTTGTGCTTGGTGGTAGCCCATTTGGAGTGTCCACTCATGAGGCTCTCCCTTCCTTGACCATGTCGACGAAGTACTGATGGACCCGCAGGTCGCCGGTGACCTCGGGATGAAACGACGTGGCCAGCACGCCGTTCTGCCGCACAGCGACGATACGCCCCGCCGCCGGCCCGGCGGGCACGGTGGCCAGGATCGTCGTGTCGGGACCGGCCTCCTCCACCCACGGCGCGCGGATGAAGACCGCACGCAGCGGGTCTGCACCGGGTTCGTCCGTGATGCCCGCGAAATCCAGATCGGTCTCGAAGGACTCGACCTGGCGGCCGAAGGCGTTGCGCCGCACGGTGACGTCGAGCGCATCCAGGTGCCGGGCGTCGGCCCGCGTGTCCAGAATCCGCGATGCGAGCAGAATCATGCCTGCGCACGAGCCGTATGCCGGCAACCCGTCCCGGAGCGCCTGGCGCAGCGGGTCGTCCAGCTCGAACACACCGAGGAGCTTGCTCATCGTCGTCGACTCTCCGCCGGGGATCACCAGACCGTCGACGGCGTGCAGTTCGCTCTCCCGCCGCACCGGAACGGCCCGCACCCCGCAGGCCGTCAGCGCGTCGACGTGCTCGCGCACGTCGCCCTGCAGGGCGAGGACGCCGACCACCGCGGTCACGAATCGGCTTTCATGATCGAGACCTGGTCGGCGGGCACGTTGGTGCGGGTGAGACCTTCCTGGGTCACCGCGGCCACCATCCGCCCGGCGCGGTCGAAGATCCGTCCCTGCGTCAGCGAGCGCCCGCCGCTCGACGACGGTGAGGTCTGGTCGTAGAGCAGCCAGTCATCGGTGCGGAACGGCCGCAGGAACCACATGGCGTGGTCGAGCGACGCGGTCTGCGCCTGCGCGCCCGGGTGCGGAACCTTGGCCGAGCCCAGCAGCGTCATGTCGCTCATGTAGGCGAGGGTGCACACGTGCAGCAGCTGGTCGTCGGGCAGTGCGTGGCGGTAGCGGAACCACACGCGCTGCTGTGCGGCCAGGCCGCCGGCCAGCACCAGCTGATCACGGGGCACGATGCGGATGTCGAAGTTCTCCCACTCCTGGAACAGCGAGCGCTCGGCGTCGGATCCGACGTCGCGGCGATCCAGCAGCGTCTCCGGGTCGACGGCCGGCGGCACGGCGTCCTGGTGTTCGAGGCCCTCGTCCCCGGTGACGTGAAACGACGCCGACATCGAGAAGATCGCTTCCCCGTTCTGGACGCCGGTGACCCGGCGCGTCACGAACGAGCGCCCATCACGGATCCGGTCCACCAGGAAGATCGCCGGTTGGTCGGCCTTCCCGGGCCGCAGGAAGTACCCGTGCAGCGAATGCACCGCGAACTCCGGTGCGACCGTCTTGGTCGCGGCGACCAGCGCTTGTCCGGCGACCTGACCGCCGAAGGTCCGGCGCAGCACACTCGGGAACACTCCCCCGCGATAGATGTCGTCGTCGATCCGTTCGATCGTCAGGATGTCTTCGATACTCGGCACCCGCCGATTATCGCACCCCGCGACCGCCGGCCCCGGCCCCGGTACGTTGGACGCCATGACCCGAGACGACGATCTCTCCTCCGATCTGCCCCTGTCTTCCGATCTGCGCGCGGTGCTCGACGGCCGGTGGGCGGCCAGCCGGGACGTGGTGCGCCGGTACATCGAGGAAGCCGGCCTGGTGCCCCTGTCCGGTGTGCCCCTGCCCGACTACCGCGCACGGATGCTCGACCTGATGAAGCAGATGGTGCCCCTCGGCTTCCCGGCGCAGGGCTTCGCTTCGCCCGACGGTCCTTCCGATCCGGGTGCGGCCGTCACCGCGATCGAGACCCTCGGATATGGGGACCTCTCGCTGATGGTCAAGGCCGGCGTCCAGTGGGGCCTGTTCGGGGGCGCGATCGAGAACCTCGGCACGCAGTCGCACCATGAGCGCTTCCGCCAGGGGCTGATCGATCTGGACGTCCTCGGCTGCTTCGCGATGACCGAGACCGGTCACGGGTCCAACGTGCAGGCGCTGGAGACCACGGCCACCTACCTGCCCGACACGCAAGAGTTCGAGATTCACTCCCCGACTCCGTCGTCGCGCAAGGACTACATCGGCGGCGCCGCCGAACACGCGCAGTACGGCGCGGTCTTCGCGCAGCTGATCACCGGCGGCCCCGGCGAGACGCCGCACAGCCGCGGCGTGCACTGCTTCGTGGTCCCCCTCCGCGACGAGAACGGCGACGATCTGCCGGGCGTCACCACCTCGGACTGCGGCTACAAGGGCGGACTGCCGGGCGTGGACAACGGCCGGATCATGTTCGACCGCGTCCGGGTCCCGCGCTCGGCGCTGCTCAACCGGTATGCCGACGTCGCCGACGACGGTACGTACTCCAGCCCGATCGAGTCGGACAACCGCCGCTTCTTCACCATGCTCGGCACCCTGATCCGGGGGCGCGTCACCGTCGGCGCCTCCGGTGGCGCGGCCGGACGCCTCGCCCTGACCCTGGCCGTCGAGTACGCCCTGAAGCGCCGTCAGTTCAGCGGCCCCGGAGACGAGGGCAGCGAGCTGCTGCTGCTGGACTACCGGGCCCACCAGCGCCGGCTGCTCCCGCTGGTCGCCCGGGCGTATGCCTTCGCGATCGCCCAGAACGAGGTGACCGAGCAACTGCACGAGATCCAGGTGCTCGACCCCGACGACGTCGACCCGCGGGAGCTCCGGCGCCTGGAGGCCAAGGCCGCCGGTATCAAGGCCGGCCACACCACCCTGGCGTCGCGCGCCGCGATCGAGGCCCGGACCGCATGCGGCGGCGCCGGCTACATGGCGGAGAACCGCCTGCCGCTGATCCGCGACGACCTGGACGTCTTCACGACCTTCGAGGGCGACAACCTGGTGATGACCCAGCTCGCCGCCAAACAGCTGCTCACCGACTACGCCGACGAGGTCGACGGCCTCGACGCCGGCGGCTGGGTCCGCTTCGTCGCCGGGATGGCCCGCGACGTGGCAGCCGAGAAGACCGGCATCCGGCAGTTGGTGCAGACCATGCTGGACGCCTCCGACGAGACTCCGGACGACAGCGACCTGACCGACGCCGACACGCAGCTCGCCCTGTTCCAGGGGCGCGAGGACCATCTGGTGCGCACCGCCGCCGCCCGCATGCGGCGTGCCGGCGACGACGACACCGATGCCTTCGAGGTCTTCACCGCCACCCAGGACCACCTGATCAAGGCGGGCGAGGCGCACATCGAGCGAATCGTCCTGGAGGCCTTCCAGGCCGCAATCGACCGGCTCGACGAGGGCTCAGCGGTGCGCGAGACGCTCCAGACGGTGCGCGACCTGTTCGTCTACTCCGCGCTGGAAGCCGATCTGGGCTGGTTCCTGATGCACCGCTATGTCTCGGTGGAGCGGGCCAAGGCGATCCGCCGCGGCGTCAACGAGCTGTGCGAACGGCTCCGTCCGATCGCCGGCGATCTGGTGGAGGCCTTCGGCATCCCCGAGGTGGCACGGAACGTTCCGATGCTGACCAGCCTTGCCGCGACAGTCCCATCGTGACGTCCGGCCCCGCCGGCCCGGGCGGTTTCCGAGCTTGTCGCCGGGGTGTCACAAGGGCGGTTCGGCATCCGGAGTCCAGCGCAGCAGGTCGCCGGGCTGACAGTCGAGGGCCTCGCACAGCGCCGCGAGGGTGCTGAAGCGGATCGCCTTCGCACGGCCGTTCTTCAACACCGCGAGGTTCGCCGGCGTGATGCCGACCCGGTCGGCGAGTTCGCCGACGGACAGTTTCCGTCGCGCCAGTTGGGGTTCCGGTAGTAATCGCGCGGAAAACAACACATATGGCTGGACCAGCGACGATGCCGTCGTGATCGGCTCGGGCGGTGCGCTGGTTTGCGTCAGATGCGGGGTGGGGCGGGGCTGCTGATGATGCGGTGGATGGTGGAGCGACCGACGCTGTATTCCTCGGCGAGGTCGGCCAGGCTGGCGTCGTCGCCGGGGTCGTGGTAGCGGCGGTGGATCGTTTTGCGTGCTGCGAGAGGCAGTTTCGGCTGTTTGCCCTTGAGGCGGCCCTTGGCGCGGGCCTTGGCCATGCCTTCACGGGTGCGCAGGTGGCCCAGGTTGGCCTCGAATTCGGCGACCATGGCCAGGGTTTGCAGGAAGAGTTTGCCGAACGGGTCGTTCCAGTCGTAGACGGAGCTGCCGAGCCCGAACAGGACATCGCGCTTGCGCAGGTCGGTGAGGATTTCTCCGGCTTCGGCCATGTTGCGGGCGAATCGGTCGAATTTCGTTGTGGTCAGCACGACCTGCCGCCCGCTGACGGCCGCCGCTGCCGAGGTCACTGCGGCGAGCGCGTTGTCGAGGCCCGTGCGGTTGCGGCGGGTGGTGCCGGAGAACCCGGTGTCGATGAAGATCCGGTCGCGTGGAACGCCGAGAGTGAGGAGTTGGTCGGTTTGGATCTCGACGTCTTGTTCATCGGTGGAGCAACGGCAGTATCCGACGCGGAACGGTTCACCCATACCCGGAATTGTTCCGGATAGCGGGGGTTGAGCGGGACGGTACGCGGAACACCTCTACGGAACACCTGCGAGCTGGGCGGCAGTCCGCGGATCGTGGTGTTCCGGTGGCCGATCGGCTTACGGGACAGTCGTCGAGTGCCGGTCTGCGGGGTTCGGTGGCAGGTGGGGTGGATTGTCGGGCGGGGCGTGGACGATGAGGATGTCGCAGTGGGCGTGGCGGGCGAGTTCGATGGGCAGGCTGGGTAGCCAGCGGGCCAGCAGCGGGTGGCGGTGGGGGTGGCCGGTGACGATGAGGTCGGTGCCGGTGGTGGCGGCCAGGTGCAGCAGGGCGTGCAGGGTGGGTGGGGCCAGGATGTGGGTGGTGATGTCGGTGGCGCCGTGGGCGGTGGCGTGGTGGCGGGCGGTGCGCAGGATCGTGTCGGTGGGGGTGGTGCCGCGGAGTTGGTAGGCGTCGGGTCCGAGCCGGTCGAGGTCGGGGCCGAGGGTGTGGGCGTCGATGTCGTGGCGGGCGCACAGGATGAGCAGGCGGGCGTGGCTGGCGCGGGCGAGTTCGGCGGCGTGGTCGATCACCCGGTAGGAGCGGTCGGAGCCGTCGGTGTCGACGAGGATGGTGTGGTAGGCCGTCATGACGACCTCCCTTTCACGGTGAGTATCAGCTGTGGGGGTCCTGCAGTGTGGATGCCGGTTCGCGCACCGTGGTCGTGGTCGTGGTCGTGGTCGTGGTGGGGGTGGGCCGGGGTGTGCGTCCGGGGGCGAGGATGGCCAGCGCGAGTGCTCCGGCCGCGGTGATGGCCGCCAGCGCGAGCGCGGCCTGGGTGCTGCCGTGTACGAACGCGGTCTTGGCGAATTCGGCCAGTGGCTGGGCGGCGGGTCCGGCGCGGTCGGCGACCTGCAGGGCGGCGGCGAGGGAGTCGGCGACCGGGCCGCGAGCGGGTTCGGGCAGCTGGGGCAGGGCGGGTTGGATGTGGTGGGTGTATCCGGCGGCGAGCACGCTGCCGGATACGGCGATTCCGATGGCCGCGCCGATCTCGCGGGCGGCGTCGTTGACGGCGGCGGCGACACCGTGTTTGGCCACGGGGGTGTCGGCGACGATGGCGTAGGTGGCCGGGGCGGTGCACAATCCCAGCCCGGCGCTCAGGATCAGCAACGGCCACAACAGGTCTGGGTAGTCGGCGGCCAGGGTCAACCGGCTCACCAGGAAGAGTCCGGTCGCGATGGCGAGCAGCCCGGTGACGGTCATCGCCCGCAGCCCGACCCGGCTCGACAGCCACGGCGCGATCACCGAGATCGCCACCAGCGGCACCGCCATCGGCACCAGGCCCAGCGCCGAACCGAGCGGCCCGTACCCGAGGATCAATTGCAGGTATTGCACCAGCAGCAGGAACACCCCGAAGGTGACCAGGAACTGGATGGTCACCGACAGTGACCCGGCCCCGAACCCCCGCCGGGCGAACAACCGCACATCCAGCAGCGGCGCGGCGACCCGCAACTCCATGATCACGAACACCACCGCCGCGGCGACACCGAGCGCGAGGGTGGGGGTCACGAGCGGGTCGAGCCAGCCGCGCGCGGGGATCTCGACGCAGGCGAACACGATCGCCGCGATCGCGATCGCCACCGCCACCGCGCCCACCCAGTCCACCGGCGGGTGTTCCCGCTCGCGGGATTCGGCGATGGTGCACGCCAGCGCGGCCAGCACCACCCCGGCCACGGTCAGTCCCACGAACACCGATTCCCACGACCACCGCGCCAGCAGCAGTCCCGAGCCGAGGATCCCGAGCACCGCACCGGACCCGGCGACCCCAGCCCACACCCCGACCGCGCGCCCGCGATGCGCTTCGGGCAGCCCCGCGGTCAGGATCGACAGGGTCGAGGGCATCACCAGTGCCGCGCCCGCGCCCGCCGCCGCGCGGGCCGCGATCAGCCACACCGGCCCCGACATGAGCAGCGGCAGCGCCGAGGCCACGGAGAACACCGCCAGGCCCGCGATCAGCACGACGCGGCGCCCGTAGCGGTCACCCACCGCGCCGGCGGGCAGGACCAGGCACGCCAGGATCAGGGTGTAGCCGTCGACGATCCAGGTCAGCTGCGATTGGGTCGCCCCGGTCGCGACCGCGATCAGCGGCAACGCCGAATACAGTGCAGCCATCGCCGCGACGACCAGCGCCACCGCCAGGCACGACACCGTCAGCATCCACCATTCGGCCCGCGCCAGCACACTGTGACCGTCAGTCGTTTCCGGTGCGTTCACCGGCACCTCCCACCCGACGAAACCATCGGTATCGCTTCGCTACCATGAGTATCACAGGCGAGAGTGGTTGCGATAGAGTCGAAATCGGACACATTCACCGCCGCCCGTTTCCTTGGAGGTCTTCCCGACCATGACCACCCGCGACCAGGCCGACACCCGCACCGGACCCGCCGCGCCCCACTCCGCCACCGGCGAGCAGGACGCGGATCTCGATCAGGCCGATCCGCGGTTGGCGCGCTCGCGGGCACGGTTGCTCGACGCGGCCACCCATCTGCTGGCCACCGGCGGTATCGACGCGGTCACCATCGACGCGGTCACCCGCACCTCGAAAGTCGCGCGCACCACCCTCTACCGGCACTTCGGCAGCAGCACCCACCTGCTCGCGGCCACCTTCGAACGCCTACTCCCACGCGTGGACACCCCACCCGACGACGGGCCCGTGCGCGAGCAGTTGATCGCGTTGCTCACCGCCCAAGCCGACCTGATCGAGAACGCTCCCCTCCAGCTGACCACCCTGTCCTGGCTGGCCATGGGATCCATTACCCCCGACCCCGGCGCACCCCCTGACTCGGGCGCGGTCACCTCCCTGCGCGCCCAGGTCATCCGCCGCTACCGCGAACCGTTCGACCACATCCTCACCAGCCCTGAGGCCCGCGCCCACCTCGGCGACCTCGACACCACCTTCGTCATCATCCAGCTGCTGGGCCCGATCGTCTTCGCTCGCCTCACCGGGCTGCACAGCATCGACCACCACGACTGCGCACGCCTGGTCGACGATTTCCTCACCGCCCACCACAACCACAACACCCGCAAGTAAAACCGACAAAAGCCCGCACGTACGGAGGTCGGGTCAACGGCTCTGGCTCAATTCGGGTGTGAGGGATACCAGAGCCGTTGATCGAACACTCCTGGACGAGGCCGCTGCTGCGTCGTCGTGTCCCGTGTCAAGTAGTTGGCAGGTTTTCGGTCTCGGGGAAAGTTGGGGATCCGAGGGCCGACCAGGCCAGGGTGGATCTGGATCGGCCGGTTCCAAGCGATGGCTTCGTGCGGCCGGACGGTGTTGTGCTCGACCCGGTAGGCGTCAGCGTGCTTCACCACGGCCAAGACGTCATCGATCTCCTCGAGGAACAGTCGCTCGTACTTCAGCGACCCGAAACCGCGTTCGCGCGAGCCGTTCTGGCCCGGCGACCTGACTCGGGTACCGACGTGGCGCAGTTCGGGGTGTGCGGTGACGAACGCCTCGAAGCGGAACGACCGGAACGGGCCGCCGTTGTAGGTCACGATCGTCGCCGCGGGCTCGAGACCACGGCCGGGCTCGCGTGGGCACGTTTCGGCCAGCGGGTGGTCGTACGACTGCTCGTAGTCGGCCAAAGCGCGCTCGATCGCGGTGATCGCGTTCGTGCTGGTTCGCCGTCGGCGACACATGCCAGGGATGCTCGTATTTGCTCCAGTAGTCCCGGCAATCCGCGATACGCCACGTCCCGCCAGCGGTGGTCTCGAACTCACTGAAGTCCAAACGCTACACCTGATTCGGGCCGGTGGGCTCGGCGGCGAACGCAGCCTTGCGGCTGGCGGCAGCAGACCCTCGTCTCGCAGGCACCGCAGCACGGTCGCCTGCGACACCGGGTGCCCGTCGCAACGGCACATCGCCCACACCTTGCGATGGTCGAACCGGACCGCCGCCAGCACTGCAGGTGGGAATTTTCGCAGGTACCAGCAGGAAGTATCCAGGGCCGCCAAGTGGCCGTGATCGCGCGGCAGTCGAGGTTTGGCCTGCGAGGTTCTCGGCTGACTCAGCGTGGGGTATGTCGCACCACCCGGTCTGCGTTCGCGGCGTGACTGAAGAGAGGCGTGACCACTAAGGCCGGGCAAGGTACTCGAAGTCGGACTGTCCGCCGCGGATCCTAACCCCACGATGTGAGCAGGGACCCGTGCTCGATGATCTAGAGAGGATTCCTAGATTTCGACGACGGCAAGCTCTCCTTCGGCATGCAGGGAGCGCAGGCGCTTCTTGTCGAACTTGCCGACCGAGGTCTTGGGCACCTCGGAGACGAAGCACCAACGCTCGGGCAGCCACCATTTGGCGACCTTGCCAACGAGGAAGTCACGCAGATGGGCAGGTGTGGGCTCGCGCCCGTCACGTACGACGATCACCGCGAGGGGACGTTCCTGCCACTTCTCGTCCGGCACCCCGATCACAGATGCCTCGAGCACATCGGGGTGTCCGGCGAGCAGCAGTTCGAGCTCGACCGAGGAGATCCACTCCCCGCCAGACTTGATCACGTCCTTTGTGCGGTCGGTCAGCGTGACGAAACTGCGTTCATCGATCCGACCGACGTCGCCGGTGCGCAACCAACCGTCCTGAAACTTCTCCCCGTCATCCTCTTCGCCGATGTACGAGCCGGTGATCCAAGGTCCGCGCACCTGCAGCTCGCCGACGGCTTCGCCGTCGTGCGGGAGCTCATTGCCCGCGTCGCCGACGATCCTCAATTCCACACCTGGAACCGGACGGCCTTGAGTGGCTCGCAGGCGCCACCGCTCCTGCGTGTCGAGCGATGCCGGCGGACGCGCGACGGTGGCCAGCGGCGAGGTCTCGGTCATTCCCCACGCCTGGACAACCTGTACGCCGTACTTCTCCTCGAAGATCTCCATCAGGTGAACGGGCACGGCGGAGCCACCGCAGGCAACCAGGCCGAGAGAGGAGATGTCGTAGCTGGGGTTGGCCTCCACGAAGTTCAGCACGTCGTTCCAGATCGTCGGGACCGCGCCTGCGACGGTTGGCTTCTGGGCATCGATGAGCCGTACCAGCGGCTCGGCCTGCAGGAACCGGTCAGGCATGAGAAGGTCGGCACCTGCCATGAGGGCGGCATAGACCAGTCCCCAGGCGTTGGCATGGAACATCGGCACAATAGCGAGGATCCGGTCATCGCAGCCGACTCGCAGTCCGTCGGCGGCGCAGGCCGCCATCGAATGCAGGTAGGTCGACCGGTGGCTGTAGGCGACGCCTTTGGGGGTCCCGGTGGTACCGGAGGTGTAACACATGGCGGCTGCTGACTGCTCATCGAGGTCAGGCCAGTCGAACGTCTCGGGCTGAGCGGAGATGAACTCCTCGTAACCCACGACTGTGAGCCCGTCACGGTGCAGCGGGGTGAGGTCCACCCCCCCCCGGTCACGACGACGGTGTGCACACTGGTGATGTGCGGCAGCACGGGGGCCAGCAGCGGGACCAGGCTTCCGTCGAGAATCACGACCCGGTCCTCGGCGTGGTTGCCTATGTAGACGAGTTGATCTGAGGCGAGGCGTAGATTGAGAGTGTGCAGTACCGCGCCCATCGAGGGCACCGCACAGTAGGCTTCCACATGTTCCTGGTTGTTCCACATAAAGGTTGCGACGCGCTCATCGCCTGTGATCCCGCAACCGCGCAACGCGTTGGCCAACTGGGCGGACCGCCGTCCGATCTCGGCGAACGAGGCGACCTTCACGCTCCCGTCGGGCTGCAAGGTCCGCACGGTTGCCGAGCCATGCACACTCGAGCCGTGGCGCAGAATCGCCGCAGTTGTCAACGGGACGTTCATCATCGTGCTCTGCATAGCATTCCTTGTTGAGAGAGTTGCCTTCGAACACAGCGATCCGGAGACCGAGCGTCCGGGGAAAAGTGGGGCTGTCAGCGATCTGCAGCCATAAGCGAGCTTGAAGCAGACTCCAGGGACTCGACCAGGTCCAACTCCAGCTCTGGCAGCCGGCTAGCCGCCAAAGACATCCCGGCCGCGCGCGCTCGCACATCAACGTCGCGCCGGATACCGGCACGTGCAGTCTCGGTCCATGCCTGCGCACAACGGCTGGCGGAGACGGCGAGTTGAGCGGTGGCGAAGTCGCCGGTCAGGCGTGCGACATCCGCGCAGCCATCGGCGAGCAATCGGCGGAACAGCCCGCCGCCGGTACCTGCCTTCTCGATAAAAGCGCTCAGGCTGAACAGGAGGATCTCGAGGTCGTCTATCGGAAGATCGGCCCAGGTCCGAACGTCGGCCGCCAGCTGTACGACCGCAGCTAGGCCCTCGGCCCCGGCCGCCGCTGTCGTGAGATCGACGATCCCGGGCTGCGACGGGCGGCGCATACTGGCCGCGGACTGGCGAAATGCCTCTGCCGCTACTTCCGCCACGTCTGGCAGCGCGTCCGGCCAGATGATGCGGTAGGTGCAGTGGCGCGTCGGTTCCGGGAAAGACTTCGAGGACCGCGCCCGAGCCAGCGCATCGAGCGGGACCTCCTGCACCTCGGCGCGGTCATTGTCCACGACAAAAGCGATCCCCTCGGCCTCGTCGTGACCGATCACGACGATATCGTGGCGACTCATCCGCAACTGGACCCGCAGGTACGGCAACTCACCGATGTCGCCCCACACCAGACTGGGTCTGCCTGCTTCGATCTCGTCGAGAACCCATGACCATCCCTCGCGAGGATCGTCGGTCGTGAGAACGTGGACCTGTCCGCCGAGTCGGCGGGGTAGATCGACTTCGAAGTCGGCACCTCGTCCCACCAGGTACAGCGGTGGGACGAGGTCGCTCGACCGGAGGTAGGATAGCCCCACCGCGCCACCGAGCGCGAACACCAGACCTTCGTCGGGCGGTCCATCCCACCCCAGACCATGCCAGTGCAGAAGATCGCGCATCGCGCCAGAGCCGCAATGCCCCGCCATCCGATGCGGGTAGTCCTTGATCAGGGTTCTGCGGGGCATAGGAGTTCCTCTTCGGTGGATCGGCGCACGACGGGGTTCGAAGACTGGATCAGTTGCTCCGGATTCTGTCCAGGTAGGCCTGGCGTATCCTCATGTCGACGTCGTCGAGGAACACCGAGTCCGTGCCCAGGGCCGATCCGAGCCAGGTAGCCAACCGACCGGGGACGAACTTCATCGCGGCGACCATGCCGCCGGCGAGGCGGGTGACACGCACGAAAGAACGCGGATTCTCGATCAGATCGGCTGTCGCTCGAGCGATCTCCTCGGGCTCGGCGTTGCGCAGTCCCTTGGCCCCAGCCGTCCCAGCGACGAGCTCGGTGTTGGTGAACGTAGGCCGGACCGTGGACAGCTGGACCCCGGACTTGCGGTATTCCTGTCGTGCTGCCTCAGTGAACCCGATGACCGCGAACTTGGTGCCGCAATAGGTCGCCAGACCGGGTACGGCGAGCTCACCGGCCAGTGATGCGGTGTTGATGATGTGCCCGGCACGCCGCGGCAGCATCCGTTGGAGGGCGAGTTTGGTCCCGAAGATGACTCCCAGGACGTTGATCTCGACCTGCCGCCGGGTCACCGCGTCGGCTTCCTCGTGGGCGTGCCCGGTGGGCATGATGCCCGCGTTGTTGATCAGCACGTCGAGGGGGCCGAGGCCCCCCTCGACCAGGTCGAGAAATTCGCGGAACGAGTCGGGATCGGTGACATCGAGGCGGGTGACGACCTTCACCCCGAGCTCGACGGCGGCCTCTTTGGCACGTGCCTCGTCGACGTCGCCGATGGCGACGCGGTGGCCTCGTCGGATCAGCTCCTTCGCGGTCTGGTAGCCGATGCCGCGGGCTCCGCCGGTGATCGCCACAGTCTTGGCGGCAGTGTGGGGGATGTGCGTCGTCACTTGCTGTTCTCCTTGTTCAGGCCGAGGCGTTGCCACAGGCCGCGGCCGGCTGCCGCGCGCAATACTCTTTCGGCGATGGCCGCACGCCGGGAGGTGTACGGGTACCACGTGAGTTCTCGTGCCGGGACAGGAATCCGCGGCTCGGTCACCGCCTGGACCCGGCAGTACTTGTGCAGCCCGTAGGCACCGCCGAGCCGCGCACCGATACCCGATGCCTTCCATCCACTGTGCGGCAGTGTGGTGGCGAAGAGGTTGCTGAAGACGTCGTTGATGTTGACCGCACCCGCGTCCAGGCGTTTCGCAATGCGCTGTGCCCGAGCGTGGTCGCGGGTCCACACCGTCGCAGACAGGCCGTACGCCGAGTCGTTGGCCAGACGGATGGCCTCGTCTTCATCCGCGACCAGCATCACCGGGATCGTGGGGCCGAAGGTCTCCTCGGTCATGCAAGCCATCGTGTGGTCGACACCGACCAGGACGGTCGGAGCGTAGTAGTTCCCGACCGCACTCCGGGTTCCGCCGGCCAGGACCCGCGCACCCGCCGCCACCGCCTGGCTGACGTGGCGATCGGCGATCTCGACCTGCCTCGCAGTGACCATCGCACCCACGTCGTCACCTGTCGCCGCACCCTGGGCCAGGGAGCGCACCCTCTGCGTCAGCCGGGCCACGAACTCGTCGTAGATCTCAGCTACCACGTATACCCGCTCGACGGAGATGCAGACCTGCCCTGCGTTGAACAGACCGCCCCACGCGATCCCCTCCACCGCACGAGCAAGGTCGGCGTCCTCCAGCACTATCGCCGGATCCTTACCGCCCAGCTCCAGGCTCACCGGCTTCAGGTGCTCGGCGCAGCGGATCGCGACCGCACGCCCGGTGGCTGTCGAGCCGGTGAACTGCACGAAGTCAGCGGCGTCCACCACCGACGCACCCGCTTCGCCGGCACCCACAACATGGGCCAAGACCGGAGGGGCGCCGATCTCGTGCCAGCCCTCGACGACCCGCGCACACGTCAGTGGCGTCTCCTCCGAGGACTTCGCCAGGACCGCGCATCCGGCAGCCAACGCGGGCGCTGCATCCATGAGGAAGAGGGTGATCGGGAAGTTCCAGGGCGTGATGAGCCCGACAACCGGATATGGGTGGTAGGTCTTGGACAGCCGCTTCGGCAGACTCAACAGACTCGAGGACCTGACCTGCTCGCCAGCGAGAAACCTCTCGGCGTTGTCAGCGTAGTAGGTGATGAATTCGCACGACGCGGTCGTCTCCACGAGGGCATCTGGGCGCACCTTGCCCGTTTCGGCTTGCAGCAGATCGGTGAGCTCGTCGGTGTGAGCCAGGATCCAGTCCCGCCAGCGATGCAACCATCTGGCGCGTTGCCGCGGGCCAGCCTCGACCCACCCGACCTGGGCGCAGCGGAGGTCAGCCGCGACACCGTTCACGGTCTCGCGATCATCCACAGGGACGGTTGCGATCAGCCGGCCATCGGCTGGGTTGCACACGTCCAAGGCGTCCGCTGCGGTCGCCGTGCTCATCGGTCCTCCAGGGGTGAGTGGAACCCACCGGAGATCCCGTCGGGCTGGGTGCGGCTGGTGGGTGTGTCGGTGAAAGCGTCAGCGATCACGTCAGCGCGCTTGAACATCAACGGTCCATAGGTATGCCGAAGCTCGGTCAGGATCGCGTTCAAAGGCAGATCGTCGAAGATGCCGCGCTCGCGGACGTACTCCATATGCTGGGCTCCGTCGGCGGTGAAGGCGTGCAGGAGTGCGTCGCGATCACCGTCGAAATCCACCGGCGGCACACCGAAACGCGCACACAACTCGGTGTTGAACGCAGGCGTCGCCTTCAACCACCGGCCGTCGATGTAGAGACGGCTGTAGCCGTGATAGACGAACAGGTCTGTGCCGCCCATGAGCGCTCGCAGCGCTTCGGTCTGCAGGTGATTGCGGACGTCAGCGAAACCCAGCAGCGCCGGAATCCCTGCCGCTCGGCACACCGCGGTCAAGAGCACCGCCTTCGGGACGCAATAGGCGCGCCCGGACTCGAGGACGAAGCTGGCTCGATAGTGGGCGGGATTGTCCGACACCGTGTAGGGGTCGTACCAGATCTGGTCACGGACGGCGGTGAAGAGGCGATTGGCCTTGTCCCGGTCGGTGCTCGCATCCCCAACCGCGGCGGCGGTGAATGCCCGGACGGACTCGTGCTCGATGTCGAGGAAGTCGGTCGCCCCCAAGAACGCCACCGGTGCCGGATTCATCTGCGCTCCAGGGTGATCGGCAACCCGTCGACAGGAATGGGGAGCGAGGTGTTGTCCCATCTCACTTCATACTGGTCGGGGACCGACCAGGTGTAAGTGCGCAGCATGTGGTGCAGGATCGCCTTGACCTCGAGGGTGCCGAAGTGCAGACCAATGCACTTGTGCACTCCTCCGCCGAAGGGGATCCACCCGAAACGGTGATTCTGGTCCTCATGGCGCGGCTCGCTGAAACGGTCGGGGTCGAAGGTGTCGGGCTCGGTCCAGCACGACTCGTCGAAGTGGTTCACCGCAGGAGCCACGGCCACCAGGGTGTCCGCCGGGATGTGGCGTCCGGCAATCTCCACGTTCTCGATCGTCTTGCGCATCACGATCGGCACGGGCGCCACGAGGCGCAGCGTCTCCTTGATCACCAGGTCGAGAGTCGCCATCGAGTCCAGGTCGTCGATGTCGGGGCGGCGTTCACCGAGTCGGTCGGACTCGGCCCGAGCCCGTTCCTGCCAGGCTGGGTGCTTGGCGAGGAAGTAGGCGGCAGCGGTGGTGGTGATGGTCGAGGTATCGTGGGCCGCCATCATCAAGAAGATCATGTGGTTGACGACGTCCTCATCAGTGAACGCCTCACCGTCGGCCGTGCGCGCATGGCACAGCCCCGCAAAGAGGTCGTCTCCCTGGGCACTTCGAGCCGTCGGCAGATGCCGGGTGAAGTAGTCCTCCAGGAGCGTGCGCCCATGGACTCCGGCGCGCCACCGAGTCCCCGGCAGCGGGAAACGGATGATCGAGCTGGCTGCGCGCACGGTGGCCACGAAGGCGTCGTTGATGGCGTCAGTGTCCTCGCTCCCTCCCCGACCTGCCATGAAGACCTCCGTTGCGACGTCGAGAGTCAGGGCCTTCAACAGTGGGTAGATGCGCGTGGACCGGCCCGCTGTCCACCTGCGGATGCTGGTCTCCAGCGTCGGGCCGAGCTGGTCGACGTAGCCGGCGAGCCGGTCGCGGGTGAACGCCTCCTGCATGATCCGCCGATGCATCCTGTGCTCGTCGAAGCTCATCAGCATCAGGCCCCGGTGAAAGAAAGCATCGATGAGATAGGTCCACCCGTCCTGGGAGAACGACTTCGCCTTGGTCGTCAGCGCCTCCTGTGTGGCATCCGCGCCCGCCACCATCACGATTCTCGTGCCGAAGGCGCCCATCCACCAGACCGGTCCGAAGCGTTGGTACCTGGCCCGGGTGAAGTTGGAGCCGAACCTGATGTAGTCCAGGGTGTGACCGAGCAGAGGCATGCCCGCGGTCCCTCGGACGGGCTCGAGCCCCGACCCCGCCGGGGGCGGGGCGAGCTCACGAACAGGCCACTGGTCGCTGACCCCTAGCAGGGTCGCGTCGGCCCGACTCGGCAATGGTGCCAGGAATACCGACGAGAGCCGCTCACGACCCTTCGCCAGCGGGAGCTGGATGATGTTCGTCACTGACGTTCCTTTCCGAAATGTGGGCCCGTACTCGCTGTTGTCGTACCATCGCCGCCAAGGGACCGATCACCTCAGACAGAGCCTGCGAGCACCAGTTCGGTCCGGCCAATGGGGAGTCGCTGCGTGATGACCCGCTTGCTGAACATGAAGTGACGGGGCCGGTTGATGCAGTCGGCGGCGATGAGCTCGCCCGCACGCAGGTAGAAGCAGGTGAAGTCGCGGTCCCGGGTCGGGTCGCCGCTGAGGACGACTTCGTCGTACCCGGTGTTGAGACCGGCGATCTGGAGCTTGAGATCGTATTGATCCGACCAGAACCATGGAAGCGCCGCGATCATCTTGGACTTGCCGCAGACGGTCGCGGCCGCCACCTTGGCCTGCTCACCCGCACTCGGCACGGACTCCAGGCGTATGCGACGGCCGTAACGGGCCATGTCATGGCTGGCGCAGTCCCCAGCCGCCACGATGTCGGGGTCGCTGGTCCGGGTCTGGTCGTCGATCACGACGCCGTTGTCGACGACCAGACCCGCGGCGGCGGCGAGCTCGGTGTTCGGCTCAACGCCGATACCGACAATGACGAGGTCGGTGGGAATTGATTCGCCACTGGACAGGAACACCTCGCGGACCCTGCCGTCACCTGATAGAGCTTCGACCAGCGCGCCCGTCCGGATGTTCACGCCCTCCTCCCGGTGGATCCGGTCGAAGAACGCCGATACAGCGGGGGCGGTGACCCGTTCGAGGACGCGCTCGGTCGCCTCGAGTACAGTGACCTCCAGACCGAGCGCACGCAATGAGGCGGCCGTCTCCAGTCCGATGTAGCCGCCGCCGATGATCACAGCCCGACACCCGGGGCTGGTGGCCTCTCGGATCATCTCGACGTCCGCAGCGGTGCGTAGGTAGTAGACGCCGACCAGGTCGGCCCCCGGGATGGAAAGCCGTCGAGGGCGGGCCCCAGTGCACAGCGCGAGCTTGTCGTAGGGCAGCGCGTCGCCGGTGCTCAACACGAGATGACCAGCCGAGCGGTCGATCGCCTCCACCTTCGCATTCAGGAGTTGGATCCCCTGCTCGGTGTAGAATTTGGCGCTGCGGATCGCGAGTTCGTCGAGCGTGCTCTTCCCCGCCAGGTAACCCTTCGACAGCGGCGGGCGTTGATAGGGCAGCGCCGACTCCTCGCCGATGAGGACGATCTCACCGGTCCACCCTTCCTGGCGCAGACTGGCCGCGAGTTGGGCCCCGGCATGGCCGGCCCCGACGATGAGGGCCCGCTGCGAGGTCATGCGCTGGATTTCGGGGTGAGGCGGACCATCATCTTGCTGATGCCCCTCACGAAATTGGACTGCACGTACTCTGGCTCGCCGACGACCTCGATATTGTCGAAACGGGGAAGCAACTCCTCCCACAGGATCCGCAGCTGGAGCTCGGCCAGCCGGTTGCCCATACAACGATGGACGCCGAAGCCGAAGGAGATGTGGTTGCGGGCGTTGGCCCGGTCGATGATGAACTCATCGGGCCGTTCGAACACGCGCTCGTCGCGGTTGCCCGAGGCGTACCACATCACTACTTTGTCGCCCTTGCGGATGAACTGCCCGTTCAGAATGGTGTCGGCCTTGGCGACCCGGCGCATATAAGCCAGCGGGGTTTGCCACCGGATGATCTCCGAGCCCATGTTGGGGATCAGGTCGGGGTTTGCCTTCAGCTTCTCGAACTGATCGGGGAAGCGGTTCAGCGCAAGAACACCGCCGCTCATCGAGTTGCGGGTCGTGTCGTTGCCTCCGACGATCAGCAGCACGAGGTTGCCCAAGAATTCCATCGGGCGGTCGATCAGGTCCTTGGTGTTCTCGTTGCTCTGCAACATGGTGATCAGATCGAAGCCGGGTTCCTCCCCGGCAGCCATCCGCGCTGCCTTGTCGTGCCAGAGAGCGCTGAGACCTCGCGCCATGTCGCGCATGCCGGGGAACACCTCGTCGTTGTCCGAGGGCCCGCCGTTGGCTTGCTCCAGCGACGTCGCGAGATCTGACCAGTAGACGAGCTTGCGACGCTGCTCGTACGGGAAGTCCAGAAGGGTGGCAAGCATCCGAGCGGTCAACTCGATCGAGACGTTCTGCACCCAGTCGAACGGCTGATCCACGGGCAGGTCGTCCAGCACCTCCTGCACACGCGATCGAATCAGCCCCTCCATCTCACGCAGGTTCTTCGGCGCAACAACGCCTTGGACAGCGGCCCGCTGCGCGTCGTGGCGTGGCGGATCCATCGCGATGAACATCGCGATATCAAGGAAACGAGGCGGGGCCCCGATGACAATGAACGGCTCGGCGGAGAAGAGCTCGTGGTTCTTGTCCACGGCCACGATGTCGGCATGCCGCGTGACAGACCAGAACGGACCGAACGCACTGTTGGGCTGGTAGTGGACCGGCGCCTCGTTGCGCAAGCGCTCGAAGTAGGACTGCCAGCGCCCCTGGCGATAGAGAAAAGGGTTGCTGAGGTCGATGTCGGCGAGCTCGACGTCCTCGACCGGCGGGATAGGACTCTCGACGAAGAGCTTCTCTCCGTTCGTCCCGGTCACCCATCGCCGGGTCTTGTCATACAGATGCGCGCCCTGGATCTGCAGATCCATCGGGATGGTCGACTGAACCTTGGCGGTGATTGCTTCAGGAATCTTCATCAGGTCTTAACCGTTTCTCGCCGTCACATCTGGAATTCGGGTAGTTCGACGATCAAGCCGTCCCACGCCGCCGACGCCGCCATCTGGCAGGACAGCCGGGAGGTCGGCTGGCGCTCGGGGTTCATCGCGAGCATCTCCTCCTCCTCGGGACCCGAGAGGCCGACCTGCTCGGACCATTGCGGATCGACGATCACATGACAGGTACCGCACGCGGCTTCGCCTCCGCAGTCGCCGTCGATGCCGGGCACCGCGTTGTTGGTCGCGACCTGCATCAGCGACTGCCCTTCCTCGATGGGCGCCTCGTGCTTCTGGCCATCGTGGGAGACAAAGGTGACAACTGCCATAGCCAACTCCTGGATACGTCGTCCTCAATGTGAACTTGGTCAAAGTGTTGCCGAAGACGAGCGCGGCGGCTATGTTCGGCAGAGTCAGAAACTTGTGAATTCGGCTCAAAGGGGACCAGGGTGAACCTCAACGACGAGGGTGTGCCTCCACTCATGTTCGCGCAATTGCTCGAGAGCCAAGCACTCGACTCAGACGCTGTCGCGCGGCTTCGCAACATCATGGCTCGCGAAGGAATCGACGAGACGACGTTGATCCAGCGGAACATCCAGGCCCCGATACGGTGGTTTCGCGAGGTGTACCCCGCACTCGATGTCGACCAGGCAACTACGCTCGGCTTCGCGTTCGCCGAGCAGGCTCAGTTGACGTCCTTTGGCCCGTTGAGCTTTCCTCTGGTCAGTGCAGGTTCGGTAGCCGAGATCGTCGAGCTGCTCACCTATCTGCCTTTGATCTCGACGGCCCTCAGCCCACAGTTCCACCCAAGAGACGAGGGGCTTACTGTGGGGCTCAGCGCACATACAGGCGATCCGGCCCTGAACTGCCTGGTCGTCGCGTACAGCGGGTCGGCGCTCCTGCGCCTGCTTGACATGCTCGCTGGCGATGTGCCGACCGTCACCCTCCATCTGAGCTGGTCGGCGCCGAACTTTCTGGCCAATCATGAGGACGCCCTAGCTGGGCGCCTGTACTTCGACGCTCCGACGTCATTCCTTCGTGTCCCCGCGGATACCCTCAACGAGGTATGTAGGTTCTCCGATCCCGTCGCCTATCGCCTCGCCATCGTTGATCTGCAGCAAACCCTCGAACAGCGAAGCAGAACCACGTCTTTCTCGGAGAAGGTGCGACGGCTCCTGGAGGAGGATCCCGGCAAACGAAGTAACGACTGGGTCGCACACGAGCTCTCGATATCCCGTAGCACACTCAAGCGGCGCCTGTCCGAGGAGGGGACCACCTTTCGCGAGTTGCGCGAATCATTCCTGCGTGATCGTGCGATGCTGCGGCTGCTCGACCGATCGATGTCGGTGAGTGAGATCGCTGCGGATCTCGGATACAGCGACCTCGCCAGCTTCTCTCACGCCTTCAAGCGGTGGACTGGTCGCTCTCCACGCGAATTTCGGCACGAATAACCTACCCGTCCCGCCGCTGGTATAAAAAAGGCTGCGCGAAGTGGTGGACTTCGGATCAGCCTCGAACATGCACAGTGATCAGCGAGTCATATTGAGAGCATGTCTCATGTGGAGAGCTTCTTGAAGCAGGTGAGCGCCGCGGCGAGTTGCAGGAAGCCGGTGAAGTGCTCGGCGTGGCGTTCGTAGCGGATTGTGAGCCTGCGGTAGCCGGTGAGCCAGGCGAGGGTGCGTTCGATCTTCCATCGGTGCCGGCCGAGGCGGTCGTTGCGTTCGATGCCGCGACGAGCGATCCGCGGGACGATCCGGCGCTCCCGCAACCAGCAACGGTGAGCGGCGGAGTCGTAACCTTTGTCGGCGCGCAGGCGACCCGGTTTGCGTCGTCGCGGCCCACGACGGGACCTGACCGCGGGAATGGCCTCGACCAGCGGCCGCAGCATGGTGCTGTCGTGGGTGTTCGCTGCAGAGACGCCGACAACCAGCGGAATTCCCTCGGCCTCGGACAGGACGTGGATCTTCGATCCTTTCTTGCCGCGATCGACCGGGCTGGGCCCGGTCAAAGATCCCCCCTTTTCGCCCGGACACTCGCGGCGTCCAGGATCGCTGCCGACCAGTCCAGCTCACCCGAGCCGCCGAGTCGATCGAGCACCTCGCGGTGCAGTTTCTCGAACACCCCCGCGCGCACCCAGGCCGTGAAGCGGCGATGCGCGGTCGGGACGCTGACCCCGAACGACGGCGGCAGGTGCCGCCAGGCGCAGCCGCTGGTCAATACGAACACGATTGCGGTGAACACCGCCCGGTCGTCGACCGGCGCACTGCCACCACCCTGCGGTCGGGGGGCGAAGGCCGGAATCAGCGGTTCGGCGATCTCCTACAACGCATCCGGCACCAACCGGATAGACAACTCGTCAACCACGAACTACATCATGCATCACAACCCACTTCATCCACGTGAGACACGCTCTGAATACTAGCTTGCCCGACCGCGGCGCCCAACTATCGGCTGTCCGCCAGATGTCGGCGCATGTTCGGCCCGTCCAGGGCGATGATCTCGGCGCCGGCGACGATCCGGTTGAGGATCGATTCGGCGATGACCGCGTCCTGGAGCGACTTGTACCAGTCCGGCGGATCGAACTGCGAGGTCACCAGAGTCGAACCTCGACCTTCACGAGCGGCCAGGATGTTGAGCAACTCGGCCGCGGTGTGCGCAGCCACCGGCGTCGTCAGGAAGTCATCCAGGACCAGCAGGTCACAGTTGTGCAGATCCGTCAGGAAATCCAACCGCCGCTGCGAGGTCGGTTCCAACACGGCGAGCCGGTTGGCCAGATCGTCGAGCCGGAAGAACCTCGCGCTGTAGTACTTTCGGCACGCGGCATTGAGCAGTGCCAGAGCCACATAGGTCTTGCCCACGCTGGACTGACCGAGCACGACAAGATTGCGGGTCGACTCGATCCATTGACAGCTGGAAAGCCGTGCGATTAGCTCCCGATTGAGGTTGCGGTCAGCCAGATAACGGATCTCTTCTACGCAGGCATCAGGGTTTGGCGTTCTGGAGGCCTTGAGTAGTTTCTGGGTCCGACGTTCCTGTCTGGCCGTGATCTCCTTATCCAGCGCGTGGAAGATCTTCTGGGAGAAGGTCCACTCGTCGCAGGCGGGATCGTTGGCCAGCTCGATGACGGTCTGCCCGAACGCGGTCATACGCAGCTGCGTGAACAACGGCATGTCCGCGTCGGTGAGGTGACGATCGATCACTTGGCCCCTCCCTCATCCGTCAAGTCGGCTCCGGTGGCTCCGGTCAAGGCAGAAAGGCTGAACTGCTCGGGCCCGGCCAGATGCGCCCCGGTGGTGTCGCGCTGTCCCGCCGGTGGCGCTACCGACGCAGCAGTCGCTGGTTCCGCCGCGGTGGTCGGTCGTGCGGCGGCCTGGGCCCGCAGCGCCGCCAGGCGTTGCTTGACCGCGGTGTAGGAGATCGCCCGTCGGGTCTGTTCGGAGACAAGTTGCCCGCAAGCCCGCTCGAGGAGTTGTTTGTCGCTCTTCCCCAGGGCGAGGATGTTCTGGCACGAGCGGTAGCCCTGGGCCTCGATGCGTTGCCGGTCGAGCAGGTCGCTGATCGCGGCCACGGTGCACGGACCGACCTTGTGGGCCTGGCGCACGAAGTACGCCCGGGACCACAGATCCGAGGATTGCAGATGCTGGGCGGGCACGTGCTCGGGGTCGGTGACGTACGAGTGCCGGCGCCCGGAGACGGCATGGGAGGCGATGACTTCTCCGTCGCACATGATTGCGAGTGTTTCGCCGGTGATCTTCACATCGACGAGCTGACCGGCGAAGGTGTGGGGCACCGAATACTTCACCGTCGCGATCTCGACGTGGTAATCCCTGTTGACCTTGGATTTCCTCCAGGTCACCGGCTGCCACCGTGCGTCGGGCAGCGCCAGCAGTTGTGGCTGCTCGTGCTCGGCGAACAACTCCCGCCGGCTGATCTTCTGTCCGCGGAACGGGATGCGGTCATTGATCTGATCGACCTGGACGTTGATGGCCTCGCCCAGGTCGTCCAGGCTGGCGAACCGGCGGTCGGCGAGTCGGCCGATCACCCAGTTCGTCACGATCTTGACCCCGGACTCGACGTGCCCCTTGTCGCGGGGCCGCACCGCTCTGGTGGGCACCGCGGCGGTGCGGTGGTACTCGAGGAAGTCCCGGTAGGCGTGGTTGACCTCGCGGGCCCTGTCCCCGCGTGTGATCTGGTTCGACGCGGTCGAGGTGTTATCGGGCACGACCACTTGCGTGACGCCGCCGAAGTACTCGAATGCCTGCACGTGGGCATCGAGCCAGTTCGCTGCCTTCTCGTCCAGGCATCCGCAGGCGAAGACCATGCCCGAGTACGGCAGCGATGCCACGAACACCGACACCCGGGTCCTGCTGCCGGTGACCGGGTCGAAGATCGCCATCGTGGTGCCGGCCCAGTCGACCTGCATCGTGTGCCCGGGTACGTGCGCGATCCGCATCGTCAGATCGTTGACCTCGACGTACTCACCGATGATCTGGCAGAACCGCTGGTAGCTGTAGTGCCGCTGCCCCGGCGCCCCTTCGGTTTCCAGGTAGTTGGCCCACAGCACCCGCAGTGGGAGCTTCTTCTTGCCTGAGCGCTTCTTCACCGCGGCGGCGACATCGAACATCACGAAATCGATTGAGGCGTTCTTTCGCCCATCGGTGAACAAGGCGTCGATCTCCTCGGCGGTCAACGCCTCGATCTGGTCCTCGGTGGTCAGCTCCCGTTCACCGCAGATCTTCTTCGCTTTGGCGATCGTGCGGTGCGAGCATCCTGCGATCGCTTCGATCTCCCGGTACGACCTGCCTTGCAGCAACTGTGACATCACCAATCGGTAATCAGTCACCCGTGCCTCCTGTTTCGGGTTCACGCGCAGCCGAATTGCCACGCGTGAACCCGAGACGAGCACATCGCCTCGGCTACCGCTACCGGATGCTCATACTCGCGCTACCCGATCGTCAGAACCGTGCTACTCGAAACGCGTTCCTAACACACGGCCGTGTTCCAGCGACGGCTGGATCCTCCGTATCCTCGCCCTGCAAGGCGCGGACCTGGGCAACCGCATGTTCAGCATCGACCTCGCCGAAGAAGCCCGGGACGGGCGCGGTCACCCGCACCTCGAAAGTCGCGCGCACCACCCTCTACCGGCACTTCGGCAGCAGCACCCACCTGCTCGCGGCCACCTTCGAACGCCTACTCCCACGCGTGGACACCCCACCCGACGACGGGCCCGTGCGCGAGCAGTTGATCGCGTTGCTCACCGCCCAAGCCGACCTGATCGAGAACGCTCCCCTCCAGCTGACCACCCTGTCCTGGCTGGCCATGGGATCCATTACCCCCGACCCCGGCGCACCCCCTGACTCGGGCGCGGTCACCTCCCTGCGCGCCCAGGTCATCCGCCGCTACCGCGAACCGTTCGACCACATCCTCACCAGCCCTGAGGCCCGCGCCCACCTCGGCGACCTCGACACCAGCTTCGCCATCATCCAACTCCTGGGCCCGATCGTCTTCGCCCGCCTGACCGGGCTGTACAGCATCGATCACGACGACTGCGCGCGCCTGGTCGACGACTTCCTCACCGCCCACCGCGGGTAGTCGGCAAAAGCCCTGCCACGCTGCCCGATCGCCTCGTCTGCGCACCCCGGCGCGCAGTCGGTTCGGATTCAGAACAGGGTGTCGCGGACCCGCAACGGCCGGTAGCCGGTGGGTCCGAGCTGAGCCAACTCGGCGTCGATGTCGACCTCGATCGCGCCGAAGAAGTTGATGTTGGCGCTGTGCGCGGGCGAGATGTGGGCCAAGACCTCCTCGTCGATGCGCCGCCCAGCCCGGCGCATCTGCTCGACCGCCAGCCCGTAATACTCGGTGGTCCAGGTGATGAGGGCGTTGGTGACCAGGGTCAGACACCATGCCTGCTCGGTCTGGGCTTCCAAGTGACGGGCGCGGAAGGCTCCTTCGTGGGCATAGAGGAGGCCACGTTTGAGGGCGTGGATGGATTCGCCCTTGTTGAGCTGGCGCGAGATCTTGCGCCGGTAATCAGGGTCGGTCAGATACCGGCAGGCATAGATGGTGCGGCGCATCGCCCCGTACTCTTTCAATGCTGCGGCGAGGGCGTTCTGTCTTCCCGACGCCGAGAGCTTGCCGACCAGCAGCGAGGCGGTGGCGTGCCCGAACTTCAGCGATCCGGCCAGCCGCAGCAGGTCGTCGTAATGCTCGGCGATCAGGTCCAGGTTCAACTTCCGTGTCAGCAGAGCGCCGGCGTGCGGGAACAGGGTGTCGGCCTCGGCGCGCGGCACCGGCCGGTACAGGGTGATCTTGCCCAGATCCCGGATACGCGGGGACAGCTGCATCCCCAGCAGATCGAACAGCGCGAAGTTCACCAGGGTGACCCCGTGAGTATCGGTCGCATGCTCGGTGACTGGCAGATCCGTTGCGTTGCCGAGGATTTCGTCCAGGACGTAGTGGGCTTCGCGGCGGGTGGTAACGATGACCTTGGTGCCGTAGGTGGTGTGCTGATCGGTGACGTGGGTATAGGTCGACAGGCCCTCCTCGGCGAAGAAGTGATTCACCGCACGGGCGGTGACCGATTTGCCGCGCGTCGGGAACCTCTGCCCGTCCGATGACGAGAGTGTGCCGGTGCCGAACACCGTGGTCAGTGGCAGTCTCTGGTGGTAGCCGATGATCGCCAGGTTCGCCGCGCGCAGCGTCTCCTCCCGCACATACCACTCCGCGGTCCAGGACAGAATGTCGTAGGAGATCCCCGACGCCGCAGCCATATTGGTGAGACCGAGGTTCGTCGAGTACGCCAGCAGCACCGCGATCAGATTGCGTTTCAACTCCGGGCTCCGCGTCTGCTTGCCGCCCGCGTGGGTGAAACAATCCAGGTAGCCGGTGCGCTTGTCCATCTCGATCAGCACCGACACGATCGGCGCGAACGGCAGCATCTCGGTCAGCTCGGCCTTCAACTCGATGGCCTCGGTCGGAATGTCCTCGGCGCTCAGCGGGGAGATCACCAGATCACCGGTCTCGTCCAAGCGCACCGGCCCGTCACCGGCGGCGAGCATCTGCTCCAGCTCACCGACCGCCGTCAACCACTCGTCGGTGAGCGCGGCCAACGCGGCGGCCGGGTCGGCGGGTTTGTCGACCAGGCGGCAGAATTCGGCTCGCTGCGGCTCCCATTGGGTCGGGGTGAGCAGGTAGGCGGCCGGGTCGGCGTAGCGGCGTGATCCGGGCACGAACACGTCCCCGGTACGCAGCCCGTCCCGCAACCCGAGCAGCACGCACAGCTCCCAAAAGTGACGATAGGCAACGGTATTGCCGGTCTTGCGGGCCTCCTCGAGATAACCGCGCCACTTGGTCGGCACGAACCCCGCCGGTGCGTCGTCGAACACCTTGCGGCGACCGGTCGCGTTGAGTTCGCGCAGCATGTCCACCGCGATCAGCAACTCCGTCGCCGCCGTACCACCGGAGAACCGGACCGCCGACAACACCGCCGGAGTGAACTTCCTCAGATACGAATACGAACTATCGAGAGCGGCCAGATGCCCGTGATCACGCGGCAACCGCGGCTGGGCCTGCGCAATCGCCGCACGCAACCGCTCCAACCCGATGCTTCCGCCCCGGATCAACCCGCCCACATCCTCATCAGGGATCTGCGGGTCGATGAGGATGGATAGGAGGTCATCCAGCAGCGCTTGCCGGTCCTCCCCGGTCTTCGCCCGGTCGGCCAGTTGCTCGCGCATCCGGTTCTCCGCGGCACTGAACTTCCCCGACAGCGCCTGATCGAACAACGCCACCACCTCATCGAGCACATCAGCGGCCGACTGCGCCAGCACCGTCAACAAGATCGGATACCGGCGCTGCGGATCGCGACGCTCCAACGCCTGCCCGGTCAGACGGCGGCCCAGCATGGCCAGGAACCGGCGACGCTCAGTCGGCAACACCGACAGATCAAGAGTGTCCGCGCCCAAACCGCGCACGAACTCCAGCTTCTCGACCTCGTTGCGCACAGCGGCTGTCGACGCCTCCACCGGAGGCGTCGACAGCCACCGCAACCGAGACATCCGGATCGAGACATCGGTGACCAGCAAGCCGTCCAACTCCGCGCAGCGTTGCGGCGTCAGCTCATGCGCCAACCGGTCGTAGGTCTCTCGTTGGGCCTGCTCACGCGCGTGCACGACGCGGCGGACCACGGTGTCGGGGCTGGGCCGGATCACCCGCGCCGAGATCAGATACTCACACCCCAACCGAAACAGCAGGGTCGGGGAATCGTGCTCCATCGCCCGCGCCAACAGGAACTCGTCGAGTTCTTTCAACTCCATCGCACCCGCGCTCTGCCAGCTCAGATACTGGGCCACCAGGTGCAGATGCGCGGTGCGGGTCTGCGCCCGGCGGCCGTACGAACGGATCTGCGACGCATCGACTTTCAGCTGATCCGCCAACCGTGCCACCACCACCGGCGGCGCGGCGGCGACCTTGTCCGGCACGAACCCCAGCCACGGCAGCGTGCACAACGCCACCGCCAGACCGAGCTGATCCTCCGGACCACGCCCCCGCCCCGGCGCGACGAACGCGATATCGGCCGACGTCAGCGTGAAGAACCGGAACAGCTCCTCGCGGCTGACTTCTGGAAACTCCCGCAGACGCGCCAACTCCTCAGCCGCGAATACCTGCGTCGCCATGAAACCCGACCTCCAGCACACCGACCAACCTCATCGGCAGCCAAGCCAAGCACCTACCGCACCCGCCCGCAGCCCGAACCGATCACAACACCATCGCCGCTGGTCCAGCCATATGTGTTGTTTTCCGCGCGATTACTACCGGAACCCCCAGTTGCACGTCGACGTCGATCTCGATCGGCATCAGATCACGCTGTCCAGTTCGGCGGCCATCGCTCCGGCCTCAGACGAGCGCGATCTGGAAGATGCCGATCCCGAGCACGACCACCAGCCGGGTGGCCAGCAGCAGCGTCGATGTCCGGCAAGACCGGAGGCGTCTCAGTCGGTGACGCGGGCCAGGACGACGGTCACGTTGTCGTGCCCGCCCGAGTCGAGAGCGCACTCGACGAGTGCCTGCGCCGCCGAAGCCAGGTCCGGTGATTCGGTGACCACGGCCCCGATCTCGTCGTCGGTCAGTTCACCGTTGAGACCGTCCGAGCAGAGCAGCACGGTGTCGCCGGCCACGGCCGGGAATGCGTAGAAGTCCGCCTGCGGCGTGGTCATCCCGGCGCCGAGGGCGCGGGTGATCACGTTGCGGCGCGGGTCGACACGAGCTTGTTCGGCGGTGAGGAAGCCGCCGTCGACCAGTTCCTGAACCTGCGAATGGTCGACGCTGACCGGACGCAGCCGACCGCCCGACACCAGGTAGGTGCGCGAGTCGCCGATGTTGAACGCCACCCAGTGCGGAGTACCGCTCTCGGCGGCGAGCACCACGCCCGTCGCGGTGGTGCCGGCCCGGCGCGCCGAATCGCCTTCCAGGGAACCGATCCGGTCCTGAGCTTCGACGAGCAGACCCTCCAGCGCGCCCGAGGTCTGCGCCAGAGACGCGCCGACCGGGGCGGCGGCGAGCGTCAGCAGGGCGGCCTCGCTGGCCAGTTCGCCGCTCTCGTGCCCGCCCATCCCGTCGGCGAGCAGATAGCGCCCGGGCTGGACGAGCGCCGCGTCCTCGTTGGCCGGTCGCACGTTGCCGACATGGCAGGCGACGGCCCACTGGACCGTCAGCCCCTCCACCTCGTCGCTGCCCGCGGTCAGGGTGTCTCGCAGAATCACCGACTCGCTCATGTGCGCCTCCTCGCCCGGCCGGGGAGTCACCAGCCGCGTTCTGCCAGCCGATGCGGCTGCGGGATGTCGTCGACGTTGATGCCGACCATCGCCTCGCCGAGCCCGCGTGAGACCGTGGCCAACACGTCGGGGTCGTCGTAGAAGGTCGTCGCCTTGACGATCGCAGCGGCACGCTGTGCCGGATTTCCCGACTTGAAGATACCCGATCCGACGAACACGCCCTCGGCACCGAGCTGCATCATCATCGCGGCGTCCGCCGGGGTGGCGATGCCGCCGGCGGTGAACAGCGTCACCGGCAGCTTGCCCTCCCGGGCCACCTCGACCACCAGGTCGTACGGCGCCTGCAATTCCTTGGCCGCGACGTACAGCTCATCCTCGGGCAGGGAACCGAGCCAGCGGATCTGATCGCGCAGCTTCCGCATGTGGGTGGTGGCGTTGGACACGTCCCCGGTGCCGGCTTCGCCCTTGGAGCGGATCATCGCCGCCCCCTCGGTGATCCGGCGCAGCGCCTCGCCCAGATTGGTCGCGCCGCACACGAAGGGCACGGTGAACGCCCACTTGTCGATGTGGTTGGTGTAGTCGGCCGGGGTCAGCACCTCGGACTCGTCGATGTAGTCGACGCCCAGGCTCTGCAGTACCTGCGCCTCGACGAAGTGGCCGATACGCGCCTTGGCCATCACCGGGATCGAGACGGCCTCGATGATGCCGTCGATCATGTCGGGATCGCTCATCCGGGAGACGCCGCCCTGCGCACGGATGTCGGCCGGGACGCGTTCGAGCGCCATGACGGCCACCGCGCCGGAATCCTCGGCGATCTTGGCCTGCTCGGGCGTCACGACGTCCATGATCACGCCACCCTTGAGCATCTCTGCCATGCCGCGCTTCACGCGTGCGGTGCCGGTGGTCGGACTGTTCGTGGACTCGCTGGTCACTCGGGTCTCCCTGGTATCGATGCTGCGGCCGCGGCGGCCCTGGCAGTGCTCACGAGGGCGCGGGTCTGCTACCCCCGTCAGCGTGAACGAGAACAGTATTCCCGATCAATCCCCCTCCGCTGGAGCCGGGTCGGAATTGGGGGGTTCTTGTGTCACACGTTCGCTGATCTCGAAGTAGTCCGGCGCACCGGCATGTCCGCCCAGGCGCAACCAGCGGACCATGCGGCGGGACCCGAGGGTCCGGGCGTCGCGCACCGAGTCGTTGTAGAAGCGTCGCGCGATGCTGACTCGGGCCTGCGCGTCGGCGAGTTCGGCGGTGAGCGCCGCGGGCCGGTCTGCCGTGTCGCTGCCGGCGAGGACCGTCGTCAGGTGGTTCTCGGCCGCCTCCCGTTCGTCCGGGTCCGCGTCCTCCGCGGCGGTGGCGGCCGAGGCCAGCGCCGCCGCGAAGGCCGGATCCGACGACGACGCCGCGATGGCCCGGGCCACCACGGCGCGCCGGTCCAGCGCAGCGAGCAGCGACGTGCGTGTGAGATCGACCCGGATGTGCAGACGATTCAAGCGGCTCGCCCGGGTGGCGGCCAGCACGGCCAGCCAGATCAAGGCGGCGCCGACGACGACGCCTGCCAGCACGGCCTCTTCGATGACAGTCATCTCCCGGGGCCTAATCGGAGACCACCACCGGGCCGGCGCCCAGTGTGACGGTCTCGTACACCTTGAGGATCTGGTCGGCGACCTGCGACCAGTCGTACCGTGCGGCCCGGCGGCGACCACGCGCCACCAGTTCCTCGCGCGCCTCGTCGTCGTCGAGCAGTTCGATCACCGCATCGGCGAGCGAGCCCGGCGATCCGGTCTCCACCAGCCGGCCGGCCGCGCCGTCGTCGAGCACCCGGGAGAAGGCGACCAAGTCGCTGGCCACCACCGCGGCGCCGGCGGCCATCGCCTCCACCAGCACGATGCCGAAGCTCTCCCCTCCCAGGTTCGGGGCGACGTAGACGTCCGCGCTGCGCAGCGCCCGGGCCTTGGTCTCGTCGTCGACCATGCCGAGGAAGCGGAGATGTCCGGCGAGATCGCCGGCCCGCCTGCGCAGGGCCGCCTCGTTGCCGCCGCCCACCACCAGCACGGTGAGGTCCGGATAGCACTCGACGATGCGCGGCAGCGCCCGCATGAGGATGTCGATGCCCTTGCGCGGCTCGTCGAACCGGCCGAGGAACACCAGGGTGCGGCCCGCCCGCGGGAATCCCGCCAGCGGCTCGGCCTGCGCGAACTGCGCCACGTTGATGCCGTTGGGGATCTCCACCGCGTCGTTCCCCAGCGACTCCATCTGCCAGCGCCGGGCGAGCTCAGAGACGGCGATCTTGCCCGCGATGCGTTCTCGGTACTGCCGCAGCATGCTGTCGAAGGTCGAGAGCCACAGCGACTTCGTGGTCGCGGTGTGGAACGTCGTCACGATCGGGCCGGTGGCGACCATCAGGGAGAGCATCGACAGGCTCGGCGAGTTCGGCTCGTGCACGTGCAGGACGTCGAACTCGTGATCGGCGATCCAACGGCGCAGGCGGCGCAGTCCCTTCGGCGAGAAGTTCACCCGCGACACCGAGCCGTTGTACGGGATCGCCAGCGCCGGGCCCGCCGAGTCGACGTAGTCGGCCAGGTCGGTGTCCAGCGCCGCGGGCGCGAGCACACGCACCTCGTGGCCGCGGCTGATGAAGACCTCGGCCAACTCGATCACGTGCGCCTGCACGCCCCCGGGCACGTCGAACGAGTAGGGGCAGATCATCCCGATCTTCATGCCAGGCGCTCCTTCCGTTCCTGCGACCAGTCTGCCTCCCAGAGCGGTTGGAGCATGTGCCAGTCCGCGGGCGCTCCGGCGATGCCCGCCTCGAAGGCGTCGGCGACCCGCTGGGTGGTGGCGGCGACGTCGTCGACCTCGACGTCGGTGACCCGGATGAGTGAACTGTCCGGACCGGTGTAACTGTGGTGGATCGCCAGGAGTGCGGCACCGGTCTCGAGCGCGAGTTTTGCCGGGCCGGCAGGCATCCGGGTCGGCTCGCCGAAGAAGGTGACCGGGACCCCGTGCCGCGACAGGTCGCGATCGCCGAGCAGGCACACCATGCCGCCCGATCGGAGCCGCTGCGCGAGCGCCGTGAACGGCGGCTCCTCTCCTCCGGTCAGCGGGAAGACCTCGAAACCGAGAGATTCGCGGTAGGCGACGAAGCGCTCGAACAGCGACTCCGGCTTCAATCGTTCGGCGACGGTGGCGAACTGCCCGTGGTGCGCCACCAGCCATACCCCGCAGGTGTCCCAGTTCCCCGAGTGCGGAAGCGTGAAGACGATGCCGCGCCCTTCCGCCACGAGTTCGGCGACCCGTTCGGCACCGCCCGGCGACAGCGTGGTCTGCTCCACGATCCGCGCCGGATCGGTCGCCGGGAGGCGGAAGGCCTCCCGCCAGTATCGCGCGTACGACCGCATCGCCTCGGCCATGAGCTCGTCCGGGACGTCGGCCGGACTGCACCCGAGGACGCGACCGAGGTTCTTGCGCAACTGCGCCGGTCCGCCGTTGCGGGTGCCGGCCACCGTCCCGACACCGTCGAACAGGGTGCGCGCCAGCGACTCGGGAGCCGCTTTGACCAGGCTCCAGCCCGCGCGGTAGCCGAGATCGGCTGCCGTCTCCTGCCAGCCGCCCATGCCTCAGCTTTCCGTCGCGGAATCGCCGGGGCGGCCGCCGGCGTTCCCGCCGGGTCTGGCCGGCGGCGGAATCAGGTCACGCGCACCCGGCGAGCAGTAGATGGACCACATGCGCTGACACACCGTGACGACCGACAGCACCGCCAGGGCCCACATCGCGACGTGAATCGCCCACCACCAGTGCAGACCCGGAAAGGTGGTGAAGCCGGCGCCGACCAGCACGATGATCAGCCGCTCCGGGCGCTCGATCAGGCCGCCGTCGCCGTGCAGTCCGGCCGCCTCCGCACGGGCCTTGGCGTAGGAGATCACCTGGGAGGTGACCAGGCAGATCAGTGTGGCGATCAGCAGCAGAGCGTGCGGGCGGGTCACCGCCGCCCAGTACGCCAGCGCGCCGAAGATCGCGCCGTCGGCGATCCGGTCGCACGTCGCGTCGAGCACCGATCCGAAACGGGTTCCTCCGCCTCGCGCCCGGGCCATGGCGCCGTCGACCATGTCGAACATCACGAAGGCCCAGCACACGAGGGCCCCGGCGAACAGGTATCCCTGGGAGAACAGGACGATCGCCGCCGCCACCGTCGCGACGGTGCCGAGAATCGTCATGATGTCCGGGGTCAGCCCGAGCTTGAGAAGCGCCCGTCCCAGCGGATCGGTGACCTTGGAGACCACCTCGCGGCCCTTGAAACTGATCATCGGTCCCGGCCCTCCGCCGGCGGGGGCCCGTCGACGGACTCCCACGCGTTCGCGAGCAGTTCCCGCGTGTCTCGCAGCAGTTGCGGAATCACCTTGGTGCCGCCGACGACGGTGATGAAGTTCGCGTCGCCGGTCCATCGCGGAACGATGTGCTGGTGCAGGTGCTCGCTGAGCGATCCGCCGCCGGCCGACCCGAGATTCAGGCCGACGTTGAAGGCGTCGGGGTTCGAGACGTGCTTGATGGTGCGGATCATCCGCTGCGTGAACGCCATCAGCTCGGCCGACTCCGCCGGCGCCAGGTCCTCCAGGTCGGCGACGCGGCGGTACGGCACCACCATGGTGTGACCGGGGTTGTACGGGTACAGGTTCAGGACCGCGTACACCTGCTCGCCACGAGCGACGATCAGGCCGTCCTCGTCGGACATCCGCGGAATGTCGAGGAACGGGTGCCCGGTCAGCTCCTCGCCGTCGGCCGCCGTGCGAGGCTGCTCGGCGGTGATGTAGCTCATCCGGTGCGGCGTCCACAGCCGCTGGAGCTGATCGGGCCCGCTCATCGGCGCTTCCGGGCGGCGTCGATCACGGCCTGCATGGTCTCCGCGGTCGGCGAATCGTTACGGCGCGACTCCTCCCACTCGTCGATCGCCACGACGGCGTCGTCGACCGGGATCCCGTTCAACTGGGTGCCGTCGCGGAAGCGGAAGCTGACCGCGCCGGCCTCCACGTCACGCTCCCCGGCGAGCAGCATGAACGGCACCTTGGCCGTGGTGTGGTTGCGGATCTTCTTCTGCATGCGATCGTCCGAGTAGTCCACCTCGGCACGCACCCGGCGTGATTTGAGCCGGTTGACCACCAACTGGAGGTGCGGCGCAAAGGCCTCGGCCACCGGGATGCCCACCACTTGGACGGGCGCCAGCCACACCGGGAACGCTCCGCCGTAGTGCTCGGTGAGCACGCCGAAGAACCGTTCGATGGAGCCGAAGAGCGCACGGTGAATCATCACCGGACGCTTCTTGGTGCCGTCCGACGCGGTGTACTCCAGGTCGAAGCGCTCAGGCAGGTTGAAATCGAGCTGAATGGTCGACATCTGCCAGGTCCGACCCAGCGCGTCCTTGGCCTGGACGGAGATCTTCGGGCCGTAGAAGGCGGCGCCCTCGGGGTCGGGCACCAGTTCCAGCCCGGATGCCTCGCCGACGCGCCGGAGCGTCTCGGTCGCCTCGTCCCAGACTTCGTCGGTGCCGACGTACTTCTCCGGGTCCTTGGTCGAGAGCTCGAGGTAGAAGTCGTCGAGGCCGTAGTCCTTGAGCAGTTGCAGGACGAACTGCAGGGTGGTCGTGAGCTCCTCGTCGACCTGCTCCTGCGTGCAGAAGATGTGCGCGTCGTCCTGGGTGAAGCCGCGCGCGCGGGTCAGGCCGTGGACCACTCCCGACTTCTCGTAGCGGTACACCGAGCCGAACTCGAACAGCCGCAGCGGAAGCTCCCGATAGCTGCGCCCGCGGGAGGCGTAGATCAGGTTGTGCATCGGGCAGTTCATCGGCTTGACGTAGTAGTTCTGGCCGGGCTTGCGCACGGTGCCGTCGTCGTTGTACTCCGCGTCCAGATGCATCGGCGGGAACATGCCTTCGGCGTACCAGTCGAGGTGGCCGGACAGCTCGAACAGGTCGCCCTTGGTGACGTGCGGCGTGTTCACGAACTCGTACCCGGCCGCGGCGTGCTGTTCGCGCGAGTAGTCCTCCATCTCGCGACGGATGATGCCGCCCTTCGGGTGGAACACCGGCAGACCCGAACCCAGCTCGTCGGGGAAGCTGAACAGGTCCAGTTCGCTGCCCAGCCGGCGATGGTCGCGTTTTTCGGCCTCGGCGAGCAGATCCAGATGCGCGTCCATCGCCTCGACGCTCTCCCAGGCGGTGCCGTACACGCGCTGGAGGTCGGCCAGGCTCTGATCACCGCGCCAATAGGCCGCCGAGCTCCGGGTGAGCTTGAACGCCGGGATGTACTTGGTGGTCGGCACGTGCGGGCCGCGACACAGGTCGCCCCAGATCCGCTCGCCCGTGCGCGGGTTCAGGTTGTCGTAGGCGGTCAGCTCGGCACCGCCGACCTCCATGATCTCGTCGTCGTCGGCGGCGCCCTTGTCGTCGATCAGCTCGAGCTTGAAGGGTTCGCCGGCCAGTTCCGCGCGCGCCTCGTCCTTGGACTCGTACACCCGGCGGGAGAACCGCTGGCCGGACTTGATGATCTGCTTCATTTTCTTCTCGAGGGCCTTGAGGTCCTCGGGGGTGAAGGGCTCGGCGACGTCGAAGTCGTAGTAGAAGCCGTCCTTGATCGGCGGCCCGATGCCGAGCTTGGCCTCGGGGTGCAGATCCTGGACGGCCTGCGCCAGGACGTGCGCGGCCGAGTGGCGGATCACGCTGCGGCCGGCCTCGGAGTCGGCGGGCACCGGGGCCACGTCGACGTCGGAGTCGGGCGACCAGGAGAGATCGCGCAGGGTGCCGTCGCTCTCGGCGACGACGACGACGGCCTGCGGCCCCTTGTTCGGCAGCCCGAGCTCGCGCATCGCCTCGCCCGCGGTAGTGCCGGCCGGTACCCGGAAGGACTCCGGCAGGACGGCTCGTTCGGGGGCGTGGTCGGACACGGTGCGGGCTCCTCGGGTGGGATCGGCGTGATTCACAGGTCAGCGCGCCGTCTCCGGAGGAAGGACGGCGCTCGCGTTGAATCGTATCGGGTCCCGCCGGCGGGTCCACCACAGCGTGATCGCGAGCGTCGTCAGGAACACGATGACGTAGTCGCCGGAGGCCAGCAACGAGCCGATCCACTGCCAGCCGTGCGGGTCGGCGTCCCAGAACACCCGAAAGGTGCCGAAGCGCCACCAGTAGCGGCCCTCGGGGTCGGCGTACCACTGCGGCCAGGCGAAGGTCGCCACGAAGACGCCGAGCGGCGCCAGCCACCAGCACCAACTGACCGGCCGGTCCCGGCGGCTCGCATCCGCCGCCTGGACCAGGGAGATCAGCAGCAGCGGAACCGTCCACACCCAATGGTGGCCCCAGGAGAACGGTGCGACAGCGCAGGTCGTGAGCCCGGTGAGGGTCACGGCGAGCATCGTCGCGCCGGCCAGGTACGCCTTCCGCACGACGTAGAGGGCGACGAGGGCGACCACCGTGCCGACCGGCACCCAGAGCCACGGCGGCGGTTGCCACACGCCGAGCACACCCGAGCGGACGAGGAAACCGTTGATCGACTGATTGGCGACGGCATCGATCGGGCCGATCCGCGTCGAGTCGAACAACGTGTGCGTCCAGAACTTCCAGGCCTGTCCGGGCAAGGCCGCCAGTCCGACGACCACGGTGACGCCGAAGGCGAGTACGGCCACCACCGCCGCGCGCCACTGGCGGGTGACCGCGAAGTAGCAGAAGAAGAAGATCGGGGTCAGCTTGATACCGGCCGCCAGGCCGACGCCGATGCCGCGCCAGCGGCCGAGCGGGAGCGTCAGGCAGCCCACCACCAGGACGGCCAGGATCAGGTTGATCTGGCCGTTCCACAGCGTCGTGCGGACCGGTTCCAGCACGCTGACCGCCAGCGCGGCCGCCACGGTGGCGGTCCAGAACCGCCAGTCGCGCCGAAATCCCAGCGCTCGCAGGGTCATCCCGATCAGCAGCAGCAAGCAGACGACGCTGGTCGCCTTGACGACGCCCACCGCGGCCGACATGCCCACCAGACCCAGCGGGATCATCAGGAGTGCCGCGAAGGGGGTGTACGTGAACTGCCAGATGCGGAACACCGGGCCGTCGTACAGGGGCGCGCCGGTGAGCACCGCCCGTCCGCCCCCGCGGTAGACCTTGGCGTCGATGCCGTTTCCCCACAGGCCGTATCCCTCCCAGAAGGGCCAGAGGGCGAACTGCCACACCGCGGCGCCGACCGCTGCGGCACACAGCACGATCATCACCGCGTCGGGGATCGTCCGGCTCCGCTCGACCGGCTGATCTGGAACGTGCACGAGGAGAGAGTACGTCTCCGGCGGCGCAGAATCGCTGAGGCTCGCAGTCGTGCCAGGATCAGCGCAGAACGGTGGTTCCCTGCCGTCCGCGGCCGTCGGCGAGCCGGCAACCACTAGGCTGCAGCACATGGTGATGGCGGACAGAGACGGTGTGAAGAGCGCGAGCGGGGCCGCGGCCTTCCTGACGATGTCGGGACTGGCGCACACGCTGGTCAACGGCGTCGCCCGGGTACCCTTCCGAAAGCCCTGGCAGGGACCGTCGGGTCTCCTCGACAACCTGGGTCATGCGGTCACCCGCCAGGCGGCCCGCACCGTCGCCGGCTACTCGCTCGGCCTCCCGATCAGCGAGTTCCGGTCGATGGAGCGCACCGTCGACCGCCTCGCCCGCGCCGTGCTGCCGCCGGTCGTCGGGCACTTCGGCCAGGTGGAGATCGAGACCGAGGTGATCGCCGGCGTCGAGGGGATCTGGTGCCGCGCCAAGGATCGGGTGCAGGTGGACGACGACGGAGATGCCCTGCCCGTGCGCGCCACCGTGCTCTACCTGCACGGCGGCAGCTTCTTCGGCTCGACTCCGATGATGTACTCGATGTTCGCCGCCGCACTGGTGCGGATCTCCGGATGCGAGGTGTTCATCCCCGACTTCCGCGAAGCACCTGAGTTCCCGTTCCCGGCGGGCATGCACGACGTCGCCGACGTCTACCGAGCGCTGCTCGACCGGGGCGTGCCCGCTGAGCACCTGATCCTCGCCGGCGACTCCAGCGGCGGCGGACTCGCGACCTCCCTGATCCAGTACCTGCACGACGAGGGCCTGCCCGCGCCGGCGGCGCTCGCGCTGTTCTCGCCCGAGGTCGACATGGACCTGAGCCGACCGTCGATCACCGAGAACGCCTCCACCGACATCCTGCCGTGGAGCCTGTCGGTGGCCCCCTATCTGCGCGGCATCCAGCCCCACGACGGACGGGTCTCGGCGGTCGATGCGGACATGGACCCCGCGTGGTATCCGCCGACGTTCGTGAGCTGGGGGTCGGCCGAGATGTTCCGCGACGGGATCGAGGCGTTCGCCGATCGGCTGCACGAGTCGGGTGTTCCGCTCAAGGCGATCGAGGAGGAGGGGATGTTCCACATCTTCCCGATCCTGATGCCGTGGGCCGAGGCCACCAAACGGGTCCTGCGTGGACTCGCCGACGTCGCCGGCGACCACGCTCAGCCGGTGCACCCCGACCGGACCGCGTCGTAACGCTCGGCCCGCGGCCGGTACCTCCCAGCCGCGGGGTCAGCGGCGGAACGGGCCGGACAGCCAGGCCGAGTCGTACCCGACCCATCCGCCGGCGGTCCCGAGCGACCCGGACAGCCACAGCGCGGTCACGACGACCACTGCCAGTGCCGTGACCATGCCGATCCGTTCGTTCGCCGACTGGCGCGCGAACCAGTGGCGCACCGCGTCGTACCCGCGACGTACGTGCCCGGTGAGCCACTTCGCCCAGGTGAACTCGGTCGAGAGCACGCCGAGCCCGAGGAAGATCAGGATCCATCCGAATCCCGGAGTCGGCAGCGGGACCATCACCATTCCGGCGAGAATCATCACGGTTCCGACGACGGCCACGGCGGCGCGATACAGGCGATCGAGCCGCGGATTCCGGCGGATCGCGTAGCGCTTCCTGCGCGCCCAGATCTTCCATCGCAGCCGACGGCTGCGTTCGTGCACGACCATGGTCCTCCCCTGCCTCCGGAATGCTCCGGCCCCGCCTCACATCATGCCCGGCCGGGTCCGTCCTGGGACGGCGACGCGGCAGGCGGCCGGCCGGACGCCCGGGATGACCTACCCTGAGGGCATGGTCATGGCTGACAGAGAAGGCGTCCGCAGCGCAACCGGCCCCATCGCCGCCCTCACCGTGGCGGGTTTCGTGGGCACCATGGCGAACGGGCTGGCCCGCGTGCCGTTCGCCCGCCCCTGGGAAGGCCCGGCGGGTCTGCTCGACAACGTGGGTCAGTCGATCACCCGGCAGGCGGTCCGCTCCTTCCTCGGCTACACGCTGAGCCTGCCGATCGAGGAGTACCGCGCCATGGAGAAGGTCCTGGACCGGATCTGCTCGGCCGTCCTGCCCCCGGTGGTCGGCGGCATCGGCCAGGTGGAGATCGAGCGAGACATGATCGGCGGCGTCGAGGGCATCTGGTGCCGGGCCAAGGCGGAGGCCCAGGTCGGCGAGGACGGTGAGCGCCTCCCGGTGCGCGGCACGATCCTGTACCTGCACGGCGGCGGATACGTCGCGACCACCCCGATGATGTACACCATGTTCGCCGCCGCGCTGGTCCGTATCAGCGGCTGCCAGATCTTCATCCCCGACTACCGGATGGCGCCGGAGTTCCCGTACCCGGCGGGCATGCACGACGCCGCCGCCGTCTACCGTGCGCTCCTGGTCGACGGGGTGCCCGCCGATCACCTCATCGTCGCGGGCGACTCCGGCGGCGGGGGGCTGGCGACGTCGCTCATCACCTACCTGCGGGAGGAGCACCTTCCCCGCCCGGCGGCGATGGCGCTCTTCTCGCCCGAGGTCGATCTGGACTTGAGCCAGGACTCGGTCACCGAGAACGCGCCGAAGGACGTGCTGCCGTGGAGCATTCCGGTCGCGCCCTACCTGCAGGGCGTGCAACCCGGGGACGACCGCGTGTCGGCGGTGTACACGCATCCGGATCCCGCCTGGTTCCCGCCGACGTTCATCTGCTGGGGTTCGGACGAGATGTTCCGGGACAGCTGCCGCGAGCTCGCCGAGCGGATCCGGGAGGCCGGGGTGCCGGTCAAGGCGATGGAGGAAGAGGGCATGTTCCACGTCTTCCCGCTGCTGCTGCCCGCATCGGAGGCTTCCAAGCGCGTGTTCGAGGCGCTGGGCGGACTCGCCGCGAAGTACGTGACCCCGGCCGACTGACCTGCCAGACGGCTGACGCGCCGCACGGGACGACGTGCCGTCGTCCCGTTCAGCACCCGACCGAAGCCGCGGTCGCGCACACTGACAGGCATGATACGGCGGTCCGACGGCGGCGTCCTGGTCGAGACGTTCGTGGTGCTCGGGATCCTGACGATCCTGGTGACCCGGGCTTATCTGGCCGCCACCGGCTATCCGCAGGTCGGCGGGGCCACGCTGCACATCGCGCACGCACTGTGGGGCGGCGCCGGGATGACGGCCGCCTTGGCGATCGGGTTCACGTTCACCGGTCGGCGGGCGCGCTGGGCCGCGGTACTCGTCGGCGGCATCGGATTCGGCCTCTTCCTCGACGAGGTGGGCAAGTTCGTCACCAAGACCAACGACTACTTCTACGCTCCGTCGGTAGCAATCATGTACGTGGTGATCGTCGTGCTGCTGCTGATCAACCGCGTGATCCAGGACTCGCACCGGCGGAGCCCGGCCGAGTGTCTGGTCGAGGCCGTCGAGACCACGGGGGACGCATTGGTCTCGGGAATCACCGCCGCGCACCGCAGGCATATCCGGGACCTGCTCGACACCGCCGCGCAGAACGGCGACGCGGTGGCGGCGACCCGGGTAGCGGCGCTGCTCGACTGTTGCCCGGCCGCACCGCCCACACCGGCGGAGCGTCTCCGGGCGGGTCTGGCGCACACGCAGGCCGGCATCCAGACCGGTTGGTGGACGACGGCCCTGTGCGCGGCGCTGCTGACTGCGTTCACTGTGAGCGGCCTGGTCTCCGCCGTGGCGACGATCGCGCGCGACATCGACGCCGGGGGCGGCGCGACGGTCGCTGCGGTCGGGCAGTTCTGCGGATCGCTCGTCGCGTCGGTGCTGTGCGTCGTCGCGGTGGCCATGGCGATCCTCCGGCGGGGTCGCCTGTGGCCGCTGCGTCTGCTGCGGACCGCGGCGCTGGTGACCATCCTGCTGACCGAGGTGTTCGATTTCGTGGCTGTCCAGTTCGGCGCGCTGATCAACGCCGCCGTCGGAGCGGTCGCGTTGGCCGTCTTCTCCTACCGATTACGGTTCCTGGAGCGGGAGAATGCCGGCGAGCCCGTCAGATCGCCGATCGCGCGCACGTAACGTCGCGCCATCGCCTGTTGGAGGCGGCGACCCAGCGGTCCGGCGATCCGGGTGATCGGCCGGCCGGGACGGGAGAACGCCACCACCTCCACGATGACCGCGTCGTCGTCGCCGAGCACAACGGAGAACCGTTCCTCGCCGCATTCGAGATGACCCGGAAGGGTGCCGTAGACGAGGTCGGCGCGCCGCGGCGTGTATTCGGCCACGAGCACCCGACACGGGGAGGCGGCTGCGCCGAGTCCGAACGGTCGCACCTCGACGCGCTCGCCCGGCTCTAGCTCGCGGGCCGCCGGGCGGTCCGATCGGCGGAGCGGCGCGCGGGCCGCTCGATGCGCGGCACCGCTGAGCAGCCGGGCCGCGGCATGCTCGAAGACGTGCCGACCGCCGCCGATCAGCTCACAGTGCGTGACCACGTGGAACCGGTTGTACGCCAAGAGCTTTCGTAGTTCGGCGTCGCCGGAGTGCACGTCCGGGCACTCGACCGGGTCTTCGGCGCTGCACAGGTGGACACTCGCTCCGTGAAGAGCGGTCGGGTAGGACAGGTCCTGATAGAGCATCGTCGTTCCTCGGTCGTGGACTTCGGCGCCTGGTGCGGGACTTCTCCCCCGGACGACGAAAGCCCGGAGTAGAGATCCGGGCTTTCGTGCTGGTGCGCGATACAAGGATTGAACTTGTGACCTCTTCCGTGTCAGGGAAGCGCTCTCCCACTGAGCTAATCGCGCGAGACTATGAAGATTTTCGAACTCGGTGGAGGTGGCGACGGGAATCGAACCCGTGTGCACGGCTTTGCAGGCCGTTGCCTCACCACTCGGCCACGCCACCCGGTGCGGAGGGACACGCGAAAGCTTGTGCGAGTCCGGCTCTCTCCGAGCGGATGACGGGATTCGAACCCGCGACCCTCACCTTGGCAAGGTGATGCGCTACCAGCTGCGCCACATCCGCATGTCGGTGAAGCGTCTTGTGGACACTGTCCTCACCGGCGAGAACAAACACTAGCCGTAGCGCGTCGCCGATTGCAAACCGGCTGGAACGGGCACTGAACACTCGCTAGCAAGGGCGCCGGCAGGCCCACTTCCGGGAGGGTCCGCCCGATGCAGTTCGGGACCCTTGCGGCGCCGGGTCCCGAACTCTTCTGGTGCGCGATACAAGGATTGAACTTGTGACCTCTTCCGTGTCAGGGAAGCGCTCTCCCACTGAGCTAATCGCGCGGGAAATGAAATTTTCCGCCGGCGAGCCGACGAATCGTGGAGGTGACGACGGGAATCGAACCCGTGTACACGGCTTTGCAGGCCGTTGCCTCACCACTCGGCCACGTCACCGCAGGCGAGTGAACGCGTGCAGATCGCGAACCGCTCGGGTCCGCTCAGAGCGGATGACGGGATTCGAACCCGCGACCCTCACCTTGGCAAGGTGATGCGCTACCAGCTGCGCCACATCCGCATGTCGGTGAACTTCCGTCTTGTGGACTACCGCTCACCAACGGAACAGAACATTAGCCACCCGACCGCGCCCGACACAAATCGACTGGTCAGCGAATCACACTGCTGTGTTTCCGCTGCGCATGGGCCAGACCGGCCGTGCCGCGGCCGCGCAGCACGCCCGACGTGCGTCCGGGGAGCCGATTTGGTCCCCGCCGGGATCGGTGTGTAATCTCGTTCCTCGTGTGAAGCGCAACCGCGCCCACACGGAACACGGTCCCGTGGCTCAGTGGAAGAGCGTCCCGTTCACACCGGGAAGGTCGCTGGTTCGATCCCAGCCGGGACCACCGGAAACACGCAGGCCCCCTTCGTTCGACGGAGGGGGCCTGTGTCGTTCGCGTATCTCCATCGCTACGCGGACGCGCACCCCCTCCAGCTCGCGGGCACACGATTCGGACGTCGGCGTCTTGAATTTCAGTGCACGACTGTGCACCATAGTGCAATGACGACCGACGTGGACCAGCGCCGCCGAGAGGTTCGGGCCCTCTCCGAACTGGGCCTGACCGAGCTGTCCAAAGCATCCGCCGGGATCCATCAGACCCACCGGGCGATCTCGGACCGGGCTTTCGCGATACTGCGGCGGGGTCTCGGGACATCGCTCTCGCCGGCCAAAGCGCTGCACGACGGGGTCGCCGACGGCGTGTACCGGGTGATCGGTGAGGCCACCGCCCGGGCCGGCGCGACCTCCGGGGAGTTCGCCGATCTCCCGCTGCGGTCGGCGCCCTCATCGACCACGGCGGGCGCGACTCTGATCGGCATCGTCAACGGGCTCATCGGCGACGAGCTCGACGGGATTCAGTCGGCACTGACCGACGACAACGTCTCGGTTCGGGTCGCGGGACGGCGCGTCGAGCCGACGTCGACCGGCCTCCGTGCCGCCTTTCCGCGGGCCGGACGGCGGATCGCCGTGTTCGTGCACGGCCTGGTCGAGACCGAGCATCACTGGCGGATCGGCCAACGCCGATCGGCGCCTTACGAGCACCGGCTGTGGGCCCAGGGCGTCACCTGCATCTTCGTTCGCTACAACACCGGCCGGCACATCTCCACCAACGGGCAGGACCTCGCCGAGCTGCTCGACGACCTGGTTCGCTTCTGGCCGGAGGACGTCGCCGACATCAACCTCATCGGTCACTCGATGGGCGGCCTTGTACTACGCAGCGCAGCCCACCACGGGCACGAGTCCGCCCAGGACTGGACCCGGCGGGTGCGCACCAGCATCAGCCTCGGCACACCGCACCTCGGCGCTCCCCTGGAGAATCTGGCGCACCATGCCGGGGCCGTGCTGGTGGCGCGGCCGGAGACCGATGCCTTCGGGAGACTCCTGCGACGCCGGTCCGCCGGAATCCGCGATCTGCGCGCCGGGTCGCTGGTCGACGCCGACTGGCAGGGCCGCGATCCCGACGATCTCGCCGCCGCCATGGCCTCCGAGGTCCCGCTCCTCCCCGGCGCTGACCATTACTGGGTGTCCGCCACTGTCGCCCGCGACCCGAGACATCCGCTGAGCCGGATCCTCGGCGACGGCCTGGTTCTGCACCACAGTGCGGGCGGGCACAACGCGACGCGCCGGATCGGACTCGACCCGGAGAACGGCCTCCACCTGGGCCGGACCCACCACTTCAACCTGCTCAACGACGCCCGAGTCGCCGATCGACTCGTCGCCTGGATCGGCTGACCGGATCGCCCACGACCCGACGTTTCCGCCGGACCCCCGCTGGTGCGGGTCTCGCATCACGTCCGGATGCCGCCGGACGACGCCACCGGCCCCTGTATGAAATTCTCAAACAACGCACCGCGCCGGAGCCTTCGTCCGACACGGTCTTCGACGGCTCACCGTGATGAGCCTTCGACGACTGACCGTCATGCAGCGCCTGGAAGGCAGGTCAGGGTCCGCCTGGCGTTCGACCGCATGGGCTCTCGATCCCGGTCGGGATGCTCCGGATCGACAGGCGGCACGAACCACGGATGCCGGTCTGCACCGATGTACACCTCCCATCCCAGTCGATGAATCCATCCGTGATGCCGACGGCAGAGCAGCACACCGTTGTCCAGGCTCGTCGGACCGCCGTCCTTCCACTCCACCGCGTGATGCGCATCGCAGTGCGAGACCGGAGCACCGCAGCCGGGGAAGGCGCACCCGCGGTCGCGGATCGCGAGCGCCTTCCGGATACCCGGCGTCATCAATCGAGCCTCCCTGCCGACGAACAGCGGCACGCCTTCCCCCGACACCAGCGATGCGCACACTGCCGCCTCGCACATCACCAGTTCAGCGGTCCGCGCTGAGACCGCACCGCAGAAGCCCAGTGTCGGCACCCGTGGAAGCCGACCGCGGCCGTCCCCGCCACTGGCGCCTGCTCGGCCCGCACGCTCCTCGGCAGTCCCCTCTGCACCGGACTCCTCTGAAACAGCCGTCACGTCGACCCTCTCTACGACAGCACCTGCCGTCCCCTCCGCCGCCCGGCGGGCCCCCTCGTCCCGAACGACGAGGCCCGTTGCCGCGACGGGAACGATCAGCGTGACGTGCGGCAGCACCCCACCCGATTCCGGACGGTTCGATCCCGACAAGTACGTCCGCACCACCTCTCCCAGTGCGTCCGCACGTCGCTGTGCCGCCGAGCGCGGGTCCGGTGACCCGTCGGCGTCGGGCACCGGCCGGCACAGCGGGTCGATCGCCGAGAACAGTTCCTCTCCGGCGAGCACGTCCAGGTCGAGTGTCGCCTCGACGCGGCCGTCGTCGCTGCGCCGCAAAGTCATCTCGTTCAGTTCCGCATCCTCGGCGACCGGCGGCCGTCCCTCGTCGGCCTCCTCCGGAGACATCGCGATGGCCCATTCCCGCGCCTTTGCCGCGACCTGCGCGGGCGTCGTCTGCACCATCAGCGACGTGATCACCGCCTCCCGTTCTGCATCGGAGATCCCGTCCACGCGGCGGTCGACATGCGACATGCCCCTGACCACCGCATCACCGAACTCGGCCGAGACCGCCCCGTCGCGCATACCCCGAGACACCACCTCGACGCGGTCGACTGCCGACCCCAGACGTGCAGCCCGCATCGCCACCGCGGGCGCGGCCCCCAATCCCATCAACAGGGCCGCACCGCTGCGTACACGTTTGCGCGCAGGAATCGCCATCCGCTCGGCGGCTGCCACCGCACACGCCAACCCGTGATCGACCACGTTGCGCAGCCGCAGGAGGGCGGCGGCGACCGCGAGCACTTCCCTGTCGTCGTCGACTGCTCTCGCCCGAGTGAGGAACTCGCCGAGACCGGACGGTTCAGCGTCCCCCGGCCGATCGCGGGCGACCCCTTCCGTGAGCTCATCAGACAATGCGTCGGCCATCGCGACCAGAGTGACGGCGTCCATCACCGCTCCCCTCCCGACTCGGGTTAGAACCTTCTTGCACCGGTCGAGCCCGATCCGCCCCACGGATCACGGCCACTCGGATTCGCTCAAGTGTTCTAACTAGAAATGACTCTATCGTCCCCCTCCGACAGAATTGCCACGGCGCAACTGCCTCGCACAGACCCTCCGAAGGAACGGGCGTCGCCGAGGTCCGTCGATGCGATCCGGCCTGACGTCTGGATGCCCACACGCGCAGCCCTGTCAGAGCCGCACATTATGGTGTGAACAGCTGAGACGAGGAGGGGTCATGGGGGAGCTGCATATCACCGACCTGAAGCCGGGCATGCTGCTGTCCGGCCGCTGGCCGACTCCGGTCACTCTCGTCGCCGTCACCCCGCAGAGCGAGACATCCGCGACAGTCGTCGTCCGCGGCGACGACGGCGCGTTCAGCGAGGAGATGCTCTTCGCCGACGACCTCGCCGCCGTTACCCTCGTCCAGGACGAAGGACGCCGCTGGACCTTCGGCGCAGACCCGCAGCAGTTCCGCCTCGCCACCGAGGCGCTGCGGATTTCCATGGCCGGCATCGGCGATCCGATGGTCGCGGTCGCCACCAGCGACATCTCGCCCCTGCCCCATCAGCTGCGAGCGGTCTACGGCGAATTGCTCCCGCGAACGCCGTTGCGCTTCCTGCTCGCCGACGACCCCGGCGCCGGCAAGACGATCATGGCCGGCCTGTACGCGAAGGAACTGCTGCTGCGCGGCGACCTCGCGCGAATGCTGATCGTCGCACCGGGAGGTCTCGTCGAACAGTGGCAGGACGAGCTCGGATCCAAGTTCGGTCTCCAGGCCACGGTGCTCAGCCGCGAGCTGATCGCCGCGAGCCCCCACGGCGACCCGTTTCCCGGGAACCCGCTGATGATCGCGCGGATGGACCAGCTCGCGCGGAACCCCGAACTGCTCGCTCACCTGGAGGATTCCGAGTGGGACCTGGTCGTCGTCGACGAGGCGCACAGAATGTCGGCGAGCTGGCATGGCCCCGGCGGCGACCTCCGCGAGACGCAGCGCTTCAGACTCGGTCGGCTGCTGGGGACCGTCACGCGGAACCTCCTGCTGATGACCGCCACCCCGCACGCGGGCAACGAGGACAACTTCCAGGTGTTCCTCTCCCTGCTCGACGAGGACCGGTTCGCCGGACGACAGCAGTCCAGCGGCACGGCAGACACCACCGGTCTCATGCGCCGCATGGTCAAGGAGGAACTCCTCACCTTCGAGGGCAAGCCCCTGTTTCCCGAACGGATCGCCGAGACCGTGCCGTACAAACTGTCGCACGACGAGCGGGAACTGTACGAGGAGGTGACCCACTACGTCCGGCATCAGATGAATCAGGTGATTCGCGACGGGGATTCGCCGCAGCGGCGCACCGTAGGATTCGCGCTGACCGTGCTGCAGCGACGTCTCGCCTCCAGCACCCACGCCGTGCTTCGCAGCCTCGAGCGGCGGCGCGACCGGCTCCGGAACAGACGAACCGATCTCGCCGCCGGGCGCGTCCGGGCAGACGGCCCGGTGGACGGCCCGGGGGTCCACTCCCTGCGGAATCTCGACGACTACGACGCCGACGAGTACTCCGCCGAGGAGTTCGAAACCCTCGAAGACGAGGTCCTGGATGCGGCGACGGCCGCGCGCACCGTCGCCGAACTCGACGCCGAGATCGTCGTGCTCGACCAGCTCGTCACCCTCGCCACGCGCGTCCGCGACCGCGGCATCGACGAGAAGTGGAGCCAGCTCCGGAGCCTCCTCACTGATCGGAACCTGCTGCGCGACGAGGACGGCCGCCCCCGAAAGCTCATCATCTTCACCGAACACCGCGACACGCTCGACTACCTCGCGCAACAGCTGCGGAACATCATCGGGAACGACGACGCCGTGCTCACCATCCACGGCGGAACGTCGCGCACTGATCGGATCGCCGTCCGCGAGCAGTTCACCAACGAGCCCACGCGCCAGATTCTGGTCGCCACCGACGCCGCCGGGGAGGGCCTCAATCTGCAGGCCGCGCACCTGATGATCAATTACGACCTCCCGTGGAATCCGAACAGGATCGAGCAGCGCTTCGGCAGGATCCATCGCATCGGTCAGCGGAACGTCTGCCGACTGTGGAACATCGTCGCCGACGAGACCCGCGAGGGGCACGTGTACGCCCGGCTGCTGGACAAGATGGAGCAGCAGCGGGCGGCGTACGGCGGCAAGCTGTTCGACGTCCTGGGCGAGGCCTTCGCCGACCGGCCGCTGCGTGACCTGCTGTGGAACGCGATCCTCTACGGCGACGACCCGCAGCGTCTCGAGGAGATCGAAAGGGTGGTCAACGCCGAGATCGCCGAGGGCTGCGAGACGCTGATCGCCGAACGCGCGCTGGCGCACGAGACGCTCAACCGCACTCAGCTCGACCGGCTGCGCCGCGAGATGGACGAGGCTCATGCCCGTCGCCTGCAGCCGCACTACATCGAGTGCTTCTTCCGCGCGGCGTTCAGCGAACTCGGCGGACGACTGTCCAGGCGCGAGCACGGCAGGTTCCAGATCTCCAATGTGCCCGCCGTCCTGCGGGCCAGGGACACGCGCAAGGCGCACGGCGGCCGTCCCGTCACCCGTGCGTACGAACGCGTCACCTTTGACCCGGCCGCGGTGTCCGGCACGGTCCGCGCGGATCTGCTGGCGCCCGGCCATCCGCTGATGGACGAGCTGCTCGACGTCGTCGTCGATACTCGCTCCGCCGCACTGCGCTCCGGTGCCACCTTGTTCGCACCCGAGGATCCGAGCACCGAGCCGTACGTGATCGTGGCGATGTCCGGCGAGGTGGTCGACGGTCACGGCGTCGCGGTGAGCAAGCGATTCGCCTTCGTGCGGGTCGACGCCGACGGCAGCGTCTCCGATGCCGGACCGGCTCCCCACCTCGACCTCGTCCCGCTGCCTGACGCCACCTCGGACAGCTCGGTGACGGTCCTTTCGACACGGGCTCGTACCTCGCCCGGCTCAAGGAGCGAAGGGGAACACTCGCTGGTCGGACCCTCGCTGGTTGAGCCGGTGAGGAACGCAGTGACGAACCGCGTCGAAGCCACCCCCTCGCCGATGGTTGAGCCGGTGAGGAACGCAGTGACGAACCGTGTCGAAACCACCCCCTCGCCGATGGTTGAGCCGGTGAGGAACGCAGTGACGAGCCGTGTCGAAGCCACCCGCCTGGAAGAGACCGCCACCGCGTGGGCCGCCACCGTCGCACAGCAGAACCATCTCCGCGACGTCCGCGACCGCCTCCTCCCGACCGTCGAGAAGACCCGGTCCGCCGTGCGGGAACGCCTCGTGGAGCAGATCAACCATCTCTCGTCACACGCCGCCCGGCTGCGGGAAGAGCGCGATGCCGGCAGTCGACGACGACGCCGCCAGAGCCCGGAGCGGCTCGAGCAGCTGGCGCAAGAGCTGGAGGTCCGCCTCGGACGCCGGATGGCCGAGCTCGACCGGGATGCATCGCTCAATGCCCGTCCGCCGGTGCTCCAGGCCGCGATGCTCGTGATCCCGGCCGGCGCGATCCACGGCCCGGTGGGAGACCGCGCACGCGACACCGCGGCGACCGATCGACGCGCCGTGGCGGCGGTGATCGCCGCCGAGATCGCCCTCGGTCGCCTCCCGGAGGAGATGCCGCACAACAACCCGGGTTACGACATCATCTCCGAGCATCCCGCGCCCGCGACCGCGGAGGGCACGCGTCGCCCGCCCGTCTTCATCGAGGTCAAGGGTCGCGTCGAGGGCGGCGCGACCTTCCACGTCAGTGCCAACCAGGTGCTCTACGCCAAGAACACCGGGCACGATCACCGGCTCGCGATGGTCCGAGTCAGCGACCGCGGGCCCGAGTACGACGAGGTGCGCTACCTCGCCGACTACTTCCACGATTTCGACACGGGCGGCGCCGATCTCGCCGGCGTCGAGATCGACTGGAACAGCGCCTGGTCCAAGGCGCGGCCGCCTCACTGAACCGGCGCCTCGCACGCCCGACGACCCCGACTTTCACATGCACACCATGATGTGTCATTCTGTTCTGTTCCGCGCGGCCTGAGTCCGGGGAACACCCGACCGCCGTTTCCGCCACCTGATCGATATGAGGACCTCCGTGACCAACGACGCACACCGTGTTGTGAACCGGCGCAAGCTGATCGAGACCAGCATTCCACTCCAGAAGATCAACGAGGAGTCGGCCCGCGAGAAGTCCATCCGGCACGGTCACCCGTCCACGCTCCATCTGTGGTGGGCACGACGACCGCTCGCCGCAGCTAGAGCGGTCCTCTTCGCACAGTTGGTGGACGACCCCGCCGGCCGTCCCGACCTCTATCCGACCGAGGACGAGCAGGACGCCGAGCGCAAGCGCCTCTTCGAGCTGATCGAACGCCTGGTGGTGTGGGAGAACTCGAACGACGAGGCCCTGCTCGACGAAGCACACCGGAAGATTCTCGAGTCGACCGACGGAAACCCTCCGCCGATCCTCGACCCCTTCGCCGGCGGCGGCTCTATCCCGCTCGAGGCACAACGCCTCGGCCTCGAAGCCCACGCATCCGATCTGAACCCGGTCGCTGTCCTGATCAACAAGGCGCTCATCGAGATCCCGCCGAAGTTCGCCGGACAGCGCCCCGTGTTCCCCGGCGCCGTCGACGAGACCATCCAGAACTGGCCGCGCGCCACCGGACTGGCCGAAGACGTCCGGCGCTACGGCCAGTGGATGCGCGACGAAGCCGAGAAGCGTATCGGTCACCTGTACCCGAAGGCTCAGCTGCCCGACGGCTCCGAAGCGACGGTGATCGCCTGGATCTGGGCGCGCACCGTCACCTGCCCCAACCCGGAGTGCCGGATCGACATGCCGCTGGTCCGCTCGTGGTGGCTGGGCAAGAAGAAGGGCAAAGAGGCCTACGTCGTGCCCGTCATCGAGGGCAAGACCGTGCGATACGAGATCGGCCACGACCCTGCTCACGCCCCGACTAAGGAGAACGACGGCACCGTCGGCCGTACGGGTGCGACGTGTATCCGATGTGAGATGGCAGTCGATTTGAAGTACGTCAGGGCTGAGGCGAAGAGCGGCCGAATGGGTGTGGAACTCATTGCGACTGTTGCCGAAGGCACCCGGCAGCGCGTATATCTGCCGCCAACCGCGGCCATGATCGATGCTGCCCATGTCCCCTCGCCGGATTCTGCGCCGCGGGGAGCCATCCCCGACAAGGCTCCAAGCTTTCGGGTCCAGGCGTACGGATTCGAGAACTACACAGACCTCTTCACCCCGCGCCAGCTGACGGCCCTCACCACGTTCAGCGACCTCGTCGGCGAGGCCCGGGAACGCGTCGAGCAGGACGCCCTTGCCGCCGGCCTGGAACTCGGCACCCGCCTCGACGAGGGCGGTACCGGTGCCGCTGCTTACGCCGACGCCGTCGCCACGTACCTCGGACTGGTCGTCAGCCGGTGCACTGACTATTGGTCCGCCTTATGCAGTTGGCACAACACCGGCGAGAAGATGCGAAACACGTTCGGGCGCCAAGCCATCCCCATGATCTGGGATTACGCTGAGTGCTTCCCATTCTCCTCATCGTCGGGCGGATTCCCCGGGCAGCTCGCCTGGACGGTGAAATCGCTGGCCCATACTCCGGCACGACCGCACGCGCTTGCGACAACGCAAAGCGCCCAATCTGCGGTGGGTGTCGGCGACCTGCTTTCCACGGATCCGCCCTACTACGACAACATCGGCTACTCGGACCTGTCCGACTTCTTCTACGTCTGGCTGCGTCGCTCCCTCGGAACGATCCACCCGTCGATCTTGTCGACCATGCTGGTCCCGAAGACCGAAGAGTTGGTCGCGAATCCGTATCGCCACGGAGGTAAGCAGGGTGCCCACGAGTTCTTCGAGGACGGCTTCCGCGAGGTCTTCCGCAAGGCTCGCGAGCACGCGTACGAGGACTTCCCCATCACCGTCTACTACGCCTTCAAGCAGCAGGACACCAGCAAGGACGGCCAGGCATCCACGGGCTGGGAGACCTTGCTGGAGGGCATGATCCGCTCCGGCTGGCAGATCACCGCTACGTGGCCGATGCGGTCTGAACTCGGCAATCGCATGCTGAGCCAGGGTACCAACGCGCTGGCCTCCTCCATCGTCCTCGCGCTCCGTCCGCGCCCGGACGGCGCACCCCGGATCGACCGCCGCGGATTCCTCTCCGCTCTCAAAGCCGAGCTTCCCGACGAGCTGCGGACCCTCCAGCAGGGGTCCATCGCCCCGGTCGACCTGCCCCAGGCCGCGATCGGCCCCGGTATGGCGGTGTTCTCCCGTTACAGCGGCGTCCTGGAGGACGACGGCACCAAGATGACCGTCCGCACCGCATTGCAGCGGATCAACACGATCCTCGACGAGGTGCTGACCGAATTGGAGAACGACTTCGACGCCCCGACCCGCTTCGCCCTCACCTGGTTCCGGCAGAACGGCTTCGCCAGCGGCGTGTTCGGCGAGGCGGAGTCGATCGCCAACGCGCGCGGCATCTCGCTCGACGCACTGGAGCGTTCCGGCATCCTCACCAAGGGCGGCGGCAAGGTCGCACTGATCGCCCCGAGCGACCTGCCCGCCGACTACGATCCCGCCACCGACCAGTCGATCAGCCACTGGGAGATCGTCATGCACCTCACACGCGTGCTCGACGACGGCGGCGTGCCCGCGGCCAGCGCGCTCCTCGGACAGGTGCCGTCGTCCGTCGACGCCGACCTGTGCCGGGAACTCGCCAGTCTGCTGTTCAAACTCGCCGAGGACCGCAAGCAGACCGCCCTCGCGGTGAGCTTCAACAACCTCGGCGCCGCCTGGAATCAGATCGCGCGCGGAGCGTCGTCGTCGAGCACCCAGGGCACGATCGAGTTCTGAAACACCGGCGAGCTCTGAAACACCGGCGCGAGCACCGGCAGCCCACCGAGCTCCGGTGCCGGCGCGAGCCTGCGCCGCGGTGTCGATCACGCACCAGAACTGTCCGACCACTTGGATACCCTTCTCTCATACTGCACACCATGGTGTGCACCCGAAGACAGGAGCAACTGTGGCGCTGAGCAATCGCGACCGGATCAACCAGGCGATGGACCTGCTGGGGCCGGCACTGAACCGCTTTCTCACCGAGACGATCGGCCCAGACCTGCCGCCCGAGTTCGACGGCGGCTGGATCGAGCTGCTTCGGCGCGCGAAGGACGCTCACCCGTCCAAGGAGTTCAACCCGGACGACCCCTACGACAGCCTCCGCATGCTGACCGACGGGGTCACCTGGAAGATCCAGCGGGGCTGGGACCCGATCGGCAAGAAGCTCTCGCGCGCCCAGTCCGGCATGGCCACCGAGCTCATCCAGGTCCGCAACGACCTCGCTCACGCCAAGGCCTTCAACAACGAGGACGCCCAGCGCGCCCTGGACACGATCAACCGGTTCCTCCTGGCCATCGGTGCTCCCCGCGACGCCGAGCACGTCGCCAAGCTGCGCGACGACGTGCGACGCATCGCCTACGACCGCGCCGACACCGGCACCGCCCGCCGGAGCCCCAAGCTCAACGCCGGCTCGGACACGCTGCCGCCGTGGCGCGAGATCCTCGCCCCGCACCCCGACGTGCAGAAGGATCAGTTCAACGCCGCCGAGTTCGCCGCCGACCTGTACACGGTCGCGATGAAGAGCGGCGGCCACAAGACGGAGTACACCGATCCTCGTGAGTTCTTCGCCCGCACCTACCTGACCGAAGGCCTGCGCGAACTGATCACGCGCAACGTCGCCCGCATGACCAGGGACGCGAACGCCTCGCCCGTCGTGAACCTCCAGACCAACTTCGGCGGCGGCAAGACGCACTCGATGCTCGCGCTCTGGCACATCGCCTCGGATGCCACGAGCGCCGACCTCGGTGGCGAGGTCGGCGAGCTCGCCTACCCGCTGGACGAGCTGAAGAAGACGATCGGGATCCGGCGCGCCGCTCTCGTCGGCAACCAGATGGAGCCGGCGAGCATCGACCACACCGACGGGCGGCCCGGCATCCGCACCATGTGGGGCGAGCTCGCCTGGCAGCTGGGCGGACAGGACGGCTACGACATCGTCGCCGAGGCCGACCGCGCCTCGACCAATCCGGGCGCAGCGCTCCGCGAGCTGTTCCAGCTGTACTCGCCCGCCGTGATCCTCATCGACGAATGGGTGGCCTACGCCCGGCAGCTGGTCAGCAACCCCGAACTCCCGGCTGGCGACTTCGACACACAGTTCACCTTCGCGCAGACGCTGACCGAGGCCGCGCGTGCGATTCCCGGCATCCAGGTGGTCATCTCGATCCCCGCGTCGTCGAAGTCGGGCGATGCTGACGAGGTCAGTGAAGAGGAGGTCGGCGGCGAACACGGACTTCTCGCTCTCGAACGCCTGAAGAAGGTGGTCAACCGGACCGCCGACCAGTGGCAGCCCGCGAACGCACAGGAGAGCTTCGAGATCGTCCGGCGACGGATCTTCTCGGTCCCCGATGCCGCCGCGCTCAGTGAGATCAGTGTCGCCGCCAAGACTCTCGTCGACTTCTACCGCAAGCATCACGCCGACTTCCCGAGCGAGACACGGGATCCGGAGTACATCAACCGGATCAAACAGTGCTATCCGATCCATCCGGAACTGTTCGACCGGCTCTACCAGGACTGGTCCACTCTCGAGAAGTTCCAGCGCACCCGCGGCGTCCTGCAGTTGATGAACCGTGTCGTCGGGACGCTGTGGCGCGATCAAGACCCCAACGCACTCGTCATGCCGGGCACCGTCCCCCTCGCCGACGCCGACGTGGTCTCCGAGGTCACCAAGTACCTCGACGACAACTTCAAACCCGTCATCACCACCGACGTCGCGGGCGCGGGTTCTGTTCCCTGGCAGGTAGATCGCGACAACGAATACTTCGGGCGACGAGGCACCGCCCAGCGGCTGGCGCGCGCGACCTTCATGGCGGCCACTCCGGGCCTGCACACCGCACACAAGGGCGCGGAGAAGAAGCGCATCTTCCTCGGCACCGCGCTGCCCGGTGACGTTCCCGGCAACTTCCATTCCGCCATGGACATGCTGGCCAACGAGTCCACGTACTTGTACACCGACGGCGGGCGCTACTGGTACGACACCCAAGCGAACACCACCCGCGCCGCTCGTGACCACGCGGCCGGCCTTCCGGAGGCCGATGTGTGGGCAGAAGTCCGGCGCCGTCTGGAAGCACTGCGCCGGGAGACCGGCGACAAGACTTTCACCGGACACCACCTGTGCCCGGAGTCGTCGGCCGACGTCCCCGACGAGCCGAGCACCCGCCTGGTAGTGGTGCCGATGAAGCACACGCACTCCGCGCGCAATACCGAGTCCGGCGCCCTCAAGTGGGCCGACGACGTCGTCCGGCACGTGGGCTCGTCGAATCGCCTGTACAAGAACTCGCTGGTCTTCCTCGCGGCAGACGACAAGCGAGCACGCGAACTCGACTCTGCGGTCCGCGACTATCTGGCCTGGAAATGGGTCGCCGAGAACGCCGACTCGCTCGGTTTGGGCGGCCAGCAGACCACCCAGGCCGGCGAACGACGGGCTGCCGCCGGCGAGATCGCCTCGGCGCGGCTGCTCGACGCGTTCACCTGGGGGATCTACCCCGTGCAGCCCGACGGCGCGCCGACCTTCTCGCTGGAGACCACGTCCACCGGCGGCAGCGGCACAGACCTGTTCGCGCGCACCGCGCGAAGGCTCAGCGAGGAGATCACCACCGTGCGGTCGTCGTCGTTGATCCGGATGGACCTGAGCGGACGTCTCGCACCGGCGTGGGAGGAGGGCCACGTCGAGGTCGGCCGGCTGTACCGCTACTACGCCACCTACCCGTATCTGCCGCGGCTGCGCGACGAGAACGTCCTGATCGACGGCCTGTACTCGGTGAAGGACGACGTGATCGGGTGGCGGCAGGACGGCTTCGCCTTCGCCGACGCATGGGACGCCGAGACCGGGCGATACCTCGGGATCCATCTGCCGAGTCACGAAGCGACGCTGCACCTCAGCGAAAGCACCCTGGTGGTGAAACCAGAGCTGGCCGAGGAACAGTACGAGCGCGACGTCGCCGAGGCCACGGATCACGACAACGGTGGCGCCGCACCGCAAGAGCCGAGCCCCGAGACGGGCACTGGCCAAACAACGAAGCCCCCGGAATCGTCTGCCCCGCAAGGTCATCGACGGTACTTTGGCTCTGTGGCACTGGACTCGCAGTTTCCGGCGCGAGACTTCAACGACGTGCAGCAGGAGGTGCTCCGCCATCTCATCAAGCCGGGTGTCCAGCTGGAGATCCGACTCGAGATTCAAGCGGTCGCCGCCGACGGGTTCGACGACGCCACCGAGCGCACTGTGCGCGAGAACTCGGCCACGCTCGGCTTCGATCCGCACAGCTTCGAGAAGGACTGACGGTACGCGTAGTGGAGACACACACGCCTCCACGAGTGCTGCACCTCTTCGACCGCCGCACTCGCGCGGCCGCGTCGGAGGCCGGCTCCCCCCGCTGCCGGCCTCCGACGCTTTCCCCCCGGATCGCGCAGTCGCCCCACATCCCCCGCGTGCGGCGACTGCGCGACCTCCCCCGAACGGCGAATCCACCATCCGCCCGGCTGGCGGATTCATACCGTCCCAGTCATTAGACGCGACGTGATCCGTTCTGGTTCCCGCTTTGAGAAATCTACTTACACGAACATACCCGCGTCAACCGGACACGACCGAGCAACGACGGGAATGCCGTCGGCCGTGAGCATCACGGCACCTGAAGCACCAGCTTTCCGGCGACGTGCCCGGCTTCGCCGCGGAGGTGCGCGGCCCGAACGGCCTCGATGTCGCCGAGCCGGTACCGGCCTGCGATCACCGGAGTCACCGCGCCGGAGGCGACGAGTCCGGCGACGGCCGTCATCCCGGCATGGTCCGCCTCCACGAGCATGGGCACATGCCGGACGCCCGCCGAGACGGCCGCGTCGCCGAGCATCGGAGTGTCGAGCAGGTTGAGCGAGACGATCGTGCCACCCGGGCGCGTCACCGCCAGCGACTGCACCGTGACCGCGCCGCCGACCGCGTCGAGCACGACGTCGACCGGCTCGAGCCCGTCGAGGAACCCGTCCACGGAGTAGTCGAGGACCTCGTCGGCGCCCAACCGGCGCACCAGATCGTGATTGGCGGGACTCGCCGTTCCGATGACGTACGCACCCAGCGATGCGGCGATCTGCACCGCGAAGTGCCCCACGCCCCCGGCTGCGGCGTGAATCAGCACCCTCCGGCCCGGTGCGACGCCCGCCGTGTCGACGAGTGCCTGCCACGCGGTCAGCGCGGTCAGCGGCACCGCACCGGCCACGTCGAGATCGAGGTCGTCGGGCACCGGAACCACCGACCGTGCCGGCACGACCACGTACTCAGCCGCCGAGCCGACGCCGAACGGATACGGCAGCATGCCGAAGACCCGGTCTCCGGGTCGGTGGACGGCGACGCCGAGACCCACTTGTTCCACCACTCCGGCCACCTCCCACCCCAGCACCCGGGGACTCGGATCCCCCGCGGGATCACCGAGGAACCCCGGAATCCGCCGGTGCCCCCAATCGGTGGGATTCAGCCCGGTGGAGACCACCCGGATCAGCACGTGCGACGGCCCCGGCACGGGCCGCTCTACCTCGCGCAGTTCGAGCACTCCGGCATCGCCGAGCCGGGTCTGCACGATCGCCTTCATAGTGGTCGCGGGGGCGGTGGTGACAGTCATCGAGACACTCCTCATCTGTGGTTCGCCAAGGGGGCCAATACAGCGTCTCCCCAGCGCCTGCGCCGCCGAAAGTGGCCCGGAGGTCGATATATGAGAAGATCGGGCCATGCCTGGATCCGTCGTCGTCCTCGCCGACCACGGGGTGATGCCCTTCGAGATGAGCCTGCCCGGCCGCGTGTTCGGGACGGCGAACGACTCCGCCGGCGCACCCCTCTACGACGTCCAGATCTGCACGCTCGACGGTCGGCCGGTCACCGCGGCCGGCGGATTCGACGTAGCGCCCCGGCACGACGCGTCCGTGGTCCGGACCGCGGACGTGGTCGTCGTCGCACCCTCGGCTCACCACGCAGAACTCACTCCCGACGGACCGCCGCCCGACCTCGCGACAGTCCTCGACGAGGCTCCTCCGCACGCCAGGATCGCCTCGGTGTGCCTCGCCTCGTACGTGCTCGCCGCCGCCGGGCACCTCGACGGCCGATCGGCGACGACCCACTGGATCGCCGCCGAGCAGTTCGCCCGCACCTTCCCCGCGGTACACGTGCGCGCCGACGCCCTCTACGTCGACGAGGGTCGCTTCCTGACCTCGGCGGGCGCCACCAGCGGGATCGACATGATGCTGCACATGCTCCGCACCGAACACGGCAGCGCCGTCGCCAACGACGTCGCCCGCCGGTGCGTCGTGCCCTCGTGGCGCGACGGCGGTCAACTGCAGTACATCGCCCAGCAGATCCCCGACGTCGACGCCGACGACCTCGCCGCCACCCTCGAATGGGCCCGCGACCGCCTCGGCGACCCGCTCACCGTCGACGACCTGGCACGGCACGCCCGCATGTCGCGGCGGACCTTCACCCGCCGCTTCCGGACGGCCACCGGAACCAGCCCCATCGCGTGGCTCCTCGCCCAGCGCACCGAGTACGCCAAGCTGCTCTTGGAGAGCACCGACCGCACCGTGGACGACGTCGCCCACCGCGCCGGATTCGGTTCGGCGAGCGCGCTCCGCAAACACCTGCGGCACCGCTTCGGCGTCTCCCCGACCGACCACCGGCGCGCCTTCGGCACCCGGTAGAGCACGGGCGATTGAGCCGGAGCCGGCGACACGGTACAACGGCATCATGCTCGACGACACCGCACGCGATTCCGCGGCCCGCTCGGTAGGCGACACCGTGATCGAACTCGCCGACGATCCCTCGGAAGCCTCCGCGATCGCCGTCGTCGCCGCCGCGACGTTCCCGCTCGCATGTCCACCGCACTCGACGCCCGACGACGTCGCGGCGCACATCGCGATGCATCTCGCGCCGGCGAACGTCGCGGCCTGGATCGCCGACGATGCCTACGACGTGGTCGTCGCACGGCACCACGACGACGGCGTGATCGGCTACACGCTGCTGGTCCACTCCGCGCCGTCCGACGACGACGTCCGGACCGCACTGGGCCTCGAGGGCACCTCCGGCCCGGCACGGATCACAGAGATCTCCAAGATGTACGTGCTGCCGGAGCACCACGGCACCACACGGAGCGACCGCCCGTCGCACCGCCTCATGGCGGCCGCCCTCGACGTCGCCCGCGCGAAGGGCTCCACCCGCGCCTGGCTCGGCGTGAACCAGGAGAACCGCCGAGCTCTGCGCTACTACGCGAAGATGGGCTTCACCCGTGCGGGCACCAAGACCTTCGACATGAACGGCGCCGTCGAGCACGACTACGTGCTGGTCCGCGATCTCTGAAGCACCGGCCGCCGCGGCAGCCGGCGGCCACCTGTCCGGTATCGGCGGGACGATCCGCCCGAGCACCTCGAAGCAGGGGTGCCGGGCACCCTCGATTCGTTCTGAGCACCCTCAGTCGAAGGTGCCAGACCGAGACCGAGGTGCCGGGCACCCTCGTCTCGGATCACCGGCGGCGGTCGTCGCCTGATCGAGCGGCCCCGGGGCGAACGAGGAGGCGGGCGAACTCAGGACGCAGCGGTCTCGGCGAACCGCGACAGCGCCAGCAGGCGCGACGTGGCGCGCAGGTACTTCTTGCGGTAGCCGCCGGCCACCATCTCCGGCGTGAACAGCTCGTCGAGCTTGGCGCCGGAGACGACGACGGGGATGTCCGCGTCGTACAGGCGATCGGCGAGGGCGACGAGGCGCAGCGCCACCGCCTGGTCCGGTGCCGGGCGCACATCGCTGATGCAGACCAGGCTCACACCGTCGACCAGCGCCTTGTACTTGGAAGGATGCAGCTTGGCCAGGTGCGCCGTGAGGTCGTCGAAACTGTCCAGCGTCGCACCCGGCGTGGCCTCGGCCTGCGCCACCAGGTCGGCGTTCGACGCCGGCTCGGGCGCCGGGGGCAAGTCGCGGTGGCGGTAGTCGGGACCGTCGACGCGCAGGGTCTCGAAGATCGACGACAGCTTCTGGATCTCGCGCAGGAAATCCTGCGCGGCGAAGCGACCCTCACCGAGCTGACCCGGCAGCGTGTTCGACGTCGCCACGATGGAGACGCCGCGGGCGCTGAGCTCGGTGAGCAGCCGCGAAACCACCATGGTGTCGCCCGGATCGTCCAGCTCGAACTCGTCGATGCACAGCACACTGTGGTCCGAGAGTCGGGCCAGAGTGTCGGCATAGCCGAGCGCGCCGACCATGTTGGTCACCTCGCCGAAGGTCGCGAACGCCTTGGGACCGGGCATCGAGTGGTACACCGACGCGAGCAGGTGGGTCTTGCCGACGCCGAAGCCGCCGTCGAGGTAGAGGCCGATCCCCTGCGGCGGCGCGGACTTGCGGAAGAACCCCCGCTTGCCGCCACGCACCTTGGACGCGCGCTCCACGAAGTTGCGCGCGGCCGCGACCGCCGCAGCCTGACTGGGCTCGTTCGGATCCGGAATGTACGAGTCGAAACTGACCTCGTCGAACATCGACGGTGGAACCAGCTCCCCGATCAGCGTGTCCGCATCGATCACAGGATTCTTGTCGGAGAGTCGTGCCACCATGCGAGGAGCCTATCGAGTCGGGTACCACTGGAAGCATGTTCCTTCTGCAGAAAGCGACACAGGTCACAAACGGATCCGCAGCACCGGAACCCGAGGACGTCGAGTCGTGGCTGCGGGAGCACTACGCCTACCCGGCCGCGCGCAGCGACGGCGGCCCGTTCATCCGGGCCAACTTCGTCGCCTCGATCGACGGGGCCGCCACCGCCGAGGGCCGGTCCGGCGCGCTGGGCTCGGAGGGCGACCGAATGCTGTTCGGCATCCTCCGGGAACTGTCCGACGCGGTGCTCGTCGGTGCCAGCACCGCTCTGACCGAGGACTACGGCATCCCGTCCGCCCGGGCCGACGGGAGCCGACCCACCCTCGTGCTCGCTTCCCGCTCCCTGCGCATACCCGACGACTACACACTCGCGTTCGATGCCGGAACGCTGATCGCCACGTGCACCGCGGCGCCCCGCGACCGGCGCGAGCGGCTGATCGCCGGCGGCGCCACCCTGATCGACTGCGGTGCCGAGACCGTCGAGCCCGCCGCCCTGCGCGCCGCGCTCGGCGAGCGGGAACTGCACCGGGTGATCTGCGAAGGAGGGCCGCGTCTGCACGGCGATCTGATCGCCGCCGGCGTCCTCGACCAGCTGGCGCTGACGGTCAGCCCCCACGTCGCGTCCGGCGAGGGGCCGCGCATCGCCCACGGCGCCGCACCGCGAGACGGTCTGGCTCCGGCCCGGCTGACTCAGCTGATCGGCGACGACGAAGGCTACCTCTACTTCCTCTGGGACCTTCCCTCGGGACCTGCCGGCGACTCTCGGTAGGCTCGCGACCATGCCCCTGCGCCCTCCGCGATTCCGCTTGCTCACGGTGCTGGCGACCGCGCTGCTGTTGGCCACCGGCTGCACCGCCGGACCGGTCGCCGGCCCGGACATCGTCCGCGGCGACGACTCCGGAGGCGGCGATCAGCCCGACGACACCCTGCCCGGGCTGTCGGCGCCGCAGCGCGACCTGGACTACCGGTCGTGCGGCGATCAGCTGGCCCGGACCTACGGTGCACCCGCGCCGGACGGCGTGGAGCTGGAGTGCGCGAGCTACGACTCCCCCGTCGACCCGGCCGCCCCCGACGGCGCGACGATCTCGATCGCCGTAGTGCGCGTCAAGCTGGACTCCACGCCCGCCGACGCGGCGCCTTTGGTCCTGACCACCGGCAATGACCTGCCCACGTCGCGCCTGGCCCTGAACCTGGGCGGCGACGCGGCCAAGCCCCTGCTCGAGAAGCACCCCCTCGTCCTGGTCGACAGCCGCGGTCTCGGCGAATCCGGCACCGTCGACTGCCTGACGCGGGCCCAGCGCGCCGTGTTCGCCGACGACGCGGCATCCGGCACCCGGGACGTCGCCGCCCGCACCACGGTCCTGGCGACCGCCGCGCGGCAGGGCGCCGACATCTGCAATGACACGCTGAGTCCGCATCAGCTCAACTTCGCCAGCCGCGACGCAGCCGCCGACCTCGAGCAGCTGCGCAGCCGCTGGGAGGTCGACCGGATCGGCCTGGTCGGCGTCGGTTCCGGGTCGTCGGTGGCGCTGGCCTATCTCGGCGCACACCCCGATCGGGTGGGGCGATTGATCCTGGACTCGCCGACGGGCTTCAACGTGCAGGCACCCCAGGCTGCGGCGGCGCGCGCCGCGGGCGTGCAGAACTCGCTGGCGGCCTTCGCCGATCGCTGTGCGAACCTGGGCTGCTCCCTCGGCCCGGACGGTGCTGCGACCCTCGACCGGGTGGTCGGCGCCGGCGCCTCCGGTTCTCTTCCCGGACTCTCCGACACGTCCATCCTGACCGCGATCACCACTACCCTCGCCCTCGGCGACACCGACCCGGACGGCCTCAAGCGACTCTCCACCGCGATCACCGAAGCAGACGAGGGCAACTCCGCCCCGCTTACCCGCATGCTGCGCGAATCGTCGCCGCTGCGGAACTCCGACGGCCAACAGGTGGCGCACTGCAACAACATGGTCGGGCGGCCCGGAATCAGCGAGGTTCCCGACTTGGCGCGCAAATGGGCGGCCGATGCGCCGATGACGGCCAACACCGCGGCGTTGAGCCTGGCACGCTGCGACGGCTGGGGCGTCGCGGAGACCGCCGCCGCCCCGTCGTCGTTCCCCGTCCCACCGCTGGTCCTGCTGGGCCAGAACGATCCGATCAACGGACTCAAGTCGGCCGAAGGCATCATCCCGCTGCTGATCACCGCGGGCGCCGAGCAGACCACGGTCAGTTGGGACGGCCTCGGCTATTCGGTGCTCAGCCGCAGCGACTGCGCAGCCGCCCTGGTGGTCGAGTATCTCGGCGACCGGAAGCTCGGCAGCCCCGCGGAGCGCGCGTGCCCCGCCTGAGCTCGTCCGGCGATGTAGTAGTTTCGCTCAGGTGAGCGCTCTCGACCGGTACCTGTATCCGCGCGTGGACACCCCGCGCATCCTGACGATGATCCTCTGGCCGATCAGCATCATGATGATCCTCCAGCGTTCGGTGATCATGGCGGTCAACGGCGCCCGGACCGACGACTTCACCACCGTCTACAACGCCTCGCTGAACTTTCTCAACCGGCGCCCGGTGTACGCGGAGAACTACACGACGGTCGATCCGCACTATCTCTACCCGCCGTCGGGGACCTTGATGATGTCGCCGCTGGCCGTTCTGCAGCCCGACCACGCGCGCTGGCTGTTCATCGCCGCGAGCGTAGTGGCCCTGGTTCTGAGCGCGTACCTCCTGGTGCGGATGTTCGGCTACCGCGCCGACAGTTGGGTGTTCCCGGCCGTGCTGCTGTTCTTCTTCAGCACCGAGACCGTCTCGAACACGCTGATCTTCACCAACTTCAACGGTTTCGTGCTGCTCGGCATGATCGCCTTCCTGATGCTGCTGCGCAGCGACTCGACGGTCCGGGGCGGCGACTGGTGGGCGGGCGTCTTCATCGGCCTGACCATCGCGGTCAAGCCCGTGCTGGCGCCGCTGATGCTGCTGCCGCTGCTGCAACTGCGCTGGAAGGTCTTCGTCACCGCGATCGGCGTGCCGCTGCTGCTCAACGTTCTCGCCTGGCCGCTGATCGTCGACTCGCGGAGCTTCCTCGACCGGACCCTGCCGTATCTGTTCGAGGCGCGCGACTACTACAACAGCTCGGTCACCGGCAACGCCCTCTACTTCGGCGTCGCGGACTGGCTGACCCTGGTGCTGCGGATCGCCTTCGTCGCGATGGCGATCTTCTCCCTGTGGTTCCTGTACCGCTACTACGCCGACACCGACGAACTGCTGTGGCTGACCACCTCGTCGGGAGTGCTGCTCGGCACCACGTTCCTGATCAGTTCGCTGGGTCAGGGGTACTACTCCATGCTGCTGTTCCCGCTGGTGATGTCGGTGTTCCTCACCGGGTCGGTGATGCGCAACTGGCCGGCCTGGCTCGGCGTGTACGGCTGCATGACGTTCGACGTCTTCGCCTCACGCGAGTGGGAGCCCTTCGGCCGGTACCTGGAGTACAACAAGGTGCCGCTGGGCTGGTCGCTGCTGATGATCGCGACCTTCTGCGTGCTCCTGTTCCGCTGGCTCGACATCCGCAAGGCCGGGCTGGACGACGCGCCGAAGGCGGAGCAGGCCGCGGCCGCCTGACCTCCGGTCCCGTCGTCCGGCGGAGCAGGCCGGGTCAGCCGTCGAGGCGCCGCAGCGTCAGGGACTGCGCCAGCGTGCCGACGGGGCCGTCCTCGTCGTGGAGGACGCTGGTGGTGAGGCCGATGCCACCGGGCCCGAACGCGACGCGGGTGTCGAGCCCGAGCCGCCTGCCGGTCGGCTGCCGGAACAGATGCGCGGTGAGATCGACGTTCGGGTACATCCACTCGTCCGGATCGCGGCGCAACGAGACGCCGTTGGCGTAGTCGAAGAACTTGGCGAACTCGCCCAGCACCGTGGACTCTTCGCCCGCCACCAGGTCGGCGTCGGCGGTGACCCACGCCCGCGCACGACCGCGCCGGGTGTCGCCGGACTGCACCGCCGTCACGCTGTCGATCGCCTTGCCACGCCAGCGCTTGAGCCAGGACTCCTCGGTGAGCTCCGCGGGACTGGGCAGCGGCGCGAACTCGTGCTCGTGGACGTCGGCGGTGTCGGAGGACTGCAGGAGCCACCCGCGTGCCCGGATCGTGGTGCGGCCCCCGATCTGCGCGACGGCCTCGACCAGTTCGATGGTGCGGCCGGGCCGGACCACCTCGATGCTCAAGTCGATCCGCTCGCGCGCGATCTGACCGAGCACCTCCAGGCTGAACCGGCTGAACGCCAGCTCCGGAGCGTGCGCCAGCCGCCACCGTTCCAGGTAGTCGATCACCAGGCCCGCAACCGGGGCGAGATGCAGGTCGTCGTCGTGCCAGGTGCCGCCTGCCAGTTCGGTCGGGAGGAACGAGCCGGTATCGATCCGGGTGAAGTAACTCGGCTTCTGCTGGTCCACCCGACCAATCTAACGCGGCGCGGTTCGGACTCCGACACCCGACTCATGCGCGGGCTACCGTGGATGCCATGACCGAATCATCGCGCGAATACCCCGCCGACCCGGCGGCCCTGACCGACGACGAGTGGCGGGCCAGACTCACCCCCCAGGAGTTCCGCGTGCTGCGCCGGGCGGGCACCGAGGCGCCGTTCGTCGGCGAGTACACCGACACCAAGACCACCGGCGTGTACCGCTGCCGTGCGTGCGGCGCCGAGCTCTTCCGCTCAGACACCAAGTTCGACTCGCACTGTGGCTGGCCCTCGTTCTTCACGCCTCTGGCGGGTGACGCGGTGATCGAACGGCGCGACGACTCGCTGGGCATGACGCGGACCGAGGTGCTGTGCGCCAACTGCCACAGCCACCTGGGACACGTCTTCGCCGGCGAAGGCTACGACACCCCCACCGACCTGCGGTACTGCATCAACTCGATCAGCCTCGACCTGGAGCCTGCCGACGACTGAGCGGCCCGCGACGGCGCGCCCCGCACGTCGGTTCCGCGCATCGGCGCGCTCCGCGAGCGAATCCGCGGAACGCACAGTCGTGACCGCGCCGATCCGCGGTATGTTCAGCGGCCCGAACCGCCGATCACGGCAGGGCGGTGACGAGCGCCTCCGGGGTCACGCGCGGGCCGGTGAAGAAGGGGATCTCGACGCGCACGTGGTAGCGAGCCTCGGTGGCGCGCAGGTCGCGCATCAGGTCGACGATCCGGTGCAGCTCGGGGGCCTCGAAGGCCAGCAGCCACTCGTAGTCGCCGAGGGCGAACGCCGGCACGGTGTTGGCGCGGACGTCCTTGTAGCCGCGCGCCGCCTTGCCGTGATCGGCGAGCATCTTGCGACGTTCGTCGTCGGGCAGCAGGTACCACTCGTACGACCGCACGAACGGATACACGCACACGTAGGCGCCGGGGTCCTCACCGGCCAGGAACGCGGGAATGTGGCTCTTGTTGAACTCCGCCGGCCGATGCAGCGCGGACGCGCTCCACACCGGATCGCTGAGCGTGCCCAGGACGGTGGTGCGGCGGAACGACGAGTACGCGTCCTGCAACTGCTCGATGGTCTCGGCGTGCCACCAGAACATGAAGTCCGCATCGCCGCGCATGCCGGCGACGTCGTAGATCCCGCGGACCACGACGCCCTTGGCCTCGAGTCCGGCGACGAACTCCTCCAGGTCGGCGATCGCCGCGGAGCGGTCCTGCGGCAGTTCCCCGGCCCGGATCTTGAAGACCGAGAACATCAGGTAGCGGACGGTGGCGTTGAGTTCGTCGTAATCCAAGCGAGCCATGACTCTCATAGTGCCACCCCGGTCCGCGAGGCCTGCCTCACAGTCCCGCCACACCGGACCGGGTGCAGGAATCCGGACAGTCTGGCTTCGACACGGCCGTCGTCGCTGCGCTCCTCCGCCCGGCTCAACCAGCGACTACCGAGCGGCCAGGGTCTCAACGCCGCCCAGCTCAACCAGCGACTACCGAGCGGCCAGGGGTCTCAACTCCGCCCGGCTCAACCAGCGACTACCGAGCGGCCAGGGTCTCAACGCCGCCCAGCTCAACCAGCGACTACCGAGCGGCCAGGGTCTCAACGCCGCCCAGCTCAACCAGCGACGGCCGCGGGGCTCGACTCCGCTCGACCAACGAGGACGGTCGGCCGGGGGTCGCGACTCTGCTCGACCGACACGGACGACGGTCGAGGCTCTAGCGCGTCAGATGCTCGACGACCCGTACCGCGGCACGGCGTGCCGAGGCGATGCACGCGGGAACGCCGACACCGCCGAACGCCGCGCCGGCGAGGGCGACACCCGCGGGGAGACCGCGCTGAGCCGCGCGCATGGCGGCCAGGTGCCCGGGCGCATACTGCGGGAGCCCCTCGGGCCAGCGCTGCACCACGGCGTCCTTGATCACCGCAGACGCGACGCCTGCCGCTTCGAAGTACAGCCCGAGGTCGCGCGCCGCCCAGTCGAGGAGGGTGCGGTCGTCGGCGGGGACCGGCTCACCGAGCCGTCCGAACGAGACCCGCAGCACCGGCGGCCCGGACTCCGTCAGGTGCGGCCACTTCTGTGACGAGAACGTCACTGCTTTGCTCCGCATCCCGGCATCGGTGGCGACCAGGATCCCCGAGTGCTCCGGCAGCACGCTGCCGGGCGCCAGCACGCAGCCGACCACCGCGGAGCCGGCCGGCATCACCTGAGCGAGCAACCCGGCCGCCTCCGGCGCCACCGCGGCGAGCAGCCCCTCGGCCCGCCACGGCGGCACCGCGATCACCACGCCGTCGTACTCGGCCGACCGGCCCTCGTAGTCGAGCGCGAATCCGCCCGGCCCGCCGTCGACCGCTCGCACGGGAGAACCGGCCACGACACGGGGCGCACCTGCGTCGAGGAGCGCGTCGACGAGTGCCTGGTAGCCGCCCCGCAGGGCCCCGAACACCGGACCGTTCACCGCCGCCGACGCACTGCTCAACGACTGCACCGCAGCGGTCAGCGAACCCGCTCCGTCGTCGAGCGCCTGTGCCAGAGCGGGAACCGCGTCGGCCACGCCGAGGTCGTCGGCCACGGCCGAGTAGACGCCGCCGAGCATCGGGTCCACGCTGCGGCTCACCGTGAGCGAGCCGAAACGCTCGCGCACCAGCGCGCCCACCGACACCGGCTTCCCCGGGGTCCAGTCCAGCGGGCGGTGCGGTTCGTCGTCGATCCGGGCCCGCGTCTCGTCGTCGATCAGACCGCCGAGGACCGCCGAATCGCCGGGTATGCCCATCACCGCAGGCGCGGGCAATCGATGCAGCGCTCCCCCGGACCAGATCGCCGGGCGCCGCGGACCGGGCGACACCACTTGGCCGGCCAGCCCCAGCTCGGTCACCAGACCGAGCGCCTCCGGCCGGCGCACGATGAACGCCTCGGCACCCAGGTCCATCGGCGTCGCTCCCACCGGACGGGTGCGGAGCAGGCCGCCGGGACGCTCGTCCTGCTCGTAGACGTCGATGACCGCGTCGTCACCGAGCTCCCGGCGCAACGCATACGCGGCCGTGAGCCCCGAGACTCCCCCGCCGACGACGGCGACCCGCGTCCTCACAGCGTGTGGATCAGCTCGACCGCCCGCGTGATGGCCTCGGGATCGGTGTCGGGCAGGACGCCGTGACCGAGGTTCAGGATGTGCCCGAGCGCACCGGCATCGACGGCCCGCTCGCCCTCGCGGATGATGCGGGCCAGTTCACGCTCGATCACCGCGTGACCCGCCATCAGCACGGTCGGGTCCAGATTGCCCTGGATCGCGACACCGTAACCCACGCGTTCGGCCGCGACGTCCAACGGCACCCGCCAGTCGACACCGATCACGTCCGCGCCGACCTCGGTCATGGCCGCCAACAGCTCGCCGGTGCCGACGCCGAAGTGGATCCGCGGCACGCCGTACCCGGCCACCTCGGCCATCACCCGCGCCGAGTGCGGCGCGACGTAAGTCTCGTAGGTCGCCGCCGACAGGGCACCGGCCCATGAGTCGAACAGTTGCACCGCGTCGACGCCGGCGTCCAGCTGGGCGTGCAGAAAGCCGATGGTGATGTCGGTCAGGGCGCCCATCAGCTCGTGCCAGAGCGCCGGCTCGGCGAGCATCATCGTCTTGGTCCGCTGGTACGTGCGGCTCGGACCGCCCTCGATCAGGTACGACGCCAACGTGAACGGCGCACCGGCGAAGCCGATGAGCGCGGTGGTGTCAGGCAGTTCGTCGAGGATGAGACCGATCGCCGCGGTGATCGCCCCGACCTCGCCCCGCTCGAGCCTCGGCAGTGCCGCCACGTCGGCGGCGGTGCGCACCGGATCGGCGATCACCGGTCCCGTTCCGGCGACGATGTCCAGATCGATCCCGGCCGCCTTCAACGGAACGACGATGTCGGAGAACAGGATCGCGCCGTCGGTGTCGTGGCGCCGCACCGGCTGCATGGTGATCTCGCACACGAGTGCCGGGTCGAAGCACGACTCCAGCATGCCGCGGTTGGCGCGGATCGCCCGGTACTCGGGCAGCGACCGGCCCGCTTGTCGCATGAACCACACCGGCCGCCGGGACGGGGTCTTCCCGGTGGCCGCCGCGATCAGCGGCATCCGGTCGTTGTTGCGGCGTCGGTTCACCTGGGTCATGGGTTCCACTGTGCCATGAGGGCGCCCGCGGACCCGAAACGCGAGCCCGGTCCGGCCGGCGGATCTGCGCGGCGCGCCTCCGGCACGAACGGAGACTGAGAGTTTACTGTGACGCGTGTGACAACAGGAGCACATACCGAGCCCGCCGACTTCACCGAGGCGGTGCAATCCCTGCACGCCGCCGTCGTGCGGCCGGAACTCGAGGTGGGCTCGATCCGCCCGCCGCAGCGTCTCGCGCCGTACAGCTACGCGCTCGGGGTGGAGGTGTCCCCGCCCGACGTCGACGATCCCGCGCTGGTACCCGCGGAGTCGGCCGGCAGTGCCTTCGGCCGACTGGTGCTGCTGTACGACCCCGCGGGCCACGACGCGTGGAACGGCACCTTCCGTCTGGTCGCCTTCATCCAAGCCGAGGTCGAGGCCGATCTGGCCGGTGATCCGCTGCTGCCGGAGGTCGCCTGGGAATGGCTCACCGAAGCCCTGGGGATCCCGCGGGGCAGCACGGAATCTCTGCCGCCGCTGGGGACCGACGTGCCCGCCGTGCTGGCCCTGGGCGGCACCGTCACCGCGACCACCTCCGTCCGCTACGGCGACATCGCCGGTCCGCCACGGGCCCATCAGCTGGAACTGCGCGCCTCGTGGACGTCGAGCAGCAGCTCGCTCACCGGGCATCTCGAGGCGTTCTGCGAAGTCCTCGCCAGCGTCGCCGGCCTGCCGCCGGCCGGAGTGGCCGCCCTCGGCCGTCCGGCCACGACATGACCGCCGACCGGCCGGACGAGGCGGCGGCGGCGGACGACGGCGCCGACGAGGTCACCCCGTTGCTCGCGCCGGCCGACGGCGTCCCGCCCGTTCTCAGCAGTCCGGTCGAGTTCGGCGACGCCGCGCAGGCCCTCACCGAGGGTTCAGGCCCCGTCGCGCTCGACACCGAACGCGCCTCCGGCTATCGCTACTCTCAACGTGCCTACCTGATTCAGTTGCGCCGCAACGGCTCCGGCAGCTTTCTGATCGACCCGATCGAGCACCCGGAGGCCCTATCCGAGGTGATCGATGCCCTCGACGGCCCCGAGTGGATCCTGCACTCGGCCGAGGACGATCTGCCCTGTCTCCGAGAGCTCGGTTTCCGCGGCGCACGCCTTTTCGACACCGCGGTGGCCGGCCGACTGCTCGGCCTGCCGAAGGTGAACCTCGCCGCGATGGTCGCCCACTTCCTGCACCTCGGGCTGGTGAAGGGCCACGGCGCCGCCGACTGGTCGCACCGACCGCTCCCCGACGAGTGGCTCAACTATGCCGCGCTCGACGTCGAGGTTCTGGTGGAACTGCGCCACGCGATGCACCAGGCCCTGACCGACGCCGACCGGCTGGAGTGGGCGCTCCAGGAGTTCGACTACGTGCTGCACCGCCCGCCTAACCCGCCGCGCGCCGATCGCTGGCGACGGACGTCGAACCTGCACACGCTGCGCACGCCGCGGCAGCTCGCGATCGTCCGCGAACTGTGGACCGCACGCGAGGAGGTCGCCGCCCGGCGGGACGTCGCCCCCGGCCGGGTTCTGCCCGATTCGGCGATCATCACCGCGGCCACCGCGGCGCCGACCACCGAGGCGGCCCTGACCCGCCTACCGGTGTTCGGCGGACCCCGGCAGCGCCGCCAGGCCCGGACGTGGCTGTCGGCCGTCACGCGCGCACTGGAACTCGACGACCGTGATCTGCCGCCCCGTAAGCAACAGTCCTCCGGACCGCCGCCGATCAACCGGTGGGAGCAGCGGAATCCCGCCGCTGCGCGCCGGATTCACGAGGTCCGGCCTGCGGTCAAGGAATGCGCCGAAGGCCTCGGGCTGACCCCCGAGGTCTTGCTCGCTCCCGACCTGGTGCGCGAACTGTGCTGGGAGGGAATCGATCACACTTCCGTCGCCGATGTAGAGGATTGGCTCCGGAGCCGTGGTGCACGGCCGTGGCAGACCGAGATCACCGGCCCGGTGATCGCCGAGGGCCTCAGCCGAGCGTCGGGTCCGCGGCGATCCGCTTGACCAGGTCCGCACTGGTCAGACCGAAGTCGGCGAGCAGTTCGTCGCGCGTGGCATGAGTGACGAACTCCTGCGGAATGCCCAGCTGACGCACCGGGACGTCCACCGCGACCGATGAGAGCGCCTCGTGCACGGCCGCACCGACGCCGCCGTGCACGCCGCCGTCCTCCAACGTCACCACCAGCCGGTGATCACCGGCCAGCGCGACGAGCGACGAGCCTACGGGAAGCACCCAGCGCGGATCGACGACGGTTGCGCCGATCCCCTGACCGGCGAGGTCCCGCGCCACCTCGACGCCGAGCTGCGCGAAGGCCCCGATCACGACGATGAGCACGTCGGCGTCGTCGCCCGTCTCGGGCCGGAACAGCACGTCGCCACCGTCGTCCAGCCGTTGCAGGGCCGGAATATCCTGCGGCACTGCGCCTTTCGAGAATCGCAGCGCGGTCGGTCCGTCATTGACCGAGAGCGCCTCGTCGAGCAGCTCGCGGAGCCGCCCGGCGTCGCGCGGCGCGGCGACCCGCATGCCGGGAACGATGGACATCAGCGACAGGTCCCACATGCCGTGGTGGCTGGGGCCGTCCGGCCCGGTGATGCCGGCGCGGTCGAGCACCAGGGTCACCGGCAGATTCAGCAGCGCCACGTCCATCAGCAGCTGGTCGAAGGCCCGGTTGAGGAAGGTCGAATAGATCGCCAGCACCGGGTGCAGGCCGCCCAGGGCGAGCCCGGCCGCCGAGGTCATCCCGTGCTGTTCGGCGATTCCGACGTCGAACATCCGGTCCGGATACTCCTCGCCGAACGCACGGAGTCCCGTCGGTCCCGGCATGGCCGCGGTGAGAGCCACCACCTCGGGACGGGCCGCGCCCTGCTTGACCAGTTCCTCGGAGAACACCGAGGTCCAGTCCGGCGCAGCCGAGCCGTGCGCCACCCCCGTCGCCGGATCCATCTTGCCGGTGGCGTGCATCTGCTCGGCGACGTCGTTCTCGGCGGGTGCGTAGCCCATGCCCTTGCGCGTGACGGTGTGCACGATCACCGGGCCTCCGAAGGACTTCGCCTGGGCGAACGCCTCTTCCAGTGACTCCAGGTCGTGACCGTCGACCGGGCCGACGTACTTGATGCCCAGATCGGAGAACATCGCCTGCGGAGCGACCAGGTCCTTGACCCCGCTCTTGAGTCCGTGGAGCACCGCATAGGCCGCATCTCCGAGTACCGGCGTGTTCTGCAGCACTTTCCGGCCCCCGGCCAGGAACTTCTCGTACCCGGGCTGCAGTCGCAGTCCGGACAGGTGCCGGGCCAGGCCGCCGATGGTCGGTGCGTACGAGCGGCCGTTGTCGTTCACCACGATCACCACCGGACGGTGGCCGTCGGCGATGTTGTTCAGCGCCTCCCAGCACATGCCTCCGGTGAGCGCCCCGTCGCCGACCACGGCGACCACCGTACGGTCCTGTCCGGTCAGCTCGAAGGCCTTGGCCAGACCGTCGGCGTTGGAGAGCGCGGCCGACGCGTGCGAGGACTCGATCCAGTCGTGCGGGCTCTCGTGCCGGTCCTGGTAGCCCGTCAGCCCGTCGCGCTGCCGCAGCGTGTCGAAGCGGTCCTTGCGCCCGGTCACGATCTTGTGCACGTAGCACTGGTGCCCGGTGTCGAACAGGATCGGGTCGCTCGGCGAATCGAAGACCCGGTGCAGCGCCAGCGTCAGCTCCACCACACCGAGATTAGGTCCGAGGTGGCCGCCGGTCGCGGCGACCTTCTCGATCAGGAAGCGACGGATCTCCGCGGCCAGCTCCGCCATCTCGGCCTCACTGAGTCCCCGCAGGTCCGCCGGTGAATCCACCCTGTCGAGCACGCTCATTCGTCTCTCCTCGCCGCCCGCGGCCGCCTCGCACAAGCGCCGGGGCTTCGGCGCTGATGAAGGACAGTCTACGGACTCACCAGAAGCGCGATCGCCTCCACATGGTGCGTCAGCGGGAAGGCGTCGAACGCACGCCAGTCGAGCATCCGGTAGCCGCGGTCGACGTAGTCGCGCAGATCCCGGGCGAAGGCCGCGGCATCGCATCCGACATGCACGACCGCCCGGGGCCGGGCCGCCGTGACCGCCTCGATCACCGCGGCGCCGGCGCCGGCGCGCGGAGGATCAGCGATCACCACGTCGGGCGCCGGCAGACCGGGCACGACGGCGCCGGTGTCGCCGCGGTGCCGCCGGACCGGCTCGCCGGTCAACGCGCGTTCGGCGGCCGCCAGCGCGCCCGGATCGGTCTCCACCAGTTCGATCGACTCGACCGCCGGCCCCCCGGCCGCGGCCCCGTCGAGCAGTGCTGCCCCGAGTACCCCGGCACCGCCGTAGAGGTCCCAGATGCGCAACGGGCGCGACGACGGATCAGCGCGGGCGACGAAGTCCCGCACGGTCTGCGCATAGGCGTGCGGTGCGCACCGGTGGGCCTGCCAGAAGCCGGTGACCGGCACCCGCCAGAGGTGTCCTCCGACCTCCTGGGTCACCAGCTCGTCGCCGTCGAGCAGGCGCGACCGTCGCGGCGCGGACCGGCGGCCACGAGCGCTCTGAGCCGCACGGCGCCCGCTCGCTCCGCGCCGGTTACCCGGCACCGGGGCGAGCTCGGCGACGTGCCGGCCGCCGTCGGTCCCCTGTGCCAGCACGAGTTCGGCGCCCGGGGTCGGCGCGAGCCGGTCCAGTCCATCGAACAGGGCCGGTGCGGGACCGATGCACGCCGCGGTGACCAGCTCGGCCGAGCCGCGCACGCGCAGCCCGATCGCGCCGTCGGCGCCCACGGCGGGCCGGGTCCGCACCCGCCAGCCGGCCGGGTCCGGATCCAGCTCGGCCACCGCAGGAGCCTCGGGCACACCGGCGTCACCGGGTGTCAGGCGGCCGATCCGCCGTAGCACGTCCTCCAGCGCCGCGGTACGCAGCCGCGCCGCGTAGCCGGGTTCGGCATACGAGAGGTCGCAGCACCCGGCACCGGCCGCCGCCGCCGGACACAACGGGGCGACGCGGTGCACAGAGGGTTGCAGGACCGCTGTCACGTGGGCCTTGGCGAAGGCGGCGCGCCGATCGTCGTAGGACACCGAGACCCGTTCGCCGGGCAGCGCCCCGCGGACGAAGACCACCCGGCCGTCGTCGTCGCGGGCGACGCCCGCACCCCCGTTGGCGAAACCGGTGACCGTCAGTTCCGCGGCCGTCATCGCCCGACGCCCCGGTCGTCGTTGCGGCCGGCGCCCCCGAACCCGCGTCGGGTGTCGCCCGGCGCGGTGAAGTCGGCCTCGCTCCGCTGGGAGGCCTGCCGCGACGAGTCGAGTTGCCACGGCACCGAGGTGACCATGACGCCCGGTTCGAAGAGCAGCCGGGTCTTCAGGCGCAGGGCCGACTGATTGTGCAGGATCTGTTCCCACCAGTGACCGACGACGTACTCCGGGATGAACACGGTGACCACATCGCGTGGCGACTCCCGGCGCATCCGCCGGACGTAATTGATGACCGGCCGGGTCACATCGCGGTAGGGCGAGGCGATCACCTTGAGGGGGATGTCGATGTCGCTGTCCTCCCAGTTGGCGACCAGAGTCCGAGTGGCTCTTTCGTCGACGTTCACCGTCACGGCCTCCAGGACGTCCGGCCGGGTCGCACGCGCGTACCGCAGTGCTCGCAGAGTCGGCAGCAGCAACGACGACACGAGCACGATCGAGTGGGTGCGGCTCGGCAGCAGGCCGTCATCTGACTCGGCGGCCAGCGCGAGCTCGCGCTGCACCAGGCGGTAGTGGCGGTGGATCAGCTTCATGATGCCGTACAGCAACACCATCGCGACCACCGCGATCCAGGCGCCCGAGGTGAACTTGGTCACCAGCACCACCACCAGCACCGTTCCGGTCATCACCATGGCGACGACGCTGATCACCCGCGCGCGCTGCATCCGGGAACGCGCGTCCGGGTCGGTCTCGGTCCGCAGCAGGCGGGTCCAATGCCGCATCATGCCCGTCTGGCCGAGGGTGAAGGAGACGAACACCCCGACGATGTACAGCTGGATCAGGGCGGTGATCTCGGCGTCGAACGCGACGACGAAGGCCATCGCCGCGACCGCCAGGAACACGATGCCGTTGCTGAAGGCGAGCCGATCGCCCCGCGTGTGCAACTGCCGGGGCAGGTAGCGGTCCTGGGCCAGCACAGAACCGAGCACCGGGAAACCGTTGAAGGCGGTGTTGGCCGCCAGCAGCAGGATGAGCGCGGTCACCACGGTCACGAAGTAGAAGCCGGCCGGGAAGCCGCTGAAGACGGTCTCGGCGAGCTGCGCCAGGATCGACTTCTGCTGGTAACCGGCGGGCAGGCCGGTCAGCTCCGCACCCGGGTCGATCACGTACTTGGCGTGCAGCCGCTGGGCGAGCACGACGATGCCCATCAGCAGGACCACCGCGATGGCCCCCAGCATCACCAGCGTGCGGGCGGCGTTGCGGGACTTCGGCTTCTGGAACGCCGGCACCCCGTTGCTGATGGCCTCCACCCCGGTCAGCGCCGCGCACCCCGACGAGAACGAGCGGGCCACCAGGAACACCAGCGCGAGCATGGTGAGGTCGGACTGCTCGGCCACCAGCTCGTAGGCGGCCGTCTCCGCCTGCAGGTCGCGACCGAGCACCAAGATCTGCGCGAAGCCCCAGGTGAGCATCACGAACACGCCGAGGACGAAGGCGTACGTCGGGATCGCCATCAGGAAGCCCGACTCGCGCACGCCCCGCAGGTTCACCGCCGCCACCAGACCGATGCCCACCAGACAGAAGACCAGTTTGTGGTCGTGCACAAAGGGCACCGCCGAACCGATGTTCTCCGCGGCCGCCGTCACCGAGACCGCCACGGTCAGGACGTAGTCGACCAGGAGCGCGGCCCCCACCGTCACGCCGGCGTTGGGACCGAGATTGACCGTCGCCACCTCGTAGTCGCCGCCGCCGGAGGGATAGGCGTACACGTTCTGGCGGTAGGCCGCGACCACCACCAGCAGCACCACCGCAACGGCCAAGCCCACCCAGGGCGCGAACGAGTAGGCGCTGATCCCGGCGACCGAGAGCATCAGGAAGATCTCCTGCGGCGCATAGGCGACCGAGCTCATCGCGTCGGAGGCGAAGACCGGAAGCGCGATCCGCTTGGGGAGCAGCGTGTCGCGCATGCGGTCGCTGCGGAACGGGCGGCCGAGGAGCAGGCGTTTGACCGCCGTCGTCGCCGTGGATCTACCGGACACTCCGCCACAGTAGGCGCACTCTGCGAGTAACGTCCATCGGGTGCGCGTAATCATCATGGGCTGCGGCCGCGTGGGGGCGGGCCTGGCCACTGCGATGTCGCGGCGCGGCCACCACGTCGTGGTCGTCGACCGCGACCCGGCCTCGTTCACCCGGCTCGGCGACGACTTCACCGGATCCACGATCTGCGGCATGGGCTTCGACCGCGACGTGCTGATCAGCGCGGGCGTCCAGACCGCCGATGCCTTCGCCGCGGTGTCGTCCGGCGACAACTCGAACATCATCGCCGCGCGCGTGGCCAGCGAGATCTTCGGCGTCCGGCGCGTGGTCGCGCGGATCTACGATGCGAAGCGCGCCGCTGTGTACGAGCGGCTCGGCATCCCGACGGTGGCGACGGTCCCGTGGACCACCGAGCGATTCATCACCATGCTCGGCGAGACCCCGCGGACGCCCCTCTGGAACGACCCCAGCGGTTCCCTGGTGATCGCGCAGTTGGCTCTCCACGAGGAGTGGTACGGCGTCAGCTGCAGCAAGTTCCAGGAACTCACCGGCGCGCGGATCGCCTTTCTGCACCGGATGGGCGCGCCCGTGCTGCCCGAACCGCGCAGCGTGCTGCAGGCCGGCGACGAGGTGTTCGCCGCCGCCCTGGCCGCGCATCTGGACCAGGCACGCGCGGCCGCCGCGCTGCCTCCGGCCGAAGGAGCCGACTCGTGAAGGTGGCCATCGCCGGTGCCGGCGCCGTGGGCCGGGCCATCGCCCGGGAACTGACCGGGGCCGGACATCAGGTGACGCTCTTCGAGCGCAACCCTCGCTCGATCGACGCCGACGCCCTGCCTCAGGTGGACTGGATCCACGCCGACGCCTGCGAGCTGCAGGACCTCGAGCGGGCCGAACTGCAGACCTTCGACGTGATGATCGCCGCCACCGGCGACGACAAGGTCAACCTGGTGGTCAGCCTGCTCGCCACCACCGAGTTCGCGGTCAACCGCGTCGTCGCCCGCGTCAACGATCCCCGGAACGAATGGCTGTTCAACGAGGACTGGGGCGTCGACGTCGCGGTCTCCACACCGCGGCTGATGGCCGCCCTCGTCGAGGAGGCGGTGAGCGTCGGCGATCTGGTCCGCCTGATGACGTTCCGGCAGGGGCAGGCCAATCTGGTGGAGTTGACCCTGCCCGACGACACCCCGCTGGCAGGCAAGGCGGTCCGGCGGCTGCAACTGCCCCGCGACGTCGCCCTGGTGACGATCATCCGCGGCAAGCGGGTGATCGTCCCGCTCCCCGACGACCCGATCGAGGGCGGCGACGAGCTCGTGTTCATCGCCCCGGAAGAAGCCGAGAAGGAATTGCAGCGCGTGATGCGCATGCCGTCCTGACCGGCGCACTCGCCCCCGAATCCAGGCCTGAAAACCCTGCCCCACAAGGACTTTCGTCCTGTGAGAGCTTGCCCACTCAAATGCGCATCGGCGATACCGATTATGTTCTGATCGATGCATGCAGCTGACCCGCTTCACCGACATCGGCCTCCGCGTGCTGATGCGCCTGGCGGCCGGTTCCGGCGACCGGACGCACACGAGCTGCGGCCTCGCCGAGGAGCTGGCTGTGCCGCACACCCACGTTGCGAAGGTCGTCAGTCGGCTGTCCGAGATCGGCGTGGTGCACGCGCGGCGCGGGCGCGGCGGCGGCCTCAGCATCACCGCTCTCGGCCGTACCGCGGGCGTCGGCTGGGTCACCCGCGAACTGGAGGGCGCCGGCCCCGTCGTCGACTGCGACGGCGGCGCCGGCCCGGCCGGCCGGCCGTGTCCGCTCCGGGCCGACTGCCGCCTCCGCGGTGCGCTGGCCCGCGCCCAGCAGGCGTTCTTCGAGAGCCTGGACGCGCTCACCGTCGCCGATCTCGCCGAGGACTCCGCAGCGCTCCTGCTGTACCCGGCCTTTCCGGCCGCCACCGACTCCCGTGCCGAACGGGCACGGGCCGACGCGACCGTCACCGGCCGCGATCGCAGCCCCACCGCAGAGAACAGGAATCCACGATGATCTCCGACCAGACCCGCGACGTGCTCGCGGCGACCCTGCCCGCCGTCGAAGGCGCCCTCGACGACATCACGCCGAACTTCTACCACCGGATGTTCACCGCGCACCCGGAGTTGCTCGACGATCTGTTCAACCGGACCAACCAGCAGATCGGCACGCAGCCCAAGGTGCTGGCCGGATCGATCGCCGCCTTCGCCCGCCTGCAGTTGCATCCCGACCCCGAGGAGCAGCGGATCATCATCGAGCGCGTGGCGCACAAGCACGCCTCGCTGGGCGTCGTCGCCGAGCAGTACCCGATTGTGCACGAGCACCTGTTCGCCGCGATCGTCGAGGTCCTCGGCCCGGCGGTGACCCCCGAGGTGGCGGCCGCATGGGACGAGCTCTACTGGGAGATGGCCCACGTGCTGATCGGCCGCGAGTCCGAGCTGTACGCCGCGGCCGGGGTGGCGCCCGGCGATGTCTGGCGCACCGCCCGGGTCGTCGCCCGCGAACAGGTCAGCCCGGATGCGGTGTCGTTCACCCTGACCGGCGACGGTGACCCGCTGCCGTCGTTCGCCCCGGGCCAGTACGTCTCGGTGCAGGTCCCGCTGGACGACGGCGCTCGACAGATCCGCCAGTACAGTCTCACCGGCTCGCCCGACGATGCGCGCTGGCGGTTCTCCGTCAAGCGGGACGGCGAGGTCTCGACCCATCTGCACGAGCGGGTCTTCGAAGGCGACGAACTGCGAGTCAGCACCCCGTTCGGCGATCTCTCGCTGCCGGACGGCGATGCGCCGCTGCTGCTGGCCTCCGCCGGGATCGGCTGCACCCCGGTGATCGGCCTGCTGCACCACCTGGTCCAGACCGGAGACCCGCGGCCGGTCCAGGTCCTGCACGCCGACCGCTCCCGCTCGCGCCAGCCGCACCGCGGCGAGCTGGCCGAACTCGTCGGCCAACTGCCCACCGCGACCCTGCAGCAGTGGTATGAGAACGGCTACGACGCCGGCGACGGAGCGCGGGTGGGCCAGATGTCCCTGGACGAGATCAGCATCGACCCGGCCACCGTCGCACTGCTGTGCGGCCCGGCGGGCTTCCTCAGTTCCGTCCGCGGCGCCCTGTTGGACAAGGACCTCCCCGAGGACCGGATCCACTACGAGACCTTCGGCCCGGAACTGATCCGGGTGGGCGGGCGCAAGTGAGCACCGCTGTCGCGGTCGGCTCGGCGCTGGTCTTCCTCTGGCTCGGCATGGTGGTGGCGATCTCGTTCATCGAGGCGCCGCTGAAGTTCCGCGCACCGCACATCACGATTCCGCTGGGACTCGGGATCGGGCGCCTGGTGTTCCGGGCGCTGAACTCGGTGGAGGCGGTGATCGCGATCGCCCTGATCGCGATCGCCGCGGCCGGCGGCGGCTGGCCGACCGGCGCGACGGCCGGACTCGGCGTCGCGGTCGGCGCACTGGTGATTCAGGTCGCCGGGGTGCGCCCGGCGCTGTCCAGACGCACCGACGCCGTCCTCGCCGATCCTGACAACGTGCCCGAGCACCGCAGCACGGCGCATCTCTGGTACGTGGCGTTCGAAGTGGTGAAGGTGGCCGCCCTCGTCACGGCGGGCGTGTCACTCCTGAGTTGAGTGCAGTTCGTAGTACGGGTTGTAGATGACCTTCATCCCGTCGACGGTGGCGACGCGTCCGCGCACGGTGATCCGGCGACCGGGTTCGATACCCGGAATCCGGCTCCGCCCGAGCCATTTGAGCAGAACCGTGTCGCTGCCGTCGAAGAACTCGGCGACTACGCCACCGCCTCCGCGTCCCCCGGACTGCCGCAGCGCGCTCTTGGCACAGGTCTGCACCGCACGGAGTTCGCCGACCATCGTGACTTCGTCGCCGCGGCGGCAGTCCTTGGCCCGCTGTGCGCCTTCGGTGTGGCATTCGCGCTCGATCCGGTCGGAGTCGAGCGCGTCCAGATCCTCGGTGAGCAGTCGGCCCAGGCGCTTCATCAGTCCCGGCGTGCCCATGACGTCCTCCCGCGTATCGATGTGGTCGACCTCCACACTCTACGCCGCGCCGCCGAGGCTCTCATGCGCACCGTGATCATGATGGCCGGCACCGGCTCGGACGACGACTACCTGCGGAGATCGTTCGGTCCCGCGGTCGCCGCGGCCGGCGGCGCGTTGCGCGCGCTGCCCCCCACGGCTCGATTGATCGAGGACTACACGACCGCACTCGACGACGCAGCCGCCCAGGCTCGGGCGGACGGCCAGCAGATCGTCGTCGGCGGGGTCTCGATCGGGGCCGTCGTCGCAGTGCGCTGGGTGCTCGATCGGCGCGGCGCCGACTGCGCCGGAGTGCTCGCCGCGCTCCCCCCGTGGTCAGGACCGGCCGGCGACTCGCTGGCGGCGCTGTCGGCCCGGCTCACCGCGGACGCGATCGAGCGCGACGGACTGGAGCCGACCGTCGCCGCGATGGCGGCGAGCAGTCCCGAATGGCTCGCCGCCGAACTGAGCCGCTCATGGCGAGCTCTCGCCGCCCGGGACCTGGTCGGGCAGCTGAGGACGGCCGCACGTTACCCCGCACCGACGCCGGACCAGATCGCCCACCTGACCGTCCCGATGGCCGTCGTCGGGGCCCCGGACGATCCGCTGCACCCGATCGCGGTGGCCCGCTCGTGGGCCGAAGCCGCACCGCGCGCCGCACTCGTGGAGTCGCCGCTGACCGAGTGGGGTCCCCGAGAACACCGCCTGGGCCGGGCGTGCCTGAGCGCGTGGCGCTCGCTCACCGGCGACGGCGGGTAGAGCGAGCGACCGGTCAGGGGCAGGTGCCCGGCCCGCTCAGCGCCGCCGGCGACGCCGGCCGCGCAGGCGCTGCATCGCCGATCCGGTCGAGCGCGCCGGAGCCGGGTCGGCCTCGTCGTCCCCGGACTCGGTCGCGGAGCCGGCCAGTTCGTCGGGGTCGACCGTCTCGTCGCCGCTGAGCGCTTCGTCGTCGGTGAACACGGTGGCCGCGGCCGCCTGATCCACCGCGCCTCCGGGGATCACCTCGTCCCGGACCGGCGCGTCGGCCAGCGAGGACGCCGCGGCCGATCCCTCGGGCGAGATCCCCGCCTGCTCGGCCATCTGCTGCTGGGCCGCGGCGACCTGCTCGGCGAGTACCGGCGGCAGCACGAGCGGAAGCACCTCGCGCGGCGGGTAGGGCTCCTTGCCCCGGCGCACGACGGTCTCGGCCAGCACCGCGCGGGCGAGCTGGGCCAGCTGGGCGCTGTCGCCGTCCGGACCGCTGGCGACACAGCGGACCATCCACCGGGGACCGTCGACGCCGATGAACCGGTGCTCGCCGCCGGGCACCTTCGCGATCACCTCGCGACCCCAGTGCCCGTCCTCGATGGACGTGTCGGCGCCCTCCGCGGTGAGCGAGTCGGCCAACTCGCGGACCACCTCCCGCCAGAGGCCGTCGCTGCGCGGCGCCGCGAACGCCAGCACGCCGATGCGGCCGACCGGCGTCACCAGATAGACCGCCTCCGGCTCGTGCGAGGCCGACATCTCGACGGTGACCTGACCGCCCTCGACGACCGGCACCAGCACCGATCCGAGGTCCAGATGCGAGTTCGCCAGATCTGCGGCGGGAGTCTCCAGGTCGTTCAGATCGTAGGGTCCGGCGGTGTCGCCGATCCGATGCTTAGTCGCCATGGTTCAGCCTTCCGTGTCGTCGCCGGTGGGCGTGGTCAGAAGCGCATGTCCGCCGCTGGAGCCGTAGCCTCCGGACCCGCGCGCGGTCTCGTCGAGCTCGTCCACCTCGACCACCTCGGGCAGTTCGACCCGCTGCACCAGGAACTGGGCGATGCGGTCCCCGCGCGCGATCACGATGGGCGACTCGGGGTCGGTGTTCAGCAGGCACACCTTGATCTCTCCGCGGTACCCGGCGTCGACGGTGCCGGGAGCATTGACGATCGACAGTCCGGCCCGAGCCGCGAGGCCCGAGCGCGGGTGCACCAGGCCGACGGTGCCGTGCGGCAGTGCGACGGCGATGCCCGTGCCCACCAGCTGGCGGCGGCCCGGAGCGAGCTCCAGGTCCGTGGTGGAGTACAGGTCGATGCCCGCATCACCGTCGTGCGCGCGAGCGGGCAACGGGAGGTCGCGGTCGAGTCGGACCACGCGCAGCGGAGGGCAGGTGTGCAGCGGAGCGCAGGAGTTCTGGGCGGAAGTCACACCCGCAGCGTACTCGGCGCGCGCCGGACCCCGACCGACCCCGGCGCGCGTGGTGCCACCGGGCCCCTCCGCGTGGCCGGTGACGCTCGCCACGTCAGTAGGCTGTCCGATGTGAGCGACTCCGAATCCACCTCTGCATCCGCCGCCGACAGGTATTCCGAACGCCTGACCGTGCCCCTGTGGTGGTGGCTCTTCGGCGCGGGCCTGGTCGCCCTGCTCGGCTATCAGGCGCAGCTCGCGGCCTACCTTCAGTCCTGGAGCTTCGCCTTCTACCCGGTCCTCGGGGTGCTCGTCGCCTGGCTGCTCTTCTCGATGAGCCGCATGCGGATCCGGGTCGACGCCGACGGCACCCTCCACGCACACAAGGCGCTGCTGCCGGCCGACGTGGTGGCCCGCGGCGCCTCCGTTCCGCCGTCGGCGCGCAGCGCGGCGATGGGCCGCCAGCTCGACCCGGCCGCGTTCCTCGTGTACCGCTCGTGGATCAAACCGATGGTCCTGTTGGTGCTCGACGACCCCGATGATCCGACTCCGTACTGGCTGGTCTCCACCCGGCACCCGGAGAAGGTCCTGGCCGCGATGGGATTGACCGACGCCGCCGCCGCGGATGCGACCCAGCCCGCCGACGAGAATGGAGATGCGTGAGCGTCCGCGACGCGTGAGCCCCGCCCCGCCCGACACCTGCACCACACCGCGTGCGGTACACGGAGCCGAGTGCGCCCCACACACGACGACGGCCGGCCCCGATCCGAGGCCGGCCGTTGTCGTGTGTTCGCGGTCAGACGCAGTCGACGCAGATCAGCTGTCCGCCGCGCTCCTCGCCGAGCCGGTTGCGGTGGTACACCAGGAAACAGCTCGAGCAGGTGAACTCGTCGTCCTGCTTCGGGACCACCCGCACCGACAGTTCCTCACCCGAGAGATCGGCTCCGGGCAGCTCGAACGACTCGGCGGTGTCGGTCTCGTCGACGTCCACGTCGGCGGCGGCGGCCTCGTTGCGGCGGGCCTTCAGCTCTTCCAGCGAATCCGTCGCCAGGTCGTCGTCGTTGGTCCGCCGTGGAGCGTCGTAATCAGTCGCCATGATTTGCCTCACCCTGGTGTCGTCGTGCGTGTCAAAGTCTCTGCGGAGGCTCAGCTTGTGGCCGTCCCCCAAGCCCGATCCGCATTCGCGCAACGCGCCGGGCGCCCGAATTCTAGGTGAGTGTCACCACTGAGTCAAGGACGAGTGCTGTACGGCGCGCGCGCCGGTCGTTGACCGGGATCGCCGTGCCTCTGCCCTAGGCTTGGGCTCATGGTCTCCAAGTTCGCCACCGGGTATGCGACCGATGCGCAGGGACGCCCGTTCCGACGGCGCAATTACACACCGGCGATCGTCATCGTCACCGTGCTCGCGGTGCTCGCGATCGCCGCCTGGACTTTCGCGGCGGTGGGCGGCGACGAGAAGTCGTACCCGACCGACTGCAACCTCCCGACTGCCGCGGACGCCCCCCAGTTCCAGGTCGCCTCCCGCGCGGAAATGCTCAGCGTGGCTCCCGCCGCACAGTCGACCTTCAAGGTGACCGTCCTCAACTCCGGCGCTGCGCGCGGGCAGGCGCGGTCGGTGTCCGAGGATCTGGTGGCGCAGGGATTCGCCGCCGCCGATCCCGCCTACTCCGACGACACCGCGTACGGAGACGACCGACTGCACTGCGTGGCGCAGATCCGGTTCGGTCCCGGCGGACAGGGTGCGGCCGCGGCGGTGTGGCTCGCCGTCCCGTGCGCACAACTGGTGAACGACGGACGGGGCGGCACCGACATCGACGTCGCGCTCGGCGAGTTCTATCACGGCACCACACCCAGCCAGGATGCCCAGGCCGCGCTGGAAGCACTGCGCACGGTGGACCCGCGAAACCCGAAGTCCGGCGTCGATCGCACGCTGATCGACGCAGTCCACGCACAGTCCTGCTGATCGCTCCGCCCCCCGGCGCGCAGCGACTTCGGCCGCGCACGTCAGTTCGGGAGGCGCTCCAGGCCGCCCAGCCCGGCGAGCAGGGCGGTGAACTCCCCGGCGATCCCGGGTGCCACGGCCACCGTGGGATACCCGTCCGCAGCGCGCGAGGTGGCCGGCGGCACGGACACGTGCGCCCCGGCCTCCGCGGCGATCAGGGCGCCCGCCGCCCAGTCCCAGGGCGAGAGCCCGTGTTCGAAGTGCACGTCGACCGCCCCCGAGGCGACCATGCAGAGGTCCAGCGCCGCAGCCCCCACCCGGCGCACGTCGCGCACCTGCGGAAGCAGCTCGGCCAGCAGCGCCCCCTGGGCCCGGCGACGCACCGGAGAGTAGCCGAATCCGGTCGCCACCAGAGCCAGCGACACGTCGTCGATCGGGTTGGCGCGCAGCCGGCGAGCGTCGCCGTCACCGTTGCGGCACCACGCGCCACCGCCGGCAGCCGCCCAATAGGTGGTGCGGCGGGCAACGTCGACCACGGCCCCCGCTCGCGAGACCCCGTCGACCTGGGCCGCCACCGACACCGCGTACGCCGGGATGCCGTACAGGAAGTTCACGGTGCCGTCGATCGGATCGACCACCCACCGCACCCCTTCGGGCACCGTGTCCGAGCCGCCGGCCTCCTCGCCGAGGATCGCGTCCGACGGCCTGCACTCACGCAGCAGCCCGCGGATGAGGTGCTCGGTCTCGGTGTCGGCGACGGTGACCGGATCGGTCGGCGTCGACTTGGTGGTGACCGCCGACGTCCCGCCGTCGTGCCCGGAATCGGGGAACAGGTCGGGCCTGCGGGCCCGAACGTGTGCGGCGGCCTCCTCGGCGACGTGGACGGCGATCTGGGCCAGTTCCTCCGGCGCGGTCTCGGGTTCTCGGGTCACGACTCGAGTCTAGAGTCCCGAACGGACTGCCCGGTTGCGGCGATCGTTCGGGGCCCGGACATCGGCGCGGCCCGCCCCGTGTAGCCCCACCAGACCGGTGACCGCCGTCGTAAGCTGACTGCGTGCCCCGGGCCGCGCGAGCTGCTTCGGGTGCCGCACCCGAACAGAACAGGAAAACTCCCATGTCTGACGTGACGATCCTCGGCGCCGATCGCGAACCCAGTCCGGGCGCCGGGCTGAGCTTCGGCATCGATGTCGGTGGCACCGGCGTCAAGGGCGCCATCGTCGACCTCCGCACCGGCGAGTTCGTCGGCGACCGGCACCGCATCGACACCCCTCAGCCGGCCACCCCGGAAGCCGTCGGTCGCACCGTCTCGCAGATCGTCGAACATTTTGGATGGACCGGGCCGGTCGGCCTGACCATGCCCGGAGTGGTGAAGAACGGAATCCTGCGGACGGCCGCGAACATCGACGACGCCTGGCTCGGCACCGACGTCCGCGCGCTGTACAGCGAGCGGCTGGGCGGACGCCCGGTGACCGTGCTGAACGACGCCGACGCCGCCGGTCTGGCCGAACTGAGATTCGGCGGCGGTGCGCACATCGACGAAGGACTGGTGATCCTGCTGACGCTCGGCACCGGGATCGGCTCGGCCATGCTGTACAACGGCACGCTGATCCCCAACACCGAGTTCGGGCACATCGAGGTGCGCGGGACGATCGCGGAGAAGCGCGCATCGGCCAAGGTACGCAAGGACAACGACTGGTCCTTCGAGAAGTGGGCCGCGAAGCTCTCCGAGGTGCTCACCAAGTACGAGCGGCTCTTCTCCCCCGACCTGTTCATCGCCGGCGGCGGGATCAGCCGCAAGAGCGACAAGTGGATCCCTCACCTGACCAACGAGGTGCCGGTGGTCCCGGCCCGGCTCCGGAACACCGCGGGCATCGTCGGGGCCGCGATGGCCGTCGCCGAGGAACTCTGAGGGGGCCCGATAGGGCCACCGGCGCACCCCGCGCCGGAGTACTTTCGTTACAATGGAACGCGTCGGTCGCCGCCCCGCCCGATCGACTCTGGAGAACCAGGCACACCAGCCTCGCCCCGCACAGTCCGCATCACACCCGTTCAGTGATGCCGTGCTGCCGCCGCGCAAGCGCCCAGTGCCGCTGAGAAGTTTGTGAAAGGTCGTACGTGGCAACCACAAGGACCCCGGACGCCGAGGAAGCCGCGGCTCCCGTGAAGAAGGCAGCCGCGAAGAAGGCGACCACGGCGCGCAAGACCGCCGCCAAGAAGGCGCCCGCACGCAGGGCCACCGCTCAGAAGGCCGCCGAGTCCGACGGCGCACCCGCCAAGAAGACGGCCCGCAAGACCGCCGCGAAGAAGGCTCCGGCCCGCAAGACCGCGGCGAAGAAGGCCCCGGCCAAGAAGGCGTCCGCCAAGAAGGCCGCCCCGGACGTGATCGACGACGAGCCTCAGCTCGACGACGTCGACGCCCCCGAGGAACTCGACGAAGCCGAGATCGACCTGAGCGACGAGGACCTCGCCGCCGAGGAGGCGCCGCCCGCCAAGGCCAAGGGCCGGGCGAAGGCCAAGTCCGGCGCCAAGGATGCCAAGGACGCCGACGCCGACAAGAACTCCGGCGACTTCGTCTGGGATGAGGACGAGTCCGAGGCGCTGCGCCAGGCCCGCAAGGACGCCGAGCTCACCGCCTCGGCGGACTCCGTGCGCGCCTACCTCAAGCAAATCGGCAAGGTGGCCCTGCTCAACGCCGAGGAGGAGGTCGAGCTCGCCAAGCGCATCGAGGCCGGCCTGTTCGCCACCGAGAAGCTCCGCCGGGTGATGGAGTCCGGTGAGAAGCTGTCGGTCGCCCAGCGACGCGACCTCAACTGGATCTCCCGCGACGGCAACCGGGCCAAGAATCACCTCCTTGAGGCCAACCTGCGCCTGGTGGTCTCGCTCGCCAAGCGCTACACCGGCCGCGGCATGGCCTTTCTGGACCTGATCCAGGAGGGCAATCTCGGTCTGATTCGTGCGGTCGAGAAGTTCGACTACACCAAGGGTTACAAGTTCTCCACGTACGCCACGTGGTGGATTCGTCAGGCCATCACGCGCGCCATGGCAGACCAGGCCCGCACCATCCGCATTCCGGTGCACATGGTCGAGGTGATCAACAAGCTCGGACGCATCCAGCGCGAGCTCCTGCAGGATTTGGGCCGCGAGCCCACCCCGGAGGAACTCGCCAAGGAGATGGACATCACGCCGGAGAAGGTGCTGGAGATCCAGCAGTATGCGCGTGAGCCGATCTCCCTGGATCAGACGATCGGCGACGAGGGAGACAGCCAGCTCGGCGACTTCATCGAAGACTCCGAGGCCGTCGTGGCCGTCGACGCGGTCAGCTTCACGCTGCTCCAGGACCAGCTGCAGGACGTCCTGGACACGCTGTCCGAGCGCGAGGCCGGCGTCGTCCGGCTCAGGTTCGGTCTGACCGACGGCCAGCCGCGCACTCTCGACGAGATCGGCCAGGTCTACGGCGTCACCCGTGAGCGTATCCGGCAGATCGAGTCCAAGACCATGAGCAAGCTCCGCCACCCGAGCCGCTCCCAGGTGCTTCGGGACTACCTCGACTGACGGCTCACCCCACGGCGGAGCGTCGAGCGAGGCGTGCCACGTCGCTCCGCCGGGTCGGCCCTCCGCGGCGGAAGGACCGGAAATGACCGAGATCGCCTCCAAGTCGGAGCGCACGCGACGCAGGCTGCTCGCCGCCGCCGTCGACTTGTTCGCTCGGCAAGGCTTCCACGGCACGACGACGAGGGATCTCGCCAGAGCCGCCGGCATGAGTCCCGCCGCCGTGTACGTGCACTATCCCTCGAAAGAGGACCTGCTCTACAAGCTGTCGCTCGCCGGGCACCGGGACACGCTGGCCGTACTGGAGGCAGGGGACGACCCCGATCTTCCGCCGGCGCCGCGACTCAAGAAGCTCATCAGGGTGTACACACACCATCACGCGACCAGACCGCACCTGTCGCGGGTGCTCAACTACGAACTGGCCGCGCTGGCACCTGAGCACTCCGAGGAGATCCGGGCCCTGCGCGACGAGATCTCCCAGCGGATCGCGCAGGTGGTGTCCACCGGTGTGACGACCGGCGTGTTCGGTACCGTCGACGGTCCGGCGGTGACGATGGCCATCTTGTCGCTCAACGTCGACATCGCACGCTGGTTTCCGCATCGACCCGAGGTCGACCCGGACCGGCTTGCCGACTTCTACGCCGACCTCGCACTGACCATGGTCGAGGCCCGGGATCACGGCCGGCCCGTACCGGAGTGAGCCGCGACACTCCCGGCGGGACGGGGGAACAAAACGCGCTCCCCGTTCGTCTGACAGAGTGGTAGCCAAGGCGCTCCGCTTCGTGGGCGCCGAGCAGGCGAGTCAATGAAAGGGCAGGGGAACTCCATGACCGACAATGCCACGACCACGATCGTCTCGACACCGTTGACCAACGCCGACCGCTGCGACCGCTGCAGCGCGGCCGCCAAGGTCCGCGCGACCCTCGCCGGAGGCGGGGAGCTGCTGTTCTGCGGACACCACTACAGCGATCACGAGGCCCGTCTCGTGGAGATGGGGGCCGTCGTCTCTCACTAGCGCGTCTGTCGAGAGCGGGCCACGGACCAGAAGATCCGGATCAGGCGGCGAGCGGTGCGCTCGCCGCCTGATCCGTCTTCACCGCCAGGTCCGCAGGTCCGCGATCCGTTCTTTGAGTTGTTCGGCGGTGGCCATCGCCGTCGGCGGTCCGCCCAACCGCCGTCGCAGCTCGTTGTGCACCTGCCCGTGCGGGCGACCCGTGCGATGGTGGTGAAGGGCCACCAGGGTGTTCAGCTCTTTGCGCAACGCGTGGAGGTTCTCGCCGGTCCCCCGCTCGGCGGCGTTCGGCGCCGCCGCGGCCGCCTTCTCCTCGCGCGGGCCGACAGTCGAGCGTTTGGTGACCTGCTGCGCCTGCCGCTGCTGGAGGAGGGTGCGCACCTGCTCCGCGTCGAGCAGGCCCGGCAGCCCCAGGTAGTCCGACTCCTCGTCGGACCCGGCCAGCGTGGCCGTCCCGAACGAGGCGCCGTCGTAGATCACCTGATCCAGCTCCGCACTCGCGTGCAGCGACTGGAATGCCGGCTCGTCCTCCCCCGGCTCGTCCTCGCGCTTGTTCGCCTCGATCAGAGCGCCGTCGTCGAGGCCGGCCTCTTCGCGGTGCGGCTTCCCGAGCACGTGATCACGCTGCTGCTCTAGTTCGCTGGCCAGCTGCAGCAGAACGGGCACGGACGGCAGGAACACGCTGGCGGTCTCGCCGGGACGCCGCGACCGCACGAACCGGCCGATCGCCTGCGCGAAGTACAGCGGGGTGGAGGCGTTGGTCGCGTAGACCCCGACGGCCAGGCGCGGGACGTCCACGCCCTCGGACACCATCCGGACCGCGACCATCCATTCGTCGTCGGAGGCGGAGAAGCGCTCGATCCGCGCGGACGACCCCGCCTCGTCGGAGAGCACCAGGGTCGGCCGTTTGCCGGTGATCGACTCCAAGAGCTCGGCGTAGTCTCGGGCGGTGGTCTGATCCGTCGCGATCACCAGACCGCCCGCATCCGGAACCCCGGACGCCCGGAGTTTGACCAGACGACGATGCGCGGCGTTGAGCACAGCCGGAATCCAGTCGCCGTGCGGGTCCAGGGCGGTCCGCCAGGCGCGGGCCGTCTGTTCGGCCGACAGCGGCTCGCCCAGGCGGGCGGTGAACTCTTCTCCGGCGCTGGTACGCCAGCTCGCCTGCCCGGAATAGGCGAGGAACACCACCGGGCGAACCACGCCGTCGCGGAGCGCGTCGGAGTAACCGTAGGCGTGATCGGGCCGCGAGCGCGCACCGCCGCCCGGCTCGGGTTCGTAGGTGACGAACGGGATCGGCGAGTCGTCCGAGCGGAACGGCGTTCCGGTCAGGGCGAGGCGCCGTTCGGCGTCCTCGAACGCCTCGCGGATGCCGTCGCCCCACGACTTCGCGTCGCCGCCGTGGTGGATCTCGTCGAGGATCACCAGCGTGCGACGGCGTACCGTCCGCTCCCGGTGCCGGTACGGGTGAGCCGCGACCTGCGCGTAGGTGAGCACGACGCCGTCGAAGTCGGCGCTCGTCGATCCGGTGGAGTTGGAGAAGTTCGAGTCCAGCTGGATGCCGACCCGCGCGGCCGCGGCCGCCCACTGATGCTTCAGGTGCTCGGTCGGCGCGACGACGGTGATCCGCTCGACCGTCCGGTCGGCGAGCAGTTCGGCGGCGACCCGCAGCCCGAAAGTGGTCTTGCCTGCGCCCGGAGTGGCGACCGCCAAGAAATCCTTCGGACGCGACGTGAGGTACTTGGTCAGGGCCCGGCGCTGCCATGCGCGCAGCGAGCCCTTGGGCGCCGGACCGGCCGGATTCGCCTGCGCCTGCGAGGCTTCGGCGGTGTCAGCGGTGGTGAGTGTCAGCCCCGGTTCAGTCATAGCGGGATCGAGTCTAACCCGAGACTCCGACGCTCTCCGCCACGCCGCATTCCCGCCCGCTGACACACCGATGGGATCGATCGGCCATGCTTGTACCCATCAGTACCGACCACCGCGAAACGTTTCCTCCGGACCCCGAGCCGACCGAGGCCCGGGCCGGTGTGGTGCGCAAGTCCTGGCGGCTGATCTGGCGGACCACGGTGAAATCGTGGGACGACGGCATCATCGGCTGGTCGGCGCAGGCGGCCTTCTGGCAGGCGCTCTCGCTCACGCCGCTGCTGCTGGGCGTGCTGGGCAGCCTCGGCTACATCGGCGGCTGGTTCGGCCCGGACACCGTGCAGATCATCAGCGCGCGGATCATCCAGTTCAGCGGTGAGATCTTCACCGAGCAGGTGGTCGACGATCTGATCCGGCCCACCGTCGACAACGTGCTCGGCCGCGGCCGAGGCGCGGTGATCTCGGTGAGCTTCATCATGTCGCTGTGGGCAGGCTCGTCGGCGATGAGCTGTTTCGTCGCCGCGATCTGCACCGCCCACGATCAGCACCAAGTGCGGAACCCGGTGTGGCAGAGGATCTTCGCGCTGATCATCTACATCTTCTTCCTGATCAGCGCGGTGCTGGTGCTGCCTCTGGTGGCGCTCGGCCCCACCTACCTGCACGACATCGTCCCCGACGACTGGAACAACGCCGTCAGCGTGGTGATCGACTGGGGCTACTTCCCGTTCGTCGGCCTGCTGCTGATCGGCGTGCTGGTGCTGCTGTACCGCTTCTCGCTGCCGTACCCGCTGCCGTGGCTGCGCCTGGTGCCCGGCGCATTCCTGGCGGGTGTGTTCTTCTGGCTGGCGACGTACATACTGCGCGCCTACCTCACCGCCCTGGCCCAGGTCGGCTACACCTACGGCGCGCTGGCGACACCGATCGCGTTCCTCCTCTTCGGGTTCTTCCTCGGCTTCTCGATCGTCGTCGGCGCCGAGCTGAACGCGGCGATCCAGGAGCTCTGGCCGCGTGACCACAATGGTGCGACGGTGCGGCAATGGGTCTCGACGCAGACCAACGAGATCACCGACACCCTGCGCCGGCGAGCGATCCGCCCGGGGTGGCACCACAGGTCGCCCGCCGGTGCCGACGATCCGGCCGCTCCCACCGATCCGATCCCGCGCAGCGACCGACCCTGACCTGGCGGCGGATTCTGCGGCGTGCGGTTCTCGGGCTCGGCTACTTCTTCATCTTCGCGTAGACCTTCTTGCAGCGCTCGCAGACCGGTGAGCCCGGTTTCGCCGACTTGGTGACCGGGAACACCTCCCCGCAGAGCGCCACGACGTGGGTCCCCATCACCGCGCTCTCAGCGATCTTGTCCTTCTTCACGTAGTGGAAGACCTTCGGGGTGTCGTCGTCCTGTTCGGTCCGCTCGTCGAGGTCCGGGCGTTCGATCGTCTTGGTCGTCATTCCCCCATTCTGGCGCATCACCGGCGTCGCGCGCAGCCCCACCCGGTCACGACGACGCCACTACCGGGTTCGCACCACGAGAGGTGAAGTGGGACCATGGAGACATGGCGAGAGAGACGACCGGACCCTCTGGATCGACCGGATCCGGGGGAACCGGCGCGGACGAACACCCGGCCGCCGCCTTCCTGATCACCCGCGCCGAGACCTCGCTCGAAGAGCAGCATCGCGCCCGCGTCCGCAAGTACCTGTGGATGATGAGCATCCGGATTCCGGCCCTGCTGCTGGCCGCGCTCGTCTTCGTCTGGACCGACAACTACTGGTGGGCGATCGCGATCATCATCGTGTCCATCCCCATCCCCTGGGTCGCGGTGCTGATCGCCAATGATCGACCGCCTCGCAAGCGCGACGAGGTGCAGTACTACCGCTTCGGTGCAGGACGCACCGTCGGTCCGGCCGAGTTGACCGAAGAACCGGCACCGCGACCGCCGGCGGCGCCGCTGGTGATCGACGCCGAGACCGTCGAGCCGGACCCCGACCCGCAGAACCGCGACCCCGCAGCCGGTGCCACAGCGGCCGATTCCTCCGCTCCCGATTCCTCCGCTGCCGATTCCTCAGGGACTTCTCAGTCTGGCCGGGAACCTTCCTCGTAGCTCGCGCGTTGGACTGGGTGAAAGCTCTGGTAGTTCTCACCGCCGACCCGAGGAGGCCGTATGTCCGCCCCCACCCGCACTCGCCCCGCCCCCACCGCCGAAGATCTGGACGCGCAGTCCCCCTCGGCGGATCTGGTCCGCGTCTATCTGAACGGGATCGGCCGCACCGCACTCCTGAACGCCGAACAAGAGGTCGAGCTGGCCAAGCAGATCGAAGCCGGACTGTACGCCAAGCACCTGCTCTCCACCCGCAAGCGCATCAGCCCCGCCCGCAAGCGCGACCTGGCGACCCTGGTCCGCGAAGGCGAGCAGGCGCGCGCCCACCTACTCGAGGCCAACCTGCGCCTGGTGGTCTCGCTGGCCAAGCGCTACACCGGCCGCGGGATGCCGCTGCTCGATCTGATCCAGGAGGGCAATCTGGGCCTCATCCGCGCGGTCGAGAAGTTCGACTACGCCAAGGGATTCAAGTTCTCCACCTACGCCACCTGGTGGATCCGCCAGGCGATCAGCCGCGGCATGGCCGACCAGAGCCGCACCATCCGCCTTCCCGTCCACCTCGTGGAACAGGTGAACAAGATCGCCCGGATCCGCCGCGAGTTGCACCAGCAGCTCGGTCGCGAGGCGACCGACGACGAGTTGGCCGCCGAGACCGGCATCCCGGCCGAGAAGATCGCCGACCTCATGGATCACAGCCGCGATCCGGTGAGCCTGGACATGCCGGTCGGCGCCGACGAGGAGGCGCCGCTGGGCGACTTCATCGAAGACAGCGAAGCCACCTCCGCCGAGAACGTCGTGATCTCCAGCCTGCTGCACTCGGACATCCGCAAGGTCCTGAGCACGCTGGACGAGCGGGAACGCCAGGTGATCACCCTGCGCTTCGGCCTCGACGACGGTCAGCCGCGCACCCTGGACCAGATCGGCCGCACCTTCGGACTGTCGCGCGAACGAGTCCGTCAGATCGAGCGCGAGGTGATGGGCAAGTTGCGTCAGGGCGACCGCGCCGACAAACTCCGCGCGTACGCCAGCTGACCGCCGCCGCGATCGCCGCAGACACGAGGTCCCCGCTCTCCGCCGGAGAGCGGGGACCTCGTCGTCGAGCGTCGTCGGCGGTCAGCGCAAGCGACGCGGACCCGTGTCGGCCAGCGCCGGTACCGGGCCGATGGTGATCTGAGCAGCCAGTACCTCCGTGCCACCGTCCGACGACAGGATCGGGTCCAGGTTGACCCCGCGGATCTCCGGGACCTCCTCGACCAGTGCCGATACGCGCAGCACCATGTCGATGAGCGCCTCCACGTCAGCGGGCGGCTCACCCGCCCCGCCGGCCAGCATCTGCGCCGACCGGGGTTCGGCGAGCAGGTCGCGGGCGTCGTCGACGGTGAGCGGGACCGCACGATAGCTGCGATCTCCGAGCGACTCGAAGAGCCTGCCGGACAGCCCGAAGGAGATCACCGACCCGTAGGAGCTGTCCTCGGTGGCCCGGATACACACCCCGAGGCCCTTGGCCGCCATGCGCTGGACCTGCAGCGTCGTCTCCCCGGTCAGCTGCTGCAACTCGGCGAAGGCGGTGATCACCGCCGTCGCGTCACCGAGATCCAGCCGGGCGCCTTCGCGGTCCAGCCGACCGACCCAGTCGCGCCCGGTGGCTTTGACGGCGACCGGAAAGCCGAGTTCACGGGCAGCAGACGAGGCCTCGTGCAGCGTCGACGCCTCGCGGAACTCGACCACGTCGATGCCGTACCAGGCCAGCACCGTGGCCGCTTCCACGGAGGTGAGTTCACGAGCCCCCTCGCCGATCAGCTCGCGCACATAGCTGCGCGCGTGTTCAGTCGAGATCCCCTCCAGCAACACCTCTTCGGCGTCGGGCCGGGTACGCCAGCGGGCATACCGCCAACTCAGCGCTAGGGCGCCGGCGGCGCGCTCGGGAGTCGGGTACGACGGAATCGAGCCGCGCGTGGGCATCCCGGACTCGCCCGGGATCGACAATCCCTCCGGGATGCCCTCGACCGCCAGAAAGGTGGTCACGATCGGCTTGCCGGCCGACTCGACGCTTCCGGTGACCGCCCCCATCAGCGCCCGTGAATAGCCGTCGGCGTCGACGGCGACCGGCGGCACGAAGACCACGATCACCGCGTCGACCCCGGGATCGTCGACGGCGGTCGAGACCGCCTGGGCGAGATCCTCTTCGGTCACGCCAGGCCCCAAGTCCACCTGCAGCACCACGTCCAGGCCGGAGCTCCGCGCGGTGTTCGCCGCGAGTGCGGCGATCACCGACGAGTTGCCGATGATCGCGGTGCGCGGACCGACCGGCAACGGCTGATACGCCAGGACGGTGGCCGCGTCGAAGAGGTCGGACAGCGTGTCGACCTGGAGCACCCCGGCCTGCGCCAGCACCATCTGGGCGATGCGGTCGTCGACGGCGCCGAACCGCTCGCCCTGCTCCCCGACCCTGGTCATGGCGCCGCGGCCGGACTTGATCGCGATCACCGGCTTGTTGCGCGTCACCCGGCGGGCGATCCGGCCGAACTTGCGCGGATTGCCGAAGTTCTCCAGGTAGAGCAGCACGACGTCGGTCGAATCGTCGGAGTCCCAATACTGCAGCAGGTCGTTGCCCGAGACGTCGGCGCGGTTGCCGGCCGAGACGAACGTCGACAGGCCGAGGTTGCGTTGCGCTGCAGTGGCCAGGATAGCGATGCCCAGGGCGCCCGACTGGCAGAAGAAGCCGACGCGCCCGGGACCCGGGATCCGCGGTGCCAGAGTGGCGTTGAGCCGGACGTCCGGGTCGTTGTTCACGACGCCGAGCGCATTCGGCCCGACCAGCCGCATCCCGTGCGCGCGCACCTGCTGCAGCAGCGCACGCTCGGTCTGCAGGCCTTCGGCACCGAGTTCGCCGAAGCCGGACGAGACCACGACCAGCGTCTTGACGCCCTTGGCCAGACAGTCGTCGAGCACGTCGGTCATCCCGGACGCCGGCACGGCCACCACCGCCAGGTCGACCGGATCGGGGATGTCCATCACACGCTCATACGCACGGATCCCGTTGACCGAGCGGGCCTGCCCGACCGGATAGACCGGTCCGGTCGATCCACCCGCGATCAGGTTGCTGAGCAAGACGTGACCGACCTTCCTCGGGTCCACCGAGGCGCCGATGACCGCCACCGAGCGCGGCCGGAGCAGGTTGGCGATGCTGCGTGCCTCCGACGCCCGTTCGCGCGCGTTCCGCACCGAGGTCAGCGCATCGGTGGGGTCGATCTCGAACTCCACATGGACCGTGGAGCCGTCGAAGGCCCGGCTCACCTGGTAGCCCGCATCCTTGAACACCGCGACCATGTTCGGGTTCTCCGACAGGACCTCGGCCTCGAACTTGGTGAACCCGTTCTCGGCGGCCGCTCCGGCCAGGTGCTCGAGCAGGATCGGGCCCAGTCCGCGGCCCTGATGCGCATCGGCGACGACGAAGGCCACTTCGGCCGAGCCCGGCTTGCCGCTCGCCTCCAGCCCTTCGTACAGCCCCATCGCGATGACGTCGTCGCCCAGCCACGCGAGGAACGCCACCCGATTGCGATAGTCGACGGTCGTCATGCGCACCACCTCGCGCGCCGGCAACGTCGGCGTCGGGCCGAAGTAGCGCAGATACCGGGTGCGCTCAGAGAGTCCTTCGTGGAAGCGCACCAGGGCATCGGCGTCGGCGGGAGTGATCGGCCGAAGGTGGACCACACCGCCGTCGGAGGCCAGCACGTCGGCGGCCCAGTGCCGCGGGAACCTGTCAGCGCCGGGCTCGCGGGCTCCCTCGCCGGTGCCACCCCGATCGGCGTGGTCGGCCTGCTCGCCGGCCGGGTCGGTCGCGTCCGCGGCGTCAGGAGTGGGAGCGTCAGTCACGAGGGTCCTCCGGGTCGAGTCCGTGCAGGGGGAAGGCCGCGCGCCTGGTGGCCAGAATCGCGCGGTCGGTCTGTTGCTGAGCGGCATCGGGGATGCCGGCCGGCGGCGGCGCCCCCGCGTCCCCGTCCCAGGGCACGTAGCCGACGTCGCCGTTGTCTCCCATCATGCCCACCGGCGGACGTGCGTAGTCGGGGTGGACCTTGCCCGCCAGGTCGACGGCGGTCTCCATCCACTCCGCACCGACCGGCGTCCGGGTGTCGACGTCGCGGTCGAGGGCCGTCGCGATCAGATGGGTCCAGGCCCGCGGAACCACGTTGATGACGCCGTAGCCGCCTCCGCCGACCGCGATCCACCGCCCCTCGCAGTACTTGTCGGCGAGGTCGCGCAGAGCGCGCATCGCCGCGGCCTGGCCGTCGACGGTCAGGGCCAGGTCGGTCAGCGGATCTGCGCGGTGGCTGTCGACGCCGATCTGCGTGAGGAGGATCTGTGGTTTGTACGCGGCGATCATCGAGGGGACGACCGCGTGAAAGGCTCTGAGCCACAGTCGGTCTTCGATTCCCGGCATCAATGCGACGTTGACGGCGGTCCCCGCTGCGCGGTCGGAGCCGACCTCGGTGGGCCAGCCGGTGCCCGGCCAGAGTGTCGCCGGGTGCTGGTGCAGCGAGATGGTCATCACCCGCGGATCGTTCTCGAACTGCACCTGAACGCCGTCCCCGTGGTGCGCATCGATGTCGACGTAGGCGATGCGGTCGTAGCCCTGTGCCAGCAGCCACTCGATCGCGATCGAGGCATCGTTGTAGATGCAGAAACCCGCAGCGTGACCAGCCATCGCGTGGTGCATGCCGCCCCCGATGTTGACCGCGCGCTGCACGGCCCCCGAGTGCACCGCCTGCGCGGCCGCGAGAGTCCCGCCCACCAGCATCGAGCCCGCCTCGTGCATGTTGTCGAAGACCGGATTGTCCTCGCTCCCGAGCCCGAAGAGCCGCTCCAGCATCGGGCCGCTCAGGGACGCCATTCCGGAGCCGACAGCACGAACGGCGTCGATGTAGCCCTGGGTGTGCACAGTCCGGAGCGTCTCGTCGTCCACCGGCAGCGGCGCGACGGTGTCGACACCGTCCAGCACACCCAGGCTGCGGGCCAGGTCCATCGTCAGAGCCAGGCGGATCGGACTCATCGGGTGCGTGTACGCCCACTTGTAGTCGAGGAACTCGTCACTCCAGATGATCGCCGTATTCACTGCTGCTCCACTTCGCACGTCACACCTGCACGCTAGTGTCTCGTGCCGCAAGATTCTCGTGAAAGCTCCGGCGCGCGACACACGTGCCTCGGTGGTCACTGCATCCGGGTAACCTGAACTGTGGCGAAAGGACTGAGGCACTCGTGAACGATCTGGTCGACACCACCGAGATGTACTTGCGCACGATCTACGACCTCGAAGAGGAGGGAATCGTCCCGCTGCGCGCGCGCATCGCGGAGCGGCTCGAGCAGAGCGGACCGACCGTCTCGCAGACCGTGGCCCGGATGGAGCGCGACGGTCTGGTACGCGTCGCGGGCGACCGGCACCTCGAGCTCACCGACACCGGGCGAGCCCTGGCCGTCCAGGTGATGCGCAAGCATCGGCTCGCCGAGCGGCTGCTCGTCGACGTGATCGGCATGCCGTGGGACGAGGTGCACGATGAGGCCTGCCGCTGGGAGCACGTGATGAGCGAGAACGTCGAGCGACGCCTGCTGCAGGTGCTGAACAACCCGACCACCTCGCCGTACGGAAACCCGATTCCCGGTCTGGAGGAACTCGGCGTGATAGTCGCCGAGCCGGTCGACTCCGCCGAGCGTCTCGTGGAGTTGCCGCCCGGCGAGTCCGCGGTGATCGTGCGCCGGATGGCCGAGCACGTGCAGGCCGACCCCGAGCTCATCAGTGAGCTGCGCGAGGCCGGTGTGGTGCCGAACGCGCGCGTGAACGTGGTCGTGAACCCGCGAACCGTGGTGATCAGCACGCCGGGTCACGAGGGGCTGACGTTGTCCTCGGAGATGGCGCACGCCATCTTCGTCGAACGGGTCTAGTTCCGTCCGAGTCTGTCCGGGCGCGTCCGCGGGACCGCGCCCGCCGGCAACCGGGTCTGCGCCGGGAGACCGACTCCCAGGTCTTGCCCGAGGCAGAACGAGTACTCGAGGACCTCCGCCAGGGCTGACGGCCGCAGCCCGTTCCGCAGCGCACCGTCGAGCAACCGGGCCAGGTGGTACTCGGGGTCCAGCTCGAGCGCGCGCTCGATCGCCACCGCGGCGAGCGCTCCGTGCCCGGCCAGGTAGTGCAGGTGGCCGAGCAGTGTCGCCGCCGCGGCGCCGGCACGCCCGGTGAGTCCGCGGGTGAGCCGGGTCCACAGTCGTTCCGCCTCGTCCCGGAGGTCGGTCAGCGCGAGTGCCAGCAGAACGTCGCGGGCGTGCACCGAGCTGAGCGCCTCGGCGAGCGCGTTCGTCTGCTCACACGCGAGTCGCGCCGCGCGGCCGCTCCGGATCACCTCGAGCACCAGGCGTACCCGCCGGGCGTCTCGCTGTCCGGCAGGCTCTGGCGCGACCACCGGATCCCGCGGGCGGCAGACGTCGTCGTCGCAATGCGCCGCAGGTGCCAGCGCCTCGACCAGGTCCGACCGGCGCGCAAGCACCTGCCGTCCCTCGTAGACGGCCAGCCGCAGAGCGACCGGCGTCAGCAGCGGATCGCTGAGGGTCCCCGAGGGCGGGAGACCACCGCGGAACGGTGCCGGCGGACGCGGACGACCCGCCCGGCACCGCGGCTCCCATCCGGTGAACCACGGCACACCGGCACTGAACTCCCGGAGCACGAAGCCGGCGGACAAGCCCCCGACTTCGCTGAAGGCCCGTTCGACGGCCCGGAACACCCCGCGGTACCGAGTCAGCTCTGCGGCGGTGTCGGCGGTGTCGAAGCGATCGTCGACCAGCACCGCGACGAGGCCGGCCGCGCCGTGGCCAGCCAGGACGGAGTCGAACCGGCAGAGCTCTCGCGACCAGCGGGCGGTCGGCCGTCCCCGCGAGTCCAGGTGCAGGTCGTGCCGCGTGTTCGTCAGGTTCTCGCCCTCCGCGGAGAAGGCGCACAGGACGAGTGACCGCTCGGGGAAGAACCCGAACACTCCGGGCACCGAGGCGATCAGCGGATCGGGGTCGTTGAGCAGGGCCGAGCCCTCAGGCAGTGGTTGCGGTAGCGATGTCATGCTCGCCAGCTTCCGCCGCTCGGGGTGGTCTCCGGGAGAGGAGGGAACGATGTTGTGGACAATCCGCGTTGTTCACAGGTCGGCGACCGCCGGGCTGGACGGCGGGCGGGTACGTCGGCTACGGGGCGGCTCCACCTCCGCCCGGACGGCTATCGGAAAGCGTGCCGTACCGCGGCGTCGAACAGCTTCTGTGCGGCCGCCTTCGCGTCGTCGCCGACCGCGCCGAGATACCGCAACTGCACCAGCACTCGGACGTCGCCGCGCTGGGCGATCCACTGCTCCGCCGTGGTGACCGAGTCGTTCCCCGGTGAGGTGAGCGTCCGGATCAGCGTCATGCGCTGCACTCCGCCGGACTCCGCGGGCGGCACGACCACCCGGGTCGCGACGTCGAGCTGCCCGGTCGAACCACCCCGAAAGGTCGCGCACTCGGATGCCGCCCGTGCGAGATCGTCCAGCGACTCTTCGGTCCGCGCGACCATCTCGGTCATCGTGCTGCCTTCGGCGGGTCCCGGTGCGAACACCACTGCCGCGGTGTCGGTGTCGACGGCGGCCGGCGTGCAGTGCGCGGGCGTCACCTCGCCGTCGACAGGGCGCAGGGTGATGTCGGCCACGATGCTCGGCACCTGTTCCGGCGGCACCACCGTCGCACCGGGCCCGAACTCGCTCGTGGGCAGTGCTTTGGCGGCGAGATCAGGTGTCGCACGCGGGTTTCCGGACGTGGTGCAGCCACACGCGAGCAGCGCCACACCGAGCGCGACGACAACAGACACAACCAGCTTCACACATGCCACTCTGCCACCATCGACACCGGACACCCGGGAATGACCCACCGGTCACCGGTGTTATGTGGATCGAGACCTCGCATCCTGCGAGACTGAATACCCACACCCGACGGCGACTCCGGCGGGTCACCTGAAGAGAAGGGAGAACCCCCGATGGACGAGCAGCCGCACGAGAACCGCTCGCTGTACGAGCTCGAGTTCCCCGGTCCCACCGTCTCCGGCCCCCGGGGCGACCATCCGGCCGGCGGACCGGTCCTGGTGCATGCTCTCGAGGGCTTCGCCGATGCCGGTCACGCCGTGACGATGGCCGCCACACACCTGCGCGAGGCGCTCGACTGCCAGCTCGTCGCCACCTTCGACACCGACGAACTGATCGACTACCGCTCACGACGGCCGGTGATCTCGTTCAGCGGCGAACAGTTCGAGGGCATCGACATGCCTCGCCTGACCATGCATGCGCTCGTGGACAACGACGGCGTGCCCTTCCTGCTGCTCGACGGCGCCGAGCCGGACCTGCGCTGGGAGCAGTTCACCACGGCGATCACCGCGCTCGCCGAGCAGTTCGGCGTGAGCCAGGTGGTCGGCCTCAACTCGATCCCGATGGCCGTCCCGCACACCCGGCCGTCCGGTGTGATCGGCCACGGCAACGACGCCGAGGCCCTCGGCGACCTGCCGCGCTGGGGCAACGAGATGAAGCTGCCCTCCAGTGCCTCCATGCTGCTGGAGTTGCGTCTGGGATCAGCCGGGTACCGCACCGTCGGTCTGTCGGCGCACGTCCCGCACTACCTCTCGCAGAACAACTACCCGGGCGCGTCGGCGGCACTGCTGTCGGCGCTGGGCCGGGTGGCCGGACTCAACCTGCCCGTCGCCGCCCTGGAGAACGCCGCCGCCAAGGTGCTCGCGCAGGTCGACGAGGAGGTCGCCGGCAACGCTGAGATCGGCGCCGTCGTCCATGCACTCGAGCAGCAGTACGACGCGTACGTGCAGGCCAAGGCCGAGCGCGAGCTGCTGTCTGCCGAGGAGGATCTGCCCTCCGGGGACGAACTCGGCGCCGAGTTCGAGAAGTTCCTGGCCGAGCACGCCGCTGAGTTCGACGGCTTCGACCTGGGATCCGACGCCGACGCGGGGCCCGCCGACCCGGACACTCCTGGCGAGCCACGACGGGACACCCCCTGAAACCCGACACGGAGACAGCCGACCCGATCACCGCACCGACCTCTGACGCCGGCTCCACGTCACCGGCGAGCGACCTCTCGGCCGCCCTCGTGGGCGACGAGGACGCCGCCTTCGAGCACTTTCTCGCCTGGTGGGCCGAGCGCGGCATCGATCTGTACCCGCATCAGGAGGAGGCGCTCCTGGAGATGGTGTCGGGCACCAATGTGATTTTGGCGACCCCGACCGGTTCGGGGAAGTCCCTGGTGGCGTCGGGGGCGATCTACTTCGCCCGCTGCCGCGGTCAGCGCGCCTACTACACCGCGCCCATCAAGGCGTTGGTCAGCGAGAAATTCTTCGACCTGTGCGAGCAGTTCGGCGCCGCGAACGTGGGCCTGCTGACCGGCGATGCGAGTGTCAACGCCGACGCCCCGATCATCTGCGCGACCGCGGAGATCGTGGCGAATCTCGCGCTGCGCGACGGACCAGACTCAGACGTCGGCGTCCTGGTCGCCGACGAGTTCCACTACTACGGCGAGTCCGACCGCGGCTGGGCCTGGCAGGTGCCGCTGATCGAGTTGGCGAGCACCCAGTTCCTGCTGATGTCCGCCACCCTCGGCGACGTGTCCTTCTTCCTCGACGACCTGACCCGGCGCACCGGTCGGCCCACCGTCGAGGTGGCCGGGGCGCAGCGACCGGTGCCGCTGGAGTACCGCTACGCGATGACGCCGATCCACGAGACCATCGAAGAACTGGTCACCGCCGGCCAAGCGCCGGTCTACGTGGTGCACTTCACCCAGGCGCAGGCGGTCGAACGAGCACAGGCGCTGCTGTCGGCCAAGATCTGTTCCAAGGAGGAGAAAGCGGCGGTGGCGGAGGCGATCGGCGACTTCGACTTCCGGACCGGCTTCGGGAACACCCTCTCCAAGCTCCTACGCGCCGGCATCGGCGTCCACCACGCCGGCATGCTCCCCCGGTACCGGCGGCTGGTCGAGCGGCTCGCCCAAGCCGGACTGCTCAAGGTGGTCGCCGGAACGGACACGCTCGGCGTCGGCATCAACGTGCCCATCCGCACAGTGCTGTTCGCCGGTCTCACCAAGTACGACGGTCACCGCGTCCGGCGGCTCAAGGCGCGTGAGTTCCACCAGATCGCCGGGCGCGCCGGCCGTGCCGGATACGACACGATCGGCTACGTCGTCGCGCAGGCCCCCGAGCACGACGTGGAGAACGCCCGCCTGGTCGCCAAGGCCGGAGACGATCCCAAGAAGTTGCGAAAGCTGGTGCGGCGCAAGCCTCCGGAGGGTTTCGTCGGGTGGAGCGACAAGACCTTCTTCACCCTGGTCGATGCCCCGGACGAGCAACTCCGGTCGCATTTCCGGGTGACTACGGCGATGCTCATGGAAGTGCTGGAGCGGCCCGGGGACTGCTTCGCCGCCCTGCGCCACCTGCTCGAGGACAATCACGAGCCCCGCAAACGTCAACTGCGGCACATCAAGCACACCATTGCCCTGTACCGCGACCTGGTCGAGACCGGCATCGTCACCCGGCTGGACTCGCCCGCGCCGGACGGCAAACGCGTCGAACTGTCGATCGACCTGCCGGAGAACTTCGCGCTCACCAATCCCCTGTCGGCGTTCGCCGTCGCCGCCTTCGAGCTCCTCGATCCGGAGTCGTCGTCGTTCGCACTCGACGTCGTCTCCATCCTGGAGTCGACGCTCGACGATCCCCGCCAGGTGCTGATGGCCCAGCGCAAGGTCGCCCGCGACGCGGCAGTGGCCGAGATGAAGGCCGACGGGATCGAGTACGAGGAGCGGATGGCGCGGCTGGAGGAGATCACCTGGCCGCAGCCGCTGGCCGAGGAGATCGGTTTCGCCTACGAGACATACAAGCGCGGTCATCCGTGGCTGGCGAACACCCCGCCCTCCCCGAAGTCCGTGCTGCGCTACATGCTCGAGCGCTCGATGACCTTCACCGAGCTGATCAGCGAGTTCGGCCTGCAGCGCAGCGAGGGCGTCGTCTTGCGCTATCTCACCGACTGCTACCGGGCGCTGCGCAGCGGCCTGCCGATGACCGCGGTGACCGAACAGATCGAGGACATCACCGACGACCTCGGCGACCTGATCCGCGGCGTCGACTCGAGTCTGATCGACGAATGGGAAACACTCACCGCGCAGGCCTGACTCGTCGCACCGGCGCTACCGGCCCGCGCGGACCGGCGTCACGTCGCCGGATTCGGCGACCAGTTCGGCGATGTCGGCGGCCAGTTCGGCGTAGGCCGCGCCCCGTCCGGAGGACGTCCGGTACACCAGGCCTATCCGGCGGCCCGGGCGCGGCTTGGTGAACTCGGCGGTGGCCAGTTCGCCGGACGCGGTCTCCACCGCCACAGAGGTGCGCGGGATGAGCGTCACGCCCAGCCCGCCCTCCACGCACTGGACCGCAGTGGTCAGGGACGCGGCCCGTGTCTGGCGGAGGTCCGGGTCGACCCCGGCGGCCTGGCAGACGTCGAGAGCCTGATCGCGCAGGCAGTGCCCCTCGTCGAGCAGCAGCAGCGGGAGGTCGGCGAGCATCGACGGCGCCAGCCGCTTGCGGCCCGCCAGCGGATGACCGTCGGGAATCGCCAGGACGAAGTCCTCGTCGTACATCTCGATCTCCCCGATGCCGGCGGCGTTCGCGGGTAGTGCGAGCACGGCGGCGTCGAGCGTGCCGTCGCGCAACTGCTGCAGCAGCCGCGCGGTCTGGTCCTCCACCACTCGCAGCTCGAGCTCCGGTCGACGCAGCGGAAGCCCGCGCAGCAACCGCGGCAGGATGTAGGGCGCGATGGTCGGAATCAGGCCGAGCCGGATCGACCCGCGCAGCGGATCATCCTCCCCCGCCGCCTCGGCGAGGAAGTTGTCGATGGCATCGCAGGCGGCCATCGCCGAGGGCAACAATCGCCGCCCCTCAGCGGTCAGCATCACCCGGCGCGTTGTGCGTTCCACCAGCTGAATCCCGAGACCCGCCTCGAGACCTGCCAGCGCTTGCGAGAGCGAAGGCTGGCTCACGCCGAGATCTGCTGCGGCAGAACCGAAATGCAGCTTCTTCGCTACTGCGACGAACGCCCGAAGCCCACCGATCGCCGGTTGATAACTCTGATCACCCATGGCTATCAATATAGTGCGTGTCATCACGTTTCGTTTTTAGACCCACTGAGGCAGAATGGGAACTACCGCCGGGTAGACACCCGACAACCCGGCTCAGTGATTCACCCAAGACGAAGGAGTCATGACATGGCACTGCTCACCATCGGAGACCAGTTCCCGGCCTACAACCTGACCGCTGTGATCGGCGGCGACCTGAGCAAGGTCGACGCGCAGCAGCCGGACGACTACTTCACCACCGTCTCCAGCGACGACTACAAGGGCCAGTGGCGCGTCATCTTCTTCTGGCCGAAGGACTTCACCTTCGTCTGCCCGACGGAGATCGCCGCCTTCGGCAAGCTGAACGATGAGTTCGCCGATCGTGACGCCCAGGTGCTCGGCGCCTCGGTCGACAACGAGTTCGTCCACTTCCAGTGGCGCGCACAGCACGAGGACCTCAAGACCCTCCCCTTCCCGATGCTCAGCGACCTCAAGCGTGAGCTCGCCGAGGCCACCGGCGTCCTGAACGCCGACGGCGTCGCCGATCGCGCCACCTTCATCGTCGACCCGAACAACGAGATCCAGTTCGTGTCGGTCACCGCGGGCTCGGTCGGCCGCAACGTCGACGAAGTACTTCGCGTCCTCGACGCTCTGCAGAGCGACGAGCTGTGCGCCTGCAACTGGAAGAAGGGCGATCCGACGATCGACGCCGGCGAGCTCATGAGCGCCTCGGCCTGATCCCCGCCGGACGGACGCAGTCGGCCGGCCTTCTCCGGCCGACTGGGTCCGACGAAAGCCCCTGCACATCCTCACGAACCGATTGGAAGAGATCTCACACGATGAGCATCGACAATCTCAAGGAAGCCCTTCCGGACTACGCGAAGGACCTCAAGCTGAACCTCGGCTCCCTCTCGCGCACCACCGTGCTCGACGAGGAGAAGCTGTGGGGCACGCTGCTGGCCACCGCCGCCGCGACCCGCAACGCAACCGTGCTGCGCGAGATCGCCGACGAGGCCGCCGACAACCTGTCGGCGGAGGCCTACAACGCCGCACTGGGCGCCGCCTCGATCATGGGCATGAACAACGTCTTCTACCGCGGCCGAGGCTTCCTCGACGGCAAGTACGACGACCTGCGTCCCGGACTGCGGATGAACATCATCGGCAACCCCGGCGTCGACAAGGCGAACTTCGAGCTGTGGTCGCTCGCCGTCTCCGCCATCAACGGCTGTGAGCACTGCGTCGGCGCGCACGAGAACGTCGTGCGTGAGGCCGGGCTCGACCGAGAGCAGGTCTTCGAGGCGCTCAAGGCCGCGTCGATCGTGCAGGGCGTCGGTCAGGCGATCACCATCGCCGAAACTCTCGCCTGACCCGAACAGGCCCCCGTAGCTGCAGTCCTGAGGTCCGTGCCCACAGGCACGTCTCACGCAGTAGGCGCTGTGCCCCATCCGGTGACCCCGGTTGGGGCACAGCGCTTTTCAGCATCGACGGCCCCAATCACGACAGGTGGGCGCCCGACCGAAACCGGCCTTCGCGTCGTGATCGCGACCGACACCGCCCCTTCCGTGCCAGGATCGCGTTCCGGTGCGGCTCGTCCCCGTCCGCCGGGGTCTAATCGAAGACAGGATCACGTCAAACACGCGACACGTCGTCGATGGAGGAAAACATGTGCACGGGAATCAGGATCACCGCCGAGAACGGTGACGTCTTCTGGGGTCGGACGATGGACTTGAACATCCCGATGTTCGGAACGCCGGCCGGCCTGCCGGCCGCGCTGGACAACGTCGTCGTCATCTCGACCGTGCCCGCCGGGGCCGAGATGCCGAGTCCGCTGGCCGCGTGGAAGAGCAAGTACGCCACGATGGGCGTCGGTATCAAAGGCACCAACATCCTGCTCGACGGCATCAACGAGAAGGGCCTGGCCGGCGACACCCAGGTGCTGATGGAGTGCACCCGCGGCGCTGCGTCCGACATCGCCGCGCGTAAACAGACCGGCGTGCTGGGCGAGGAGTTCGTGAGCTTCATCCTGTCCCAGTTCGGCAGCGTGGCCGAGATCCGCGAACGGTACGCCGACTTCGCACTCCTCGACCAGCCCTACGACGCTTTCGGCCAGCACATCTCGATGCCGCTCCACTACTGCTTCGTCGACACCACCGGGGACGGCATCGTCCTGGAACCGGTCGAGGACGGCGCGTTCAAGCTGTACGACTACGCGGGCGCGTACACCAACAGCCCCGAGTACGACTGGCATCTGATCAACGTGCGCAACTACATCACACTGAACAACGTCGATCCCGCGGCCGCGCGGAAGCTGCCTACCGGTTTAGAGCTGCAGCCGATCGAGGGCGGCACCGGCTACGGGATGTTCGGTCTGCCCGGCGACTACACGGCGCCTTCGCGTATGGTCCGCGCCCTCAACCTGGCCGCATACCTCAAGCCTTTCGATCGCGAGCAGGGCATCGCCCAGCTGTACGCCGCCTTCCGCACGGTGATCATCCCGCCGGGACTCGAGCACAAGGGCGACGTCAGCTCGTGGAGCGACTACTCCCGCTACTGGGCCGGGTACGACCTGTCCGAACGGACCGTGTACGTCCAGACCGGCGAAGGACTGGCCATCACCGCGAAGAAGCTCGACACGACCGTCACCGAGACCACCTACGACGCCATCGATCTGTCGAACAACGTCCACGCACTGAACTGAGCGCCCGGACGAAGCAGCGGTACCCGGCACCGTCAACTCGGCCTGGCACCCTCAACTGAGGGTGCCAGGCCGAATCCGGATTGCCGGGCACCGTGATTCGACGTGGTCCGGGATTCCGGGGTGGTTCGGGATTTCGAGGCCGTCTAGCCCAGTGCGTCGGCGAACCGCTCGGCCAGCGTGTCGACCTCGTCGGTCGTCATCACGAACGACGGCGAGACCTGCAGCGCACCCAGGCCCGCGGCGCGCCCGGCGACGCCGAGCGTGCGCAGGCGCAGCACCGCCGCGGGCGCATCGGACGGGTCGGCGAGCTGCACGGCGGTGACCGCGCCCAGGCCCGTCCGTACCTCGGCCACCGCGTCGAGATCAGCCAGCGGAGCGAACGCCCTCTGCAGGTCCCCTTCGAGCCGGGTGGCCTCGTCGAGCAGGCCCTCCCGCTCGATGATGTCGAAGTTCGCCATCGCCGCCGCTGCGGCGCCCGCGTGGCCGCCGTAGGTGTAGCCGTGCCGCCACCACGTGCCGCCTGCGAAGAACGGCTCGGCCACGTGCGGCGCCGCGATCATCGCGCCCATCGGGACATAGCCGCTGGTCAGCCCCTTCGCAGAGGTGATGATGTCCGGGTCGAGTTCGAAACGGGTCGAGGCGAACCAATGCCGGTGCCCGATGCGGCCGTAGCCGGTCACCACCTCGTCGGCGATGAAGAGCACGTCGTGGTCCCGGCAGATGTCGCGTACCTCGCGCAGGTACCCCTCCGGTGGCAGATAGATCCCGCCGGCGCCGATGATCGGCTCAGCGATGAAGGCCGCGATGTTCTCGGCGCCCACGCGCTCGATCAGGCCCAGGAGCGCCTTGGCGTCGTCCCAGTCGATCCGTTCGGTGTCGGGCACGAAGTCCGGGCCGTAGCCCTCGCGATTGAGCGGGATGCCCGCCAGCGCGGTGCCGCCGACATGCATGCCGTGGTAGGCCTTGGTCCGGGAGACGATGATGCGCTTGCCCGGCAGCCCCTGCTCGGTCCAGTACCGCCGGGCGAGCTTGACCGCGGTGTCGACGGCATCGCTGCCGCCCGAGGTGAACATGACCTTGGCGCCGGCCGCAGGCGCCATCGCCGCCACGCGCTCGGCGAGCGCCTCGAGGGTGTCGTTGGAGTAGTCGCCGAAGTTGGAGAAGTGCGCGATCGAGGAGAGCTGTCCTGCCACCGCCTCGGCGATCTCCCGGCGGCCGTGGCCGACGTTGGTGAACCAGAGGCCCGCGGTCGCATCCAGATACTCGTGGCCGACGTCGTCGTAGATCCGGACGCCCTCGCCCCTGGTGATGACGAACGGTCCGTTGTCGGTCACCGCGCCCATGTCGGCGAACCCGTGCCAGAGAGATCCCATGGCTCCCAATATGACATGTCGGCGGCACCCTGGTGTGGCCGGGATCATGTTCGGTACGCCGATAGGATGACAGGATCATGCCCGCACTCCTCCTCACCTTCCCTCCGGAGCTTCCGGTCAGCGCCTGCCGGGACCAGATCGCGCAGGCTGTCGAGCAGCACCAGGTGGTGGTGGTCGCCGGCGAGACGGGCTCGGGCAAGACGACCCAGTTGCCGAAGATCTGCCTCGCTCTCGGCCGCGAATCGATCGCCCATACGCAGCCGCGCCGGATAGCCGCCACCTCCGTCGCGCGCCGCATCGCAGACGAGACGCAGACCGAACTCGGCGGGCTCGTCGGCTACAGCGTCCGGTTCTCGGACAAGACCGGCGACAGCACCGCGATCAAGGTGATGACCGACGGCATCCTGCTGCGCGAGATCACGTCCGACCCGAAGCTCCGCCGCTACGACACGATCATCATCGACGAGGCGCACGAACGCAGCCTCAACATCGACTTCCTGCTCGGCTATCTCAAGCGGCTGCTGCCCGACCGACCCGACCTGAAGGTGATCATCACCTCGGCGACGATCGAACCGGATCGCTTCGCCCGGCATTTCGCCGGCCCGGACGAGGATGTGCCGATTCTGGAGGTTTCCGGGCGCACCTACCCGGTCGAGATCCGCTATCGGCCGCTGGAGTCCGACGACCCCGACCGCGCCGATCTCGATCAGATCGCGGCGATCGATGCGGCGGTCACCGAGCTCTGGCACCACGACCGCGGCGACATCCTGGTCTTCCTCCCCACCGAGCGCGACATCCGAGACACCGCCGACGCGCTCAAGCGGCGCAGCGAGGCCGAGATCGTCCCGCTGTTCGCCCGACTGTCGGCCGCCGAACAGCAGAAGATCTTCACACCGTCGAACGGCCGGCGGATCGTGTTGTCGACCAACGTCGCCGAGACCTCGCTGACGGTGCCCGGCATCCGGTATGTGGTCGACACCGGCACCGCACGCATCTCGCGCTACTCCACGCGCACCAAGGTCACCCGGCTGCCGATCGAGAAGGTCTCACAGGCCAGCGCCCGCCAACGTGCCGGTCGCTGCGGTCGCGTCGCGCCGGGTATCTGCATCCGGCTGTACTCCGAGGACGATTTCGACGCCCGCCCTGAGTACACCGACCCGGAGATCCTGCGGACCAATCTCGCCGCAGTGATCCTCTCGATGCTGTCCCTCCGTCTCGGCGACGTCGCCGAGTTCCCGTTCGTCCAGCCGCCCGAGCGCCGGGCGATCTCCGACGGCATGTCGCTGCTCGCCGAACTCGGGGCGGTGACCGACCTCGACTCGGCCGACGCGCGCCTCACCGGCGTCGGCCGCGATCTGGCGAAGCTGCCCATCGATCCGCGGCTGGCGCGCATGCTCGTCGCCGGACACACCGACGGCTGTCTCGATCACGTGCTTGTGATCGCCGCTGCCTTGTCCCTCCCCGATGTCCGCGAGTTCCCCTCCGACCGGCGCGAGGCCGCCGACGCGGCGCACCGCGAGTACGCGGTTCCGGGTTCGGAGTTCCTCAGCCGGCTGAAACTCTGGGAGCACCTGCAAGAGCAGCGAGAGGCCCTCTCCGGCAACCAGTTCCGGCGTCAGTGCGAGCGCGGATTCCTCCATTACGTGCGTATCCGGGAATGGTTCGACCTCCACCGGCAGTTGCGTCGCACGGTACGCGACCTCGGGTGGGAGGTCCCCGAGACCGAGCCGGACTCCGCTGCGATCCACCGCAGCCTGCTCACCGGCCTCCTCACCAACATCGGCGCCAAGCAGGGCGAGACCCGCGAGTACCTCGGCACCCGGGGCACCAAGTTCTCGATCTTTCCCGGATCGCAGCTCGCCGCCAAGCCGCCTGCCTTCGTGATGGCGGCCGAACTGATCGAGACGTCGCGACTTTTCGCGCACAACGTCGCAGCCGTCGACCCCGAGTGGGTCGAGCAGATCGCCCCGCACCTGGTCACGCGCACGTACAGCGAGCCCGCGTGGTCGTCGCGCCGCGGAGCGGTGATGGCGAACGAGAAGGTCAGTCTGTACGGGGTGCCGTTGGTCGCCGCACGCCGTGTCAACTACGGCAAGGTCGATCCCGTCGAGTCGCGGGCCATCTTCATCCAGTCCGCACTGGTCGAAGGACGCTGGCGCACCCGGCACGACTTCTGGAAGCACAATCGTGCGCTGCTGGCCGAGGCCGAGGAACTGGAGCACCGGACCCGGCGGACCCTGCGGCTCAGCGACGACGACGTGTACGAGTTCTACGACGCCCGGATCCCGCAGAACGTGGTGTCGACCCGCCACTTCGACTCCTGGTGGAAGAAGGAGGGTCGCAGGAATCCGACGCTTCTGCACCTCGACGCGGCGCAGAGCCCCGACACCCGGACACCGGCCGCAGCCGACTTCCCGCCGGCCTGGCAGCAAGGCCAGACCCGCCTCGAGCTCCGCTATCACTTCTCTCCCGGAGCCCCGGACGACGGGGTCACGGTGGTCGTCCCCCGCCCACTGCTCGACCACGTGCATGCGGGCGGCTTCGACTGGCTCGTACCGGGACTGCGGAGCGAGCTGGCCACCGCCCTGGTCAAGTCGCTTCCCAAAGGACTGCGCAAGTCGATGTCGCCCGCGCAGCAGTACGCCGATCTGGCACTCTCACGGATCTCGCCGCGTTCGGAACCGCTGCTGCCCGCGCTGGCCCGGGAACTCGGCGTCATCACCGGAATCAGCCTGTCGCCCCGAGACTTCCGCACAGATTCGCTGCCGCCGCACCTGCGCGTGCATTTCGCGGTCAGCGACCCCGACGGTCACATCGTCGCGCGCAGCGACAGCCTGGAAGAGCTGCGCCGCCTCGGCTCGGACGAGCGTCGTCCGCCGAGCCAGGCGCCGGTGCACACCCGCTGGACCGGGGACGGCATCGGCACTCTCGCGGATCAGCACGACGCGGTCGTCGCAGGACAGCCCGTGGTCACCTACCCCACGCTTCAGCGCGCCGGAGCCGGGGTCCGGGTCGTCGAGGTCACCTCGCCCTCGGCACGCGATGCCGGCATCCGCTCGGGTGTGCAGGCCCTGCTGGAGACCGCCATCCCGCCACTGACCAAGAAGGTCGCGAGCGGACTGCCGCCCGCCGACCGCCTGGCGCTGAGCCAGAGCCCGTACGCCGATCCGCAGAGACTCTTCGCCGATTGCACCCGGCGGGCGATCGCCGACGCGCTCGCGGGCGAGAAGGACCTCGCCGCACTTCGGCGCCCGACCGAGTTCTCCGCCCTGGCCGAGCGACTCTCCCCGCAGATCCGCGCCGCGGCTCCGGAGTATTTTCAGCACGCCGTGTCGGCGCTCGCCGAGACGGCGGGTCTCCGCCACGAGATCGACCGGCACAGCGGGTCCGCCGCCGCCGACGATGTCGCCGATCAACTGGCCCACCTGGTGTTCGACGGCTTCGTCGCCGACACGCCACTCGTCCATCTACGGCGATTGGCCCGCTATCTCGCTGCTGCACGCGCGCGGTTGGCGGCCCTACCGGGATCGGCGGCCCGCGACAATGCGGGACTCGACACCGTCGATCGCGTCATCGCCCATTGGAATCAGCGGCTCGCCCAGCTGCCGGAGGTCCGTCACGATGCCCTCAACGAGATGGCGCACTGGATGATCGAGGAACTACGAGTCAGCTTGTTCGCTCAGCAGCTCGGCACCGCTGGACCGATCTCCGAGAAACGCGTGGTGAAGGCGCTCGACGCGTTCACCTGACGCTCTCCACGATTCAGGCGACGGGGTCACGGTCCTTGCGCAGCTCGTCGATCTCGCGCTGGAAGTCTTCGGCCGACTCGAACGACCGGTACACCGATGCGAAACGCAGATACGCGACCTCGTCGAGTTCACGCAACGGCCCCAGGATGGCCAGGCCCACCTCGTTGCTCGGGACCTCCGCCGAACCCGAGGAGCGCACGGTGTCCTCGACGGCCTCAGCGAGCTTGGCGAGCTTGTCTTCGTCGACATGCCGACCCTGGCACGCCCGGCGCACGCCCTTCATCACCTTCTCACGAGAGAAGGGTTCGGTGACCCCGTTGCGTTTGACCACGGCGAGTACCGCCGACTCGACGGTCGTGAAACGGCGCCCGCATTCGCTGCAGGACCGTCGCCTGCGGATCGCCATACCGTCGTCCGACGCGCGCGAATCAACCACTCGGGTGTCGTCGTTCTTGCAGAACGGGCATCGCATGCACTCAGGGTACCTGCCCGTCCACCGCAGTACTCGGCCGCTCACCGTCTCACCCTTAGCGGTAGGCAGGCACCAGCAGAGCCTGCCCGGGGCGCAGCCCGGCGGTCTGAAGATCGTTCAGCTCGCGCACGGTGGCGATCACCGCTGCGGTCGGCTCCTCGGGGGCGATGCGCGCAGCAAGTGCCGCCAGCGACTCGCCGCTGCGCACGTGCACCACCTCGGTCGCAGCGGGTGCACCGGTCGCCGCGTCCGAGTAGTCCTCGCCGACCACGCCGAGCACTGCCACGACGACCGCACAGCCGACCCCCAGAAGCAAGCCGGCGGCCCAGCGCCGGCGACGCGCGATCGCCGGGGCGACCGCGCTGTGCTCGACGAGGCCGCGGTGACGCGCGCGGCGCGACCGCTCCGAGCGGCGGCTGTTCGAACGACCGCTCTTCGGACTCCCGGTGGTCGAACGGCCGGTGTTCGAACGGCTGCCGGAAACGTCGTGGGCACCGCCCGGGTGTCCTGTACCGCTCGTCCGAATCGGAGTGTTCGCGCTCAGCCGCACGGCGCGCCGGTGCGTCTGGGGACTGCGACCGGTGGTCAGGCAGCCCGCGGATTCAGTGCCCCAGGACTCGGTGGAACGGCTCAGCACCACCGGAACATCGCAGGTCATCGGGCTCGCGTCGCAGTGCGCTGCGCGCTCCTGGCCGGTGCGGTCCGCGCGGGTCTTCAGCGACTCGGTCATCGAAACTCCCATCGTTCGTGTGTTCGAAGAACTCTTGTTCGACAGTTAACACCACGGGTCCGACAAAAGTCGCGACACGTCGAACAAATGTTTGAGTTCTGTGACCTACTCGACTAAATTGTGAACCGACCGTACGAGAATCAAGCACGAGGAAAGGACCGGCGATGACCGACGGACCCAAGAGCCTGTCGAAGGTCGACCCACACCTGTCGACCGCGACCCTGGAGGCCTCGCTGACCCAGCGGCAGCGCGAAGTCCTCGAGTACATCCGTTCGTCCGTGCGGGAACGCGGCTACCCGCCGAGCATTCGGGAGATCGGTGAGGCCGTCGGCCTCACCTCAACCTCGTCCGTGGCGCACCAGCTGCGCACCCTCGAGCGGCGGGGGCTGCTCAAGCGTGACCCGCACCGGCCCCGTGCGGTGAACGTGCGCGACGATCAGCGCACCCCGCCTCCGGGCGCCGATGCCACGGCCGAGCCCGATCGCCCCTCGGCCGCCTATGTCCCCGTGCTCGGCCGGATCGCCGCCGGCGGTCCGATCCTGGCCGAAGAGGCGGTCGAAGACGTCTTCCCGCTGCCCCGGGAACTGGTCGGCGAGGGCTCGCTCTTCCTGCTGCGAGTGGTCGGCGAGTCGATGATCGACGCAGCCATCTGCGACGGCGACTGGGTGGTGGTCCGCCAGCAGAACGTCGCCGAGAACGGCGACATCGTCGCCGCCATGATCGACGGCGAGGCCACGGTCAAGACCTTCAAGCGGGTCGACGGTCACGTCTGGCTGATGCCGCACAACGAACACTTCGAGCCCATCCCCGGCGACGACGCCGCGGTCCTCGGCAAGGTCGTGAGCGTACTGCGCCGCGTCTGAGCGAGTTCGGAACCGTCAACCGAGGACGGCGCGAGCGGCGTCGCGCGCCCCCGCGGCGCTGTCGGCGGCGACCGCCGCCCTCGCCGCGGCCCGACACTGATCGAGCGTCACCGATCCGAGCTTGAGTCCGACGGCGGGCGCCGCCGCCGGAGCCGAAGAGAGCGATGTGACCCCCAGGCCGACCAGAACGCACGCCAGCAGCGGATCGGCCGCCGCTTCACCGCAGACGCCCACTGGCTTGTCTTGCGCTGTCCCCGCTGCTCCGACGCGCTCGATGAGGGCCAGCACAGCCGGCTGCCAGGGATCGGTGAGCGCGGCCAGCTCCGGCGACATCCTGTCTGCGGCCATCGTGTACTGCGTCAGATCGTTGGTGCCGACCGACACGAAGTCGACCTCGGCCAGGATCTGATCGGCCTGCACCGCCGCCGAGGGGACCTCCACCATGACTCCCGGGACCAGCCCTCGCTCGCGGACCAGTGCTGCGAACTCGCGGGCTTCGGCGACGGTGGCGATCATCGGCGCCATCACCCAGGGTGCAGCCGTCGCAGCCGCTGCGGCCGCGGCGATCGCGTCGAGCTGATGGATGCGGATCTCCGGGTGCGGCGTGGCGATGCGGTTGCCGCGCACCCCCATCGCCGGATTGGCCTCATCCGGATGGTTCACGAACTTAAGCGGCTTGTCCGACCCGGCGTCGAGCGTCCGGATCACCACTTTGTCACCGTCGAACGCGTCGATCACCGCTCGGTAGAGAGCAGTCTGTTCGTCGACGCTCGGCTCGTCCCCGCGATCGAGAAACGCGAGCTCGGTTCGGAACAGGCCCACACCCTCCAAGACCCCCGGTTCGGCGGCGGCCCGGGCGGAGGGTCCGTCGGCGACGTTGGCGAGGATCAGCACGCGGTGACCGTCGGACGTCTGCCCCGGCCCCTTCCACGCCGAGGCGGCCGCGGCCGCCTCTCGCGCCTTCGCCACCGCTGCGGCGACCTCCTCGACGTCCGGGTCGAGACCGACGACGCCACGCTCACCGTCGACGAAAGCCGTGCCCCCGGTCGGAATCCGGTCGAGTTCGGCGATCGCCACGACACACGGGATACCGAGTTGACGCGCGATGATCGCCGTATGACTGGACGGTCCGCCGAGCCGGGTGGCCAGTGCGATCACGCGAGCGGGATCCAGTCCGGCGGTGTCGGCCGGCGCCAAGTCGTCGGCACACAGGATCGACGGCTCGTCGGGGTTCGGGATCCCCGGTTCGGGGAGGCCGAGAATCTCGGCGACGACGCGGTCGCGGATGTCTTTCAGGTCGGTGACTCGCTCGGCCATCAACCCGCCGAGCTTGGTGAACATCTCGGCGATCTTGTCGATGGCGGCGACAGTAGCGGCCGCAGCCGGCGTGCCGTCAGCGATCAGCGTGTTCGCCGTGCCGATCCAGGCGCGGTCCTTCGCGAGCGAGGCGGTGGCCGCGAGCACCTCCGCGGAACTGCCGGTACTCGACGACGCGCGTGCGGTGAACCTATCGGCGACCGTCGTCGCCGCGGCGGCAAACCGCTTGGCCTCCGCCTCCCGGTCGGCCTCGGCCACGACTGCCCCGGCGTCGATGTCGAACTCCGGTGACGGCGCCGGCCGGATCACCGGACCGTAGGCGAGCCCGTTCACGACCGGAGTCCCGTGCACCGCAACGCTCGCTCCGTAGTTTCCGGCCGATTCCATCGCTACCACCTCATTCATGTGACCCAGATTACTCATAGCTCTTGACGTGTCAACACATACAAAGGTAAACACAGACATACCCAAACTCACTCGCACGTGACGGCACGTTGAGGTGGACTCTAGTCAGGACGGTGACATGTACGCGGAAGAACGCCAACAGGCCATTGCCAACGAGGTCCGGGCCCGCGGCCGCGTCGGCGTCGCCGATCTGGCCGTCCGCTTCGAGGTGACGGGCGAGACCGTCCGTCGCGATCTTTCTGTGCTGGCCCGACAGGGAGTCGTGCACCGCGTGCACGGCGGAGCTGTCCGGCCCGACGTGGCCGCCGTCGTGGACGAACCCGATCTGGCCCAGCGCGAACAATCCCGGCTGCAGGAGAAGACCGCGATCGGCGCAGCCGCTCAGGCGTTCGTCCCGCCCAGCGGAGGATCGGTCCTGTTCGACGCGGGAACGACGACCCTGCGCGCCGCCCTCGCACTGCCTGCCGACCGCGAACTCGTCACCGTGACGAACGCCGTGCCGCTGGCCGCATACCTCGCCACCCTCCCGAAGTGCGAAGTCGCCCTGATCGGCGGTCGGATCCGGGGTAAGACCGGGGCGGCAGTCGGCGCCGACACCGTCGCCGCGTTCGGACGCCTGCGTGTCTCGGTGGCCTTCATCGGCACCAACGGCCTGTCCGTCGCACACGGCCTCTCCACCCCGGATCCGGACGAGGCGGCCGCCAAGCAGGCGATGATCGGCGCCGCCAATCGAGTCGTCGTCCTCGCGGACTCCTCCAAGTTCAACCGGGAGGATCTGGTCAGCTTCGGCGGCCTCGACGACGTCGACGTGATCGTCACCGACCGCGGACTCGACGACGCCTTCCAAACCGTACTCTCCGACCTCGACATCGAAGTGGTGATCGCATGATCGTGACCGTGACGGCCAATCCCAGTGTGGATCGGACCATCGAGCTGGCCGGGCGACTCGAGCGCGGTGAAGTGCTGCGCGCGGCGAAGGTGCGCAGCCAGCCCGGCGGCAAGGGCATCAACGTCGCGCGTGCCGTGACCGGTGCCGGTCTCGAGTCCGTCGCCCTGCTGCCGGCCCGGGACACCGACCCGCTGCTGAGCCTGCTCGACGACACCGCCCAGCCGTACCGGACAGTCGCCGTCGACGGAGAGGTCCGGACCAACCTGACCATCGCCGAACCGGACGGCACCACCACCAAACTCAACGAGCCCGGCACGCGGCTCACCGAAGGACAACTGGCGCAATTCACCGACCTGATCGCCGAATCCGCGGCCGGCGCCGACTGGGTGGCCCTGTGCGGCTCACTCCCTCCCGGCGTGCCCGCGCAGTGGTACGGCTCGGTGATCGAGCGTCTGCACCACACCGGACGCCGGGTCGCCGTGGACACCTCGGGCGCCCCACTCCTCGCGGTCGCCGGATTCCGGCCCGACCTGCTCAAGCCCAACGCGTTCGAGCTCGCCGAGCTCACCGGCGGCGACGGGCGCCTGCTCGAGGAGGCCGCCGAGAACGGCGACCTGGAACCCGCGGCCGACGCCGCCCGCGAGCTGGCCGCCCGTACCCGCGGCACCGTCCTCACCACCCTCGGCGCGGCCGGCGCGCTGCTGACCGACGGACCGAACACCTGGTTCGCTCAGACCCCTCCTGTTCGGGTCCGCAGCACGGTCGGTGCCGGAGACTCTGCACTCGCCGGCTACCTGATCGCGCTGCACCGCGGCGCCGCCGGCGGCGCGGCCCTCGCACACGCCGTCGCCTACGGCTCGGCGGCCGCGGCCCTGCCCGGCACCACCCCGCCCCTGCCCGAGCACCTCGACCTCGCCGGCGCCGTGCACCGGCAACTCACCTGATCCCGGAACGAGCGAAGGAAGTCCCATGTCCGAACCGATCATCACGCCCGAGCTGGTCCTGCTCGACGTCGACGCGGGCGACGACGCCGAGGCGGTGATCCGCCGCCTCGCCCAGACACTCGGTGACGGCGACCGCTGCGGCGACCCCGGGGAACTCGCCGACGCCGCGCTGGCCCGGGAGGCCAAGTCCCCCACCGGGCTGCCCGGCGGCATCGCCATCCCCCACGCCCGCGTCGACTCCGTCAGCACCGCTTCACTGGCGTTCGCACGATTGTCCGAGAAGGCCGATTTCGGCGGGCCGGACGGCCCCGCCGACGTCGTCTTCCTGATCGCGGCCCCGGGTGGAGCGGGCACCGAGCACATGAAGCTGCTCAGTGCCCTCGCCCGCGCGCTGGTGCGTCCCGAGTTCGTGGCCGCGCTCCGGGAGGCGCAGGACGCCGATGCGATCGTCGAACTCGTCGCCGAGGCCGTTGCGCCGAAGCCGAAACCGACAGCGGAGCCCCCGGCGACAGACGCTGCCGCAGCGGCGGATCCGGCGAAGTCCGCACCGGCCGAAGCGGCGCCCGCTGACTCGACATCCGACGAGCGCCCGCTGATCCTCGCCATCACGGCCTGTCCCACGGGCATCGCGCACACCTACATGGCCGCCGACGCACTCAAACTGGCTGCCGAGCGGGCGGGTGTGGAGTATCTGGCCGAGACTCAAGGGTCCTCCGGGACGACGCCCTTCTCCGCCGACACGATCGCCCGGGCCGGCGCGGTGATCTTCGCGACCGACGTCGGCGTCAAAGGCCGTGAACGATTCGCCGGCAAGCCGGTCGTCGAATCCGGCGTCAAGCGCGCCATCAACGAACCCGACGCGATGATCGCCGAAGCCGTGACCGCCACCACCAATCCGAACGCCCGCCGCGTTCCGGCCGGCGACGGCGGGCCCTCGGCCGCGGAAGAGGAGGGCGCGACCATCGGTCTCGGAGGCCGCTTGAAGCAGTCTCTGCTCACCGGCGTCAGCTACATGATCCCGTTCGTCGCCGCGGGCGGTCTGCTGATGGCGCTCGGCTTCCTGTTCGGCGGGTACGAGATCAACGAGAACGCCACCGCTTACGCCGTCGACAACTCGCTGTGGGACCTGCCGCCGGGCGGACTCATGACGTACCTCGGCGCGGTGTTCTTCGCCATCGGCAGTCTCGCGATGAGCTTCATGGTCCCGGTGCTCGCCGGGTACATCTCCTTCGCCATCGCCGACCGCCCCGGCATCGCGCCCGGCTTCGTCGCCGGCGCAGTGTCCCTCGCGGTCAGCGCCGGATTCATCGGTGGTCTGATCGGCGGCCTGTTCGCCGGCGTCGTCACGCTCTGGTTCACCAAGCTCAAGCTCCCGCGCTGGGCGGCCGGGCTGATGCCGGTGGTGATCGTCCCGTTGTGTGCGTCGCTGATCGTCGGCGGCATCATGTTCATGTTCCTCGGTCGCCCGCTCGGCGCCCTCAACACCGCGATGTTCGACGGCCTCAACAGCATGAACGACGGCTCCAAGATCGTCCTCGGCATCGTGCTTGGCCTGATGATGTGCTTCGACCTGGGCGGCCCGGTCAACAAGGCGGCGTACGCCTTCGCCGTGGCCAGTCTGGGCGTCGTCGGAGCCGGTGTGGCGCAGTGGCAGATCATGGCCGCGGTGATGGCCGCCGGAATGGTGCCGCCGCTCGCCCTGGCGCTGGCCTCGACGGTCCTGCGCCCGGCCGCCTTCACCGAGCCCGAACGCGAGAACGGCAAGGCGGCCTGGCTTCTCGGCGCATCGTTCATCTCCGAGGGCGCCATCCCGTTCGCCGCGGCGGACCCGTTCCGCGTGATCCCGTCGATGATGCTCGGCGGCGCAGTGACCGGCGCCCTCTGCATGGCGCTCGACGTCCAGCTGCGGGCCCCGCACGGCGGCGTGTTCGTGATGTTCGCCATGAACGGCACCTGGTGGAAGTTCCTGATCGCACTGGCCGTCGGCACCGTCGTCTCCGCGATCACCGTCGTCGCCGCCAAACAGATCAAGAAGGCTCCGGCCGAGGCCGCCCCGGCACCGGCCGCCGCGTAATACATTCGAACCAGACTCCCACCGGTCGTCATCATCACGGCCGCGCCGGATCACCGACCCCAACCGAAAGGGAACTCCATGCCCAGCACCACCGTCACCGTCGGCTCCGCCGTCGGCCTGCACGCTCGCCCGGCGACCATCATCTCCGAGGCCGCTGCGGCCTTGGACGCCGACGTCACCCTCGCTCTCGACGGCGGTGACCCGGTGGACGCCGGAAGCGCGCTGATGATCATGACCCTCGGCGCCGAGAAGGGCGCAGTCGTCGTCGTCGAAAGCGACGACCAGAGCGCCGTCGATCAGATCGCCGCACTCGTCGCACAGGACCTGGACGCCGAATAGACCCTCGGCCGTCGACCGGGCGTCACCGTCCCGGTCGACGGCCGGCATCTGCGGACACGGCTCACAACCCGTGTCGAAGTGACTACTCGGTGATGAGTTCTTCGAACTGACTACTCGGTGATGAGTTCTTCGAACTGACTACTCGGTGATGAGTTCTTCGAACTGACTACTCGGTGATGAGTTCTTCGAACTCGGCAGCGAGCGGCGCGGGCATGCGGACGCGCACTCGGGAACCGGATTCGTCGTGCTCGGTGCTCAGCACGTGCGCGTGCTGATGCAGCCGCGGAATCACGTCGCCCCGTGCGAACGGCACCAGCAGGGTCGCCTCGACATCGCCGGCCTCCACGAACTCCGTGATCCGGCGGAACAACTCGTCGATGCCCTCCCCGGAATGCGCGGAGACGAACACCGCGTCCCGATACTCCGCCCGCAACTGGGTCATCCGCGTCGCATCCACCGCATCGATTTTGTTGATCACCAGCAGCTCCGGCGGCGGAGCAGCGCCCTCCTCGGCGAACACCTCGTTCAGCACCTGACGTACTGCGGAGATCTGCTTACCGGGAAACGCATCGGAACCGTCGACGACGTGGATCAGCAGGTCGGCGTCGACCGCCTCCTCCAGAGTCGACCGGAACGCCTCGACCAGCTGAGTCGGCAGATGCCGGACGAAGCCGACGGTGTCGGTGAAGACCACTTCGTGGCCGTCGGCGAGCGTGGCCCGCCGGGTCGTCGGATCCAGGGTCGCGAACAACGCGTCCTGCACCAGCACACCCGACCCCGTCATCGCGTTCACCAGGCTCGACTTGCCCGCATTCGTGTAGCCGACCACGGTCAGCGCCGGGACGCCGCCCCGTTGCCGCGCGGCGCGCTTCACTGTGCGCGCGGTCTTCATGCCACGGATTTCCTTGCGCAGCTTGGCCATCCGCTCGCGGATACGACGACGATCGGTCTCGATCTTGGTCTCGCCCGGGCCGCGCAGTCCGACGCCGCCGTTACTGCCGGCACGTCCGCCCGCCTGCCGCGACATCGACTCGCCCCAGCCGCGCAGACGCGGCAGCATGTACTCCATCTGCGCCAGCGAGACCTGAGCCTTGCCTTCGCGTGAGGTGGCGTGCTGGGCGAAGATGTCCAGGATCAGCGCTGTGCGGTCGATCACCTTGACCTTGACCACCTTCTCCAGCGCATTCAGCTGGGCGGGTGTCAGTTCACCGTCACAGATCACGGTGTCGGCACCGGTGGCGATGACGATCTCACGGAGTTCCTGTGCCTTGCCCGAGCCCAGGTAGGTCGCCGGGTCGGGTTTGCCGCGGCGCTGGATCACCGCTTCGAGTACCTCCGAACCCGCGGTCTCGGCCAGCGCGGCGAGCTCGCCCATGCTGGCGCGCGCCTCGGCTGCGGTACCGGAGGTCCAGACTCCGACCAGGACCACGCGCTCCAGGCGCAGCTGCCGGTATTCGACCTCGGTGACGTCGGAGAGTTCTGTGGACAGGCCGGCCACCCGCTGCAGAGAAGCGCGGTCGCCGAGCTGGAGTTCACCGGTCGTCGGACTCGGCTCGGAATCAGAGAATGTGTGCAGTTCAGTCATACGACATCCATCATGGCCGATCGGCCCACGTCCGCGCACCCGAGTTTTCTCAGGGCGGAAACCCACGCCTACCGGGGTCGGCGGGAACCCGACCGCGCCTGAGCAGATTCAGCCCCGCAGAAAGCCGTCGACCAGTTCGCCGTGGGCCACCAGTCGGGACGGCCCGCGCAGGTGCGCCTGGCCGTCGGCCAAGGTCACGGTGACTGCTCCGCCGGGCACGGTGATCCCGACGGTGCCGGATCCCCGGCCCACGCCGTGGAGCGCCGCAGCGGCAGCCGCCACCAGCCCGGTACCGCACGAGCGCGTCTCCCCCACGCCGCGTTCGACGACACGCATGTGCGCGGTGAAGTCGACTGCTGCGCCGTCGGCCGCCAGCGGTGTCAGGACCTCCACGTTCGCGCCGTGCGGAAACACCGCGGCGTCGAGCACCGGCGACGTCAGGTCCAGAGCGGCGAGCACATCCGGCGTCAGACCGTCGACCACACACACCAGATGCGGATTGCCGACGTCGACCGCGTCGCCGTCGAACGTCCGCCCGCCCAGCATCGCGGAGCTGGGGCCGGTGAGCCGGACCGGGCCCATCGCCACGGTCACGTCCGCGGAGCTCGCATCCCACGAATGCACGACGACGGGCCGCCCGCCCGCCCGGGAGCCGACCACGAACTCGTCGGCATCGACCAGTCCCTGCGCCCGGCAGTAGTGCGCGAAGACACGCACCCCGTTCCCGCACATCTCGGCGACCGATCCGTCGCCGTTGCGGTAGTCCATGAACCAGTCCACCGCTGCCACCCCGGCCGGCAGGGCGGTGAGCACGCCCGACTGCACCAGAGCGCCGGCGCGCGCCACCCGCAGCACACCGTCGGCGCCCAGCCCCGACTGCCGGTCGCACAGGGTGGCGACCAGGTCGACGGTCAGGTCGAGTCCGGCATCCGGGTCGGGCAGGATCACGAAGTCGTTCTGGGTGCCGTGTCCCTTGGCGAAGCGCAGCGAGGTGGTCACGCGCCCAGGCTACCCGGGCGGCGAGCCCGACCGGCCGGTCAGGCGCCGAGTGCGGCGAGTGCCCGCCCGGTCAGGTCCGGTGCGGCGGCATCGAGCCAGACTGCCCGATGATCGCGGCGGAACCAGGAGCGTTGGCGTCGTACGTATCGGCGGGTGCCGATGAAGGTCAGCTCCTGCGCCTGCGCGAGGTCGTACTCCCCGTCGAACGACGCGAGCACGTGCGCGTAGCCGATGGCTTTGGCGGCGGTGGCGCCCTCGCGCAGCCCGCGCTCGCAGAGGGCCGCGACCTCGTCGGCGAAACCGGCCGCGAACATCGCCGCGGTTCGCACGGCGATGCGTTCGTCGAGCTCTGCGCGCTCCCGGTCCAAGGCGAGGATCCGGGTGCCCCAGCGCGGCTCTCCGATCGCCGGGGCCGAGGCGGCGAACGGCCGGCCGGTCAGCTCCACCACCTCCAGTGCCCGGACGATGCGGCGGCCGTCGGAGTCGAGGATGGCCGCAGCGGCTGCCGGATCCACCTCGGCGAGACGGCGATGCAGCGCGGTCGCTCCCTCCGCGGCGAGTTGCTCCTCGTACCGGGCCCGCACCGCCGGGTCCGTCGCCGGGAACGACCAGTCGTCGAGCAGCCCCTGGATGTACATCATCGACCCACCGACGATGACGGGTGTCTTACCGGACGCGCGCAGCGCCTCGACATCGGCGGTCGCCGCCGCCTTGTACGCAGCGACCGTCGCGGTCTCGGTCACCTCCAGCGTGTCGAGCTGGTGATGCGGGATTCCGCGACGCTCGTCGACGGGCAGTTTCGCCGTACCGATGTCCATGCCGCGGTACTGCTGCATCGCGTCGATGTTGACGATCTCGCCGCCGAGCCGCTCGGCCAGGTCCAGAGCCAGATCGGACTTGCCGGTCGCCGTCGGACCGACCACCGCGACCGGTGCGGGCCGCTCGGTCATCACCGCTCCCGTCCCCCGGCGCGCATCGTCGCGACTGTGTACCCGACTCCGAAAGGTGCAGCGCTGTAGCGGATCTCGACCTCAGCGGGCCGCCATTCGTGTAGCACCCCGGCGAGCATCTGCCACACCGGCAGGGTGTGGACACCCTCCGGCTCGCACGCGGCGGGATCCAGACCGGCCAGACTCGCCGAATCCGCAGCGGCCAGCGCCGCGTCGATCCGGTGCTGTACCGCCCACGCCGACGCACGTTCCCCGCCGCCCGGGGAGGACGGGCTCAGTGCGTTGGCTCCGTCGGCGACCACGAGCAGACCCAGCGGCTCGGGAAACCCCATCGCTCCCATGGCGGTCGACGCGCCGAACAGGTAGTTCCGTCCCGCCACACGCTCCGGATCCGCGAGCACCGGCGCTATCTCCCGCGGAGCTGGCAACGTCCGACCGCCCAGCCAGCCGGCGATCAGCATGGACAGCGGCATCGGCCGGCACCGGTCGCCGGTGTCGCGTTGTTCGTGCGGAAGAGACACCGGCACCGGCACGCCGTAGCCGCCGAAGTCGCCGGTCGAGGCGCAGTTCCGGCCACGACCGGACCCGCCGAGCCCGACCGCGATCCACCGCGACGCCGCCGCGGCCAGTGACGTTCCGGCCGCGATCGCGGCGGCGCGCACCGGTTCGGTGTCGACGGCACCGGGTCCGGCCAGCTCGGGGACCAGCAGGGGCGCGCTCGGAATCACCGCTATCTCTGCCAACACGGCCCCGACGCTACCCGGCGGCGCGGCAATGTCCGCGCGTCGGCCACACCGTCGCCGGTGACCTGCTTGAATGAACAGCGGAATTCACGAACCCGGCGAGCGGGGTCCTGGTGTGACCGTGGCGTAGCCAGCCGGGTTCCGGCAGCCGTGACGCGCGGCGCGACGATGAAGGGCGATCCCCCATGAGCAGCACTCCGACCGAGCCGAACTCGAACGCAGCCCCGACACCGGCGCCGCGGCCGACGCCGCGACCGGGTCCGCGACCGGGCCCCAAGCCGGGGCTGCGCCCCGCCGTGGCGGTACATCACGTCGAGGTCGGCGATCCGCACGCGTTCGGCCGGATCGACGACGACGGCGTCGTGTGGCTCAAGACCGCCGACGGCGAGCGGCAGATCGGCTCCTGGCAAGCGGGCACCCGCGAGGAGGGCCTGGCGCACTTCTCCCGGCGCTTCGCGGATCTGGCGACCGAAGTCGAGATCCTCGAGGAGCGGCTCGACGCACACTCGGGAGACCCGCGCAAGACGCAGACCGCGGCCGCACATCTCCTCGAGGAACTGCCGAACGCGCAGGTGCTGGGCGACGTCGACGGTCTGCGTGACCGGCTGCAGAAGATCGTCGACCGGGCGGACCGGCAGACCGGCGAGGTCAAGGCCGAACGAGAAGCCGCCCGCGCGGCTGCGATCGCCCGCAAGGAGGAACTCGCCGCCGAAGCCGAACAGATCGGCGCCGAGGCCACCCAGTGGAAGGCCGGCGGCGACCGGCTCCGGGAGATTCTCGACGAGTGGAAGACCATCAGGGGCATCGATCGCAAGACCGACGACGTCCTGTGGAAGCGCTACTCGCGGGCCCGTGACGCCTTCAACCGCCGTCGCGGCGCCCACTTCGCCGAACTCGACCGCGAGCGTGCCGGAGTCAAGGCACGCAAGGAAGAATTGATCGCCCAGGCCGAGGCGCTCTCGTCGTCCACCGACTGGGCGGCGACCGCCGCCGCCTTCCGGGATCTGCTGGCGCAGTGGAAGGCTGCCGGGCGCGCCCCACGCGACGCCGACGACGCCCTCTGGTCGCGGTTCAAGGCCGCCCAGGACGTGTTCTTCGCCGCCCGCAACGCCGTCAACTCCGAGCGGGACGCCGAATTCGCCCAGAACGCCGACGCGAAACGGGCCCTCCTCGACGACGCCGAGAAGGCGATCGATCCGGTCGCCGGCCTCGATGCCGCCCGTCGCGAATTCAACGCCTTCCGTGACCGGTGGGAGGAGATCGGCAAGGTCCCGCGCGATCAGATGCACGCGCTGGAGGGACGCGCCCGGGCCTTGGAGAAGCGGATCCGGGACGCCGAGGAGGCCGCCTGGTCCCGCACCGATCCGGAGGCTCAGGCACGCGCCGCACAGTTCGCCGAGCGTGCCGCCAAACTGTCTGAGCAGGCGGACAAGGCCGCCGCGGCAGGCAAGGACCGCGATGCCGCGAAACTCCGCGAACAAGCTGCCCAGTGGACCGAGTGGGCCGAAGCCGCCCAGTCCGCGATCGGCGAGTAGTAGACGTCGCGCCTTCCTGGTCCTCGGCCAGGTGGATGAAACCCGGCCTCCCCACGGATCGCCCCTGTTCCGTGACGGAGGCCCGCGATAAGCAGACTCGAACACTTGATCGAGCCTCGGCCACGGAGTAATGTGGATCACATCTAGTTCGAACAGGCTTCGGGGTGAGAGTCTATGGTGCACGTCGACCGCAGCACGCCGTGGGCCCGCGTCGACCTGACCGCGGCCGGCATGGTCGCCCCTCGACGGCCACGACGACGAGCCGGGCTACCTCGACGGCCACGGCATCCTCAGCGCCGAACACGCCCGCGACCTCGCCCAACGCCCCGACGCCACCGTCCGCGACCTCGACCTGGACCAGTTCGGCGCCCCCGACGAACCACCCGAGACACCGATCCTGATCGAACGCACCGCCCAGCCCGCCGACCCCTACCGGCCCACCACCGCACTCGACGTCCTCGTGCGCGCCCTGTTCCAGACCTGCTCGGTCCCCGGCTGCGACCGCCCGGCCTGGAACTGCGAACTCGACCACGTCGACGAGTACGACCACGCCTGCCCGGCCACCGGCGGACCGACCTGCCTGTGCAACCTCGGGCCCACATGCGTGCTGCACCACCAGATCAAAACCCACGCCGGAACACCGGACCCGGCCGAGGGATTCCTCGACCCCTCGTCTGCGCGTCGTCGCAGGCTCCGCCACCCGCTCAGGACAAGCGACCAATGGATCGACGACCAATGGATCGACGACCACGGCACCGTCTGGACCTCGATCACCACACCACACGGCCTGACCGTCGACACCCCCGCACCCGGACAATGGATGTTCCCCCAACTAGCCGGCGTCCGCTGCCTCCACCAGAGGCCCACCACACCCCCACCAGCACCACCGGACCCGAACCCACACCACGACCCCAGCCGCGGCGGCCTCCACACCGCCACCGCACACAAACACCCCTGGCGCCGCGCCGAACGCGCCCGCCTACGACATCAACGCGCACACACCGCCGACAACGACCCGCCACCCTTCTAGCCGAGTCCGCGTGTACCCGGCCGCTTCTGGGGTCGCGTCATCGTGCACTAGCTGTACTTCCCCGACACGTTGTGAACATCTGAGGTAGGACGAAGACCTCCGGGCAGGATGTGGGTTACCACACTCACGATCTAGCCACGGAGGTCTTCGTGACTCACGCTAACGCACCTTTGACACCCGAGGGGCGTCGACGCCTCGCTTCCCTGGTCGTGGACCGAGGTTGGTCCTTGCGGCGTGCCGCCGAGCGGTTCCAGTGTTCACCGGCCACGGCGAAGCGGTGGGCCGACCGCTACCGTGCCGGCGAGTCCCTGACTGACCGCAGTTCCCGGCCTGCACATTCACCGGCCCGGCTGCCGCGCCGCACCGAGCGCCGGATCATCAAACTGCGCTGCACCCGCCGGTGGGGGCCGCATCGGATCGCCTATCACCTGGGTATTGCGCGTTCAACGGTCGGCCGGGTCCTCGACCGCTACCAGATGCCGCTGCTGGCCAACATCGACCAGGCCACCGGCCTGCCGGTACGCCGACCGCAACCGAAACGGTATGAGGTCGACCGGCCCGGACGACTGGTGCACGTCGACATCAAAAAGCAGGGCCGAGTCCCCGACGGCGGTGGCTGGCGTGTGCATGGTCGCGGATCGGCCGCCGACCGTACCGCCGGTGCGGTCCGTGATCGGGCCGCCCGTTCGGGAGCACCGGGCTCGCGTGGCTACCGCTACCTCCATCACGCCGTCGACGACCACTCCCGGGTGGCGTACTCGGAGATCCTCGACGACGAACGCAAGGAGACCGCGGCCGGCTTCTGGCGCCGCGCCAACACGTTCTTCGCCGAACACGGATTGCAGGTGACCGCAGTGATGACCGACAACGGCTCCTGCTACCGCTCGGCGATGTTCGCCGAAGCCCTCGCCGAGACCGGGATCAAGCATAAGAAGACCAAGCCGTACCGGCCCCAGACGAACGGGAAAGTCGAACGCTTCAACCGGACCCTGGCCGCCGAATGGGCCTACGCGAAACCCTATGCCAGCGAAGCCGAACGAGAAACCGCCTACACCGCATGGCTCCACCACTACAATCACCACCGACCCCACACCGGCATCGGCGGCCAAGTCCCCGCAGACCGCGTTCACAACCTCACGGGGAAATACAACTAGCCGGCGTCGGCAGTGCCCGGCCCGGGCTCGGTGGCCGACCGTTCGGCGTCGCGGCCGGTGGGCCGGTTACTCCGGCCGGCCTTGTTCTTATCGCGTAGTGCCTGATAGAAGGCCTCGGCGACGGCCGCCTGCTCACGGCGCTCGCGCTCCAGCGCGATCTGGTACGAGCTGCGCGCCCACACCACACGTGACCAATGGAAAGTCAGGACGATCGCGACCACCCAGCCGAGGATCAGGCCGGCGCCCGGCCCGCTCGGCGGCTCGATACCGCCGACGCCGACGGTGTTGCGCGTCCAGATCGCGAGCATGCCGGCCACCGAGGCCACCGCGCATCCGCACAGGGCGATCCAGGCGAGCACCCAGCGCCGGGTGAGCAGGGCCAGCATGGAGAATCCGATCCCGAAGACCGCGAGCAGCCAGCAGAAGATCTGCGACGGCAGTGCGATGCGCTGCTCATGGGCGGTCTCGGACATGCTCAGCACGTCCAGACCGTTGGCATCGCCGGCGTGCGGCAGTACCAGCGACAGCAATGCCACCAACACACAGGCGGCGACCACCACGGCACGGGCGCCCGGATCGATCTCACCGGCGACCTTCCGCTCGGCCCGGCGCAGATCCTTCGCGTAGGCGCTGAGTGCCTCGCGGTCCCGTCCGGCGGTCGAGGCGCCTGCCTGCCCGTTCGACTCGCTCATCGCCTGTCCACTCCTCTTCTGTCCCGGATCGTCACCCCGAGTGGGATCGTCGTCCTGTCTGGGATCGTCGTCGCTCGTCCGGCCCGTGTCTTCGGAGCTCATCCGCACGCGCCCCCGCCGCAGACGACCGCCGGTTCGGCGATCGGCTTGCGCCCCAGCGTCGGCAGGCCGAGTCCGACGCCGACGGGTGCGGTGGTCGGAGTCGCGCCGCGCTCGTGCGCGTCGCCAGCCCGGGTGCGCCGGTGCGCCACGATCCCGTCGTCGGCCACCAGATGGTGCGGGGCAGCACCGGTGATCGTGGTGTGCACCACGTCGCCGGGGCGGATACCGTCAGCCGCCCCCGGCACCTGACGAAGGTCCGGGCGGAAGTGCACCAGGCGCCCGTCGCGCGCCCGGCCGGACATCCGGCCGGTGGCCGAGTTCTTGCGGCCCTCGTCGGCGACGACCAGCAACTCGGCCTCGGTGCCGACCAGTTCTCGATTGGCGTCGAGGCAGATTCGCTCCTGCAGAGCGATGAGTCGCTGATAGCGGTCTTTCACCACGTCCGGAGGAACCTGGTCGGCCATGGTCGCGGCCGGAGTCCCCGGCCGGGGCGAGTACTGGAAAGTGAAGGCACTGGAGAAGCGCGCGGCCTCGACCACGTCGAGGGTCTGCTGGAAATCCGCTTCCGTCTCGCCGGGGAACCCGACGATGATGTCGGTGGTGATCGCGGCGTGCGGCATAGCCGCGCGGACCCGGTCGAGGATGCCCAGGAACTTGGTCCTTCGGTAGCTGCGGCGCATCGCTTTGAGTACGCGATCCGAGCCGGACTGCAGCGGCATGTGCAGTTGGGGGCAGACGTTCGGCGTTTGTGCCATCGCCTCGATGACGTCGTCGGTGAACTCGGCCGGGTGCGGGGAGGTGAAGCGCACGCGCTCGAGGCCGTCGATCTTTCCGCAGGCACGCAGCAGTTCCGCGAACGCCCCGCGGTTGCGTGGAATCTCCGGATCGGCGAACGACATCCCGTAAGCGTTCACGTTCTGGCCGAGCAGCGTCACTTCGAGGACACCCTGATCGACCAGTGCCTGCACCTCGGCAAGCACGTCTCCCGGACGGCGGTCGACCTCCTTGCCGCGCAGTGACGGGACGATGCAGAACGTGCAGGTGTTGTTGCAGCCGACCGACACCGACACCCACCCCGCGTAGGCGGACTCGCGTTTAGCCGGCAGCGTCGACGGAAAGGCCTCCAGCGAGTCGAGGATCTCCACCTGGGCGTCCTCGTTGTGACGGGCCCGCTCCAGGAGCACCGGGAGCGAGCCGATGTTGTGGGTGCCGAAGACGACGTCGACCCACGGCGCCCGAGTCAGGACCGAGTCCTTGTCCTTCTGCGCCAGGCAGCCGCCGACCGCGATCTGCATGCCGGGCCGTCGTTCCTTGACCGGCGCCAGGTGCGAGAGATTCCCGTAGAGCTTGTTGTCGGCGTTCTCCCGGATCGCACAGGTGTTGAACACCACCAGGTCCGCCTCGGCGTCCGGTTCGGCGCGGACGTACCCGGCGTCCTCCAGGAGTCCGGCGATGCGCTCGGAATCGTGCACGTTCATCTGGCAGCCGTAGGTCCGTACGGAGTAGGAACGCGGCGTGCCGTCGGCCTCGGGCCGGATACGGTCATCCAGGGCGTCCCGACTCTGCTCGACGGAAGCGCCGCGACTCTCCTCGACACAGGCATTGCTCACTCCTCCAGAGTACGGACGGTGGCAAATCGGCCCGTCACGCGGTGTTCCGTGCGGGCGAGGATGTTTCCGTTGCGTCAACCATTTTCGTGTCCGCGGGACAGGTGCCCTCGCCGCGTTTAGGGTCGACAACCATGACACCACCGAGCGACACTCCCATGATCGCCATGACGGAAGTGCAGAAGCACTACGGCGATCTTCACGTCCTGAAAGACGTCGACCTCGCCATTCCGCGCGGCCAGGTCGTCGTGGTACTGGGCCCGTCCGGTTCGGGCAAGTCGACTCTGTGCCGCACCATCAACCGCCTCGAGCCGATCGACGAAGGCGAGATCCGGATCGAGGGCGAGCTCCTGCCTGCGGAGGGCAAGGACCTCGCCCGCCTGCGCGCGGACGTGGGCATGGTGTTCCAGTCGTTCAACCTCTTCGCGCACAAGACGATCCTGGAGAACGTGACGCTCGGCCCGATCAGGGTCCGCAAGACCAAGAAGGACGAGGCGGAGAAGCGTGCGTTGGAACTACTCGAACGGGTCGGAGTCGCCAGCCAGAAGGACAAGTATCCGGCCCAACTGTCCGGCGGCCAGCAGCAGCGCGTGGCCATCGCCCGCTCGCTCGCCATGACCCCGAAGGTGATGCTGTTCGACGAACCCACCTCCGCGCTGGATCCGGAGATGGTCAGCGAGGTGCTCGACGTGATGGTCTCCCTGGCCCGCGAAGGCATGACGATGGTGGTGGTGACGCACGAGATGGGATTCGCCCGCAAAGCCGCCGACCGGATCTTGTTCATGGCCGACGGCCAGCTCGTGGAGGACACCGATCCGGAGAGCTTCTTCAACCGGCCGGAGTCCGACCGCGCGCGCGACTTCCTCTCGAAGATCCTGGGTCACTGACATGGGCCGCAGACTTCGACGAATCAGCGGGCTCGCGGCCGCGGCGACCGTCCTGACCGGAGTGCTGGTCGCCTGCGGCGGCAGCACCGGCCCTCGCGACCTCGAGGCCGACATCCGGTCGGGAAGCGTCGTCCTGGGCACCAAGTTCGATCAGCCCGGCCTGGGCCTGCAGAATCCGGGCGGCGGCATCACCGGCTTCGACGCCTCGGTCTCCACTTTCGTCGTGAACACGCTCGCCGATCAGATGGGCGTGCCGCATCCGACGATCACGTGGAAAGAGACGCCGTCGGCCCAGCGCGAGACCTTCATCCGCAACGGCGAGGTCGACACCATCGCCGCCACCTATTCGATCACCGCGAACCGGATGAAGGACGTCGCGTTCGCCGGGCCCTACTTCATCACCTATCAGGGGCTGATGACCCGCAAGGACGACGACACCGTCGCCTCGCTGGAGGACCTGAACGACGGCAAGAAGCTCTGCTCGGTCGCCGGTTCGACGCCCGCCCAGAACGTCAAGGCACAACTGCCCGGCGTCCAGCTGCAGGAGTACGACTCCTACTCGTCGTGCGTGGAGGCGCTGCGCCGGGGCAAGGTCGACGCGGTGACCACCGACGAGGTCATCCTGGCCGGCTATGCCGACCGCTGGAAGAACGAATTCAAGCTGGTGCCCATGACCTACCCGGCGGACGCCTGTGTCGACGGCAAGTGGAAGACGGCCGGCACGCCGTTCTCCACCGAGTACTACGGCATCGGCATGGCACAGGAATATCCGGCAGCGGTCGAGGCCGTCAACACGGCGCTCACCAAGATGATGGAACGGCCCGCCGAAGGCGGGATGTCTCCCTGGGAGCAGAGCCTGCGTGACTCGGTCGGCGACGCCACGGTCGACGAGATGATCGCGCGCGCGGACGCCCCCGACTCCCAGTACAAGTTCTTCCCGACGCCTGGCGACCTGAGCTTCCTGGATACCGAGCCCACGCCGTGCCCGGAAGGAGCGCAGTAGTGAACGACCTCTGGCAGGAGATGGGGCCGCAACTGTGGCCCGCCTTCTGGATCACCATTCAACTGACCTTCTGGTCGGCGATCGGGTCCCTCATCTGGGGTGTGCTGCTCGCGGGCATGAAGGTCTCCCCCGTCCCGGTGATGCGCGGCTTCGCGACGGTCTACGTCAACGTCGTCCGGAACACACCGCTCACCCTGATCATCTTGTTGTGCTCGATCGGCCTCTACCAGAACCTCGGCCTGGCCCTGGCCGCCGACAACGCGAACTTCATCGAGAACAACAACTTCCGCCTCGCGGTCCTCGGTTTCATCCTGTACACCTCGACCTTCGTCTGCGAGACCCTGCGCGCCGGATTCAACACCGTCCCGCTCGGTCAGGCCGAGGCCGCACGTTCGATCGGTCTGGGATTCTCCCAGGTGTTCGGGCTGATCATCCTGCCGCAAGCGTTGCGCGCAGTGATCGCCCCGATGGGTTCGGTGCTGATCGCGTTGACCAAGAACACCACGATCGCCTCGATCATCGGCGTCGGCGAGGCCGCACTGCTGATGAAAGAGGAGTTGGAGAACTTCGCCGATCAGATCCTCGTCATCTTCGCCGTGTTCGCAATCGGTTTCATGATCATCACGCTCATCGAAGGCTTGATCTTCGGCTGGGCGGCTAAGCGCTGGGCGGTGAAGCGATGAGTACTCGCGCAACGGTTCTTTACGACGCTCCGGGTCCCAAGGCCCGGATGCGCAACCGGATCATCACGATCGTGTTCGGCGCTGCGGTGATCGCGTTGGTGGTCTGGATCGTCCTGGTCTTGCAGGGCAACGGCCAGCTGACCGCCGAGAAGTGGGACCCCTTCATCAAGTGGGACACCTGGACCACCTGGCTGCTCCCCGGCCTGTGGGGCACCATCAAGGCCGCCGCACTCTCGATCGTCCTGGCGATCATTCTCGGCACGCTTCTGGGCATCGGACGGCTGTCCGACCACACCTGGGTGCGGGCCACGTGCGGAACCATCGTCGAGATCTTCCGTGCCATCCCGGTGCTGATCCTGATCTACTTCGCGTACTTCCTGTTCGCGGCGTACGCGCTTTTCCCGTCGTCGCAGCTCGCCTTCGCGGCGGTGGTCTTCGGCCTGACGATCTACAACGGCTCGGTGCTGGCGGAGATCCTCCGAGCCGGCATCCAGTCGCTGCCCCGCGGACAGACCGAGGCCGCACAGTCGATCGGCATGCGCAAGTCGCAGACCATGTGGCTGGTGCTTCTCCCGCAGGCCGTCACAGCCATGCTCCCGGCTCTCGTGGCGCAGATGGTGGTCGCTTTGAAGGACAGCGCACTCGGCTACGCCGTGGGCTACATCGAAGTGGTGCGCTCGGGCATCAAGTCCGCGTCGTTCTACGGCAACTACCTGCCGTCGCTGCTGGTGGTCGCCGCGATCATGATCATCATCAACTTCGCACTGACCGGCCTGGCCAACTATCTGGAGAAGCGACTGCGCAGCGGCCGGCGCAAACGGAACGTCCCCGACCCCGACGTGGCCGATCTCAAGGCGATGGAGAACGTGCCGGGTTTCAGCGGCACCGAGCACCCGAAGCCGCCGAACCACCCGGAACGGCACTTCTGAACCGGTACCGGTCGCCGAGACGCCTCACCCGGCAGCGCCGACGCTCACTCGTTCGAGTGGGCGTCGGCGATCGTCTCGGACACCACCGACGAGATCACCTCCGGCGGAAACCCGCGCCGGCCGAGGGCACCGGACAGCCGGCGGAACGCCTTGGCGCGGTCGGCGCGATCGGTCAGATCCAGCGACGACGACGCCAGCTTCTTCGCCGCGAGGGCGGCGGCCTGAGCGCGCTCGTCGCCGGGTTCGATCTCGGCGAGCGCCGCCTCGACGGTGTGAGACGCCACCCCTTTGGCCCGGAGTTCGCGCCGCAGGGCGAGACGACCGCGGCCGGAGTGCCGGTGACGTGACTCCACCCATTGGTGGGCGAAGTCGTCGTCGTCGACGAGGCCGGACTCTTCGAGTCGGCGCACGACGTCGTCGACGGTCTCCTCGCCGAATCCCCGCCGGGTCAGCCGTTCACGGATCTCGGCACGACTCCGGGCGCGCACACCGAGTAGGCGCAACGCCGAGTCCCAGGCGGACCCTCCGGCCGACGCCGACTCAGGGCCCATGGATCAGAAGTCGACCGGGGCCGGGACCGGCTCGTCGAGATCCTCGAAGCCCGCACCGATGCCCAGCTTGCTCTTGATCTTGAGCTCGATCTCGGCCGCGATGTCGGGGTTCTCCAGGAGGAACCGGCGGGCGTTCTCCTTGCCCTGGCCCAGCTGGTCGCCCTCGTAGGTGAACCACGAACCCGACTTGCGGATGAAGCCCTCGGCCACGCCCATGTCGATCAGCGAGCCCTCACGGCTGATGCCGTGACCGTAGAGGATGTCGAACTCGGCCTGCTTGAACGGCGGGGCCACCTTGTTTTTGACGACCTTGACGCGCGTCCGGTTGCCCACGGCGTCGGTGCCGTCCTTCAGGGTCTCGATCCGCCGCACGTCCAGGCGCACCGAGGCGTAGAACTTGAGCGCCTTGCCGCCGGTCGTGGTCTCCGGAGAGCCGAACATGACGCCGATCTTCTCACGCAGCTGATTGATGAAGATCGCGGTGGTGTTCGAGTTGTTGAGACCGGACGTCATCTTGCGCAGCGCCTGGCTCATCAGACGGGCCTGCAGACCGACGTGGCTGTCGCCCATCTCGCCCTCGATCTCGGCCTTGGGCACCAGCGCGGCGACCGAGTCGATCACCAGGATGTCCAGGGCACCCGACCGGATCAGCATGTCGGCGATCTCCAGTGCCTGCTCTCCGGTGTCCGGTTGCGAGACCAGCAGCGAATCGACGTCGACCCCCAGCTTGGCCGCGTACTCCGGGTCCAGCGCGTGCTCGGCGTCGATGAACGCGGCCGTGCCGCCGGCGGCCTGGGCGCTGGCCACCGCGTGCAGGGCCACGGTGGTCTTACCCGAGGACTCCGGCCCGTAGACCTCCACGATGCGGCCGCGGGGCAGCCCGCCCACGCCGAGGGCGACGTCCAGGGCCACGGATCCGGTCGGGATCACCTCCATCGGCGGGCGGTTGTCCTCCCCCAGCCGCATGACCGAGCCCTTGCCGTAGTTCTTCTCGATCTGGGCGAGGGCCAGGTCCAGTGCCTTCTCGCGATCCGGTGAGAGCGCCATGTTCTTTCCTCGATTCGTCTTCTTGCCAGCCATGCCCACAAGGTAGTGGAGACCTCTGACAATTCCGTTCCGGTCCGCGGCGAGCCCGGTTGCTGTTTAGACGCGCCAGGCCGCTGTTCGGTTCCATTCCAGGATCAGCGAACAGATGTTCGAGCGCAAGTCGACACGCCGGACCGGAGCCGCGATCAGAGGTCGGGCCACCAGCGCTCAGGCGGCACGTCGAAGTCACGGCACAGCGCCCGCCACACCTCGCGCGGGTCGATGCCCGCCTCGATGGCCTCGGCACCGGTACGGCCGCCCAACTCGGGGATCACGTGGTCGACGAGCATGGCGTCCGCCGTACGCTGGCCGAACTCGTTGTGCATGAACTCGGTGAACTCGGTCAGCCGCATGTCAGCTCCCCGTTCTGCGGCGCTCGGACGTTGGGACACGGCCGCTGACGATTCGACTCGGTGAGAAGCCGGTGTGCGACGGCGACCGGATCGACCGTCTGCCGGACGGTGTGGCCGATCCGGCGGGCCGCAGCCGCGTACGACGGGTCGCCGAGGATCGTCCGGACCGCCGCGGCGACGGCCTCACGGGTCACCGGACGAACGGTGATTCCGGCGCCGGCGCGCTGGACCCGGCACGCCAGCTCCCATTGGTCTCCCCCGCCGGGCACGGTGATCACCGGAACGCCCGCCGACAGCGCTTTGGCGAGCAGTCCGTGCCCGCCACCGCAGATCACCAGGTCGGCCTGCGCCAACAGGAGGTCCTGCCGACCGAGTCCGGCGACCAGGCCTTCCGGGATCTCCTCGACGTCCGTCGGCGGCTGCAGTGCGGAGTAGACGAGCCGCGGGCGGTCGCCGTGTCGGCACGCCGCCGATTGGGCGAAGGCGCCGAGCACCGTGGCGGCGAAGCCGGCGTTGCCGCTCTCCGCGGTGGACGGACACACCAGGACGAGCGGCCCGTCTCCGGACGGGACCGCGAACTCGTCGTCGGTCGGCTCGAAGAACTGAGGGCCGATCAAGAAGGTCCGTTCCGGCCAGTCCGGACGCGGCACCTCCAGTCCAGGCAGGGTCGCCACGAAGCGGGCGGCGGGACCCGCCTGCGCCGTCAGCCCGATACCGCGCCGCGCGGTGCGGCGCTGCGCCCTTCCCCGGGCCGCGGCCGGTGCGCTCAGCGCGCGGAAGGCGGAGTCGCGCAGCCGGCCGCGCCATCCGGTACCCGCCGGAAGGCCCGCGCCGATCGGCGGCAGGCCCCGCGACTGGTCGTAGAGCGGATGCGAGGAGAGTTCGATCCACGGCACGCCGGTCAGCTCCGCGGCCCAGCCTCCGGCGAGCGTGATCGAGTCGCTCACCACCAGCTCGGCGTCGTCCAGAGCCAGCATCGGTGCCAGCTCGACCGCCATCCGGGCCGCGCGAGTGCTCAGCTTGGCACCGGCGTCGGCATCGTCGTCGTCCGGCCGTGCGGCCAGCCCCGGCAACTCGCGAACGGTCAGACCCCGCCGCGCCGCGGCGGCCTGCCAACGCAAGCCGGTGTAAACCACGGTCTCGTCGCCTGCCGCAGCGAACCGGGCGGCGAGACCGAGACTCGCGAGGGCGTGACCGGCGTCCGAGCCGGCCACGAACGCGACACGAGTCAGTTGTCGGCCTGTCCCTGCGGTGCGGCCTGACCCTGCGCCGGATCGGCCTGCTGGCGCGGCGCCTCCAGACTCATGCTCTGGCGGATCTGCTCCAGACGCGCATGCCCGGCCATCTGCACACCGGCCTGCTCGATCTCGGCCATCCGCCCGGAGACGCTGTCCTGCGCCAGCTCGGCCGAGCCGAGCGCGGTCGCGTAGCGGCGCTCGATCTTCTCGCGGACCTGATCCAGACTCGGTGTGTTGCCCGGTGCGGTCAGCTCGCTCATCTGATTGAGCGAAGCGCTGACCTGCTCCTGCATCTTGGCCTGCTCCAGCTGGCTGAGCAGCTTGGTGCGCTCGGTCAGCTTGCCTTTGAGCTGCATGGCGTTGCGCTCGACGGCCTGCTTGGCCGACTGCGCCGCGTTGAGCGACTGGTCGTGCAGCACCTTGAGGTCTTCGACGTTCTGCTCGGCGGTCACCAGCTGCGCGGCGAAGGCCTCGGCGGCGTTGGTGTACTCGGTCGCCTTGCGGGTGTCACCGGCCGACGCAGCCTGATCGGCCAGGGTCAGCGCCTGGCGCACGTTGCCCTGCAGCCGCTCGATCTCTTCGAGTTGCCGGTTCAGCCGCATCTCCAGCTGCCGCTGGTTGCCGATGACGGCGGCCGCCTGCTTGGACAGCGCCTCGTGCTGACGCTGCGCATCTTCGATGGCCTGCTCGATCTGGATCCGGGGGTCGGCCTTCTGGTCGATCTGGTCGTTACTCCATGCGGTCAGGTAGCGCCAGAACTTCACGAACGGATTCGCCATGGTCGGATTCTTCCCCTTCGGTGCGGACAGGTAGTGCGTCGGTCGTGGATCTGGTGGGTCGGGCGGGAGAACTCACGCCGCCGCGAGGGCGCCCGGCGTGGGCTCGGTCGGCAGCACCTCGACGACCTGCGGGGTCATCAGACGGCCGACCTGGGTCAGCACGGCGCCGACCGGAGTGTCGAGGGCGTCGCAGATGGCGGCGAGCAGTTCGCTCGACGCCTCCTTCTGACCGCGTTCCACCTCGGACAGGTATCCCAGTGACACACGCGCCGAGGTCGAGACCTCGCGCAGCGTGCGCCCCTGGTCGGTCCGGAGCCGGCGCAGTTCGTCACCGAGCGCCTCACGCAGCAGTAGTGCCAACGACCACTCCTCCTTGCTGTTCGTCGTCGCGACCGCACCGAGCGGTGCGCCGCGGAAGTTCTGTGCCGTCGACCCTATCGGAATTTCGGCACGGGTGCGCCTGAAGGTGGGCGCTGTTCCGGGTATACAACCATGGCCGTCTCGGGGCTATTCCCCGGCCTGCCGCCGGAGCACCACCGCGCGCCACACGTAGTCCAGTCCGGTCACCACGGTGACGACGACCGCGGCATACAGGATCCACATCGCGACGTCGAACGCGACGCCGTGCAGCGGCAGCACCAGCAGGCCGATGCCGATCGACTGGAGGAGAGTCTTGAGTTTGCCGCCCTGACTCGCCGCGATCACTCCGTGCCGGACTACCCAGAAGCGGAGCAGGGTCACGCTGACCTCTCGGAACAGGATGACGACCGTGATCCACCACGGCACCACGTCCAGGATCGACAGACTCAACAGCGCGGCGCCGATCAGCGCCTTGTCCGCGATCGGATCGGCGAGCTTGCCGAAATCCGTCACCAGACCCCACGACCGCGCGATCCGACCGTCCAGCTGATCGGTGACCGCCGCGACCGCGAAGATCACGAAGGCCGCGATCCGCCACGGCGTCGACGCGCCGTCGGCCACGAACAGCACCACCACGAACACCGGAACCAGAATGATCCGGAACACCGTGAGCGCATTCGCCACGTTCACCAAGGGCACCGTCGGAGCAGGCGGGTGCGCACTGGGAACGGGATCGGTCACCCAGTCAGACTATCGGCCCGCTCCGTCGCGCGTGTCCGGGGGCGGGCGCAGACGTTCGCATCCGGGCGTGCTGCGGCGCAGACTATCCTGATCTCTCATGTCCGATGTGCAGCCGATCGAACCCGCCTCCGAGAGCTCTGGAGCGACGGTTCGCCGCGCACGCACGTCCGACGTTCCGCGCATCAAGGAACTCATCGACATCTACGCGGGCAAGATCCTGCTGGGCAAGAACCTGGTCACGCTGTACGAGTCGATCCAGGAGTTCTGGGTGGCCGAGATCGACGGCCGCGTGGTCGGCTGCGGCGCGCTCCACGTGATGTGGGCCGATCTGGGCGAAGTCCGCACCGTCGCGGTGGATCCGGCCGCGGCCGGCCGAGGCGTCGGTCACCGCATCGTCGCCCGGCTGCTCGACGTCGCGCGACAGCTCGAGCTCGAGCGCGTCTTCGTTCTCACCTTCGAGGTCGACTTCTTCTCCCGGCACGGCTTCGCCGAGATCGAGGGCACCCCGGTGACTCACGAGGTGTACGAGCAGATGTGCCGGTCGTACGACACCGGCGTCGCCGAGTTCCTGGACCTGAGCTTCGTCAAACCCAACACCCTCGGCAACACCCGCATGATCGTGCACCTGTCACGCGGGCAGCGGTCCGGCCCCGATCGGACCGGCTAGGCTGCCGATCATGCCGAACTTCGCCGTCGAGTACACCTACGATCCCGCGCAGGCGAGCCTGCGCGACGCGCATCGTCCCGCGCATCGCCGCTGGCTCAAAGCCGCCCACGACGACGGCGAGGTGCTGGCCGTGGGCGCCTTCGCCGACGGCAGCGGCGCGCTCGTCGTGGTCGAGGCCGTCGACGAGCAGGCCGCCGCCGCTCTGCTGTCCCGGGATCCGTTCGCGCTCGCCGGAGCGATCGCGCACACCCGGATCAGGGAGTGGGCGAGTCTTTACGGGCCCTTCGGGAGCTGACCACCAGGCTCGCGACCGTGGTGATCACCAGCGTGCCGCCGATCACGCCGAGACTCAGCGGCGTCGAGATCTCCGGCACCGGGACGTGCTCGCCGCCGTTGATGAACGGCAGCTCGTTCTCGTGGAGGGCGTGGAACACCAGCTTCACGCCGATGAAGGCCAGGATGAACGAGAGTCCGAACGACAGGTAAATCAGCTTGTTCAGCAGACCGCCGATCAGGAAGTACAGCTGACGCAAGCCCATCAGCGCGAATGCGTTGGCCGCGAACACCAGGTACGGCTCCTGGGTGAGGCCGTAGATGGCCGGGATGGAATCGAGAGCGAACAGCACGTCGGTGAACCCGATGACGACCAGCACCATCAGCAACGGGGTCGCCATCCGCTTGCCGTTCTCGCGGGTGAAGAACTTGTCGCCGTCGTATGTGTCGGTGGTCCGCAGGAATCGCTTCGCGAAACGCTCGATCCGGCCTTCCCGCTCGCGCTCGTGCTCGACCGGCTCGTCGCTTTCGGTCAGGAGCTTGATCGCGGTGAGGATCAGGAACAGGCCGAACAGGTAGAAGACCCAGCTGTACGCGGCGATCGCGGCGGCGCCGGCGGCGATGAACAGCGCCCGAAGGATCAGCGCCATCACGATGCCCAGCAACAGCACCTTCTGTTGGTAGATCCGGGGCACCATGAACTTGCTCATGATGATCACGAAGACGAACAGGTTGTCGACCGAGAGCGCCTTCTCAGTGACGTATCCGGCGAAGTACTCCCCGCCGTAGGTGCTGCCCCACTTCCACCACACGAACAGTCCGAAGATCACCGCGAGGCTGATGTAGACCGCGGACCAGAATCCGGACTCCCGGAGGGTGGGTTCGTGGGGCACTCGCACGTGCGAGAAGAAGTCGAAGACGAACAATCCGATGATCACCAGAATGGTGATGCCCCAGACGAGGGCAGAAACTTCCATGTCACAACCTCCAGCGCGCAACAACGAGTGAAGCGATGCTGGAGGTCTCTCCCATCCGCGGGGCGGACCGGCGTCCCGGCCGGACCGGTCGCGAGGTGATCGGCACGTCGCGACGAAGTCCGGCGTATTGACGAGATCGCCGTCGGGGGGATACTCCCCTCCTGATCGTCCCGCTCATGGTACGGCACATCACCCGGTCAGCGCAGCCTCCCACGCCCGGCCGGGCCGGCAGTCAGAACGGCGGCGGCTCGTCCGCGCCGTCGTCGTCGCCCCCACCGGTGATCGAGGCGATCACGCCGGCCAGGTCCTCGGGCTTGACCAGCACCTCGCGGGCTTTGCTGCCCTCGCTCGGCCCGACGACGCCGCGCGTCTCCATGAGATCCATCAGACGGCCGGCCTTGGCGAATCCGACGCGGAGTTTGCGCTGCAGCATCGACGTCGAGCCGAACTGGCTGGAGACCACGAGCTCGATCGCCTGCAGCAGGTCGTCGAGGTCGTTGCCGATGTCGGCGTCGACCTCCTTCTTGTCGCCCGCCTTCGCCGCGGTGACCCCGTCGACGAACTCCGGCTCGGACTGCTCCTTGGCGAACTCGACGACGGCGTTGATCTCCTCATCGGTGATGAATGCGCCCTGCAGGCGGATCGGCTTGTTGGCGCCCATCGGCATGAACAGGCCGTCGCCCATGCCGATCAGCTTCTCTGCGCCCGGCTGATCCAGGATCACGCGCGAGTCCGTCAGGGAGCTGGTCGCGAAGGCGAGACGCGAGGGCACGTTGGTCTTGATCAGACCCGTGACCACGTCCACCGACGGGCGCTGGGTGGCCAGGACCAGGTGGATGCCCGCCGCGCGCGCCTTCTGCGTGATGCGCACGATCGCATCCTCGACGTCGCGCGGTGCGGTCATCATCAGGTCGGCGAGCTCGTCGACGACGGCGAGGATGAACGGATACGGTTTGTACTCCCGTTCACTGCCCAGCGGCGTGGTGATCTCACCGGAGCGCACCTTCTGGTTGAAGTCGTTGATGTGCCGCACCCGCGAGGCCTTCATGTCCTGGTAGCGCTGCTCCATCTCCTCGACCAGCCAGGCGAGCGCAGCGGCGGCCTTCTTGGGTTCGGTGATGATCGGCGTGATCAGGTGGGGGATGCCCTCGTACGGGGTCAGCTCCACCATCTTCGGGTCGATCAGGATCAGCCGGACGTCCTCGGGAGTGGCTCTGGTCAGCAGCGACACCAGCATCGAGTTGACGAAGCTCGACTTGCCCGAGCCGGTGGAGCCGGCGACCAGCAGGTGCGGCATCTTCGCCAGGTCGGCGCTGACGAAATCGCCCTCGATGTCCTTGCCCAGGCCGATGACCATCGGGTGCGGATCGGCGACGGTCTCCGGGTGATTGAGGACGTCGGCGAGGCGGACCATCTCCCGGTCGGCGTTGGGCACCTCGATGCCCACCGCCGACTTGCCCGGGATGGGCGCCAGCAGCCGCACGTTGTCCGTGGCGACGGCGTACGCGATGTTGCGCTGCAGCTGCGTGATCTTCTCCACCTTGACCGCCGGGCCGAGCTCCACCTCGTAGCGGGTCACGGTCGGGCCGCGCGTGTAGCCGGTCACGGCAGCGTCGACCTTGAACTGCTCGAGGACGCCGTTGATGCGGTCGATCATGTCGTCGTTCGCGGTGCTGCCGCGCTTGGGCGGGTCGCCGTCGATCAGCAACGCTGTCGACGGCAGCTGGTACTCGCCCGGAGCGTTGCTTCGCGCGGGAACGGGTTTCGCACGAGGCGCCGGCGCAGCTTTGGGCTTGGCCTTGACGCGCGGGGCGACGGCCTGCTTCGGTGCCGCGGCCGGCGGGCCGATGACCTCGGTCACCTGAGCCTCCAGCGGCACGTCCAACAACGGCTCGGTGATCAGGTCTTCCATGTGTGCGTCACGGTCGGCACCCGCGGTGGGCCGGGCCGGGCGGCGTGCCGGCCGTTCGGTCGCCGCGGCCGGACGCCTCGGCGCGCCGGCCGACGAGGTCCGCCCCCCGGCCCGCTGCCGCCGTCGCTCGTCCGGCGGATAGTTCTGGTACGGATCGCCGTAGTCCGCGGCGGCGTCGGGATCGGCCGGCCAGTCCCCGTCGTAGGCGCCGCCGTCGTGAGCTGCCTCGTCGTCGAACGCCTCGTCGCCGGCGCCGTATGCCTCGTCGTCCGGGTAGTCCTCGTCCGGGTAGTCCTCGTCTGCGTAGTCCTCGTCCGCGTAGTCCTCGTCCGCGTAGTCCTCGTCCGCGTACCGGTAGGCGCCGAGACCGAGATAGGCGGCTGCGGCGTCATAGAGCTCACGCACCGTCCGGCCGCTCAGCGCGATGACGCCGGCCACGCCGCACAGGACGAAGATCGGCACCGACAGCCACACCGAGACCGCCTGGGTCAGCGGCGAGCCGACGGCGTACCCGAGGAAACCCGCGGCCTCGTTCCGCGCATCGGACGCCGTCGGCGCACCGAGCAGAAGGTGTGCCAGTCCGAGGCTGGACAGGCCCAGCAGCACTCCCCCGCCCACGTTGCGGACGCGCCGGGAGGGATTGGCGCCCTTGCGCATCAGTGCGACCGCGATGCCGAGAAGAACGATCGGCAGGACGTAGCCGAGAGCGCCGATCACCGCCCGAACCAGCACCTCGGCGAACGCTCCTACCGCACCGGGCACCCCGAACCAGAAGCCGGCGCCGATCACGACCGCCAGCAAGGTCAGCGCGAGTGCCGTGCCGTCGCGGCGGGGCGACCGGACGTGCTCGATCACGTAATCCGGATCTTCCGGATCCGCCTGGGGACGCAGCCCGACGCGGGCGGAGGCGCCCAGTCCCCGAGCGGTCAGATTCCAGGCACCCGCGACGCCCTTGCCGATGCCGCGGCCGACGGCGCCGAGCGCGGAGGGACGCTGGTGCAGTTCTTGCGAGTGCGTGGGCCGAGCCGGGACTCGTCGGCCCCGCGGGGCCGACGTCGCAGTCTGTGTCCGGCCGCGGGACGAGCCGGACCGGTTCGTACCGCTCGAGCGCGCCGCTCCCGCGGTCCGGGCGGAGCCGCCGCGCGTCGTCGTCTTGCCGGCGCCGGACCGCGACGAACCCGAACTCCGGCCGGATGCGGGCGTGCGGCTGCGCGTGCTTGCCTGAGAAGCCATGCCTGCAAGCCTAGTGCCTCTGGTTCACTCCAGTAACACCCGCAACAGCGCGCGTCGGATCCTCGTGTCGATTTCGTGACCGACGGGGGGTCTGCCTAGGGGTTGTCCGGATCGTCCGCCACTTCCAGGACGGTGGGCACGATCATCGGGCGGCGCCGGTAGGTCTGGGCCACCCAGCGGCCGACCACGCGACGCACACCCTGGGCAATCCGGTGGGCATCGGTGACCCCCTCGTTGGCCAGCTCCTCCAGCGCCTTGTCCACCAGGTCGGCGGCCTCGGTGAGTGCACCCGGATCGTCGGAGAAGCCGCGACCGGCGATCTGCGGACGGCTGACCGCGCGTCCGGTGTGCTCGTCGACCGCCACGGTGATGGAGATGAAACCCCCCTCCCCCAGTACCAGACGGTCGGAGAGCGTCGAATCGCCGACGTCGCCGACCGAGTTGCCGTCGACATACACGAACCCGACCGGGACCTTGCCCGAGATACGCGCACGGCCGTCGATCAGGTCGACGGTCACGCCGTCCTCGGCGAGCACGATCCGGTCGGACGGGACGCCGGTGGCCTCGGCCAGGGCGGCGTTCGCCCGCAGGTGACGCCACTCGCCGTGGACCGGCATGGCGTTCGACGGGCGCACCGCGTTGTACAGATACAGCAGTTCGCCGGCCGATGCGTGCCCGGAGACGTGCACCTTCGCGCTCGCCTGGGTGATCACCGTCGCGCCGCGCTTGGCGAGCCCGTTGACCACGGCGAAGACCGAGTTCTCGTTCCCCGGGATCAACGACGACGCGAGCACCACCAGGTCGTCGGCGCGGATGTTGATCTGCCGGTGCTCGCCGCGTGCCATCCGGGACAGCGCCGAGAGGGGCTCACCCTGCGACCCGGTGGTGATCAGCACCAGTCGATCGTCGGGCAGCGTGGCGGCGGTGTCGATGTCGACCTCCACGCCCTCCGGGACGTGCAGGTAGCCCAGATCCTGGGCGATCTGCATGTTGCGGACCATCGACCGTCCCACGAAGCAGATCCGGCGATTGTGCCGATGCGCGACATCGACGATCTGCTGGATGCGGTGCACGTGGCTGGCGAACGACGCCACGATCACCCGCTGCCGGGCCTTACCGATGACGGTGTCCAGGACCCCGCCGATCTCCCGCTCAGGGGTCACGAACCCGGGCACCTCGGCGTTGGTCGAATCCACCAGGAACAAGTCCACGCCCTCGTCCCCGAGCCGGGAGAATCCGGCCAGGTCGGTCAGGCGCTTGTCCAGCGGGAGCTGATCGAGCTTGATGTCGCCGGTGTGCAGGATCAGGCCCGCCGGGGTGCGGACGGCCACGGCGAGCGCATCCGGAATCGAATGGTTGACGGCGAAGAACTCGCAGTCGAACGGGCCGTACGACTGACGATCGCCCTCCCGGACCTCGATCAGCCGGGGGCGCAGTCGGTGCTCGCGGCACTTGGCCGCCACCAGCGCGAGCGTGAACTTGGAGCCCACGACCGGGATGTCGGGCCGCAGTTTGAGCAGGAAGGGCACGGCGCCGATGTGGTCCTCGTGACCGTGCGTCAGAACGATCGCGTCGATCTCGGCGACCCGGTCCTCGATGTACCGGAAGTCCGGCAGGATCAGGTCGACGCCGGGCTGCTGGTCCTCCGGGAACAGCACACCGCAGTCGATGATCAGAAGACGGCCGCCTGTGTCACCGGGCCCGTTCGCTCCGCTCCCGGCGCCCATCTCGAAGACCGTCATGTTCCGGCCGATCTCGCCGATCCCACCCAGAGCGACGATGCGCAGCCCGCCCTTGGGGAGCTTGGGCGGCGGGGACAGGCGATCGATCAGTTCCGCGGTGATCCCGACACCGGTGGCCGCCTCGGCCACCTGTGCAGCACCGCTCTTCTTGCCGCCCCTGGCGTCCCCGGCGCCGTTCGTGGCCGGAGCCTCGTGCTGGGCGGGCGGACCGGCCTTGCGAGCGGCACGACGGCGCTGTGAACCGGCCATCAGGAGATCACCTCCGCGCGGCGGAGCAGCTCGAGTATCCGCTCGATCTGAGGGGGGTCGGCGGGAACTTGCGGCAGCCGCGGTTCGCCGACGTCGAATCCGGTCAGTCGCAGCGCGGTCTTGACCATGGTGACGCCGCCGGTCAGCGCCATCGCATCGACCAGCGGAGCCATCGAGTCGTTCACCTTGCGGGCGGTGGAGAGATCGCCGGCAGCGACGGCCTCGCGCAGCGCCTTCAGACGGTCCGGCACCACGTGGCCGATCACGCTGACGAACCCGAGCGCTCCGACGCTGAGCCACGGCAGGTTCAGCGCGTCTTCACCGCTCAGATACTGCAGATCGGTCTGCGCCATGATCTTGCCCGCCTCGTGCAGATCACCCTTGGCGTCCTTCACCGCCCTGATGTTCGGATGCTCGGCGAGCGCGAGAATGGTCTCGGTCTCGATCGGGACGACCGAGCGCGGCGGGATGTCGTACAGCATCACCGGCAGGTCGGTGGCGTCGGCGATGGTGCGGAAATGCTCCAACAGACCGCGCTGCGGCGGCTTGGAATAGTACGGCGTCACGATCAACAGGCCGTGTGCACCGATCTCGGCGGCCTCGCGACAGCGCCGCACCGACTCTGCGGTGTCGTAACTGCCGGCGCCCTGGGTGATCCGCGCGCGGTCTCCGACGGCCTCGAGCACCACACGCAGCACATCGTTCTTCTCGGCGGGCGTCGTGGTCGGCGACTCGCCCGTGGTGCCGTTGACGACGATCGCGTCCAAGCCCTTGTTCACCAGGTGCTCGGCCAGCTCGGCGGCCTTGTCCAGGTCGACCTTCCCGGCGCTGTCGAAGGGGGTGACCATCGCGACGGAGGTCGTTCCGAAGGGCGCTGCATCGGGCCCGGTGGCAGGCGAATTCATGCCGCTCAGGCTACCGCAGTTGACCGGCGGGTAATCGCTCAGCCCTCGAAGACGAAGGGGGAGGTCGCGACCTCCGTACCGTCGGCGAGTTCCCCGATCTCGAAGTCCCCGAACGCGGTCGGCGCCAGTTCGGTGAGCTGACGAAGGCACTCCACTGCGAGCTGCCTGATCTCGACGTCGGCGTGCTCAGTCGCCCGCATGCCGATGAAATGCCGCCAGGCACGATAGTTGCCGGTCACCACGATGCGGGTCTCCGTGGCGTTCGGGAGCACCGACCGGGCCGCCTGCCGCGCCTGTTTGCGCCGCAGAATCGCGTTGGGCACGCCTTCGAACTTCTCCTCGAGCCGGGCCAGCAGCTCGGTGTACGCCGCGCGGCTCGCGTCGGTGGCGGCCAGGAAGAGTTCCTCCAGTTCGGCGTCTCCGCGGATCGCCGGCGGGGCCACCACGTTGGAATCGTGTTCGGGTACGAAGCGCTGCGACAGCTGCGAGTACGAGAAGTGCCGGTGCCGGATCAGCTCGTGCGTGCACGACCGCGAGATGCCGGTGAGGTAGAAGGTCGCGGTGGCGTGCTCGAACAGCGAGGTGTGCCCCACCTCGAGCACGTGGCGCAGATAGCCCGCGTTGCTCGCGGTACGCGGGTTCGGCTTGTCCCAGCTCTCATAACAGGCGCGGCCGGCGAACTCGATGAGCGCCTCGCCGCCGTCCGCGTCGGTCGACCAGGCCACCTCGGGGACGTCGAACGTGGTCGAGGCGATCAATTGGACGTTGAGGGGGACGAGCTCGGACACGCGATGGTTCTCCCGTTCTGACTACATTCGGGCACCATTGTCCACTCCGTGCCGAGAGCGCCGGGAGCAGCCCCTCCGGTGAGCCCGCGCACCAGACCTCCGCCGAGAATCCGCGTGCACGCGCCGTCGCCGGCGAGTGCGTCACGGCGGAGAGGAGATCACGCGCGGACGATCTCCGACAGCTTGGCGTAGGTGTCTTCCCAACCGTGGACCGGGATCGAGTCGATGCCCAGTTCCATGACCGGACGGTCGTTGCCGCCCTCGTCCAGCCGGTCCCCGAAGAACAGGATGTCGTCGGTGGTCAGCTCCAGGATCTCCATCAGGCGCCTGGCCCCGTAGGCCTTGTCGATGCCCTTGGCGGTGATGTCGACGGAGGTGGATCCTCCGCTGCGGACCTCGAGGTCGGGCAGGCGCTCGGCGGTGTACGCGCGCAGGCTCTCCTTCTTGCGGCCGTCCGGATCCCACGCGGCCTTGGCGTCGACCGGTGCGGACTGACCGAGCGCGCTGAAGGTGATCTGGCTGCCGCGGTCCTCCAGGATGGGCCCCCAGGTCCGGCTCTCCCAGAGGCCGAGTTCTCGCGCCCCCTGCTCGACGACGGTGAGGGCCCGTGCCTTCTGGTCCTCCGACAGGTCCTCGGCGTAGACCGTCGCCCACTCGCCTGCCGGTTCGTCCCACCGCAGGTAACGGGTGCCGTTGGTGGGCATCAGGTGCAGGTTGCCGCGGTCGTCGAAGTCGCCGAGCCGGTCGAGGACCTGAGTGGAGAACTGGCCCATCTGGCCGCCGGAGATGATGCAGCCGAGGCTCTTGCCCAGCATCTCCCGGAACAGCTCGACCATCTCGTCGCTCATGGCGGTCTTCGACGGGGCCAGGGTGTCGTCGAGGTCGAACATCACGAGCCGGTAGGTCTTGCCGTTGCGGTTGAGTCCTTCTGCCATGCCGGACAGCTTAGCCAGCGATCACCCAGCCGAAGGCCGCGGCCTTCGAGCGGGCGCCCTGCGCGGCCTTCGACCGGGACTCCTCGCCCAGCTCGGTGAGCAGCTCCTCGCCCGCGGTCACCAGCGTCCCGAACACCTCGGGCGTCAGATACGCGGGTCTCGTCGCGAACAGGAGGTCTTCGGTGGCGGTGTTGCCGCTCGCGCCCGGCGCGAACGGACAGCCGCCGAGGCCGCCGAGCGCCCCGTCGACCATGCGCGCGCCGCCCTGTTCGGCGGCCAGGGAGTTCGCCACCCCCATGCCCCAGGTGTCATGCCCGTGAAACACCAGACGACGCTCCCCGGCGAGCGGTGCCACCGATGCGAACAGCCGCTCCACCTCACCCGGGGCCGCCTGCCCCAGCGTGTCGGCGAGCACCACGTCGTCGCTGCCCTCGGTGCGGGGGTCGTCGACGATCGCCCGCACCCGGTCGGGGTCGACGGGTCCGTCGAACGGGCAGGTGAACGCGGTCGCGAGGGTGAGCTGGATGCGGCCGCCGGCGGCGCGGACGATCTCCACCGCGGCCGGCATCGCCGCCAGACTGTCCTGCATGAGCCGCCCGATGTTCGCTTTGTTGTGCGCGTCGGAGACCGAGAAACAGTACTGAAGGTTCCGGGCCCCGGCGGCCACCGCCCGTTCGGCGTGCCGCGGTGTGGCGATCCAGATCCAGCAGCGCGCGAGCTCGGCGGGTGTGAGCGCGGCGACCACGTCGAGGGTGTCGGCCATCGGCGGGACCAGGTCGCCCCGCGCCATCGAGCCGATCTCCAGCTCCGGAATCCCGGCCGCCAGCAGCGTGCGGACCAGCGCGACCTTGCGGTCGGTGGGCAGCGGCTTTCCGGTCAGCTGCAGGCCGTCGCGCAGGGTCACGTCCCGCAGGACGAGCTCACTCATCGGCTGCGGCTTCGTCGGGCAGCAGGCGAGCGCGGATCTGGTCGGTGTGCTCGCCGATCTCCGGTCCCAGCGAGCGGATCGGCAGCGACCGGCCGCCCAGCACGGGCACGATCCCGGGGAAACCGACGCGGCTCGGGCCGTCGCCGCCCGCGTCGACGTCGAACTCCTGAATCATGTCGCGCGCCCGGTACTGGGGATCGGCGACGATGTCGGCCGCCGTGTAGATCGGCCCGGCGGGCACCGCGGCGGCATCCATCGCCGCCAGCACCTCCTCGCGGCTGCGGAGTGCAGTCCACGCACCGATCGCCTCGTCGATCTCGTCGCGACGCTCCCAGCGCCCGTCGTTGTCGGCCAGGCCGGGATCGGCGGCGAGGTCGGGGCGGCCGATGGCCTCCATGTAGCGCGGCCAGATGGCGTCGGCGTTGCCGGAGATCACCACCGAGCAACCGTCAGCGCAGACGTAGGCGTTCGACGGCGCGATGCCCTGCACACGCCCTCCGGTCCGTTCGCGCCGAACTCCGTACGCACCCAGATCCGGGACGAGGGACTCCATCATCGAGAAGATCGATTCGTGGAGGGCGACGTCGACGATCCGGTCGTCCAGCGGCAGCGGTTCGGACGACTCCGCGCGCCGGCGCAGGGCTGCGTAGAGCGACATCACCGCACCGAAGGCGCCGTAGAGGCCCGCGATCGAATCGCCGATGGACACCCCGGCCCGCACCGGCGGCCGATCCGGATCACCGACCAGTTCGCGGAATCCCCCGTAGGCCTCGGCGACCGCCGCGAAACCCGGCCGCTCCGAGTACGGTCCGGTCTGCCCGAACGCCGAGATCCGCACGAAGATCAAGTCCGGGTTGCCGACGCTCAGTTCCGCCGGTCCGAGACCCCACTTCTCCAGGGTTCCCGGGCGGAAATTCTCGACGACGACGTCGCACTGCGCGGCGAGCCGCCGGGCGTCGGCTCGGCCCTCGTCGGTACGCAGGTCCAGAACCATCGACTGCTTGTTCCTGTTGAGCGTGTGAAACAGCATGGAGGTCTGGCCCGCGTAGAGCCGCCAATTGCGGAGCTCGTCGCCGGTCTCGCGCTCGATCTTGATCACCTCGGCCCCGAAGTCGGCGAGGAGACGTCCGGCCGACGGCGCGGCGATGTAGTTGCCGAGTTCCAGGACGCGGACGCCTTCCAAGGGCAGCCGACCGGGGTCGGGTTCGGTCACCGGCCGACTCCCGGGTGGTCGGCGGCATCGGTGATTCCCAACGGCTGCAGGATGATCCGCACAGACGTCCCCTTGTCCGACCGCTTGGCCACCGCGGTGCCCGGTCGGTCGACGCCGTCGAGCCGAACCAGGATCGGCCCGGGCTCGGGATAGAAGTTCCGCCACCACGTCTTCTTGTCGGGCAGCGCGACGCCGACCACGATCTCGTCTTCGGCGCGCCGCCGGTAGTTGACCACCAGACGGAAGGTTTGTCCGCTGCGGCGCCCGGTGTAGGTGATCTCGGTCATCGACTTGCCGAGCAGCGAACCCAGTACCGGGACGTTCAGCAGCGGCGCCATCACCTTGTTCGCCTGTCGTGCGACGTTCTGAAAGGTGTTCACGCGCCCCACCTTAGTGCGTGCGAGGCCCCGGGAGCGGCCTCAGTCGTCGGTGCGGTCGGAGAACCCCCGGCTGCCGTTGAGGCCGAAGAGCGCGTCGACCATCCCGATGAACGCGTCCGCCGCGTCGACCGAAGAGAACTCGGCGATCTCTCGAGGGTCCCCGTCCGGGTTGAGCAGGCCGAGGACCTCGCCGTCGGTGCTGGGCACCGCCCACAGGCGGTCGGTGCCCGGTCCGGTGATCCGCACGATCGGATCGGGATCGTCGAGCACCGCCGTCGGCACCACCCACTCCACCCCCGGATGATCGGTGTCGACGCCGCTGCCGATTCCGTCGCCGCCGATCCTCAAGTGTTCGGGCATGCCCGTCATCTTGGTGACCAGATCGGCCGTGCGCCGCGCCGCCTCCTCGTCGAAGGCGGCTGCCAGCGAATCCCACTCGCCGTCTCCGGTCCGGTAGATCACGGCGAACTGTCCGTCGCTGCCGACCACCGCCATCTGTGCCCGGGTGTCGCCGGGCAGCACCGCACCCCACGCCCCGTAGATCTCCATGCCGTCGCTCACCCCGACGACGCTACCCCGCCGCGTTGATCCGGATCATGTTGCCGGCCGGATCGCGGAAGGCGCAGTCACGGGGACCCCACGGCTGCACGACCGGCTCCTGGAGCACCTCTGCGCCGCTGTCCGCGACTCGGGCGAACACCGCGTCCAGATCGCTCGCGGTGAAGATGTACGGACCCATCACGCCTTTGGCGACGAGCCGGTGCAGCGCTTCGGCGTCCTCGGGCGACCGGCCCGCACCGGGCTGCGACAACACGATGTTCCCGTCGGAGTCCGCCGGCCCCAGCGTGACCCAGCGCTCTTCGCCGTTCGGGACGTCGAGCTTCACCACCAATCCGAGCGCGTCCCGGTAGAAGCGGAGCGCGGCGTCCATGTCGTCGACGGTGATGGGGGTGGCAGAGAGGGTGATGTCGTTGCTCATGCGTCTCACGGTAGGCCCGCGCTGGGAAGCGTGCTTCTCCATTCCTGCTTCCCTCTCGACGGGAACGCGATCACCGGAACGGCATCGGCCGTGCCAGGACCTTGGTGATGCAGGACGGCAGCTGCTCCATGCCGGGATGTTCTCTCGCGCGATACGCCGACGGCGTCTCTCCCGCGATCCGGGTGAAGGTGCTGCTGAACGACCCCAACGAAGTGAACCCGACCGCCATGCACGCATCGGTGACGCTCGATCCAGCCCGGAGCATCGCCATCGCCCGCTCCACGCGGCGGGTGACGAGATAGCCGTACGGGGTCTCGCCGTAGGCCGTCTTGAACTCCCGGGAGAAGTGCGCCGTGGACATCAGCGCCCGGGCCGCCATCGCGGGCACATCGAGAGGTTGTGCGTAGTCGCGATCCATCAGGTCGCGCGCGCGTCGCAGATGTGCCAGCGTCTCCGGTGACTGCGGCATCAGGACGACTCGACGACTCGGCCGGCGACCACCGTCACCGGCCAGCTGACATGGCGATATTCGTTGCCCCACAACGGGTACAGGTCCTCCACGAGGCGGGCCACCAGATCGTGTGCGCCTTCCTTCTCCGCGCGACGCACCGCTGACCAGGTGGACAGGAAGCCGGCGAACTCGTCGAGAGTCCAGTCCCGCTCGATGTCGGGCACGGTGATCTCCACCGGTGCGAACGGAAAGTCGATGCCGGAGTAGCGCGTCTCGACGAGCCTGCGCTCGGGCTCCCAGTACGGCCCCAGCTCGTCGGCGTAGAAGCGCCGGAAACGAGGCTGCAGATCGGACTCGAGCTCGGCGGTTCCGTAGGTGATGAGTGCGACCACCGCACCGTCCGCCGCGATCCGTCGCACCTCCCGGTAGAACGCGGGGAGGTCCAACCAGTGTGCGGCCTGGGCCACCGTGATCAGATCCGCACACCGGTCGGGCAGTCCGGTCGCCTCCGCCTGCGCCACCCGGTATTCGATCGGCGGCCGCGGTGACGCGTGCGCCAGCTGGCCGGCGCTGACGTCCAGACCGTAGACCCGCTCGAAGTACTCTGCGAGCAGCGCGGTGAGGAGCCCGGTGCCGCAGCCGACGTCGACCGCGCACGCACGACTCGGTGCGGCGTCGGCGAGCATCCGCGCCAGCTTGGTCGGGTAGCTCGGCCGATGCCGCGCGTAGCCGTCCCCTCCCTCGCAGAACCAGTTCACGAACGTGAACTTACGCCGGTGCGAACGCCTTCGCTCGTCGAGGCGACTGTTCAGACCGCCGCGGCGAGCGCCTCCGACAGGTCGCCGCGCGGGTGCACGTGCACGTCGCCGAGACCGCGCCAATCCGCCATCACCTGCAGATCCGCGGCGAGCGCCTCGGCGACGCGGCCGGGCTCGACGTCGGGTTCGTGGTGCGCCGCCACCACGTGCAGCACCCCGGCCCGGCGGTCGGCTTTCAGATCGACGCGGGCGGCGAGGCGTTCGTCGAGGAGGTACGGCAGGACGTAGTAGCCGTGGACCCGTTTGTGAGCGGGAACGTAGATCTCGATGCGGTAATGGAACCCGAAGAGCCGTTCGGTGCGCGGGCGGAAGAACACCAGCGGGTCGAACGGCGAGAGCAGGGCCGAGCGCTGAACCCGGCGCGGCGCCCGGGCCGACGCGTGCAGATACGCGGGCTCCGCCCAGCCCGCGACCCGCGTCTCGGTGAGCGTGCCGTCGTCGATGAGGTCACCGAGCACGCCGCGGACCTGCGCGGTCTTCAACCGGTAGTAGTCCGCGAGGTCGGCCGCCGTCGCGATCCCGTGGGCGGCGCCGGCCCGTGCGACCAGCTCACGCACCGCGTCCGCTTCGGCGATGTCCGCCGCGCAACGCTCCGGTCCGAGGACCCGTTCGGCGAGGTCGTACGAGCGCGTGAAGTGCCGGTCGCGGACCGAGGCGAGTGCGCCCGCGTCGAAGAGCGCCTCGCAGACGTGCTTCACCTCGCCACGGTTCCACCAACTGCCCGCGGCCCCGGCCTCCCGGTCGATCCCGAGGCGGTCCTCGATCTGGCGCGGTGTCGACGCGCCGGTCTCGGCGATCACGGCGGTCACATCGTCGGCGAGAGGACCGTTGCGCCGCAGCACCTCCCGAGTATGCCGCCAGCGTCCCTCCGCGAACTGGCGTCTCCGCCAGCCGAACAGCGGCCAGTCGTCGATCGGAATGAGCGCCGCCTCGTGCGCCCAGTACTCGGCGAGCAGCGTCGGCGACCGCGCCGACGACTGCCAGGCGGCACGGTCCAGCAACTCGTCGTCGTACGGTCCGAGGCGACTGAAGGCAGGCAGATAGTGCGCGCGAGCGAGGATGTTCACTGAATCCATCTGCAGCAGCCGCGTGCGTCCGACGACCCGCTTCAAGTGCGCGCGCGTGGGGGCACCGGTGGGCGCAGGATCGGCGAATCCCTGTGCGGCCAGGGCGATCCGGCGGGCCGAGGCGAGCGATACTTCGCGAGTCACCTGGTGCCGTAGTCGATGCGGCGGTACTCGAGAAAGCGATACAGGGTGCCGGTGCGCGAGTGCTGCCAGTCCGTGGCCGACGCCTGTTCCCAGGTGTCGAGATCGATCTCCGGTGCGAACGCGTCCGCGCCGGTCACCAGCATGCCGATCTCGGTGACGTGCAGGCGGGAAGCATGCCGCAAGGCGGCGCGGTAGATCTCGCCGCCGCCGATCACCGCGGCGACGCGGCCGACCAGGTCGAGTGCGGCGTCCAGGTCGGGCGCGGTCTCGGCGCCGTCTGCGGTGAACGATCCCGACCGCGTCAGCACGATATTCCGCCGGCCCGGTAGCGGGCGGAAGCGATCGGGCAGCGAGTCCCACGTCTTGCGCCCCATGATCACCGCGCCGTCACCGGTGACCTCGCGGAAGTGCGCCAGGTCCTCCGGGACGGTCCACGGGATCGTGCCGCGGCGCCCGATGGCGCCGGCGCGATCCTGCGCCCAGATCAGAACGATGTCCATCGCTGCTCCCCTCTCCGCTGCCTCGTGCGCCGCAGTCCGGACTCAGACGGCGACCGGCGCCTTGATCGCCGGGTGCGACTCGTAGCCGACCACCCGCACGTCGTCGTACGAGTAGTCGAATATTGAATCCGCCTGCCGCAGTTCGAGTTTCGGGTACTGAAAGGCCTCGCGTGAGAGCTGCTCGCGGACCTGGTCGACGTGGTTGTCGTAGATGTGGCAGTCGCCGCCGGTCCACACGAAGTCGCCGACGTCGAGCCCCGCCTGCTGCGCCATCATATGCGTGAGGAGCGCGTACGAGGCGATGTTGAACGGAACGCCGAGGAACAGGTCGGCGCTGCGCTGGTACAGCTGGCAGCTGAGCTTGCCCTCGGCGACGTAGAACTGGAAGAAGGCGTGACACGGCGGCAGCGCCATCTGGCCGATCTCGCCGACGTTCCACGCCGACACGATGTTCCTGCGGGAGTCGGGATCGCTCTTGAGCAGCTCGAGCGCGGCCTGGATCTGGTCGACGTGCTCGCCCGACGGGGTGGGCCAACTGCGCCACTGCACGCCGTACACCGGTCCGAGATCACCGTCGTCGTCGGCCCATTCGTCCCAGATGGTGACGCCGTTCTCCTGCAGCCAGCGCACATTGGAGTCGCCGCGCAGGAACCACAGCAACTCGTACACGATCGACTTCAGATGCACCTTCTTGGTGGTGATCAGAGGGAAGCCCTCGGCGAGGTCGTACCGGAGTTGCGCGCCGAACAGGCTGCGCGTCCCGGTCCCAGTCCGGTCGGCTTTCGCGGTGCCCGTCGTCAGGACCTGCCGCAGCAGATCCTCGTACGGGGTGGGGACGGTCGCGCTCACAACCGGAGAGTCTACCGATCCGGCGGTCCCGACGAGACGCGGCGCGCGGCGGCTACGCGGGCAACCGCGCCTCGGCGGACCGGGGCCCGTCCTTGCCGCGCGGTGACGGTGGTGCTCAATAGGCCACGGTGAACCGGGAGCGACGGTGCGCCGGCTCTTCGATCTCGTCGACGACGGCCGCGGCCAGGTCGGCACCGGAGATGTTCGACTCGCCCTGGTCGTCGGCCACGAGGACGTCGCCGCCGATGCGGTAGACGCCGGTGGCCTCACCGGCCGCCCACGCGCCGAATCCCCCCGCCGGGCTGACGTAGAACCAGTCCAGCGCGGGATCGCTCGCGCGGAGGTCGTCGAGCACGCCGCCCATCTCGTCGGCTTCGGGCTTGACGGCGGCCGGGAACTCCGGCGTGTCGGCCACCTTCGGCCCTCCCGGGGCCACGAGCAGCGAGCCCGCCCCGCCGATCACGCCGAGGCGGACGCCCGCCGCCGCGGCTGCTCCGGCGAGCTTCTTCTCCAGTTCCCGGAGAACGCCGGCGCCCTCCAGCGCTCCGCGTGGCGACAGCGCCGACACGACGACGTCGGCACCGGCGACCGCCGTCGACAGCACCGCCGGATCGGCCAGGTCACCGGTGCGATACTCGACGCCGTCGACCGGGTTGTCCGGCAGCGACCTGCTGTACGACACCACCGAGTGCCCGCGCTGCGCGGCGACCGCGACCAGGTGGCCGCCCGCGTAACCGGTACCGCCGAGAACCGTGATGCGTGCCATGGAGAGTCTCCTTCTGTTCGTGCGCCGCGACCCGTTCGCGACGACCCGATGATCACTCTAGGAGAGTCGCTCTCTACTGGTAAGTAGGCACTTTGTGGTAACTTAGTCACTCGATCCGGAAGGAACCGCGATGACCGAGACCCCCTTGGCGCCGAATCCCTACGATCGCGCCTGCCCGACGCGCGAAGTGCTCGACCGTATCGGCGACAAGTGGACGGTCCTGATCATCGGCGCCCTCAGCGAGGGACCGCGCCGCTTCAACGACGTCGCGCGGCGGATCGACGGCATCTCGCAGAAGATGCTCACCCAGACCCTGCGCAGCCTGGAGCGAGACGGGCTGGTCAAGCGCACCCAGTATCTGGAGATCCCGCCGCGCGTCGAGTACGAACTCACCTCACTCGGCGAATCGCTCCGGACCCCGTTGCGCGCGCTCGAACTCTGGGCGGAGGCGCACATCGCCGAGATCCTCGACGCGCGCGCGACCGCCGGGTCCCCGAGGCCCTAACTCATCACCTGGGCGGCGACGGTCGCGCCGAGATTCCAGCAGGCCTCTAGTTCGTCCTTCGTCGGCTTGGCTGAGACCACGACGTCGTCGGCCGTCTTGACCCAGCCCAGGCCCCCTGCGATCGAGTGCACACTGCGCTGCGCGCCCTCGGTCCCCTGATTGCCATGCATGAACAGCCCGTACGGCCGGTCCCCCGTCTGGTCCAGACACGGGTAGTAGACGACGTCGAAGGCGTGTGACACTGCCGTCGAGATGGTGAACGACGGGAAGGTCGCCCGCGTCGCCTACACCGACCGCGACCGGGCACGTCGCGCTGCGCACCCTGCACGCCGTCGCACCCCCGCGCCATCCGCGAATCCGGCGACCACAGCGGCGCGGTGCCCCGGCTGATAGCGAACTGTTTGGGCTCGATCACTGGACTCGCGCACCAGCTCTACACCGACAGCGAGGTGTCCCATACCGACGTCGATAGGGCGCTGTTCCTGCCCGCCGACGACCCCGACGCGCGAGCGTTCGCGCTTGCCAACATCACGAGCGGTGCTACGCCGGGCACCTTCGGCATTACCCCAGCGGGCGTGCGGGCCTGAAGCTCGCCCTCCTCCGTGAACGTGAAGGGCCGATTGGCAGAGTTCGGCTAATCTCAGCGCGTGGACCCGCAACCCGAGAAGCTCGTTCCTGAGCAAGTTTTCACCCCCCGCACGCTCGTTACGCGCAAGATGTTCGAACGCCGAAACGAGCCAGATTCAGATGGCAACCCGGGCGTGCAGGACCGTCTCGTCGATGCCATCCGGGACCGTGGGGGCCAAGTCCTCATGTATGGCGACACCGGAGTCGGGAAGTCTTCGTTACTCAAGTATGTCGCCGAGGATTTGGAACTCAAGTTGGTGACTATCGAATGCACTGCCAACACGGACTACGCGGGAATGCTCGACGATGTCGTACGAAAACTGCTCGACGTCCGCGAGACTAAATTCACCAAACGTCGAAATTTCGAGGCAGGGGTATCTGCAGAGGGATCGGTCCCTTGGTTCACCAAACTCAGTGGCACAGTGAAGGGTGCGGTTGGTAGGGACACTGAGTATCAGGTTATAGAGAAGCCTGCTGTAGACGTAGTGACCGAACTGTTGTCCAAGTCGGGAATCTCGCTCCTCGTGCTGGACAATTTCCAAAACGTGCGTACCGAATCGACTCGTGAACTCGTCGCGCAGTTGTTGGAGCGTTTCTCCGATCGCGCCAGTGACGACTGGAATGAGCCGGATGCCAAGTGCGTAGTTATTGGCATATCCGAGGACGCGACAAGCCTGCTGGGATCTTCGCGCTCCTACCTCCGACGAACAGCTCAGATCGGCGTTCCGCGGATGCCGGATGACGAGATTCGTGCGCTTCTAGCGCGCGGGTTCGAGCTGCTGGGGATGGAAGTGCCGGACGGCATCATGAAGGACTTTGTGTTCTACAGTGACGGCTTCCCCTATTTCGCCCATCTCATTGGCCTAAATGTCGCAAGGGCAGCCCTACGGTCAGGTGATGAGGCTGTTGGTCGAGCGCAACTGATGGCGGCGCTGACAGAGGCCGCTCGGTCTGTGACGGCCAGCTATCAGGATCGGGTGCGGCTAGCGAAGGAAAGAAACGGAGATGTGCGTCCGCGAACACAGATCATGAAACTGCTGGCGAACGACTCTCGCCGTAGTTGGACCGGTAGCGAGATCCAGGACCTATGGGTCAGCAACATTGGCGGCCGCGACAACTTTGCTGCTATCCACGTTGCGTTAGGCAACTTGGTGACCGAGCAGTACGGAACGATCCTCAAGCGCACGGGAAAACAGGGCTCGTATCGCTACCGGTTCGCTGATCCACACATTCGTCCATTCTTGCGCATCACCGAGACCGACGAGACGTAGACGACACACTGCCCCCGGTGGGAGATCGGGCACCAGGGGCGGTGCAGAAGGTGACGATGGATGGCCTCGACACCCACCGGCGACGATACGGGCGGTGGGGGCAGCGACGACTACTGCGCGTCCCGCTCCTCGTAGCGGTCGAGCCGCCGCCGAGGCCGAAACGCGGCGTTCAGTTCCTCGTCACCGAGAATCGCATAATCGTTCTCGATCTGGCGCGCGATGCCCTTGTTGATCCGTGTCAGTGCCGCCTTGATCTCACACGGCGCGTCGGTCCGACACACGGTGCATTTGCGATCAGTGCCCTCAAGCATGTGATCGACCGAGTACCGGACCAGCACCTCGCGCCACCGATTGCGGGCTGCGTAGAGCAGCCTCAACCGCTGCTCAGGATCGTCCGAGGTCGGTGAACCCCCGCCCGCCTCCCACAGCGTGATCTCCTCGACGAGACCCTTGTCGAGATTGGTTAACGTCCGCTCAAACCTGCATGGCGCGGCCTCGTGACACTTTCCACACCTCCCGGTGCCGTCATTCGTGACGTGCTCCCGGGTCAGGTCGACGAGCGCTCTGCTCCACTTCTCAAGGGACGCCGCCATCCGCTCGATCTCGGCATCCACGTCGACCGCTGGCCTCGGGGGCGGCAACGGTTTGATCGGTCGCCGGGGCGTGGTCACGACCTTCTTTCGACGCTCGCGACGGATATGATCATCGCGGCGATCAACGCTCACGTGTCGCAGAAGCCTGAGTTGGACGGCGGCGGAAAGCACCGTGTCCCAGTCGCGCGCATTGACTTTCGATTTGGCGCGGGCGGTGAGATAGGCGTTTCGATCGAGGCCGTAATGGTGGCAGAACTCGCGAACGGTTCGACTTGGAAGCGGTTCATCGGACAAGGGGCATCCTCCTGGTGCGTCGCCGCGACCAAGACATCACCGACCCCAATGTGACCAACCCCCTGTTGCGGGGCGCAGGCCACCCTCTAGGCTGGGGCGGTATCGCCAAATACGCGTCGAGCCCTGTCGGAGTCCGCTCTGGCAGGGCCTCGGCGTCTCTGGGCAGACCCAGGTGAGCCTGCCGTTCACCATCGTAAGCGTCGGCTCCGACAACCTCCATCACGCCTGTGGATAACTCTGTGTTTCGCGCGAGTCCTGGGACTACCCCATCAGCCCGGCGGCGATGGTCGCGCCCAGCTCCCAGCACGCCTCCAGCACCGCCTTCTCCGGCTTGTTCGATGCGATGACGTACTCGGCGGCCTTCTCCCAGCCGAGCCCGGCGGTGATCCGGTCGACGGCGTTTTCCGCGCCCTCGGTCCCCTCGTTGCCGTGCAGGTACAACCCGAACGGTCGGCCCTGCGTCGAGTCGAGGATCTGGTAGTACGAGCAATCGAAGGCGTGCTTGAGAGCACCCGAAATCGACCCGAGGTTGGCCGGGCTGCCGAGCACGTACCCGTCCGCGTCGAGGAAGTCGCTCGTCGACACCGACAGCGCCGCGCGGCGCACCACCTCGACACCCTCGATCTCGGGATCGGTCGCACCGCTCACCACTGCCTCGAACATCGCCTGGCAGTGCGGCGAGGGCGTGTGGTGGACGATCAGCAGGCGCGCCATTGAGCTCCTCGGCTTCCCTCGATCAGGACTCGACGTTCAGGTTGCCAGACGCCTTCGCGGCGCGGTAGCCCTCCGACGCCCGGCGCATCAGGGCTCGGGCCCGCTTGCGATCACCGGCGTAGTCGTAGGCGCGTGCGATCCGGTAGCTGCTGATCCAGTCGGTCGGGTCCGCCTCCCATTCGACCTTCACCTGCTGGAAGAGCTCGTCGGCCGCGTCACGCTCCAGGCGGCCCGACGGGCGGCGCGGCAGGTCCGAGACGTCGAGGCTGCGGCCGGCCGCGGCCACCGCGGCGGACATCCGCTGATGTTCGATGCCCGACCGCAGCGTCTGCACGATGATCCAGACGCCGAGCACTGGAAGGATGAACACCGCGACGCCCAGGCCGACGCCGACCACACCGCCGGACTCGATCAGGCGGATCGCCGATCGACTGAGCAGCACCAGGTAGACGGCGATCGCGACGACCATGAACGCGATCATCGCCACGATCGGCCGGGCGTCCTTCTCCTCGGGTCTGCGTCGCGGAGCGCGTCGCTCGCTGTCGGTCACCGTCACAGGTCCATGAAGGCGTCGAGTCCGACGGTCAGACCCGGGTGGGCGCCGATCTCACGGACACCGAGCAGGACGCCCGGAACGAACGACGTCCGGTCGATCGAGTCGTGCCGGATGGTCAGGGTCTCACCCTGGGTACCGAACAGCACCTCCTGGTGGGCGACGAGTCCGGCCAGCCTGATCGAGTGCACGCGCACCCCGTCGACGTCGGCGCCGCGAGCGCCTTCCAGTCCGGTCGAGGTCGCGTCCGGGCTGGGCGCACAGCCGGCGTCGGCGCGCGCCGCGGCGATCAGCTGAGCGGTCCGGCCGGCGGTGCCCGACGGCGCATCCGCCTTGTGCGGATGGTGCAGTTCGATCACCTCGACGGAGTCGAAGTACTTCGCCGCCTGCTGCGCGAAGTGCATGGACAGGATGGCGCCGATCGCGAAGTTCGGCGCGATCAGCACAGCCGACTCCGGGTTCTCCGCCAGCCACCCGCGCACCTGGTCCAGACGCTCCTGCGTGAAACCGGTGGTCCCGACGACGGCGTGAATCCCGTTCTCCACCAAGAACTTCAGGTTGTCCATCACGACGTCGGGGTGAGTGAAGTCCACGACGACCTGCGTCCGCGAGTCGACGAAGTCGCTGAGCGAATCACCCTTGTCCACACCGACGGTGAACTCAGTGTCCGGTGCAGCGACGACGCCGCCGACGATCGCCTGCCCGACCTTGCCCCTGCTGCCCAGCACTCCGACCCGGATCGCACCGCTCATCTGTCCACCTCTAGTCGCTCGTTGGTCTTCACCAGAGTTTAGAGGTGCCGGGTCGCATGCGACGCGGTCAGGCCCGGCGCTTCGGCTGCGCCGGAAAGCGGTGCGCCCACGGCGCGGCCTCTTCGAGCTGTGCAGCGAGTCGCAGCAGGGCGCCGTCGGCGCCGAGCGAAGCGTTGAACTGCACACCGAGCGGCAGCCCGTCGTCGGTCCAGTACACCGGGACGCTGATCGCCGGCCGGCCGGTGAGGTTCGCCAGCTGCGTATAGGGCACCCACCCGAGGTTGTCGGTGATCATCTGGTCGATCAGCCCGCTGGCCAGGAGCAGCTTCCCGGCCCGGGCCTTGTGCGCCACCCGGGCGCCGATCTGCAACGGCACCGGAGTGTCGATCGATCCGACCTCGATCGGTATGCGGGCCAGCGTGGGCGTCAGGAAGAAGTCGAAGTCCTCGTAGAACCGCTCGATCGCGTGCGTGTACTGCACGATCTCGTCGAGCGCCCTGATCAGCTTCTCCGTGCCGTTGGCGCGCCCGAACTCGACCATCGCGACAGTGTCCGCCTCGAAGGCGAAATCGCTCGCTCCGGTGCGGGCCTTGATCTCGGCGACGTTTCCGCCGAGCCGGGCGAACCAGATCGTCAGGAAGGTCTCCGCGAGAGCCTTATCGTCGTACGGCGGCGCGACCTCGACCACCTCGTGCCCGAGGTCCCGCAGCAGCGCAGCGGTGGTCTCGACGGCCGCCACCGCCTCGGGTTCGGGAGTCTCGGTGATCGCCGAATGCGTCGAGTAGCCGATCCGCAGCGCGCCCGGTCTCCTCGTGATCACCTCGGTGAACCTCGTCTCCGGCACGGCACTGAGATAGTCGGCGTAGCGGTTGGCTCCCACGATCGCGTCGAGCATCCCGGCCGAGTCGCGCACCGACCGCGCCACGACGCCCTCCACCGCGATCCCGAAGCCCGACTCCCCCGTCTGCGGACCGTACGGGGTGAGTCCACGACTGGGCTTGAGTCCGACCAGGCCGGTGCAGGCCGCCGGAATCCGGATGGACCCTCCACCGTCGTTGGCGCCGGCCACCGGCACGATGCCGGCCGCGACGGCGGCGGCCGAACCGCCCGACGACCCGCCCGGTGTGCGGGAGGTGTCCCACGGGTTGCGGGTCGGTCCCCACAGCGCCGACTCGGTGACGCCCTTCGCACCGAGTTCCGGGGTGGCCGTCTTGCCCACGACCACCAGTCCGGCCTCCAGGAAACGGTCGGTGACGAGAGCGTTCTCGGTGGCGACGTCGTCAGCGAGCGCCCGGCAGCCGCCGGTCGTCGGATAGCCCTGGTACTCCTGCGAGAGATCTTTGAGCAGAAACGGGACTCCCGCGAACGGACCGGACAATTCGCCGGAGACCTGGGCGTCGGCCTCCGGCCCCGTCTCGATGACGACGGCGTTCAGGTCCGGATTCACCTCGCGCAGGCGTCGACGGGCCAGATCCAGCAGTTCGGCGGGCGTCACCTGCCCGTCCGCGACCAGCTCCGCGAGTCCCGTCGCGTCGTGACTCATGTATTCGTCGAGGTTCATCTGGACTCTCCTGTGGGAAGATCGGCCGCCGACCCGGCGACTCGCACGCGCGCCGCCGTCCCCCAGCCTGGCAGGTCTCGCCGGGCCGGGCGGGGATTCGGTGGGCGACGGGCGCGGTGGCCTCCGTTCACCCGGTCATCGCCACGATACATAGCTGTATTGAATTGGTCTTGTCGTCGGGCTAACCTACCTCCGACAGAAACACGTTCTAGTACAGGAGCACTCGTGACCGGTCCCTCACGACGTCGGGTTCTACAGGCCGCGGCGATCACCGCAGCAGCAGGCGCGGGCGCCCTCGGCGGCGCCGGAACGCAAGCGGGTCCGGCGGCAGCCGACGCCGGCGGGTACCTGGTCGGTGCCGGCAAGGGCGACATGACCGGGGCGGTCGCCGGTCAGGGCATGATGGGCTACTCTGACATGGAGCAGGTGGCCGAGGGCCTCCTCCAGCGGATCTGGGCGCGCGCGTACGTGATCGCGGACGCGGCGACGGGCGACCGCGTCCTGTTCGTCAACGCCGATATCGCGTGCGTCTTCACCTCGCACCACGTGCGCCTGCTGGCCGAACTCCGCAAGCGCTACGGCGCCCTCTACAACGAACACAACGTCAACATCAACGCCACCCACAACCACAACTCGTGCGGCGGCACCTCGTGGGACTACGCCTACGTGCTGGCCGCCCAGGGGCATCGGCGCAATTCCTTCGACGCCGAACTCGCCGGCCTGCTCGATGCCGTCGACGAGGCGCACCGCAGCCTGGGACCCGGTACCGTCGAGCTCGGCTTCGCCGAACTGCACAACGCCAGCGCGAACCGTTCCCAACCCGCATTCGACCGCAATCCCGCACCCGACCGCGCCCACTTCCCCGGCAAGATCGACCCGCAGGTCACCGCGCTCCGCCTGCGCCGCGGCGGCACCACCGTGGGCGAGATCGTCTGGTTCGCCACTCACGGCACCTCGCTGACCGATGCGAACTTCCTGATCGGCCCGGACAACAAGGGATATGCGGCCTATCTGGCCGAGCAGCGCGATCCCGCAGTGGTCACCGCGCACGCGCAGACCAACGCCGGCGACATGACACCCAACCTGTGGCTGCGCAAGATGAACCCGGGCGGACCGACCGCCGACCACCGCGCCAACCGGATCCAGATCGGGCAACGGCAGGACCGTGCGGGCCGGTCGGCGCTCGCCGGAGCACGGCCGGTCCAGGGCGGAATCGCCTCGGCCACCAAGTACCTGAACATGGCCGACATCCACATCGACGGTCACTACACCCCGCACGGCAAAGCCGCGCGCACGGCACCGGCGATGATGGGCCTCGCCTCAGCGGCGACCAGCATGGAAGACAACACACGAAGCCAGCTCGCGATCCTCCAGGAAGGCATGCGCAACGAGTTGACCGTCGCACTCGGCGCCGCGGACCTCCCCTCACCGGAACCGTGGATGCTCTACGCGCAGGCCCCCAAGGCCGAGCTCTTTCCGCTCGGCATCCTGCCGCCGCGCCCGTGGATCGAGCAGACGCTGCCGATCCAGCTGATCCGCATCGGCGACCTGGTGCTCGCCGGCCTCCCCGCCGAGATCACCGTCGTCTCAGGTCTTCGCATCCGGCGAATCGTCGCCGACGCCCTGAAGGTTCCGCTGGAGAACGTGCTGCTGCAGGCGTATTCGAACGGCTTCAGTCAGTACGTCACCACCCCGGAGGAGTACGCCGCCCAGCAGTACGAGGGTGGTGCGACGCTGTTCGGCCGCTGGACGCTGTGTGCGTACATGCAAGAGTTCGACAAGCTCGCTCGCGCCCTGGCCCGGGGCCGCCGAGAACCCGTCGGACCGCGCCCCGCCGACCGCCGCGACGAACCGCACCCCGACCTGCTCGGCAGTCCGCCCGCCGACACCCCGCTGCCCGGCAAGCGCTACGGACAGGTGGTCTCGCGGGTCCCCGCGAAAGCCCGGCCCGGATCGACGGTCACCGTCGGATTCTGTGGCGCGCACCCGGCCAACCGCGTCCGTCGAGGACGGAAAACCAAGGGCTACTACGCGATCGAGAAGCACACCGCGACCGGATGGCAGGTCGCGTTCGACGACGACCACGAGTCCACCGAACTGAAGTGGGAGCGCCCCGGCGGCAGCGGCTCGTCGTCGAAGGTGACTGTCACCTGGCGGATCCCACCGGGGGCCGCGGGGCGCTACCGCATCCGCTACTACGGCGACGCCAAGGCACCGTCCGGAAAGCTCACCGCCATCAGCGGCAACTCCGGCCCCATCGAGGTCGGCTGAACCGTTCCGGGCGTCGGGCCCCGGTCGGCGAGTGCCGTGAAATGGCTCGTGGAGAACCACTTGACAGCACTCATCGGCCGGTAGGGTCCGATGCATGACCGTTCGTCTCGCCTCGATCGACGACGCCGCGCTGCTGGCGCGCCTGCAAGTCGATTTCGACACCGAGTTCGCCGAACCGACCGCGGAGCTCGACGTGCTGACCCGCCGCTACGGGGCGTTGCTCGCCGACCAGGACGGGTTCGCGGTTCTCGCCGGACCGCCGGAGGCGCCGACCGGCTTCGGCACGGTCACCCTTCGCCCGACCATCTACTGCGACGGCCCGCTCGCGGTGCTCGACGAGCTCTACGTGATCCCCGCCCTCCGCGACCACGGGATAGGGACACAACTGCTCACCGCGGTGATGGACGAGGTACGACGACGCGGCGGCGGCGAACTGCACATCAACGTCGACGAGATCGACCACGACACCCGCCGCTTCTACGAGCGCCACGGCTTCGTGAACATCGAGCCCGGCACCGACTACCGGATGCTGCTGTACGTGCAGGAACTGTAGAGACGGCTCCGGCCCGCGACTCCCGGAAGGGAATCGCGGGCCGGATCTCGACTCCGCTCGATCAGAGCTCAGGCGTCGGCCGGAGCGTCCGCCTGCACCGGAACGAGGCTGATCTTGCCGCGCTCGTCGATGTCGGCGATCTCCACCTGCAGCTTGTCGCCGACGTTCACCACGTCCTCGACCTTGCCGATGCGCTTACCGTTGCCCAGCTTGCTGATGTGGACCAGACCGTCGCGGCCCGGCAGCAGCGACACGAACGCGCCGAACGGCGCGGTCTTGACGACGGTGCCCAGGAAGCGCTCGCCCACCTTCGGCAGCTGCGGGTTGGCGATGGCGTTGACCTTGTCGATGGCCGCCTGCGCGGCCTCGCCGTTCGAGGCGCCGATGAACACGGTGCCGTCGTCCTCGATCGAGATGTTGGCGCCGGTCTCCTCGGTGATGCCGTTGATCGTCTTCCCCTTGGGGCCGATCAGCTCGCCGATCTTGTCCATCGGGATCTTGATGGTGGTGATCCGCGGCGCGAACGGGCTCATCTCGTCGGGCTCGTCGATCGCCTCGGCGATCACCTCGAGGATGGTGTGACGGGCCTGCTTGGCCTGACTCAGCGCGCCGGCGAGCACCTGCGAAGGGATGCCGTCGAGCTTGGTGTCCAGCTGCAGGGCCGTCACGAAGTCCTTGGTGCCGGCGACCTTGAAGTCCATGTCGCCGAAGGCGTCCTCGGCACCGAGGATGTCGGTCAGCGCGACGTAGCGCGTCTCGGTCTTGCCGTCGATGGTCACCTCGTCGGACACCAGGCCCATCGCGATGCCGGCGACCGGAGCCTTCAGCGGAACACCGGCGTTGAGCATCGACAGGGTCGATGCGCACACCGAGCCCATCGAGGTGGAGCCGTTGGAGCCCAGTGCTTCCGACACCTGGCGGATGGCGTACGGGAACTCCTCGACGCTCGGCAGCACCGGCACCAGGGCCCGCTCGGCGAGTGCGCCGTGGCCGATCTCGCGACGCTTGGGCGAGCCGACGCGGCCGGTCTCACCGGTCGAGTACGGCGGGAAGTTGTAGTGGTGCATGTAGCGCTTGGAGGTCTCCGGACCGAGCGAGTCGATCTGCTGCGCCATCTTGACCATGTCGAGCGTGGTGACGCCCATGATCTGGGTCTCGCCGCGCTCGAAGAGTGCACTGCCGTGCGCCCGCGGAATGACCCCGACCTCGGCCGAGAGCTCGCGAATGTCGGTGATGCCGCGGCCGTCGATACGGAAGTGGTCGGTCAGGATGCGCTGGCGGACCAGCTTCTTGGTGAGCGAGCGGAACGCCGCACCGATCTCACCCTCGCGGCCCTCGAACTTCGGACCCAGCTCGGCCAGCACGTCGGCCTTCAGCGCGTCAGTGGCCTCCTCCCGCTCCTGCTTGCCGGCGATCGCCAGCACGGTGTTCAGGCGCTCGGCGGCGAAGTCGGAGACGGCGTCGAAGACGTCGCTCTGATAGGCCGGGAACAGCGGGAACTCCCGGGTCTCCTTGGCCGAGGCCGCGGCGAGCTGCTTCTGCGCCTCGCACAGCTGCGCGATGAACGGCTTGGCGGCCTCCAGGCCCTCGGCCACGATGGTCTCGCTGGGCGCGGTCGCGCCGCCGGCGATCAGGTCGAGCACGTTCTCGGTGGCCTCGGCCTCGACCATCATGATGGCGACGTCCGCGTCGGTGCCTTCCCCGGACACGATACGACCGGCCACGACCATGTCGAAGACGGCGCCCTCGAGCTGCTCGACGGTCGGGAAGGCGACCCACTGGCCGGCCTTGTTCTCGTCCGTCGGGATCAGCGCGACGCGCACGCCGCCGACCGGACCGGAGAACGGCAGGCCGGCGATCTGGGTCGACGCCGAGGCCGCGTTGATCGCGACGACGTCGTACAGGTCGTTCGGGTCGAGCGAGAGGATGGTCTCGACCACCTGAATCTCGTTGCGCAGACCCTCGACGAACGACGGGCGCAGCGGGCGATCGATCAGGCGGCAGGTGAGGATCGCGTCAGTCGACGGGCGGCCCTCGCGGCGGAAGAACGAGCCGGGGATGCGGCCCGCGGCGTACATGCGCTCTTCGACGTCGACGGTGAGCGGGAAGAAGTCGAAGTGCTCCTTCGGGTTCTTCGAGGCCGTGGTGGTGGAGAGGATCATGGTCTCCTCGTCCAGGTACGCGACGACGGCGCCCGCGGCCTGCAGAGCCAGGCGGCCGGTCTCGAAGCGGATGGTCCGCTTGCCGAACGCGCCGTTGTCGATCACACAGGAGACCTCGGTGATGGTCTCGTCGAATTCTTCGATGACATCAGTCATGGATTGTTCAAATCCCTTTCGTTGCGCGGAACCAGCTGTCGTGTGGTCTCCGCGAGATATGCAGTTGCCGGCCCCGCGCGGTGCGCGGCGCCGAAACGTTGAACTGCCTTGGGCACGGCCGGAATGCGCGCCGCTCCTCGGGCTCCCTGCGGAATCGCGGGGACCCAGCGGCGTGAGACGGCCATCGATCGAAGCGGCCGGAATCTGCTCGGATCTGATCCGAGATTCCGGCGGCCACTACCGAGGACCGGTCTGCCAACACATCCGATGCACCGTCACCAGCACAATCGTTCTCACAGATCCTATCACTCGACGCCACAGATCCAGGTTCACGACACCGCGCGTCAGCTCCAGCGCTCGATACGATGGCCGAGGAACTCCTCCGCTTCAGCCTGTCCGACGTCGCGTACATGGACCGCGAACGTCCAGTGATGCCCCTCGGGATCGACGGCCCGGTAACGCCGGTCGCCGAAGAACTCGTCGGCGGGCTCGTCGGTGATCTCGGCACCCGCCGACCGCGCGCGCTCGCAATGGGCGTCCAGGCCGGCCGCTCCGACCTCCTCGGGCAGTCGCACGGTCAGCCACTGCGTGTTTCCGCCGGAGTCGTGGGGCGAGCGGGTCCACTCGGCCCAGATTCCGCTCACGGCGAGGGCGGCCGCACCGCCCGGACTCACCTCGTAGTGGCTGCGCGCCGGATCGCCGTCCGGCGACTCGATGACGACGGTCGGAGTGAAGCCGAACGCTGTGCCCAGCCACGCCACGGCGGCTCGCGGGTCGCGATAACAGACGGCCGGGGTGATCGCAGGGTCGCTCATGGTGTGATTCTCCGCCGTCCGCCCGACAGGCTCAAGCATCTGGCCACGACAAAGGCCGCCCCGCCGGGTGGCGGAGCGGCCTTTCGACAAGCTCAAGGGGCTCGACAAGCTCAAGGGGCTCGACAAGCTCAAGGGGCTCGACAAGCTCAAGGGGCTTTCGATGGACGCGAGGACCTTTCGACAAGCTCAAGGGGCTTTCGATGGACGCGAGGACCTTTCGACAAGCTCAAGGGGCTCTCGACAAGCTCAAGGAGCTCTCGACAAGCTCAAGGGGCTTTCGCAAGCTCAAAGTGCTTGGTCGGGCTTGGCTGAACCGGCTCAGCGGCGCAGGCCGAGGCGCTCGATCAGCGAGCGGTAGCGGTTGATGTCCACGTCGGCCAGGTACTTGAGCAGACGACGACGACGACCGACCAGCAGCAGCAGGCCACGACGGCTGTGGTGGTCGTGCTTGTGCTCCTTGAGGTGCTCGGTCAGGTCGGTGATGCGCTTGGTCAGCAGCGCGACCTGGGCCTCGGGCGAACCGGTGTCGGTCTCGTGAACGCCGTACTCGGCGAGGATGGTCTTCTTCTGGTCAGCAGTCAGCGACATGCGTGATCTCCTTGTTTCAGTTCCGTGCCAAGAATCTCCGCTCCGCGGAGGGTGCGCCACCACGGACTGCAGCGAGCACCAGCGATCGAGACTACCAGCGGGCCGTGCCCGGCGGAAATCAGCGCCCGGCCGCCGTCGGTCAGGATTCGGCGGACAAGATCGACCGGGTGCGCTCGACGTCGTCGCCGATCGCAGCGATCAGCGCGTCGAGACTGTCGTACGACTCCATGCCGCGGATCCGGCTGACGAAGTCGACGGTGACGTGCTGGCCGTAGAGGTCGGCGTCGACGTCGAGCACGTACGCCTCGACGGTCCGGTCTCGACCGGAGAAGGTCGGGTTGGTGCCGACCGACACCGCCGCCGGGTAGCGCTGGCCGATCGCCATACCCTCCGGTTCGCGCCCGCTGCCCTGGACGGTGAACCACGCGGCGTACACGCCGTCGCCGGGAATCGCCGCGTACGTCGTCGCCGAGACGTTCGCAGTCGGATAGCCCAGGTCACGCCCCCGCCGCTCACCGTGCACCACGACGCCCTCCACCCGGTGCGGACGGCCCAGCGCCTCGGCCGCGAGTTCGACGTCGCCTGCGCCGACGCACGAGCGGATGTAGGTCGACGAGAAGGTGACCGCGTGCTCGCCGAACAGCGACACAGCCGTCACCTCGAAACCGAAACGCTCCCCCAGCTCACGAAGCTTCGCGACGTCGCCGCTCGCCTTGTGCCCGAAGGTGAAGTTGTCGCCGACCACCACCTCGGCGGCGTGGAGTTGCTCGACGAGGACCTCGTGGACGAACTCCTCCGGCGACTGCGCCGCAACCGTCGTGGTGAACGGGACGACGCAGAAGACGTCGATCCCCATCTCCTCGGCCAGCTCCGCACGCCGACGCAGCGTCGACAGCTGCGGCGGGTGCGTGCCGGGCCGCACCACTTCGGACGGGTGCGGGTCGAAAGTCATCAGCACCGACGGAATTCCCCGTTCGGCCGCAGAACGCGTCGCCGCCGCCACCAACTGGGCGTGACCACGGTGGACACCGTCGAACACGCCGATCGTCACCACGCACCGCCCCCAGCCCGGGGGAACATTCGCCAACCCTCGCCATCGCAACACGTGTCAAGCGTACGACTCGCCGCCAAGTAAACTCACGCGCATGCCCCACTCACGCCCGGTCGGCGACCTCACATCGGTCACCCAGGACTATTTGAAGGTGATCTGGACTTCCCAGGAGTGGAGCGAGGTCAAAGTCACCACGAAGCTGCTCGCCGACAAGCTCGGCGTCTCGCCGTCGACCGCGTCGGAGGGCATCCGCAAGCTCGCCGACCAAGGCCTGGTGGAGCACGAGCGTTACGGCTCGGTGTCGCTCACCGACGACGGCCGCGCCGCAGCGGTGGGCATGGTGCGCCGTCACCGGCTGCTGGAGACCTTCCTCGTGCGCGAGCTGGGTTACGGATGGGACGAGGTGCACGACGAGGCGGAGATCCTCGAGCACGCCGTCTCCGATCGCCTCATGGCGCGTATCGACGCGAAGCTCGGCTTTCCGCAACGCGACCCGCACGGCGATCCGATTCCGTCGGCCGACGGCCGGGTGCCGAATGCCGGTTCCCGCCAGCTGGCCGATCTCGACGTCGGCGAGTCGGGCGTGATCAGCCGGATCTCCGACTCCGATTCGGACATGCTGCGTTACTTCCAGGAGATCGGCATCGATCTGGACCGCACCGTCGAGGTCGTGGAGAAGCGGCCCTTCGCGGGGACCATCTCGGTCTGCGTCGACGACGGCGACCTGATCCACTTGGGCGACGTCGCCTCGCGCGCGATCTTCGTCTGAACCTCCCTAGTGTCTCGTGTCGAAAGTTTCTCGATGGTTGCCGGGAGTCCGATGGGCGGCCGGCAAGGCGGACGAGGGAGGGATACCGGCAGGTATCCTGACCGAGGACAACGCCGCCAGACGTTCATCGGGCCCCGGCATGCCGCGAAAGAACTTTCGACACGGGACACCAGCCGCGTGCAGACGGCACAATCCGACCCGGGAGGGCACAGTACGGCGCTCGATGACCCCGGACCCGTCTCAGGTTCCTGTTACCTTCACGCCATGAAGCTCTCAGGTACTGTCCGCGGGCCGCGCCGAATCCTCACGGTGGCCCTCACCACCGCGGCGCTGACAATGGCGACCGTCGTCGGCGTGGCGCCTGCCCATGCCGACGACGTGGTGTCGATCGGCGTCCCGAACTGGTCCGGCCTGGACGTCACGAACTACTCCGGCCCGATCCCCCACCGCGAAGGCCGCCTGATCGCTCAGGTGCCGCTCGATCCGTCGGTGACGCTGCCCGCGGCGAGCAGCGCCTACCGAGTGCAGTTCTCGGCGAAGAACCAGCACGGGAAGATGGCGACGAGCACCGGTGCGGTCTTCCTGCCGCGCGGGAAGGCACCGGCCGGCGGCTGGCCGGTGATCTCGTGGGCACACGGGACCGTCGGCATGGCCGACGAGTGCACTCCGTCAGCCCATCCGCGCAGCGAGCGCGACGTGAAGTACCTGGGCCACTGGCTGAACCAGGGCTATGCGGTGGTCGCCGCCGACTACGTCGGGCTGGGCACGCCGGGGCTGATGGCCTACCTGGACGGCAAGACTGCGGCCCACGCGATCGTCGCGGCGACGGTGTCCGCACACCAGCTGCAACTGCCCGAAGGCGCCCGGCTCGCCAAGCGCTGGGCGATCATCGGCCAGTCGCAGGGCGCCGCCGCCGCGCTCAACGGCGCCCGCTACGCCACCGAGTTCAGCCGGGGCAACGGCCTGGACTATCGGGGCGTGGTCGCCACCGGAATCCCGGCGAATCTCGAGTACCTGTACGAGCTCCTCGGCCCCCAGATGCCCCCGGTCACCCTGCCCGGCGCACTCAACGCGTACACGGCCTACATCCTGGCCGGCCTCAACGAGACCCGCCCCGGACTGAACCTCACCAGCGTGATGACCGCCAAGGGCAAGCAGCGACTCCAGCAGGGCCGCACCACCTGCTACCCGATCCTCAAGGAGAAGTTGTCCGGCGACGACGTCAAGACCTGGTTCACCAGGCCGGTCCAGTCGATCCCCGGCTTCTCCCGGGCATTGCACACCTACATGCAGACGCCCTACAAGGGCTACGACCGGCCGATCTTCCTCGGTCAGGGTCTGCGCGACGTCGACGTCCCCGCACCGTCGGCGCTCTCGCTGTACGCGCAGATGAAGGCGAACAACCAGCCGGTGACCCTGCACGTCTACCCCGACGACGACCACTCCAGCGCGGTCCTGGCCTCCATGCCGGACTCCACTCCGTGGCTGGCGCGCATCCTGCGCTGACCTGAACGCCCCGATCCGGTCGACGACGGAGCTCGGCTCGAGCTCCGTCGTCGACCCTTGAGCCCCGTCGCCGACCCTTGAGCCCCGTCGCCGACCCTTGAGCCCCGTCGCCGACCCTTGAGCTCCGTCGAAAGGTCAGCGCAGCGTTGCCGGCCGCACCACCATCACCGATGCGGCGCGACGGCCCTTCTCCTGGACCAGCGCGATCGCCTGGCCGTCCGGATCGACGACGACGTAGATCCCCTTGCGTCCGACCGGTTCCAGCCAGCGCCCCTGACTGATCGACTCGGCTTCGTCGCCGGAGATCGCTCGATGCGGAAAACACAGCTTCGCGGCATCGTCGATGCCGAGGCTGACGCCGGGCGTCGCCACCACATCGTCGAGCGTGCGCGCGTGATCGAGGGTGAACGGGCCGACCGCCGTGCGCCGCAACCCAGTCAGATGTCCGCCGACGCCCAGGGCCTCGCCGAGGTCGCGGGCGAGCGAGCGGATGTAGGTTCCAGACGAGCAGTCGACCTCGACGTCGACGTCGACGAAACCGCCGATCCGGTGAATCGCGGTGACCTGGAAGCGGTGGACCGTCACCGGCCTCGCCGCCAACTCGAACTCCTCGCCCGTGCGCACCAGAGCGTGGGCGCGGCGGCCGTCGACCTTGATCGCGCTGACCTTGGCCGGGATCTGCTGCAACTCGCCGGTGAGCGCGGCGATGCCCGCGGCGATCTGCTCGTCGGTCGCGAGCGACGCATCGGTGGATGCGAGCACGTCGCCCTCGGCATCGTCGGTCGTGGTGGACGCGCCGAGGCGGACGGTCGCGGTGTAGCTCTTGGTGGTCAGCGACAGCAGGCCGAGGAGCTTGGTCGCGCGCTCGATGCCGATCACCAACACCCCGGTCGCCATCGGATCCAGCGTGCCCGCGTGCCCCACCCGACGGGTGTTGAAGGCCTTGCGGCAGGTGGACACGACGTCGTGGCTGGTCATCCCGGCCGACTTGTCGACGACGAGCAGTCCGGCGTTCTCAATCGTGGAATCGGCCATGGCGGCAAGTATGCCAACCCGCCGGACCCGGCTGACGAAGCCCTCAGGGCTCGCTCGTCCCGCCGGCGCTCTCGAACCAGCCGAGGGCCTCCGCGAGCGCGTTCTCGATGTACGGGACCATCGTGAGGACGAACGTCTTGGTGTAGTGGTGCGAGTCCCGGTACACCATCACGTTGCCGACCACCGCCGAACACACCTCGGCGTCGCACTGCAGATCGCTGAAGTCGAGCAGGCTGACGCCGGGCATTCCCCCGAGTGCGGTGATCGCCGGATCCTCCGCAGCCAGAGCACGCTCTCTCGGCACGCCGCAGAATTCGGGGTCCTCGCGGACGGACAGACAGTCGAACGGTTGGCGGTGCTCGGCGTCTTCGTCGAGCAGCCACGGCAGGTCCCGGACGCCGAGTGCGGGGATGCCCTCACTGGACAGCCGGGCGAAGACGTCGACGTACCACTGCGGCGTGTAGTCGCCCGTGCCCGCCTTCTCCAGGGGCCGCGTGGACGTGGTGAACACCGCGTCCGGGCGGGCACCGACCACGTGCTCGAGGGCCTTGTCCTGCCAGGCCCGGCAGTGTTCGCGCTCGGTCGATTCGGCGGCGGTCGCGCCGGTGGCCAGTGCGCAGCCGACCATGATCACCGTCTCGACCGTGAAGTCGTTCGCCTTCCCGATCTCGTGGAGCGCCGGCAGATAGTGCTCGGCGTGCGAGCCGCCGACCAGCATCAGCACCTTCCGGCCGGGCGCCCGCGGTGCGCCGTAGTCGCAGATCAGCAGATCGGAGTGGTCGGCGCCGTTGTTCACGCACCCGTCGTCGCCGGTCTGCGGTAGATCGGTGCGAGATGCCTCGGCGCGCGGGACGAAGTCGACGCCGTCGGGCACCTCCCGGCCCTGCAGCGCTGCGGCCCCCGGGTGCTGGGTCCAGTCGATCGAGTCGGCATTGGCGACCGGCACCGGCGCCGCCCACGCCTGGACCGCCACGGTCATCGCAGCCAGCGTTCCGGCGATCACCGCGGGTGTCCGGACCCGCAGCGTGCGGACCGGCGAGTCCTCTTTGAGGAGCCAGTCGGTGCCCGCCGCGAGCAACAGCGACGCGGCGATGATCGCGAGACCGTCGAACAGCCCCACGTTCCGGACCGGCGTGCCGTGATAATTGCGGTACACCAGGTACATCATCAGCAGCGGCCAGTGCCACAGGTACAGCGGATAGGCCAGCGCCCCCAACCGCACCATCGGCGCCGTCGAGAGCGCTCGGGTGAGGACGCTCGATCCCCCGGAACCGGCCAGGAACACCAGCAGCGTGCCGCCGATCGGCAGCAGGGCCGCCGGTCCGGGGAAGGTCGCGGCGCCGTCGACCACGAATCCGGTCGCGAGGAGCATCGACAATCCCAGCACGCCGGCGACCTGTCGCCAGCGCTCTGGCACGGTGAGCCCGGCCACCACCAGCCCCGCCAGCCCGCCGAGGGCGATCTCCCAGAACCGGGAGACCGTGCTGTAGTAGTTCAGCGTCTGACCTGTGCCGACTCCGTAGGTCGCCCAGCCGAACGACGCCGCGGTGGCGACCGCGATCACGGCGATCAGGATTCGGTTGATCGCACTGTGCGGGAGCGCTCCGCGTCGGACCTGCCGCCGCAGCACTCGCCCGAGGAGGACCACGCCGACGATCAGCAGCGCGAAGACCTGCGCTTGGACGGCCAGCGACCACAGCTGCTGGAAGGGCGACGGCAGCGAGGTGGCATCGGCGTAGGTGAGGTTGCGCAAGCCCAGGGCCCAGTTCTCCAGGAACAGATCCGACCAGAGCGCGTCGATCAGCGTCTCCGCCCGCCGCGACGACGGGTAGACGTACCAGGTGGCCGCCACGGTGACAGCCACGGTCAGCGCCATCGGGATCCACAGCCGCTTGAGAATCTTCCACAGCCGCGGCAGCGGATTGTTCACCGGCTCCGTCGAAGTCTGCGAGCGGATCAGCGACGGGATCAGGAAAAAGCCCGAGATGAACAGGAACGCGTCGACGCCGCCGGAGACGGTGCCGAACCAGATGTGGAAGGCGACGACGAGCATGATCGCGACCCCGCGCAGACCCTCGACATCGGTCCGGCGGGTGGTGCGGGGCGCGGCGGCGGCCGCCGCGGTCACGTCGGGGCGGCTCACGTGAGAGCGATGGCGGTCAGTATCAGACCGTCGGCGATCAGCCAGCGTCCGGGGAGCGTGAGCAGGGGCGCGGCCCCGTCGATCGCGGCGCCGTCGATCAGGATGTGCGAAGTGAACGTGCCCGCCGCGACGGCGCCGTCTCCGGCCTCGCGCGAGAAGGTGATGTGAGCGTCCTCGAAGCCGAGCCAGCGCTGGGTGAGCGGGAACCACGCCTTGTAGGTGGCCTCCTTGGCGCAGAAGAGCAGCCGGTCCCAGTGGATCGAGTCGTCGCGCTCGGCGAGGACCGCGCGCTCCTCCGGCAGACTGGTATGGCCGAGGACACCGTCGGGCAGTGCCGCGTGCGGCTCGGCGTCGATCCCGAGCGAGCGGATCTGCATCGAGTAGGCGGCCACGGCGGCGCGATAGCCGTCGCAATGCGTCAGCGAGCCGACCACGTTCGACGGCCACAGCGGCATGCCCCGCTCACCGCGGAGAATGGGAGCCGGCTCCACACCGATCCGGCCGAGCGCGGTGCGGGCGCAGTGGCGGGCGGTGGTGAACTCACGGCGCCTCTTGTCCACAGCCTGCGCGATCAGGCTCTCCTCCGCCGGAAGCAGGCGCGCCTCGTCGGGGTCGCCGAAAGCCTCAGCCGTCCCGACGCCGCGGGGAAAGAGCAGTTCGATCACGCGACACCTCCGACCTTCGACTCTTGCGCGGCACGATTTCGACCACTGATCGTGCCAGCAGAGGCTGAGAGTCGGCTAATCGGGAGAGATCGGTCACTCCCCGGCGGCGGGACGACGCCGGGCTGTCAGCATCCCGCCGAACGGCGCTCCCGCAGCCGTTCGACCTTTTCGCGGAATTCCCGCGCCCGTTCCTCGTAGTCCGGCGGCAGGTCGAAACGCACCCCGAGCTCGTTGAGGTCGGCCGGGCGCACACCCGGATCCGGCGCGATCTGCCGAAGGAGAGGCTCGGGCAGGCCGCGCCGCTTCCACTCGCGCGGGTACCCGACCGAGACCTCCTCGAAGCGGACTCCGTCATACCAGGTGGTCCGCGGAATGTGCAGGTGGCCGTAGACGCAAGCCGCGGCATTGAACCGGGTGTGCCAGTCGGCAGTCAGCTCGCTGCCGCACCAGAGCGCGAACTCCGGGTACATCAGCGCGTCACACGGTTCGCGCCGCAGCGGCCAGTGATTGATCAGGATGGTCTGCTCGTTCGGGTCGATCGCCTCCAGGCGGGTCCGTGTCGCCTCGATCCGCGCCCGGCCCCAGGCATCCCGCGTGGGAAAGGGCTCGGGCGAGAGGAGGAACTCGTCTGTCGCCACCACGTTGCGTTCCCGCGCGAGCGCGAGCGCCTGCAGCGAGGTGGAGGTCCCTTCGGGCCGGAAAGTGTAGTCGTACAGCAGGAACATCGGGACCACACGGACCGCTCGGCCGCCGTCGCCCGGGTCGAACAGGGGGTAGATGTCCTCCGGGGTGATCACCCCTACGTCCCGGCAGGCCTGGACCAGGTAGTCGTATCTGGCCACCCCGTGGATCTGCAGCGGATCCCGGGCCGTCGTGTACAGCTCGTGGTTGCCGGGCACCCAGACCACCTGGTCGAATCGGGCCTTGAGACGGCGCAGCGTGTCGACGACGTCGTCGGTGCGTTCGGCGATGTCGCCGGCCGCGATCAGCCAGTCCCCCGGACCGCTCGGCCGGATCTGGTCGACGATGTGCTCGTTGCCCTTGTGCGCGACATGCAGATCGCTGACCGCCCAGAGCTTCGCCATGCCGACCATGGTGCCACGGTCGGCAGATCCGCCGGGAGCGAGAAGGCAGCCGATCGTCGTGCCGCGGAAGCCGCGCTCCAGGAAAAGCCGGATCACCGCTGCCCACAAGTGGCGTAGCGTGAGGACATGGACGGCTCAGTGGTGATCATCGGTGGCGGTCTGGCAGCGGCGAAGACCGCCGAGGCTCTCCGGACCCGGGGCTACGACGGCGCGATCGCGCTCCTCGCCGGGGAGCGACATCTCCCGTACGAGCGACCACCACTCTCCAAGGGCTTCCTCGCCGGGAAGGACGCGCACGACTCGCTGGCCCCCTTCGATTCGGACTGGTACCGGCGTCACCACGTCGAGGTGCACACCGGCGTCTCGGCGACCAAGATCGATCGCACGGGGCGTTTGGTCTTCGGCGACGACGGTAGCGCGATCCACTACGACAAGCTGGTGCTCGCGACCGGCTCGCGACCACGCCCCTTCCCCGGGGCGCCGGAGGTCGCCTACCTGCGCACCGTCGACGACTCGGAGCACCTCCTGGAACGACTGGGCGACGGCCGCACACTGGTGATCGTCGGCGGCGGGTGGATCGGGCTGGAGGTCGCCGCGACCGCACGCACCTCTGGCACGGAGGTCACCGTGATCGAACCCCAGAGGCTGCCGCTGGCCGGGATCCTCGGCGACCGCGTCGCCGGCGTGATCGCCGGCCTGCACCGCGAACACGGCGTCGATCTGCGGCTGGGCGTCGGCGTCGACGCAATCGAGACTGCGACGGCACCCGGCGGCCGCGTGGTGACCGACGACGGCAGGACGCTGACCGCGGACACGATCCTGGTCGGCATCGGCGCGATCCCCGAGACAGGTCTGGCCGAGTCGGCCGGACTCAGCGTCGACGACGGAGTGGTGGTCGACAGCCGGCTCGCGACCAGCGACCCCGACGTCTACGCGGTCGGCGACATCGCGAACTATCCGGATCCGCGATTCGGCCGCCTGCGAGTCGAGCACTGGGCCAATGCGCTGCATCAGCCGGCCGTGGCGGCCGCCAACATCCTCGGACACGAGGAGACCTTCGATCGATTGCCGTACTTCTTCACCGACCAGTACGACTTGGGCATGGAGTATCGCGGCCACGCCTCCGGCGCCGACCCCGTGGTGATCCGCGGAGACCTCGACGAGAGACGGTTCCTGGCGTTCTGGCTCGACGACCGGAAGCGAGTCCGCGCCGGGATGAATGTGAACCTGTGGGACGACGGCGAAGCCATCGCCGAGCTCGTGACCAGCGAACGGACCGTCGACCCCGCTCGGCTCGCCGACCCCGCGGTCCCGCTGGACCGGGTATAGCGCGTCGCCCGGGACCTTGGTCACCGAGTCGCGCGACTTGCCGAGTGCGTCCCAGACACGACCGCCGGGCACGGTTACCGTGGATGCTATGACACAGGCCACACCGGTTCCGCCGCCGACCATCACCCTCGATCCGTCGCCGACGCTGCGCGACAACCCCGACCGCGACCGCTACGAACTCTGGTCCGGCGACGAACTCGTCGGCGTCGAGGGCTACGAGCGCACCGACGACGGCAACCTGGTGCTGTTGCACACCGTCGTGACCGAGAAGTTCGGTCGCGCGGGCTTCGCGCGGCTGCTCCTCAGCGGCGTGTTCGACGACGTCACCGCCCGCGACATCAAAGTGATTCCGGTGTGCACCTACGCCCAACAGTTCATCGAGCGGTTCCCGCAGTATCAGCCGCTGGTCGCCTGAGCCCGGGCTGCCGCGCCGACGACCTCGCCGATGAGGCGTCGAAGCCCGAGACGAGTGATTTCGACTCGCTGCGCTCGCTCAATCATCGAACACTGCGGTCGCCCGATCAGCGAGCCCTCCGATCACCGAACGAGCCCCCTCGATCGCCCAGCGAGCCTCCCTCGATCGTTGAGCGAGCGCAGCGAGTCGAAACGCCCCCTCGATCGTTGAGCGAGCCTCCCTCGATCGCCCAGCGAGCCTCCCTACCGATCGTTGAGCGTGCCTTCCCTTCCGCATCGCCCAGCGAGCCTCCCTACCGATCGTTGAGCGTGGCTTCCCTTCCGCATCGCCCAGCGAGCCTCCCTTCCGATCGTTGAGCGAGCGCAGCGAGTCGAAACGCCCGACCACACTCAGCGCAGCCACGAACCCGAGCGCACCCGCCACACCACCGCGGCCAGGCGCGTGCCCATGAAGACGAGCAGACCTGTCCAGATCCCGGCGAGCCCCCAGTCGAAGATCAGTGACAGCCAGATGAACGGCAGGAACCCACAGAGCGCGCCGATCAGCGTCGCGGTCCGCAGATAGGCGACGTCTCCGGCGCCCAGCAGGACGCCGTCGAGCGCGAACACGACACCCGCGACGGGGAGCATCGCGACCAGGAACCACCACGGGGTCCGGGCCGCGTCGAGGATCGCCGGGTCGTCGGTGAAGATCCGCGGTATCAGCGACACTCCCGACGCGAAGACCACGGCCAGCAATCCGGCGAGCCCCAGTGAGAGCACGGTGGCACGGCGCGCGTCCGTCTTGGCCGCGGCGAACGCGCCGGCACCCAGTGCGGCTCCCACCAGCTGCTGCGCGGCGATCGCCAGCGAGTCGAGCAGCAAGGCGATGAACTCCCACAGCTGCAGCACCAACTGGTGTGCGGCGACCTGCGCCACCCCGAATCGCGCAGCGACCGCCGCCGCGGACAGAAAGCAGATCTGGAACGACGCACTGCGCAGAATTAGGTCGCGGGCCATCGTCAACTGCGCGCGCATCACGGGCCAGTCCGGCCGGACTCCGGCGGTGCGCGATCCCCGTGACCCGGACTCGCGGATCACGTGCACCAGGAACGCAGCACCGGTGAGCCCCTGACCCACCAGGTTCGAGACGGCGCTGCCCGGCAATCCCAGCTGCGGCACTCCCGCGAGACCGTGCACCAGGAGCACACACAGAACGGCTGAGACCGCCAGTCCCACAGTCACATACAGCACCGGACGACGCGCCTCCTGCACGCCGCGCATCCAGCCGTTGCCCGCCATCGACAGCAGGATCAGCGGCACCCCGAACACCGCGATCCGCAGCCAGCTCGCCGCGTCCGCCGCGACCTGCGCGTCGGGCACCAGCCCGCGCATGATCGCCGGAGCGAGCGGGTAGACGACGCCGATGATCGCCGTTCCGGCGCCGAGTGCGATCCAGCTGGCCTGAACTCCCTCACGCACCGCGGCGGGACGGTCCCCGGCGCCGAAGGCCCGCGCCGAACGCGCAGTGGTCCCATACGCCAGGAACGTCAGTTGCGTGCTGATGATCGCCAGCACCAGCGTCGCGACCGCCAGGGCGGCGAGTTCGGCACCGCCGAGCCGTCCGACCACCGCGAGATCGAGCATCAGATACAGGGGCGGCGCGATCAGCACCAGCAACGCCGAACCCGCGAGCTTCAAAAAGCTCGCGGGCGAATCGGCGTGGACGGCGGACGACGCGGGAACTAGAGCGCCTCTCGCAGTCGTGCGACCACCTCGTCGACGGTGCCCGCATCGCTGTAGCCCGCCGCCCGGGTGTGCCCGCCGCCGCCCAGCGCCCGCGCGATGGGGATCAGGTCGACGGCCGACTTGCTGCGCAACGAGACGTTCCAGTGGCCGGGGGCGCTCTCCTTGAACACCGCGGTGACATCGGCCTCGCGCGCAGTACGGACGATGTCGACGACACTCTCGCCGTCTTCCCAGTCCATACCGGCCATGAGTTCGGCGTTCACCACCGCAACTACCAGACCCGCTCCGTCACAGGCGGTCTCGTCGAGTTGCGTCGTCGCGAGCACGCCCGACACCATCGCGAACCATCCGAACGGATGCGAGTCCATCAGGACTCGGCTCCACTCGGCCGAGTCCACCCCGGCCTCAGTGAGCCGCCCGGCCACCGTGAACGACGCCGGGCGCGCCCACTTGAACGAGCCCGTGTCGGTCACCAGACCGGCGAACAGGCACGTCGCGATGTCTGCGGTGACCTCGGCTCCGAGCGCGTCGAGCACGTCGAGCACCAGCACCGCCGTGCAATCGGCCGTGGCATCGATCAGATCGAAGTCGGCGAAGCCGGTGTTCGACACGTGATGATCGATGCACACCGTCCGGCCGGAGGACCCGAACACGGCGGCGAGACCGCCGAGCCGCTCCAGGGTCGCCGCATCGACGGCCACCGCCACCGGTGCGGCCGGCAGCCGGTCGTCGGCGACGATCAGTTCCGACCCGGGCAGCTGCCGCAGGGTGCCGGGCAGTTCTTCGGGCCCGGGAAACGAGACCGCCACGTCCACCCCACGCTCGCGCAGGGCCAAGCCCAGCGCGAGCGCGCTGCCGATGGTGTCGGCATCGGGGCGTACGTGACTGATGATCGAGACCTGCTCGGTGTCGGCGAGCAGTTCGGCGATCGTCGATGCGGAGGCCGCGGTCACCCGCGTGCCCCGGTCGGGTTCTGCCCGGCCTCGTCCTCATCCTCGTCGTGCCGGTACGGATCGGCGTCGCCGGCCGGCGTCGCCTCCCGTGCCGCCCGGGCGACCATCTCGTCCTGGGCGCGAGCGCGGGCGAGGAGCTCGTCCATCGCCCGCGTCGCGTCGGGAACGGTGTCCAGCTCGAAGCGCAGGGTCGGCGTGAACCGGACCCCGGTGCCCGCACCCACCAGGGAACGCAGCGCCCCGGTGGCCTTGGCCAGACCGGCTGCCGCCGCTTCGACGTCGGGCTCGGCGTCGACCGACTCCCCCATCACCGTGTAGAACACCGTGGCGTCGTGCAAGTCCCCGGTGACCCGGCAGTCCGTGATGGTCACGTGTGCCAGCCGGGGATCCTTGATCTCCGTACCGATCGCCGAGGCGACGATCGTGGTGATCCGCTTGGCGAGCCGGGCGGCTCGTGCGTGGTCCACCATCAGTCTCGCGCCTTCTCCACCATCTCGTAGGTCTCGATGATGTCGCCGACCTTGATGTCGCTGTAGGTGAGCGTCAGACCGCACTCGAAGCCCTCTCGGACCTCCGTGACGTCATCCTTCTCCCGGCGCAGCGAACTGACCGTGAGATTCTCGGCGACGACGGTGTTGTCGCGCAGCAGACGCGCCTTGGCGTTGCGCTTGACCACACCGGACTGCACCATGCAACCTGCGATGTTACCGACCTTGGACGACTTGAAGATCGCCCGGATCTCGGTGCGGCCCAGCTCGACCTCTTCGTAGATCGGCTTGAGCATGCCCTTGAGCGCCGCCTCGATCTCCTCGATCGCCCGGTAGATGACCGAGTAGTAGCGGATCTCGACGCCCTCGCGGTTGGCGAGTTCCGTGGCCTTTCCCTCGGCGCGCACGTTGAAGCCGATGATGATCGCGTCCGAGGCCGCCGCCAGGTTGACGTTGGTCTCGGTGACGCCGCCGACGCCGCGGTCGATGACGCGCAACTGCACCTCGTCGTCGATCTCGATCCCCAGAAGAGCCTCTTCGAGGGCCTCGACCGTACCGGAGTTGTCGCCCTTGAGGATCAGGTTCAGCTGGCTCGTCTCCTTGAGCGCCGAATCCAGGTCCTCCAGGCTGATCCGCTTGCGGCTGCGTGCGGCCAGTGCATTGCGCTTGCGCGCGGCACGACGATCGGCGATCTGGCGCGCGATGCGGTCCTCGTCGACCACCAGCACGGTGTCGCCCGCACCGGGCACCGAGGTGAAACCGATCACCTCGACCGGACGCGACGGCAGCGCCTCTTCGACGTCGTCACCGTGCTCGTCGACCATGCGGCGGACGCGGCCGTAAGCGTCGCCGGCGACGATCGAGTCGCCGACGCGCAGCGTGCCGCGCTGCACCAGGACGGTCGCCACCGGACCGCGGCCGCGGTCCAGGTGCGCCTCGATGGCCACACCCTGCGCGTCCATCTCCGGGTTGGCTCGAAGATCGAGCGAGGCGTCGGCGGTCAGCAGAACCGCCTCCAGCAGACCGTCGATGTTGGTGCCCTGCTTGGCGGAGATGTCGACGAACATGGTGTCGCCGCCGTACTCCTCGGGGACCAGGCCGTACTCGGTGAGCTGACCGCGGATCTTCTGCGGGTCGGCGCCCTCCTTGTCGATCTTGTTGACCGCGACCACGACCGGCACGTCGGCCGCCTGCGCGTGATTCACCGCCTCGACCGTCTGCGGCATGACGCCGTCGTCGGCCGCGACCACCAGGACTGCGATGTCGGTGGCCTTCGCACCGCGAGCACGCATGGCCGTGAAGGCCTCGTGACCGGGGGTGTCGATGAAGGTGACCAGCCGCTCCTCCTCGTTCAGCACGGTGTTCACCTGGTAGGCGCCGATGTGCTGGGTGATGCCGCCGGCCTCGCCCTCGCCCACGTTCGCCTTGCGGATCGTGTCGAGGAGGCGGGTCTTGCCGTGGTCGACGTGACCCATCACGGTGACCACCGGCGGACGCTGCTCGAGGTCTTCCTCGCCGCCGAGGTCCTCGCCGTAGGTGAGGTCGAAGCTCTCCAGGAGCTCGCGGTCCTCGTCTTCCGGACTGACCACCTGGACGACGTAGTTCATCTCACTGCCGAGCAGCTCCAGCGTCTCGTCGTTCACCGACTCGGTGGCGGTGACCATCTCGCCGAGGTTGAACAACGCCTGGACCAGCGACGCGGGATTGGCGCCGATCTTGTCGGCGAAATCCGAGAGCGATGCGCCGCGAGCGAGACGGATGGTCTCGCCGTTGCCGTGCGGCAGCCGGACGCCGCCGACGGCGGGCGCCTGCATCGAGTCGTATTCCTGCCGCTTCTGCCGCTTGGACTTGCGGCCCTTGCGGGGTGCGCCGCCGGGTCGGCCGAACGCACCGGCCGCGCCGCCGCGACCACGTCCGCCACCGCCGCCGCCTGGGCGACCGCGGAAGCCGCCGCCTGCCGGTGCGCCGCCGCCGCCGGGACCACCGCGGAAACCGCCGCCGCCACCACCGGGTCCGCCGCGACCGGGACCGCCGCGACCGCCGGGACGAGCGTCGGGACGTGCCGCGCGCTGCGGCATCGCTCCCGGGCTCGGGCGCGGAGGCATGCTGCCGGGGCTGGGACGGGGGCCGCCGGCACCCGGACCGGGCCGACCGGCCGCGGGCCGACCTCCGCCGGGACGGGGGCCTGCCTGACCGGGACCCGGACGCGGGCCCTGCGGCCGCGGTGCGGGCGCAGGCGACGACGAGTACGGATTGTTGCCCACGCGCGGCTGGCGTGGGGCCGGCCGCGGACCCGGACGGGGTCCGGGCGCTGCCGGTTTCGCGGCGGGCGCCGCCTCGGCGGGCTTCGGGGCCGGAGCCGCCGGTTTGGCTGACTCGGGCTTGGCCGGCTGGGGCTTGACCGGCTCGGGCTTGGCGGGCGCCGGCTTGGCGGCCGCGGGCTTGGGCGCCGGAGCCGGCTTCGGGGCGCCGGGCTTCGGGCCGTCGGAGCCCGCCGACGCCGCGGGCTTGGCGGCCGGCTTGTTCGCCGGAGCCACCTTGGCGGGCGACGCTGCAGCCGCCTCGCTCTTGCCGCCGGACTCGCCGGCGGGCTTGAAGGACTCGCGAAGTCGACGGGCCACGGGGGCCTCAACGGTCGACGACGCAGATTTGACGAACTCGCCTTGGTCCTTCAGGCGCTCCAGCACGATCTTGCTGGTGACGCCGAGTTCCTTGGCCAATTCGTGGACGCGGGCCTTGCCTGCCACTGCTCTCCTCACTTGGAGGCCGAGCGGGCTTCCGCTACGGCCTCGGTTTAACTGACGAACGTGCTCATCGTGGCGACTTCACGGTGTGCTCATGATCTTCTACTCACCTGTCCTGACTCCCTGCGGAGCCCTCATGGCCGGCCACGCCGAAAAGCTCGGCGAGGTCGTCCGGCTGCACTTTCAGTCCGCGCACCCGGAGTGCCGGACCGAATGCCTGCCGCCGCACCGCCGCCGCCACGCAGGACTGCGACGGGTGCAGCCAGGCTCCTCGTCCCGGCAGGTTCCTCCGGTGATCGATCACCAGGCGCGCTCTCTCTCGACCGCACTCCGGCACCCCGACCACCGCCACCCTGACCAGCTCTGTCACCGGGCCGCGCTCGCGACAGCCCAGGCACATGCGGATCGGATGTGTCGACTCTGGAAGAACCACCGATCAGTCTAGCCCATCGCCCGGCGTATCGGAGACTCCGGAAGCCTCACCGGCCGTGTCACCCCGATCGGCGCCTTCGGCATCGGAACGGATGTCGATCCGCCACCCGGTCAGCCGGGCCGCCAGGCGGGCGTTCTGTCCTTCCTTGCCGATCGCCAGCGACAGTTGATAGTCGGGCACCACCACACGGGCGGCCTTGGCCTCGGGATCGATCACCTCGACCGAGACCACCTTGGCCGGCGAGAGGGCGTTGCCGACGAACTGCGCCGGATCTGTCGAGTAGTCGATGATGTCGATCTTCTCGCCGCCCAACTCGCTCATCACGTTCCGCACGCGCTGGCCCATCGGGCCGATGCAGGCACCCTTGGCGTTGAGCCCGGGCACTCCGGTGTGCACCGCGATCTTCGACCGGTGACCGGCCTCCCGGGCCACCGACACGATCTCCACCGACCCGTCGGCGATCTCCGGAACTTCCAGTGCGAAGAGTTTGCGGACCAGGTTCGGGTGCGTGCGCGACAGCGTGATCTGCGGTCCGCGGATCCCCCGCGTCACCCCGACGACGTAGCACTTCACCCGGTCGCCGTGCCGCAGATTCTCACCGGGCACCTGCTCGCCGGGCGGGATCACCCCTTCGCTCGCATTGGCCTCGGTGCCGATCTGCACCACGACGAGACCCTTGGACTTGGCGCGCGCGTCGGCCTGGACCACGCCGCCGACGATCTCGCCCTCGTGCGCGACGAGCTCGCCGAACTGCTTCTCGTTCTCCGCGTCGCGCAGACGCTGCAGGATCACCTGCCGGGCGGTGGTCGCGGCGATGCGGCCGAAGCCCTCGGGGGTGTCGTCGTACTCGTGGACCACGACTCCGTCGTCGTCGATCTCCTGTGCCATCACCCGCACCTCCCCGGACTTGCGGTCGATGTCGATGCGCGCGTGCGGGGCGAAGCCGTCGGTGTGACGGTATGCGGTGAGCAGCGCGGTTTCGATCGCGGTGATGACCGTGTCGGCGGGGATGCCCTTGTCGGACTCGATGAGCCGCAGTGCGGTGACGTCGATGTGCATGGTGGTGACTCCTATTCGTTTGTCTATTCGTTTGTCGGATTGAATTGTCGGGGTCGAGTCGTCGGTCAGCGTGCTGGTTCGCGACGGCGCGCGATCTCGTCGTCGTCGAGCCCGCAACGTCGCAGCTCGGCGGCGCCCGGGCGGGTGAAGTCCACCTCGATCACCGCGCGTTCGACGTCTGCCAGCGCCACCACGGTGGTGGTGAACCGGCCCTTGTCGTTGTGGATCACCGTGACCTCGTCGTCGTCGGAATCGCCGATCCGTCCGGTCACCGTCTCGGTCGCGCCGTCGAGGCAACGCCGGATCGAGACCGTGCGGCCCCGGTTCCGTCGCCAGTGCCTCGGCAGGGTCAGCGGGCGGTCGACGCCCGGTGTGCTCACCTCGAGGTCGTAGGCGTCGTCGCCGAGCAGGTCGGTCTCGTCGAGCGCTTCGGAGAGGGCCCGGCTCACCTCGGCCAATTCGTCGAGACTCGCACCGCCGTCTCGGTCGACGGTGATCCGCACGCCCCGCCGGTAGGCAGGTCCGGTGACGGCGACCTCCTCGAGGTCGTAGCCGAGGGACGCGGCGATCGGCTCGGTCACCTCGCCGATCTGCACGCGCAACGCGTCGCTCACCGCGGTCCTCCTCGTGATCGTCGTCGTACTGGGCCACCGCAGATCGCGGGGCACAGGACATTTCATTCTAATCCATCGCCGAGCGCGGCCCGTCCACGCCGCACCCGCTGCACCGAGGTGTCCGCGACCGCCCGCGAAGCTGGCAGAATCGGCCGGGTGACGTCAGCAGATCCGAGACCGCACAGCCCATCGGCACCGCCTTCCGCGCCGGCCCGGCCGACTCGCACCCTGTCTCGCCGCACCGTGCTGCGCGGCGGCGCAAGCCTGACCGCCGCCGTGGCGGCCGGCTCCGCGGTCGCCGCGTGCTCCACCGGTCCGACAGAGCGCGAACTCGCCGCCGACAAGCTCGTCCCGCTCGCCCGGACCGCCGATCTGCAACGTCGTCAGGCCCAGCAGCTCGCCCCGCGCGAAACCGCCTACACCGCAGCTCTTCAGCAGGTCGCCGAGGAGCGCGGTGCCCACGCGACGGCACTCGTCGACGAGATCAACCGATTGCACTCGCCTGCCGCATCGGCCGCATCGACCGCACCCGGAGCCCCCGAGGTCTCGCTGGACGAACTGCGCGACGCGCTGGGCAAGGCCGCCCGGGAGGCGACCGGCACCGCGATCTCGTCGTCCGGGTTCCAGGCGGGCCTGCTGGCCTCGATCAGCGCGTCGTGCGCCGCGCTGCGGGAGGTGCAGCTCGCGTGAGTCCGACCGTCGACGCTCTCGACCACGCCGTGGACGCGGAGAACGCCGCGATCTTCACCTACGGCGTCACCACCGCTTTCATCGGCTCCGGCGAGCGCGACACCGTCGCCGAATACGTCGCCGCCCACCGCGTCCGGCGCGATCAGCTGAACGACGATCTGACCGCTCTCGGCGCCCCGGTCCAGGTCGCAGCCACCGGCTACGAGTTGCCGGAGCAGGTGACCGGCCCGGAGTCGGCGGCCGCCGTGCTGCTCGCGGCCGAAGAGGAGTGTGCGCGCGCCTATCGCGCGATGGCCGAACAGGTCGACCGCCCCGAGCTCCGGCAGCGCGCCGTCGACGGCCTCACCGACTGTGCGCTGCGCGCCGCGCACTGGCGGATCGTCCTGAAACGGTCGCCGGTCACCACGGCGTTCCCGGGCGCTCCGACGCAGTAGCCCGACCGGTTCCGTGCGCATCCGAGATGAGGGTGCCCGGCACCTCTGCGTGGATCCGGGATGACCGGAGACTAGGGCGTGCTCACCGCGAGCGCGCGCATGTCCTCGACCACCGCCTCCGCCTCCGAGAGCGCGCTCCGGTCGTGGGACGTGGCGACCGCCAGCACCGCCGCCCCCGAGGCGCGGCCCGCCTCGATGCCGGCGGGCGCATCCTCGACGACGAGGCAGCGGTCGGGATCGACGCCCAGCGCGGCGGCCGCAGCGCGATATCCCTGCGGATCGGGCTTGCCGTGCTCGACGTCCTCGGCAGCGATCAGCACCGACGGAACGGGCAGCCCGGCGGCGTGCGGCCGCGCCGGCATCAGACGCTGCGAACCGGAGGTGACCGCCGCCCAGCGATCGGCGGGAAGCCGGCTCAGCACAGCGTGCGCCGCAGGCAGCGCGACGACGTCCCCGAGATCGTCGAGCTCGAGCGCCTCGAGCTGGGCCGCGGCGTCCGGAACCTCGGAGGCCGGCAGCAGATCCGCCAGTGTGTCCTCGGTGCGGCGGCCATGCGAGATCCGCAGTATCTCCTCGACGTCCAGGGATCGCGCGTCGGCGAACGCTTCCCAGGTGCGCACCACCGCCGGTGTCGAGTCCACCAGCGTCCCGTCGATGTCGAACAGGATCGCGACGACCTCAAACCTCATGTCGACCACCGTATCCGGAACACCGGCTACTGCCGCTGTCGCGCAGTGCAGCCCTCCTCGCCGCACCTACGCCGGCGTGCGTCCGCCCGGAAGGACCAGCCGGACGGCACTCGCGGCCGTCGTCGGTGTTTCGGGCCGGACTACTCGCCGGCGACCGCGGCCAGCACCGAGCTCACCGCATCGGCGATCGGCACCGCGGCGGCCTCGCCGGTCGCCCGGTCGCGGATCTCGACGGTGCCGTCGGCCCAGCCGCGCCCGACCACCACGACAGTCGGCATGCCGAGCAGCTCAGCGTCCTTGAACTTCACTCCCGGCGAGGCCTTGCGGTCGTCGAACAGGATCTCCAGGCCGGCGGCGTCGAGCTCGCCGGCGAGCCGGTGCGCCCCGGCGACGGCCGCCTCGTCCTTGTTGGCGATCACGAGGTGCACGTCGAACGGCGCGACCTCGCGCGGCCAGACCAGGCCCTTGTCGTCGTGCAGCTGCTCGGCCAGGACTGCGACCATGCGCGAAACGCCGAGACCGTAGGAACCCATGGTGACGCGCACCGGCTTGCCGTTCTCACCGAGGACGTCGAGTCCGAAGGCATCGGCGTACTTGCGGCCGAGCTGGAAGATATGGCCGATCTCGATGCCGCGCGCCGCCTCCAGCACGCCCGTGCCGTCGGGCGACGGGTCCCCGGCGCGCACCTCGGCGGCCTCGATCACCCCGTCCGGGGTGAAGTCGCGACCGGCCACCAGGTCGACGACGTGCTTGCCCTGCTCGTCGGCGCCGGTGATCCAGCGGGTGCCGGTCACCACGCGCGGGTCGACCAGGTAGCGGCCGCCCGCGGCCTGCACGCCCTGGGGACCGATGTAGCCGCGCACCAGCGCCGGATGGGCGGCGAAGTCGTCCTCGTTGAGCAGTTCCACCTCGGCCGGCTCGACCGAGGCTTCGAGTCGCTTGAAATCGACCTCACGGTCGCCGGGCACCCCGATACCGGTGATCTCCCAGTCCCCGCCCGGCTTGCGGATCTTCACCAGCACGTTCTTGAGGGTGTCGGCGGCGGTGACCTCGCGGTCGAGTGCACCGTTCGCCCAGTCGACCAGGGTCGCGATGGTCGGGGTCTCACCCGTGTCGTGGGCGACGGCCGCCGGGGCGTCGTCGTACGGCAGGGGCTCGGGTGCCGGAGTCACCACGGCCTCCACGTTCGCCGCGTAACCGGACTCGACGCAGCGGACGAAGGTGTCCTCGCCGACCTCGCACTCGGCCAGGAACTCCTCGGAGGCGCTGCCGCCCATCGCACCGGAGGTGGCTGCCACGATCACGTACTTCACACCCAGCCGGTCGAAGATGCGCTGGTACGCCTCGCGATGCAGATCGTACGAGCGCTGCAGGCCGGCGTCGTCGACGTCGAAGGAGTACGAGTCCTTCATGACGAACTCCCGCCCGCGCAGCAGGCCGGCGCGCGGACGCTCCTCGTCGCGGTACTTGGTCTGGATCTGGTAGAGGATCACCGGCAGATCCTTGTACGAGCTGTACTCGCCCTTCACCAGCTGCGTGAACAGCTCCTCGTGGGTGGGTCCGAGCATCATGTCGTTGCCCTTGCGGTCCTTGAGGCGGAACAGGTTGTCGCCGTACTCGGTCCAGCGGCCCGACGTCTCGTAGGGCTCACGCGGCAGCAGCGCGGGCAGCAGGATCTCCTGCGCGCCCATCGCATCCATCTCCTCGCGGACCACGCTCTCGATGTTGCGGAACACCTTCAGTCCCAGGGGCAGCCACGAGTAGATGCCCGGCGCCGCGCGACGGATGTAGCCGGCCCGGACCAGCAGCTTGTGGCTGGGCACCTCGGCGTCGGCGGGGTCGTCGCGCAGGGTGCGCAGGAACAGGGAAGACATACGCGTGATCACGGGGCATAACTGTAGTCGCCGGGCCGCCTCGCTACGGTGTTCGGGTGCTGGTGATCCTTCCTCCCTCCGAGACCAAGTCCGACGGCGGCCGCGGCGCGGCGCTGCAGTGGGAGACTCTCTGCCTGCCGGAGCTGAATCCGGTACGACGACGCGTCGCCGACGCACTGGTCGAGCTGTCCTCGGATCTGGACGCTTCGCAACGCGCGCTGGGACTGGGCAAGGCGCAGCTGGCCGAGGTCGATCGCAATGCAGACCTGTTCGAGTCCCCGACTCGCCCGGCGATCGAGCGGTACACCGGCGTGTTGTACGACGCGCTGGACTACGGGGGCATGACCCGCGCCTCGAAGACCAAGGCCGCCGATCGCGTGCTGATCGGATCGGCACTGTTCGGCGTGGTCCGCGCCACGGATCACATCCCGGCCTATCGCCTGTCGGGCGGATCCAGGCTGCCGGGCTTCGGCACGCTCGCCTCGACGTGGAAGCCGGTGCTCTCGCCCGCCCTCGACGCGCTCGACGACTTCGTGCTCGATCTGCGTTCGGGCGCGTATCTCTCGCTCGGGCCCGTCACCGGCGCCGGGAGCGCAGCGAGCGGGCCGAATCGTCACGGCGCCGGGAGCGCAGCGAGCGGGCCGAATCGTCACGGCGCCGGGAGCGCAGCGAGCGGGCCCCGTCCTCACGGCGCGGTCACCGCAACTGTCGTCACGCAGGGGCCCGACGGTTCACGAAAGGTGGTGAGCCACTTCAACAAGCACTACAAGGGGCTGATCGCCCGGGACCTGGTGACGACGCGCGCCAAGGTTCGTGACATCGAGAAGCTGGCGGCGGTGCTCTCCGATGCCGGTCACCGCGTGGAGATCACCTCACCCGTCGAGATCACCGTGGTGACCGAGTGACTCCTCCGTGATGTGATCTGCGGATCGTTGACGGGCCGGGGTCGTGGACGCCGACGAGACGAGGGTGCCCGGCACCGTCGTCTCGTTGTGGCACCCTCGACCGTAGGCGCCAGAACGAGGTCGGGGTGCCGAGCACCCTTGTTTCGGCCTTCAGCGCGGCAGCGTAGTCAGGGTTGCGCCGTTCAGAAGTCGCGGCGGTCGAAGTTGCGCAGCCACTCGTTCGGGTCCACCTCGTCGTTCTCGTCCGGGAGCTCGGCGACGGGGCGACCGTACTGCTGCTCGGCCACCTGGACCTTCTGCGCGCGCACCCGGCCGTAGCCGTAGGCGGCGGCCATGAAAATCACGCCGGTCACGAAGCCGACCGTCATCTGGGTCATCCCGGACTCGCCGCCGCCGTCCGCGCCGCGTGAGACCTGCATGATCCAGCCGTTCAGCGCGGTCACGGCGAGACCGCCGAAGAGCACCGGGACGCCGATCGTGATCCAGTTGTTCGACGACGCCGGCGCGATACCCCTCGCGCGCCGATAGCCCTGCCACACCGACATCACCAGCACCGCGACGCCCACCAGCACCGCGGTCACCGTCGGTGAGAACCACCACGATCCGACCGCTGCCACCAGCAGGATCAGCCCGCAGAGCGTCCCGACGATCCAGCCGCTGCGTTTCACAGCCCGATCGCCCGCTCGGCATCGGTGAAGGCCGCCACCGGACCGATCACCACGATCGCGGGCGGCTTCAGGCTGTGCTCCTGCGCGGTCTTCGCGGCGTGCGCCAGGTCGGTGCGGATCAGCCGCTGATCGGGACGCGAGGCGTTCTCGATCAGCGCTACCGCGGTGTCGCCGGGCTTTCCGCCGTCGAGCAGGGCGTTCGCGAACGCGTCGAGCCGCTGCACAGCCATCATGAGCACCAGCGTGCCGCGCAGCTTGGCCAGCGCATCCCATTCGGTGAGCGACTCGGGGTGTCCGGGCGCGACGTGCCCGGACACGATCACGATCTCGTGGGTGATGCCGCGGTGCGTCACCGGGATGCCGGCGAGCGCGGGCGCGGAGATGGGCGAGGTGATGCCCGGCACCACGGTGACCGGGACGCCGGCCGCGACGCAGGCCTGCAGTTCCTCGTAGCCGCGGCCGTACACATACGGGTCGCCGCCCTTGAACCGCACGACGAACTTGCCCGCCTTCGCCCGGTCCACCAGGATTTCGTTGATCTTCTCCTGCCGCATGGCACGGCCGTAGGGCACCTTCGCCGCGTCGATCACTTCGACCTGCGGGCCGAGCTCGTCTAGCAGCGCCCCGGGCGCGAGCCGGTCCGCCACCACCACGTCGGCCTGCGCGAGCAGACGGCGTCCCCGAACGGTGATGAGTTCGGGATCGCCCGGTCCCCCGCCGACGAGCGCGACACCCGGAGCATGCGGCTCGTGATCGAGGCTGAGTGTCGTACCGTCGGCCAGCGCCGAGCTGATCGCCGCCCGGACGGACGCCGAGAGCCGGTGATCGCCACCGGCCAGGACACCGAACTGGACCCCGCCGTCGCCGATCACGCCGTGACGTCCGGACGCCGGCGTCACCGCGGTGCCTTCCCGCGCGTCGTCGGCCCGGACACAGAAGATGCGCCGCGCGGTGGCCTCGGCGACCACCGCCGCATTGACCTGCGGATCGTCGGTGCAGGCGAGTGCGTACCAGGCGCCGTCGAGGTCGCCTTCGGCGTAGGCGCGGGTGTGAACGGTCACCGCGGGCTCGGCCTCGACGGTCGGCCTGGGGTCCAGCGCGATCACGTGCACGTCGGCGCCCGCCGCGATCAGAGTGGGCAGCCGCCGCTGCACGACGCTGCCCCCGCCGACCACCACGACCTTGCGTCCGGTCAGGTCCAGCCCGGCCAGATAATGTCCATCACCCATGGGCAATGAGCCTACTGCGCCGATTGTTACCGCCCGATTACCGGAGTCGCCAGGTCGCGACAGCCGCGACAACTGCGGCACAGCTGCGACCACCGGCCGGAGAAGCGACAGCTGGGGGTGTCGCTTCTGCAGTCGGCGGTCGCGGCTGCCGTACGCCCGTCGCGCCTGCCACGGGCCGGCCGCCTCCGTGCGGGCGTCCGGGCAGCGGTGCTCAGGCGCCCTTGGCCCGTGCCCGGGCCAGAGCCCGCTCGCGGGCGGCCTCGAACTTCGCGACCTTGACGTTCATCTGCTCCAGGAAGTCGGCCAGCTTCTCCCGGTACATCTCGCCGAGCGGACCGAAGTCGTCACGCTCGAAGATCCGCCATTTGCGGAGCACCGGCATCACGACGTCTTCCATGTGCTGCGGGAGGTCGTAGATGCCGCCCTTGGCGATCAGCACCGCGTTGCGCCGGAAGTTCGGCATGGTGGCCCCGGGCATCTGAAAGTTGGAGACGATCGCGTAGATCGCCGCCATCGCCTCGTCGGGCACCAGGTCCAGCGCACCGGACACGATGTTCCGGTAGAAGAGCATGTGCAGGTTCTCGTCGGCGGCCACGCGCTGCAGCATCCGGTCGGCGATCGGATCCCCGCAAGCCTTGCCGGTGTTGCGGTGACTCACCCGGGTGGCGAGCTCCTGGAACGAGACGTACGTGACGGCGAAGAGCATGTCGTAACTGTGGTCGCGCTGGCCGTCGTCCTCGGGCAGCGGGTTGAAGCCCGAGGTCATATGCGCCATCCGGATCTCTTCGAGCTCCACCGGGTCGACGCCCCTCGTCACGACCAGGTAATCGCGCATCACGACCGAATGGCGGTTCTCCTCCGCGGTCCACCGGCCCACCCAGAAACCCCAGGCGTCGTCGAGGCTGAAGTTCTCGGCGATCACCCGGTGGTACGACGGCAGGTTGTCCTCGGTCAGCAAGTTGGTGATCATCGCCGCCTTGGCTGTCTCCGACAGCTTCGACTGCTCCGAATCCCAGTCGGTTCCGCCCAGCATCGCGAAGTTGCGTCCGTCGTCCCACGGCACGTAGTCGTGCGGATGCCAGTCCCGGGTCATCTTCATGTGGCGCTCGACTTCGCTCTCGCACACGGGCAGCAACTCCCGCAGCAGGTCCGAGCCGCTCATTCTCTTTCCGACGAGTGTTGTCATGTCTCCCATCGTCGTCGCGTGACACAAGAGGTTCCTGAGCCCAAGGTCCTGAACCGGCCGGGTCTACCGTCGGCAATCGGTCGGGGCCCTGCGGTACCGTTCTTGCATGGCAGTTCCACAGTCCGCGGCCCCCGGACGACCCATCCGAGTGTTCCTGGTCGACGATCACGAGCTGGTCCGCCGGGGCCTGCGTGACCTGCTCGGCACCGCCCCCGACCTGCAGATCGTCGGGGAGGCCGCCACGGTCAAGGAAGCGATCACCGGTATCGGCGCCACCCGGCCCGACGTCGCCGTGCTCGACGTGCGCCTCCCCGACGGCAACGGCGTCGAGTTGTGCCGCGAGGTCCGCTCGCGCAACTCGAAGGTCCGTTGCCTGATGCTGACGAGCTACGCCGACGACGACGCGCTGCTCGCCGCGGTGCTGGCCGGTGCGTCCGGGTTCGTCCTGAAGCAGATCCTCGGCCAGAACCTGATCGCCGCGGTGCGCACCATCGGTCAGGGCGGCTCCCTGCTCGACGACCGGAGCACCGCCGCGCTGCTCGCCAAACTTCGCGACGGCAAGACCGAGAAGAAGGATCCGCTCGCCGAGCTCACCGGGCAGGAGCGCGAGGTGTTCCACCTGATCGGCGAGGGCCTGACCAACCGGCAGATCGCCGAGCGGATGTTCCTGGCCGAGAAGACCATCAAGAACTACGTCTCGCACATCCTGGCCAAGCTCGACATGCAGCGCCGCACGCAGGTCGCGGTGATGGCGACCAAGCTGCGCGAGCGGGAGCGCTGACGCATGACCGCTACGGGTCCGACGCAGGACGGCCCCCGCCCCGACCGCCCCGAGTTCCCGGACGGCTACGGTCTCCCGGAGACCACCGACGGCTTGCTCCCGTGGTCCGATGTCGAGCCGAAACTCGTGTCCGCCAAGCACTACTGGCTCTCATCGGTCCGACCCGACGGGCGCCCGCACTGCGTGCCCCGGTGGGGCGTGTGGCTCGACGGCCGCTTCTATTACGACGGCGCACCCACCACCCGGCACACCCGCAACGTGGAGGCCAATCCCCACGTGACGCTCACGCTGGAGAGCGGCACCGACGTGGTGATCGTCGAGGGGACGTCGATGGCCGCTCGCGCCGAGGCCGAGGGGCTCGGCGCCCGGCTGGCGCAGTCGTTCGCGAAGTACCACGGCGACGGTTACGAGCCGGAGGCCGACTCGTGGTCCGGTGAGGACGGCGGCGGTCTGCGGGTGATCGTGCCCGACCGGGTGCTCGCGTGGACGTCGTTCCCCACCGACTGCACCCGCTTCCGCTTCTGAGTCGTCCGCGCGCGAGCGGTGCCCCTTCCCGAGTATCGAGTCGCCTCCCGAGTGTGAAACGGCTTCCCGCGGCCCTCCGGAAGTCCGCGCGATCAGGAGCGACACTCGCGGACCGGATCGGCACTCGGGAGCCGGATCGACACTCGGGAGGGATCGGTACGCGGGTACCGAGCCGAGGCCCGCCGAACCGCGCAGAGCACGTCCACCCGGGCACTAGGACGGCCCCAGCGGCACCTCCCAAAGGAGGGTGGTGCCCTTGCCGGGGCGGGTGTCGACGGTGAAGTTGCCGTCGCATTGGTCGGCTCGCCGAGTGAGGTTGTCCAGTCCGCGGTAGCCGATGTCGGTCGCGATTCCCTTGCCGTTGTCGGAGATCTCGACGGTCAGCACGTCGTCGGCCACGATCCGCACGCCGATGCGGTCGCCCCCGGAGTGCCGCAGGGCGTTCGAGAGCCCCTCCCGCAGCACGGCCTCGATGTGCGGTCCGAGTTGGTCCGGCACCAGGGTGTCGACCGGCCCGACGAAGGCGACGCTCGGCACGATCGGCGCGTGCCTCGCGAGTTCGGCGACGACGTCGAGCGCCTTGCGCCGCAGCGTGACCGGTTCACCGTTGATCGACGCGGACTGCAGATCGAAGATCGAGGTGCGGATCTGCCCGATGGTGGCGTCGAGGTCGTCGATCACCTGCGCGATGCGGGTCTCGAACTGGTCCGGGGCTGCCTGCATGGTCTGCAACGACATGCCGATCGCGAACAAGCGCTGAATCACGTGGTCGTGCAGGTCGCGGGCGATGCGATGGCGGTCCTCGAGCATCTCCAGATCCCGGGTCAGCTGCTGCTGTTCGGCGTAGGCGACGGCCAGCGACGCGACCCGTGCCACACCGGCCAGCCCGGCGATCTCCTCGGCCTCCCAGTTCGGCCGGTCGGTGTGCGTCAGCACGATCGCGCCGTAGTCCCCGGGTGACTGCTGCAGCGGCTGGGCTGTCTTCCATCGTGCGCCGCGCCGCAGCCACTCGGCATCGGCTCCGTCGGCCTCGCTCACGCTGAACGCCAGGCCCGGCCAGGTGATCGCGGCCGGATCGACCGGCCGCCCGGTGTGTCCGTGCAACCGCGGGCGGCCGCCCTCGAACGACACGATGAAGACGTCGACGGCACCGGTCAGGGCCGCCACATCGGCGCACAGCCCGTTGAGAGTGTCTTCCAGCGCCAGCCCCGCCATCGGCTCGGAGCCGCGATGCGCGAGGATCTCCATCCACCGGTGCCGGGTGCGCTGCCGCTCGTACAGTCGCGCGTTGTCGACCGCGATACCGGCCGCGACCGCGATCACCGACACGATCTGCTCATCCTCGGCGGTGAACTCCGGTTTGGACTTCTTCTCTGTCAGATAGATGCTCCCGAACAGCTCGCCGCGGACGATGATCGGCGCCCCGAGGAACGTGTCCATCGGCGGGTGATGCGGCGGGAACCCGACTGAGGCACTGTGTTGCGACAGGTGCGGGATCCGCAGAACCTCGGGATGATGGAGTAGCTCCCCGAGCACCCCGTGCCCGACAGGCAGTCCGCCCATCCTGGACCGCACCTCCGGAGAGATCCCCGCGTAGACGAACGCCTGCAGACGCAACTCCGGGCCTCGCACGCCGAGCGCGCAGTACTGTGCATCGAGTACCGAGGCGGCGACATCGACGATCCGCTGCAGCGCGTCGGCCAGGTCCAGCCCCTGCCCCACCAGCAAGACCGCCTCCAGGAGCTCCCGCAGGACGGTCGGATCCGAATGTTCGTCGGTCAGCGCATCCAGTGCCGTGCGCAACGCCTCCGATCCCGAAGTCACCCGCCGCGGAGCTGTCGAGCGCTGCGCGGTCAGGTCGGCGTAGTCGCCGCGCTCGGCGCCCGGTTCGTCTTCTGTGCTCATGTCCCCTCACCCGCTGCGGCCCGGACGAATCGGGCGATGGCCGCAGGATATCCCGCCGGGTGGACATGCAGGTACGAGGCGTGCACGCCGGCGGTCACCGCGCCGTCGCGCACGGGCCGCGCTTCGACGCCGCGCCACGCCCACGCCGAGCCGGGCGCGGCGTCCCAGTCGACGACGCTGCGGTGGAACTCGTGGCCCGTCACCCGCTCGCCCGCGACGAAGAGCACCGAGTCGGTGAGCGCGACCGCGTCGCGGTACCCCAGAGTCAGTCGCGGCGTGAACCGCCCCCGGCCCGGCAGCGCTCCCGCCATCGCGTGCTCGCCGAGGGCCTGCTGCAGGTAAAGCAGCCCCGCGCACTCGGCGTGTACCGGTCGTCCCGCCGCGGCGTGCGCGCGCAGGGCGTCCCGCAGCACCACGTTGGCGCTCAGAACGTCCGCGTGCTCTTCGGGGAATCCACCGCCGATCACCAGCGCCGTCGTGCCCGCCGGCAACGAATCGGTCAGCGGATCGAACCCGGCGATCTCGGCACCTGCGGCTCGCAGCAGCTCGACGTGTTCGGTGTACGAGAAGGTGAAGGCCGGGCCGCGGGCGACGGCCACGAGCGGTCGCGCGTCGGTGTGCCGCTCCCCGATCTCGTCGTCGGCGTTCCACGGTCGAGCGCTCTGCGGCCGCGCCTGACGGGCGGTCGCGATGATCGCCGGTAGATCCAGCGCCGCACCCACGGTGGCGGACATGGCGGCGACCGCCTCGACCGCATCCGGCTCCCGTTCGGCCGCCGGGATCAGTCCGAGGTGGCGCGAGGGCACCGCGAGAGCGGAGTCCCGGTAGAGCGCGCCGAGGACGTCGAGCCCGGCCCGCGCACAGGCCTGGCGCAGCACCTCCTCGTGGCGAGGCGAGCCGATCCGGTTCAGGATCACCCCGGCGATGCGCACCTGCGACGAGTACCCGGTGAAACCCTGGAGCAGAGCGGCCAGTGACTGCGAGTGCCCGGCGGCGTCGACCACCAGCACGACCGGTGCACCCAGCAAGGCGGCGACGTGCGCCGTCGACCCGAGCCCGAGCTCGTCGGCCGGATCGGCACCCTCGGCGATCCGGCCGTCGAACAGGCCCATCACACCCTCGACGACGGCGATGTCGGCGCCGCGCGAGCCCGCCGCGAACAGCGGCGCGATCCGCTCTTCGCCGACCAGGTTCGGATCCAGATTCCGGCCCGGCCGGCCCGCAGCGAGCGCGTGATACCCCGGATCGATGTAGTCCGGCCCCACCTTGAACGGCGCGACGGTGTGCCCGGCGGCGGTCAGCGCGCCGATGAGCCCTGTCGTGATGGTCGTCTTGCCGCTGCCGGAAGCCGGTGCGGCGATCACGACCGCGGGAATCGCCTGAGCCGAGCCATCGAGCGACGGCGAGGTCACCACTCGATGCCCTTCTGGCCCTTGCGGCCTGCATCCATCGGGTGCTTGATCTTGGTCATCTCGGTCACCAGGTCGGCCGCCTCAACCAGGACCTCCGGGGCGTAGCGGCCGGTGATCACCACGTGCTGGCCGCCCGGCCGCTCCCGCAGCGCGGCGACCACCTCGTCGACGTCGATCCACCCCCAGTGCAGCGGATAGGTGAACTCGTCGAGGACGTAGAAGTCGTGCTCGGCGGCGGCGATCCGCCGCGCGATCTCGGTCCAGCCTGCGCGGGCGGCCTCGGCGTGATCTTGCTCGGCGTCGTCGCTGCGTCTGATCCACGACCACCCCTGCCCCATCTTGTGCCATTGCACCGGCGCGCCCTGTCCGGTCTCCTCGTGGACGCGGCCGAGGGCGAGCAGGGCGTTCTCCTCGCCCACCTTCCACTTCGCGCTCTTGACGAACTGGAACACCGCCACCGAGAGCCCCGCGTTCCAGGCGCGCAGCGCCATGCCGAAGGCCGCGGTGGACTTGCCCTTGCCGGGCCCGGTGTTCACCGCCAGCACGGGCTGATTGCGGCGCTGACGGGTGGTCAGTCCGTCGTTCGGGATCGACTCGGGCACTCCTTTGGGCATGGAGACCAGCCTAGGGTCTCGACTCCGCTCGACCAACGAGCAGGACTCCGCTCGACCAACGAAGGGACTGCGCACGACCGACCACAGGTCTCGACTGCGCTCGACCAACGAAGGGATCAGGCGACGCCGCCGACGCGGCCGGCGAGACCATCGACGGTCAGCTCGTCCATCGACGCGTACTGAGCGCCCATCCGTTCAGCGAGTTCCCTCGCCAGACCGAGACGGATCATGCCCTGCTCGCAGTCCACGACGAGTGACGAGATGCCCTGGCGCGCCACCGAGTCCGCGGCCGCCGAGGCTCGCTCGGCGGCGCCCGGACCTGCCGTCGCACGCCCGTCGGTCAGCACCACGAGCAACGGCCGGCGGGCCGGATCGGTGCGCGCAGCACGGTCGATCACGTCAAGCGCCTGCGCGAGCCCCTCGGCCAGCGGAGTGCGGCCGCCGGTCCGCACCTGCGCCAGCCGGGCGACGGCGACGTCGACCGACCGGGTAGGCGGCACGGCGACGTACGCGTCCGCGCCTGCGGCGACGACGACGGCCACCCGGTCCCGCCTGGTGTACGAGTCGCGAAGCAGGTCGACGCAGGCCATGCGGACCGTCGTGAGTCGGGCCCGCGCCGTCATCGACCCAGACAGATCGACGACGAACACCACCAGATTAGACTCGGAGCCGATCCGCTCCGCGCCCTTGAGGTCGTCGGCACTAATCGAGGGCAGCCCCGAACCCGTCGAACGCCCGGCTGCGGCGAGCACCGTCGCGAACAGATGAACCGGTGTTTCTCGCTCGAAATCGACTGCGCGGGAGGTGCTTCCACGACGACTGCGGGCCTTGGAGCGTCGCCCGTCGTCACCGTCGCCGAGTCCGGCGGCCCGGAACGTGCGCAGCCGCGGACCGGAACCCGTGGGTGGAGCACCGAACGCCGGCCCGGACGGCCGGTCTTGCTCACCTGGAGCCGCCTCGGATTCGGCATCCGGATCGGTCTCCGGCGCCTCGACCTGATCGGGAGCGGAGTCGTCGCCGGACTCGGAGTCCGGCGACGGATCAAAAGGGGGCGGCTCCTGGGCGGCCTGCTCGCCGCGCTCGAGCGCCTCATCGAGTTCGTCGCGATCCATGCCCGGCGAATCGAACGGATTGCGGCGGCGTCGATGCGGCAGGGCCAGTTCGACTGCCACCTTCACGTCGGCCTCGGTGACCTCGGTCCCGCCTCGCCACGCCGCGTGCGCCGCGGCGGTCCGGGCGACGACGATGTCGCCGCGCAGACCGTCCACCTCCAGCGCGGCGCAGACCGCGGAGATCCGGCGCAGCTCGGTGATCGGCACGGCGACGTCGTCGATGGCCGCACGGGCCGCGGCGATTCGGTGGGCCAGGTCGGTCTCCTCCTCCGCGAACGACGTCGCGAAGTTCTCCGGGTCGGCGTCGAAGGCCATCCGCGAGGTCACGATCGCGACGCGCTCGTCCACGTCGCGCGGTCCGGCGACGTCGACCACCAGTCCGAAGCGGTCGAGCAGCTGCGGCCGCAGCTCACCCTCCTCCGGATTCATGGTGCCCACCAGGACGAAGGCCGCGGACTGCGTGTGCGAGACGCCGTCGCGCTCGACCGTCACCCGGCCGCTGGCGGCGGCGTCGAGCAGCACGTCCACCAGATGGTCCGAGAGCAGGTTGACCTCGTCGATGTACAGCACGCCCCCGTCGGCCTGCGCCAGGAGCCCCGGGGTGAAGTGGGCCTGACCGTCGCGCAGCACACGGGTCAGGTCCAGCGAACCGATCACCCGGTCCTCGGTGGCGCCGATCGGGAGCTCGACGACGGACGCGCTGGGTGGATTCGGCCCGCTCGCTTCGCTCCCGGCGCCGCGCAGATTCGGCCCGCTCGCTTCGCTCCCGGCGCCGCGCAGATTCGGCCCGCTCGCTTCGCTCCCGGCGCCGGCGTCGAGCAGCGGCCCGAGACCACGCACGATCGTCGACTTGGCGGTGCCCTTCTCGCCCCGGATCAGCACCCCGCCGATCCCCGGCGCGACGGCCGTGAGGATCAGGGCGAGCTTGAGCCGGTCCTGACCGACGACGGCGCTGAACGGATAGCGGGCAGGATGGGACACGGCGATCAGGCCGGCTCGACGGCCTCGGGCTCGGCGGCCGGAGCGGCGCCGGCCTTGGCCGTCCCCGCACCGGTCAGCTCGAGGCTGCGGTTGGTCCAGTCCCACAGCCGGCGGAACAGCGCAGGTTCGTCGTTCAGCTTCTTGCCGTACGACGGAATCATCTCGGTCAGCTTGGGAGTCCACCCGTCGAACCGGCTGCCGAAGCACTGCTGCAGGACGTTCAGCATGGCCGGCACGGCGGTCGACGCTCCCGGCGAAGCGCCGAGCAGACCGGCGATGGTGCCGTCGCCGGCCGCGACCACGGCCGTGCCGAACTCCAGGTTGCCGCTGTTTCCGGTGGCCCGGATCACCTGGACGCGCTGGCCCGCGGTGATCATCTCCCAGTCGCCTCCGGTGGCCCGCGGCACGAACTCCTGCAGGGTCTTCACCCGGTCGGCGGAGGTGGCGGCGAGCTCACCGATCAGGTACTTGAGCAGGCCGAACTCCTTGGGCGCGATCGACATCATCGGCAGCAGGTTGCCCGGCTTCACCGACTTCGGCAGATCCATCACGCCGCCGGTCTTGAGGAACTTGGGCGACCAACCGGCATACGGACCGAAGAGCAAACCCTTGTCGTGATTGATCACGCGGGTGTCCAGGTGCGGCACCGACATCGGCGGAGCGCCCACCGCAGCCTGGCCGTACACCTTGGCCGAGTGCTCGGCGATCAGTTCGGGATTGGTGCAGCGGAAGAACTGGCCGCTGACCGGGAACCCGCCGAAGCCCTTGGCCTCGGGGATGCCCGACTTCTGCAGCAGATGCAGCGCACCGCCGCCGGCGCCGATGAAGACGAACTTGGCCTCGACGCGCAGGATGTCGCCGGTGCCGGTGTTCTTGATCTTGAGGACCCACGACCCGTCGGACTGCTGCGAGAGGTTGCGCACCTCGTGGCCGTAGTACAGGTGCGCGTCGCGGCCCACGTAGTTGAGGAGCTGCTGGGTGAGCGCGCCGAAGTCGACGTCGGTGCCTTCGGTGTACCAGTTGAGCGCGACCGGGTCGGAGTAGTCGCGGCCGGCGGCCATCAGCGGCAGGCGGGCCGCGAACTCACCGTCGTCGGTGATGAACTCCATGTCCTCGAACAGGGTCTGACTACTCAGCGCAGCGTGCCGCTTCCGCAAGAACTCGACACCGCTCTCACCGTGGCAGAAGGCGACGTGCGGGATCGGGTTGATGAACTCGTCGGGGGCGCCGAGCACTCCGTTGTCCACGCCGTATGCCCAGAACTGCCGCGACTGCTGGAACTGCTCATTGATGTTCAGCGCCTTGGTGATGTCGATCTCGCCGTCCGCGCCGGCCGGGGTGTAATTCAGCTCGCAGAGCGCCGAGTGACCGGTGCCGGCGTTGTTCCAGGGATCGCTGCTCTCCGCGGCGGCCGCATGCAGCCGCTCGAACAGGCTGATCGACCAGGTCGGCTCCAGCTGCCGGAGCAGCGCACCGAGCGTCGCGCTCATGATGCCCGCGCCGACCAGCGCCACGTCTGTCTTGATCACGTTCTGGGACACGCCTACCCACTTCCTCACCGCCCGTATCGCGCGATGGAGTCCGACTGTGAAGGTCATTGTCCACCATGGCTCGCGCGGCCCGGGAATCGACACCGGCAATTGTGGGATGCGCGACAGCACCGGGGCCACCTCTAGACTCGAGCATCGTGAGCCCACTCGATTCTTCTCCGCAGCCCGGAACGCCTTCGTCGCCGATTCGGTCCGGGCACAACTGGCGACCCGATCAGTTCCTGGACCACTACGAACTCCTGACTGTGCCGCTCGGGGCGGACCCCGACGGCGAGGATCCGATCAGCGCCACCCTGGTGCGCAAACCCGGCGAGGCGGAAGCCGGCCGCGGCGCGGTGCTGTACGTGCACGGGTTCACCGACTACTTCTTCCAGGAAGAGCTCGCCGACTTCTTCCACGAGCGCGGCTACGAGTTCTACGCACTCGACCTGCGAAAGTGCGGTCGATCCCTGTCGGTCCACCACACCCCGCACTTCACCACGGACCTCGCCGTGTACGACGAGGAGCTCAACGCGGCGCTGGACATCGTCGCCGAGGAGATCGCCGGCGCGGGCGGAGCCCCGCGGATCCTGGTCGCCGGTCACTCCACCGGGGGCCTGGTGACCGCCCTCTGGCTCGACCGCCTCCGCAAGAACGACCCCGACCGCCACGCGCGCGTGGCCGGACTGCTGCTGAACAGCCCGTGGCTCGACCTGCAGGGCGAGGCGGTGCTGCGCACCGGAGCCGTCGCCCAGGTGCTCGCCGCCGCCGCCCGTTTCAAGCCCAAGACCCAGGTGCCGCGCGAGTTGTCGTCGGCTTATGGCGAGAGCCTGCACAGCGACGCCCACGGCGAATGGACCTATGACCTCGAGCGCAAACCGCTCAGCGGCTTCCCGGTGACCTTCGGCTGGCTCAACGCGGTGCGGCAGGGGCAGCTGCGGCTGCACCGGGGGCTCGACGTCGGCGTCCGGGTGTTGGTGCTGCGCTCGGACAAGACGCGCTTCGCCGACGACTACGACATCGCCGTCGACACCGCGGACTGTGTCCTGGACGTGCGGCAGATCGCCCAGTGGTCGTCGTCCCTGGGCCCGCGGGTGCTGTCCGTGGCCATCCCGGACGCACGGCACGACGTCTTCCTGTCCAAGGATTCCTCGCGCCAGCGCGCCTACGAGGTGGTCGGCGAATGGCTGAGCTGTGAGCTCGGAGATCGGGCCGACGCCGGGGCGGAGACGGCGTGAGCGACGCACAGCGGGTCGATCTGGCCGTCATCGGTTCGGGCAGTGGCAACTCGATCCCCGACGAGCGCTTCGCGCACACCTCCATCGCGATCTTCGAGGAGGGCGTGTACGGCGGCACGTGCCTGAACGTCGGCTGCATCCCGACCAAGATGTTCGTCTACGCCGCCGACGTGGCCGCGCAGGTGCGACACGCCGGGAAGTACGACGTCGAGGCCACCTTCGACGGCACCCGCTGGCCAGAGCTGGTCCGGCGCGTGTTCGGGCGGATCGATCCCATCTCGGCCGGCGGCGAACGCTACCGGGTCGAGGACTGCGACAACATCACCGTCTACCGCTCGCACGTGGTGTTCGACGGCCGCGACACCGACTCCGGACGGTATCGCCTGGTCACCGCCGACGGCGACGTGGTGCTTGCCACCGAGGTGGTGATCGCGGCCGGCGCCCGCCCGGAGATCCCCGAGCCGATCGCCTCCTCCGGGATCCGCTACTACACCAACGACGACGTCATGCGGCTCCCCGAGCTGCCGGAACGGATGGCGATCATCGGCAGCGGCTACATCGCCGCGGAGTTCGCGCACGTCTTCGCCGCGCTCGGCACTCAGGTCACGGTGATCGCCCGCGGGCCCGCCCTGTTGCGCAAGATGGACACCGAACTCAGCGAACGCTTCACCGCCGTCGCCCGTGAGCAGTGGGACGTGCGGCTGAACCAGACTTGCTCGGCCGCCGCCGAACTGCCCCGCGGCCGGATCCGCCTGACCCTGGACGACGGCGACCTCGACGTCGACGTCGTCCTCGTCGCGATCGGTCGCACCCCCAACGGCGACCGTCTGGGTCTGGACACGATCGGTCTGCCGCTGACCGACGACGGCCGCGTTCGGACCGACGAACACGGCCGAACCCCGGCCCGTGGCGTATGGGCGCTCGGCGACGTGTCCTCGCCGTATCAGCTCAAGCACGTGGCCAACCAGGAGCAGCGCACGGTGCAGGAGAACCTCCTGAAGGGCTGGGACGCACCGGATCTCGCCTCGTTCATGCACCGCGACGTGCCGGCGGCGGTGTTCACCCGCCCGCAGATCGCGGCGGTCGGGCTCACCGAGGCGCAGGCACGCGACGCCGGCTACGACATCGCGGTGAAGGTGCAGGCCTACGGCGACGTCGCCTACGGCTGGGCGATGGAGGACACCACCGGCTTCTGCAAGCTGATCGCCGACCGGGCCACCGGCAGACTGTTGGGAGCACATCTGATGGGCCCGCAAGCGTCGTCGATCATTCAACCGGCGATCCAGGCGATGAGCTTCGGCCTCGGCGTCCGCGAGATGGCCCGCGGTCAGTACTGGATCCATCCCGCGCTCCCCGAGGTGCTGGAGAACGCCCTGCTGGGCCTGGACCTGGACTGATCGTGCCGCCGTCGTCTGCCGAACTCCGCCTGTGGTTCGAGTACGCCGCCGGCGGCTTCGCCGAGCTGATCGATCTGATCGATCCGGCGAAGCTCGACGACCCAGGGCTCGGCGAGTGGTCAGTGCGCTCCCTCCTCGGGCACAGCTGCCGGGCGTTCACGACCATCGAGGACTACCTGGCGGCGTCGCGAGCCTTCGATCCCGGTGAGCAGCTCCACGGTCCGGTCGCCTATTTCCACGCGGCCTTCGCCTCGGTCGGCGACCCGGCGGACGTCGCCGCGCGCGGAGTGGCGGCCGGTCAGGCGCTCGGCGACGACCCGATCGCCGCCGCGCACGCGATCGCGGACCGCGTCCGGCCCGTGGTCCGAGCGACCCCGGACGAGGCGATCCTGGTCACCCCGGTCGGCGTGATGCGGCTGATCGACTACCTCCCGACGCGGGCATTCGAGTTGACCGTGCACTCTCTCGATCTGGCAGGCGCCACCGGCATCGAACCAGGCTCCGCCCTCGAGCACGCGGTGCCGCCCGCCGTCAGGCTCGCGACCGCGCTGGCCGGCCCAGGCGACGCGATCGCGGTCCTGCGCGCGATGACCGGCCGCGGCCCCCTGCGTGCGGACTTCACCGTGCTGGGCTGATCCGAACGGCGCCGCCGAACAGGCCGACGCACTTTCCCGGTCCGCCGCGAGGCCGGCCGGCTCCGCCGGTCAGAGGATGCCGGGCAGTTCGAGCAGCGAGTCGACGATCGTCGCGCGCGCGGCTTCCGGGCGCGTGGCATGCAGATGTCCCCACGGTCCGCGCCGGATCAGGATCGGCCGCATACCGGCATCGGCCGCGGGCAGCACGTCGTTGTCGGTCCGGTCCCCGACGTAGGCGATCGCCTCGGCGGGCACCCCGGCGAGCCCGGTGACGGCGGCGAAGAACGCCGGCGACGGCTTCTCCACGCCGAGCTCGGCGGAGTTGGCGATCTCGTCGACGGGCAGATCCATGGCGTGAAGCGCCGCCAGCGCTCGCGGCGGCTGATTCCCGGCGATCACCAGGCGCAGTCCACGCCCGGAGAGTGCGGCCAGCGCGGGCCGCACATCCGGGTAGAGATCGTCGTCGTCGAACCCGCTGCGCAGGCCGTCCGGATCCTCGACGGCCCATGCCGCGTCGGCGACCTCGACGTCGAAGCCGGGACGAACCAGCTCGAACGCCGCCGACACCTCCCGATCGGTGGCCGCGCACGCGCCGATGGCGCCGAGGAAGGTCAGCGGTGTGACCCCGAGTCGATCGGCCCAGCGCAGCCAGATCCGGGACTCGTCGATCAGGGTCTCGCCGACGTCGAACACGACGGCCTCGATGCGGTGCGGGTCAGACATGACGACGACGCTACCCGGCCCCGATTCCGGCCTATCGCACAATCCTCGGCACCGGCCACGTCTCCTGCGGCACGCTGTTCGGATCCACCCAGAAGTGGCCGGCGGCGCCGAAGAAGGTGTGCACGAATCCGCACCGCACCTCAGTACTGCGCCGAGCGCAAGGCGATCTCGCTCGCCACCGCCTCCGGCGCGTTCTCCGGGACCCAGTGGTCCACGCCGTGCAACTCGGAGAAGCGGTAGTCGCCGTAGACGAACCGCCCGCTCCCCTCGGCCTGCTCGCGGCCGAGGGCGGCGTCGCCGTCGCTCCACAGCATGGTGGTCGGGAGCTCCACCGGCGGGCACGCGAGCGTCTCGGCGACCTTCCCCGTGAAGTTGGCCCGGTACCAGTTCAACGGGCCGGTCATCGCGCCCGGCTCCAGGATCGGCTTCAGTTCCTCGGCGCTCACGCCCGCACGACGGAGCAGAATCCCGTTTCGGCCCGTCAGCTTCTCCTCGGCGTCGTCGGCGACGAAGCTCTTGATGTACGCCGACCGCTCCCGCTGATCACCCCCGGATGCCAGCGCGGCCGCCATCGCCGACGGATGTCCGGTGCTCACCGCCACCAACCCGGTGAATCGTTCGGGGTGCTTGGCCGCCAGCTGCCAGGCGACGACCCCTCCCCAGTCGTGCCCCACCAGCATCGAGTAGGCGATGTTCAAGTGTCCGAGGACACCGAGCACGTCGTCGGTCAGTCGGTCGAGGCGGTAGTCGTCGACCTCCGGCGGCCGGGCCCCGGGGCTGTAGCCGCGCTGGTCGACGGTCAGCGTCCGCAGACCCGCGTCGTGCACCCGCGGCAGGACCTTGTCCCAGCACATCGAGTTCACCGGGAACCCGTGCAGCAGCACCACCCAGGGGCCGCGGGACGGACCGCTCCGATGGACGTCGAAAGTCAGGCCGTCGTGATCGATCTTCAGGTGTTCGGACTCCACGACAACGAGCTTAGAACGCTCGGCAGGTCCGGCGGCCCGTCTGTGAGCAACCGGTCCAGTGCGACGACGTCGAGATGTTCGTCCACCAGATCTGCGAGCAGGTCGAGCTGCGCCTCCCGCACCGCCGCGACCTGCAGGCGTGGGTCCGTCCGGAAGCGCCGCAGCCCCGCGGCGCGGGCGACCTCGGCGAGGAACGCACGACGGAAACCGTCACTCTCGAGCAGACCGTGACAGTGCGTCCCGAAGACCGCGCCCCGGCGCGCTCCCTCGGGCCCGGACTCGTCGTCGTGCAGCCACGGTTCCTCACCGCTGCGGACCACCCGCCCGTGATGGATCTCGTAACCGTGCACCGGATCGAGCCCGCCGTGTCCGCTGAACCGGCGGAGCGTCTTGTCGCGATGGAAGACCACGTCGACGTCCAGCAGCCCGAGCCCGTCGACCGCGCCCGCACCGGACTCCACGTCGTCGTCGATCGATCGCGCGAGGATCTGGAAACCGCCGCAGATCCCGAGGATCGGCCGGCCTCGTGCCGCCCGCTCGACCAGCGCGCGGTCGAGACCGCGTGCGGTGATCCAGCGCAGGTCGTCGACGGTGGCGCGCGTCCCCGGAAGCACGGCGAGGTCGGCTGCGGCGAGGGAGGCGGCGTCGTCGACCCAGGTCACGTCGACGTTCGGCTCGCACGCCAGCGCCTCCACATCGGTGGCATTGGAGACGCGCGGCAGACGCAGGGCTGCGACGGTCATCCTTTCGACAAGCTCAAGGGGCGGGTCCGGCTCACGGGGCAGGTCCGGCTCACGGGGCAGGTCCGGCTCACGGGGCAGGTCCGGCTCAAGGGGCAGGTCCGGCTCAAGGGGCAGGTCCGGCTCACGGGACTGGAACGACGACGGCGGGCCTACGCGGCGGCCGACGGCGCTGGCGAGCGAGTCCTCCGCGTCGATCCACACGTCGTCGCACCACGGGAGCACGCCGAGGGTCGGCCGTCCGGTGCGCACGTGCAGCATGTCCAGCCCGGGTGCCAGGATGGCGGGATCTCCGCGGAACTTGTTGATCACGTAACCGGCGACCAGCGCCTGGTCGCCGGGATCGAGCACCGCCGTCGTGCCGTAGAGGCTCGCCAGGGCCCCTCCCCTGTCGATGTCGGCGACGACGAGCACCGGCAGGTGCGCACGGCGCGCCAAGCCGAGGTTCGCGATGTCGTTCGCGCGCAGATTGATCTCCGCGATCGATCCGGCGCCCTCGGCGATCACGACGTCGAAATCGCTTCGGAGCGCGGACAACTCATCCTGAACCAGGTCGGAGAGATGAGCCCGCCAGGTCTGATAGTCGCGGGCGCCGACGTCCCCGACGGCTCGGCCGCGCACCACCACCTGCGACCGGCGATCGCCACCCGGCTTGAGCAGCACCGGATTGAAGCGGGTGTCGGGCTCCAGACCGCACGCGGCCGCCTGGAGCGCCTGTGCCCGCCCGATCTCGCCGCCGTCGAGCGTCACCGCAGAGTTGTTGGACATGTTCTGCGCCTTGAACGGCGCCACCGACACGCCTCGACGGCGCAGCGACCGGCACAGACCCGCAGTCAACAGGCTCTTGCCCGCATCGCTGGACGCGCCCCCGATCAGCAGGGCTCCCCGGATGTCCGCCACGCCGCCACCCTATCGGGCCGCTCCACCGGCCGCCGCGCCGACGCGCATCGGTTGACGTACCGGTGCACGGCACGACGCGGCCCGGCGTCCGGCTACGATCGGCTCACGGCTCAGAACGCCCGAGAACCCGAGGCGCCGGAAAGGAGTGCATCCCATGGCCATGCCGCAGCCCGGCGGCGAGTTCGCCGGCTACGACGTGCTGTCGCTCCTCGGCCGCGGCGGGATGGGCAGCGTCTTCCTGGTGCACAATCCCCACCTCGACCGCCGCGAGGCCCTCAAGGCGCTGTCGGTGAACTCCTCCGGTGATTTCGCCGCGCGGTTCGCCGCCGAGGCCCGCACCGTCGCCAAGCTCGATCACCCCGGCATCGTGACCGTCTACCACCACGGCATCACCGACGACATGCCATGGTTCACCATGCAGTACCTGGAGGGATCCGACCTCGACGGCGCCGGAACCCTCCCGTACGGCGACGTGGTCGCGATCGTCTCCCAGACCGCGGCGGCCCTGGACTACGCCCATCGGCGCGGCGTGGTGCACCGCGACGTCAAGCCCGCGAACATCCTGGTCCGGCGCGACGCACACGGCGCTATCGACCGGGTCACCGTGCTCGACTTCGGGATCGCCCGGCTGGCCGGCGCCACTTCGATGACGGCGGCGGGCTCCTTCGTCGGCACGCTCAGCTACGCCGCGCCGGAGAGCGTCGACGGGCGCCGGGACATACCCGCCGCGGACCAGTATTCGCTGGCCGCCACCGCCTACGCGCTGCTGGCCGGACGACCGCCGTTCGCCGGTCTGCCCACTGCGGCGCTGCTGCACGCCCAACTCTCCGAGACACCGCCACCGATCAGCCGCTTCGTGCCCGAGCTGGCCGGACTCGATCCCGTCTTCGCCACGGCGCTCGCCAAGGATCCGGCACAGCGCTATTCGTCGTGCCAGGCATTCGCGGCCGCTCTGGCCTCCGGCGGAGATCCGAAGACCCGGAAACAGACCCTGGTCGCACCGGTGAGCACACCGGCGCCGTACACGCAGTCCGGCACCGGGTATCCGCCGACCGGGACCGCCTATCGACCCGCGGCCGGCCCTTACCCCCCGGCGCCGGCCAAGACCTCTCGCACCACGATCGTCCTCGCGCTGATCGCGATTCTCATCGGTATCGCGGTCATCGCCGGGGCCATCGTTCTGGCCACCCGGGGCGACGACTCCTCCCGGACGTCGTCGGCGGCCGGCAGTTCCACGGCGTCCACAGCGGATCCCGCCGGATCCACGCCGGCCGACGCCCCCAGCACGACGACCGCCTCGGACCGGGTGTGGGGCTTCGTCGTCAGCCCGGAGGGGCGGGTCATCCGATTCCGGAACTACGCCAGTCGCGAGGCCATGCTCGGCAAGGCGGCCGAGTACGGTTACAACTCCACCTGGGGATACGCCTCGTTCACCAGCGGGTGCGGCGCCGTCGCACGGGCCGCGGCGGCGGGATCGTCAGACTCCTACTTCGTCGCCCGCGGCAGCGACCGCGCCTCCGCGGAGAGTCAGGCCCTGTCGGAGGCCCGCCGCAGCACCGGTGCCGCCGGCACCACCGTCTCGTCGTTGTGCGTGGGCGACTCGCTCAGCTGACGCACCGCCGGCGTTCGCCGCCGCGGTCGCTCAGGCGTCCGGGAGCGTGAGGATCTCCGCGCCGGCGTCGGTCACCACCAGGGTGTGCTCGAACTGCGCGGTCCACTTGCGGTCGGCGGTCACGACCGTCCAGTCGTCGTCCCACTGCTCCCACTCCAGGCCGCCCAGATTGATCATCGGTTCGATGGTGAACACCATCCCCGGCTCCAGTACGGTGTCGACGGCCGGCTGGTCGTAGTGCAGGACCACCAGGCCGTTGTGGAAGGTCTCACCGATCCCGTGCCCCGTGAAGTCGCGGACCACCTGGTAGCCGAAGCGGTTCGCGTAGGCCTCGATCACCCGGCCGATCACGTTCAGCTCCCGGCCCGGTTTGACGGCTTTGATGGCGCGCTCGGTCGCGATCCGGGTCCGCTCGACCAGATCGCGATGCTCGGGCGACACGTCCCCGGCGAGGAAGGTGGCATTGGTGTCGCCGTGCACGCCGTCGATGTAGGCGGTGACGTCGATGTTCACGATGTCGCCGTCCTGGATCACCGTCGAATCCGGGATGCCGTGGCAGATCACCTCGTTCAGAGACGTGCAGCACGACTTCGGAAAGCCCTTGTAGCCCAGGGTCGACGGATACGCGCCGTGGTCGATCATGTACTCGTGCGCGATCCGGTCCAGCTGGTCGGTGGTGACTCCGGGCGCCACCGCGCGGCCCGCCTCCGCGAGCGCGTTGGCCGCGATGCGGCCCGCGACCCGCATCTTCTCGATCGTCTCCGGGGTCTGCACCCACGGCTCGCTGCCCTCGCGGACGGTGTCCTTCCACGCGTACTCGGGGCGGGCGATGGAATCGGGAACCGGCAGCGTGGGCGAGACGATGCCGGGAGCCAGGGGTGTGCGAACGGTCATGACCGATCAGTCTACGGACTCGCCCGCGCCCGGGTTCGGGCCGCTCCGGGCCACTGTGACCGGCCCGGTAAGGTGTGCCTACACACACCAGTCCCGAAGGGTTCCCTCGTGCCGTTGACGCGTCGACCGCAGCGTCGTGCCTCCACGACGATCGCGCTGGCGGCATCGCTGGTCGTCTGCCTGCTCGCCGTCGCCGGCTGCACCACCGAACCGCTCGATGTGGGGGCACTGACCGACCCGTCGACCGCTCAGCTGCGCGACGGAGCACGCATCGCGACCCTTCCGAGCCGTGACCCCGTGCCGGTCGAGCACGATCCCGCGGCGTCGTCGACCGCGTCACGGATCGTGGCGATCGACCGGAACGGCACCCTCGGCGCGACGGTGTACGCGCTCGGGCTGGGCCCCAACGTGGTGGGACTGAGCGGCTCGACCACCTTCCCGGCCGCCGCGGGCGTCCCGCGCGTCACCGACCCCGGGCATGCGGTGAACGTCGAGAAGGTGCTCGCCCAGCGTCCGACGATCGTGCTCGCGGGCGCCGACTCCACGCCCTCCGGCTCGCTCGGACAACTCCGCTCGGCCGGCATCGAGGTGGTGGAGTTCACCGGAGAGCGCAGCGTGGCCGGGACGCCGGAGCTTCTGCGCCGGGTCGCCGAGGCGCTCGGCGCACGCCAGGCCGGGGAGAAGCTGGTGCAGCGGACGCAAGCGCAGATCGATGCCGCACGATCCTCGCTGCCCGACCCGACAGGCGATCCGACCATGGCGTTCCTGTACATCCGCGGCGATCGGCTGATCCTGCTCGCCGGCCCCGGATCGGGCGCCGACGACCTGATCGTCAACCTCGGCGGTCGCGACGCCGGGACCGAAGCGGGCCTCTCGGCGTCGTTCACGATGGTCAGTACCGAGTCGCTGATGCGCGTCGATCCCGACGTGATCCTGGTGATGACCCAGGGCGCCGAGACGGTCGGCGGCCTGGACGGGGTCGCACAGCTGCCGGCCGTGGCGGGCACCAGCGCGGGCCGCGCCGGCCGCATCATCGCTATGGACGAGACCGAGGTCCTGGCCTTCGGACCCGACACCGGTCTGGTGCTCGGGACCCTGCGTGAGGCGATCTACCGATGAACGTGTGGGAGAGGATCAAGGCCGATCGCCCACACACCGGGCGTGCCGTCGCGGTGATCCTCGGCGGCGTGGTGCTGCTCGGCGTGGTCGTCGTGGTCTCGGCAGGCACCGGCCAGGTGCACGTGCCGCCGGCGGAGGTCCTCGGTTCGATCGCCCACCACTGGCACCTGCACATCGGACCGCTCCCCGATCAGCCGGGCGAGAATGCTCTCTGGGTCTCCCGGTTCCCGCGGATCCTGCTCGGCCTGCTGGTCGGGATGGCGCTCGGCGCAGCCGGGTGCCTGCTGCAAGGGGTACTGGCCAATCCGCTCGCCGAGCCGGGCATCATCGGCGTGTCGTCGGGGGCGGCGGTGGGCGCCTGCCTGATGTTCGCACTCAGCGGCAGTGCAGCCAACGGCTGGGCCGTGGCCGCGATGGCCGCACTGTTCGGCCTGGCCACCACCTTCGCGGTGTACATCCTGAGCATGCGCGACGGCGGGACGTCGGTGGTGATGATCGTGCTCACCGGTATCGCGGTGAACGCCTTCGCCCTCGGCATCATCGCGTACCTCACCACCATCGCTTCCACGGCGACCCGCGAGCAGATCGTCTTCTGGCAGCTCGGTTCGCTCGCCGGAGCCGTCACCTGGAACCACGTCACCGTCGTCGCACCGCTGGTGATCGCCTCCATCGCCGCGTCGGCCGTGCTGGTGAACAAGCTCGACCTGCTGGCCCTCGGCGAGCTCCAGGCAGCGGCCCTGGGCGTCAACGTCGAAGTGGTTCGACGGCAGGTGATCGTCCTCGTCGCGATTCTCACCGCCGGGGCCGTCGCCTTCACGGGGATCGTGATGTTCGTCGGCCTCATCGTGCCGCACGTGATGCGGCTACTCGTCGGTCCCCGCCACCGGGTGCTCCTGCCCGCCTCGGTGATCGGAGGCGCCCTGTTCATCGCTGCGGCAGATCTGGCCGCCCGCACGCTGACCGACGGCGAACTCCCCCTCGGCATGCTCACGTCGCTGATCGGCGGTCCGGTGTTCTTCGTCCTGCTGCGTCGCACCGCGAAGACCGGGTGGTGAGGCATGCATGTTCCCGGTCGCCGGCTCAGCGCCCACGACGTCCACGTCCACCTCGCCGAACGGCCGGTGCTGCACGGAGTGAGTCTGACCGCCCACCCCGGTCAGATCCTCGCGCTGGTGGGGCCCAACGGGTGCGGCAAGTCGACCCTGCTGTCGGTGCTGTCCGGGGTCCGCCACCCGCGCTCGGGGACGGTGCGGCTCGACGACGAGCATCTGCACTCGATCCCCGTCCGCGAACTGGCCCGGCATCGGGCCCTGGTGACCCAGCAGAATCGGGTGGACACCCCGTTCACCGTGCGCGAAGTGGTCGAGCTCGGCCGCTATCCGTGGCTGCGGACTCCCGAAGCGGCGCGCACGGCGGAGATCGTCCGCGCCGCCGTCGCGTCCTGCGGCATAGCCGATCTCGTGGACCGGCAGTTCCCGCAACTCTCCGGAGGCCAGCAGGCCCGCGTCTCGCTGGCCCGCGCGCTCGCCCAGGACACCCCGGTGCTGCTGCTCGACGAACCCACCGCCGCCCTCGACATCGGTCACACCGAGCAGACACTGCGGATCCTGCGCCGTCGCGCCGATGCAGGCACCACGATCATCCTCGTCGTGCACGATCTGTCGCTGGCCGCCGCGTACGCCGATCAAGTGGCCCTGATGAAGGAAGGCCGGCTGCTGGCCACCGGCACGGTCGACGAGGTGATGACCGCCGAACTGCTGAGTGCCACCTACGACCACCCGGTCTCGCTGGTCCGGCATCCGGACACCGGCGAGCTGATCGTCACCCCCGACCGCTCCTGATCCCCGGCCGTACGGCCCCCGCACCCGCCCCGCGCTTCCGACTGCCGGGTTCGCTTCCGCCTGCCGGATCAATGCGGCAGCACGACGACGATCCGGCAGCGCGACACGAATCCGGCAGCCGGAACCTCCGGATCGTACGACGACGCCCCGCCCGCCGGAAGATCCGGAGGGCGGGGCGTCGCGCGAGTATCGGGTGTCAGTTCACTTGTCGGCGAACTGACGGAAGTACAGGGTGGCGGCACCGACTCCGATGAGGCCGATCGACATGACCAGCATCAGCCAGAGTCCGAAGCCGGTCGAGACTGACAGATCGCCGTACGCCTTGCCCAGGTCGATACCGTACTGCGAGGCGTCTCCGGCCTGGCGCTTCGCGGCGTCGATCTGATCCTGCGCGTCGCTGACCTTGTTGAAGTCCACGGCGAAGATGATGATGCCGACCAGCCCGGTCAGGCCGGCGATCCCGGCGGAGACCAGCGGCAGCACTTTGAGTTGCTGGGTGAAGAACAGCGCGCCCGCCGCGACGGCGATGGTGAAGAGTCCGAGCAGGAGGACCCAGATGCCGTGCAGCGACTCACCGCCGCCGCTGGCCAGACCGTTGTCCGAGTCTCCGCTACCGGAGACCCACGGCAGGAACACCGAGATGAAGACGAGCAGTCCGAGGACGGCGGTGGCCGCCAACAGGATCTTCACCGTCGGCGAGACGCCGGCGCCGAACGCCGGAGCCGCTCCGTTCGGAGCCCCCTGCTGCGGACCGCCCCATTGCGGCTGGCCGCCGTACTGGGAGCCTCCGTACTGGTGGCTGCCCTGCGGCTGTCCACCGTTCTGACCCGGCTGGCCGTACTGGCCCGGCTGCCCGTACTGACCCGGCTGCCCGTACTGACTTGGCTGTCCGTACTGACTCGGCTGCGGAGTGCCGTACTGCGGCTGCTGCGGACCACCGTGCTGGGGCTGCTGCGGAGACTGGCCGTAGCCGGGCTGCTGGCCGTAGCCCGGCGGGGCCTGACTTGGCTGCTGACCGTAGCCGGGAGGCGGACCGTAGCCCGGCGGCGGACCGGGCTGTGGCGGCTGTTGCCCGTAGCCGGGCTGCTGGCCCCACGGTTGCTGACCCGCGCCCGGCTGCTGCGGGTGCTGGCCGTACGGATTCGGTCCACTCATGGGCGGTTTCCCCTTGTGTCGTCAGGTGATTCCGGGCTCTGTCCGCCCGGGACTTTCGTCACGATAGTGGACGACGACGCGCTCGGCCACGGTCGGATCCGGGTTTGAGTAGAAACCCCTATGACTGGGATCACCCGCGCCCGGGTGGCAGCAGCTGGAAGAAGTCCCGGGTCATGTTGACCGCGTTCGCGGAGTCGCCGCCCAGCACGATCAGCGTGGCGAAGGCGAGGTCGCCCCGGAAACCGGCGAACCAGGCGTGCGAGCCGCCCGCCACTTCGGCCTCCCCGGTCTTGCCGAACACCGGACCGGCTCCGGCGATCGAGGTGGCGGTGCCGTCGGTCACCACGGTCCGCATCATCGGCCGCAGCTGCTCGTAGATCTCCGCAGCGAGTTCGGGACGAGGACCGGCGACCGTGGTCTCCCGGCCCTCGATCAGCACCGGCACCGGAGCCTTCCCGGTGGCGGCGGTCGCGGCCACCAGCGCCATGCCGAGCGGGCTGGCCAGCACCTTGCCCTGACCGAAGCCGTCCTCGGCGCGCTGGACCAGGTCGGGTTCGATCGGCACCGATCCCGACGCGGACTCGATCCCGGCGATCCCGTAGTGCGCGCCCAGGCCCATCGCGGCGGCGGCGTGCGGCAGATCCGACGGGCCCATCCGGCCCGCGAGGTGGGCGAACGAGGTGTTGCAGGAGTTCGCGAACGCCCGCCAGAGCGGCACCGGGCCGAGCGCGAATCCGTTGTAGTTCGGGATCAGTCGCGAGCCGATCTGGATCTCGCCCGGACACGGCACCGTCGCATCCGGATTCGACATGTCGGCCGCCATCGCCGCCGCCGAGGTGACGATCTTGAACGTCGAGCCGGGCGGATAGGCGCCCATCGTGGCCAGCAGCCCGCCCCGATCGGCGGCCGCGTTCTGTGCGACGGCGAGCAACTTGCCGGTCGAGGCCTGCACGACGACCATCATCGCCTGCCGCCCGGCGACGTCGACCGCCCGCTGCGCGGCATCCTGCACCGAACGCGAGAGGGTGAGCTGCACCGCCGGCGCCGGTGTCGCCGGATGGTCGTCGAGCACGTCGGCCACCAGCCCGTTGGGATTGATCACCGAGATGCGCCAGCCCGACGTGCCGCCGATCTCGTCGGCGACCCGGTTCTTCACCTGCCCCAGCACGGCGGAGGCGAACCGCGGGTCCCGCGGTTCGAGGACGGCCTGCTCGGCGGCGACCAGTCCGGGGATCGTCAGCCGGTCGCGCAGCCGGTCGTACTCGGCACCCGGGAGCCGGCCGAGCGGCAGCGGCTCGGCCGAGGCGGTGCCGCGCTCGGCGAGGCTCTGCACCGTCAGTCCGGGGAACACCGGCCCGAGCACCTCGACGACGCGGGTCGCCGAGTCGACCACCGATCCCTGCTCGGCGGCCGCGCGGGCATCGAAACTGAGCGCCGTGATGGTGGCGTCGCCCATCACCTCGCTGCCGTCGGCCTCGTTGACCGCGGCGCGCGGCGGCGCGAAGGTGTCCAGTTGCAGACGCTGATCGGCGCCGAGTTCCGGATGCACATTGGTCGACGTCCAGCGCACCGCCCAGCCGGCGTCGCTGCGGCCCATGGTCAGCGTCGCCGGATAGCTCCACTCACGCCCGCCCGGCAGGGTCCAGGTGTAGGTGACCTCCACCTCGGCGATGTCGCGCTCCACGCGTGCGCGGCCGGTACGGGTGGTCAGTTCCCGGGCCGCGAGACCGGTCCAGGCGGCACTCAGCATCCGCTCGGCGCGCGCCGGGTCCGTGGTGAGGGCCGCGGCCGCGGCGTATTCACGAGCGGCGAATTCGTGGAGGAAGTCCTCGGCGATGCCGCGCGGACCGTTGTCCTCGGCCGTACACGCGACCAGCGGGACCAGCAGAAGCAGCGCCACGGCGAGCACCGATGCGCGCCATCCCGCACGGCGTCGGCCCCGCCTCGTCGTCTCCCACCCGGTAGCACCCATCGGAGTGATCCTAAGCGGCACGCCCACCCCGGCCCGGTCGCCGCGCCGGGTGCTCCCGACTCAGTCGATCAGGACCGTCGCGAAGGTGCCGACCTCGTCGAAGCCCACCTTCCGGTAGGTCTCGCGGGCGGCACAGTTGTACTCGTTGACGTACAGGCTCGGGATGCGGCCCTGGCGGGCGATCGCCGCACACACCGCGGCGGTTCCGGCGGCGCCGTGGCCGCGACCGCGGAACTCCGGGTCGGTCCACACGCCCTGGATCTGCCCGACCCGCCGGGACAGTGCGCCGATCTCGGCTTTGAAGATCACCCGCGGACCGTCGAACCTGGCGAAGACCCGGCGCGCCGAGATCAGCGAGGCCAGCCGCCGACGGTACGAGCGACCTCCGTCACCCGAACGCGGATCCACCCCGACCTCACCGATGAACATCTCCACCGCCGCCGGAAAGTAGACGTCCAGATCGGCGCCGGTCACCAGGCGCACGTGCGGATCGATCGGCACGTCCGGAAACCCGTTCAGCGCCAGCAGTGGCTGCACCCCGCGAATCTCCCGGGGCGGCCCCCATTCCCCGGAGACTCGCTCCCAGAGGCCCAGGGCCAGCTCCGCTGGACCGACGACCGAGGTGCACTGACGCGGCGCCGCGAGCGCACGGTCGGCGAAGTGGTCCAATTGCTCGGTGGTGGCAGCGAGGGGCATGAGGTTGGCGCCCGAGAAGCACAGGGAGTCCTCGGGGTGCGAGGCCGTCCACAACTCGCCGCCGAGAAAGCGCGGGGTCAGACCGTAGGCCTCGACGCGGGCGGCCACCATGCACGAGGTGATCGGATCGTCGTCGAGCGCGCGAGCCACCGCGGGTGCGTCCCGGGAACCGAGCGGACGATCACGCAGGAGTCCGAGCATGATCCCTCCTCGCCTCGCGGAGCTTCCCCGGCGAAGTCCGTCGATCAGCTGACCGAGACCACCGGGGTGCCTGTTCCAGTGTCCCCCGATTCTTCTGCGATGCGCATCGCTTCTTCGATCAAAGTCTCGACGATCTGCGCCTCCGGAACGGTCTTGATCACCTCGCCCTTGACGAAGATCTGTCCCTTGCCGTTGCCCGACGCGACGCCGAGATCGGCTTCGCGCGCCTCGCCAGGTCCGTTGACGACGCAGCCCATCACGGCCACCCGCAGCGGAACCTCCAGGCCGTCGAGGCCCGCGGTCACCTCGTTGGCCAGTTTGTACACGTCCACTTGGGCACGGCCGCACGACGGGCAGGAGACGATCTCCAGTTTGCGGGGCCGCAGGTTCAGCGACTGCAGGATCGCATCGCCGACCTTGATCTCCTCGGCCGGCGGCGCCGACAGCGACACGCGGATGGTGTCGCCGATGCCCTCGGAGAGCAGCGCGCCGAAGGCCACCGCGGACTTGATGGTGCCCTGGAAGGCCGGACCGGCCTCGGTGACGCCCAGGTGCAGCGGGTAGTCGCACTGGGCGGCGAGCTGCCGATAGGCCTCCACCATGATCACCGGATCGTTGTGCTTCACCGAGATCTTGATGTCGCCGAAGCCGTGCTCCTCGAACAGGCTCGCCTCCCAGAGCGCCGATTCGACCAGCGCCTCCGGGGTGGCCTTGCCGTACTTCTTGAGAAGCCGCGGATCGAGCGAGCCGGCGTTCACGCCGATGCGGATCGGGATGCCGGCGTCACCGGCGGCCTTGGCGACCTCTTTGACGCGGCCGTCGAACTCCTTGATGTTGCCCGGATTCACCCGGACCGCGGCGCACCCCGCGTCGATCGCGGCGAAGATGTACTTGGGCTGGAAATGGATGTCGGCGATCACCGGGATGTTCGCCTTGCGGGCGATCTCCGGCAGAGCCTCCGCATCCTCTTGACGCGGGCAGGCGACCCGGACGATGTCGCAGCCCGAGGCGGTCAGTTGCGCGATCTGCTGGAGCGTCGCGTTGACGTCGTGCGTCTTGGTGGTGCACATCGACTGCACCGACACCGGCGACTCGCTGCCGACGCCGACAGCCCCGACCTTGAGCTGGCGAGTCTTGCGCCGGGGCGCCAGCACCGGCGGCGGGACCGGGATACCGAGTCCGATCGGTTCGGCCACGTGGGCATCACTCCTAGGAGAAGAATTCGCGTCCGACTCGAGCCGTCGGCGCACCTCCTCGATGATACCCGCGGACCCGGCGGGATCGCCCCGTGCGGCGTAGCGTCGGCGACGATGCACACCGACGGACTGATCCTGGCGGCCGGCGCGGGACGGCGCCGCGGCCTGCCCAAGGCACTGGTGCCCGGTGCCCTCGACGGTGCCGTCGCCGCACTCACCGCGGGCGGCTGCACCGGGGTGACCGTGGTTCTCGGCGCGCGGGCCGACCAGGCGCTGCCGCTGGTCCCCCGCGGAGCCCGTGTGATCGTGGCCGCGGACTGGGCCGCGGGGATGAGTGCATCCCTGCGGGCCGGCCTGTCCGCGGCGACCGGTGACGCGGTGCTGGTGCATCTGGTCGACCTGCCGGACGTCGGCCCCGCGGTGATCCGCCGCCTGCTCACTCGCGCCGCACCGGACGCGCTGGCGCGCGCGGTGTACGGCGGACGGCCCGGGCACCCGGTGCTCATCGGCCGCGACCACCTCGAGCCGGCCGCCGCGGCCGCGGCCGGGGATCGCGGAGCGCGCGACTACCTCGCTTCGGCGGCGGTGACGCCGATCGAGTGCGGTGATCTCGCCACCGGCCGGGACGTGGACTTCGCCGAGTGAATCGGCCCCGGTGACTCGGTGAGACGGCGGCCGGTGCCCCCGCCTCGCTCGGCGAGGATCTCCGCGACGATCGACACCGCGGTCTCCTGCGGCGTCCGCGCCTGCAGATCCAGGCCGATGGGGCTGCGCAGGCGGTCGATCGCCGCCTCGTCGACGCCGTCGGCCCGGAGCGCGGCGAGCCGGCGGGCATGGGTGCGCCGGGAACCCATCGCTCCGACGTAGCCGAGCACCTCGGTGTCGAGCGCGAGCGCGAGCAGCGGCCGGTCGAAGCGTTCGTCGTGCGTCAGGACGCAGATCGCGGTGCGGTCGTCGACCCGGCCGGCCTCGATCTCGGCGGCGAGATACTCGTGCGGCCAGCGGCGGACGACCTCGTCGGCGGCCGGGAAGCGGTCCGGCACCGCGAACACCGGCCGGGCGTCGCACACCGTGATCCGGTAGCCGAGAAAGGCTCCGGCCCCGGCCAGTGCCGCGGCGAAGTCCGTCGCCCCGAAGACGATCAGCCGGGGCCGCGGGGCGAAGACCTGGACGAACACCTCGACCGTGTCCTCGGCGGCGAAGTAGTCGGCGACCCGGGTCTCCCCGGCCGCCAGCAGCACCGGGAGATCCGCGTACAGGGCGGCGTCGAGGTCGTCCGAACCCGTGGTACCCCAGCTCTCCGTCTCGGTGATCACCAGGCGCGCACCGGGTTCGGTTCCCGAGCGACCGCGGCGGGAGGTCCGCAGCACCGTGGCCACCGTGACCGGGACGTCGGCCGCGACCAGGTCGCACAGCTCGGGCAGGCCGGGGAATCGGCGGTCGTCGAGCCGGGTGACGAACACCTCCAGGGTGCCGCCGCACGTCAGGCCGGCCTCCAGCGCGTCGTCGTCGCTCACCCCGTAGCTCGCCAGTACGGGGCGGCCGGTCGCCATCGCGTCGACGCATTCGGCGTACACCGCCGATTCGACGCACCCGCCGGAGACCGAGCCGACGGCCTCCCCGCGCGGACCCACTGCCATCACCGAACCGGCCGGAAGCGGCGCCGAGGCGAAGGTCCGCACCACCACCGCGACGGCCGCCGGCGCACCGCCGGTCGACCATCGCGCCAGTTGGCCGAGATGCTCGCGCATGTCAGGCCAGCGCGATGTTCCCGGAGCCTTTGCTCCGCTGATAGCTCGCCGAGAGTTCCGCGTAGGTCTCTTCGAGCCCGGCGAGCAGCTCCGGGAACGCTGCCCGGGCCGGCGGCATCAGGTCGGCGGAGACGAAGAACGCGTTCTCCCGGTTGTACAGATCCCGATCCGGCGCCGCCGCCGCGCGGTCCGGGTCCGGCACCGCGTACACCTCCTTCAGGATCGCGATGTCGTACGGGATCGCGAAACTCTCAGCCGAATCCCGGTGACTGAACAGATAGGCGAACTCGTCGAAGCCCGCCCAGGCGATCCCGGACAGGCACAGCGAGCAGGGCTCGTGCGTCGCCAACAGCAGACAGTCCGCGACCGCGGGTCGGCCGGGCAATTCGTAGAATCGTTTGATGGCGTGAATCTCCCCATGCCACAAGGGATTCTCTATCTCGTTGTTGGTCGCCGCGACCACCGTCGACAGATCGTCCTTGCGGACGATCGCAGCACCGAAGATCTTGTTGCCCGCGGCCACCCCCTCCCGGGTGAGGGGCACCACTTCGTCACAGATCACCTCGAGCAGACGCCGGACCCGATCAGTACCGGACACGGTCGGCCTCGGCGTTCCAGGCCGCGAACGGCGCGAAGGCGTTGTCCGGGCGGACCGGATCGATCACCATCGGCCATTCCGTGCGCGGCGTGGCGAAGAGCTCGTAGAACTCACGGTCGTCGAACCCGCCGCGGGCCGCGTCCTCCCGGTCGGCGGCATAGACGACGCGATCCACCCGCGCCCACAGGGCCGCCGACAAGCAGAGCGGGCACGGCTCGCACGAGGTGTACAGGGTGTGGCCGAACAGCGAGAAGTCGCCGATCACCTGGCAGGCGGACCGGATGGCGATGACCTCGGCGTGCGCCGTCGGATCGTTGTCGCGGGTCACCCGATTCTGGCCGACCGCCACCGCGACGCCGTTGCGCACGATCACGGCGCCGAACGGACCACCGCCCTCGGCGACGCTCTCGGTGGCCAGGTCGACGGCCGCCGCGAGCCAGCGGGCGTCGTCGCTGCGGGTAGATGACTCGTGCGGCGGGGTTCGGTTGGCAGACGTCACTGTCCGACCTCCTTGAATCGCTGGAACCGGGCCGTCGAGATCGGATTGGCGTCGGCGACCAGTTTGTTGAACCGGTGGTTGAAGATCTTGGAGACCTCGATCAGCGTCTCCTGCCGCTCGGCGGCCGGCGAATTGTCCATCCGCGCCCAGTAGGAGCCGAGCATCTGCGCGAAACTCGCATCGTCACGCTCGGAGATGATCAGCGGGAAGCCGAACTTCTCCCGGTGTGCCCGAGCCACCTCGATCAACTCCTCGTGTTCCTCGTAGGACGGCTGCCCGAACACCGGGTCGATGCTCGCGAACGCCTCCGCCTGCTCGACCGGATCATCCGATCCGAAGTCCGCGTACGAGTTGATCAGGGTGTCCTGCTCGTCGTTGGTCGCGGTGAGGAGCGAGTCCTGGAAGGCCTCGCCGAGTTCCATCGGCGAGGCGAACGGCCGAAGGCCGTACACCACGTCGAGCGCCCAGTCCTGCTGCTGGACGACGTGCCCGAAGGTCTCGCCGAACTCGGCACGGCTCATCTCGTTGATCTGATCCAGGTGGACCAGATCGCCGGCGCTGTCGGTGGTGACCGCCGGACCGTGGTCGCGGCCGATGTGGAAGAAGATCAGGTTCAGCAGGATCGTCGTGAACGCGCCGGCGGCGATGCCCCCGGAGAAGTACCACTCCAGCCACGACGGCACCGCGTCGGTGACTCCCGGGAAGGCCATCACGTACATGCCCATCGCGATGCCGGTGCCGGCGACGATCAAGTTGCGATGGTCGTTGAAGTCGACGCTTCCGAGCAATTGGATACCGACGACGGCGACGGCCGCGAACAGCATGAGTGCCGCGCCGCCGAGCACCGGCTCCGGAATGAGGGCGACCACCGCGGCCGCCTTCGGGAACAGGCCGAGCAGGACCATGAAGACCGCCGCCATCGCCACGATCCACCGGCTCTTGACCCCGGTCACCCGGACCAGGCCGATGTTCTCGGCGAAGCAGGTGTACGGGAACGAACCCATGCTGCCGCCGATGGTGGTGGACACGCCGTCCGCGCGCAGGGCGGCGGCGACGTCGCCCTGCGTGATGCGCTTGCCCACGATGTCCCCGGTCGCGTACAGGCTGCCGACCGTCTCGACGGCGGTGATCATCATGACCAGCAGCACCAGGATCACTCCGGACACCGTCACCTGGGGCATGCCGAAGTGGAACGGCGTGGCGAACCAGAACCAGCCGGCCTCGTTCACCGCGGTGAAATCGGTGTCCTGAGTCAGGAACCACACCACGGACCCTCCGATCAGGCCGAGCAGCACCGCGATTGTGGAGAGGAATCCGGTGAAGAACCGCTGCAGCACCAGGATCAGGATGATCGTGCCGACGGCGAAGTAGAAGTTGGTCGGGCTCGACGGATCGCCGTGGCCGCCGGGCGAGGCGCCCATCACGCCGTACGCCCAGTCGAAGCCCGGCAGGCCGAGCTGACCGCCGATCGCGTGATTGGCCGCCACCGGCATCAGCGTGACGCCGATGATCGTGAGCACCGTGCCGGTCACCACCGGTGGGAAGAACCGCACGATCTTCGCGATGAGCGGTGCGACGAGGAAGAAGACGATGCCGGAGACGATCACCGCCCCGAAGATGAAGGGTAAGGCGGCCGATCCACCTCCGTGAGCGCTGCCGATCGCGATGAGCGGCGCGACTCCGGCGAAGGCCACCCCCTGGAGCAGCGGCAACTGAACACCGATCCGGAACTTGCCGATCCGGATGCCGACGGCCTGCAGCAGCGACGCGATGCCGCAGGTGAGCAGGTCCGCCTGGATCAGTTTGATCATGTCCGACCCGGAGACCCCGAGCGCACCGCCGATGATGATCGGCACGATCACCGCGCCGGCGTAGAAGGCCGCCACGTGCTGGAAGCCGTAGGTCAGCAGCTTCGGCACCGGTGGAACCTCGTCCACCGGATGGACGCGCGGCGCGTCGGTCGCCTTCTGGACAGTGCTCATGCTTGTACTCCTTCGTTGTTCGGCGCGGTCACTCGTCCAGCGAGGCGCCAGATCCGGTCACGAGACATCGGAAGTTCGTGCGGTCGTACCCCGAGGGCGCGCGTGATCGCGTTCGCCAGGGCCGGAGCGACCGGGTTGTACGGCGATTCGCTCATCGACTTCGCCCCGAACGGGCCGAGGTCGTCGTGCGTGGCCGCGAAATGGATCTCGGTGTCGGGGATGTCGGCCATCTGCGGCACCCGGTACGTGCGGAAGACCGGGGTCACCACGCGCCCCGCGCCGTCGAGCATGATCTCCTCGTAGAGCGCCGAGCCGATGCCCTGCGCGACGCCGCCCTCGATCTGGCCGCGGCACTGGGCCGGATTGACGACGGTCCCGGCGTCCGCGCCGTGTACAGACGCGAGGATCCTCACCGCCCCCGTGCCGGTGTCCACCGCCACCCGGAACCCCTGCACGTTGAAGGCGATCGACCGCAGCGCCCCGTCTTCGGATCCCTCGGCGACGATCTCGCCGCCGTCGAGGTGCTCGTCGTCGATCGCCGGCCGCAGACGCGCGAACCCGAGCAGACCGTCGCGAGTCCGGACGCCCGCGGACTCGATCCGGGGCTCCGGATCGCCGGACAGCACCGTCGCCGCGACGAGCAGTCGTTCCCGCAGAGCCAGCGCCGCGGCGTGCACGGCCTTGCCCGCCACCGTGGTTCCGGCCGAGGCGAAGGCCCCGGTGTCGTACGGCGCGGCATCGGTGTCGCCGTGACGCAATCGGATGCGGTCCGCGGTGGTGTTCAGCACGGTGGCCGCCAGCTGAACGTGCACCGTCGTCGTGCCGTTGCCGAACTCGGCGGTGCCGACGCCGACCGTGTAGATCCCGTCGTCGCCGACACGGACCGTCGCACGAGCGAAGTGACCGCGCGGCGCCATGGTCGCGATGGCCGAGAGAGCGATGCCCTCGCCGATCCGCCAGCGAGGTCCGCGAAACTCCGCGGCGACGTCGCCGGCCGAGGCGGCCAGGCCCCGCTGCACCGCGTCCAGGCACTGATCCAGGCCGTAGCTGCCGTAGATCAGGTCCTCCTCGGGTTCCGGATGGGCGATCAGCAGCGGATCGCCGTCGGCGACCATGTTGCGGCGCCGCAGGGTGTACGGATCGATGCCGAGCTCGAGCGCCAGCTGGTCCATCGCCGATTCGACGGCGAAGATCACCTGACCCAACCCGTATCCCCGGAACGCGCCGGAGGGCGGGTTGTTGGTGTATACGGACTCGGCGTCCACGCGTCGCACCGGGCAGCGGTACACCGAGACCGACTCGGCGCAGCCGTGGAACATCACGCCCGGCGAATGGTTTCCGTAGGCCCCGGCGTCGGTGAGCACGTCGAGATGCATCGCGGTGAGGACGCCGTCGGCGTCCGCACCGAGCCGGACGGAGACCCGGAACGGGTGCCGGTAGGTGGTGCGGGTCAGCTCCTCGGTGCGCGTCATCTCGTAGGCGACGGGCTTGCCGGTGCGCAGCACCGCCAGCGCCACCAGGTCCTCGGTCAGCATCTCCTGTTTGCCGCCGAAGCCGCCGCCGACGCGCGCGGTGAACACCCGGATCGCCTCGGGTGCCAGTCCGAGCAGGTGCGCGAGCTCGTCGCGGACCAGGAACGGCACCTGGGTGCTGGTCCGCAGTGTCAGGCGGCCGTCGTCGCCGAGCCAGCCGAGGGTGCCGTGGGTCTCGAGCTGAGCGTGTGAGACGCGCGACGTGCGCCACTCCCCTTCGACGGTCACCGCCGAGACCCGCAGCGCCTCGCCGATGTCACCGCCGTAGCCGTCGTGCATCGCGGCGACCACGTTGCGCCGGGCGTCGGCGACGCGGTCGGCCTCGGTGCGATCGGCATGCAGCAGCGGCGCGCCCGGCCGACGCGCCTGCTCGGGGTCGTAGACCGCGTCCAGCGGTTCGTAGACGACGTCGAGCAGGCGCAGCGCGCGCTCGGCGGTACCCGGATCGGCGGCGACGACCGCGGCCACCCGCTGACCCCGGAAGCGGACCACGGGGTCGAAGACGAGCGTGTCGTCCGGATCGTCCGTGCGCAGTTCGTGGCGAGCGGTGGAGAACCGCGGGGTGTCGACGTTCCGGTGCGTCAGAACCAGTTCGACTCCATCGACGGCCTCCGCCGCCGCGGTGTCGATGGAGACGATACGGGCGTGCGCGTGCGGCGAGCCCAGCACTTTGATGTGCAGCAGGCCGGGGATGTCCGTGTCGAAGGTGTACGGCTCGGTGCCGGTCACCACCCGCTCGGCCGCGAGCGGCCGCAGCGACTCCCCGACGCCCTTCGACCGCGCGTCATCGCACACTCCGCCGCGCGAACTCAGGACTCTGCTCCGCGGCGCCTCCGACCGCGCGTCGTCGCACGTCCGACCACACGTCTCGGGCCGCCGAATCTCCGTCGGCCCCACCACGCCCCGGATCGCCTCCCGGATGGGCCGATATCCGGTGCAGCGGCACAGATTGCCCTTCATCTTGCGGTCGAGGTGATCGAGATCGTCGGGGGTGAGAGTCGATGCGGTGACCAGCATCCCGGCGGTGCAGAAACCGCATTGGAAGGCGAAACCGTCGGCGAAGGCCTGCTGCATCGGGTGCAGCTTCTCCGGCGTGCCGAGACCCCGGACCGTCGTGATCGCCCGGCCCTCGGCACGCACGGCGGGATAGATGCACGAGTGGACCGGCACCCCGTCGACCAGCACGCCGCACGCACCGCAGTCGCCCGCGTCGCACCCCTTCTTGACCTCGAAGCGGCCCTGCTCGCGCAGCAGTGTCCGCAGACACTGGCCCGGGCGGGGCTGCGCGGCGACCGCGTCACCGTTCACGACGAACTCCATCACGCGACCCCGCCGACGATCTCGTCCTCGTCCACGGCGGCGCCGTCGGTCAGCTCGTCCAGGATCTCCGCCGCCAGCACCCCGGCCACCGCGCGCCGCCAGTCCGCGGAGCCCAGCGGATCGGTGTAGTACCCCTCCAGCGCTTCGGCGTCGGCGACCAGCGTCGCGGCGGCCGGCGGGTACCGGTAGCGCAGCACGCGCGGAGCGACCGTCGCCGCGGTGATCCCGAAGGTCAAGGCTCCGCCCGGGTCGCGGCGACCGGTCACCACCGCACCGGAGCGCCCGAGTTCGGCGAGGGCGATCTTGCGCATCGCCGCCCGCCCGCGCAGCGCGTAGCCGGGCAGATCGATCGCCCGGAGGACCTCGCCCGGCGCCAGCTCGTTACGTCCGTTCCCGGTGACCAGCGCGGCGACCGGCAGCCGTCGCGCGCCGCCGCCCGGCGTCCAGATCAGTGCGGTGCCGTCCAGCGCGACAGCCAGCGAGACCATCGACGCCGCGGCGAAGGAACGGCAGACGTTGCCACCGACGGTGGCGGTGTTCCAGATCTTGAACGACGCCAGCAGCGCGTCCGCACAGTCGGCGAACAATCGCTGGGCCGGCCACTGCGGACGCGGCGGCAGCGCGACCAGATCGGCGATGGTACAGGTGGCGGCGATCCGCAGGCCGTCGCCCAGTTCCTCGATCGGTGTCCAGTCCAGGCCCGTCACGTCCACCAGCCCGGTGATCGACGGCTGCGGCTCCGAGAACATCCAGGTGCCGCCGGCCACGATCGCCTCGCCCGGGGCCAGCGCGAGGTCGCTCCGTCGCCGGGCCACGCGGTAGCCCTGAACGTCGTACAGATCCATGGGTCAAGCACACCCAGGATTTGTCACCGATCTGTTACGCCGATGTGGCCGCCAGGGACAGATCTGTATCGGATTCCGGGCCTCCTTGGAGGTTCCTCCATGCCCGGAGATGCGGTGCCGGACGGTGCTGGTGATTCTTACCGGAACGGTCGCCGGACGGTGTCAGAAGACCTTGATCGGGTTGATGATGTCGGCGGTCAGGGTGAGCACCATGAAGGCCGCCATCACCGCCACCACGCCGTAGGTCAGCGGCAGCAGCTTGAAGTAGTCGACGGGTCCGGCCGCGGTCTTGCCGAACAGCCGGCGCACGGAGTTCCGGGCCTTCTCGTAGATCGCGACGGCCATGTGACCGCCGTCCAGCGGCAGGAGCGGAACCAGGTTGAACGCGCCCAGGAAGAAGTTCACGCTGATCAGCAGCAGGAAGAAGACGTCCCAGTAGCCGCGGTCGACGGCGTCGCCGCCGATGACCGACGCACCCCAGACACTCACCGGGGTGTCTATGGCGCGCTCGCCGCCGGTGACCGCCGTCCACAGCTTGCCCACCTTGGACGGCAGCGAGACGAGTGCGTTCCACGTCTCCACGAACATGTCGCCGGTGAAGCTCGCCGCGCCCGCCCAGATTCCCGCCGGACCGTACTCGCGCACGTTCTGCTGGTCCAGGCCGACGCCGATCGCACCGACGGTCACCGGCGACAGCGTCTCGTCCGGATTCCTCGTCATGCGCTGGACCTGAGTCACCGGCACCGTCAGCTCCTGCCGGGCGCCGTCGCGCTCGACGGTCAGCTGCACCTGGCCGTCGCTCTGCTGCACCTTCCCGATCAGGTCCGACGATCCGCTCACCGTTTGACCGTCGACAGCCAGGATCTGGTCACCCGAGCGCAACCCGGCCGCTGCGGCCGGCGCCGGTCCGGTGCAGTCGACCGGTTTGCCGTTCGCATCCGTCGACGGCGCGACGCAGCTGATCTCGGTGGCATAGACCGGCTTGTCCCCCAGGATCGGCAGGCCCCACGTGAGACCGACGAGGATCACCAGCACGAACCCGAGGAGGAAGTTCTGCGCCGGGCCGGCGAACAGCACGACGAGCCGCTTCCAGGTGGGCTGGCGGTACATGGCCCGCTCGCGATCGGCGTCGGTCAGGTCCTCGTGCGGGGTCATCCCGGCGATGTCGCAGAAACCGCCGAGTGGAATCGCCTTGACGCCGTACTCGGTCTCGTCCCCCGCCGTCAGGCCCTTCCGGGTCGACGTCCGCCGGGTCGACCAGAGGGTGGGCCCGAAACCGACGAAGTAGCGGCGCACCTTCATGCCGGTGGCCTGCGCCGCCCACATGTGGCCGCACTCGTGCCACGCGATGGAGATCAGCAGGGCCAGTGCGAACAGCACCACCCCGAGAACAAAACTCACGTCGTACTCGCCTCGTCTATCGTGCGCTCACCAGCGCTGCTGCCCGCTCCCGCGCCCAGGCGTCGGCAGCCAATACCTCCTCCACAGTACCGGGCGGCGACGTCCAGGAGTCCGCCTGCTCCAGCACCTGCGCGATGATCGCGACGATGTCCGGAAAGCCGATCGCTCCTGCGAAGAACCCGTCGGCGGCCACCTCGTTGGCCGCGTTGTAGATCGCGGTCAGACACCCGCCGCCCTCCCCGGCCTGCCGGGCCACCCGGATCGCCGGGAACACGTCCTCGTCCACCGGCTCGAACGTCCACTCCGCGGCCGCGGAGAAGTCGCAGGCGACAGAGGAACCGGGGACCCGCTCCGGCCAGCCGAGCGCGAGGGCGATCGGCAGCTTCATCGAGGGCGGCGAGGCCTTGGCGATGGTGGCTCCGTCGACGAACGTCACCATCGAGTGCACGATCGACTGGGGGTGGACCGTCACGTCGATGCGGTCGTACGGCACGTCGAACAGCAGGTGCGCCTCGATCACCTCGAGCGCCTTGTTGACCAGCGTCGCTGAGTTCAGGGTGATCATCGGACCCATCGACCACGTCGGATGCCGGCCCGCCTGCTCCGGAGTCACCGTCCGCACCTGCTCGGCCGTCCAGCCCCGGAACGGTCCGCCCGACGCGGTCAGTACCAGCCTGTCCACCTCCTGCGCGGTGCCGCCGCGCAGGCACTGCGCGATGGCCGAGTGCTCGGAGTCCACCGGCACGATCTGCCCGGGCGCCGCCGCGCCGGTCACCAGCGAGCCGCCGGCCACCAGCGACTCCTTGTTCGCCAGCGCCAGTCGTGCACCGCTCTTCAGCGCCGCCACGCTCGGGCGCAGGCCGATCGAGCCGACCACCCCGTTGAGCACCACGTCCGCCTCGGTCTCCTCGATCAGCCGCACCATCGCGTCGTCGCCGCCTAAGACGCGACCGCCCAACCGCTCCGACATCGCCTCTGCTCCCGCGGCGTCGGCCACCGCGATCGCGCCGGCGCCCAGACCGGTGGCGGCCGCCTGAGCGGCCAGCAGATCGAGGTTGCCCCCGCCCGCGCCGAGGCCGACCGTCTCGAAGCGCTCAGGGTGCTCGGCGATCACCTCCAGGGCCTGCGTACCGATGGAACCCGTCGAACCCAGAATCAGCACCCGGCGCCGGGAACGAGGCGAGCGGGCCGAATCAACACGTGTGGTCACACCGGTCATTGTCGCGCACCGGCATCGGGTTATGCTGTAGCCCTAGCTACTACCGGTCGTCATACATCGGTAGCCGAGCCTGACCCCGACACCGAGGAGTACTCAAGTGGCAAGCACCGAGGTCGATCACATCGATACCGGCTGGGTTCGCGAGGATCCGGAAGCGCCCTCGGCGCGTTTCGGCTGGTCGGGCACCGCTCCGCGCACCTACGCGATCGCTTCGTTCATCAGCGGCCTGATCATGTTCGGCATGCTCGTCGGCAACCACGTCGGCCACGTCGAAGACATCTGGCTCATCATCTTCGGCGTCGTACTGATCGCCTACCCGATCTACAAGCTCCGCCCGAAGAAGAACGAGTGGAAGCGAGGCGGCAAGTAGCCCGCTGACCCGTACGACGACGCGCAGCCGCCCCGGAACTCCCACCGGGGCGGCTGCGCGCATCAGCCCTCCTCAGCGGCCAGCTGACCGCACGCTGTCACACTCCTTCACCGCGTGACGGACAGCTGACTCGAGCTACCCCTCCTCAGCGGCCAGCTGACCGCACGCGGCCGCGATCTCCTGGCCGCGGGTGTCTCGCACCGTGCACGAGACACCCTGCTCGCGCACGCGCCGCACGAACTCGCGCTCGACGTCTTTCGGACTGGCATCCCACTGTGACCCGGGAGTCGGATTCAACGGGATCAGGTTCACGTGCACCATCGAGCCCAACGCCGCACGCAGCTTCTTGCCGAGCAGGTCGGCGCGCCAAGGTTGATCGTTCACGTTCTTGATGAGCGCGTACTCGATGGAGACCCGGCGCCCGGTCGTGTCGGCGTAGTAGCGTGCGGCGTCGAGCACCTCCTGCACCGACCAGCGGTTGTTCACCGGGACCAGCGTGTCGCGCAGTTCGTCGTCGGGGGTGTGCAGCGAGACCGCCAGAGTCACCGGGATCCCCTCGTCGGCGAGCTTCCGGATCGCCGGGGCCAGGCCCACCGTCGAGACCGTCACCGAGCGCGCCGAGATCCCCAGACCGTTCGGTTCCGGCGACGTGATCTTGCGGACCGCGTCGACCACCCGCTTGTAATTGGCCAGCGGCTCCCCCATGCCCATGAAGACCACGTTCGAGAGCCTCCCGGGCTCACCCACCTCGCCGTCGCGCAGAGCCCGCGCCGCCGCCCGCACCTGGTCGACGATCTCGGCGGTCGAGAGGTTGCGGTCGAGTCCGCCCTGTCCGGTGGCACAGAACGGGCACGCCATGCCGCAGCCGGCTTGTGACGAGATGCACAGCGTATTGCGATCCGGATACCGCATGAGCACGGATTCCAGGAGAGTGCCGTCGTGCAGACGCCACAGCGTCTTGCGGGTGGTTCCCTCGTCGCACGAGATGTGCCGGACCGGAGTCATCAGCGGGGGAAAGAGTGCGGCGCCGACGTCGTCCCGGATCCCGGCGGGCAGGTCGGTCATTTCGGCGGCGTCGGCGTTGAGCCGGCCGTAGTACTGCTTGGCCAGCTGATTGGCCCGGAACTTCGGCAAGCCGAGGTCGGCCGCCGCCGCGATCCGTCCGGCCTCGTCGAGGTCGGCGAAGTGCGTCGGCGGTTTGCCGCGCTTGGGCGCGGAGAAAACGAGGGGAAGGCTGCTCACGCCCACCATTCTCTCATGCGATGATGGGCCGATGAGCACACCAGAACCGCACGATGACGGCGAGGCCGTTCCCCCGACGCCCGAGCCGGTGCCGGTGCCGGTGCCGGCCGACGAGGCGCCGAACCGTGAACGCCAGGCGCTCAGCGAGGCTCGGCAACAGGTGCGCAAAGTAGCCCACACGCGGTCCCGGGCGACTTATGTCGGCTGGGTGCTCGGCATCGTCGTACTGATCCTGCTGCTGGTGTTCATTCTGCGGAACCAGGGCTCGCAGGAGATCGACCTGTTCTTCTGGAAGGTGGAACTCCCGGTCGGCGTGAGCCTGCTGATCGCCGCCATCCTGGGCGCGATCCTCACGCTCGCCGTCACCACGGCCCGCATGCTGCAGCTGCGCCGGGCCCTCACCAAGGTCGATCAGGCGCGCCGGGCCGCCGAGCGAGGGTGATCTCGACTCCGCTCGATCAACGAGGCACACGACTCCAGTCAGGAGTCGCTCACAACAATGCGGTCAGCACGCACCAGGTGACGAACGCACCCGGCAGCAGCGAATCGATCCGATCCATGATGCCGCCGTGGCCCGGCAGCAGCGTGCCCATGTCCTTGATGCCGAGATCGCGCTTGACCTGGGACTCGACTAGATCACCGCCCGTGCCGACGACCACGAGGACCGGGCCCAGGACCAGGCCGACCCACCAGTGCGTGCCGAGGAGCCAGTGCGCGCAGGCGACCGCGCCGACGGTGGCGAAGACCAGCGATCCGCCCAGGCCTTCCCACGACTTCTTCGGGCTGATCGCCGGAACCATCGGATGCTTGCCGAACAGCACTCCCGCGGTGTATCCGCCCACGTCCGAGCAGACGAGCACGATCAGGAAGGTGAAGACGCGATAGCGTCCCCCGCCCGGGTCGTCGCCGACGCCCTGCTGCACCATGTCGACGGCGAACACCGCCATCAGCGGGATCCACGCCAGCACGAGCAGTGAGAGGGAGGTGTCCCTGGTGTACTCGTGCGGGGCAGCCGAGAGTCCCTGGGAGAACAGCTTCCACGCGAGGATCGTCAGCGCGGTGGCGGCGAAGGCCACCAGAGCACCAGGCAATCCCCACGGCCACGTCGACCACACGATCGCCTGACCGCCCACCAGCAGCGGGATCAATGCGACATGACGGTCGCCCTCTCGCAGCCGCTTGGCCACCTCCCACGTCGCGACGGCGATCGCCACAGCGACGACGCCGAACCAGACACGCGGAACCAACGCCAGCACGGCGATGAGGCCGGCGCCCAGCGCCACGCCCACGCCGATGGCCGCCGGAAGGTTGCGTCCGGCCTTGGACGCCGTGGGCTGCGAGTCGGTGGTCATACTTCGAGCAGCTCGGCTTCTTTGTGCTTCACCAGTTCGTCGACCTGGTGCGTGTAGCTGTCGGTGGTGGCCTGCAGTTCCTTCTCCGCACGCTTCACCTCGTCCTCGCCGGCCTCGCCGTCCTTCTGGATCCGATGCAGTTCCTCGACGCCCTTGCGGCGGATGTTGCGGATGGCGATCTTGGCGTCCTCGCCCTTGCCGCGGGCCTGCTTGCCGAGCTCCCGGCGTCGTTCCTCGGTGAGCTGCGGAATGGCCACGCGGATCACGTTGCCGTCGTTGGTCGGGTTCACACCGAGATCGGAGTTGCGGATCGCGGTCTCGACGTCGCCGAGGATCGACTGCTCGTACGGCTTGATGACCACCAGTCGCGGCTCCGGCGCGTTGATGCTCGACACCTGAGTGATCGGCGTCGGCGCACCGTAGTACTCCACCATCACCTTGTGGAACATCGCCGGGTTCGCGCGGCCGGTCCGGACCGAAGCCATGTCGTCGCGCAGATGGGCGACGGCCTTCTCCATCTTCTCCTCGGCGTCGAGCAGGGTTTCGTCGATCATCGTCAAGGTCCTATCGCTGGTGGTTCACGTCTGAATGGGTGGATGGTTCGGGTCGGGCACGGCCCGACGGGACCGAGGTCACGAGGAAACGAGCGTGCCGATGCTCTCCCCCGCGACGGCGCGGGCGATGTTGCCCCGCTGGAGAAGATTGAACACCAGAATCGGCATGTTGTTGTCCATGCAGAGCGAGAACGCGGTCGCGTCGGCCACCTTCAGCTCCTTCTCCAGCACCTCGCGATGGGTGATCTCGCGGTACAGCTCGGCCTCCGGGTCGATGCGCGGATCGGCGGAATAGACACCGTCGACGGCCTTGGCCATCAGCACTGCTTCGGCCTTGATCTCCAGCGCGCGCTGAGCGGCCGTGGTGTCGGTGGAGAAATACGGCATGCCCATGCCCGCCCCGAAGATCACCACGCGTCCCTTCTCGAGGTGACGGACGGCACGCAGCGGAAGGTACGGCTCGGCGACCTGACCCATGGTGATAGCCGTCTGGACACGGGTGTCGATCCCACGCTTCTCCAGGAAGTCTTGCAGCGCAAGGCAGTTCATCACGGTCCCGAGCATGCCCATGTAATCCGAGCGGGCGCGGTCCAGGCCGCGCTGCTGCAGTTCCGCGCCGCGGAAGAAGTTGCCGCCGCCGATCACGATGCCGATCTGGACGCCGCCCGCGACGACCTCGGCGATCTGGTCGGCCACCGTGCCCAGCACATCGGGGTCCAGGCCCACGGATCCGCCGCCGAACATCTCACCGCCGAGTTTCAGCAGCACCCTGCTGAATCCTTCGCGCCGTACAGGTGTCTGCGACTCCGTCATCGTGCCCCTTCGCTGCTGGTCTGCGGTCCGGCCCGTCCGACGGCCAAACTCTCCTGATCATAGTGGTGCTCCGGCCGCGAAAGCACTCCGGCCCCGGCCCTTCGACTTCGCTGGGGAGCGAAGCGCACGACGCTCAGCGAGCGGAATGCGGCGAAGGGCCGGGGCCGGAGGTCAGGGCCGGAGGTCGACGGGGTCAGACCCGTCCGGCGTCGAACCGGGCGGTCAGGCCTGGCCGACCTCGAAGCGGGTGAACCCGACGACGGAGGCGCCGGCCTCGTCCAAGATCTGCTTCACGGTCTTCTTGGAGTCGGTGACCGACGGCTGATCCACCAGGACCACGTCCTTGTAGAAGCCGTTGACGCGGCCTTCGACGATCTTGGGCAGCGCCTGCTCGGGCTTGCCCTCGGCCTTGGCGGTCTCCTCGGCGATGCGGCGCTCGTCGGCGACGACGTCGGCGGGCACGTCCTCACGCGAGGCGTACTTGGCCTTGAGCGCGGCGACCTGCATGGCTGCGCCGCGCGCGGCCTCGGCGGCGGTCTCGCCCTCACCGGTGTACGAAACCAGAACGCCGACGCTCGGCGGCAGATCCGAGGCGCGCTTGTGCAGGTAGACCGCGACGGGACCGTCGTACGAGGCGACACGGCGCAGAACCAGCTTCTCGCCGATCTTCGCCGAAAGACCCTCGACCGCGGAGGCGACGGTGCCGTCGCCCAGCGGTGCGGCGAGCAGGGCATCGACGTCGTTGGAACGCAGCGCGACGGCCGCACCCAGGACGTCGTCGGCCAGCGTCTGGAACTCGTCGTTCTTCGCGACGAAGTCGGTCTCGGCGTTCAGTTCGATCATGACGCCGTCGCGAGCGGCGACCAGGCCCTCGGCGGTGGCGCGTTCGGCACGCTTGCCGACGTCCTTGGCGCCCTTGATACGGAGCTCTTCGACGGCCTTGTCGAAGTCGCCGTCGTTGTTGGCCAGGGCGTTCTTGCAGTCGAGCATGCCCGAGCCGGTCAGTTCGCGCAGACGCTTGACGTCTGCCGCGGTGTAGTTCGCCATGGGTGGCGACTCCCTTCGGGAAAGAAGTGGATGGGTTCTGCCGTGATCAGCCTAAAGGCGATCACTCAGCGGCGGGCGCCTCGGCGACGACGGTCTCTTCGACGACCACCTCGGGGGTGACCAGGAGCTCCTGCTCCCACTCCGCGAGGGGCTCGCCGCCGCCGGCCTCCGGCTTGGCGTCGCCGGCGGTCTGGCCGGCACGGGCCTGAACGCCCTCGGCCACTGCCGACGCGATGACGCGGGTCAGCAGCGCGGTGCTGCGGATGGCGTCGTCGTTGGCCGGAATCGGGTAGTCGACCAGATCCGGATCGCAGTTGGTGTCCAGGATCGCGATGACAGGGATGTTCAGCTTGCGCGCCTCGCCGACGGCGATGTGCTCCTTGTTGGTGTCGACCACCCAGAGCGCCGACGGCACCTTGGCCATGTCGCGGATGCCGCCGAGCGTGCGCTCGAGCTTGTTCTTCTCACGCGTGAGCATGAGGATTTCCTTCTTGGTGCGACCCTCGAAGCCACCGGTCTGCTCCATCGCCTCCAGCTCCTTCATGCGCTGGAGACGCTTGTGCACGGTGTTGAAGTTGGTGAGCATGCCGCCCAGCCAGCGCTGGTTGACGTAGGGCATCCCGACACGGGTCGCCTCGGCGGCGATCGACTCCTGCGCCTGCTTCTTGGTGCCGACGAAGAGCACGGTGCCGCCGTGGGCGACGGTCTCCTTGACGAACTCGTAGGCGCGATCGATGTAGGTCAGCGTCTGCTGCAGATCGATGATGTAGATGCCGTTGCGGTCGGTGAAGATGAATCGCTTCATCTTCGGGTTCCAGCGACGGGTCTGGTGTCCGAAGTGGGCGCCGCTGTCGAGCAGCTGCCGCATGGTCACGACTGCCATGGGTATTCCTTTATCTCGGTTCTCACCGGACGCCGGGGCGGCGCCGGTCCTGGCGTCCGCCGGTCGATCCGCCCGGAAACCCGGGACCGTGTGATCGTGCCGTGGTGTCCGGCCGTGGGGCCGGACGCGCGGACGCGCGAAGTCACCCCGCCGAAGCCCGGCGGGATGCAATCGTCCACTCTACGCCGCGACACGCCGGAGGACCAAAACGGATCCGGACGGGACCCCGCTGCGTCTGACCTTGTATGAGCACACCGCCTCGCGCGCGCACCCTGCGCCGTAGGACCACGCCGCACCCCACGACCAGCCTGCGCCGCAGAACCAGCCCGCGCTCCCGGATTCGGGCGGTGCTGCTCCTGATCGGCGTCCTGCTCGCCGGGACCGGCACGACGGCCCCGGGGGCTCCGCACGCCGCCTACGATTGGCCGCTGGCGCCGCGACCAGCCGTCGTTCGCGGGTTCGATCCCCCGGCACAGCGCTGGCTGCCCGGTCATCGTGGCGTCGACCTGGGCTCGGCGGCCGACGCGGCAGTCCTCGCCGCCGGTGCCGGCACGGTGCGCTTCGCCGGCGCGGTGGCCGGCCGCCCGACCGTGTCGGTGTCGCATCCGGACGGGATCATCACCACCTATGAGCCGGTCCGGGCAGTGGTGCAGGCCGGCGAGACCGTCGGCCTCGGTCAAGTGCTCGGCTATCTGGACGCCGGACACCCCGGCTGCGCGGCGACGGCGTGCCTGCACTGGGGCGCCCGGCGCGGAGCGGGCCGCACCGCGCACTACCTCAATCCCCTGGCACTGGTCGGCGCCGTTCGGGTGCGATTGAAACCGATCGGTGAGCCACCTGCGGGGACACCCCGGTGAGGATCGGGTCCGTCAGGCCCGCGGATGGGCCTGGTCGTGGACCGCACGCAGTCGTTCGACGCTGACGTGCGTGTACAGCTGGGTGGTCGCCAGCGACGAATGCCCGAGCAGTTCCTGAACCACGCGCAGGTCGGCACCGCCCTCCAGCAAGTGGGTCGCTGCGCTGTGCCGCAGGCCGTGCGGCCCGACGTCGGCGCCCTGCGCCGCGGTCGCCCGGTGCACGACGGTCCGCGCCATCCGCTGATCGAGCCGCCTTCCGCGGGCGCCGAGCAGGAGCGCCTCCCCCGACGCGGTGGTCGCCAGCGCGGGCCGGCCACGTCGCAGCCACGTGTCGATGGCCTCTTCGGCGGGCACCCCGAAGGGCACTGACCGCTGTTTGTCGCCTTTGCCGATCACGCGCAGCACCCGCCGCGCCGCGTCGACGTCACCGAGGTCGAGGCCGCACAGTTCGCCGACCCGGATACCGCAGGAGTACAACAGTTCGAGCACCAGTCGGTCCCGGAGGACGAGGGGCCCGCCGTCGTCGTCGCGGGCGAGTGACTCGACCGCTCGCGCCGCCTGCTCGGGGCCCAACACTGCGGGCAGTGCTCGATGCGCCTTCGGCGCCTGAAGGCGGGCGGCCGGATCGGATCCGAGGATGCCCTCGCGTACCGCCCACGCACAGAAGGTCTTGACGGAGGACACCTGGCGGGCGACGGTGGTACGGGCGACGCCGCGCCGCGTCTGCTCGGCGAGCCACCCCCGCAAGAGCGACAGATCGATCGCGGAGAGGGCTACCCCGCGTGCACCGGCGTAGGAGATCAGGCCGCGCACGTCGCCGGTGTAGGCCCGGACGGTGTGCTCGCTACGAGCGCGCTCGAGCCGCAGGTGTTGCGCGAACTCGTCGAGCACCTCGGCCATGACCGCCAGTGTAGGCCGCCGAGCCGAACGGCGGTTCGACCCGTTTCGCCGGAGGCGCCGGCCCGTGCACCAGGCGCCGGCCCGCGTTCTCGTCGGGTACGCACCGGTCGGGGTGCGCGGCGAACGAGTCGACGTATACCGTCGATGAGCGAGCGCTTACTCCCCTCGTGTCCCGTCCATCGCTCGCTGCCGAGCCCGCTTACGAATCGCCGCCGTGATGACCTCCAGCCCCGAGAAGCACCCCCGCCTCGCCGTCGCCGTCCTGTGCGCGGCCGGGATCGTCGTCGCAGTGATGCAGACGATCATCGTGCCGCTGATCCCCGCACTGCCGACGCTCCTGAAGACGTCGTCGACCAACGCCTCCTGGGCGCTGACCATCACGCTCCTCGTCGGCGCGGTGATCACCCCGATCGCCGGGCGGCTCGGCGACATGTTCGGCAAACGCCGGATGGTGGTCGCCTCGATGGCGGCGGTGGCAGTCGGCTCCGCCGTGTGTGCGCTGGCGCCGGGCCTGGTCGTGTTCCTCATCGGGCGCGGGCTGCAGGGACTCGGCATCGGGACCATCGCCCTGGGAATCTCACTGATGCGCGACATCGTGCCCGCCGACCGGCTCGGAGCCTCGGTCGGCGCGATGAGCGCCTCACTCGGCGTCGGAGGCTCGCTCGGTCTGCCGTTCGCCGCGGTGATCGCCCAACAGCTGAACTGGCATGCGCTGTTCTGGGTGTCGGCGGCCGTTGCCCTCGCGGCCGGCGTCGCCGTCGTCTTCACGGTGCCGGTCCGCGGCCGGCCCACCGGCGGCCGCTTCGACGTCGTCGGCGCACTCGGCCTCACCGTCCTGCTGACCTGCGTGCTGCTGGCGGTGTCCAAGGGTGACGAATGGGGATGGAGAAGCCCCGTGACGCTCGGGCTGTTCGGCGGCTTCCTCGTCGCCGCTGCCCTCTGGTGCCGATGGGAGTGGCGCGTCCCCGATCCACTGGTCGACCTCCGACTCAACACCGGGCGCGCCGTGGCCCTGACGAACGTCGCATCTATCGCGGCCGGTTTCGCCTTCTACGCGATGCAGATGATTCCCATCCAGATACTGATGGCCCCGACCGCGGCCGGCGACGCAGGCAGCACCGGTCTCGGCCTTTCGATGGTGCTCGCCAGCCTGGTCCTGATGCCGGGTGGCCTGGTGATGTTCGTGTTCTCGTCGGTATCGGCGGCGCTGACCAGCCGCTTCGGGGCCCGCGTCTCACTGGCGCTCGGCTCAGTGGTGATGGGCGGCGGCTACGTCGTGCTGCTGGTGATGATCACCGGACCGTGGACCGGCTGGCTGTGGCTGCTGGCGGCCAACATCCTCTCCGGCGCCGGCCTCGGCATCGCCTACTCCGCCATGCCCGCGTTGATCATGAATTGGGTGCCGGTGTCGCACACCGGGGAGGCCAACGGAGTCAACGCCCTGATGCGAGCGGTCGGCACGTCACTGGCGACCGCGGCGATCGGGATGATCCTGGCCGCCTCCACCACCGTCGTCCGCACCGGTGGCGCCGCCGTGTCGCTGCCGACCTCCGCCGCCTACGTGTGGGGCGCGGCGATCGCGCTGGGCGCGTGTGCGGTGGCCGCGGCCACCGCCCTGGTCATACCGGCGAAGGCCCCGGTCGACGAGCAGCCGGTGGTCTGAGCGCCGGCCCGACGCCGTCGCCCGGCGCGGGCCCTGCGTGTCAGGCCCCGCCGACGGCGCGCTGCTCGGCCTTCCACTGGCGGAAACCCTCTTCGGTGCGACCGCGGCGCCAGTACCCGGAGATCGACGCGGCCCGCTTGGCGCTCACGCCCCGCTCCTTGCGGACGTACGGGCGGAGGTTCTTCATCACCGCCTGTGCCTCGCCGTGGATGAAGACCTGCGGCTCGCCGTCGAGCCACTGCGCCGCCCGGACCGCCTCGATCACCGGAGCGTTGTCGCCGGCCAGGTCTTCGCCGACGGCGTCCGAGGAGGCTCCCCGGTGCACCCACGTGATCTCGGCCCCCGCCGGGGCGTTCAGATCGAGTTCGTCCTCCGGGCCGCCCACCTCGATGAAGACCTTCGCGACGGCATACGGCGGGAGCGCTTCGAGCGCCGCCGCCAAGGCCGGCAGGCCCGCCTCGTCGGAGACGAGCAGGTGCCACGGGGCGTCTGGATCCGGGCGGTAGCCGCTGCCCGGTCCGAAGAAGTGCACGGTCTCCCCCCGCTGCACGCGCGCGGCCCACGGGCCGGCGATCCCCTCGTCGCCGTGGACCACGAAGTCGACGGCGATCTCGCGAGCCTGCGGGTCGTCGTACCGGATGGTGTAGGTCCGCAGCACCGGTTGCTGCTCCGGCGGGAATTCCGCGGCGATCCGGTCCATGTCCAGCGGCTCGGGATAGGCGACGTCGGTCCCGGGCGGCGGGAAAATGAGCTTGACGTACATGTCGGTGTCGCCGGTCGCGACGAAGCGGTCGTAGCCGTCGCCGCCGAGCCACACACGGACCAGGTGGTCGGTGAGCCGCTCGGTCCGCTGGACGGTCATCGTGTTCAGTCTGCGCGCCATGCCCACCACGCTACCCGGGGCCCCGAACACTTTGTGAGGCCACCCTAAGTTCCGATGTGTGGAATGACCCACGCGCCGGGGATGACGGCACCTGGGGCACCCGCCGATTCATCGACCGGTCGTGTCACTCGGGCGATCGCCGGGTAGAAAGGTCGCATGACTCCGGACTTCTACGCCCGACCCGACGGATACGCCCTTCCCCAGGATTGGGACCTCGGTGAGGACGCCGACTACGTCGAAGAGCAGACCTGGCAGCAGGCGCTGCGCGGGGAGAACGGCGTCGACATGTACCTGGAGCACTTCACCGAGGAGCTCGAGGCAGCCGGGATCCCCGAGGAACGGGCCGCGCAGTGGTTCCGGTCGGTGATCCTCGCCCGCCGGGATCAGCAGGCTCGGTGGGGGCTGCCGGTGCCCGGGACTGCGCTGGACCGCGGCTTCACCGAACTCGCGGACCACGGCATCGTCGCGCGCGCGGACTTCACCTGCTGCGGAACGTGCGGCAGTTCCGAGATCTTCGCCGAGCGTGACGACACCCGGGAGTGGCGCGGCTACGTCTTCTTCCACACGCAAGACACCGACAGCATCTTCGAAGAGCGCAGCACTTACCTCAACTACGGCGCCTTCCTTCCGGCGTTCTTCACCGAACACGACTGGGGCGCCATGACCGACACCCAGCGCGAGGAGAATTACGCACGCGTCACCGTCGGGCTGATGAACGACGTCGTGCTCCCCGTCCTGCGACGACACGGCGTCGGGATCGAGTGGAACGGCGACCTCGACACCCGTATCAAACTGACCGGCGTCGACTTCGTCGTGCCGATGGCCGAGCCGGTCTGAGCCACCCGCGGCCCTGCCCGTCTCAGCCTGCCGTCCCGGCGAGCACCCAGACACCGGCCGCCGATTCGACGAGGCCCTTCACTTCGAGGACGGCCAACGCCGGGCGGACCTGCGTCACCGGCAGCCCGGCGACGAACGCGATCTCGTCGATGCTCAGCCCGCCCCGGGCCGGGAGCGCTTCGATCACCCGGAACTGCACGGGATCCAGGTCGTCGGTGGGCTTGGGCGGCGACGGCAGATGCGTGTCACGACCGTCGACGTCGACCAGCGCGATCGCGGCCTTCGCGTCGGTCACCAGCGTGGCGTCGCCGTCGGCGATCATCTGATGACACCCCACCGAGGTCGCACTGGTCACCGGGCCCGGAACCGCCCCGAGCGGACGCCCGAGATGTCTCGCCCACGCCGCGGTGTTGGCCGCCCCGGACCTCCGTCCTGCCTCGACCACCACCAGCGCCCCCGCCAGCGCGGCGACCAGCCGGTTGCGCGTGAGGAACCGGTGCTTGGCCGCGGTGGTGCCCGGCGCGTACTCACTGATCACCAGACCCCGGCGGGCGATCTCGGACAACAGCTTCGCATGGCCGGCCGGATAGTCGCGATCGATTCCGCAGGCCAGCACGGCGACGGTCGGACCGCCCGCGGCGAGCGCGCCCCGGTGGGCCGCGCCGTCGATCCCGAAGGCCCCGCCCGAGACCACGCACCAGCCTGCGCCGGCCAGCTCTGAGCCCATCCGGCCGGCGACGTGCTCGCCGTACGACGTCGCCGCCCGGGAGCCGACGAGCCCGATCGCCGAGGCCGTCGCCTCCACCGGTGATCGCGGCCCCCGGACCCAGATCGCGAGCGGGGCGCCCCCGCGCGCCGCGGTGCTCGCCTGATCCAGCGCCAGCAGGCACCAGGCGGGCCACTCGTCGTCCTCACGGGTCACCAGCCGAGCGCCGAGGGCGGCCGCGGTCTCCAGGTCTCGGGCAGAGGTGTCGGTCGCGTAGCGCGCCTCGGTGGCGACGAGCGCCGCGCTGTGCCCGGCCGGCACCGCGCGCGACCTGACCATCCGGGCCGCCTCGATCACGCCGTGCCGTTGCACCAGGTCGATCAGCGGCGCGCACGGCGGCTCGGCGACCGCCGTCAGGTATGCCCACGCGCGCAGTTCCCGCTCGTCCATCGCGCTCACCGGAGCTCTCGGTCGCGGTACAGCAAGGCCTGCGCGACGTCGTCCGGGCCGGGCCGATCACCGCCGCGCAGGTCGCAGAGCGTCCACGCCAGCCGCAGTGCCCGATCGGCGCCGCGCGCGGTCACCCGCCCGTCCCGCAGATACTTCTCGATCGGCGCGAGAGCATCAGGGGCCAGCGGAAAGTCCTGTCGCAGAGCCTTTCCCGGTACCTCAGCATTGGTCAGCCAGCCGTGATCGCGCCAGCGCTCCCGTGCGCGTTCGCGCGCCGCAGCCACGCGTCGCGCGATCGTCGCGGACGGTTCGCCTCGCTCGCTCAAGAGCATGGTGCTGCCCGGCGGCTCCATCTGCACCCGGATGTCGATGCGATCCAGGAGCGGGCCCGAGAGCTTCCCCAGGTAGCGCCGCCGCGCGATCGAGGTGCACACACAGTCGACGTCGTGCGCGGGCGCACAGGGGCACGGGTTCGCAGCGAGCAGCAGCAAGAACCGCGCCGGATAGCTCGCGTCCCCGTCGCGGCGCGACACCGTGACACGCCCCTCCTCCAGCGGCTGGCGCAGGCCGTCGAGCACCTTGGGGCCCATCTCGGCGCACTCGTCCAGAAACAGCACGCCACGATGGGCCCGCGAGACCGCTCCGGGCCGCGCCATGCCGGTGCCACCGCCCAGCAGCGCCGTCGACGTCACACTGTGATGCGGGGCGACCAACGGCGGCACGGTGATCAGCGGATGGTGCGACGGCAGCGTGCCGGCCACCGAATGGATCGCGGTCACCTCCAGCGCCTCCTCCGGAAGCAGCGGAGGCAGGATCCCGGGGAGCCGGGAAGCCAGCATCGTCTTGCCGATGCCCGGCGGGCCGGTCATCAGGACGTGGTGCCCGCCCGCCGCGGCCACCTCCAGGGCATGGCGCGCTTCGGACTGCCCGGCGACGTCGGCCATGTCCGGGATCGGCGGCGGCGGCCCGGGCTTGCCGTCGGGAATCGGGTCCAGCGTCGTCATCCCGGCCAGCCACGCGACCACCTGCGACAGCGATTGTGCGCCACCGACCGACAGATCGTCGACCAGCGCGGCCTCGCGCAGATTGCCGACCGGGACCACGGCGCGCCGGAACCCCGCGTCGCGGGCCGCCAGCAGCAGCGGCAGCACGCCGCGCACCGGACGCACCCGGCCGTCGAGGGCGAGCTCGCCCAGGACCACCGTGCCGACCAGCCGCTCCGGATCGGCAGACCGGTCGGCGATCAGCACCGACAGCGCCATGCCGAGATCGAATCCCGAACCCTCCTTCCGCAGGTCGGCGGGGGCCAGTGCCACCGTGACCTTCAGTTCCGGCCACTTGAGACCGCTGTTGACCACCGCTGCCCGCACACGGTCCTTGGCCTCGCGCAGCGAGCCGTCGACGCTGCCGCTGATGGTCACCCCCGGAAGCCCGGAGGCGATGTTTCCCTGAATCTCCACCGGCGAGGCCACGAACCCGCACAGGCCCATCGAATGGACGTTTCCCACGACACGCATCGCAGGCCCTCACTCGACCAGGCCGGCGTGATGGCACAACCGGGCCGCAGAGCGGTCCTCGGGGTGGTTCAGGTCGAGCTGAATCGACACCGCGTCGAAGCGGATCACCTCCCACCACGGCGCGCCGTCGGGCTGCTCGGCGAGCCACTGTCGGGCCAGCAGGCGCATCCGCCGCAGTTTGGGCGGGGTGACCGCGGCCACCGGATCGGTGAACGTGCGCGACGCCCGGGTCTTCACCTCGACGATCACCAGGGTGCTGCCGTCGGCGGCGATCAGATCGAGCTCGCCGTAGCGTGTCCGCCAGTTGCGGTCCAGGATCCGCCACCCTCGCGCTCGGACGAACTCCGCCGCGAGATCCTCGCCGATCCGGCCCACGTGTCGGCGGCGATCGCGGCGCACCGTGTTGTTATCCCCCATGGACGAATCATGGTGTCCGCCGTCCGGGGGCGTCACCCACGGCCGGCACCGGGCTGTGGACAACTGCTGCTGTCCACAACATCCGCTCGGGGCCTTGACACGACCGCTGCGTCAGGGAGCGAGGCGCGCAGACGCCGACCCGACAGGCTCGCCGGTGCCGTCCGCGCCGGGCCTCACCCGATCGGGGGCTCGTCGGGCAGCCGCAGCTCCGACCGCTCGAGCTCCTCGATGTTCACGTCCTTGAAGGTCACCACGCGGACCTGTTTGACGAATCTCGCCGGCCGGTACATGTCCCACACCCAGGCGTCGGTCAGGTGAATCTCGAAGTAGACCTCGCCGTCGTTGTTCCGCGGCACCAGATTCACGCCGTTGGCCAGGTAGAACCGGCGTTCGGTCTCCACGACGTATGAGAACTGCCCGACCAGATCCTTGTACTCGCGGTACAGGGACAACTCCATCTCGGCTTCGTACTTCTCGAGATCTTCAGCGCTCATCAGGCAAGCCTAGCGCGCACGTTCTTGTAGGACATCCGGTGCTCCGGCGAGGGCCCGAGCGTGTCGAGGCGGGCCATGTGGAGCGCCGTGCTGTAGCCCTTGTGCACGGCGAAGTCGTACCCCTGGTGCACGTCGTCGAGGCCCGCCATGATCCGGTCGCGACTGACCTTGGCCAGCACCGAGGCGGCGGCGATGCACGCCGCGTTGGCGTCCCCGCCGATCACCGGCAGCGACGGCGCCGGCAGCCCGGGAACGGTGAACCCGTCGGAGAGGACGTAGCCCGGTCGCACCGCCAACCCGGCGACGGCCTGGCGCATCCCCCGGATGTTGGCGACGTGGATGCCGATGCGGTCGATCTCCGCCGCCGGGATCGTGACCACGTTCCAGGCGACCGCGTGCCGCGTCACGGCACGGTAGAGCCGTTCGCGCATCGTCTCCGACAGCTTCTTGGAATCGTCCAGCTCGGCGAGAGACTTGAGCTGGGTCGGACTCAAGATACAGGCGGCCACCACCAGCGGCCCCGCACAGGCGCCGCGCCCGGCCTCATCGACTCCCGCGACCGGGCCGAGGCCGCTGCGCTCCAAAGTGAACTCGTACGTGCGCAGCGACGCCGCCCGGCGCACGGTGGTACGGGGCGGCCACGTCCGAGACGTCACGCGAGCCAATTCGACCTTCCCGACCCGACGCTATTGGGGGTCGACCGAGCCCACGCCGCCCATCCTGGAGAACGGATACAGGATGAAGCGGACCTTGCCGCGGATGTCGGACACCGGCACCGTGCCCTGGTATTCGTCGTCGACGTGCGCACGCGAGTCGGCCGAGTTGGACCGGTTGTCGCCCATCACCCACACGTGATCCTTCGGCACGGTGATCGGTCCGAAGTCGCTGCCGTGGCAGCTGCCCATCTCTGCGTCGTTCTGCAGTTCCTGGTCGATGTAGGGCTCGTTCAGCGGCTTGCCGTCGACGGTGACGCCCTTGCCGTCCTCGGCGCGGCACTCGACGGTCTGGCCACCGGTGGCGATCACCCGCTTCACGAGGTTGTTCTCGTCGGGCGGCTGCAGGGAGAACAGGGCGAGCGCGTCTTGCAGCTTGTGGATCACGGCGTTGGTCGATCGCGGCGAACTCCAACCGCCGTCCCAGCTCTCGGTCGGCGCCTTGAACACCACCACGTCACCCGGCTGGGGGTCGGAGAAGCGGTAGGTGAGTTTGTCGATCACGATCCGGTCGTTGGTGCAGCCGTAACAGCCGTGCAGCGTCGGCTCCATCGATTCGCTCGGAACCACGTACTGGCGGAACAGGAACTGCGTCGCCACGAACATCAGGACCAGGACGATCGCGACGATGATCGCGATCTCCTTGAGGAGACCGCCCTTCTTCTCGTCCCCGTCGCCGTCCTCCCCGTCGGCCTCGTCGCGGATCTGGAACCGGGGCGCGTCACCGGTCTCCTGCGGCTGCGGCGGCGGCGCGCTCCCCGCCGATCCGGCGGCCGCATGCCGCTGCGGATCCTCCGGCTGGTGCCGATCCTGCTGGTTTCCGTCCTCAGACGATGGCTCGGCGTCGATGTCGCTCACAAGGAACCAGATTAACGCACCGGCGACCGGTGACGCCGCGGCCGTGCCGGGCCCCGGAACGCCGAAGACCCCGGACCCGTACTCGGGTCCAGGGTCTTCCGCTCACGGGTGGCGCCGCAGCTCAGCGGCGCCGCCGGATCAGCGCTTCTCTTTGATCTTCGCAGCCTTGCCGCGCAGGTCGCGCAGGTAGTACAGCTTGGCGCGACGGACGTCGCCGCGGGTGACGACGTCGATCTTGGCGATGTTCGGGCTGTGCACCGGGAAGGTGCGCTCCACGCCGACGCCGAAGGACACCTTGCGCACGGTGAAGGTCTCGCGGACGCCGCCGCCCTGGCGGCGGATCACGACGCCCTTGAACACCTGGATGCGCTCCTTGGAGCCCTCGATCACCTTCACGTGGACGTCGACGGTGTCGCCGGGGCCGAACTCGGGGACGTCGTCACGGAGAGACTGCTTGTCGAGGAAGTCGAGAGTGTTCATGATGGATCCAATCTGGCGTTGCGTGGTGCAGAGGAACCTGGCGCCCGAGCGCGCGGCGGATGCGCCGCGACGGATCGACCGGTTCGTGCCCGTGTCAGTAGTCGGTGCCCGGCGGGCGGGCAACCCGACCTATTCTGCCAGACCGCCGCCCGGAGATGAAATCCCCGCTCACGCCTACGCCTCCCGATCACAGAGTCAGGTCCAGGTCCTGATCGTCCTCGTCCGCGTCGACCGGACCGGACCCGTCCAGCTCCGGGTCAGAGGCATCGGGTGCGCCTGCGGTCGGCTCCCCCAGCACGGGCGGCCCGGCCAGCGGCAACGGCCCGATCAGGTCCACCGCGGACTGCGTGGACACCAGGTAGTCCGGGCGACGTCGCTCCTCGTCCTCGCGGGCCCCGCGCAGGCCCGCTGCCGGTGGAAGACCCGACGACCCGCGCGCGCCCGGCGACGGCGCGACGGCCGACGGCCGGGACTGTGTCGACCCCGGCGGCGCCACACCGGACGCCGGACCTGTCGGCGACGGCACCCGGGACGCAGCGGTGGGTCCAGGCGTCGCCACAGCGGGACCCGATACCGTTCCGGGCGTCCACAGCCCCGCCGGACCCTGCGGCGCACCGCCCACCGGCGGCACGCCGAGCGGTGGTCCCGCTACGGGGACGACGCCGGGAGCCCCGTGGGCTGCGGGGACCACTCGGGCCGGAGTCGGTCCGGCAGGATACGCGCCGGTGCCGGCCGGGCCGGGCGGCGCGGGCGGCGCGGTACCGGCCGCACCGGGGCTGCCCGGCTCCCCGCCGACGGGAACGGGGCCGGGCGACGGCGGCGCGCGGCCCGGTGCAGGCGCCGCCGGAACCGGGCCCGCGGCGTCCAGCGGGCCCGGCGACCGGTTCGGCGCGGCCCCCGGAGCCCGGGACGTCTCCGCAGCCGGCGGTCCCGCGGGGCCGACCCGTTCAGCGGCGTCGCGTCCGTCCGCCCCGGCCGGGGGGACCGCCCCGGACAGGTCCGCGTGCCCGGCCATCGGATCGCTGTAGACACTGTTCATGACGGCCGCGATCATCTGATTGGCCTGCAGGTGTTGGGCGACGTTCCCGGAGTTCACGGCATGCAGGGCGATGACCTGCGGCCTGACCGCTGCGGTCGCAGCGAGGTCGGAGGCGGCGCCCGTCAGATTCCGCCCTGCCCACTGAAGCGGCCGAGCGCTGTCCGTCAGACGCCGGGAGAGCTCGACCCCGGCAGCATCCGCCGCGACCGCACCACGCCCGGCCAGCACGTACTCGCCGGCACCGAACCCGATCCAGAGGCGTTGCCCGATCGATTGCGCGGCGTTCGCGATACGCACGAGTTCGGCGGCGTCGGCCGAGGCGCCGCCGGGATCCATCGAATCGATGCGGGCCAGGACGACGTCGATCGCGACCGCCCAGTCAGATCGGGGTGTCATGCTCCCTTAGACGCAGGCGAGCCGCCACCGGTTCCCCGACACGCCGGGCGCACCGGAATTCAGTCTGCGGAGGGTCGCGGGGCGGGGTCGTCGAGCAGCTCCGGACGCCGTTCCCGGGTGCGTTCCAGTGCCTGCTCGCGCCGCCAGGCTGCGACCTTGCCGTGGTCGCCGGACAGCAGCACGGGTGGGACTTCGAGGTTGCGCCACACCTTAGGCCTGGTGAAACTCGGCCCCTCGAGCAGACCGTCGGAGAACGAATCCTCTTGGTGCGACTGAGGATTCCCGATCACTCCGGGGATCAGGCGGGTGGTGGCCTCGACCATGCAGAGCACTGCCGCCTCCCCGCCGATGAGGACGAAGTCGCCGAGGGAGACCTCTTCGACGCGGACGCGCCGCGCCGCGTCGTCGAACACCCGCTGATCGATGCCTTCGTAGCGTCCGCACGCGAAGACCAGGTGCGCCTCGGCACTCCATCGCTCCGCGGTGGCCTGGGTGAACGGCCGCCCAGCGGGTGTCGGGACCACGAGCAGCGCCTCGTCCGGGCAGACGTCGTCGAGCGCCGGGCCCCACACGTCGGGCTTCATCACCATGCCCGGGCCGCCGCCGTACGGCTGATCGTCGACGCTGCGGTGCACGTCGTGCGTCCAGTCCCGCAGATCGTGGACGCCGACCTCGAGCAGACCGGCGTCGACGGCCTTGCCCAGCAGCGCCACCCGTAGCGGCTCCAGGTATTCGGGGAAGATGGTGACGACGTCGATGCGCACGCCGTCAGCCCTCCAGCAGGCCTTCGGGCGGGTCGACGACGATCCCGTCCCGGGTGACCGTCGGGACGATCGCCGCGACGAACGGAACCAGCACTTCGCCGGCGGGGGTCTTCACCGCGAGCAGCTCGCCTCCGGGCAGGTGCAGCACATCGGAGACCTCGCCGACCGACGCTCCGTCCACGGTGCTCACCGGCAAGCCGATGAGCTCGTGGTCGTAGAACTCGTCCGGGTCGTCACCGGAGTCGACGTCGGCGGCGTCGATCAGAAACAGGGTGCCGCGCAACGCATCCCCTGCGTCGCGGTCGGTGATCCCCTGCAGGGACACGAGCAGCCGCCCGGCATGGGGCCGGGCGGCTGTCACCGTGTAGTTCTTCTCGCCGGCGCCCTTCGGCGCGCGGCCGCGCAGGACGTTCCCGACGGCGAAACGCTCACCGGGATCGTCCGTGCGCACATCCACCACGAGTTCTCCGCGAACACCGTGCGTCTTGGCCACTCGGCCGATCACGAGATCCATCGTGGCTCTGGCGTCAGCGGTCGGTGTCGACGATGTCGACGCGCATACCGCGGCCGCCGACACCGGCGACCAGGGTCCGCAGCGCGGTGGCGGTCCGGCCGTTGCGGCCGATCACCTTGCCGAGGTCCTCGGGGTTCACGTGAACCTCGATCATCCGGCCGCGACGGCCGGTGATGAGCTCGACCCGCACGTCGTCGGGATTGGCGACGATGCCGCGCACCAGGTGCTCGACAGCGTCAGCGACGACAGCACTCACTTGTCGTCGCCCTTGACGGCCTCGACGACCTTCTCCGCGACCTCTTCGGCCTTCTCGACGGCGGACTCGACGGCCTCTTCGACCTTCTCGACGACGTCCTCGACGACCTCTTCGACCTTCTCAGCGGCCGACTTCTTGCCCGACTTCTTCTTGGCAGTGGTGGCCTCGACGCCGGGCTCGTTCTCGGCGGCAGCCAGCGCAGCAGCGAACAGCTCCTGCTTGCTCGGCTTGGGCTCGGCGACCTTCAGCGTGCCCTCGGCACCCGGCAGGCCCTTGTGCTTCTGCCAGTCGCCGGTGATCTTGAGGATCGCCAGCACGGGCTCGGTCGGCTGCGCCCCGACGCCCAGCCAGTACTGTGCGCGCTCGGAATCGACCTCGATCAGCGAGGGCTCTTCCTTCGGGTGGTACTTGCCGATGGTCTCGATGGCGCGACCGTTACGGCGGGTGCGCGAGTCGGCGACGATGATGCGGTACTGCGGGTTCCGGATCTTGCCGAGCCGGGTGAGCTTGATCTTGACAGCCATGTGGCGTTCCTTTGCATGTCACAGCGCAATTCAGCGATCCGCCGGGAACGGCGGATCCGGTTTTGCGATCTCTTACGGGGTGACCGCCGGACGGTGCGTAACCGCTTCCGGCGAACCAGCGTTCCATTCTGCCACGCGCCGCAGGACGCGGCCAAACCGTACCGACCGGGAGCCGGCGGCCGCTGACCCGCGGTACGCGAGTACACCACCGGACGAGCGCCACGCCGACTCACCGTCGTACCGGTGGCGACAACATCACAGCGTCACGATTGGCGGCCGTCGGGGCCGAGACGGTTAGACTCGCCGGGGTGCGCCGCGAGCGCATCGTCGTAGACGAGGCAGACCATCGGACGAGGAACGGAGAGCGAACACATGCTCAATGTCCTCGCCTACGCCTTCGTGGATGCGGTCAACGTCCTGCTCATCGGGGTGCTGGTGGCGCTGGCCATGATGCTCCCCGCGGGCCGCTACCGCGGCATCGCCAGTCTGCTGATTCTCGGCGACTGGCTGGGCGTGGCGCTGCTCGCGCTGGTGGTGCTGCTGGCGTTCGACGGGCTCGGTGACTTCGTCAAACACGTCGTCGACTCCCCCGTCTTCGGCATCCTGCTGATCCTGACCGGCGTGGTCACCGCGATTCTGACCTACCGGGGCGGGGACTCCTCGGAACTGGTGGACCGGATCCTGCAGCCGCTGCGCACCCCGTCGCCGCTGACCGTGCTGGTGGGCCTGATCCTGGGCGTGATCCAGTCGGCCACCTCGGTGCCGTTCTTCGCCGGCCTGGCGGTGCTCTCGGCCAGCGGGATCCCGACCGCCGAACGATACATCGGGATCCTCCTGTTCGCCTGCGTGGCGCTGAGCCTGCCGTTCCTGGCGGCACTGCTCCTCGGTGTGGTCCGCAAGTTCCCCCATTCCTGGGTGGGCCGGCTCTTCGCCAAGGCCCGGCGCAATCAGGGCACGGTCGCCCGCGGCGCGGGCTGGCTGGTGTCCGCACTGCTGATCGGCATCGGCATTCTCCGCCTGCTCTGACCGCTGATCTCGATACACGGCTCACCGCGTTCGCCGCCACCGGACCACCGACTCACACTCGCCCGACCGATTCGCGCGTTCACTCGACTGCCTCATCCAGCTGGTGGTGGATCGAGATCCCGTCACCCACCGCCCGGGGGCTGCTCTCGTCCAGCAGAATCGGATGCTCGGGCCGGAGTGAGATGCGTCAGCACGCACTGCCACCGATCGTCGCGCTTGACGAACACGTCCGAGGTCCACTCGTCGTTCTCGAAAGGCTCGCCACGATATCGGCCGGTGTTCTGCACCCGGGACACGACGACGGCGACGTCGCCGAGGTCGAACACCTTGTGCACCTCGCTCGTCATGGTGTCGTGACTGACCTCGCCGCGTGCTGTCGCCGCGAGGAAGTCCGCGCCCGGGAACGGCCCGTCCGGACCGAGGAACGTCCACTCCTCGGCGGCGTAGGCGGCGATCCGCTCCGCGTCGTTGGCGACGAGGGCCTCGTCCCACTCACTCGTCACCGCGGCGAAGATCTCGAAGAGTGCTGGATCGGGATGGTCGGTCATCTCACCAGCATCGCCGACCGTGCCTGCGCCGTCTTGAAGAATTGGGTTCTCGTCGACCGATCCCCCGATCAGCTCAGTTCAGCGAGACGGGCGCCGCCGCACACGATGTGCCGTGGCCTGCGCAGGGCTGCCACCGACTGCGCCGGGTCGTCGTCGAGCACCAGGAAGTCTGCTCGCGCGCCGTGGACGATGCCGTCGGCACCCAGCCATTCGCGCGGTCGGCACGACGACGCCGCCAGCGCCTCAATCGGAGAGAAGCCGAGCCCGGTGAGCGCCTCCACCTCGTCGACGATCCGGCCGTGCTCGACGAAGCCGCCCGCGTCGGTGCCCGCATAGATCGCCACGCCCGCCTCACGCGCCGCCGCGAAGACCTCCCGCGAGCGCGCATACAGCGCACGCATGTTCCGCTGATAGGCCGGGAACCGGTCGGCGCCGTCGGCGATGCCCGGGAAGTTCTCCACCTGAATCAGCGTCGGCACCAGCGCGATGTCCCGCGCGACCAGCTGATCGATCAGCTCCGGTGTGAGCCCGGCGCCGTGCTCGATCGAGTCGAACCCCGCCTCGATGAGGTCCGGCAGCGCGTCGTGACCGAAGACGTGCGCGGTGATCCGCGCCCCGGACTCGTGCGCCGCGGTCGCGGCCGCGTCGAGTTGCGCCCGCGTCCACAGCGGCGCCAGATCGCCCACCTCGCGGTCGATCCAGTCCCCGACCACCTTGACCCAGCCGTCACCGGCGGCGGCCTGCCGGCGTACCTCGTCGGCGAGCAGGTCGGGGTCGTCGAGTTCGACGCCGTAGTCGCGGAGGTAGCGCTTGGGCCGGGCGATGTGCTTTCCGGCGCGCAGGAACCGCGGGCCGTGCGCGTCGTCGTCGAGCGGATGCGTGTCGACGGGCGAGCCGACCTCGCGGATCAGCAGCGCCCCGGCGCGGGCGTCCTGCGCGGCGAAACCGCGCGCCTGCTCGACGGTCACCCCGAGGCCGGGCGCGATGCCGACGTGGTTGTGGGCGTCGACCAGCCCCGGAACGATCCACCCGCCGTCCGAGACGGTCTGCGCGCCCGGCACCGGCTCGGTCCAGATCCGCCCGCCGTCGACCCAGAGTTCGAGCTGCTCGCCGGTGAACGGATCGATCCCGCGATAGTGCTCCGCGGGGATGGCTCGAACCCTCGAAGGATCGCTCACGGGACTACTTGTTCTTCGGAAGCTTCAGATCGTTGAGGTCGATGCCCTCCAGCCCCGGCGGGAGCTGGTCCAGGCCCGGCGGCATCTGCGAGAGGTCCATGCCGGGCGGCAGGCCCATCCCCGGCATCCCCGGCATGCCCATGCCCGGCATCCCTCCGCGCATCCCCTTCGGCGGCGTCGGTCCGCGGCCCTTGCCCTTGCGACCCTTGCCCTTCTTGCCTTTGCGATTGCTGCGCTTGCCGCCGCCGGGCATGCCCATCATCCGGCCGGACATCTGCGACATCATCTTGCGGGCCGCGAAAAAGCGGTCCACCAGCTGGTTGACGTCGGTCACCGTGACGCCCGAGCCGTTCGCGATGCGGATCCGGCGCGACGCGTTGATGATCTTCGGGTCGGCACGCTCGGCCGGCGTCATGCCGCGGATGATCGCCTGCAATTTGTCCAGCTGCTTGTCGTCGACCTGCGACAGGGCGTCCTTCATGTCCCCGGCGCCCGGCAGCATGCCGAGCAGGTTCCCGATCGGACCCATCTTGCGGATCATCAGCATCTGCTCGAGGAAGTCCTCCAAGGTGAGCTCGCCCTGGCTGATCTTCTCGGCGGCCTTCTCTGCCTCGGCGGCATCCCAGTGCTGCTCGGCCTGCTCGATCAGCGACAGCACGTCGCCCATGCCGAGGATGCGGCTGGACATGCGGTCCGGGTGGAATACGTCGAACTCGTCGAGCTTCTCGCCGGTCGAGGCGAACATGATCGGCCGTCCGGTGATCTCCCGGACCGACAGCGCCGCACCGCCGCGGGCGTCGCCGTCGAGCTTGGTGAGGACGACGCCGGTGAAGTCGACGCCCTCGGCGAAGGCCTGCGCGGTGGCGACCGCGTCCTGGCCGATCATCGCGTCGAGGACGAACAGCACTTCGTCCGGGTTCGTGGCATCGCGGATGTCGGAGGCCTGCTTCATCAGCACCTCGTCGATGCCCAGGCGGCCCGCGGTGTCGATGATGACGACGTCGTGCAGCTTCTCCCGCGCGAACTCGACGCCCCCGGTGGCCACGGCGACCGGATCGCCCGAACCGTCGACGCCGAGGTCGCCCTCGCCGCCGACCGCCGTGCCCGGGTTCGGTGCATACACCGGCACCCCGGCCCGCTCGCCGACGATCTGCAGCTGCTGCACGGCGCCCGGCCGCTGCAGGTCACAGGCCACCAGGATCGGGGTGTGCCCCTGTTTGGTCAGCCAGTTCGCCAGCTTGCCGGCGAGAGTGGTCTTACCGGCGCCCTGCAGTCCGGCCAGCATGATGACCGTCGGCGGATTCTTCGCCAGCTGGATGCGACGCGTCTCGCCGCCGAGGATCCCGATGAGCTCCTCGTTGACGATCTTGACGATCTGCTGCGCCGGATTGAGCGCGCCGGAGACCTCCTGGCCCTTGGCCCGCTGCTTGATCCGGGCGATGAACGTCCGCACCACCGGGAGCGAGACGTCGGCTTCGAGCAGGGCCAGCCGGATCTCACGTGCGGTCGCGTCGATGTCGGCGTCGGTCAGCCGCCCCTTGCCACGCAGGTCCTTGAGGGCACCGGTCAACCGGTCGGAGAGGGATTCGAACATTCCCCTATCCTTCCACCTCCGCGACCGGCCGGTGCGCGGGACCCGGGCACACGCGCAAGACCGCGGCGACGATCTCCTCGCGGACACCGGGGGAATCCCGGTGCAGCCGCACGCTGAAGGTGTCGATGACCGTCGAACCCAGCGTCGTCACCGTGGCCCAGACGACGTCTGCCCCGGCGCGTTCGAGCACCGCGGCCAGCCGCGCGAGCAGGCCGGGGCGATCCGCCGAGCGCACTTCCAGCAACAGCGATCCGGACACCTCGTCGTCCACCCACGACGCCCGCGGCGGCGCCAGCACCGGCGGCAGATCGTCGCCGTCGGACAGACCCGCGACGACGTCGGCCCCGCCCTCCAGCACGGTGCGCAACCGCTGCCTCAGCACCTGCACGTCCGGCGGATCGCCGAACGCAGGCATCACCACGAAGGTGTTGACCGCGTGGCCCGCATGCGAGCGAACGTGCGCCGCATGCGTGGTGAGACCCGCCGCGGCCAGCACGCCGGCCATCCGGGACAGCAACCCGGGACGATCCGGCGCGACCAGGGTCGCCAGGTACGTGGTCGGGCCGTCGCCGGCCTCCAGCCGCACATGCAGTCCGCCCTCTTCGGCGAGCGCCGTCTGCTCGGCGGTGAGCGGCTCCGGTTCGGGAGGCGCCGCACCCCCGATCACCGCCAGCACGCCCGCCGTGAGCCCCGCCACCAGGGACGCCTTCCAATCGCTCCAGGCGGCCGCCCCCGTCGCCTCGCCGTCCGCCTTGGCCAGCGCCCCGAGCAACTCCACCAGGACCCGGTCGTGCCCGAGCGTCTGCGCCACCGATTCCACGATCCGCGGATCAGTCGGGTCCCGGCGAGTGGCGGTCGACGGCAGCAGCAGGTGGTGGCGCACCACGGCAGACAGGGTCTGCACGTCCTGCGGCCACAGCCCCAGCCGGGTGCCGATGCCCACCGCCAGGTCCGCGCCGATCTCGCTGTGATCGCCGCCGCGCCCCTTGCCGATGTCGTGGATCAGGGCGCCGAGCAGTAACAGATCCGGCCGCGACACGCTCGTCGTCAGCGCGGCCGCGCCGATCACCGTCTCGATCAGATGGCGATCGACCGTCCACGTGTGCACCGGATCTCGAGGGGCCAGATCCCGGATCCCTTTCCACTCGGGAAAGAACCTGTCCCACAAGCCGATCCGGTCCAGCGCTTCCACGGTCCGGGCCATCGGCGCGCCCGCGGACAGCAACACCAGCAGGTCGCTCAACGGTTCCGGCGGCCAGGGCTCCACCGGATCCGGCGAGTACTTGGCCAGCCGTTCCAGGGCGGGGCCGTTGATCGGCAGATCGTTCTTCGCCGCCGCCGCCGCGACCCGGAACACCAGCCCGGGGTCCTGACTCGGCATCGCCGACCGCGCGAGGACCACCTCGCCGTCGTGCTGGACGACCCCTTCGTCGAGCGGCTTGCGCAACGGCAGCCGACGGAACCGCGCGAGTCCGCGGCGGCCGACGGCGTTCCCCGCCGTCCGGATCCCGGTGTCGACCGCGAACTCGACGGTGCGGGCGGCATCGCTGAGGATCCCGGCCAGTTCGAACCTGTCCGCCAGCCCCAGTGCCCCCGCCAGCTGCTCGGCCTCTTGCGCCTGCAGCCGGTCTCGCGCGCGCCCGGTGATCAACTGGTGCTGGGTCCTGATGTCGAGCAGCCGTTCGTACGCCAGTGCCACCGGCGTTCCGGCCTGATCGGCCCGCAGCCGGGAGAGGCCGTCGGTCAGCTGGGCCAGCGCGAGGGCGTTCAGCAGTTGCACGTCGCGCAGTCCCCCGCGGCCGTGCTTCAGGTCCGGCTGGGCGTGCTGGGTGATCTCGCCGGCCCGCTTCCACCGCTGCCGCGTCAGGTCGAGCACGTCCGGAAGACGCAGTCGGGCCTCGATGCGCCAGAGATTGCGAACCGAATCGATCATCAGCGCCGCCAGATCCCCGTCGCCGGCGACGAAGCGGGCGTCGAGCAGACCCAGCGCCGCAGTCGGCTCCTCGCGCGCCACGCGCAGCACCGACGGGATGGTCCGGACACTGTGGTCGAGACCGATCCCGGAGTCCCAGATCGGATACCAGAGGCCGTCGGCCACCTCCTGCACGCGGTCCGGGAACCGGTCGTCGTGCAGCAGCACCAGGTCCAGGTCCGAGCCGGGCACCATCTCGTGGCGGCCCAGGGCGCCGACGGCCACGATCGCGAACCCGCTGCCCTCGACCACCTCGAGTTCGGCGGCCCGGGCGGTCAGCCAGTCTTCATACGCCGCCGCGAGCCCCGCGCGCAGCGGCGCACCGGCCGCCTCGTCCGGCGAATACCCCGCCAGAACGTCCGCACGAGCCGCGGCGAGGCGCCGCGCCGGATCCGGCGCGGCCGCCTCAGAGAGCTTCGCTGCCGCGTTCACCGGTGCGCACCCGGATCACCTTCTCCACCGGAGACACCCAGACCTTGCCGTCCCCGATCTTGCCGGTGCGCGCCGCCTCGACGATCGCATCGGTCACCTGGTCCACGTCCTCGTCGTCGACGACGACCTCGACCCGCACCTTCGGGACGAAGTCCACGGCGTACTCGGCGCCGCGGTAGACCTCGGTGTGGCCCTTCTGGCGGCCGTAGCCCTGCACCTCGCTGACCGTCATGCCGACGATGCCGAGCTGCTCCAGTGCGGTCTTGACGTCCTCGAGCGTGAACGGCTTGATGATGGCGGTAATCAGCTTCATGGGTACACCCTTTCTTTTCTGCTGTTCAGCCTAGTAGTGGGAGTGAGGACCGGCGGCCGGGCAGACACACCGCCCGGCCGTCTCGGCTCAGACGAGGTCGTACGCGGTCTCCGCGTGCTCGCTGGCGTCGATACCGCGAGCTTCCTCCTCCTTCTCCACGCGCCAGCCGAGGGGCTTGAGCACGTAGTAGATCACCGCGGTCAGGACACCCGTGAACACCAGGGCCAGCAGCGCGATCACCGTCTGGATCACCAGCTGCCGCAGGTCGTGGCCGTAGAACAGGCCGGTGTCCTTGGCCAGCAGGCCGATGGCCACGGTGCCCCAGAGCCCGGCCACCAGGTGGACGCCGACGACGTCGAGCGAGTCGTCGAACCCGAACTTGTACTTGAGGCCGATCGCCAGGGCGGCGAGGGCACCGGCGACGACGCCCAGGCCGAGCGAGCCGACCGGGGTCAGCGAACCGCACGCGGGGGTGATGGCCACCAGACCGGCGACGATGCCCGACGCGGCGCCGACGCTGGTCGGCTTCCCGTCGCGGATCCATTCCACCGCGAGCCAGCCGATGATCGCCGCGGCGGTGGCGACGGTGGTGTTGACCCACACCAGACCGGCGTTGGCGTTGGCGCCCAGTTCCGAACCGACGTTGAAGCCGAACCAGCCGATCCACAGCAGAGCGGCGCCGAGCATGACGAACGGGATGTTGTGCGGGCGGTAGGCGGTCTTGCCGAAGCCGAGGCGCTTGCCGACCAGGACGGCCAGCACCAGGGCCGCCATGCCTGCGTTGATGTGCACCACGGTGCCGCCGGCGAAGTCGATCGGCGAGACCTTGGCCACCGTCTCCCCGTCCACCACTTCGGTGCCGAAGATCCACGCCGCGAAGCTGTGCTCGCCCTCGCCGAGCAGGCCGCCGCCCCACACCATGTGCGCGAGCGGGAAGTAGACGAGGGTGACGAACAGGACGCTGAAGGCCAGCCAGGTGCCGAACTTCACGCGCTCGGCCAGGGCGCCGCTGACCAGTGCCACGGTGATCACCGCGAAGGTCAGCTGGAAGGCCAGGAAGACCATGGCCGGAACACCGCCGTCACCGCCCCACATCACGACGTCGTCGCCCTGGGTCGCCATCAGCTGGTCCGACCCGAACAGGGAGAACGGATTGGCGAAGAGCCCCCAGATGTCGTCGTCTCCGGTGAGGGAGTTGCCGAACGACATCGAGAATCCCCACAGGATGTACACGACGGAGACGGTCGCCATCGAGGCGAACGACATCATCATCATGTTGAGAACCGAATTCTTGCCCGTCAGGCCTCCATAGAAGAACGCCAGCGCCGGCGTCATCATCAGCACGAGCGCCGCGCTGATCAGCACCCAGGCGGTGTTGCCGGTGTCGAACGTCCCGAAGACGTCGTCGGGTAAAGCCGTTGTCACGGTGAAACCTCCTCAATCCACGCCGGATTCGACGTTGTGAAGAGACCTTCCCGCGACCAGGTTTCCTGAGAACGCGCTGATTGATTTCGGCGGTGTTACACGGCCTCGCGCACCGTTAACGCTGCGTTTCCGTCCCGATCAAGACGTACGACGGCGCGTCCGGCGCAGGCGCTCGGCGATCCGCTGGCACTGTCAGAGCAGGGCGTCGACGAACGCCCCCGGCTCGAAGGGAGCCAGGTCGTCGGCGCCCTCGCCGAGTCCGACCAGCTTCACCGGAACGCCCAGTTCCTCCTGGATGCGGAAGACGATGCCGCCCTTGGCCGTGCCGTCGAGCTTGGTCAGCACCACCCCGGTCAGGTCGACGACCTCGGCGAACACCTTGGCCTGTGTGAGACCGTTCTGGCCCACTGTCGCGTCGAGCACCAGCAGCACCTCGTCGACCGGGGTCTTCTTCTCCACCACGCGCTTGACCTTGCCGAGCTCGTCCATCAGGCCGGTCTTGGTGTGCAGGCGGCCGGCGGTGTCGATGAGCACCACGTCCACCCCGTCGCCGATCCCGGTCGAGACCGCGTCGAAGGCGACCGACGCCGGATCGGCGCCCTCCTTGCCGCGCACGATCCCTGCTCCCACGCGCTCGCCCCAGGTCTGCAACTGGTCGGCGGCGGCGGCGCGGAAGGTGTCGGCGGCGCCGAGCAGCACACGCCGTCCGTCGGCGACGAGCACGCGCGCCAGCTTGCCGGTCGTGGTGGTCTTGCCGACGCCGTTGACACCGACCACCAGCACCACGGCCGGGCCGCCCGCGTGCGGGAGTGCCTTGACCGAACGATCCAGCCCCGGGTGCAGCTGCTGCACCAGCACCTTCCGCAGCGCCGCGCGGGCGTCGTCGGCGGTGCGGACCTTGCCGGTCGCCAGTTCGGCTCGCAGGCCCTCCACCACCGCCGTGGTGGCCGCGGTGCCGAGATCGGCCATCACCAGGGTGTCCTCGATCTCCTCCCAGCTGTCCTCGTCGAGGTCACCGGCGCCCAGCAGACCGAGCATGGAGGTGCCGATGGCGCCCTGCGACCGCGCCAGGCGGCCCCGCAGCCTGGCCAGGCGGCCCTCGGTGGGCGCGATCTCGTCGAGCTCGGCGGGCTGCTCGAGGTCTCGACTCCGCTCGACCGCGGGCTCGGGCTCCGGCTCCGGCTCGGGCTCCGGCTCCGGCGCGACCACCGGCACCTCGGCCGGCGTCACGGTCTGCGCGGCCTCCACCTCGGCGGCCTCGACGGACTCCTGCACCACCATGGCGGCGTCGTCGGATGCCGTCTCGGTGTCGGGCAGCTGGGCGATCGGCTCGTCCGCGACCGGCTCCACCGGCTGCGGACTCGCCTCGGCCAGAATCCGTTCGGCTTCCTCGGCGACGCCCTCGGTCGTGCCGGCTGCAGGCGGCTCGCCGGCCGGCGCCTTCTCGGCAGTGGCTGTGCCGCCCTGCGCGAAGCTGAAACCCGATCCGGCCTGGTAGCCGCCGGACTTGTCGACCTCGCGCTTGCCGTCCGGCGTCTGCGCCTCCGGAGCCGTGAGCGAGATCCGACGCCGGCGCTGCAGCGCGATTCCGCCGCCGACGACGAGCGCCAGCAGCACGACGACGGCGATGACGATGCCGATGATCAGTTGGGTGTCCACGAAGGCGGGCCTTTCAGTGCGCGGTGCGAGGGATGTTCACGGCCGGCGGAGCCGGGCGTCACGTCGATTGTGCGGGGTTCAGGTCCACTCCGCGCAAACGCTGCGAGATCACCTGGGTGATGCCGTCGCCGCGCATGCTGACCCCGTACAGCGCGTCGGCGATCTCCATGGTCGGCTTCTGGTGGGTGATGACGATCAGCTGGCTGCGCTCACGCAGCTGCTCGAAGAGGCTGATCAGCCGGCGCAGGTTGGCGTCGTCGAGGGCCGCCTCCACCTCGTCCATGACGTAGAAGGGCGACGGTCGGGCCCGGAAGATGGCGACCAGCATGGCCACGGCGGTCAGCGACTTCTCGCCGCCGGACAGCAGCGACAGCCGTTTGACCTTCTTACCCGGCGGCCGCGCCTCCACCTCGACGCCGGTGGTGAGCATGTCGCCGGGCTCGGTGAGCACGAGCCGTCCCTCGCCGCCGGGGAAGAGCGTGGCGAATACCTGGGCGAACTCCTTCTCGACGTCGGCGTAGGCCTCGGTGAAGACCTGCAGGATCTTCGCGTCCACGTCGGCCACCACGTCCAGCAGGTCGTCGCGCGCGGCTTTGACGTCCTCCAGCTGCGCCGAGAGGAAGTTGTAGCGCTCCTCGAGGGCCGCGAACTCCTCCAGCGCCAGGGGATTGACCTTGCCCAGGGTGTTCAGGTCCTTCTGTGCCTTCTTCGCGCGGGCCTCCTGCGTCGCCCGGTCGAAGGGCATCGGCGCGGGCGCGACGACGAGCTCGCCCCTGGCCTTGGCCTCCTCGTACTCGCGGAGCTCCAGCTCCGACGGCGGCATCGGCACGTCTGGACCGTACTCGGCGACGAGGTCGTCGGGGGCGACGGCGAACTGCTCGAGAACCTGCTCTTCCAACTGCTCGATGCGCAGTGCGGCCTGCGCCTTGGCCACCTCGTCGCGGTGTACGGCGTCGCGCAGCGAGTTCAGGGTCGACGTCGCGGCGTCTACGCGGGCACGGAGCTCGTCGGTCTCGGCGGTCCGGGCCGAGCGCGCCGCTTCCAGTTCGTCGCGGCCGCGCTCGGCATCGGCGACGGCGAGCGCCACCTCTTCGGCGAGACGCACCGCCGCCTGGGCCACGGCTTCGGCGATCCCGGCCGCATACCGGCGTTGCGCATCCTGACGGCGCTGGCGCTCGCGATTGCTCCGCTCGGCGGCCGCACTGCGGCGCAGTCCCTCGGCCTTCCCGCGCACCGAGCCGAGCCGCTCCTCCGCGGTCCGCAGCGCCAACCGGGTCTCCACCTCGACCGACCGGGCGGAGGCGACCTCGGCGGCGGCCGCCTCGCGCAGGGCGCGGTCGGCGTCGTCGTCGTGCTGGAGGCGGGTCTCGTCGGCGGCCAGCCGCAGCCGCTCGTCCACTTCGGTGAGCGCGGCGAGATTCTCGGCCCGGCCCTCTTCGGCCTTCTCGCGCTGACGGACCAGCCGTTCGGCTTCCTGTTCGGCGTTGCGGATCTCGGTGCCGAGGCGACCGAGCAACTCGTACGCGGCGCCGACGTTGGCGTCGGACTCCCCGAGCGCGGCGAGGGCGCCCTCGGCCGCCTCAGCGGCTTCGCGTTCGGCGGTGAGCGCGTCGGCGAGTTCGTCGTCGAGCTGCTCGGCGTCGCGGCGGGCCCGGGCGAGGTCCTCGGTGGCGGTGTCGATCGCCGACTGCACCTCCAGCGTCGACGGCCGGGCCGAGACGCCGCCCTCGACCGACGCGGCCGAGATCCGGTCGCCCGCGCGGGTCACGGCGAGGACCGGGTGTGCGCGCGCGGTGTCCATCGCCCGCTCGGCGTCGTCGACCAGCACGATCCCGTCGAGCAGGACGTCGATCGCTCCGGCGATGGAACCCGGCGCGGTGACCACGTCTCGGGCCCACACCGCACCGGACGGCAGCTGCGGCCGGCCCGAGCGAGGCAGGTCTGGCAGACCCCCGACGATCAGCGCCGCGCGACCGCCGTCGCCCTTCCGCAGCGCACCGAGCGCGCTGAGCGCGGCGATCTGGTCGACGGTGGCGATCGCATCGACGGCGGGACCGAGGGCCCCGGCGATCGCCGTCTCGTAGCCGGGTTCCACGGTCAGCAGTTCCGACAGCGGCGCGAGCAGTCCTTCGGTGTTGTGCTCGAGCAGCCATGCGCCCCCGTCGGCGCGTTCCAGACCGACGGCCAGCGCCTCGATCCGGGCAGTGAGCGAGGCGATCTTCTGCTCCGCCTCCCGCTCAGCCTGGCGCAGGGCGGTCACCCGCTGCGTCGCCTCGGTCAACGCCGCGACACACCGTTCGTGGTGGGAGTCCAGGCCCTCTTCACGCTCTTCGAGTTCACGCATCCGGGCGGCGGCGGCGTCGACCTCGACCTGTGCGGCGGCGGCACGCTCACGCGCGGCGTCGATCGCGACGGTCAACCGCTGCGTCTCACCGTCGACCGAGTCGATGCGGGTACGCAGGTTGGCGGCCTCGCCTTCGAGGCGGGCCAGGCCCTCCCGGCGGTCGGCGACGGCCCGGACCGCGGCGAGGTGGGCCCGCTCGGCTTCGCTCGACGCCTGCTCGGCGGCCTGCAGGGCGGCGGTCGCATACTCCAGCCGTTCGGCGGCCTCCTCGACGGCGGCCGTCAGTTCCGCTTCGGCGAGTTCGGCCTCGTCGGCGCGGCGTTCCAGTTCTTCGGGATCGGGGCCGGTGGCCACGGCGCCGGGGGCCGCCAGGTTGGCGGCGCGCTCGCCGGCCAGCCGCCGGGTCCCTTCGACCCGCTCGGCCAGGGCCGACAACGTGTAGTAGACCCGGCCCGCTTCGGTCGCCGCCGGCGCGACCTGCGCAAGCTGGTCCCGGCTGTGCATGAGGGCTTCAGTGGCGGCGTCGAGCTCGGCGGTCACCTCGTCGGATTTGCGGCGGATCTCCTCCTCCACCGCCGAATGCTCGGCCATCTCGGCGCGGCGGGTGACGAGATCGTCCGCGGCCAGGCGCAGCCGGGCGTCGCGCAGTTCGGCCTGGACGGTGGCCGCGCGGCGCGCCACCTCGGCCTGTCGGCCCAGCGGCTTGAGCTGCCGCCGGAGCTCACCGGTCAGATCGCTCAGCCTGGCGAGGTTGGCCGCCATGGCGTCGAGTTTGCGGACGGCCTTCTCTTTGCGGCGACGGTGCTTGAGCACCCCGGCCGCCTCTTCGATGAAGGCGCGCCGTTCCTCCGGACGCGACTCCAGGATCGCTGCCAGTCTGCCCTGGCCCACGATCACGTGCATCTCCCGGCCGATGCCCGAGTCCGACAGCAGTTCTTGCACATCCATCAGGCGGCAGGCCGAGCCGTTGATCTCGTACTCGCCGGCGCCGTCGCGGAACATGCGGCGCGTGATGGAGACCTCGGAGTACTCGATCGGCAGCGCGCCGTCGGAGTTGTCGATCGTCAGGGTCACCTCGGCGCGGCCCAGCGGCGCGCGCCCCGACGTGCCGGCGAAGATCACGTCGGCCATCTTGCCGCCGCGCAGGGCCTTCGCACCTTGCTCACCCATCACCCAGGTCAGAGCGTCGACGACATTGCTCTTGCCCGAACCGTTGGGGCCCACCACACAGGTGATGCCCGGCTCGAACCGGAGGGTCGTCGCCGACGCGAAGGACTTGAAGCCCTTCAGGGTCAGGCTCTTGAGGTGCACGACGGTAAAGGATACCCACCGTTAACCCGTGCGCGGCTCACCGCTCGTGGAATCCACTCTGGTCACCGCGCGCCGGACCGAAGGATTCGACCACCAGGTCGACCGATCCGGCGGTCTTGCCCGACCGCAACGCGGCCAGCAGCGAGTCCAGCGCCGGACGCGGCCCCTCGGCGACCACCAGCACGCGCCCGTCGGCCAGATTCTTCGCGTAGCCGGTCAGTCCGAGTTCGAGGGCGCGTGAGCGGGTCCACCACCGGAACCCGACACCCTGCACCATGCCGTGCACATACGCGGTCAGTCGTTCCATACGTCCACTCTCCCACCCCTCGATGATCGAGCGAGCGCCTCTCCGATGATTGAGCGAGCCCCCTTCGGTGATCACGCGAGCACCTCTCCGATGATTGAGCGAGCGCAGCCCTTCGACGGAGCTCAGGAACCACGAGTCGAGATCACTCCGCCACGATCGACAGGTTCACCTGGGCGCCCGCCTTCACGGTGCGGCCGACGGTGCAGTACTTGTCCACGGCACGCTGGACGACGCCGAGCAGGCGCTGGGCAGCTTCGGGATCGAGCTCGGACAGGTCGAGCTCCATCACCTCGTCGATCTGCGGGTACACCTCGTTCTCCCGGTCGGCGGCGCCGGTCACCCGCACGGTGGCGTCGTAGTCGTCGCCCAGTCGACGGGAGAGCGTGAAGTCCGAGGCCATCCCACTGCACGCGGCCACTGCGATCTTCAGCAGCTCACCCGGAGTGAACACGCCCTCGACGTCCTCCGACCCGACCAGCACCTCCGCTCCCCGCGAGCTGTGCCCGGTGTACCGGCGCGTCCCGGTGCGCTGCACCCACAGTTCGGTCTTGGCGGGCTCGGTCATCTGCTGATTCCTCTCGATCGCGGGTGATTCCTCCCCGCACAACGTCCGGCGCGCCACCAAGCTTCCCTGGCACGCACCGCGACCAGATTATGAGACCCCGACATCGGCCGGGAGCCGCGTCGCGGATCTTGCCGCCTGGCGACAATATCCGCTGCATACGCCGGCGGGCCGATAGAATCCGCGACAGATGACTGAGCAGACACCGTCCCCGACCCTGGTCGGGACTGAACTACGCGCCCTCGAGCCGAGCTTCCACCGTTCTCCGCCAGGCTCCGATCGGAGTGTGTTCGAGCAGATGACGACGCCCGACTTCTTCGAGGTCGGCGCTTCCGGGCGCGTCCACCAGCGCGACTTCGTGCTCGACACCGTCGCCGAGCGCTACGCCGCGGGGATCGACGAACCGCAGTTCACCGTCCGTGAGTTCGCGGTGCGCCACCTCAGCGGCGAATCATGGCTAGCCACATACGAACTGACCCAGGACGGGCGTCGCACCCGGCGCGCCAAGATCTGGACGCGCACCGGATCAGCGTGGCGTGCCGACTACCACCAGGGCACTCTCGTCTGATCGGCCGGCAAGGCTTCCGCTCGCTGCACGACGTCGACGTCGTCCCACGCGATCACGGTCACTCGTTCCTCGTCGTCCAGTGCACGCGCGGTCCTACAAGTGCCGGGCCCGTACGGCGCGTCTGCGGGGCGGGCGCTGACACTGCGGACAAGAGAACGAGCTGCGGTTCATGAAGCTTTCGCGGGCCATCGGGGTGCCGCACCGCGCGCACTCCTCCCCTTCCCGTCCGTAGGCGTTCAGCGCACGCTCGAAGTACCCGGACTCGCCGTTGACGTTGACGTACAGATCGTCGAACGACGTTCCACCGACCTTGATCGCCTCCGCCATCACCTCGCGGACGAAGAACAGGACCTCGTGCAGCTTCGCTCGGCTCAGGCCCCGGGTACGACGACGACCGTGCACTCCCGCGCGCCAGAGCGCTTCGTCGGCGTAGATGTTTCCGACCCCGGCCACCACGGTCTGATCCAGCAGCGCACGTTTGATCTCGGTGTCCTTGCGGCGCAACAGGTTCACCACAGCGTCGGCGTCGTACGCCTCCTCGAACGGGTCCGGCGCGATGTGCGCGACGGACTCGGGAAGCCGCCGCGGACCGGCCTCCACGAACTCGTCAAGGTGCCAGCCGCCGAAGGTGCGCTGATCGACGAAGCGCAGTTCGTTGCCGTCGTCGAGCAGCGTCCGGATCCTCAGGTGCACCGGATCGGGTGCACCGCGCTCGGCCATCAGCATCTGGCCGCTCATCCCCAGGTGCACCACGACCCCGACCTCGTCGGCGGCGTCCGCAGCGCTCAGCCACAGGTACTTCCCGCGCCGGTCGACACTCTGGATCTCTTTGCCGCGCAACCTGTTACGCAGGTCGTCCGGGCCGTACACATGGCGTCGCGTGGCGCGCGGGTGGAGCGGCTCGACGTCGTCGATCCGGCGTCCGGTCAGGTGCGCGGCCAAGCCCATCCGAATGGTCTCGACCTCGGGGAGTTCGGGCACCGGGTCAGGCGCCCGCGGTCTCTTCAGCCGCGGGCTCTCGCCCTGCGGCCGACCCCTGTGCTTCGGCGTTCAGCGCCTTCCAGGCGAGCGCCGCGGCCTTCTGCTCGGCCTCCTTCTTGGTGCGGCCGACACCGGAACCGCGAGCCTTGCCCGCCACCATCGCCTCGGCGGTGAACTCCTTGTTGTGGTCCGGTCCGGTCGAGGAGATCTGGTAGTGCGGCACACCGAGATTCTGCGCGGCGGTCAGCTCCTGGAGCGAGGTCTTCCAGTCCAGGCCGGCGCCCAGTTCGCCCGACCGTTCGATCGCCGGGGAGAACAGCCGAAGAACCACTTCCTTGGCGGTCTCGATCCCGTGATCCAGGAACACCGCACCCAGGAGCGACTCCAGGCCGTCGGCCAGGATGCTCGCCTTGTCACGACCGCCGGTCAGCTCTTCGCCGCGACCCAGGTACAGATGAGCGCCCAGACCGCCGGGCCCGAGGTCGCGCGCGATGTCCGCGAGAGCATGCATGTTGACCACGCTCGCGCGGATCTTGGCGAGCTCCCCCTCCGGCCGGTCCGGGAAACCGCGGTAGAGCCGCTCGGTCACGACCACACCCAGCACGGCGTCACCGAGGAACTCGAGGCGCTCGTTGGTCGGCAGCCCACCGTTCTCGTACGCATACGAACGGTGTGTCAGCGCCAGGGTGAGAAGCTCATCGCTCAGCGAGACACCAAGCGCGGCAAGCAAATCAGCGGGATCAGCCTTGCTCACGACTCCCGCTCCTCGTTCGACTGCCCCGCCTCGCCGCCGTCGGCGAACCGCGCGAGCCCAGCCCATCGCGGGTCGATGGTCTCGTGCCCGTGCCCGGGCTCCGCATCGGCCAGCCGGATCCCGCACTCGACGCACAGCCCGGGGCAGGACTCGTCGCACACCGGCGACAACGGCAGCTCGGTGCCGACGGCATCGATGATCAGTTGCTCGAGATCCACCTCGTCGTCGACGAGCCGCGCGACATCCTCCTCGTCGGTGGTCTGCTCCGTCTCGCTCTCGGGATACGCGAACAGCTCGGTGAGGAAGAGGTCGACGTCGCCGTTCACCGCCTCCAGGCAGCGCCCGCACTGGCCCTGTGTCCCGGCACGGACGGTGCCGGTCACCAGGACGCCCTCGGAGACCGACTCCAGTCGGAGGTCGAAGTCCACCTCGCCGCCCTCGGGGATGCCGATCATCTCGGCGCCGATGCGCTCCGGCGCGGAGACCGTGCGATGGACCTCGATCATCGAACCGGGTCGGCGCGGCAAGCTGCGTACGTCGATCACGAAGGGGCTGGCGGAAGAATGAGAGCTCACGCCGGAGATTTTACCCTCCGGCAGCGACTCCGATCAGCCCGCCATCGGCGTCGCCGCCGGATGGTTGTGCACGTTCGCGTGCTCGTTGTGCGGGTACTCGACGTAGTCGTGCATGGCCGCACCGGTGCGCAGCTGCTGCCGACCCCGGTTCACCGAGCGCAGCGTGTTGGTCAGGACGTCCTCGAAGCCGGCGAGCTTCTCGTCGACGTAGACGTCGCACTCGCCGCGCAGGCGATCGGACTCGGCGTAGGCGGCATCGACGATGCGTTCGGCCTCGGACTTCGCGGCGGCCACGACCTCGGTCGCCGACACCAAGCGCTGCTGCTCGGCGATTCCGTCGGCGACCGACTTCTCGTAGTTGGCGTTGCCCGCCTCGATCACGCGTGCGGCTTCGGCATGCGCGCGGCCGGTGACCGCGTCGAACTCCCGCTGCGCGCTGGTCTGCAGGCGCTGTGCCTCTTCAGCGGCGTTCTGACCGATGGTCTTGGCGTGGGCGCTCGCCTCGTCGACCATGCGGTCGGCGCGAGCCTTGGCCTCGGCGAGCATGCGGTCCGCCTCGGCGCGGGCCTGCGCGACCATGGACTGCGAATCACGCTCAGCAGTGGTGACCATGCTGTCGGCACTCTCGCGCGCGTTGATGATCAGCGTGTCGCGTTCGTCGAGCACATCCTGCGCATCGTCGACTTCCTGCGGCAGCGCGTCGCGGAGGTCGTCGAGCAACTCGCGCACCGCCTCGCGGGGCACGACACAGTTCGCCGACATCGGGACGCCTCGGGCCTCCTCGACGATGGCCATCAGCTCTTCGAGGGCTTCAAAGCAGCGGTACACGGTTACCCCTTGTCCGGCGCAGTACCGATGACTGGCCTGGTCGTTAATCCTGAGGCCATTGTGCCGAATGTTGCTTGTGTGACAAGGGAGGCGCGTGGGCGTGTCGCGCGACAGGGACTTTGAGACGTGAATCCGTCGACCGTCTAGCACTACCGACCAGGTGCGGCCATATCTGACTCGATCGCGATTCACATACGACGACGAATCCCCCCGGAGGAGAGGCCACCGATGACCCCCACCACCCCGGCCCGACGCCGCCTCACCCTTGCCGCGGCAGGATGCGCCACCGCTGCAGCGGTCGCCGCCGGATCCATGACCACCGGCGCAGGCCAAGCCGACGCGGCTGCGGAGCACAGCCTCCTGGGAGGCACCGCGCTGGCCGCGGACTGGCTCGGCGGCTCGGCCACCTCCGTCGCGATTCTGCCGCTGTCGTTCGCCGGCACGTACGCCTCCGGTTCGGGAAGTACCGCGACGGCCGTCGCAGTCCTCGGACTCGCCGGCGCCTCGGCGCCGTTGCTCCCCGGGGACGGTCTCGCCTTCTGCCTGGGCGGCTTCGCCTTCGCCAACTCATCGAGCGACGGGGCCTGCGTCAACGTCCTCGGCGTCTTCGGCGCCCAGTACGACAAACCCGGGCAGAACCTCCAGTTCGCACTTACCAATCCACTCGCCCTGCTCACCGGCGACATCAGTGTGGGCGACGTCATCAGCGGGATCGCGAGCGGAAACCTGAACACCGCGCTCAGCGCCGACTTCGTCCGTCTCACGTTCGGCGGAAGTGACTGGCAGAACCTCGTTCGACTCACCAGTTCCTATGGGTTCCAGCCGATCTCGGGAGCCGTTCCCGGCGCGATCGAGGTCCAGTGGCTCGGCACCAAGGTTCTGCTCTTCCCCGCCACGCAGCTCAACGGCGACACCTCGGTGAACTACCTCGGCATGCCCCGCATCGAGTTCGGTCTGCCGACGGGCGTCGGCGACATCGTCCCGAGCCTCCGGACCGGCGCATTCAAGCTGCCGTTCGACGTCACCATCCCGGGGATCGATACCAGCGACCTGCTCCCCCTCTCTGACCCCACCGGCACGTCGGCCAGGCTCGCCGGAGTTCAGGACGATCTCGGCGGCGCCTTCGAGGACGACTCCGCCCTTCAGCTCGCGAACACCGAGACTCCGGTCGTCGAATCGCAGAGGAAGGAGCCGACCACCGACTCCGCCGGAACCGACTCCGATACGGCGACCAGCGGTGACGAAAGCGCCGGAACCGCGAACACTCTCTCCGGAACCGGAACCGAAATCGACGCCGCGAACGATGACGACGCCACGCCCTCGGCGACCCCGGCCACAACCCCGGAGATCACGTCGGGAGACAGCTCCACATCGGACTCCGACGACGAACCGGCCGCGGCGCCGACCGGCTAGGCAGGCTGACGGGAAGCCCCGGGTCCGAGCGGCGCCGTCGTCGTCCTTCCGCACCAAGCCGTCGTCGGGCGTACTCCAGCGGGTGTCAGGCCCGCAGCACGCCCTCGATGCGATTCATCAGGGCCCGGTGGATCTCCGGCGAGAGGTACGGCGACGCATCACCGCCGAGTTTGGCGACCTCTTTCACCAGCGAGCTCGAGACGTGCGCGAACCGGGGATCGGTCAGCATGAAGAAGGTCTCCGCGCCCGACAGTTCCCGGTTCATCTGCGCCATCGGCGCCTCGTACGCGAAGTCGGTCTCGGCGCGCAGGCCCTTCACGATCGTCGTCGCGTCCTCGTCGCGGACCAGATCGACCAGCAGTCCGGTCCAGCTGCGCACCTCCACGTTGGGCAGATCCGCGCAGTCGTCCCGGATCAGCTCGATCCGCTCGGGCACGCTGAACATGCCTTGCTTGTTCGGGTTCACGACCACGGCGACGATCACGCGCTCGAAGCGCTCGGCGGCCTTGGCCACCACGAACCGGTGACCGAGGGTGAACGGGTCGTAGGAGCCGGGGCAGACAGCAGCACTCATGAGCACAGACCCTACCGACCGCGCACCGGCGGACGGCTTCAGCATGGTTCCGCCCCAGGAAATCCGCTCCTCCCTATACGGGCCGCATAGGGCGGAACCAGAAACCCGGGGCGGAACGTCGGGAGCCGGGACCGGGACCCGAGCACTGGACCGGCAGCACACCCGACAGCCGGTACGACGGTCAGTTCGCGGCGAGGGTGACGACCGTGTCGCCGTACGACTTCGTGGCCACCGGCACGAGTCCCTCCGGCCACTCGGGTTCCTCGCCGCGGGCGGCGCGTTCCAGAATCACCCAGGCTTCGTCCGCGAGGTGTCCCGGCAGCGCGGCGAGCGACGCGGACACCTCGTCGGCGCCCAGTGCGTAGGGCGGATCGAGGAAGACGACGTCGAACAGCTCGCCGGGCGCGGACAGGAACGACGCCACGGTCCGGTTGACCACGCGGGCGCGACCGTGCGCGCCGCACACGGCGATGTTGTCGCGCACCACGGCGGCCGCCTTCCGGTCGGACTCGACGAGCACGGCGCTGCCCGCGCCTCGCGACAGGAGTTCGAGCGCCAGCGCTCCGGTGCCGGCGTACAGATCGAGCACCCGCGCGCCGGACAGGTCCATCCGGGAACCGAGCATGGACGCGACGGCCTCGCGGACGCGATCGGAGGTGGGACGGGTGGACTCGGCGGGCGACGCGAGACGACGGCCGCGGAACTCTCCGGCGATGATGCGGGGCATGGTCCACCCATCGTAATGCCCGCCGCGGAGTCGCCCGGCACGTCTGGACCCGCGCTCCACCGGCGGGCGGCGTGCCGTCCACGACCCGCCCGGCGAGACACCCCGCGAGACCCGCGGGGCCGAGGCGAACGGGCCGGGTGTGACTTATCCCACATCCACCCTCTGAGCAGTAACGAACCGGCCGCATTCGCGATTCGCATCGAATCGGCGGTGACTTGTCTGGACGTTCTCGTTAACGTCGAAGCCGTCATGAATCCGGCGATACCGAAGTCACGACCCGACCGCGACCCCGAAATCCGTTTCCGGGAGCCCGTGGTCGGCGACGGCATTCGTCTCTGGGAGATCGCCCGCGATTCCCAGGTGCTCGACGTGAATTCGAGCTACGCCTACGTGCTCTGGTGTCACGACTTCGCCAGCACCTCGATCGTCGCCGAGCGCGACGAGCGGGCGGTCGGATTCGTGACCGGTTACCGAAAGCCCACCCGGCCGGACGTCCTGATGGTCTGGCAGGTGGCGGTCGATGCCGATCAGCGCGGTTCAGGAATCGCCGCGCGCATGCTGACCACGCTGTTCGAGCGTTGCCGCCCGGACGGGGTCACCAGCATGCACACCACCATCAGCCCCGACAACCTCGCCTCGCAGCGATTGTTCGCCAGCGTCGCCGACCGTCTGGGCCTGGGGTTCGGGTCCGAATCCCTTTTCGCCGTCACCGATTTCCCGGATGCACATCAACCCGAAGATCTGTACATCCTGGCGGCACCCACAACCTGAATAAGGAATCGACGATGACGACCATCGAAACGCACGTGGACGAGCAGACCTTTACCCGATACGAATCCGAAGTCCGATCCTATTGCCGCAACTGGCCCGCGGTATTCGATACCGCCCGGGGTTCCTGGCTGACCGACGTCGACGGCAAGCAGTACCTCGACTTCTTCGCCGGTGCCGGCGCCCTCAATTACGGGCACAACCACCCCGCGCTCAAAGAAGCGCTGCTGACCCACCTGGTGCGCGACGGGATCACCCACGGCCTGGACATGATGACAGTCGCCAAGGGCGAGTTCCTCCAGACCTTCGACGACAAGATCCTCGCTCCCCGCAAGCTCGACTACCGTGTGCAGTTCCCGGGCCCCACCGGTACCAACGCCGTGGAGTCCGCCCTGAAGCTGGCCCGCAAGGTGACCGGCCGCGAGTCCGTCATCAGCTTCACCAACGCGTTCCACGGCATGACGCTGGGTTCGCTGTCGGTCACCGGCAACGCGATGAAGCGGGCCGGCGCGGGCGTCCCCCTCGTGCACAGCACCCCGATGCCGTTCGACAACTACTTCGACGGCGCGATGGAGGACTTCTCCTGGTTCGAGCGCACGCTCGACGATTCCGGCAGCGGCCTCAACCGGCCGGCCGCCGTGATCGTGGAGACCGTTCAGGGCGAGGGTGGCGTCAACGTCGCGCGACCGGAGTGGCTGCGCGCCCTGGCCGACCTCTGCGCCGCCCGCGAGATCCTGCTGGTCGTCGACGATGTGCAGATGGGCTGCGGCCGCACCGGCGAGTTCTTCTCCTTCGAAGAGGCCGGGATCGTTCCGGACATCGTCACCCTGTCCAAGTCGATCGGCGGGTACGGGCTGCCGATGGCGCTCACCCTCCTCAAGCCGGAGCTGGACGTCTGGTCGCCCGGCGAGCACAACGGCACGTTCCGCGGCAACAACCCGGCATTCGTCACTGCGACCGCGGCCCTGCGTCACTTCTGGTCCGACGACCTGCTCAGCCGCGACGTCCACCGCAAGGGCGAGATCATCGCCGAGTGCTTCGAGGAACTCAGCAACACGCACGACGGCGTGTCGCACCGGGGCCGCGGCATGGTCCGCGGGCTGGTCTTCGACGAGCCGGAGAACGCCGGCCGCGTCTGCGCCAAGGCCTACGAATCCGGGCTGCTGGCCGAGACCTCCGGCCCCAGCGACGAGGTGGTGAAGCTGCTGCCGCCGCTGACCATCGATGAGGACGATCTGGCCCACGGCCTGGCCGTGCTGGCGGCGGCCACCGCGGAGGTGGTCGGATGATCGTCCGCACCACCGCAGAGATCACCGGCACCGAGCGCGACGTCGCCGACGGGAGCTGGCGTTCCAAGCGGATCGTGCTCGGCGGCGACCGGGTCGGGTTCTCGTTCCACGAGACCACCATCGCTCCGGGCTCGGTCAACGAGTTCCACTACGCCAACCACGTCGAGGCGGTGTGGCTGGTCGAGGGCACCGGCACCCTCACCGACCGCGAGACCGGAGTGGAGTACCCGCTCGCCCCGGGCACCATGTATTTGCTCGACGGGAACGAGCGGCACACCGTCGCCGTCGACGCCGACAGCGTTCCGATGCGCATGTTCTGCGTCTTCAACCCGCCGGTGGTGGGCACTGAGGTGCACGACGAGAACGGGGTCTACCCGCTCGTCGCCGTCGACGCCTGACCGCCGATCGAGCCGGACCGGCACCTGGACCCCGCTCGACGTCCAGGTGCCGGTCCGGCTCGTTGTGCCACCATGGGCATCATGCGCACCGCACCGGCCTGGACCCCGGCCGAACCGACCGAACCCGACCCGGATCCGGTGGGACGGACCCGCGAGCTCGCACTGCTGCTCGCCGGTCGGCGGACGGTCGCGCTGACCGGGGCCGGACTCTCGACGCCGTCCGGGATCCCCGACTACCGCAGCCCCGGTTCGCCGCCGCGCACGCCGATGACCATCCAGATGTTCCTGAGCTCGCCCGACTACCGCCGGCACTACTGGGCCCGCAACCATCTGGGCTGGCGGCACATGGATGCGGCCCGGCCGAATGCCGCCCATCACGCGCTGGCGATCCTCGAAGCCGAAGGGCTGATCAGCGGGGTGATCACTCAGAACGTCGACATGCTGCACGTGAAGGCGGGCTCGCGCCGCGTGCTCGACCTGCACGGGTCGTACGGACGGGTGATCTGCCTGGACTGCGGCCACCGCATCTCACGGCACCTGCTCGACGACGCGCTGGAGGCGGCCAATCCCGGGTTTCGTGAGCGGGTGGCCGGCCGTGGCGCCATCGAAGTGGCCCCGGACGCCGACGCCGTCCTCGAGGACACGGCGTCGTTCGTCACCGTCGACTGCTCGGTGTGCGGCGGCATCCTGAAGCCTGACATCGTCTACTTCGGCGAGTCGGTACCCAAATCCGTTGTCGCCCAGGCCTATGCGATCGTCGACGACGCCGACGCCGTCCTGGTGGCGGGCAGTTCGCTCACGGTGATGTCGGGACTGCGCTTCGTCCGGCACGCCGCCCGGGGCGGCAAGCCGATCGCGATCGTCAACCGCGGCGGCACCCGTGGCGACGACGTGGCGACGCTGAAGATCGACCACCGCTGCGAAGAGATCCTTCCGACCCTCGCGCTCCCCCGTCAGCTGGGCATCGTGTAGGCGCCGTCGAGAGCCTGCACCTGCTGCCACACCCGGTCGAACACGCCGGTATCGGCGACCGGACGACGGACCGCGCCGAGCGCCCACTGCTGCTGCTCCGGGGTCGCCGACGGCTTGCCGTACAGGTCCACCGCGTAGCCCGAGAAGTCACGGATCTGAAAATCGAAGATCCGGTCCAGCAGGTCGTCGTCGAGTCCGATCAGCGCGGCCTGCTCCAGAATCAGCTGCCCGTAGACGATCAGGGTGAACAGGTGCCCGACGGTCAGCACGAAGTCCAGATCCTTCTGCTGTTCCGCGCTGGGCGGCGCGGTCGTGAGCAGTGCCTTGAGGGCGGTCGCCTGCTCGTAGAACACTGCCACGTTCGGCACGTCGGCACGCGCCTGGTAGGGAGCCGTCCAGTCGGCGAAGCACACCTTCCCCGCCCCGCCGACCGGTCCCTGCGCGAAGAAGAACGCGTCGTCGGCCGGGTCCAGGCGACGACCGATCTCCGGGTATTCGGCGGGGTCGAACAGATAGTTCGGCATGAACTTGAGGATCTGCGCGACGTTGACGTGCACGGTGCCCTCCAGCCGAGGCAGCCAGCCGATGAAGCGATTGGCCTGATGGAAGTAGGTGTTCTTCTCGTAACCCTTGGCCGCCACGACGTCGAGCAGCAGCGTCATCACCGTCTCGCCTTCTGACGTGACCTTCGACTTGGTGACCGGGTTGAAAAGCAGATAGCGACGGTCGTCGCGGCTCGCGCTGCGGAAGTAGTCGACAGCGCGATCGCTGAACAGCTTCATGGCCGACAGCCGCGCATAGGCGTCGACGAAGTTGCCCTGCACATGGGAGAAGACGGTGACCGGGTTTCCGTACAGGATCCGGTTGTTGGAGTGGGTGATCGCCTCGTACAGCGAGTGCTCGCACATTCCGATCGAGCCGTGGCAGAGATTGAACTTACCGACGTTGACGGTGTTCAGCGCGGCGGCGAAGGCCTCCGGGCCGGTGTGCAGGATGGCGTCGGGGCCGACCGGGTACTCGTCGAGCTCGAACGTGGAGACGTACATCTGCCCGTGCACCACGTTGTCGATCAGCCGGTAGGCCGGATGCCGGCTGTCGACGGCGAAGAACACATAGCCGTCGGGTCCGTCGACGTCGCCGCGCCGGCCGAACACCGACACCGTGCCGGCGACGTTGCCGTTCCCGATGTAGTACTTGACGCCCGACGCGGTGAATCCGTCCGGCTCTCCCCCGGCGCCGCCTGTGGGTGTGAGGATCATGTCGGTGCTGTACACGTCGGCCCCGTGCTCACGCTCGGACAGGCCGAACGCCATCACCTCGCCGTCGGCCAGCTGACGGGCGGCTTTGGCCTTGGCGGCCTCGTTGTCGGACATCCAGACCGGTCCGAGGCCGAGAATGGTCACCTGCTCGGCGTACCAGTAGGCCAGCCCGTAGAAGCCGAGGATCTCGCTCAGCGCCGCGTTCCGGGCACCGTCCCAGCGACGATTCTCGTCCCCGCCGGCGTAGGCGGCCGGGGTGAGGAAGGTAGCGAACAGTCGTTCGCGCTTCTGGAACTCGAGGAAGTCGGCCACCCACTCCGCGTGCAAATCGGCCTGAAGCAGACGCTGCTTGCCGTACCCCTCGAAGAAGTCGATCGTCGCCCGCAGCAGTCTGCGGGTCTCGGGATCGAACTGCGAGTAGTCGGCGGAGGACGGATTCAGCAAGAGCGCGGTCATGCCGTCCAGCGTAGTGGTCCGCATCCGGTCACGGCGTCACCGCCACCGGAGATTCAGGTTCGGACGAGATCGTTGGCGTGGATCACCGGGCGGCGGTAGTCCGATCCGAGTACGTCACCCGACTTGCCGATCATGACGGCGATGTCGTCGGCGTCGTACGACGACACACCCCGCGCGCAGATCTCGCCGTCCGGACCTGCCAGTTCCACGACGTCCCCGCCCGCGAAGGCACCGGTGACGCCGGTGATCCCCGCGGCCAGCAGCGACCGACGGCGCCCGACCACCGCGTCGACGGCACCGGCGTCGATCGTCAAGCGGCCCAGCGCTTCCGCGGCGTGCCGCACCCAGAACTTGCGTGCTGACAGCCGCTGCGGGCGCGCGGCGAAGACGGTGCCCACCGATGCGCCGGAGAGGGCCTTGTCGGCTTCGGCGGCAGCCGCGAGCAGGACCGGCACACCGGAGTCGGCGGCCAGCCGGGCCGCGGCGAGCTTGGAGGCCATCCCGCCGGTGCCGAGCACTCCCCCGGAACCGGCGATCACCCCGTCCAGGTCCTCCGGCCCGGACACCTCCTCGATGAACCGGGCAGGCTGCCCGTCCGGACCGGGCTTGCGCGGATCACCGGTGTACAGGCCGTCGACGTCGGACAGCAGGACCAGCGCGTCCGCGACCGCCAGGTGTGCGACGAGCGCACCCAGCCGGTCGTTGTCGCCGAAGCGGAGCTCGTTGGTCGCCACGGTGTCGTTCTCGTTGACCACCGCCACCGCGTGCAGGGCACGCAGTTTGTCCAGCGTGCGCTGTGCGTTCGCGTGATGCGCGCGGTTGGAGACGTCGTCCGCGGTCAGCAGCACCTGGCCGACGACACGGCCGTATCGCGCGAACGAGGCGTCCCAGGCCTGCGCCAGCTTCAGCTGTCCTACGCTGGCGGCGGCCTGCTTGGTCGCCAGATCCGCAGGCCGCTTGCGCAACCCGAGCGGCGCGATGCCGGCGCCGACGGCTCCGGAGGAGACCACGACCACGTCGCACCCGGTGCTCATGCGGGCTTCGAGAGCGTCGACCAGTGCATCGAGCCGCTCGTGGTCGAGCCCGGTCTCCAGGTCGGTGACCGCCGACGAACCGATCTTGACGACGATCGACCGCGCCCTGGCGATCGCCGAACGGACCTCGCTCAATGCGCCTCCCCGTCGCTCCGCTCGGCCGCATCGGCATCCTCGGTCCAGCCGAGCGCCTCCTGGGACTCCTGTGCCTCGTCGTCGCGCTGCCGGCGGAGCTTACGCGCCGCCTTGCGCTCGGCTGCCCCGATGCGCTCGTTGCGCTCGAGCCGGATGTCGGTGCCGCGCCCGGTCAGCGGGACGTCCTCGCTCATCGGGACGGACGGCTCCCAGTCGAAGGTCACGCCGGCGATCGTCACGGCCGCACCGGCCCTGGCGCCGCGCTTGACCAGCGCATCCTCCACACCGAGCCGGTTCAGCCGATCGGCCAGATAGCCGACGGCCTCGTCGTTGTCGAACTGAGTCTGACGGATCCAGCGTTCGGGCCGCTCGCCGCGGACGATGAAACCACCGTCGATCTCGGGGTCGTCGACGACGGTGAACTCCGCCTTGTCGACCGCCTTCGGCCGGATCACCGCCCGCCGCGCGACCGGCTTCTCGTGCTCGCGGCGATACTCCTCGACCAGCTTCGCGAGCCCGAACTTCAGTTCGGCGAGGCCTTTGTGCGCGACGGCCGAGACCCGGAACACGGGCCAGCCACGCTCGGCGATATCGGACTCGACGAGGTCGGCGAGTTCGTCGGCTTCGGGGATGTCGACCTTGTTGAGAATGACGATCCGCGGTCGCGTGGCGAGGTCGCCGAGCGACTGGTCCTCGGCGAGCACCGGCTGGTAAGCCGCAAGCTCGGCTTCCAGCGCGTCGATGTCGGAGAGCGGGTCACGGCCGGGCTCGAGCGTCGCGCAGTCGACGACGTGTGCGAGCACCGCGCAGCGCTCCAGGTGGCGCAAGAAGTCCAGCCCCAGTCCGCGGCCCTGCGAAGCACCTGGGATCAGGCCGGGAACGTCGGCGATGGTGTACGTCGACTCGCCCGCGGTCACCACGCCGAGGTTCGGCGCGAGCGTGGTGAACGGGTAGTCGGCGATCTTCGGCTTGGCGGCCGAGAGCACCGACACCAGCGACGACTTGCCCGCGGACGGGAAGCCGACCAGGCCGACGTCCGCCACGGACTTGAGCTCCAGCACCAGCTGGCGTTCCTCGCCGGGCTCGCCGAGCAGCGCGAAACCGGGCGCCTTGCGCGCCTTGGAGGCGAGCGCCGCGTTGCCCAGACCGCCGCGGCCGCCGCGGCTGGCGATGAACTCGGTGCCTTCCCCGACCAGATCGGCCAGCAGATTGCCGTCGGTGTCGAGCACGACGGTCCCGTCGGGCACCTTGAGGACCAGCGACTCGCCGTTCGCGCCGCTGCGGTTGCCGCCCTCGCCGGGTTTACCGTTGCCGGCCTTGGCATGCGGCCGGAAGTGAAAGTCGAGCAGGGTGTGCACCTGAGGATCGACGACGAGGATCACATCCCCACCGCTGCCGCCGTTGCCGCCGTCCGGTCCGCCCAGCGGCCGGAACTTCTCGCGGTGCACCGAGGAACAGCCGTGCCCTCCGTTGCCGGCGACGGCGTCGATGGTCACGCGGTCGACGAATTTCGACATGCCACTCCTTGGTCGTGCTGTCAGCGTTGCTGGTGCGTTCGGTGAGGTGCGCCGATCACCTGATGCGAAACGACGGCAGGGCGGGTCAGGGTGATGAAACCCTGTCCCGCCCTGCCGGTCAGAACTGTGTGTGCGTCCGGGTCAGACCGAGGCCGATTCCGGGACGATGTTCACGGTCTTGCGGCCGCGCTTGGTGCCGAACTCCACCGAGCCCGCAGCGAGCGCGAACAGGGTGTCGTCGCCACCGCGACCGACGTTGACGCCCGGGTGGAACTTGGTGCCGCGCTGGCGGACCAGGATCTCGCCGGCGCTGACCACCTGGCCGCCGAAGCGCTTCACACCGAGGCGCTGGGCGTTCGAATCGCGACCGTTCCGCGAGCTGGATGCACCCTTCTTATGTGCCATCTCTCTGTCCTCCTGAGAAGTAGGTGTTGAAAACGCTTAGGCGTTGATGCCGGTGACCTTCAGGACCGTCAGCTGCTGACGGTGACCCTGACGCTTGTGGTAGCCGGTCTTGTTCTTGAACTTGTGGATCCGGATCTTCGGGCCCTTGACGTGCTCGACGACCTCGGCCTTGACCGAGGCCTTGGCCAGCGCGCCGGCGTCGGTGGTCAGGTTCGCACCGTCGACCACGAGCACCACCGGAAGCTCAACCGAGCCGCCCGGCTCGACCTCGATCTTCTCGACCTTCACAGTGTCGCCCTCGGCGACCTTGTACTGCTTACCGCCGGTCTTGGCGATGGCGTACGTTGCCATTCCCGCTGTCCTCTTAACTCGTCTCATCGGGCCGGGGCGCAGAGGTGCCTGCGTCCGGCGTACATCGGTGTTCTTGCGCTCCGGTTCCATCCGGAGATCCTCCTGCGCACCGCGCACACGTGTGCGCTCGCCTGCAGAAGGCGACCTGTCAAGGCTACGGCAGAAGCCCGGAGCAGGTCAAACCACGACACACCCGCATCGGCTGCGTGTCGTCGGCCGGCGTATCACTGGTCGGCGGGCGGCGGTCCCGACGCACGACGACCGCTGCGGCGGCGCGGCTTGCGCTTGACCTCCACCACCGGCTCGGCGGTCTGCGCGGCCACCGTGGTGACCGGGGTCTGCGTGGCGATCACGATCGGTTCGGCCGGAGCGCTCGGCGCCGCAGCACGCCGCGCGGCACGTCGCCGGCGCGTCACCACCGGCGCCGCCTCCAGCTTCTCGACCTCGGCCTCAGCGAGGTCCACGGCGGCTTCCTTCGCCGTTTCCACCGCGCCGGACACCGACTCCGCGACGGCGTCGGCCACGATCTCGGTGGTCGCCATCGCAGCCTCGGCCACGGCGACGTCGGACACGGCGGCCTCGATCGCCGCGACCTCGACGCTCGCCGCGCTGATGCGCACGGTCTCGTCGGCGCCGTCGTGCTCCGGGGCCTCGTCCTCGTGCTGGGCCTCATCGTGATGGGCCATGGCCTTGAACAGCGGGTGCTCGGCGGCGGGCTTGTGCGGCTTGACCTCGGCCACCGCCGGCGTGCTCTTGTCGGCTCCCGATTCGGGCTTGTCCCGGTCGGCCTTGCGCTTGTTCCGGCGAGAGCGCTTGGAGCCGCCGTCGCCGCCGCGGCCCGAGTCGTCGCCCGACCGGACCTCGACCGGGGTCGGGTGCACGATCAGCCCGCGACCGCTGCACGCGGTGCACGTGGTGGAGAACGCCTCCAGCAGCCCGGTGCCGAGTCGCTTGCGCGTCATCTGGACCAGGCCCAGCGAGGTGACCTCGGAGACCTGGTGACGTGTGCGATCTCGGGCGAGCGCCTCGGTGAGGCGCCGCAGCACCAGGTCGCGGTTCGACTCGAGGACCATGTCGATGAAGTCGACGATGATCATGCCGCCGATGTCACGCAGGCGCATCTGGCGGACGATCTCCTCGGCCGCCTCCAGGTTGTTCCGGGTGACCGTCTCCTCCAGGTTTCCGCCGGCACCGGTGAACTTCCCGGTGTTGACGTCGACGACGGTCATCGCCTCGGTGTGTTCGATGATCAGCGTGCCGCCCGAGGGCAGCCAGACCTTCCGGTCGAGCGCCTTGGTGAGTTGCTCGTCGATCCGGTAGACGGCGAAGCTGTCGGACGACTCCGGCGTGTCCTTCTCGAAGCGGGTCACCCGCTCGGCGAGGTCCGGGGCGACGCTGTTCACGTACCCGGAGACCTGATCCCACGCCGTGGAACCCTCGACGACGAGCTTGCTGAAGTCTTCGTTGAACAGGTCGCGGACCACCCGCACCAGCAGGTCCGGCTCCTCGTAGAGCGCGCGCGTGGTCCCCGAAGCCTTCGCCGTGTGTTCGGCGGCCGCAGCCTCGATGCCCTTCCACTGCTCCTCTAGGCGCGCGATGTCGGCGCCGAGCTCCTCGGCGCTGACCCCCTCGGAAGCGGTGCGGATGATCACCCCGGCCTCGTCCGGCACCAGCTTGGACAGGATCGACTTGAGGCGTTTGCGCTCGGTGTCAGGGAGCTTGCGGCTGATCCCGGTCGACGTGCCGCCCGGCACGTACACCAGGTAGCGGCCGGCCAGTGAGATCTGCGTGGTCAGCCGTGCGCCCTTGTGACCGACCGGATCCTTGCTGACCTGCACCAGCACGTAATCGCCCGGCTTCAGAGCCTGCTCGATCTTGCGTGAGCCGCCGTCGAGGCCTGCGGCCTCCCAGTTGACCTCGCCGGCGTACAGCACGCCGTTGCGCCCGCGACCGATGTCGACGAACGCCGCCTCCATGCCGGGCAGCACGTTCTGTACGCGGCCGAGGTAGATGTTGCCGACCATCGACTGGCTGGTCTCGGTGGTGACGAAGTGTTCCACCAGCACGCCGTCCTCGAGCACGGCGACCTGCGTGTAGTCCTCCTTGGGCGCATGCGGATCGGCGGCGGCCGAATCGACCTTGCGCTCGCGCACCACCATCACGCGTTCGACGGCCTCGCGACGCGCCAGGAACTCCGACTCGGACAGGATCGGCGGACGGCGACGACCGGCGTCGCGACCGTCGCGGCGTCGCTGCCGCTTGGCTTCCAGTCGGGTCGATCCCGAGATGCCCTGCACTTCGTCGCGCACCTTCTTGGCGCGCGGCTCACGCTCGTGCACGACGGTGTTCGGAGGATCGTCGGGCGAGGGGTCGTCGGTGTCCCCGCCGCCCTTGCGGCGACGGCGACGGCGACGGCGCTTACTGGTGGGCGTCGCCGCGTCGTCGCCGGACTCGTCACCGCCTTTGGGCTCGTCGGCCGCTTCTGCGGCTCCGGTCTGGGCGTCGTCGTCCGCGACGTCGCCGGCCCCGGTCCGGGTAGCGTCCTCAGTGCCGTTCTCGGCCTCGGCGGACTGCTCCCGGCCCGCACCGTCGGCAGGCGCCTCACCGTCGACGGACTCGTCGGCCTCGCCGGTCTGGTTCTCGCCGTCTTGTTCGGCGGCATCGCCGCGACCGCGTCCGCGTCCGCGTCGCCCGCGGCGACGTCGCCGGTTGCGCGACGGTCCTTCGGAAGCCGCGTCGTCGTCCGCGGTCTCTCCGTCGGCGTCCTCACCGCTCGATTCGGCCGGTTCCTCGCTCGCCTCGTCCGCGACGGCGGTGTCCGGGACGGCCCCGACCTCCTCGGTGCGTTCGCCGTCAGCAGCTTCGGTGTCCTCGGGAGCAGCGGCTTCGGCGTCCGGCGGGGCGGCCGGCGCGTCGGGCACGGTCGGGGGCAGGAACAGCGGCGCAGCTTCGGCCGGCGCTGCGGCGGCGACGGCGGGTTCCTCGACCACCAGCGCCGAGAACAGCGTCTCGGCGACCGGCGGCGCCGGCGGCGTCTGGCTCGCGGGTGGCTCGGTGCCGGCCGGCGTCGCGGATTCGCCGCTGTCGCCGGCCAGCCGATCAGCGACCGCCTGGGCTTCGTCCCGGCCGATCGACGACGACGCCGAGCGCGCGGTGACGCCCAGTTCCTGCAGGTGCGCGAGCACTTCCCGGCTGGTCACTCCCAGCGTTCGGGCGAGTGCGTGCACACGAAGTCGCAGGGGAAATGCTTCCGCCGAATTGTCCGACGCGTTCGCGTCGGTCGGCGACCCGTTATCGGTCACGTGGTCTCCTCGAGGCCCCCGGGCGCGTCGATCCGAATACTCCCGACGCGGCCACGCGAGGGCCTTCAGTTATGTGTGCGGCCGCTCGGCCGCAGGTTGTGTGGTCTTCGCGTCGTGAACGACGCCTTGCTGTGTCGACTGCTTCCGCGCGCGCCGCGGGTGTACGGCCCCTGCGCTGGGTAGTCGTATCCGCCGATACCAAAGTGTGGCGTCGAGGACCTGTTCAGTATCCCACACGTTCACCGGTTTTCCGCACACGGCCGTGAAGACGGACCGGCCCCGCACCCGTCGGCGACGTGGTGCGGGGCCGGAGAACGAGCTGTTCGGCCGGGTCAGGACCCCAGGGCCGGGAACCAGAGGGCGATCTCACGAGCGGCGGACTCGGGCGAGTCGGAACCGTGCACGATGTTGAACTGGGTCTCCAGACCGAAGTCGCCGCGGATGGTGCCGGGCACGGCCTTCTCGACGGGATCGGTGCCACCGGCCAATTGACGGAAGGCCGGGATCGCCCGCTCGCCTTCGACCACCATGGCCACGACCGGGCCGGAGGTGATGAACTCCAGGAGTTCTCCGAAGAACGGGCGCTCGGCGTGCTCGGCATAGTGCTCGGAGGCCACTTCGGTGGTCACCTGACGCAACTCGAGTGCGGCCAGCGAGAGGCCTTTGCGCTCGATCCGCGCGATCACTTCGCCGACCAGGCCGCGCTGGACGCCGTCGGGCTTGATGAGGACGAGAGTCTGTTCAGTCACGAGGTGAACTGTAGCGCCCGCATCCATGATGGGTGCGTGCAGGACCGGACATTCCGGCCGCACGGCTCAGGACGGCGGGCAATAGGCCGGGGCGACCGACCAGACGCCGTAGTCGAAGAGGTTTCCCTCCGAGGAGCGTGGATCGACGATGATCTGCACGCACGCGCCCTTGGTCTTGACCGCGGCCTTCAGTTCGCGGTCGATCTGCCGGGCCAGCACATTGTTGGCCGCACGGTAGTTCGGCGGCACCGGGAAGGCCCGGATCAGATCGCCGGGCCGCTGCTGCGCCAGCCACAGTGTGGCGCTGCGCGTCGCGAGATAGCCGAATGCGCCGTCGGGCACCGGCATCGGCACCGACGGCTGAGCCTCGTCGTCGGTCGAACTCGGCAGCGGAGCCTCGGGAACGTCGCCGGACGGGCCCGGAGCGGCCCGGTGACCCCGCTGCAGGTCGTCGCGGTCCACCACGACGTTCTTGCCACCGGTGTTCACCGGTTCGGCGTGCACCGGCCCGGCGACGAGAGTCGCCCCCACGATCGCCGTCACCCCCGCAAGCACCGTTCCCACACGACGACCACGCGTCATAAAGCCCTCAACATCCGTTTCGATCGGCGGCAGTCCGCTCACTGCCCGCCGCCGAGTGTAGCCCAACTCACCAGGCCGCCGGAATCGGACGAAGGTCACCGAACGGCGCTCAGGCCTCGCGCTGGATCCGCTGACTGGGCAACTGACCTCGGGCGATGCGCCGTTCCACGTCGCCCTTCAGGTACGCGATGTAGATCCAGACACACAGGAACACCACGCCGACCACGGCGATCGACCAGTGGATCCAGCCGCCCGCGATCACCGGAACCTGCGCGGTGAGGTTGACCGTGAGCGCCCGCGGGTGGCCCTGCCGTCCGCACAGCAGGATCAGCAGCAGGCACACCGCCCCCAGATACAGGCCCGATCCCCAGGTGACTCCGCTCGGGGTCAGCGCCGCGACCACCGGAAAGGTGAGGCCGACGACGATCGCCTCCAGGATCAGGACACCGGACATCACGCCGCGGAAGCCCTTCCACGGATCGGTCGCCGGAGCGGGAACGGGGTTCGCGGCGTCGTCGGCGCCGCCGGACAGCTCACTCATGAGGGCTCCTTGCCGAACAGGGTGCGTCCGGCGCCCGCGGTGACCACCGACCCGGTGATCACCACGCCGGCACCGGACAGGGTCTCGGCGTCGTCCTCTTCGGCGAGTGCGATCGCCGCGGCCACCGCATCGGGCAGGAAGGGCTCGATCTGCACACGGTCTTCGCCGAAGAGCTCCACGGCCAGCTCGCCGAGCGCCTGCGGATCGACCGCGCGCGGAGAACCGTTGTCGGTGATCACCACGGCATCCAGCACCGGTTCCAGCGCGTCGAGGAAGCCCCGCGCGTCTTTGTCGCCCAGCATGCCGACGACGCCGATCAGTCGCCGGAACGCGAACTCCTCGGTGAGTGTCTGGGCCAGCGCGCGTCCGCCGTGCGGATTGTGGGCGGCGTCGACGAACACCGTCGGCGCGCTGCGGACGCGTTCGAGGCGGCCGGGACTGGCGACCTCGGCGAAGCCGGCCCGCACCAGATCGGCGTCGAGCTGCCGGTCCGGTCCCGCACCGAAGAACGCCTCGACTGCGGCGAGCGCCAGGGCCGCGTTCTCTGCCTGGTGAGCGCCGTGCAGCGGCAGAAAGACGTCTTCATAGACTCTACCGAGCCCCTGAATCCTGAGCAACTGCCCGCCGACCGCGGTCGCCGATTCGAGCACCGCGAACTCCGAGTTCTGCCGTGCGACCACCGACTCGGCCGCCACGGCTTCGCGCAGGAGCACGTCCATCGCCTCGGGACGCTGCACCCCGATCACCGTCACGGCATCGTCGGGCACCAGGACGTCGGTGTCGGTCCGGGTGATGATCCCGGCCTTCTCCCCCGCGATGGCGGCCAGCGTGTCGCCGAGGTAGTCGGCGTGGTCGAAGGCGATCGGGGTGATCACCGCGACCTTGGAGTCGATCACGTTGGTGGCGTCCCACCGGCCGCCCATGCCGGTCTCGACCACGGCCACCTCGATCGGCGCCTCGGCGAACGCGGCGTACGCCATCGCGGTGAGGACCTCGAACTTGCTCATCCGCGGTCCGCCGGCCGTTTCGGACGAGTCGTCGACCATCGTGAGGTAGGGCTCGATGTCGCGGTAGGCGTCGACGTAGGTCCGGGGGCTGATCGGGTGTCCGTCGATCGCGATCCGCTCGGTCACCAGCTGCAGATGCGGGCTGGTGATCCGGCCGGTACGACGATGGAACGCGCGGAGCAACGAGTCGATCATGCGGGTGACCGACGTCTTGCCGTTGGTGCCCGCGACGTGGATCGAGGGGTACGCGTGCTGGGGGTTGCCGAGCAACTCCATCAGCGCGGAGATGCGCGTCAGCGAGGGCTCTATCTTGGTCTCGGGCCAGCGCGTGTCGAGGTCGGCCTCGACCGCGGCCAGCTCGGCAAGATCGTCCTGCTGCCCCGTGAGCTCGTCCCCCAGCCCCTCAGGCTCGTCTCCCAGCCCCTCGGACTCGTCCCCCAGCCCCTCGGACTCATCCTCCAGCCCCTCAGGCTCGTCCCCCAGCCCCTTGAGCTCGTCCCCCAGCCCCTCGGACTCGTCCCCCAGCCCCTTGAGCTCGTCCCCCAGCCCCTTGAGCTCGTCCCCCAGCCCCTTGAGCTCGTCCCCCAGCCCCTTGAGCTCGTCGAAAGGATCCGACGGCGTCATCGAGCGTTCAGCTCCGCCAGTTTGGCGCTCAGCCGTGCGACCTCGGCCTCGGCGAGATCGCGTCGCGCCGTGATCTTGGCGACCACCGCATCCGGGGCCTTCGCCAGGAACTGCTCGTTGCCGAGCTTGGCGGTGGTCCCGGCGAGTTCCTTCTCCGCCGCGGCCAGGTCTTTGGCGGCGCGCTTGCGTTCGGCCTCGACGTCGACCTGGCCGGAGGTGTCGATGTCGACGGTCGGCGTGCACGACGACAACCGCACCTCGACCGTGGCGGTCACCGCGAAGTCATCGCCGGTCGCATTCGGCCCGCTCGCTCCGCTCCCGGCGCCGGCCGGGGTCAGGCGGGCCAGCGAGTCCAGGTACTTGCGAGTGTCCTCCAGCTCCGCCGTCAGACCGCTGACCCGCGCGGCGACCCGCTGCCCCGGGTTCAGGCCCTGGTCGCTCCGGAAGCGGCGCACCTCGGTGACCAGCTTCTGAAGATCCTCGACGGCGGTGGCCGCCGCGGTGTCGGCGGGCTGGCCGGAGGGCTCGGGCCACGGCGCGATCACCACCGACTCTCCGCCGGTGAGCGCTTTCCAGAGCGTCTCGGTGACGAACGGCATCACCGGCGAAAGCGCGCGCAGCAGCTTGTCCAGCACCGTGCCCAGCACCAAGGCGGTGGCCTCAGCGCGCTCCGGGCCTTCGGCGTTCTGCACCTTGGCGAGTTCCAGGTACCAGTCGCAGACCTCGTCCCACGCGAAGTGGTATAGCGCCTCGCAGGCCTTGGCGAACTCGTAGTTCTCGAAGCCCGCGTCGACGTCGGCCAGCACCTGGTCCAGGCGGCCGAGGATCCAGCGGTCGGCGACGGTCAACTCATCGCGCGCGGGCAGCTCGCCGACGCGTGCGCCGTTCATGAGCGCGAACTTGGTGGCGTTGAAGAGCTTGGTGGCGAAGTTGCGCGAGCTCTGGGCGTGCGACTCGCCCACCGAGATGTCGCTGCCGGGGTTGGAGCCGCGGGCCAGGGTGAAGCGCAGCGCATCGGCGCCGAAGCGGTCGATCCAGTCGAGCGGGTCGATGCCGTTGCCCTTGGACTTGCTCATCTTGCGGCCGTGCTCGTCGCGCACCAGGCCGTGGAGCAGGACGTTCTCGAACGGCACGGCAGCACTGCGCACTGCCAGGCCCGCATCGTCGAGCGCACCGACGTAGGTGCCGAACATCATCATCCGCGCGACCCAGAAGAAGAGGATGTCGTAGCCGGTGACCAGGACCGACGTCGGATAGAACTTGTCGAGCGTCGCCGTCGAGTCCGGCCATCCCATGGTGGAGAACGGCCACAAACCCGAGCTGAACCAGGTGTCCAGCACATCCGGATCCTGCTCCCAGCCCGCCGGCGGGGTCTCGTCCGGGCCGAAGCACGCCACCTCGCCGTCGGGGCCGTACCAAATGGGGATCCGGTGCCCCCACCAGAGCTGGCGCGAGATGCACCAGTCGTGCATTCCGTCGACCCAGTCGAACCAGCGCGGCTCCTGGCTCTTCGGGTGGATCACGGTGCCGCCGTCGCGCACCGCGTCCCCGGCCGCCTTGGCCAGGCCGTCGACCTTGACCCACCACTGCAACGACAGTCTCGGTTCGATGCTCTCGCCGGAGCGCTCGGAATGCCCGACGCTGTGCAGGTACGGGCGGATCTCCTTGACGATCCGCCCCTGTTCGGCGAGCGCCTCGCGCACCCGCACGCGGGCCTCGAAGCGGTCGAGCCCGTCGAACCGGGTTCCCGTGCCGGCGATCGCGCCGGTCTCGTCCATGATGGTCGGCATCGGCAGCGAGTGCCGCAGGCCCATCTCGAAGTCGTTGGGGTCGTGGGCCGGGGTGATCTTGACCGCGCCGGAGCCGAACTCGGGGTCGACGTAGTCGTCGGCGATCACCGGGATCTTCCGGTCCAGGAAGGGGTGCTCGAGCTCGGTGCCCACCAGCTGCCGGTACCGCTCGTCGTCCGGGTGCACGGCGATCGCGGTGTCACCGAGCATGGTCTCCATGCGGGTCGTGGCCACCACGATGTGCGGCTCGTCGTCGTTCATCGATCCGTAGCGGAACGAGACCAGCTCGCCTTCGACCTCGTCGAACTTCACCTCGATGTCGCTGATCGCGGTCTGCAGCACCGGCGACCAGTTGACCAGCCGCTCGGCCCGGTAGATGAGGCCGTCGTCGTACAGCTTCTTGAAGATCGCCTGGACCGCGCGCGAGAGGCCCTCGTCCATCGTGAACCGATCGCGTTCCCAGTCGACGCCGTCGCCGAGGCGGCGCATCTGGCCCTGGATCGTGCCGCCTGATTCGCGCTTCCACTCCCAGACCTTCTCGATGAAGGTCTCGCGGCCCAGCTCCTCTTTGGTGACGCCGTCTTCGGCGAGGCGCTTCTCCACGATGCTCTGGGTCGCGATGCCGGCGTGATCCATGCCGGGCAGCCACAGCACCTCGTATCCCTGCATCCGCTTGCGCCGGGTCAGGGTGTCCATCAGCGTGTGGTCCAGCGCGTGCCCCATGTGCAGCGAGCCGGTCACGTTCGGCGGCGGCAGCACGATCGAGTAGCCGGGCTTGTCGCTGGTCTCGTCGGCGTGGAAGTACCCGGCCGACACCCAGCCCTCGTAGAGGGATTCCTCATGCTCGGCGGGATTCCAGGCAGCGGGAAGCGCGTTGGGCGCGTCAGGGGTGGTCACGACAGTGATTCTATTCGCCTTCCCCTTTCACCATAGCGCGGGGACCGGGGCTTGCGGCAAGGGCCGGTTCGGGGCGCATACTCGCTGCTCACCGCCCGCACCCTCACCGCCCACAGGAGTCTTCTGCGTGACCACCTCCACCGACTCGCACTTCGCCCTCCCCCAGGATCTGCGCCGCAAGGCCGCGCCCTCCCTGATCGACGACGACGAGGCCCGCTTCGCCGCGATCGACGCCGCGGTGGCCGCCCAGGTCGCCGCCGGCGCGGAGCGGCTCGCCGCCCTCTACCGCGTGTCGGCGTCCTCGGGCCGCGAGGCCGCCGAGCGGGATGCCGAGATCCGCTCTCTCACCGCCCGGCTGGGAGTGCTCCGCCGACGCGGCGCCGAGCTCTGCCTCGGCCGGATGTCGCCGGCCGACGGCGCCGACGTGTACCTCGGCCGCCTCGGCGTCACCGATGCGCAGGGCCGCGAACTGCTGCGCGACTGGCGCACTCCGGCCGCAGCGCCGTTCTTCGCGGCCTCCCGTGCCGCGTCGCACGGGCTGCTCTCGCGGCGCCGGTATCGCTGGTCCGGAGGCCGGGTGGTCGACTTCTGGGACGAGCTCCTCACCGACGAGCCCGGCGACCGGCACGACGATGCCGCGCTGGACGCCGAGTCGTCGTTTCTCGCCGCCCTCGGCGACTCCCGGACGACCCGGATGCGAGACGTGTTGACGACCCTGGCCGCGGACCAGGACGCGATCATCCGCGACCCGGCCAACGGCACCCTCGTCGTCGACGGCGGACCCGGCACCGGCAAGACGGTGGTCGCCCTGCACCGTGCGGCGTACCTGCTCTACGCCGATCCCCGGGTCACCGCGGCCCGCGGCGGTGTCCTGTTCGTCGGACCGACCGAGCGCTTTCTGAAGTACGTGGCAGACGTGGTGCCCGATCTCGGCGAGGAGGGCACCCGGTTCGCGACCCTGCGGGACCTCGTGTCCGAGGGCGCCGGCGCACGTCCCGAGCCAGATCCGGTGATCGCCGGACTCAAGGCCGGGCTCACCGCCGTCGTCGAGCCGGCGATCGCCTTCTACGAGGAGCCCCCGAACGAACCGCTGACCGTGGAGACCGACTGGGCCGAGATCGAGATCACGCCCGCGGACTGGGCCGTCGCCTTCGATGCCGTCGAACCGGGGACCCCGCACAACGAAGCGCGCGGGGTGATCCGCGAAGCGCTGATCGAGGTGCTCACCGAGCGGCACGACGACCTGCCCGCCGCAGAGTTCGGGGCCGCGCTGACCGCCGATCACGACCTCCGACTGGCGCTGAACCGAGCGTGGCCGCTGCTCGAGCCGACCGATGTCGTCGCGGATCTGTGGACCGTGCCCGCGTACCTTCGGCGATGCGCGCCGTGGCTGAACGACGACGAGGTGCGTGCGCTCCAGCGGCCTTCGGCGCCGCAATCCTGGACCGACGCCGACCTTCCTCTGCTCGACGCCGCACGACATCGCCTGGGCGACAAGGGTTTCGAGGCTCGCCTGCGTCGCCGTACCTCGACCGTCACTGAGCAGCACCGCGTGATGGACGAGGTGCTCGATCAGCTGGTGGCCGCCGACGACGATCGGGAGGGCCTGGTCCAGCAGTTCGCCTTCGGCGGCATGTCGGCGCTGACCACCGACGAATCCGGGCTGCCCACCGGCGATTCCGACCGCCTGGCCGGGCCGTTCGCGCACGTCATCGTCGATGAGGCACAGGAACTGACCGAAGCGCAGTGGGAGATGCTGCGACGACGCTGTCCGGCGGGCGGGTTCACCGTCGTCGGCGATCGCGCCCAGGCCCGCCGGGGATTCGCCGAACCGTGGGAGGAGAGGCTCTCGCGCGCAGGACTGCGCAACATCAGGGTCGCCCGGCTCTCGCTCAACTACCGCACGCCACGCGCGATCATGGAGTGCGCCGCGCGTGAGATCGTCACGGCGCTGCCCACAGCGAACATCCCGGAATCATTGCGGGACAACGGAATCAGCGTCCGCACGATTGGCTACGACACGATCGGGGCAGCTCTGACTGCGTGGCTCGCCGCGAACAGCGGCGTCGCGGGGGTGATCGTCGCGCCCGACCAGGAACTAGACCTGCCCGGAGACCCGCGGATCACCCGGCTCGCCCCGGACACGACCAGCGGCCTGGAGTACGACCTCGTGGCAGTCTGCTCCCCCGCCGGCTACGGACAGGGCCTGTCCGGCGCGGTCAGCCGCTACATCGCGATGACCCGCGCCACCCGGGAGATGATGATTGTGCGGTGACCCGCTACGCGGTGCGCAGGCGGTGCAGGTCCTCGGGGGCGTCGACGTTGGTGAGCCAGCGCGGGTCGCTGACCCCGACGCGGTGGGTCACAACGGCTTCGAGGGCGTCGCGCATCAGCACGTCACCCGAGGCGAGCTTCGCCTGCAAGGCCGGCAAGGCGCGTACCCGGTAGATTCCGGCCAGCGGATGGTCGCGGCCGTCGACGAACGGAATCACCACGTCGGGAGTGCCGGTCAGGGCGTGGAGGAGCTCGTCGATCAGCTGCGAGCTCACCAGCGGCAGGTCCGTCGCACAGACGAAGGCGGCCGAGGCATCGGCCTCCTTGGCGGCCGTGAGGGCCGCGACGATGCCGCCGAGCGGACCCGATCCGGCCTGCTCGTCGGTGATCCAGGCCAGCTCGGACTGCCCGGCGAGTTCGTCGTAGGCCTGCGAGGTGGCCGGTGCGGCGACCATCACCGGCGTGCAGCGCTCGCCGATCGACTCGGCGATCACCTGGAGCATCGGCCGGCCCTCCCATTCCAGGCTCGCCTTGTCCTGACCCATGCGGCGGGATCGACCGCCCGCGAGGATGATCCCGGCCAGTCCGTGCTGCGTCTGCTCACTCATGGGGCCCATTCTGTCGGCAACGGGGCCCGCCGCGAAGCCCTTTGCGCGGAAGCCCTGACCCTACCGTGGCGTAATTCCCACCGGATCCGGCCCCGCACGCGCATTCGCGCACGTCGGCGCGATCGAGCGCAAGAGCTACGCCACAGTTGGGACGGGCCCAAGGGTTACTGGATGTGTCCGGTCCAGCGCTGCCCGTCCCACCACCGCTTCTGGGTGGGATCGTCGGGATTCTGCAACCACCCCGGTGGTGGCCCCGACACCGGCGGCGCGTGACGCGGCGGCGCCGACGGAGAAACCGTGGCTGCTGACCGGGCGGAGGGACTTGCGGATAGCGCGGCGGCGCATTCCGCGCGGGACCGGGGAACGCCTGCGCGCCGACAGCGGGAGCGGAATGAGGCCTGTTGGGCATCGAGGCCGATCGCGGTGTCGGCTGGTCCCCCGACAGCACCGACCGGACCTGATCGGCGAACACTGATCCAAGCTTCTTCGCGACGTTGAACTGATACGTCCCGCCAGAAGCCGCAATGGACAAGGTCCCCGTCATCATTCGGCCGGACCAGCCCACCGATTCGAGGGTGTCAATCGACCACTCGAGGCGTTCCTGGGGCCATACCGGTGACGCTACCCGGCAGACCGCGCTCAGCGTGCAGTACCCGCTGAGATCACCCCGCAGGCGACGCGCGTGCCGGCGTCGCCGGTCATCATCGACGTCTCGTCGGGGCCCGGGGTGCCGTCGTTCTGCTTGTAGCGGTCCCCGGGAATATTGCCGAAGTTGTCGGGGCCGGAATGGATGATGATCGCGGTGCCCTGACCGGATTCCAGGTCGGCTCTGGTCAGCGCGTCGGTGGTCGTCTCCAGGAGCGCGGAGCCATCGCTGCGGACCTGCAGCGACGACAGGTCGCCGCTCATCGGATGCCCGGTGTGACCGGGTGCCTGAAAGTGGCCACCGGCCGACAGGAAGTCGCCGGGCTCACCACCCGCGGGCGCCACCGAATTCGGTTCGCACTTGCCGACCGAGTGGATGTGCAGACCGTGGAAGCCCGGAGTCAGCTTGCCCGGCCGTGTGGTCTGCACTTCGACGGTCACGTAGCCGTCGTCGAACTCCAGTTCCGCGGTCGCGATCTGCTCACCCGCGGCATCGTTGATCGGGACGGTCAGGGAGTCGCTGTTGGACGACTCGTCCGAACTACACGAGACCAGCGCCACCGCCGTCGCCGAGGCGAGGAGAACTGCGGACAGGGACCGGGAGGTGCGTCGCGAGGTCATGCTCCCCACCGTAGTCACCCGTTCGGCCGACTCCAAGGGTTCACCTGGTACGAGCCCGAACGTGCGCACGCTCGCCCTGCTTTCCCACCAGCGTCAGGCATTCGACGGGGCCCGCGCTCGTCGCACCGAACCAATGCGGTGTGCGACAGTCGAATTCGGCCACCTCACCGGGCTTCAGAAGCAGGTCGTGTTCGCCGAGGATCAGCCGCAGCGTGCCGCTCAGGATGTACACCCAGTCGTGCCCCTCGTGCACTCTGAGCTCCGGATCGGCGACGTCGTCCGCCGGCGGGATCACCATCTTGTAGGCCTGGATCCCACCGGGACGGCGACTCAGTGGAAGCACTACTCGACCGCACTCGTCGACGGTCGGCCGGATGTGCACCCTGGGATCGCCGGTCGCGGGCGCGTCGACCAGTTCGTCGAGCGTGACCCCGTAGAAGCGGGCCAGCGGGAGCAACTGCTCGAGCGTCGGACGCCGGAGACCAGCCTCCAGGCGCGACAGGGTGCTCGCCGAGATGCCGGTCTGCGCGGCGAGGTCGGCGAGGGTCACGTCGCGATTGCCGCGCAATTGCCTCAAGCGCGGACCGACGGCGTCGAGGGATCGGTCCAGATCGTCCTTCATCGTTCCGACTTTGCCATTCGGCAAAAGAGCTTGCACATACGCCGCCGGGCGGCGCACCATCGCGACAGGATCGACTCGCCGAACGAAAGGACGACCATGACCCACGACTACGAGGTGCTCGTGCTGGGCGGCAGCGCGGCCGGACTCAGCGCGGGCCTGACTCTGGCGCGCGCCCGCCGTCGCATCGCAGTGATCGACGGCGGCGCGCCGCGCAACGCGCGGGCCGAGGGCATCCACGGTCTGGTCGCGGCCGAAGGGATCGCCCCGTCCGAGTACGCGGCCCGCGGACGGGCCGAGGTGACCGGCTACGGCGGGCAGGTGATCGACGGCCGGGTGGTCGGAGTCGCACGAACCGACGACGGATTCGCCGTGCAGCTCGGCGACGGCACAAGGCTGTCCGGTCGCGCGGTGCTCGCCGCCACCGGCGTCCGGGACGAGCTTCCAGCCGTCCCCGGCCTCGCCGACCACTGGGGCACCCAGGTGCTGCACTGCCCGTACTGCCACGGGTGGGAGTTCCGCGACCGCCGGATCGCCGTCCTCGCCACCGGACCGATGTCGTGGATGCAGGCGCTGCTGTTCCGGCAGTGGAGTGCCGACACGGTGCTGCTGACGAACGGCGTCACCTACGACGACGAGGCGCTCGCCCGGGTCGACGCGATGGGCGTCCAGGTGCACCACGGAGTGGTGACGGAGATCGTCGGCGCGCCGGCTCCGGGCGGCTCGGACGAAGCAAGACGACTGGGCGGCGTGCGGCTCGCCGACGGCCGAGTGATCGAGGTCGACGCCGTCGCCGTGCCTTCGCACCTGCATGCCAACGTCGAGATGTTCGGGGACCTCGGACTCGAGGTCGCGGAGAACGAGTTCGGCACATACGTACCGGCCGGCGACGACGGCAGCACCGCGGTCCCCGGCCTGTGGGTGGCCGGGAACCTCCGCGACCAGCACGCCACGGTCGCCTCCTCCTCCGCCGACGGCGTTCTGGTGGCGGCCCGCCTCAACATGAGCCTGATCTTCGCCGATGCCGAGACCGCCGTCGCGGCCGGGCTCACAGAGGCGCACCGATGACCCGGCCGCACCACGCAGAGCGGTTCACCGCCGCCCGCTGGGAGGAGATGTGGGCGGGCAAGACGCAGCCGCAGACCACGCTCGCCCATCCGTACCTGGCATCCGAACTGGCCGGTCTGACGCGCGGAACCGCCCTCGACGCCGGTTGCGGCGCCGGCGCCGAAGCCGTCTGGCTGGCCGAACGCGGATGGCAAGTCACCGGCGCCGACGTCTCTCCGACCGCGCTCGCGATCGCCGCGAGCCGGGCCCGGGCCGCAGAAGTCGAGGTCGACTGGGTCGAGGCTGATCTGACGACGTGGGCGCCCGAACGCCCCGCAGACCTGGTCACCACGTTCTACGCGCACCCTGACGCCGACCAGATCGAGTTCTACCGGCGCCTCGCCGAGTGGGTGACGGTCGGCGGCACGCTGCTCATCGTCGGACACCTGCACCGGCACGACGACGGCGCGCACGCACATCGGCGCGCCGAGCCGCCCGAGGAGACGACGGCGACCGCGGACCGGATCACCGCGCAATTGCCGGCCGACCGATGGCGGATCGAGGCCGCATTCGAGGGCTCCCGCACCGTCCCGGCCGGTGGAGGCGAAGAACGCCTTCTGCACGACGTAGTGGTACGGGCGACGCGGCTCGCACCCAGCTGATCGAGCGGCCATCCCGCCGATCGAGCGAAGTCGAGATCACCCTTCTGGAAACGGAGTGGTCTCGACTCCGCTCGACCGGCATAAGGGGCTCGACCGGCATAAGAAGCTCGACCGGCAAAGGGTCGGATCAGGCGGACTTCTCGCGGGGCTCGCGCTTCTTGCGCGGCACGATCGTGGGCAGCACGTTGTCGCTGACGGTCTCGCCGGTCACCACGACCTTGGCGACGTCGGTGCGGCTGGGGATGTCGTACATCACCGGCAGCAGCACCTCCTCCATGATCGCGCGCAGACCGCGGGCTCCGGTGCCGCGGTGGATGGCCTGATCGGCCACCGCCTCCAGCGCGTCCGGGGTGAACTCCAGCTCCACGTTGTCCATGTCGAAGAGCTTCCGATACTGCTTCACCAGTGCGTTCTTCGGGTCGGACAGGATGGAGACCAGCGCCTCCTTGTCCAGGTTTGTCACCGAGGCGATCATCGGCAGCCGGCCGATGAACTCCGGGATCAACCCGAACTTGATCAGATCCTCCGGCATCACGTCGGCGAAGTGATCGGTCGTGTCGATCTCGTTCTTCGACGGGACCTCGTTGCCGAACCCGATGCCACGCTTGCCGACCCGCTCGGAGACGATCTTCTCCAGGCCCGCAAAGGCGCCGGCCACGATGAACAGCACGTTCGTCGTGTCGATCTGGATGAACTCCTGGTGCGGATGCTTGCGGCCTCCCTGCGGGGGCACCGACGCCTGCGTGCCCTCGAGGATCTTCAGCAGCGCCTGCTGCACGCCCTCACCGGAGACGTCGCGGGTGATCGACGGATTCTCGCTCTTGCGGGCGACCTTGTCGATCTCGTCGATGTAGATGATGCCGGTCTCGGCGCGCTTGACGTCGTAGTCGGCGGCCTGGATCAGCTTCAGCAGAATGTTCTCGACGTCCTCGCCCACGTAACCGGCCTCGGTGAGCGCAGTGGCGTCGGCGATCGCGAACGGCACGTTGAGCATCTTCGCCAGCGTCTGTGCCAGGTAGGTCTTGCCGCAACCGGTCGGCCCGAGCATCAGGATGTTGCTCTTGGCCAGCTCGACGCTCTCGCCGCCGCGCGGCTCCTTCTTCTCCCCCGCCTGGATGCGCTTGTAGTGGTTGTACACGGCCACCGCGAGCGTGCGCTTGGCGGTGTCCTGACCGACCACGTAGGTATCCAGGAACTCGCGGATCTCCGCGGGCTTGGGAAGCTCGTCGAGCTTCACGTCACTGGTCTCGGCGAGCTCTTCTTCGATGATCTCGTTGCACAGGTCGATGCACTCGTCGCAGATGTAGACGCCGGGTCCGGCGATGAGCTTCTTGACCTGCTTCTGGCTCTTTCCGCAGAACGAGCATTTGAGCAGGTCGCCGCCCTCTCCGATACGTGCCATGTGGCTTGCACCCACTTCCTGATCTGCGCGTACCTCAACGGTACCTGCGCGGTTGCTCGTCTACCTGCCGACTCGGCGGGATACCTCGCGCCCGGCCGCATTCAGCGGATCCGGACGCACCATTGCGATGGGAATTCGAGCCTACGGGCCCGAGTCGCCGACACGCCGCCGGTCGGGGCGGCGTGTCGGCGGGAACGTCACTTGCGTGCGGACTTCTTGCGGTACTCGAACACCTCGTCGACGATGCCGTACTCCTTGGCCTGTTCGGCCGACAGGATGTTGTCGCGGTCGGTGTCCTTGCGGATCTTCTCCGGGTCCTGGCCGGTGTGCTTGGCCAGGATCTCGTCGAGCCGGAGGCGGATGCGCTCGATCTCGGCGGCCTGGATCTCCAGATCCGACACCTGCCCCTGGTAGGCGCCGCCGGTACGCGGCTGGTGGATCAGCACGGTCGCGTTCGGCAGCGCGGCACGCTTGCCCGGGGTGCCCCCGGCCAGCAGGATGGCGGCGGCCGATGCGGCCTCGCCGAGGCACACCGTGACGATGTCGCAGTGCACGTACTGCATGGTGTCGTAGATGGCGAGCATGTCGTGCACGCTGCCGCCCGGCGAGTTGATGTACATCGTGATGTCGCGGTCGGGATCCTGACTCTCCAGGACCAGCAGCTGCGCCATGATGTCGTTGGCCGAGGTCTGGTCGATCTGCGTGCCGACGAAGACGATGCGCTCCTCGTAGAGCTTGGCGTACGGGTCGTACTGCCGCTGACCGTTCGGCGTGTTCTCGATGAACGACGGCAGGATGTAGCGCGCCTGGATCTGCTTGAGCGCGACGGCCGACTCGGGGATGCCGGCGCGGACGTCGGCCGGAAGGTTGCTGTACATGGATTCTCCAGAAGGTGTCGGGGTGGGCCGGTCAGGCGCCGGGGCGGGCGATGCTGGTGACAACGTGGTCGACGATGCCGTAGTCCTTCGCCTCCTCGGCGGTGAACCACTTGTCACGGTCGGCGTCGGCCTCGATCTTCTCCAGCGGCTGACCGGTGAACTCGGCGTTGAGCCGGTTCATCTCCTTCTTGGTGGTCGCGAACTGCTCGGCCTGGATGGCGATGTCGGCCGCGGTGCCGCCGATGCCCGCTGACGGCTGGTGCATCATGATCCGCGCGTGCGGCAGCGCGTGGCGCTTGCCCTTGGTGCCGGCGGCCAGCAGGAACTGCCCCATCGAGGCGGCCATGCCCATCGCGTAGGTCGAGATGTCACAGGGCGCCAGCTGCATGGTGTCGAACATCGCCATGCCCGCGGTCACGCTGCCGCCCGGCGAGTTGATGTACAGGTTGATGTCGCGGTCCGGGTCCTCGGCGGCCAGCAGCAGGATCTGCGCGCAGACCCGGTTGGCGATGTCGTCGTCGACCTGGGTGCCGAGGAAGATGATCCGCTCGCGCAGCAGCCGCTCGAAGACCGAGTCGGTCAGGTTGAGGCCGGCGACGCCCGAGCTCATCGTGGGAGTCGCGGACGGACCGGTCGCACTCGGGGGCGTGTAGAAGTTGCTCACAGTTGAATTTCCTCTTCATCTCGAAGGCGGCGATCGCGTCGGGCGACCCGGCCGCGGTGGAAGCTGTCATCGACATTAATCACTCGGAGGGGTCCGGATGTTCCGCACACCCCGGTGATTCGCTGACAGCGGAACAATCGAGGGGTGTTCGAAGGCCCGCCGGCACGCCACCCGCTCGCGGCGATCCGGCGTCGTCGGCCGCGATGCGCACAAGCCGGGGCCGGATATCCGGCCCCGGCTGTGCGGGTCAGTGCTGAGCGCGCGTGATCAGGCGTCGTCGCCCTCGGCGTCGGCGTCGTCGTCCGAACCGAAGAAGGTCGCCGTGTCGATCACCTCGCCGTTGGTGTCCTTCACGGTCACGTCGCCGATCACGCCGGCGAGCGCCTTGTTGCGACGGACGTCGGCGTACAGGGCGCCGATCTGGTTGGCATTCTGCAGCTGCTGGATGAACTCCTGCGGCGGCATGCCGTAGCGCTGCGCCTGCATGATGATCTGCTGGGTCAGCTCGCTCTGGTCCACCTCGGTCTCGGCGGCGTCGGCGATCGCATCGAGCAGCAACTGAGTGCGGACCGACTTCTCAGCCGACTCCTTGGCCTCGGCGTCCCACTCCTCACGCGTCTTGCCCTGCGCCTCCAGGAAGCGGTTGATCTGCTCGTCGTCATGCCCGAGCGCGTGCACCAGCTGGTGCTGGGTCGCCTCGACCTCGTCGTCGACCACCTTCTCCGGCAGCGGGAACTCGACCTCCTCCAGGAGCTGGTCGAGGACGGCGTCGCGGATGGCGCCGGCCTGCTCGTACTTCTTGGACTCGCTCACCTGACGGCGGAGATCCTCACGGAGCTCGTCGGCAGTGTCGAACTCGCTGGCCAGCTGTGCGAAGTCGTCGTCGAACTCGGGCAGTTCGCGTTCCTTGACCGACTGCACGGTCACCGTCACCTCGGCTTCGGAGTCCGCGTGCTCACCGGCGACGAGGGTGGTGGTGAAGGTGGCGGTCTCGCCGGCCTTCAGTCCGAGGATGGCATCGTCGAGACCGTCGATCAGATCGCCGTTGCCGACCTCGTGCGAGAGGCCCTCGGTCGCGGCGTCCGGGACCGGCTCGCCGTCGATGGTCGCCGACAAGTCGATCGAGACGAAGTCGCCGTTGGCCACACCGCGCTCTACGGCGGCGAGGGTGCCGAAGCGCTGACGCAGCTGCTCGGCCTGCTCGGTGACATCGGCATCGCTGACCTCGATCGGGTCCACCTCAACAGACAGGGCGGCGAAGTCCGGGAGAGCGATCTCCGGGCGCACGTCGACGACGGCGCTGAAGGTCAGCGGCTCACCGTGGACCAGCTCGCCGAGGTCGATCTCCGGCTGGCTGATCGCGTTGACCTCGGCCTCGGCCAGCGCCTGGCTGTACTTGGCGGGCAGGGCGTCGTTGACGACCTGCTCGAGCACGGCCTGACGGCCGACGCGGGCCTCGATGATCTTGGCCGGGGCCTTGCCCGGACGGAAACCGGGGATCCGGATCTGCTGGGCGAGCGCCTGGTAGGCCCGGTCGAAATCGCCGGACAGCTCCTCGAACGGAACCTCGACATTCAGCTTGACTCGGGTCGGGCTCAGCTGCTCGACGGTGCTCTTCACGACGTTGGTGCTCCTTTGCGGTTTCTTCACGTGCTGGTCCGGTGGGCGCCTGCCCACGGACATCGGTCGGGATGACAGGATTTGAACCTGCGACCCTCCGCTCCCAAAGCGGATGCGCTACCAAGCTGCGCCACATCCCGCGGCCCTGACGTCGACATGCGATACGACCAAAGGAACATCGTACGGGTCGGGGCACCCTGGGGCGCATCCGGGGAGGGCTTTTGCCCACCGGACCCACGTCACGTAGTGTCTGTGCTCGCGGACGTCGATGCCGGACATCGGCAGTGCGCGACGCGGGTGTAGCTCAATGGTAGAGCCCTAGTCTTCCAAACTAGCTACGCGGGTTCGATTCCCGTCACCCGCTCCACGGAAACCGCCCGTGACCTCTAGCGATTCAGGTCACGGGCGGTTTCGCATCGGCGCAACGCTCGGTCGGTCCAGCACCCGCCGGTCCGACGTCCGGCGACGACCTCAGTCCCGGATTTCGGCACGGTGCAGCCGGACCACACCCCAGACGAAGAACACCGCGCACAACACCGCGAAGTAGGCCAGTGAGCCCGCTCCGCCGCCGAACGGGCTGTCGATGGTCGCGACCTGCCCGGCCCCGAGCTCACCGTTCTTGAAGGGCGACAACCGCTGCAGCCACAGCCCGAGATCGCCGGGGATGAAGGTGAAGAAGACCTCGATGCCGAACTTCCACAGCAGCACCAGCATCACCACCACACCGGATCGGTGGACCAGGAGCGACAGTCCGATCCCCAGCGCGCACGTGAAGAACGTCAGCAACGGCACGCCGTACACGAGGCGCAGGCCGGACGACGATGTGATCGAGACGGCGCCCCACACATCCGGGAAGATCAGCGGGAACAGACCCACGATCCCGGCGATGGTCATCAGGGAGACCAGAAATCCCAGTCCCCCGTAAGTGATCAGCTTGCTCATCGGCAGCACCCAGCGCTTGGGCTGGATCGCCAGATAAGTACCGATGGTGCCGTTGCCGTACTCGCCGCAGGTGGACGAGATGCCCGCCAGCATCAGGATGAACGTGGTGAAGATGATCACCCAGTAGCCGGAGTTCTCGGTCTCCATGCCGCCGTCGGTGGGCAGCAGGTCGGACTGGCTTGCGACGGCGATGGCCGCGTTCAGGATCACCGGGATGAGAATCGCGAGCGGAACGAACGAGTACAGCACCGGGCTGCGCCACGACCACCGGGACAGTTCGCTGCGGATCCCGCGAGTCAGCGCCGTCATCGCTTGTCCTTCCCCGCCGGGCCGTATTCGACGGCGTGACGGGTCAGCGCCACATAGACCGATTCCAGCGGGCGCGGCCCCTCCCCGCGCGCCAGCAGGTCCGCGGCTGGTTCGTCGGCCAGCAGGCGCCCCTGCCCCATCACCGCGATCCGGTCGGCGGTGATCGCCACCTCCGGCAGGTCGTGCGAGGCGATCAGCAGAGCCTTGCCCCGCTTCTTCGCCAGATAGGTGAAGTAGTCGCGCAGCCAGAGGACGCCGTCGACGTCGAGACCGTTGGCCGGCTCGTCGAGGACCAGATTCTGCGGGTCGCCGAGGATCGCCGAGGCGATCCCGAGGCGCTGGAGCATGCCGAGCGAGAACTTGCCGACCGGCCGATCGGCGACCCCGGCCAGACCCACCTGCCGCAGCGCCCAGCCGACGGCTTTTCGGTCTACGCCTCCGAGCTCGGCCTGCCACCGCAGGTGTTGTTCGGCGGTCAGCGCCGGATTCACCGAACCCGAGGCGATGTTGAAGCCGATCGTGCGCAACGGCTGGCGATGGTCGACCAGGCGACGGCCGTCGATCGTCACCTCGCCTCGGTCCGGCGACGACAGTCCGGCGATGAGCCGCAGCAGGGTGGACTTGCCCGCACCGTTGGGTCCCAGCAGATAGGTGAGGGCGCCGCTCTCGGCGGTCAGCGCCACGCCGGACACGGCCGTCTTGTCGCCGTAGCTCTTCGATACCCCGGAGATTCGGATCATCGTCGCGCGCGGATCAGTAGCCGAAGTCGGGATTGCCGTTGCACGCGATGCTGGCGCAGATCCGCTTGAAGTCGAGCTTCCACTGCCCGCCGTCGCGCAGGTAGTAGTAGTTCACCTGCATCACAGGGAACCCGGCCATGGTGCCGCGGAAGGTGATCGACATCCGGTTGCCGCTGATCCGCGGCGGACCGGCCGCGGCCCCGCGCATCGAGAAGAAGTCGTAGGTCTGGCTCGACGCCATGACCTGATTGATCTCCTTGCGGGCCTTCGGGTCATTGCCGTTGTAGACCACCGCCATTTTGGCAGCGGTGGGTATGCGCGGGTTCCAGAATGCGGCGTACTGCCACTCCAGGTCTACTTTCGTCGGCCGCTCGGCGGTGACGGTCAGATCCGACGCTTTGGCCTCCCGGATCGACTGGGGCGAGCGGCGCGTGGTGGGCGCGCCGGGTGAGGCGGTGGTGGGTGCTGCCGGCTGAGCGTCGGGCGTCGCCGCGGGAGCGGCCGGAGCCAGCGCAGGCGGAAGGTCGACCGGTGCGTCCGCGGGCGCCGACTCCAGCGCCGCCGGGGCAGCGGGCGCCGCCGGAGGGTTGGCACCGTACGGCTGCTGCGTCCCCAGATTCACGACGGTCGACGGCTCCTGACCGGCAGCGGTGCGGTCGATGAGACTGATGCCCAGCGCGCCGATCCCGACGATCACCGCCGAGACCACGGTCGCCGCCAGCGCCGAGACCACCACGGTCGGCGCGGAGACCGTGCCCTTGCCCTTCTCACTCATGTAGCACAGCCTGTCCTAATCAAACCCGCCGAGCAACCCCGAATCGCCGCCGGTGGTCCACCTCACTGCGCCCGGGACGCGATGGCAAGGACCTGGGAGTTCACCGGCATGTGGCCTCGCGGACACCGAGAACGGCTTGGCCCGATGACAACAGTTGTGTAACGATGTATGGACGAGCGTCTCGGGGGACGTTCTCCATGAAGCTGAACAAAGGGTTTTCCACAGTGTTTTCCGCCAAGCCCTCGGGCCGACGTCAGAGTCGCACCGCCCGGCTCGTCGCTGTCGCCGTCAGCGCGGCAGCGTTGTCCCTCACCGTCCCCGCAGTCGCGACCGCGGAGCCGGTCACGGTGATTCCCGGCCTCCCGCCGGTCGAGTTGCCGCAGATCCCCGGCGCGCCGAGCCCGGAGAAGTCCAAGCCGAAGCCGAAGGCCACGCCGCCGGCCGAGCCCGGTGTTCCGGCCATGCCGAACGTGTCGACGCCGACCGGCTACGTCGCGCTCGCGGTGGATCAGGACCACACCATCTATTGGTGGAAGGACGGCCGCTTCGTCAGGAAGATGCCGATCTCGATGGGTTCGGACCGGCACCCGACGCCGAACGGCATCTACCGCACCATGGAGAAGTACCGTGACATGTACATGGACTCCTCCACCTACGGCGTGCCGATCGATTCGCCGGACGGCTACCGCACCTATGTCGAGTACGCCACCCGGATGTCCAACTCGGGCATCTTCATCCACGCCGCTCCGTGGTCGGTGAACCAGCAGGGCAACACCAACGTGAGCCACGGCTGCATCAACGTGAGCACCGAGAACGGCAAGTGGGTCTACGACAACGTCGGCCGCGGTACTCCGATCGTCGTCAAGGGCACCGTCGGCGGCGGCAACGCTCAGACCAGCCGCGTCGGTTCCTGAGGTTTCGGCGACGACCGACTGAACCAGCACTGTGGCCCCTCCCGTCCGGGAGGGGCCACAGTCGTTTCGGACACCGTTGTCCGAGGTCGCGATGCTGCGCGGGCTCGAGCCTTCAGGCCGCGCACCGCTGGTGCGGGCCCAGTGTCGCCTGCACCTGCATCCACTGCGCGAGCACCTGGCACCCGGTGACGTCCGGCGCAGTCAGCGGCGCTCGGAGGTAGGGCTCGGTGCCGTACGAGACGTGCCGCCCGCCGAGCGGGTTGTCCCAGCGCCACCGGTGCACCCGCAGCGACGACGGCAGGTAGCCGCGGACCTCGCGGGCCGCGATCGCCAGCCGCCGCACGTCCCGGATCCACTGGCTCGGCGCCAGCCGGGTCCGCGCCGCGTTCTGCAGCTCGGCGTCCCGCACCCGTGTGTAGACGTCCGCGAGCCAGGTCCGCACCTGGTCGACCGAGAACATGCCGGACAGGTCCGCGACGTCCCGGATCAGCGAATCGGGACTGGCGTTGCAGATGACGTCGTCGGGCGCGCCGACCCAGAATGCCGGGATCTCGGCGGGCAGGTCGGGTCCGCGACCCGCCACGCCCCACCCGTCGCAGCCCGGAACCGCGCCGGGCGGTTGATGCGGATCGGCGACGAAGCCGAGCCCGGCGACCGACGCCGCGTACCGGCCGGTCGCCGGCCGGGCGAGCAGACTGCGAATCACCACCGCGCCTTGCGAATAGCCGATCAGCATCACCGGTCGGTCCGGCTGCTCGGCGACGGCGTCGTCGATCGCCTGCGCGAGCGCCGTCACGCCGCGGGCCACGCTGCTGAGGTAGCACTCGCCGTCGAGACTGGCCGCCGGGCCGTAGCTGGCCGGATACGGCACCCAGCGCGCCGAGAAGCGCTCGTCGAGTTCGTCGGTGACGCGCGCCAGCATGCCGGTCACCGAAGCCGGGTCGTCGCCCGGCGTCGATTCACCGGTCCCGCCCACGGCGAGTACGAGGGGTCCCAGGACAGGTCGGCCGGATCGCCGGTGCGCCTCGACACCGGCTCCCGGGACACGGTGTCCACTGCGGTCGCTCTCCATGGGTCAAGACTGCCGTCGCCTGCTTGGGACAGCCGGGTCAGAAACCTGAGTGCACGGTAAGAATCGCCGGCGGTCGCGGTGAGTCCGGCCACCCTCGCTTCACGACTGACAGGCTGGACACCAGAAGAGATTGCGGCCCTCCAGCTCACGCCACAGGATCGTCGTCCCGCACAGTCGGCACGGCTCCCCCGCCCGCCGGTAGACATAGGTACGGGGCCGATTCGGCGCGTAGGCGGGAGCGCCGTGGTCGTCCTCGGGACGTACGACGTGGATGCGTCCAGTCGCCATTCCGATCGGCATCAGTTCGGCGAGGTCCGCCCAGATCGTGTCGAACTCGTCCCGGGTCAGCGTGGTGCCCGGGCGCATCGGGTCGATCCCGGCCCGGAACAGCACTTCGGCGCGATAGATGTTGCCGACCCCTGCGATCACCTTCTGGTCCATGAGCAGGGAGCCGATCGCGCGCCGCGAGCGCGCGATCCGCGCCCGAGCGTGATCGGGCTCGGCGTCGCCGCGCAGCGGGTCGGGACCGAGCCGAGCGACGAGCGCGTCGAGGTCGGCCGGGGTGTAGAGCTCACAGGAGTTCGGACCGCGCAGGTCGACGCCCAGGTCGTCGCCGACCATTCGCAGCCGGACCTGCCCGGTCGGCTCGGGCATCGGCAGCGGCTCCTCGGTGAAGGCGCCGTAGATGCCCAGGTGGATGTGCACGAGCCGACAGGAGCGGTCCCCGTCGGGGAGCGAGGACGCTCCGAACCGGTAGACGAGGTGCTTGCCCCACGCTTCGGCGCTCTGGAAGACGAGGCCGTCGAGCAGCGCGGCCTCCGGACCGAACCGCCCCTGCGGGCTGCTCACCGCGACGCGCTGCCCTCCGAACTGCTTCTGCTGCCGCCGGGCGAGCCGGTGCAGCGCATGCCCCTCGGGCACCGACGGGTGCCGATCAGGCCTGCGGCAGGTGGTTCTCGCCGGTGCGCTCGTAGTCGGCCAGCAGGTCGATGCGGCGCTGGTGACGCGGCTCCTCCGACCAGGCGGTCGAAACGAAGGCGTCGACGATCGCCAGGGCCTCCTCCTTCGAGTGCATGCGGCCGCCGAGTCCGATCAGCTGCGCGTTGTTGTGCTCGCGCGCCAGTTGCGCGGTCTCGACGCTCCAGGCCAGTGCGCAGCGCGCACCCTTGACCTTGTTCGCCGCGATCTGTTCGCCGTTTCCGCTGCCGCCGAGGACGATGCCCAGGCTGCCCGGATCGGCGACCACACGCTCGGCGGCCTCGATGCAGAACGGCGGGTAGTCGTCGAGGGCGTCGTACTCGTGGGCTCCGCAGTCGACCACCTCGTGGCCGGCTGCTCGCAGATGATCGGCGATCTCGTTCTTGCGCTCGAAACCGGCATGGTCGGCACCCAGGTAAATCCGCATGGACGTCACTATAGATTGGTGTCGTGGACAGCCACGCGCCCATCCCCTCTGTTCCCGGCGTCTTCGATCCCCTCGTGGCGGAGCCGCCGGTCCATCAACCCGGCCCCGACGCGGTCTGGCGACCGCCGGCCCCGTACTCCGGGCCGCCCCGCTTGCACCCGTGGGAGATCCCACTCCTGGTGCTGCTGGTCCTGCTGACACTGCTCGGCTACGCGGCGATCCTGCTGCTCGTCTCGAACGGCATGATCAGCGACTACTTCCTGGCGCTGCTGGCGATGCCGCTCATCATCTTTCTCGCGCGCGGCCTGTTGTTCGCTCAGCAGCGGGTCAACGGGGTGCAGATGACGCCCACGCAGTTCCCCGAGGGCTACCGGATGATGGTCGACGCCGCCGCGCGCTACGGCCTGCACTATGTTCCCGACGGATTCGTGGTCAGCGGCAACGGCGCGGTCAACGCGTTCGCGTCCGGACACGGGTTCCGCCGCTACATCGTCGTCTACTCGGACCTGTTCGAGGTGGGCGGCCGCGCCCGCAGTCCGGAGGCGCTGGAGTTCGTGATCGGGCACGAGGTGGGCCACATCGCGGCCGGGCACACCTCCTACTGGCGACAGCTGCTCACCGGAACCCTGATGTCGGTGCCGATCCTGGGCACCACGCTCTCCCGCGCCCAGGAATACAGCGCCGACAACTACGGCTACTACACGCGGCCGTCCGGCGCTCCGGGAGCGATCGGCCTGCTCTCGGCCGGCAAGTACATGCTCAGCGCCGTCGACTTCGATCAGTTCGCCGACCGGGCGACGCGCGAGAAGGGATTCTTCGTCACCCTGGTGAATCTGTTCTCGACGCACCCGGTCCTCACCTGGCGCGCCGCCGCGCTCCGGGACCGCAGCCGGTCGGGTTCGTTGTTCCGCCGTCCGACTGCGATCAAGCGCGGCGTCGGGAGCGGGCACGCCGTGCCGATAGCGCCGCCGCCTGCGCCGACGGATCTGCCGCCGGGCGCCCTGCCCAACGGTCTGAATCCGCCGCCCAAGTTCTGAGCCGTCAGCAGTATCCCGCCGTCAGCCGAACTCCGGGTCTTCGGTCCGGGTGCGTTTGAGCTCGAAGAAGTGCGGGTACGAGGCCAGGGCGACGACGCCGTCCCAGACGCGGCCCGCCTCCTCGCCGCGCGGGATCCGGGAGAGCACCGGACCGAAGAAGGCGACGTCGTTGACGTGAATCGTGGGCGTACCGACGTCGTCGCCGACCTTGTCCATGCCCTCGTGATGGCTGGTGCGGACAGCGTCGTCGTACTCGGTCGTCGTCGCCGCGTCAGCCAGGTCCGCCTCCAGTCCCGCATCGGCGAGGGCCTGTGCGATCACCGCCGACATGTCCTGCTCCCCTTCGTTGTGCCGCCGGGTACCCATCGCCGTATACAGCTCGGCGACGGCCGCATCGCCGTGCCGGGCCTGCGTCGCGGCCAGCACCCGCACCGGCTCCATCGCCCGGGCGAGCATCTCCCGGTAGGAGTCCGGGATGTCCCGGTTCTCGTTGAGCACCGCCAGGCTCATGATGTGAAAGTTCACCTCGATAGGCCGAACCCGCTCGGCTTCGAGGATCCAGCGCGAGGTGATCCAGCACCACGGGCACAGCGGGTCGAACCAGAAGTCCACGCGATCACGTTCAGCCATGACGCCATTCAACCACTCTCGTCGCCGCGGCGAGTGCTGCGACCCAAGCACGCAGCCTGCGTCCACTCGATGTCAGGCGATGCCATCGGTCCGGACTTCCGCAGAAGTCCGGACCGATGGTGTCCTGACTGTCGAGAAACCCGGATCAGCCCCAGTTCCACCATTTCCAGAACGCACGGACGGTCTCACCGCGGTACCGGTCGCCCCAGACCCCGCGGCCGCAGTTCTCCAGTCCGACGTAAGCGCCGATGAGGCCGCCGACGATCCATCCGACGATGAAGAACAGCCCGATGAGCGCACCGACGGCGGCCGCCGGACCGACGCACGCGGCGTTCTGGTTCCAGAGCTTCATCATCTGGTTGTATGCCTGCTCCTTGTTCTTGGGCTTGGGCAGGGGCCGCTTGGGGAGGGCCGCCGGCGAAAGATGCACGGACTTGCCGTCCGCGGCGACGTTCGCGCGCAGCGGGTACGTCTTGCGGTCCGACGTCGTCACACTGAGGGGAATCCGGTTCTTGACGACTCCGCGCGCGTTCGTGAGCTCCAACTCGTTGCCGACCTGCTTCACCGCGCCTGAGGTCACGGAGAGCGCGATGGCCCCATCGACGAGCTCGACCTGCACCGGCCCGAGGTCCACTGCGTGCGCAGGAGTCGCCCCTGCCGTACCGACCGGAACCACCAGCAACGCCACGACGGCGGCCGCCAGCATTCCCAGGATCGAAACAACGCGCTTCATCTGTCTTTCCTCCCCTTCTCCGCAGTGGTTCTGCAGTACCGACATCGAATCACAGGACATTCTCAGATTTGCGAGAGCGGACCGTATCCAGCCGAATTCATCCGTTCGGATTACTCGGCTCAGCTGACAGAGTTCGGCCATGCCGCTCTCACCTGCCGCCGATCGAGACGCATTCGTGCTTGTCGTCACATCGGCGGTTCACTAGCGTGAGGTTCAGGTCGGGCAGTACCCACACGAGCCCCACATGAGGAAACCGTCATGAAGACCCGAAAAGCCCTCACCGCGGTGATCGCCACTGCCGCCGTCGCTTCCGCGATCACCGCCACCACCGTTCTCGCCGCGCCCGCGTCGGCGGTCCCGTTCCCGGTCACCCAGATCCCCGCCTCCGGCGTCCAGGTCAGCGGCCTGGTGGTCCCGGCGCCGCTGTTCGTCGGCATCACCGCCGACTCGACCAGCCGACGCGGATGGACGGCCTTCACCGCGCCTGCGTCACCGGCGGTGTGCTCGTCGTCCGCGGCCGGCATGCTCGTCGACGTCGACTACGTGAACACCGCGACCGGCCACCGCGGCCATGTCCGGATGAAGCCGTGCCCGCACTTCCGGGATCCGGCGCAGTTCCGGCCGGTGGCCTTCACCGGTTCCGGACAGATCCTGTTCACCACCGCGATCCGCGGTTCGTGGGCGTACCCCAACGCCGGCCAGCCGTCGATTCCCGGCGGCGGCGCCTTCGTCGCCCACTGACGGAGGCTGGGACACGCAGCTAGAGTCGACCGCGTGACTGCTCCCAATCTCACGCGGTCGGCTGCCCAGCAGCGCGCCGCGCTCATCGACGTCCAGAACTACCGGATCGACCTCGACCTCACCGACGGCGCCGGCGGCCCCGGGGAGACCACCTTCCGGTCCCGCACCGAGGTCAGGTTCACCGCAACCCCGGGGGCGGAGTCCTTCATCGAGCTGGTCGCCCCGAACCTCATCTCGGCGACGCTCAACGGGGCCGAACTCGACGTGACGTCGTTCGACGAGTCCGTCGGGCTCCCCCTGACCGGGCTCGCCGAGCAGAACGTCCTCTCCGTGGTCGCCGACTGTGCCTACTCGAACACGGGCGAGGGCCTGCACCGCTTCGTCGATCCGGCCGACGGCGCGGTCTACCTGTACAGCCAGTTCGAGACCGCGGACGCCAAACGGATGTTCGCCTGCTTCGATCAGCCCGACCTCAAAGCGACCTATTCGATCAGCGTGCTGGCCCCCTCCGACTGGGAGGTGATCTCCAACGGCGCGGTCGCCGAGACCGAGACGATCGGCGACGCCAAGCGCGTCGGGTTCGCCACCACCGAGGTGATGAGCACCTACCTCGTCGCGCTCATCGCCGGACCGTACGCCACATGGACAGACGAGTACACCGACGAGCACGGCGTCATTCCGCTCGGTCTGTACTGCCGCGCCTCCCTCGCCGAGTTCATGGATGCCGACCGGCTCTTCACCGAGACCAAGCAGGGCTTCGGGTTCTATCACCGGACCTTCGGCATCCCCTATCCGTTCGGCAAGTACGACCAGCTCTTCGTCCCCGAGTTCAACGCCGGGGCCATGGAGAACGCCGGTGCGGTGACCTTCCTGGAGGACTACGTCTTCCGTTCCCGCGTGACCCGCTACCTGTACGAGCGGCGCGCCGAGACCGTCCTGCACGAGATGGCGCACATGTGGTTCGGCGACCTGGTGACCATGCAGTGGTGGGACGATCTCTGGCTCAACGAGTCCTTCGCGACCTTCGCCTCGGTCCTCTCCCAGGTGGAGGCCACCGAGTACACCAATGCCTGGACCACGTTCGCCAACGTGGAGAAGAGCTGGGCGTACCGCCAGGATCAGCTGCCGTCGACGCATCCGATCGCCGCGGACATCCCCGACATCGCCGCGGTGGAGGTCAACTTCGACGGCATCACTTACGCCAAGGGCGCCTCGGTGCTCAAGCAATTGGTCGCCTACGTCGGACTGGAACCGTTCCTCACCGGTCTGCGCGAATACTTCGCCGAGCACCGCTTCGGGAACGCCACCTTCGCCGATCTGGTGGGAGCACTGGAACGCGCCTCCGGCCGGGATTTGTCCGGCTGGGGCGCGCAGTGGCTCAAGACCACCGGTATCAATGCCCTGCACCCGGACTTCCAGCTCGACGACCAGGGCCGGTTCACCGACTTCGCGGTCGTGCAGGGCGGCGCCGAGCCGGGTGCGGGCGAGATCCGCGTCCACCGGATGCGGATCGGCATCTACGACGACGAAGACGGCCGCCTGGTGCGCACGCACAGCGTCGAGATCGACGTCGACGGGCCGCGCACCGAGGTGCCCGAGCTGATCGGGGTGCCGAGGGGCGCTCTGATCCTGCTGAACGACGACGACCTCACCTACGCGTCGGTGCGCCTGGACCCGGTGTCGCTGGCCACCGCGACGGCCCGGATCGGCGACATCGCCGATCCCCTCCCCCGCACGCTCGTGTGGTCGGCGGCCTGGGAGATGACCCGGCAGGCGGAGATGCGCGCCCGCGACTTCGTCGCTCTGGTCAGCGCGGGCATCGGTGCCGAGACCGAGGTCGGGGTGGTTCAGCGGGTCCTGTTGCAGGCGGCGACCGCGCTGGAGAGCTACGCCGAGCCCGGCTGGGCGGCCGACACCGGCCGGACCGAGTTCGCAGCACGGCTGCTGACATTGGCGCGCGCCGCCGAGGCCGGATCGGACCACCAGCTCGCGTTCGTGACCGCCCTGCTCGGCGGAGTGGTGAACGACGACCAGATCGCCGGGCTGCGAGCCCTGCTCGACGGCGCGGATCCCGCGTCGGTCGGCCTGCCCGGTCTGACCGTGGACGCCGAACTGCGCTGGAAGCTCGTCAAGGCGCTCGCCGCAGCGGGAGCGATCGATCCCGATGCCGAGGCCACACCGGTGATCGACGCCGAGGCGGAACGCGACAACACCGCCGCCGGCGCGCGGCACGCCGCGGCTGCCCGGGCCGCTCGGCCGCTGGCCGCGGCGAAGACCGGAGCGTGGGCCACCGCCTTCGACGACGACGCGGTCGCCAACGTCACAGTCCGGTCGATGGTCGAGGGCATCGCCCGGCCCGGCCAATACGAGCTGCTCGCTCCGTTCACCGCCGAGTATTTCGGGAAGGTCGGCGAACTGTGGCGTCGTCGTTCGTCTGAGGTGGCGCAGACTGTGGTGGTCGGGTTGTACCCGTCGTGGGAGATCAGCGAGGACGGGCTGGCCGCGGCCGACGCGTTCTTGGCCTCCGGCGACGTGCCGCCGGCACTCGCGCGGCTGATCTCCGAGGGTCGCGCGGGCGTCGAGCGCGCGCTCCGGGCCCGCGCCTTCGACGCGCGCTGAGATCTCGACTCCGCTCGATCAGCGAGGAAACCCTCGCTGATCGAGCGAAGCCCCCCGACGGTCGAGCGGGCCCCCGACGGTCGAGCGGGCCCCCGACGGTCGAGCGGGCCCCTCGACGGTCGAGCGAAGCCCCTCGACGGTCGAGCGGAGTCGAGACCACGACAAAGGACCCGGCCTCGCGAGCGAGACCGGGTCCTGACGTCGTGAGTACTACGGGCGGGCGACGGCGGTGGCCATCACGCGCAGGGCCGAGACCAGGCCGTCGATCAGCTGGTTCTGCTTGAACGCGGACACGGCGGCGGTCACGCCGAGTTCGGCGACCCGGTCGTTGACCCGACCGGCGACTTCGGAGCCGGACACCACGACCACGTCGCGGGTGTTCGGCGACACGGCGATCAGCGTGCCGTAGGCGGGCTCGGGAGCGCGGGCCAGGATCTGACGGGCGTCGCCCTCCAGGTCCGAGCTGAGGTCGCCGATGTACACCGAGAAACGCACTTCCGCCAGGTTGCTCGCGTCGCGGAGCGCGTCGTCGAGCGCGATCAGTTCGTCGCGCCGGAACGGCGGGGTGTCGAAGGTCGCGCCGGGGAACAGCGCCGCCGAGATCCGGCCGCTCGCGGTGACCGCGGCGCCGAGAGGCAGGCCTTCGTCGTTGTAGGCGCCGATCAGATCGACCACGCCGGCCTTCTGCTGGGCGATGTCACCACTTGCCACTTGCGTACCCTCCCTCGGTGTCGGCCGGCTCGAAATGGCGGGGCAGGGCCATCGGCTCGATCTCGGTTGCACTGAACAGCGCGGGCGAGCGCGTCCACTTCTGATCCAGCGTGTACTCGGGGATCTTCGGGCGCCGGACACCCGAGGAGAACAGCATCGAGATCACGCACCCGGCCACGGAGATCACCGTCAGAACGATGACCACCATCCCGACGTTGACGATCCAGTCTTCCACTGTCAGCCTTTCGACAAGCGCCCCGCTCGGGCGCAGTTGACCCGTCAGGGCCGCGAAGTTGCCTGTCTAATTTAACCCACCCCGTGCCGCCATGTGCGCGGAGGGCCTACAGCGCGTCGTAGATCTCTGCGCACGGCGGAAGGCGGGCGCCCCGTGCGGTGCCGCTGCCCGCCGGACGATCGTGGACAATGGTGGACGTGAGCACCTTCTACGACCAGGTCGGCGGCGAATCGACCTTCCGCGCGATCGCCGAGCGCTTCTACGCCGAGGTGGCCAAGGACGAGGTCCTGGTGCCGATGTACCCCGAGGCGGATCTGACGGGCGCCGAACGGCGGCTCCGCATGTTCCTCGAACAGTACTGGGGCGGCCCGCACACCTATTCCGACGAACGCGGGCACCCGAGGCTGCGGATGCGGCACGTCCCGTACAAGATCGGCCCGATCGAACGCGACGCCTGGCTGCGCTGCATGGAGATCGCCGTCGCCTCCGTTCCGTCCGACGTCCTCGACGACGAGCACCGCGCCCGGCTGCTCGAGTACTTCCAGGCCGCCGCGCACTCGCTGATGAACAGCCCCGTCTGAAAGCGATGTGAAACAATCGCACTCGTGAGCTTCGATCCCACAGCACCATCCGGTTCCCCGGACCAATGGTGGACCAACGCCGTCGTCTACCAGATCTATCCGCGCTCGTTCTCCGATCTCAACGGCGACGGTGTGGGCGATCTGGCCGGAGTCATCGACAAGCTCGGATACCTCGAACTGCTCGGCGTGGACGCGATCTGGCTGTCGCCGATCATGCGGTCGCCGATGGCCGACCACGGCTACGACGTGTCAGACCCGCGCGACGTGGACCCGGTGTTCGGCGATCTGGCGACCTTCGACGAGCTCGTCGCCGAGGCGCACGACCGCGACATCCGCGTCACCATGGATCTGGTACCCAACCACACCAGCAATCAGCACGCCTGGTTCTCAGCCGCGCTGGCCGCCGGCCCCGGCAGCCCCGAGCGCGAGCGCTACCTCTTCCGGCCCGGACGCGGCGAGCACGGCGAACTCCCGCCCAACAACTGGACCAGCGTGTTCGGCGGCCGCGCGTGGAGCCGGATCCGCGAACCCGACGGCGAGCTGGGCGAGTGGTACCTGCACCTCTTCGCCCGTGAACAGCCCGACCTCAACTGGGAGAACCCCGAGGTGATGGCCGACCTCGAGCAGACCATGCGGTTCTGGCTCGACCGCGGCGTCGACGGCTTCCGGATCGACGTCGCGCACGGGATGGCGAAGGCGCCCGGCCTCCCGGACATGGAGACTCCGGCGGTCGTCCTCAAGCACACCGACGACGATCCGCGGTTCAACAACGACGAGGTGCACGAGATCCACCGGCGTATCCGTGCGGTGATGGATCAGTATCCCGGCACCGCCAACGTCGGCGAGGTGTGGGTGGAATCCAGCGAGGAGTTCGGCAAGTACGTCCGGCCCGACGAACTGCACCTGGGCTTCAACTTCCGTCTCGCGACCGTCCCGTTCGACGTCGACGCGGTCCGGGAGGCGATCGACGAGTCCCTCGCCGCCACCGCCGCGGTCGGCGCGACGCCGACGTGGACACTCTCCAACCATGACGTTCCGCGCGAGGTGACCCGCTACACCCCGCCGGTGCCCGCGGACTACCCCGACCCCGAGTGGGCGGCCGAGAACGCCCTCGGCATCGGGATCGCACGCGCTCGCGCCATGGCCCTGGTGGAGTTGGCCCTGCCGGGCACGGTCTTCGTCTACAACGGCGCCGAGCTCGGTCTCCCCGACGCCGACCTGCCCGACGACGCGCTGGTGGATCCCGTCTGGGAGCGCTCGGGCCGCACCGAACGAGGGCGAGACGGCTGCCGCGTGCCGATCCCCTGGGAGGGTGAGGAGCCGCCGTTCGGCTTCAGCTCCTCGCCGGACACCTGGCTGCCGATCCCCGCCGACTGGAACCGGTTCACGGTGGAGACCCAGCTCGAGGACGTCTATTCGACGCTCTCGCTGTACCGCCAGGCGATCGAACTGCGCTACGCCCGCCCGGAGTTCAGCGGTGACCGCGTCGATTGGTACGGCGCGCCGCCCGGTTGCTTGGCGTTCCGGCGCCCCGGCGGACTGATCTGCGCGCTGAATGGCACCACCTCCCCGGTGCCGCTGCCGCACGGCCAGATCCTGCTGCTCAGCCTCCCCCTGGTCGACGGCATGCTCGCGCCGAACGCCGCCGCCTGGCTGGTCTGATCGCGCGACCGGCGGCGGGCGGGTCTCGATACGCCGGGCCTCACTTCGTTCGCCCGGCTACTCGACCACCAATCCGGAACGGCTGTGCTGGTCGCGCGGCCGTCTTTTGGTGGTCGAGTAGCGGCGAACGAAGTGAGCCGCGTATCGAGACCAACCCGATCCCAGATGCGCTCAGAGCACCGACACGCCGAGCGCGGCGCGTCGCTGGTACACCGACCCGTAGCGGGCATCGACACGGATCCAGGCGGCGCTGCTGCGCACCCGGACCGGCTCCCCGGCAGCGATCGCATCGAGAGGCGAGTCCTCGGAGATCTCCCGGCCCTGCGCATCGCGGACGAAGCCCATCGCGGTCAGCGCGAAGACCGCACGCATGGTGATCCCGGCGCGCCGGTCCGGGGCGTCTTCGGAGGTCACCTCGACCACCTCCTGATCGAGCAACGACGACGCCGGACCGTGCGCGCCCGACTCGTCACGCGCCACCTGAGCGCCCTTGCGCGCGAGCGCGATCAGTTCCCGAGCCGGAACGTCGTCGAGGTGGAGGTATCCGTCGAAGGCCGGCAGCGCGCCGCGCCATGCGGCCGGCAACGCGAACCCGACCGAGTACGGCTCCGGCGACGGGGTGTCGCCCGCGTCGGCGAGCGCCGCCGCCAGGGCCCCGGCGTCGCCGACCACGTCGGACGGTTCCACCGCGCCGAACACCGAGCGCGTGGCGAGGACGTCGAAGCCGGTCCGCACCCAGAGCCCCACGGCGCCGTCGGACCGTTGCTTGAGCCGGATCACCCCGGAGTCATCGATGCGCGCCGCCCGCGCGAGGAAGGCGGCGGCGTCGCGACGGTCCCCCGCGGAGGCCAGCCGCAGCCCGCGGACCGTTCCCGCGGCCCCGTCGCCGGTCACGCCGGCGTCGTCTCACGCACGAAGGAACGCAGGTAGTCCTTCTCGTCCGGGGTCATGCGGCGCGGACGCTGGGTGTCGATGTCGAACGACACGAGCTGAGTGCTGGCCACCACGGCGGGCTTCGCATCGGCGCCTGCGCCGTAAGGCCGCACCTCGTACCCGACGGTGAAGTCGCAGGCGCGCAGCCGCTCCACGAACATGGTGACCGCGATCGGTGACTCGTCGTGGCGGATCTGGCCCTGGTACTTCACGTGCAGATCGGCGACGAGGCAGCCCTTGCGCATCGCGTGCGTGGGCTTGTCTTCGTAGAAGAGCCACGGGATACGGGCCTCTTCCAGCAGGGTCACCATCCGCGCGTGGTTGATGTGCGCGAAGACATCCATGTCCGACCAGCGCACCGGCACCTGGACCACGTAACCGTCGTCCGTCCGGTGTCCCGCGTCCTCGAACAGCCTGCGGTTCTCGACCACTCCGTCTTGGGGCATTCCGTCAGCCACCTCCTCGTCCTCCACCCTAGCCCCGGGGTCTGCGGCGGCTCCTGTGCACGCGCGGCGGAGCCTGCGCCGACGCGCGGTCGACGGATCAGACGACGCTGCGCAGCGCCCGGACCGCGACCGTCAGCCCGGCGACGCCGGGATCCGGGGTCTCCAGCACGCCGCGCACGGTGCCGCGCACGCGGGCCAGGGTGGTGCTCCGCGAGGACTCCCAATCGGCGATCTTCGCCTCGGCCCCGTCTTCCGGCTCGGACAGTTGCAGGATCGCCAGGGTCAGCGCCCGCACCAGCGAATGCAGGTCGTCCCGCAGGGCGAGCCGGGCCAGCAGATGCCAACGGTCGATGCGCTCCAGCGCGGCGACGGCATCGAGCAACTCGTCGATGGCGAAGTGCTCCAGGACCGCGAAGGCCAGATCACCGATCTCCTCGGCGCCGCGGTCGGCGATCTCGGCGACGTCGGCGACGTCGAGCAGGTGCAACCGATACGGAGCACGCGCCACCGACCGCGCCAGCTCCGGATCGGCGCCGCGCTCGACGAAGTCCGCCGCCGCCGCGTCGATCGAACGGGCGATGGTCGGCCGGGCCCACGCGTCGATCATCGGTGTCAGGCGTACGACGTCGGCGTAACGCCGGACCTCGGCCGCCGCGGCCAGCGGCTGCGGCCGGTGCTCCAGGAACCACCGCGACGCCCGCGAGAGGAGCGTCCGCTCGTACTGGGTCATGTCATCGAGCAGCGACGCGGTCAGCCGTGCGCGCCGCAACCGGACGACCTGACCGGTGAAGTCGAAGACGGCGGTGGTCGCCGCGTAGGCGCGCGCCGCCTCCTCGATGGTGGCAGTGGTGGCCTCGGCGGTCCGGAACAGGAAGGTGATGCCGCCGTCGTCGACGATCTGGTTCACCAGGCAGGTCGCAGCGATCTCCCGGCGCAGCCGGTGCCCCTCGATCCCGTCGGCGAAGCGGGCCCGCAGCGGAGCCGGGAAGTACGAGAGCACCACCTCGTCGAACGCGTCTCCGTCGAGGAGCCGTGACTCGATCAGCTCGGCCTTCGCCCCGAGTTTGACGTGCGCCATCACCGTGCACAGTTCCGGGCTGGTCAGCCCGCGTGCGAGCGGCGAGGCACGCCGCTCGAGCAACGCCTCCGGAGCCGGGAGCACCTCCAGCTGCAGGTCGACGCCGTTGTCGGCGAGTTGCGACAGCAGCCGCGCGTAGAGATCGGCCTCGTCGTCGGCGGTCCGCCGCGCCGCGCCGATCGCCGCGTTCTGCGAGATGTTGTCGGCGAGCACCAGGTCGGCGACCTCGTCGGTCATCGACTCCAGGAGGGACGTCCGCTCGTCGGCCGGCAGGGCGCCCGCCGAAATCTGTGAATCGAGCAGGATCTTGATATTCACCTCGTGGTCCGAGCAGTCCACGCCCGCCGAGTTGTCCAGCGCGTCGGTGTTGATCGCGACGCCGTGCAGGTCGGCTTCGACCCGCCCGCGCTCGGTGACCCCGAGGTTGCCGCCCTCCCCGACCACTTTGACCCGCAGCCGGTCGGCGGTCACCCGCACGGCGTCGTTGGCCTTGTCTCCGACGTCCGAGTCGGCCTCGCCGGAGGCCTTGATGTAGGTCCCGATACCGCCGTTGAACAGTAGATCGACGGGCGCAAGCAGAATCGCGCGAATCAGGTCCGGGGGCGCCAGCGCCGTCACGCCCTCGTCCAGCCCCAATGCGACACGCATCTGCGGGCTCACCGGAATCGACTTGACCTCGCGGGACCACACGCCGCCGCCGGCGCTGATCAGTCCGGTGCGGTAGTCGGCCCACGACGACCGCGGCAGGGCGAACAGCCGCTCGCGCTCGGCGTACGACACTTCCGCGTCGGGTTCGGGGTCGACGAAGATGTGGCGGTGGTCGAAGGCGGCGACCAGCCTGGTGCACCGGGAGAGGAGCATGCCGTTGCCGAAGACGTCACCGCTCATGTCGCCGACGCCCACCGCGGTGAACTCCTCCCGCTGGCAGTCGATCCCCCTCTCAGCGAAGTGACGTTTGACGGCCTCCCATGCGCCGCGAGCGGTGATGCCCATCGCCTTGTGGTCGTAGCCGACAGACCCGCCCGAGGCGAACGCGTCGCCGAGCCAGAAGCGATAGTGGTGCGCGATCGCATTGGCGATGTCGGAGAAGCTGGCGGTGCCCTTGTCCGCGGCCATCACCAGGTACGGATCGTCGGGGTCCCGGCGCACGACGGCGGTCGGCGCAATCACCGCTCCGGTCTCGTGGTCGAGGTTGTCGGTGAGCTGGATCAGCGCGGAGACGTAGGCGCGATAGCACTCGACGCCCTCGGCGCGGTAGGCCGCCTGATCGGCGGCGGCGTCCCCGGTCGGCGCCGGCGGCCGACGAACGACGAACCCGCCCTTCGCGCCCGCCGGCACGATCACGGCGTTCTTGACGGCCTGGGCCTTGACCAGACCCAGGATCTCGGTGCGGAAATCCTCCCGGCGGTCGGACCAGCGACACCCGCCGCGCGCTACCCCGCCGAAGCGCAGGTGCACCCCCTCCACTCGCGGGGAATGGACGAAAATCTCGTACTCCGGTCGCGGCGCGGGCGCCAGCGGGAGGTCGCGGGTGGCGAGTTTCACGGCGAGAGTCGGAGCGAACTCGCCGTCCACTGCGGCGCTCTCGGGGTCGTCGCACCGGAAGTAGTTGGTGCGCAGGGTCGCCCGGATCGACCGGGCGAGCGCGGCCAGGACCCGGTCGGCGTCGAGGCTGATCACCCCGGCCAGTTCGCCGTCGAGTTCGGCGGCCGCATCGTCGATCAGCCGGGGGCGCACGTCCGGCTCCACCGCGGGATCGAAGGTGGCGCCGAACAGTCCGATCAGCGCCCGGGTCACGTCCGGGTACCCACCGAGGACTTCCGCGAAGTGGGCCACGCTGTTGCCGAAGCCGCACTGCTGCAGGTAGCGCGTGTAGGTGCGCAGGATCGCGACCTCGCGCGCACCGAGTCCGGCCCGCAACACCAGCTCGTTCAGCCGGTCGACGGCCGCCTCCCCCGACCACATGCGCCGGAAGGCCTCGGCCACGCGCTGCTCCGAGCCCGCCGGATCGCTCGGGGTGACGTGCGGCGCGGGGGTGACGGTGAACTCGTAGATCCGCACGCCCAGGCCGTCGGCGCGGTCCACCCGGTACGGGTGCTCGTCGAGCACGGTCAACCCCAGGCTCGCGAGCATCGGCAGGATGTCGGTCAGGGCCGCATCCCGGCCGGCGAGATAGAGGGTGAACGTCCAGGGCAGGCCGCCCGACGCGCGCAGCACGACGCGGACGTCGTCGTCGACCGCCAGACCGGCGACGATCGGCAGATCGAGGGCAGCGGCGGCGGGCTGGCGCTCTTCGCGATACGTGGTGGACACTGTGGGCAGCAGACCCGAGACCACCGTGTCCGGGCCGGCGAGCGTGCGCACGTCGTCCTCCCACGAACGCACCGCCTCGGCGAGCAGGCGCTCGAGGCGCTCGTGCATCGGCGAACCGACCCGCAGCTCACTGGCATCGGGCGTCCTGCGCAGCCGCATCATCACCTGCAACTGGGCCAGCGGGCCGTCGGACAGCCGGGTCGCGAACTCTGACCGGCCGCCGCCGAGCTCTCGCTCGGCGAACTCGATGATCCGCTCGCGCACGGCGGTCGAGTACCGGTCGCGCGGAAGGAAGGCCATCGCGCCGACCGTGTGGCCGTCGTGACAGAGCCGGGCGAAGAAGCGCACCGAGCGTTCCAGATTGGCGGCGAGGAGCGCGTCGACGCGTTGAGCGAGCTCGGCCGCCGGGGTCGCGAAGACGGCGAACAGCGGGTAGGTCTGCAACAGCTCGATCGCGGCCAGTCCGCTGTACGAATCCTCCTCCAGACTGAGCGCTTTGAGGACGGCCGACGTCTTCTTCCGGACCACCGGAATCTCGCGCACCGACTGGTACAGGCCGATCGAGGTGAACGTGCCGACGAACTGGTGCTCCACGGCGCCGTCGTCGAAGCGGAGCACCAGCGGATAGCGGGTGCGCAGGATCCCGGTCTCCAGGTACACACGGTCGATCACCGGAAGGCCCCCGCCTCCCGCTGCCGTGTCGCTCTGCGCGGGCAGCGGCTGGAGCCGGATCGTCCGCGCATCGGACCAGACGCCCAGTCCGGCGCCGCCGTCGCCCGGAGCGTAACCGACGAGATGGAAGTTCGGGCCGTCGGCGATCCACTCGATCAGGCTCCGGTACTCGTCGCGCAGCGCCTCGGGCGCGATCGCCGCGTCCGCGAGCCCGGCCAGCCGGGCCCGCATGGTCCCGGCGTCGCGAGTCACCGCCGCAAGCAGCCCGACGGCCCGGTCCACCTCGCGGGACAGCTCTTCGGGGGTGCAGGGGGCCGAGGCGAACACGCTCACGCAGATCCAGGACTCGTCCAGGACCGGCCCCGGAACCTCGTCGTCGTACACGTCCCCGATGGCCAGCAGCCGGCCGGCGGTGTCGCGGACCACCGGCATGATCGGATGATCGATGCCCGCGACGGTCAACCCGCGCCCGTCGACCACGGTGAGCACCGACTCCACCAGCAGCGGCGCGTCGGCGGCGACCACCAGGACCTCCAGCGTCTCGCCCACCTTCGCGACGCTCACCACGTAGTCGCCGGGTGGCCGCAGCTCGCCCACGGCCAGGTGTCTGGCCAGCCGGTCGCGATCGGCGCCGGTGCCTCCGTACCGAAGTAGAGCCCCGGAGATCAGGTGTTCGGGCGACGGTCCGGTCGTGCTCTGATCAGTCATGCCAGCCTCCTCGTTAGGACGCTAGCCGCCGACCGGGATCGGCACCGCCGTTATCGTCGGCGCGCCTCGATTCGACGACGCTGCGCGCCCGTCTCAGCCCTCGGCGCGCGGGTCGTCCGGGGCGGACGCCGGCGTCTCGGGCGTGGCCTCATGGACCGGAAGGGTCTGAGTGGGTGCGTCGGCGGCGGCCGGATCGAGGGCGACAGGGTTCTCCGGGACGACAGGGTTCTCCGGCACGACAGGGTTCTCCGCCGTCGGCGCATCGACGACGGCGTAGTCGGTCGTCGGCTGCTCGGCGTCCGCGCCGCTCCGCAGGACAGCGGGAGCGGTCGTGCCGCCGACGGTGACCGTATCGGCATCAGGATCGTCGTCGTCGAGCGGACGCCAGGCCAGGACCAATGAGGCGCCGACGACGCCCAGCAGGGTGCCGAGCACATAGCCGCCGAAGTTGGCCGCCGGGAACGCGACCAGCGCGACGATCATCGCGGCGATGCCGGCGATCACGCGCACGTGCGACCAGAACAGGGCGGCCACGGCGCAGACCCCCATGGCGACGGCCAACACGACCGTCGACACCCCGGAGATCGTCGACACGGTGAGGATCAGGTCGCCGATGCGGAAGTTGTTCAGCGACGGCAGGCCGATCAGGATCGCCGAGATCACCAGGCAGATGCCACCCCCGAACGGCCGGCGGTGGGTCCAGTCACGGAACGCCCGAAAGTACTTCGTCACGGTCTGCACGGGTCAGTTGCCACCGCAGGCGCCGGCGTCGCGGGTCAGGCTCACCTTGGCGCCGTCGACGGTGAGCTTAGACGCGCGCATCGCCTGCACATTGGCGCCGACGTCGACGATGACAGCGGTCGGCGCGGCGATCGCTGTGGCCAGCTCGGACGAGTCCGAGTCCCGAGCAGGCTGCGCCGATCCGATGACGGCCTTCTCCAGAGTCAGAGACGCGTCGAGGCCGTCGACGTCCATCATCATGTTGGTGGCCTGCGTCGCGGCGCCCGGTGCCTTGATCACCATCCACACGGTGCCGATGCCGGGCAGATTGGGTGCGGACATCGCCAGGCACAGGTCGTGCAGCGTCGCCGAGCCCATCGTCACGACCACGGTCTCGACCTTGCCGTTGTTCACGGTCTGCAGCGAGCGCGGGTACACCGCCACCTCGCTGCCTTCCAGCTTGGAGAGCGAGGCCACGAAGTTCTCCCCGGTCACCGACATCTGGACCGGCACGTCGCCGCGGACCATGCCGTAGCCCATGAACCCCGTGATGGCCAGGCCGCCGATCAGGGAAGCCGCGAACACCTTCGGCCTCGTGTGCTTGAAGTGCTTGCGCTTCTTCTTCGTCTTCCCGACCTTGGTGCCGTCAGCCTTGCCGACCATGTCCACTTCCCCTCTACCCGACCGTGATCGGTCACCGGTCGGCCATCCCCCTGGCCACCGCGTTGATTCACTGCTGTCCCCGGACCTGGTTCCGGGCGCTCGTGCAGATCGTACTTCTACCGCGCCCAGGACGCGTACAGCCTCCCGGAAGACGGCATGTTCTCGTCGTCCTCCGGGAGGATCTGGCGCGCGGTCAGTCGCGAGTCAGTTTGCGGTGCGTGACACGGTGCGGCCGAGCCGCCTCCGCGCCGAGACGCTCCACCTTGTTCGCCTCGTACGCCTCGAAGTTGCCCTCGAACCAGAACCACTGGCCCTCTTCGACGTTGCCCTCCCAGGCCAGGATATGGGTACAGGTCCGGTCCAGGAACCAGCGATCGTGCGAGATCACCACGGCGCAACCGGGGAACTGCTCCAGGGCGTTCTCCAGCGATCCCAGGGTCTCGACGTCGAGGTCGTTGGTGGGCTCGTCGAGCAAGATCAGGTTGCCGCCCTCTTTCAGAGTCAGCGCCAGGTTCAGTCGGTTGCGTTCACCGCCGGAGAGCACCTCCGACGGCTTCTGCTGGTCGGAGCCCTTGAAACCGAACGCGCTCAGGTACGCGCGCGAGGGCATCTCGTTCTGCCCGACCTCGATGTAGTCCAGACCGTCGGAGACCACCTGCCACACCGACTTCTTGGGGTCGATGTTGGCGCGGTCCTGGTCGACGTAGCTCAGCTTGACGGTCTCGCCGATCTTCACGGTGCCGGCATCCGGCTGCTCCAGCCCGACGATGGTCTTGAACAGGGTCGACTTGCCGACGCCGTTCGGACCGATGACGCCGACGATGCCGTTGCGCGGCAGGGTGAACGAGAGGTCCTTGATCAGGACGCGACCGTCGAAGCCCTTCTCCAGGTTCTCCACCTCCACCACCACATTGCCCAGGCGGGGCGGGGTGGGAATCTGGATCTCCTCGAAGTCGAGTTTGCGGTGCTTCTCGGCTTCGGCCGCCATCTCGTCGTACCGCGCCAGACGCGCCTTGTTCTTGGTCTGGCGGGCCTTGGCGCCCGAGCGGACCCAGGCGAGCTCTTCCTTCAGCCGCTTCTGCAGCTTCTGGTCCTTCTTGCCCTGCACCTCCAGGCGCTCGGCCTTCTTCTCCAGGTAGGTCGAGTAGTTGCCTTCGTAGGGGTGCAGCTTGCCGCGGTCGACCTCGCAGATCCACTGCGCGACGTGATCGAGGAAGTAGCGGTCGTGCGTCACGGCCAGCACTGCGCCGGGGTAGCCGGCCAGGAACTGCTCCAACCAGAGCACCGACTCGGCGTCCAGGTGGTTGGTGGGCTCGTCGAGCAACAGCAGATCGGGCTTGCTCAGGAGCAGCTTGCACAGGGCGACGCGGCGGCGCTCGCCACCGGACAGGTGAGTCACCGGCGAGTCCCCGGGCGGGCAGCGCAGCGCATCCATGGCCTGCTCGATCTGGCTGTCGAGATCCCAGGCGTCGGCGTTGTCCAGGTCTTCCTGGAGCTTGCCCATCTCCTCCATGAGTTCGTCGGAGTAGTCGGTCGCCATGAGCTCGGCGATCTCGTTGTAGCGAGCCAGCTTCTCGGCGATCTCGCCCATGCCCTCGAGGACGTTCTCCTTGACCGTCTTGTCCTCGTTCAGCGGCGGCTCCTGCAGCAGGATCCCGACGGTGGCGTCGGGGTCGAGGAAGGCGTCGCCGTTGCTCGGCTGGTCGAGGCCCGCCATGATCTTCAGGATCGACGACTTGCCGGCGCCGTTCGGACCCACCACGCCGATCTTCGCGCCCGGGTAGAACGACATCGTGACGTCGTCGAGGATGACCTTGTCACCGTGCGCCTTGCGCACCTTCTTCATGGTGTAGATAAATTCGGCCACGCTTCACCGCTCCTAGCTGCTGGTTTGTGGTTCTCGCACGGTGCGCCGGACTGGGACTGACCCAAGTGCCCCGGCTCCGGGCACAACAGTTCTCCAGTGTAGAGGTCCGTCGCCGGGCCGGGCATCCGGGCGAAGCCGCGACGCTCCGGCATGCGCCAGGGCACAACGTCCCGGTGTTTCTGAGAGAGTCCCCGCGTTTCCTGAGAGTTCGGTGCGGACCGCGTGGATCTCATCGAAACATCAGGATTTCGACGTAGATTCTGTTCCAGCGCGTGCCGGATCCCCGGTGCGCACGACGACCACCGAGAGGCTCCGCATGCGTCTGCGAATCAAGATCTGGCACCGGCGGAACCGCTACGCGATCCGGCAGCACCCGGCGCTCAACCAGATCTATCGATTCGCCGTCGGCGTCGTCGGCACCGTGATGATGCTGGCCGGTCTGGTCATGATCCCCCTGCCCATCCCGGGGCCGGGCTGGGTCACCCTCTTCCTCGGACTGGCCGTGCTCTCGACCGAGTTCGCCTGGGCGCACCGCGTCACCACGTTCCTGCGCCGCCAGCTGCAGAACGCCGGCGTCCTCAGCGCCCGCGTCACCGCCGCCGTGCGCGACTTCGCCCGCCACAACCACGCGTACCACCGCCACACGATGCTGGCCCACGCGCGCACCGCGTACACCCGGATCACTCCGCTGCCGGCCGCTGCCTAGGCTCCCGTCAGCGCTTCGCGAGACGAGGCCACGAGATCATCTCGTGGCCTCGTTTCATGTCGTGGCTCAGCTCATGTCGTAGCTCAGCTCATGTCCCGGCTCAGCGCGAGCGGCCTCATCGGTGGACGACCGGCTCCCCGGCCTCGGCCGGCTGTTCTCGTCCGGCGGCGGGACCTTCCGTGTTCTCGGTCCGATTCGGATCCGGATCCCACGGGTCGCGCTCGGCGACGGACTGCGGGTCGGGCGGAGGCGGCTCGGGGGCGCTCTGCTGCCGCGCCAGATCCAGTCCGATCGCGGTCGCGGTCAGTTCCAGCTTCTGCCGGCGGGAGCCGTCCTGGGCCGCGTACTCACTGGTGAACAACTGGCCGTGGGCGAGGATCATCGAGCCGCGGCGGATCACGCCGGCCGACGCCGTGGCAACGCGCCGCCAGCACGTCACGTCCAGGTAGAGGACCTGGCCGTCGACCCACTCCCCGCTCGCGTCCCGCCGCCGGGAAAAGCAGCCCACGCGGAACGAGAGCACCTCCCCGTGCCCGTTGGTCTGCGCGATCCGCGGATCGCTCACCACCCGTCCGGTGATCGTCGTGTACACCTCGTGCATCGTTCTCCCCCACTTCGTCGTACTGACTCGGTCCCGTCCGGGGACCTCGTCTGAGCGTCGACGATTGCCGGGCGCGCGTAAACGCCCGGCGCGGCGAGGCTGTGGACAACCCCCGCTGTCCACAGATGCGGATCCCCCTCTTGCGCGGGAGCAGCGATCTGTGGCGCCGGGGATCCGACTGCCGACCGAGACGAGGGTGCCGGGCGCCGTCGACGCCCACTGGCACCCTCGTCCGGAGGTGCCAGGCCGAGAGCCCGGTGCCGAGCACCCTCGTCTCGGCTGAGCGTCAGCGCACGTCGTCGGAGGATGTGGTGCCCGTGCGCATCTCCGCGAGCATGGCGTTGTAGCTGTCGAGCTCGGCGTCGTGGTCGCGCTCCTCCTTGCGGTCGAACCGCTTGGCCTGCCGTTCGTCCGAGCGCTGCCATTGGACCAGCAGGGCGATCATCACCACCATCAGCGGGAACTCACCCGTGGCCCAGGCGATGCCGCCGCCCATCTGCTGGTCGGCGTAGAGGTCGTGGTTCTCCCACGGAAGAGCGAGTGAGCGATACCAGTCCTCGGCGATCACCGCGCTCGTCATCATCAGCGCGACCCCGAAGAACGCGTGAAACGGCAGCGACCCCCACACGATGCCGAGTTTGGCCACCGGCGACACCTGCCGCGGTGCCGGGTCGATGCCGATCACCAGCCAATAGAACAGGTACCCGCTGATCAGGAAGTGCAGGTTCATCGCGAGGTGCGCCGAGTGGTTGTCGACGATCGCCTCGAACACACCGCCCAGATACAGCACGTAGAAGCTGCCGACGAAGATCGCCACCGCGACGATCGGATGGGTCACGAAGCGCGAATACTTGCTGTGGATACCGGTGAGAATCCACTCGCGCGGCCCCGGCGGCTGCCCGCGCCCGGCCGGCGGAACGGTGCGCAGCGCCAGGGTCACCGGCGCACCGAGCACCATGAGCACGGGCACCATCATGGACAAGATCATGTGGCTCATCATGTGGACGCTGAACACGGCCGGGGAGTACTTGCCCAACCCCGACGAGGTGGCGATGAGCAGGGCCGCGCAGCCGAGCAGCCAGGCGACTGTCCGGCCGACGGGCCATGCGTCGCCGCGCTTGCGCAACCGCCGGACGCCCAGCAGATAGACCACCGCGGCCACCACCGCGAAGGTGCCGAAGATCAGATCGAAGCGCCAGTCGAAGGCCAGCTGCGCGAGCGACGGCGGGTCGTCGAGCCGGTAGCCGATCTTCTCCTCGGTCACGCTGATGTCCGCCGTGATGAGCACCGGCGGCGGCGTCCGCGAGAGTCCCGCCGCCAGGCCGAATGCGATCGCGAACACCACCGCTTCCACCGCGGCGAGTCGAACGAACAGCGAGGTCTTGGGGTCGTCGGTCGCTTCGAGTTCGGCGATCGTACGACGACGGTGCACCAGTCCGAGGAAGCCCGCGATCAGCAAGGTGGCGAACTTGGCCAGAACCACGAGCCCGTACGTGCTGGTGAAGACCTGAGCAACGCTCATCCGCACCAGCGCGTTGACCACTCCGCTGGCACCGACCACGATCAGGCACCAGAAGGCCACCCGCGAATAGCGCCGCAGCGCCAGCGTCCGCCACCGGCCGTTGCCGAAGCAGTAGGCCAGCACCGCCACCAGGCCTCCGGTCCAGATCGCGGCGGCCACGATGTGCAGGATCAAGCTGTTGGTGCCCAGGTCGTGATTGCCGCCCGCGGAGGAGTGCCCGGCCAGCGCCGGCGGCATCAGGGACAGGAAGCCGAGTCCGATCACCAGGATCGTCCAGCCCCAGCGCAGGGCCGCCATCGCCAGCCCGGCGGCGAAGATCGCGAAGATCGCCGACCAGAGCAGGTACCAGGACTGCGGATTCATTCCACAGATGCCCAGGATCGCGTCCGGCCCGACGGACTCGGCGCACCGCTTGACGGTGGTCGCCAGGCCCCAGCCGGAGAAGTTGGCCATCGCGAACGGGATCGCGGCGAGCGAGAGCATGCTCCAGAGCGCGAACGCCGCCGACGACCAGCGCAGCGCCCGGTACCCCCCGACGTCGAGTTCGCCGTTCTCCTGCGGCGGAACGAAGAAGGCCGCGAAGATCGCGCCACCGAATCCCAGCGCTGCGAAGAGCTGCCCGGCCACGGTCACCACCGGCAGACCATAGGTGGCCACCCACCCCGGATCCGGGAGTCCGGTCAGCTGGACCGCCGTCGCGGCGCTGACCGCGGTCACGATCGCCGCGGCCGTCACCCCGGCCAGCAGCATCACTGCGATCAGTCCGCGGCGGGTGCTCGACGGATCCCGCAGACTGTCGCGGTCGGCCTCGGCCTCCGCGTGCGGGGTGGTCGTACTCATGGGTCCACTCTAGGTCGGGATATACTGACCCTCGCGGTCGGCACCACCCGGTGGTGACCCACGCCTCCGTAGCTCACGCGGACGACTGGTTTGTGTGGAACGACCAGCGTGTCGCACCGTATACGGCACGCAACCCTCCGTAGCTCAGCTGGATAGAGCAAGGAACTTCTAATTCCGAGGTCGCAGGTTCGAGTCCTGCCGGGGGGACTGTGACATCGGCGTTCTTCGGTACCGAGGTCACGCCCTCAGATTCTGGAGTGAGCCCGAGAGTGGCACCCCGGGTTTGCGACGCCGTAGTAGGTTCCAGTGGTTTGAGCCTGGTCGGTTCCTAGTCTGGTTGTGAATCGCGCAACCCGACTGGGAGTCTGACAACGATGACACCGACCACCCCAATCAGCGCTTGAGTCTCCGCCATCTGCGCACCTCTGACGCGCATCCCTCGACCCAGCGGTCGAGATCAGATTTGTCGTAGTCCCGTCGTAGAGTGATGTCAGACACACAACGAGGGCCCGGATATCTGGTTCTACCAGCGGGAACAGCACTTCGGGGGAGGTGGACACCGTGACCGTCAACGGCATCTCGTACGACGACGACGCCGCCCGGAGCGCGCCCAGCACCGCACGTCTCGACACCGCTGGTTTCGACCCCGACACGCTGATCGCCGGCCTGTCGCCCGCAGAACTGCTGGCGGTGCAGACCGCCACCGAGAAACGCTTGAGCGCCGAGGCAACCGCACTGTTGGCCGCCGAGTCCGACGACGGTCTGCTGGGTCTGCTCGACGCCCGTGAACAGGCCCACCGCCGGGCGGAGGTGTTCGACGCTGCGCTGTATGTCGAAATCTCGACAAGCTCGATCCACCGAATCTCTGACCGTGGCGTGTACCGGCGTGCCGGGCACATCTCGACCCACCAGCTCTACGCCCACGGCGCCCGCCTCGGCGTCGGTGAGGCCCGCCGCCGCCGGGTCACCGCCGAAGGCATCGGTGCGATGGGCGCGTTGACCGGTGAACGTCTCGAACCCCGACTGGCGGCGACCGCGACGGCAGTCGCGGACGGGGACGCCGGCGGCGCGCACGTCGCGGCGGTCACTGAGATCATGGAGAAGCTGCCGTCGGCGGTCACTCACGATCAGCGCGTCAAAGCCGAAGCGATGCTCGCTGATGCGGCGCGCCGTCTGGACCCTGCCGCGGTCACCGTGGTGGGCAACCGGATCCTGGCGTGGCTCGACCCCGACGGGACTCTGGCCGACGACCACGACCGGGCCCGGCGGCGTACGTTCAACCTGCAGCCGCAGAACCGGCAACTGATGAGCAAAGTGCGGGCGCTGCTCACCCCCGTCCTGCGCGCCAAACTTGAAGTACTCCTGTATCAGTGGGCCACTACGGGGATGAACAACCCCGGCGACCCGGATTCCCCGCGTGGTGCGGCCGATCAACCCGGCCTCGACCCGGCGGTCCTGGCGGCCGCGGCAGAGCGGGAAACCCGGACGCTCGGGCAGCGTCAGCACGACGCCCTGGAAGCATTGTGCGACTGGGCCCTCGCGCTGGCCGGGCAACCCGCACCCACCCGGATCCCCTCACAAGTCGTGGTCACCGTGACCGATGAGGATTTGGCGCGTCAGGCTGGGATCGGCTGGACCGCCACCGGCACCCGCATCCCGGTGTCTGATCTGGTGCAGTTCGCCGCCGACACCATCCCGTATCTGGCAGTGTTCTCCCAAGCCACCGGCAGGCGTAGTCCTGAGCATGCGTGGCGGAGCCTGCGACGACACGCGGTCGAAGGGTCCTGTACCTGGGGCGCGCCAACCGGTTCGCCACCGCAGCACAACAGCTGGCATTGTTCGCCCGCGACCGGGGATGCACCGCCCCGGGCTGCACCGTCCCGTTCATCCGCACCCAAGCCCACCACCCTTCGACCGCGTGTCGTCGCAAGCTCCGCCACGCATGCTCAGGCCCACGCATGCCCGACTGGACCGACGACGGCCAGACCGACCCTTCGACTCCGCTCAGGACAGGTATCGACCGGTTGGGTGGGGCGTGCGGCCGGCACAACCGAATGAACGGCAAGACTGCCGGGCATTGGGAATCGACGGTCCTCACCTTCGGTCCCGACGCCGGACGCGTCGGCTGGCGGCCCGTCGGGCGCGGCACCCGGTGGCAGAGCAACATCCTGTTCCACCCCGAACGCCTCGCACCCGACCCCAGCCGCATCCCAGCAGCAGGTGAACCGCCCGCCGACACCGGACCACCCGACACGACCGACTCACGCGAGGACACCAACGGACCGCCCGGCGACACCGGGCCACCAGAGGATCTCGGGCCACCCGAGGACCTGGACCGGGACGACGATCAATCGAATCCGACGATCATCGTCCACTACCGGCCGTCCCCGATCCGGATCATCGCCCCGGTCGACCCACCCTCAGGAGCCGAAAAGATCCTCGCCCGACTCCTCACCCGAGCAGCCTGACCGCCACCACCGCGGCCCGTCGACGTCGTCCGCACGCCACCGGATCAGCAAGGTCCGCACGCTCCTCAGCGACCACGATGAGAACGATCAGCCGCAAGTGCGACGAGTATGGATCGACGCCCCGTAGGTCGAGCCGAAAGCCACCCTGATTAACAAGGTCGCCACCGGCCACCGCTGTCGCTGCTTCTTCAGCCGGACGAACCGCACCGGCGGGCCGGTCAGTCGCCGCCCTCCGCCGCGCGTTCCGGCGCCGGGTAGATCAAGTGGCCGACGTCGTCGACCCGGACGAACGGGGTCGGCTCGGCGGGCCTGGTCGACGTCGGCGACATGAGGTGGCGCACCGAGATGCCGTCGTGCAGCAGTGCGTCGGTGATGAGCCGCCGGTGACAGCGCCAGGGCACGGCCTCGCTGCACATGATCGCGACCCGGCCTCGCCGCGCCAGATCTTCCAGCTCGGCGAGCCCCTCGGCGAACTCGTCTGTCGCCATGTAGTCCGCGTAGTGACTGAACGCCTTCACGCGCCAGCCGTCGTTCGGCGACGGCGTGCCCGCCGGGGTGTGCCGGCGCCCGCCCAGCCGGGGCAGCCAGTGGTAGGCGATGTCGGGCGGCAACGCAGCCCGCAGCGCCTCCTGCCCCCACTGCGGGAACGTGCGCGACGAGGGGAACGAGCGCACGTCCACCAGATCGGTGATGCCGTGGGCGCGCAGCATCGCGACCACCTCGTCCACCGAGCGCGTGGAGTGCCCGAGCGTGTAGACCTCGGTCTCCCCGCTCACGGGTCGATCAGGGTCAGCGCCCGGCCCTTGTGCAGCGCGACGTGATCGGTCTTGTCGCTGGCGATCTCGTATTGCGGATCGGCCGGGATGCAGCGGTGCGTGTACCCCTTGTAGTCGACGTCGGACGTGTGCACCGCGGTGATCACACCGCTGATGTGCCCGGCCTCGGAGTTCCACCGCACGTGGTCCCCGACCGCGAACGCCGGGCCCGCTCCCCCGCCGCTCACGCCGACCGCGACACCCGCACCCGGATGTCCTTCATGAGCGGTTGATCGCTCTGCGTGCTGTAGTCGGCGGCCCCGATCAGGACGTTCATCTCCGGCATGTACCCGGCCGCGCACCCGCGCGGAACGTTGTACTCCAGCGCGCGGAAGCCGCGTACCGAGCGCTGCGAACCGTCCCGGCAGGTCGCCACGATGTCGACGCGATCCCCCTCCGACAGCCCGCGGTCGCGCATGTCCTTCGCGTTCATCAAGATCAACTCGCGGATGTTCTTGACGCCGCGATACCGGTCATCGTTGGAGTAGATCGTGGTGTTCCACTGATCGTGCGAACGCATGGTCTGCAACACCAGCACATCGGCGTCGTCGGGAAGGACGTCGTGCAGCGGGGCGCGACTGAACTCGGCCCGGCCCGACGGCGTCCGGAAGTCACGTTCGCGGGCCGGCTGCGGAATCCGGAAGCCGTAAGGCTGCCGCACCAGCCGGTTGAAGCCCTCGAAGCCGGGGAGCACCCGGGACATGACGTCGCGGATCCGATCGTAGTCGTCGACGTAGTCCTCCCACGGCGTGCGGCTGCCGGGCAGCGTGGCCCGCGCGATGCCCGCGATGATGGCCGGTTCGCTGAGCAGGTGCTCCGACGCCGGCGTTCGGTGTCCGTTCGACAGCTGCACCGAACTCATCGCGTCTTCGGTGGTGATCCCCTGCGGTCCGGTGCGCTGCCGGTCCAATTCGGTGCGTCCCAGGCACGGCAGAATCAGCGCCTTGCGACCGTGCACCAGGTGACCGCGGTTGAGCTTGGTGCTCACCTGCACGGTCAGGTGGCAGCGGCGCAGCCCCTCGGCGGTGAACACGGTGTCCGGAGCCGCGCGCACGAAGTTGCCGCCCATGCCGACGAACACCTTCACGTCCCCGGCGTGCATGCCCGCGATGGTGTGCACGGTGTCCAGGCCGTGCGTGCGCGGGGAGGTAATGCCGCAGACCTCGTCGAGCCGCTGCAAGAACGCCTCGCCCGGATTGTGGTCGATGCCGCAGGTTCGGTTGCCCTGCACGTTGCTGTGCCCGCGGACCGGAGACGGCCCGGTGCCGGGCCTGCCGATGTTCCCACGCAGCAGCAGCAGGTTCACGATCTCGCGGATCGCATCGACGCTGTGCTCATGCTGCGTCACACCCAGACACCAGCTGATCACGGTCCGTTGCGAGTCCAGATAGATGCGGCCCGCCCGCCTGATCTGCGTCTCGCTGAGCCCCGACTGCGCCACCAGCTGATCCCACTCGGTCGCCTCGACCAGCGCCCGGTACTCCTCGAGACCATCGGTGTACTTCGCCAGAAACTCGTGATCCAGTGCGCCCGGATCGGTCTCGGCGGCTTCGAACACCACCTTGGCCATCCCGCGGATCAGCGCCATGTCGCCGCCGGAGCGCACCTGCAAGGTGTCGGTGCCGGTCGCGGTGGTCTTGAAGCGGGCCATGTCGAGGATCTCGTGCGGCACGATGGTGCGGGTCGCCCCGGCCTCGACGAGCGGGTTCACGTGAACCACCTGAGCGCCGCGGTCGACGGCCTCGGCGAGCGAGGTCAGCATCCGGGGCGCGTTCGACGCGGCGTTGACGCCGAGGATGAAGAGGGCATCGCACTGCGCCCAGTCCTCCAGGTCGGCGGTTCCCTTCCCGGTGGCCAACGACGCCGTCAGCGCACGGCCGGAGGCCTCGTGGCACATGTTGGAGCAGTCCGGGAGGTTGTTGGTGCCGTACTCGCGGGCCATCAGCTGATACAGGAACGACGCCTCGTTGCTGAGCCGGCCCGACGTGTAGAAGGCCGCCTGATCGGGACTGTCCAGGGCCCGGAGCTCCGAGCCGACCAGAGCGAACGCGTCGTCCCAGCTGATCGGCACGTAGCGGTCGACGGCACCGTCGTAGGCCATCGGCTCGGTGAGTCGGCCCTGGTCTTCCAGCGCGTGATCGGTCCACTCGGCGAGCTCGGAGACGGTGTGGGCGGCGAAGAACTCGGCGTCGACCCGTTTGCGGGTCATCTCCCAGGTGACGTGTTTGATGCCATTCTCGCAGATGTCGAGGGTCACCCCGGGATCGTCCGGCCATGCGCAGCCCGGGCAGTCGTAACCGCGCACCGGATGATTCATGGTGAACATCGACTTGGTGGCGACGATCGGCAGCCGCTGCCGCATCACCACCTTGCCGACGGCCATCGCCGCGCCCCATCCGGCGGCGGGATGGTGGTACGGGCGGCTCTTCCAGGGCGACTGAGTCTCGGGACCGTAGCCGCCCTGCCGGGTCCCGTCGGGAAGTCGCCCGAGTTCGAGCGAGCCGGGTCGGGGCGCTCCTGCGTCCTCGGCCGCCTGGTGCGTGTGGTCGGTGTGTGAGCGGTTCTCGTGCGTCGTCATCTGCGCGTACCGTCCTTCTCGGACCGCCAGGGCTGAGACGGCCCTCCGGTGTCGACTTTACGCATCCGAGCGGCCCTACGGGCGACTCTGGCGAGGTCTCCGGTCCGTCATGGCCACGACGGCGTCGTGATGATCGGCGGTGTGGTGCGCGATGCCCTGCATGGCGGCGGAGAGTTCCAGCAGCTGGTCCAGGCTCTGCCGCGACGACTCCCGCAGCAGCTTCTTGGTCATCCGGACCGCCACCGGCGGATTCGCCGCGATCCGGTCGGACAGTTCCCGCGCCGCGTCGAGCAGTTCGCCGGGCTCGGTGACCCGCGAGACGATGCCCCATTCGAGGGCCGTGGCGGCGTCGACGCGGTCGCCGGTCAGGGCCATCTCCGCCGCCCGGGCGGGTCCGACGATCCGCGGCAGGAACCACGCGCCGCCGTCGCCGGGTATCAGTCCGAGCTTCACAAAGCTCTCGGCGAAGAAAGCCCGGTCGCTGGCCAGCCGCAGGTCGCACATCAGGGCCAGGTCGCAGCCTGCGCCCACCGCTGGACCGTTGACCGCCGCGATCACGGGTACTTCGAGGGAGTACATCGCGCGCGGAATCCGTTGGATCCCTTCCCGATAGCCGACGCGCTGCTCGTGCGCCTCCCCGCCGAACAGACCTGTGCGCGCAGCCATGTCCTTCACGTTGCCTCCCGCGGAGAAGGCTTTGCCCGCGCCGGTCAGGATCACCGCGCGCACACTCTGATCACGGTTCGCCTCGGCCACCGCGCCGACCAGCGCATTGATGACGGCGTCGTCGGAGATCGCGTTGAGCGTGGCCGGCTGGTTCAGCGTCCACGTCACCACGTCACCGTCGCGTTCGACGATCAGCGGCGCCTCCCGCTCGGCGCTCATCGGATCAGTTCCAGGATCGTCGCGTTCGCCATCCCGCCCGCCTCGCACATCGTCTGCAGTCCGTAGCGAATCCCGTTGTCGCGCATGTGATGCACCATACGGGTCATCAGGATCGCTCCCGAACCGCCCAACGGATGTCCGACGGCGATGGCCCCGCCGAGCGGATTGAGCACGTCGTCGGACGCACCCGTCTCGGCCTGCCAGGCCAGCGGCACCGGCGCGAACGCCTCGTTCACCTCGAACACGCCGATCTCGTCGAGCGCCAGGCCCGAACGCGCGAGCGCCCGCCGCGTCGCGGCGATCGGCGCGCTCAGCATGATCACCGGATCGTCCCCGGCCAGCACCGCCGTGTGGATGCGGGCGAGCGGCCGCCAGTCGTGCCGCGCGGCGAGCTCACTCGTGGTCACCAGCAGCGCCGCCGCGCCGTCGGAGATCTGTGAGGAGTTGCCTGCGGTGATCACCCCGTCGTCGTCGAACACGGTCGGCAGTCCGGCGAGCTTCTCGGCGGTGGTGCCCCGGCGCAGTCCCTCGTCGGTCTCGAGTCCGGCGATCGGCGCGAGCTGTCCGTCGAACGCTCCGGCGTCGACGGCGGCCGCGGTGCGCTCATGCGACCGCGCCGAGTACGCGTCGACCTGCCCGCGGGTGAGCTGCCACCGGCGCGCCATCGCCTCGGCACCGAGCCCCTGGTGGAAGCCGTCGACGCCGTAGCGCTGCAGCACCGAGTCCGGCCAGGGCCGCCCGTCTCCGCGCGCCGACCCCATGGGCACGCGGGTCATCGACTCGGCGCCGCCGGCGATCGCGATGTCGTATTGGCCGGAGATCACCCCGGCCGCGGCGAAGTGGACCGCCTGCTGGGCCGAACCGCATCGCCGGTCGACCGTGGTCGCCGGAACCGACTCGGGCCAGCCCGCCGCGAGCACGGCGACCCGGCCGAGGCTGCCCGCCTGGTCGCCCACCTGACTCACACACCCCCAGACGACGTCGTCGACCGTCGCCGGCTCGAGGTGGTTGCGGTCGGCGAGCGCGGTGAGCACGTGCGCGGAAAGGTCACCGGGATGCACCCGCCCCAAGCTGCCGTTGCGGCTGCCGATCGGAGTGCGGATCGCATCGATGACGACTGCATCTCTCATGTCGACCGATTGTGCCAGGCACCACATTCCAGGCGGGAAAGCCCAGGCCGCCGAGCGGCCGCACACGCAGACCAGCCCGGCTGTGAGGTCGAGTTGATCCCCGGGTAACCATCGGCGGACCACGCGGAAACACCGGGCCCGCAGCCTGGACCCATGACCTCGGCAGAAGCGACGGAAACGACGACGACCGTCGACACCGTCTGCGGCTACTGCGGTGTCGGCTGCGGTCTCACCCTGCAGATCGAGAAGGGCCGCATCTCCGGCAGCAAGGGCACCGCCGCCCACCCCGCGAACCGCGGACGTCTGTGCACCAAGGGCAACACCACGCACGAGATGCTCGCCGCGCCCGGTCGCCTGACCTCCGCGTACCGCCGCCCCCGGCGCGACGCCGAACTGCAGCCGGTCGACGTCGACGACGAGATCGCCCGCGTGGGTGAGCGCCTCCGGGCGATCCACGACGAGCACGGCCCCGGATCGATCGCCCTCTACGTCTCCGGTCAGATGTCCCTCGAAGCCCAGTACCTCGCCAACAAGCTGGCCAAGGGCTACCTCCGCACCAGTCTGATCGAGTCGAACTCGCGCCTGTGCATGGCGAGCGCGGGCACCGGCTACAAGCAGTCCCTCGGGGCCGACGGACCACCGGGCAGTTACGACGACCTCGACCACGCGAACCTGTTCTTCGTGATCGGCGCGAACATGGCCGACTGTCACCCGATCCTCTATCTGCGCATGATGGATCGGGTCAAGGCGGGCGCCAAGCTGATCGTCGTCGATCCGCGCAAGACGGCGACGGCGGCGAAGGCGGACCTGTATCTGCCGGTGCGTCCCGGCACCGACCTCGCGCTCCTCAACGGACTGCTGCGGCTGCTGTACGACGACGGAGCGATCGACGACGAATTCGTCGCCGAGCACACCGAAGGCTGGGAGACCCTGGTCGAACTGCTCGCCGACTACCCCGCGGCGACGGTCGCCGGGATCACCGGCATCGCCGAGGACGATCTGCGTACCGCGGCCCGCTGGATCGCCGAGGCCGGCGACTGGGTGAGCCTGTGGACGATGGGTCTGAACCAGTCGACGCACGGCACGTGGCACACCAACGCGATCTGCAACCTGCACCTGGCCACCGGCGCGATCTGCCGCACCGGCGCCGGACCCTTCTCGCTGACCGGGCAGCCGAACGCGATGGGCGGCCGCGAAATGGGCTACATGGGCCCGGGACTGCCCGGCCAGCGCGCCGTGCTCGACGACCAGGACCGCGCCGACACCGAGCGGATCTGGGGACTGCCCGAGGGCACGCTCCCGACCACCCCCGGCGGCGGCACCGTCGAGCTCTTCGACCAGATGGCCGGGGCCGCAGGACGCGGAGCGAGCGAGGCCGATCGCAGCGGTGAGGTCAGGGCCGTCTGGATCATCTGCACCAATCCGGTGGTCTCCGTCGCCAATCGGGACGCCGTGGTCGCGGGGTTGCGGGCGGCCGAGTTCGTCGTCGTCCAGGACGTGTTCGACGGTGTGGAAACGGCCGCCTACGCCGACGCCCTCCTCCCGGCCGCCCTGTGGACCGAGGCGCCCGGCGTCATGATCAATTCCGAACGGAATCTCACGCTGACCGCCCCCGCCGCGGCGCCGCCCGGGCAGGCCCGGCCGGACTGGCAGCTGATCGCCGACGTCGCCCGGGCGATGGGTTTCGACACCGGCTTCGACTTCGGTGACGCGGCGGAGGTGTTCGACGAGCTCGCACAGTTCCACAACCCCCGGACCGGCTGGGATCTGCGCGGTGTGGACCATGCGCGCCTCGCCGAGGGTCCCGTGCAGTGGCCGGTCGCGCCCGGCGCCGGCCCGCGCAACCCCATCCGGTACCTGAACGACGGAGTCAGCCAGACCCTGCATCGCCGCGACGACGGCACCGTGCCCCGGCTGGCCTTCCCCACACCGTCCCGGCGGGCCCGCTTCCTGGCCCGTCCGTACCTGCCGCCCGCCGAGCTGCCCGACGACAACTACCCACTCCTGCTCACCACCGGCCGGCTGGCGCACCAGTGGCACACCATGACCAAGACCGGGCGCGTGAAGAAGCTCAACAAGCTCAACCCGTCGAGCTTCGCCGAGATCCACCCGGACGACGCCCGGGTTCTGGGGATCGCCGACGGCGATCCGGTCGACGTGACCTCTCGCCGCGGGTCCGTGCAGGTGCCCGCCCGGGTGACCGACGCGATCAGCCCTGGATTGTGCTTCGTCCCGATGCACTGGGGCGGCGAAGGTCTCGCGGTGAACGCGGTCACCAACGACGCCGTCGACCCCGAGTCGCTGCAGCCTGAGTTCAAACTGTGCGCCGTCGCGGTGACCCCTGCCCGGCGACCCGAACCCGTGCGACCCGAACCACTGCCCGAACCAGAAGGAGTCCCCGCGATGACCCCGCCCGCGACGACCTCCGACCCGCTCGCCGCCGCCTTCGCCGTCGGCGAGGCGCCGCAGCCGTCGGAGGCCGAACGCGCGTTCCTGACGGGGCTGGTCCACGGCATCCGCGCCAACCCGCCATCGGGCGAGGTGCCCACGATCCCGGCGTCCGCGCCGCTCGGCACGACGACCAGGAACTGGGCCGAAGGAGTGCTGGCCGGGTACTTCTCCCGGAGCACGGCCGCCGACGTCGATTCGGGGTCCGGCACGCACACGCTGCCCGTCACCGTCGTCTGGGCATCGCAGACCGGTACCGCCGAAGAGTTCGCCCAGGAATGTGCGCGGGCGCTCGGGACCGCCGATCGCCCGGTGGTTCTCGCCGAAGCCGACCGTGTCAGCCTGGACGACCTGCGCGGGACCGTGCTGTTCGTGGTGTCGACCACCGGCGACGGCGATCCCCCGGACGACGGTGCGGCGCTGTGGGATGCGCTGGCCACGGCCACCGCGCAGGACGTCGCCGAGCTGCGCTATGCGGTGCTCGGCTTCGGCGATTCGTCGTACGCCGACTTCTGCGGCTTCGCCCGCAAGCTGGACGGACGGCTGCAGACGCTCGGCGCCGTGCGCCTGGCCGAACGGGTCTCGTGCGAGCCCGACTACGAGGAGACCGCGGCCGCGTGGCTCAGCCGCATCGGCGACCTTCTCGACGAACAGCTCGGGGAGGAAGCCGACGGCCTGGGCGCAGCTGACCCAGCAGCAGCGGGCGGCGATCGATCCCACGAAGGCGCCGAGCGAGTACCTGCGTCGCAAGGCTCCGGTCCGGCACCGACGTCGGCCTACTCCAAGAAGAATCCGCTCGTCACCCGGCTGGTCGCCAACGACCTGCTGACCGCCGCGGGATCGGCGAAGGAGGTGCGCCGGTTCGCCTTTGAACTCCCGGAGGGCACGCTGCAGTACGAGACCGGCGACGCCCTCGGCGTCTGGCCGCGCAACAGCCCCGCGCTGGTGGACGCCTGGCTGCAGCTGACCGGGCTGGACGGCGACGAGTCGATCACCTTCGCCGGCGAGCAGATGGCGCTGCGCACCGCGCTGACCGAGCACCTGGAGATCGCGAAAGTCACCGCCGACCTGCTCCGCTTCCTCAACGCCGTGCATGACGACCCGGACCTCACCGCGCTCGTCAACGCCCCGGCCCAGCTGGCCGAGTGGACCTGGGGACGTCAGAGCCTGGATCTGCTCGCGCAGTATCCCGTCGCGGCGAGCGCCGCCGACTGGCTCGCGATCCTGCGGAGGCTGCAGCCACGGCTGTACTCGATCTCGTCGAGCCCGCGGGTCTCTCCCGACCGGGTCGAGGTGACCGTCTCGGCGGTGCGCTTCGACGGCCCTGCGGGTCTGCGCCGCGCCGGCGTGTGCTCCACCTATCTGGCCGATGCCGAACCGGACGCGCCGGTCCGCATCTTTGTGCAGCGCAACAAGAGCTTCGGTCCGCCGGAGGATCCGGCCGCTCCGATGGTGATGATCGGTCCGGGCACGGGTGTCGCTCCGTTCCGCGGCTTCTTGCACCACCGGGCCCACACGGGAGCATCGGGCGACAATTGGCTGTTCTTCGGCGAACAGCACCGTGCCACGGACTTCTACTACCGGAGCGAACTGGAACAGTTCCACCGCGACGGCGTGCTGACCGAGTTCGACCTCGCGTTCTCGCGCGACCAGGACGAGAAAGTCTACGTGCAGGACCTGATGCTTGCTCGCGCCGGCGAGCTGTGGCAGTGGCTGCAGCGCGGAGCACACGTGTACGTCTGCGGCGACGCCTCGCGCATGGCCCGGGACGTCGACGACACGCTGCACCGAATCGTCGCCGAACAGGGCAGACTCGCTCCGCGGGCCGCCGACGCCTACGTGACCGCACTGGCGGCCGAGCGTCGCTACGTCCGCGACGTGTACTGAACCGGGCCGGAGACGGTGCCGGCGCCGATTAAGGTCGAGGCATGAGACCGCCCAGGCCGGAGTTCGACGCCATCGTGCTCGCCGGGGGGCGGGCCCGGCGCCTCGGCGGCTCCGACAAGCCGGCGGCGCTGGTCGGCGGGCGGCGCCTGCTCGACGTCGCACTGGATGCCGTCGCCGGAGCGGGCCTGGTCGTCGTCGTCGGACCGGCCCGGCCGGTGCCGCCGGGCATCCTGGTGACCTGTGAGGACCCGCCGTACGCCGGACCGGTCGCCGCCGTCGCGGCGGGCCTGACTGCCCTGAGCACTGCCGGCAGCATCGCGCCGTCCGCCGACGATCTTCCCGTCGTGGTGCTCGCGAGCGACCTCCCCGCCCTCACCGCGCGGCACGTCGACGACCTGCGCGCCGCGCTCGCGGAAACCCAGGCTCCCGCGGTCTTCGCCGTCGACGGCGGAGGCAGGCGCCAGCACCTGCTCGGCATCTGGCGACGATCGGCCCTCGACGCCGTCCGACAGACCGGTCCGAACGCCGCGATGCGGAACCTGATCCCGGCAGGCGCGGCCCACGTGCGGATGACCGGAATCGACGACGTCGACACCCCCGAACAGCTCGCCGCCGCCCGGCGGGCCGCACCGACCCGTGCCGTGGACCCGGTGACGGCGCGCCGCCGAATCGCCGGCGGGCTCACTCCGCTCCCGGAGCAGATTCTGCCGGCCGGCACCGCGTCCGGTGCGGTGCTGGCCAGACCGCTGATCGCGGTCGCCGCGTTTCCACCGTTCGACGCCTCCGCGATGGACGGCTACGCCGTGGCCGGGCCGCCGCCCTGGCGGATCGCCGGGCCCGCCCGCGCGGCCGGTCAGACCGGAGCCGTGGAGCTGCTAGCCGGCGAGGCGGTGGCGATCGCCACCGGCGCCATGCTCCCCCGGGGCGCGGACCGAGTGCTGCGGCACGAGGAGACCGCACGGGACGGCGACGTGCTCACCGAGACCTCGACCGGGCGAGACGACACGCGGCGCCTCGGCAGTGCCTGGCCGGTCGGCGCCGCCCTCGCCCCCGCAGGCAGCACCGTCGATGCCGCCGTCAGGTCGGTCGCCCGCGCGGCGCGGGTGCCCGACCTGACCGTCCGCGGCCCCGTCCGCGCCCGTCTGCACACCTCCGGCGACGAGGTGGTCCCGGGCGACGCCGACATCCCGCCCGGGGCCGTTCCCGACACCGCATCGGACCCGGTGGCCGAGATCCTCGGCGACGCCGGCGTGCGGGTGACCCGGGCGGGTCACCTCGCCGACCGTCCGGAGATCTTCGAGGCCGCGATGACCGCACCGGACACCGACGTCGTGGTGATCGTCGGCGCCACCGGTCACGGCGTCGCCGATCATCTCCGCTCCGTGCTCGCCGGAGCGGAGGCCGACATCGTCCTGGACGGACTGAACCTGCGTCCGGGCGGCTCCCTCCTGCTCGCCCGGCTTCCCGTCGGCAGGATCGTTCTCGGACTCGGGGGAAATCCCCTGGCCGCCGTGGCGGGCACCGTCGTGGTGCTGCCCGCACTGCTCGACGGACTGCTCGGCAGAACGCCTGCCCGCCCGGAGGTGATCACGCTGAACGACGACGCGGCGCGCCTGCCCGGCCGTTGGCGGGTGCTTCCGGTGGAGCCCGACGGCGCCGGAGGCTGGTCCGCCACCGCCGGGCGCGGGACCGGCCACCTCGCGTCGATGATCGGCCATCGAGGCCTCGCGCTGGTCCCCCCGGCGGGCTCGCCCGCCGGCGTCGAACGCCTACGCTGAGCTCGATCCGCAGCATCAGCACGGTGCCGGTGCCCTGGGCGATCTCGGGGAGGCCCCGCTTCTCACAGACATCACCGTCGTGTTGTGAAAGCGATGTGACGCCGCCGTCGCATCGACGGCAATCAACGCGCAACACCGCGTTCCTACCGTGGTCCACATCAGCCCTGAGGAAGGACCCCGCGATGAGCAAGACCGTCGTCGTCGTCGGCCATGGAATGGTCGGCCACCGCTTCATCGAAGCCCTGCGCACCCGTGACACCGACAACACCTGGACGGTGATCGTGCTCGGCGAGGAGGCCGATGCCGCCTACGACCGCGTCGGCCTGTCGAGCTACGTCGGAGAGTGGGACCGTTCGTCGCTGGCCATGCCCGGCAACGACTTCGCCGACGATCCTGCCGTGGAGTTGCGTACCGGCGTCCGAGTCGAATCGATCGATCACGCCGCACACCGGGTGCGCACGGACACAGGCGAGACCATCGCCTACCACGCGCTGGTGCTGGCCACCGGCTCGTACGCGTTCGTCCCGCCGGTGCCGGGCCACGACGCACCCGGGTGCCACGTGTACCGCACCCTCGACGACCTCGACGCCATCCGCGCCGATGCGGAGGCCTCCCTGGCGCGCGATCCGGACGCCGTGGGCATCGTCGTCGGCGGCGGACTCCTCGGACTGGAGGCGGCCAATGCCCTCCGTCAGCTCGGCATGCGCCCGCACGTCGTCGAGATCAACCCGCGGCTCATGCCCCAGCAGGTCGACGAGGGCGGCGGCGAACACCTCGCCCGGATGATCGGCGAACTGGGGATCGACATCAGCCTCTCCTCGGGCACCCAGAGCATCGAGCCGGCCGACGACGGCGGACTGACCGTGACGCTCGCCGGCGACGTGCGGGTCGAAGCCGGGCTGCTGGTGTTCGCCGCCGGCGTCCGCCCCCGCGACGAGCTCGGGCGCGAGTCGGGCCTGGCACTGGCCGAACGCGGCGGCATCCTCACCGACGTCACCTGCGCCACCAGCGCACCCGACGTCTACGCGATCGGCGAGGTCGCCGCGGTGGAAGGCCGCTGCTACGGCCTGGTCGGACCGGGCTACGCGACCGCCGAGGTGGTCGCCGACCGCTTGCTGGGCGGGGACGCCACCTTCCCCGGCGCCGACCTGAGCACAAAACTCAAGCTGCTCGGCGTCGACGTCGCCAGCTTCGGCGACGCGCTCGGCGCCACGCCGGGTTCGCTGAACGTGGTGGTCAGCGACCCGGTCGGCGGGACCTATTCCAAACTGGTGCTGTCCGACGACGCGTCGACCCTGCTCGGCGGCGTCCTGGTCGGCGACGCCAGTTCGTACGGCATGCTGCGTCCGCTGGTCGGTTCGACGATCCCGGGCGATCCGGTCGCCCTGATCTCCCCGGCCTCCGAGGGCGGCGAGGCGCTGGGCCTGTCCGCACTCGGCGACGACGCGCAGATCTGCTCGTGCAACGACGTCTCCAAAGGCACGCTCTGCTCGGCGATCGCCGACGGGTCGTGCACGGTCGCCGACCTGAAGAAGTGCACCGGCGCGGGCACCGCCTGCGGCTCGTGCGTGCCCCTGCTCTCGAAGCTGCTGAACGAGTCCGGCGTCGAGCAGTCCAAGGCGCTCTGCGAACACTTCGGCCAATCCCGCGCCGAACTCTTCGAACTGGTGCAGGCCTCCGGGATCCGCACCTTCTCCGGGCTCATCGAGCGTTTCGGCACCGGCACCGGCTGCGACATCTGCAAGCCGACGGTCGCCTCGATCCTGGCGTCGACCAGTTCCGATCACATCCTCGGCGGCGAGCAGGCCACCCTGCAGGACACCAACGACGCGTTCCTGGCCAACATCCAGCGCAACGGCACCTACTCGGTGGTGCCGCGCGTGCCCGGCGGGGACATCACTCCCGAGCACCTGATCCTGATCGGCGAGATCGCCCGCGACTTCGGGCTGTACACCAAGATCACCGGCGGCCAGCGCATCGACATGTTCGGCGCCCGCGTGGAGCAGCTGCCGCTGATCTGGAAGCGCCTGGTCGACGGAGGGATGGAGTCCGGGCAGGCGTACGGCAAGTCGCTGCGCACGGTCAAGAGCTGCGTCGGTTCGGACTGGTGCCGATACGGACAGCAGGACTCGGTGCAGATGGCCATCGACTTGGAGCTGCGCTACCGCGGCCTGCGTTCCCCGCACAAACTCAAAATGGGCGTGTCGGGCTGCGCCCGCGAGTGCGCCGAGGCCCGCGGCAAAGACGTCGGCGTGATCGCCACCGACGCCGGCTGGAACCTGTACGTGTGCGGCAACGGCGGCATGACCCCCAAGCACGCGCAGTTGCTGGCGAGCGACCTCGATTCGGCGACGCTCGTCAAGTACGTCGACCGCTTCCTCATGTACTACATCCGCACCGCCGACCGCCTCCAGCGGACCGCGCCCTGGCTCGAGGAGCTCGAGGGCGGCCTCGACCGGCTGCGCGAGGTGGTGGTCGACGACGCCCTCGGCCTGGCCGAGGATTTCGAGGCCGCGATGGCCCGGCACGTCGAGGGCTATGCGTGCGAGTGGAAGGGCGTGCTCGAGGACCCTGAGAAGCTCAGTCGTTTCGTCTCATTCGTCAACGCGCCCGAATCCCCCGACCCCACCGTCGAATTCGGCGAGAACAACGGCCGCAAGGTCCCCGTCCTGCTGGGCGAGCCGGCCTTCCCGCGGCCCGTCCGCGCCACCGAAGGAGCCTGACATGTCCCTCAACTTCGATCTGTCCCGCTGGACGCGCGACTGGACCGCCGCGTGCCACATCGACCGCTTGGAGCGCTTGCGCGGCGCGGCCGTCCTGCTCCCGGACGGCGCCCAGGTGGCGCTCTTCCGGCTGGCCGACGACCGTCTCAAAGCCGTCGGGAACATCGACCCGATCGGCCGGGCGGCGGTGATGTCACGCGGCATAGTCGGCGACCGCAACGGCTTCCCGGTGGTGCAGTCGCCGCTGAAGAAGCAGGCGTTCAGCCTGATCGACGGTCGTTGCCTGGACGCCGACGGCGTCTCGATCCCGGTGTACGGCACGCGGATCGGTCTGGACGGCATGGTCTACGTCTCGAACACGCCACAAGTGCGCTTCGGCATCCGTCCGCCAGCGCAGACGAAGCCCGCCGCCACGACCGCCGAGGTGTGACATGACCGTCCTGCTGACCGCGCACGGCACCCGCAATCCGCACGGAGTGGCGATGATCGGCGACCTGGCCGCGGCGATGTCCCGCCGGCTCGACCTGCCGGTACGCGTCGCCTTCGTCGACGTCCTCGGGCCCACACCGAGCGACGTGCTCGCCGAACTGCCCGCCGACCAGCAGGTGGTCGTCGTACCCGCCTTCCTGGCACGCGGCTATCACGTGCGCGCCGACCTTCCCGAACACCTCGCCGCGGCGGGCCATCCCGGCGCGGTGCTGACTCCCGCGCTGGGCCCGTCCCCCGCCCTGGCCGAGGCCCTCGCGGCCCGGCTCCGCGAGGCCGGTGTCCGTCGCACCGATGCCGTGGTGCTCGCCGCGGCCGGGTCGTCGGACCCGCAGGCCGTCGCCGACGTGCGCCGGGTGGCCACCCGGCTGGAGTCGTTGCTCGGCACCCGGGTGTCGATCGGCTTCGCCGCGCCGCCCGCCGACTCGGCGTACCCGGGCATCGACGACGCAGTCCGCGAGGCACACCGCCGCAACGGGCGCTGCGCAGTCGCGTCGTACCTGCTCGCCGACGGCCTGTTCCAGCGCCGCCTGCACGATTCGGGCGCCGACGTCGTCGCCGAGCCGCTCGGCCTGCACCCGAGGGTGGTGGGTCTGGCCTGCCGACGCGTCCTCTCGGCGCAACTGATCGCCAAGACTGCTCGGACCCACGCCGGGTAGTCGCCGGTGCTGCCGACTGTCCACCGAAGAGCCGGGGCGCGAGGAGTGAATCTCCCTCGCGCCCCGGCTCTGTCCGGCACCCACGACGAGGTGCGGGAGCGACTCACACCGCCAGGCGATACCCGCGTTTGACGACGGTCGCGATGATCTCGCGGGCGCCGAGAGCAGTGCGCAAGCGGCCGATGGCCACCTCCACCGCGTGCGGATCGTCACCGCCGGCCGGGAGCAGCTCGAGCATCTCCTCGCGGGAGAGCACTTCTCCGGGCCGATCGGCCAGTGCTTTGAGCAGCGCGAGACCGGTGGCGGAGACGTCGCGCTCCGCGCCGTCGACGACGGCGGCGGCCGCGCGCACGCCCAGCGTGTGCCCGGCGACCTCGAGCTCCGGACGGCGGCGCGGCAGATCGTCGCCCACCAGCCGGGCCAGCGCGCCGAGACGCATCCGGTCCGGGGCCACGCTCGGCACCCCGATCGCCTCGAGCGGAGCGGCGGTGACCGGGCCGACGCAGTACACGACGACCCGCGTCGACAGCGCGTGCCGGAGCGGATCGCGCAGACCCAGTTCCTCGGCACGGATCAGTACCGAGGCGACGGCCGGCGCCGAGGTGAAGGTCACCGCGTCGACACGGCCACCCGCGACATCGGTGATCAGCGCATCGAGGGCGGAACGGTCGTCGGGGGTCTTCCATCGGTAGACGGGCACTTCGATCACCTGGCCGCCGAGCGCGCGCAGGCCGTCCAGGAATCCGGGATTGGGATCCCAGTTGTCGGTCGCGCCGTGCAGCTGCACCGCCACCCGGCGTCCGTCCAGATCCTCCGGCGACAACATCGCGAGGAGTTCGGCAGACGACTCCGATTCCGGGGACCACTCCTCCCGCAGACCCGCGGCCCGCAACGCACCGGTGGGCTTGGGCCCGCGGGAGATCACCCGGGTCCCGGCGAGGCCGGCGAGCAGATCCTCGGCCAGACCCCAGCCGTCGGCGGCCTCGATCCAGCCGCGGAACCCGATGCCGGTGGTCGCGATGAGCACGTCCGGCGGATCGGCGATGAGTTCCTCGGTGACCGAGCGCAGCGTCACGTCGTCGTGCAGCGGGACGATGGCGATGGCGGCCGCACTCCGCACGTGTGCCCCCCGGCGGGCCAGGAGCGTCTCGAACTCGTCGGCCCGGCGAGCGGCGGTGACGGCAACGGTGAACCCCGCCAGCGAGGGCGGGGCCGACCGTTGCGCCGGAACGTCGTTCGTCATGAACCCAGTTTCGCAGACACCGCGTCCGCCGGTGCCGCTGCGCCGCTGGGAACCCGGATGTACATCCGCCAGGTGACGACGGCGGCGACGGCGTAGAACGCCGCGAACACCACGAACGCCGTGGTCGCCGCGCCCGTCGACGAGTACGACTGACGCAGGACCAGGTTGATGCCCACGCCGCCGAGGCCTCCGATGGCGCCGGCGATGCCGATCACCGCACCGGACATCGACCGCGAATAGGCTGCGCGGCCCGCTTCGTCGAGCGGGAGCGAGCGCGACGCGGCGTCGAACACCGACGGAATGATCTTGTACACCGAGCCGTTGCCCATCCCGGAGATCACGAACAGGATCACGAAGCCGACCGCGCACATCGCGATCGACGCCGAACCGGCGACCAGCACCACGGCGCCGGCGATCATCCCCAGGAACACCCCGAAGGTCACGTTGCTGCCGCCGAAGCGGTCCGCCAGTTTGCCGCCGTAGACGCGGCTGATCGAACCCAGCAACGGGCCGATGAACGCGATCTGGGCGGCGTGCAGGGCCGCCTCGGCAGCGGTCTGGCCGTCGGCGCGGAAGTTCACCGCCAGCATCTGGCCGAACGCGAACGAAAAGCCGATGAACGAGCCGAAGGTGCCGATGTACAGCAATGAGATGATCCAGGTGTGCCGGTTGGCCAGCGAGGCCTTCATCGCGGCCATGTCGACGCCGGGGCCCTCCAGATTGTCCATGTAGAGCGCGGCCCCGATCGCGGCGATCACCAGGAGCACCAGGTAGATCGCGCAGACCCAATACGGCTGCCGGTTGCCGGCGACGGCGATCACCAACAGACCGAAGATCTGCACGGCGGGCACGCCCAGGTTGCCGCCGCCGGCGTTCAGGCCCAGCGCCCAGCCCTTGAGCCGCTGCGGGTAGAAGGCATTGATGTTGGTCATCGACGACGCGAAGTTTCCGCCGCCGACTCCGGTCAGTGCGGCGACCACCAGGTACATCCACAGCGGCTGGCCGGGGTTGGCCAGCAGCACCATCGTCGCGACCACCGGGATCACCAGCACCACAGCCGAGAAGACCGTCCAGTTCCGGCCGCCGAAGCGGGTGGTCGCCATGGTGTACGGGAACCGCAGCAGCGCACCGACGAGGGTCGCGACGGCGCCGATCAGGAACTTGTCGCCGAGCGAGATGCCGTAGACGTCCTCGGGCATGAACAGCACCATCACCGACCAGATCGACCACACCGAGAAGCCGATGTGCTCGGCGGCCACGGACCAGATCAGATTGCGTCGAGCGATCTTCGACCCGCCTGCGTTCCACGCCTGGACGTCTTCGGGGTCCCAATCGGTAATCGTGCGAGATCGTGTGAGCTTCACGGGAGTTCCTCCATCTGTCGCCGGCGGTGCACCGGCTCCAGGCGAAGGTACGAAGGCATTGTTTCGCGGTGCCTGACCCGACGGTCTCCGCGAAGTAATCAGATTCTCTCCGAACGCCCCTCACCGCTGTGAGGCGACGGGGCACGACGTCAGGATCCGGTCACCGCGGGCAACCAGCGCCCCCGCATCCCGACCAGGACCAGCACACTGAGCAGCACCAACCCGACGGCCATCGCGATCGCGGCCTCGTCGTCGCGCTGCAGGGCGAGGAAGATCGCCAGGGGCATGGTCTGCGTCACACCCTCGACGTTCCCGGCGAACGTCACCGTCGCGCCGAACTCGCCCAGCGCCCGCGCGAAGCACATCACCGCTCCCGCACCGATCCCTGCCCTGATCTCCGGCAGCGTCACGTGCCAGAAGGTGGTCGTCCGGCCCGCCCCGAGGGTGTAAGCCGCCTCTTCGGCTTCGATGTTGCGGCTGCGCAGCGCGGCCTCGACACTCACCACGAGGAAGGGCATGGCGACCACTACCTGCGCGATCACCACCGCGGCGAAGGTGTAGGTCGGAGTCCAGTCGAACCAGGCGTCCAGGTACCTGCCGAGCAGACCGCGACGACCGAACAGCGTCAGCAGAGCCGTCCCGATCACCACCGGCGGCATCACCATCGGCACCACGATGAGCAGCCGGACCAGTCGCGTCGGACGGATCGCGTCGGATGCCAGGACGGCCGCGAGCGGCACGCCCAGCACCAGTGCGCACAGTGTGGCCAGCGCCGCCGCGCTCAGCGAGAGCCACAGTGCGGAGACCGCCGACGGCGCCGTGAGCAGGGCCCAGATCCGCCCCCACGGCGCCGCCCACGCCAGGGCCACCAGCGGCGCGACGAGTGCGGCCAGGCCGAGAATCCCGGCACCGGTGATCGGTGCCGGGAGTCTCGCGTTCGGCTGACGGCGGGTCACGCCGGCAATCGCGCTGTCGTCGTCGTCGCGATTACGGAGTCCCGAAGCCGGCGTCGGACAGGATCCTCGCACCCTGTTCGGAGGTCAGCAGGTCGACGAAGTCCCGGCCTTCGTCGGTCAGCGCGGACGCCGGATACTGGACGACCGGCGCGTTGGGGATCTCGATCGTCTCGACCTTGTCGCCCGCGGACTTCGCATCGGTCGCGTACACCAGGGCGGCATCCGCCTCGCCACTGGTGACCGAGCCGAGGGCCGCGCGCACGTCCACCGCACGGCTGATCGGATGCGGGGTGCCGCCGGCAGCGGAGATCGCCTGTTCAGCAGCACGGCCGCACGGCACCTCGCTGGCGCAGATCACCGAACGGTTCCCCGTCGTCGTGAAGTAGTCCAGGCCCTTCACGTCCCCCGGATTGCCCTTCGGCACGACGATCACGAGCGTGTTCGTGGCGACCACCACCGGGTCCTCGGCGACCCCGGCGGCCACTGCGTCGTCCATCGTCTTCGTGTCGGCGGTGATCAGCACGTCGGCTTTGGCTCCCGATTTCAAGCGCTGCACCAGCGCCGACGAGGCGGCGGCGTCGAGCTGGACGTCAGCTCCCGAGTGGTCGGCCTTGTACGCCTCGGTCAGCGGATCCATCACGTCGACGAGGGAGGCCGCGGCCATCACCCGAACGGTGTGCCCGTCGTCGCCGGTACCGCACGCGGTGACCGAAGCCCCCATCACCAGTACGGCGCCGATCGCCATGGCGGGCCCGAACATCCTGCGCCACTTCATCTCTGTTGAGCTCCCTCTGGTCACCGGCCCGCATGCCGGCCTGCGAATGATGTTCCCTCAGCGTGCGGCGGCGCGCACCTCAACCGCCGGCGAACGGCGGGAGAAGGTCCACCTCGTCACCGATCGGCGCGGCGTCGTCCCGAAGGAGACGATCCTCGTCGAGAACGGCGGAGAGCCGCGCCAGATCGCCGGTGCGGGGTCCGTGTCGCTGCGCGATCGCCTCCCGGAGGCCGCCGACGGTCGCCTCGGCGACCTCCAGCCGTTCGCTGCGGCATCCGGCGCGATCGACCAGCGCGGCGAAGTAGGTGACGGTGATCGTCTCAGCCACCGATCGCCCCCATCGGCCGCCGCGGATGCGTGAGCACGTCCGCGGGCAGATGGCCGGGCGACTTCCGCCACGTCACCTCGCGCCAGGCCGCCGCCAGCGCCGCGTCGTCGCCGCCGCCGCGCAAGACGGCGCGCAGGTCGATCTCGTCGTCGGAGAACAGACACGGCCGCACCCGGCCCTCCGCGGTGATCCTGGTGCGATCGCATGCGCCGCAGAACGAGCGGCTCATCGACGCGATGATCCCCACGGTCCCCGGCCCGCCGTCCACACGCCACCGCTCGGCGGGAGCGCCCGGGTCCTCCCGACCGACGGACTCGAGGGCGAAACTATTCCCCAGCACCTCGAGCATCTCCGCCGCGGTGACATAGTCGTCTCGGTCCCAGGCCCCCTCCGCGTCGAGCGGCATCGCCTCGATGAACCGCAGCTGCAGACCTCGATCGAGACACCAGCGCAGAAGATCGGGTGCACCCGAGAGCGTTTCGCGCAGAGCGACGGCGTTCACTTTGACCGGCGCGAGGCCCGCGGCCACTGCGGCGTCGATCCCGGCGATCACGTCCGGCAGCCGATCGCGGCGGGTGACCGAGGCGAAGAGGTCTCGATCGACCGTGTCCAGGGAGACGTTGATGCGCGAGAGTCCCGCTTCGGCCAACGCGGCCGCCCGCCGGTCCAGGCCGAGTCCGTTGGTGGTCAGCGACACCGGCAGATCCGGGTGGTGCTCTCCGATCCCGCCGACGATCGCTTCGAGATCCTTGCGGATCAGCGGTTCGCCGCCGGTGAGCCGCACCTCGCCGATGCCGAGGTCGTCGACCGCGACGTCGACCAGCCGGATCACCTCGGCGGCCGAGAGCAATTCGTCGCGCGGCATGATCGGCAGTCCCTGTTCGGGCATGCAGTAGCGGCACCGGAGATTGCAGGCCTGAGTCAGGGAGATCCGCAGGTCCCGGGCGCGCCGACCGAGACCGTCCACTAGCACGGTCGTCTCCGGCGCCCCCATCAATGTCACCCTCTCGACGTTAGCAGCGATCTGCTTCGCGTCCTCGCCCTTCATGTCCGGCGAGCCGGTGTGCCGGCCCGGCTAGGGTTGACGACGTGACCCGCAGATCGATCACCGAGCACCGCGCCGCGGTGGGCGCCCACCTCTCCGGGATCCGGCGTACCGAGAAGGTGCCGGTCGCGGTGGCCCTGCGGCGCATCACGGCCCGGCCCGCGCATGCGCCTCACTCACTACCGCTCTTCGACAACTCGGCGATGGACGGCTTCGCGGTCCGGGCCGCCGAGGTCCAGGCCGGCACGGAGCTGCCGGTGAGCGGGCGGATCTTTGCCGGAGACCCGGCGACGGAGGCGCTGCCGCCGGGCACCGTGATGGCGATCATGACCGGCGCCCCGCTGCCGGGCGGCGCGGACGCGGTGGTGCCCGTGGAACAGACCGCCGAGCACGACGGCCGCGTGCGCTTCGACGCCACAGCTGCTCCCGGGGCGTTCGTGCGGCCGGCCGGCGACGACGTGAGCGCCGGTGCGCGCGTGGTCGATGCCGGCGTGCGATTGGCCCCACGGCATCTCGGGGCGCTCGCCGCGTCGGGAATCGCCGCCGTCGAGGTCTACCGCCGGCCGACGGTCGCGGTCATCTCCACCGGGAGCGAGCTGATCCGCCCGGGAACCGAACCGACCGGCGGGCAGGTCTTCGAGTCCAACTCGATCGTGCTCTCGTCGCTGGCGAGCGAGCACGGCGCCCAAGTGGTCTTCGTCGCGTCGGCGCGCGACGACGGCGATTTCGAGACCATCCTCACCGCGGCCTGCCAGGACGCGGACCTGGTGCTGACCTCCGGCGGCATCTCAATGGGCGAGCGCGAGCCGGTCCGCCAGGCTCTGTCCGGACACGGCTGGTTCGGTCCGGTGGCGATGCAGCCGGGCGGGCCGCAGGGACTGGCCACCTGGCGAGGCACCCCGGTGTGCTGCTTCCCCGGGAATCCGGTGAGCGTCCTGGTTTCCTTCGAGGTGCTGCTGCGTGACCATCTACGCGACCTCGGCGGCCTCGCTCCGGTGCCGCACGGCCGCGCACGCCTGCTCCGGGACGTGCCGTCGATCGCCGGGAAGACGCAGTTCCTGCGTGGCGTGCGATGCCCGGAAGCGGGCGACGTCGAAACCGTCGCGCCGGGAGCGGAGCGAGCGGGCGACATCGAAACCGTCGCGCCGGGAGCGGAGCGAGCGGGCGACATCGAAACCGTCGCGCCGGGAGCGGAGCGAGCGGGCGACATCGAAACCGTCGCGCCGGTCGGTGGCGCGGGCAGCCATCTCGCGGTGAGCGCCGCATCCGCCGACCTGCTGATCGAGATCGACGCCGAGACCACGCACGTGGCCGCCGGCACGGAGGTGACCACGTGGCCGCTGACCTGAACTCCCCCGGACCGAACGCCGGGAACTCCGCGGGTTCGACGGGTTTGACGCACCTGCGCGCAGACGGGACCGCGGCGATGGTCGACGTCTCCGGCAAGGCGGTCACCGAGCGCACCGCGATCGCGCGCGGTGTCTTCGTCACCACCGCCGCTGTGGTCGATGCCGTCCGCGGCGGCGGCGTCGCCAAGGGTGACGTGCTGGCGACGGCGCGGATCGCGGGGATCATGGGCGCGAAGAACACGTCGGTGCTCATCCCCCTCTGCCACCCGCTGCCGCTGTCCCGAATGGCCGTCGACTTCGAGCTGCTCACCGACCAGATCGTCGTGTCGGCGACGGCCAAGACCACCGGCCGGACGGGTGTGGAGATGGAAGCGCTGACCGCCGTGTCGGTGGCCGGACTCACCTTGCACGACATGGTCAAAGCCCTCGATCCGGCGGCCCGAATGACCGACGTCGGCCTCCAGGAGAAGTCCGGGGGCAGGCACGGTCACTGGACCCGTGACTCACCTGCTCCCGCGCCGGCCGGCGCGCCCGCCCCAGGGCGGGTTCACCTCCATCCGGGTCGTCGTGCGGTGGTCCTCGTCTCGTCCACCCGGATCGCCGCCGGCGAACGCAGCGACCGCACCGGACCGGTGATCGCCGAGTGGCTGGGCCGGCGCGGATTCGAGGTCGACGGACCGATCGTGGTGGCCGACGTCGAGTTCGGGTCCGCGTTGCGGTCCGCGCTGGCGGAGGCGCCCGCCGTGGTCGTCACCACCGGTGGCACCGGTCCCACCACTGACGACAGGGTGCCCGAGGAGACGCGCCCGCACCTGGACGCCGAGCTTCCCGGAATCGCCGAAGCGATTCGCGAGAAAGGCCGTGCGGCAACCCCTTTCGCGTCATTGAGCCGAGGACTGGCGGGGCTTGCGGGCGGCAGCTTCGTCGTCAATCTGCCCGGGTCGCCGGGCGGGGTGAACGACGGCCTCGAGGTACTCGGGCCGCTGCTCGATCACCTCTTCGATCTGGCCGAAGGGACCGGGCACCGTGACTGACATCCGAGACGAGGCGCTCGATCCGCGCCTCTGCGAGACCAGAGTCCGCACCGATGCGGACGGGGCCCTGGTGACGTTCACCGGAGTGGTGCGCAACCACCACGGCGGCCGCCGGGTGCGCGCATTGCGTTACGAGGCGCACCCGGATGCGGACCGGTTCCTCCAGCAGGTCCTCGACCGCCATCGTTCCGCGGAGGTGCGGGTGGCCGCCCAGCATCGCATCGGAGACCTCGCCGTGGGCGACCTCGCCGTGGTGGTCGCGGTCGCCGCCCCGCACCGCGGCGCCGCGTTCGACGTCTGCGAAACGGTGATCGACGAGATCAAGTCGGCGGTACCGATCTGGAAGTACGAGACCTACGCCGACGGAGAGTCGGAGTGGGTCGCCGCCTGCCAGAGTTGACAGGCGATCGGCAGGTTCCGACCAGGGCCGGTCCAGTTTGCGCTCCTAACTTCGTTCTTGTCCGACGGTGATGAACACCGAAGCCGGACAAGGAAATCGAATCCGATCGCAAAGGAGCAAGACATGGCACATGGATCGAACCGCCAGGGAAACCGTCAGCGCCGCTCACCCCAGCAGCCGCAGCGGCGCCGTCGGCAGCGCGTGTGGAACCGCCACACCCGCCGGTGGATCTGGCAGTGGGTGTGAGTATCGCGTCTGGCTGACTCCAGCTCGTGCGCGCCGGACCTCTCTCCCTGGTTCGGCGCGCACGGCGCGTCTGACGCACGTTCCCACCGCACCCGATCGAGAAGGTCGATGTCACCCGTCACAGTGTTCACCCGATTCCGCTCGGAGATCCTCTCCGAGCGCCGACGCCTCGTTCTCGCGGCGCTCCTGCTGCTGCTCGCCGCAGCCGCCGACGCCGTCGGGGTGTTCGTCCTGTCCGACTTCGTCGACGGCGCTCTCGAAGCGACGCATTGGACCTCGTTCGCCCAGCTGGCGCTGATCTGGATTGCGCTGACCGCCGCCTCCTCGGCGGCCGACTACCTCGGCGCCGTGCTGTCCACCGCGGCCTCGGAGAACATCGTCCTACGTCTGCGGACACGCGTGTTCGCTCATGTCCAACGGCTGTCGCCGGCTGCACATCGCCGCCGCGGCCTAGGCGACCTGGTGGTGCGCCACTCCTCCGATCTGGAGGCCCTCGAGCACCTGATCAGCTCCGGGATGCTCAGCGTGACCGTGTCCGTGGCGAGCGTCACCGGGCTGGCCGTCGCGGCGTTCATCATGAGTCCACCCGTCGCCGGTGTGGCACTGGCCGCCGTCCCCGTGCTCTGGGCCGTCTCGAGTCTCTTCCGCCGGGGCCAGCTGCGGGTCTCCCGAGACGAGATGGAGGCCAGCAGCGACATCGCGGACGCGATCACCACCGCGGTGTCGGGCCACGAGACCACCGTCGCCTACAACCAGCAGCGCCGCGAGGCCGAGCGACTGCTCTGGAGCGGACGCCGCTGGGCCCGCGCGCGGCTGGGCGACGCCCGCGTCGAGGCCGGGTTCGGCGCGGTGACGGGCACCGCCGAGATCATCGTCACGCTGGTCGTGACGATCACGGGAGTGTGGCAGGTCCGCCAGGGCGAGCTGACCATCGGCCAGTTGCTGGCGCTCACCGGCTACCTCGCCATGTTGCACCCCAAGCTGCAGGAGATCGCCGATCTGCGCCTGTCGATCGTCTCGACGGGAGTGAGCGCCGAACGGATCGTCGACCTGCTCGACGAGCCCGTACACCTCGACGACGGCGAGGTCGTCGCACTTCCCACGGCCACCGGCCCGGTGGAACTGCAGTCGGTGACGTTCCGGCGCGGCGGCCGCACCGTCCTGGACGGTGTGGACCTCACGCTGTGGCCGGGGCGGATCACGGCGCTGGTCGGGCCTAGCGGGGCCGGCAAATCGACGGTGGCAGCGCTGCTCACCAAGATGGAGTTTCCCGACTCGGGCCGCATCGTGCTCGGCGGGAGCGATTACGCCGGCCTCAACGGACCCACCGTGCGGGACCATGTCACACTGCTGCCGCAGACGCCCACCATCAAAGCCGGCACGGTGGCCGAGAACATCGCCTACGGGCGACCCGGCGCCAGCCGCGCCCAGGTGGTCGCCGCCGCCGAGGATGCCGGCGCGCACGAATTCGTCAGTGCGCTGAGCGACGGTTACGACACCGCACTGGCCGACGGCGGCGTGGAACTCTCCGGAGGTCAGCGGCAGCGTCTGTGCATCGCGCGCGCCATCCTGCGGGACACGCCGGTGCTGGTCCTGGACGAGCCGACCGCCGCACTCGACGACGACGCGGTGGACGGCATCGTGGGGCCGCTCCGGCGCCTCACCGCGGGCCGGACGACCCTGCTCATCAGCCACGACCCTCGACTGATCGGGATCGCCGACGACGTGCTCACCCTGCAGGCTGGTCGCGTGACGCCCCGTCGAGGTCGTGGAGTGGTCGCGGACTCCGCGAGCGCCTGGACCGGCGACACCGCCGCTCAGGCCGAGGGATCCAGCTGGTACACCCCGAGTGCGTCGTCGACGATGGTGCCGAAGTAGAGCACGCCGTCGCGTTCGGCGACGCTGGTCACGAATGTGTAGTCGACGCCGGCCGGGCGAACGTCGTGCACCAGTTTCCCGTCGAAGTCGAAGGCGATCGCCCACACCACGTCGTCCGGGGAGGGTCCGAGGCGCTCGGGCACCCGGGACAGGATCTTCCGTGCGCGCAGCGGCAGCTTGAAGATCCCTTCGAGCACCGGATTGCGCGGCGAAGCGAGCGCGCACCAGATCAGGCCGTCGCTGCCGATGGACATGTTGTCGGGGTAGCCGGGCAGGTCGTCGAGAAGCACCTCGGACTCGCCTGCTCTCGGTCCGGTCAGCCGATAGCGCGTGATGCGGGAAGCGCCCGTCTCGGCGACCAGAACTTCGGATTCGTCGGGGGCCAGGACCAGGCCGTTCGCGAACTGCAGGTCGTCGAGCAGGACGTCGACGGCGCCGTCGGGGCTGCGTCGGATCAGCCGGCCGGTCCCCTGGTGCTCGATGATGTCGCTGCGCCAGGCGTCGATGCGATGGCGCTGGGACGACGCCGTGAAATAGATGGTCCCGTCCTTGGCCGCCACCGCATTGCTCGCGAAATGCAGCGGGCGGCCGTCGATCTCGTCGACGAGGACGGTCGGGCGGCCGCGCCCGCCGTCGAGGCGGAGCAGGCCCCGGTCGTGGTCGCAGAGCACGATGGAGCCGTCGTCGAGCACTTCCAGGCCGAGCAGGTGACCCGCGGTGTCGGCCAGTACTTCCACCTCGCCGGAGTCCGGCGTCACCGAGATCAGCCGTCCGTCGTCGAGGCCGGCCAAGACGCGGCCGTCCGGAAGACTCACCACGTCCTCGGGTCCGTGACCGGGAAGCGCGATGCGTCGGAATCTGCTCACATTCACTTCATATCAGGCCTGACCGGTTTCCGCTCGTGCCGAAGGTCCTGACCTGCTGCGTTCGCCGCACACGAGCCACGGATCCTCCTCGGTGCGGATAGTGACACAGTTTCATAGTCTCGTTGTTGCATAGTGCGTTGGTGCATGGTTAGCTGTCGGTATGGCTTTGGAACACGCCATCCTGGTGTCGCTGGCCGAGCGACCGGGAACGGGCTACGAGATCGGGCAGCAGTTTCAGCGCTCGATCGGCTACTTCTGGTCGGCGACGCACCAGCAGATCTACCGCACTCTCAAGAAGCTCGATGCCGACGGACTGGTCACCTACACCGACGTCGCGCAGGACGGTCGGCCGGACAAGAAGGTCTACACGCTCTCTCCGGCCGGTGAGGCCTTGCTCGCCGAATGGGTGTCCAGCCCCACCCCGGTGATCCCGCTGCGCAGCGACCTCGGAGTCAAGATCCGAGCCGCAGAATTCGGCGACCTCGCCGCGGTCATCGGGGAACTGAAGTCCCATCGCGACGAAGCGCAGGCGATGCTCGACCTGTACCGGGGATTCGAACGCGACTACTACCCGGAGCCGGACGCCCTGACCGGCCGCAAACTGCACCAGTACCTGGTCCTGCGCGGCGGCGTCCGCGCGTCGGCCGCGACCGTGGAGTGGTGCGACGAGACCATCGCGGGTCTGACCCGCGAACTGAACGACGAATCCGCCGCCGGCGCCCCGCAACCCACCACTGCACGTCCGGTGGTCGAGTAGTCCGAGCCGCTAGGCGAGGACGTATCGAGACCCCCGGTCGCCACACGAGAAAGGCACCGTCATGGCAGCCCCCACGACCGCCCCGAACCCCCACTACCCCAAGCTCTTCGAGCCGCTGCAGATCGGCGGTATGACGCTGCCGAACCGCGTCGTGATGGGGTCGATGCACACCGGTCTGGAGGACCGCTTCTGGGACACTCCGAAGCTCGCCGCCTACTACGCCGAGCGCGCGCGCGGCGGCGTCGGACTGATCATCACCGGCGGGTTCTCGCCGTCGCGCACCGGGTTGCTGGCCCCGTTCGCGGGCAAGCTGACCAACCATGCCGACGTGCTGCGCCATCGCGAGTTCACCAAGGCGGTCCACGCCGAGGGCGGGAAGATCGCGATCCAGCTGATCCACGCCGGCCGGTACGGGTACACGCCGTTCAAGGTCGCCGCGGGCAGCGAGCCGTCGCCCATCCATCCGTTCAAGCACATCACGATGACCGAGCAGATGATCTGGCACGTCATCCGGTCGTTCGGCGAGTCGGCCCGGCTGGCCCGGCGCGCCGGGTACGACGCGATCGAGCTGATGGGCGGAGAGGGTTACCTGATCAACCAGTTCCTCTGCCCGCACACCAACGACCGCACCGACAAGTGGGGCGGGAGCACCGAGAACCGGCAGCGATTCCTCATCGAGATCGTCAAGGCCGTCCGGAAGAAGGTTCCCCGCGACTTCCCGGTGATCCTGCGGCAGTCGGTCGCCGACTTCGTCAAGAACGGGCAGACGTTCGACGAGATCGCGCTGCTCGCCGGCAAGGTAGAGGCCGAAGGCGTCGACGCCATCAACACCGACATCGGCTGGCACGAGGCGCAGGTGCCGACCATCGTCACCTCGGTCCCCCGCGGCGCCTTCGTGAAGTTCACCGAGCGGCTGCGCGACGTCGTCGACATCCCGCTGATCGCATCGAACCGGATCAACACTCCCGAGTTCGCCGAGGAGATCCTGGAGCGCGGGCGGGTCGACGCGGTCTCGATGGCACGACCGCTGCTGGCCGATCCGGACTTCGTCACCAAGGCCGAGCAGGGCCGGTCCGACGAGATCAACACCTGTATCGGCTGCAATCAGGCGTGCCTGGACCACGCCTTCGTCGGCAAGAAGGTCTCGTGTCTGCTCAATCCGCGCGCGGGTCGCGAGACCGTGCTCACCCTGGGCCAGACCCGGCACGCCAAGCGCGTCGCGGTGATCGGTGCCGGCCCGGCCGGACTGTCCGCCGCGGTGTCGGCGGCCCAGCGCGGTCATCGTGTGGACCTCTTCGAGGCCGGTGACTCGATCGGCGGACAGTTCTCCATCGCCGCCCGGATCCCCGGCAAGGAAGAGTTCAACGAGACGATCCGCTATTACAACCGGCAACTGGAGATCAACAACGTCACGCTGCATCTGGGCGCCCGGGTCGACGCCGAGCAGATCATCGGCGAGGGCTTCGACCAGGTGATCATCGCGACCGGTGTGGTTCCCCGCGTCCCGGACATCGCCGGCATCGACCATCCGATGGTGATGTCGTACGCCGACGCCGTGCTCGGCCGACGGGAGATCGGCAAGCGCGTCGCGGTGATCGGCGCGGGCGGCATCGGATTCGACGTCACCGAGTTCCTGACCACCGACGAGTCCCCGACCCTGAACCTCAAGGAGTGGGAGCAGGAGTGGGGCGTGACCGAAGATCTCGACACCCCCGGGTTCGTCACCAAGCCGCGCCCGCTGCCGGCCGCCCGTCAGGTGTACATGGTGCAGCGCAAACCCGGCCGCCAGGGCAAGACCCTCGGCAAGACCACCGGCTGGGTCCACCGCGCGGCGGTCAAGATGAAGGGCGTCGAGCAGATCTCCGGCGCCACCTACGACCTGATCGACGACGACGGCCTGCACATCACCCTCCACGATAAGGAGGGCAACGAGACCGGCAAGCGCGTCCTGGAGGTCGACAACGTCGTGGTGTGCGCCGGACAGGAATCGGTCCGCGACCTCGTCGACCCGCTGACCGAGGCCGGCGTCACCACGCACGTGATCGGCGGCGCGGATCTGGCGTCGGAGCTCGACGCCAAGCGCGCCATCCGCCAGGGCACAGAGGTGGCCGCCGGACTCCCCTGACCCGCGCTGATCGATCGACCCCCACCGATACAGCGACCCCGCTGATCGAGCGACCCCCACCGATAGAGCGACCCCGCTGATCGAGCGACCCCCACCGATACAGCGACCCCGCTGATCGAGCGACCCCCGCTGATTGAGCGATCCCGCTGATCGAGCGGAGTCGAGATCACCCACGCCGATCGAGCGGCCCCGCTGATCAAGCGGAGTCGAGATCACACGGAGCCGCAGCGGCACCCCTCGGCGCCGCTGCGGCAATCGCTCGTCACACGCACCGGAAGTTCTTCGTGCTCCAGTACAGCGCACGCGGTGTATCCGGCGTCGCCCGTGCAAAGCGCTCCGTCCGGATATAGGTCACCTCCACGTAGTCGTAGTGCTCCAGAAAGTTCGGTGCGGTCGAGAACACGACGATGCACCCGGCGCCCCTTCCGGGGGTTACTGCGTAGCGCACTGCGTCGACCCCGTTCCGGTTGACCAGATACGAGGCCCCACCCATGTTCCAGAAGTCCCTCGTCTGGGCACGATTCAGCAAGAACCCTTCCCAGCGACGGGGCTTGAGGTTTCCCGCGTCGCCGGATCTCACGACGCCGCTCGACACCGTGGGAAAGTACTGCGTGTACCGCGGCGCAGCCTTTGCCTCTCCGTCCGTCGCCACGACGCCACCCACGGCGAGGCCGCACACCGCTGCGACCGCCACCAGCACCCGAATCACTCTGTTCATGATCCCACTCCTCCCAATTCGACTGTTGAAATTTCCTCTCGAGTTCGAACCTCCGTTTCTCAGATTTCCTTTAGGCACTTCGCCAGCGATAGCGACTCGACTACCCGATCACTCCATTGCAACTACGCATGACGCCGACTCCACCTCCCGCACCATGCAATACATCGAGGCCATCTGCGTAGTCCGACGATGAGATCCAGGTAGTTCATCAACTATCGCGACGGACAGCCCCTTGTGCACGCTGGACGAACGGATGCCTCAACGCCCACACGGAACAGGATCGCCATGCGCAGGACAGCAAAGCTGCGTGCCCGCGGGGTAGCGGCAATGGCCGGGACATCTCTGGTCGTGTGCGCGGGCACAGGCCCGGCTCGTGCTGACGACGCCGCCACCTCCCCCGAGGCCATGCACGACCACTGGACGAACTTCATCCAGAACATCCTCACGCATCTCGGAGCGCTGCTGTGGCAGGGAGTGCTGATCCTCGCGGCGGCGCTAGTACTCGCTCGACTGGTCGCCGCAGTACCCGGTGTGGACCGGAAGCCGGGCAGTAGGGAGCGGCGGGCACTCATCGCTCGGGGCGGGGCGGTTTTCGGAATCGCCTTGGTCTTGTTTCCCTTGCTCTACGGGAGCTGGCGGCCTCACGACGCCGGGGTCCTGGTGCTCCTTCTCGCCCTCGGAGTCGGAGCCGTCACTTGCTTCGCCCGCACAATCAGCACGCGAAAGCGAGTCCTGATCACCGAAGTCTCCGACGCGAAGGACTTCGACCGACCGACCACCCCAATGAAGGTCGCTGCCGCACTGGAGGGGATCAGTCCTTCGTCGGCCTCGGGCATAGAGGTTCCGAATGGATTCGACGCCCATGTCTTGGAAGGCGCCGCGATCTTCGAGCTCGGCACCAGCCTTGCCGGCAAGGTGCTTAAGGCCTTCGCCGCGATCATCGGCTTCGCTCCGTGGAAGGTGTACTTAACACGCGGCTCTGGTGAAAACGACACCACCGTCAGCTTCCAGATCACCCGCAATGGCAGAGCCGTTCATTGCTGCACCCTGCACGCCCACGAACTGAGCATCGGCGGCGTCCAGATACCACCTGAACACATGGTCGCGGCCGCAATCCTGGTCAGCCTCGCCGAGAACTACCGCAACGACGACGCCTGGCTGGCTGGTGCGACTCAGTGGCGGAGCATCGGCTGGACCTATGCCGCCGCGACGCTGAAGCCGGGCGAGTCTTCCCGCATCAGCATTCTGCGGCGCGCCGCTTCCGACGATCACGGAAACCTGCAATGCCGCATCGCCTTCCGCAACATCGTCGATCGTCAGGCGACCGCCGCCGAACAGACCGAAGAATACCTCACGTGGCTATCGCGCATGACCGGCGAGATCGGATTGTCGGCCGGAGCGCGCACCCCGGAACCGTCGCCGCCGGCTTGGGAAGCTCCTGAACCTCCGCTGCCGCCGCCGGCCGAACTCCTGCGGCTCCGCGTTCAATGCAGCGCTGCGGCGGTGAGCCTCAATGCGGTCCAACTCTCCTTCGGCCAAGACACGAATGGCGGCGCGGAAACACCCGAAGACCCGCCGCCGCAAGGCCCATCCGAGGCGCTCCGAACAGCCGCGCGGACCAACACCCGGGGGTTCTATCTCACGTGTTTCCGAGCCAGAACCCGACCCGACCTCGGACCGGATTCCCGGCTCCTGGTCGAAGAGCTCAGTCAGGTCAGCGCCGGCCTTCTGCTGATCGCCTATCCCGGGCTTGTCGGATTGAACGACGCCCGGTACGTCGGCGTGGAGCAGAACAACATCGCCCCGATGCTTACCCCGATCAGCAGCGAACACGTCAGGGCAACCTTCGCCTGCGGTATGACCCGCAGCACCACCGTCCGATACAACGAGGCGTGTCGCCTCGCCGTGACTGAACCGACGGATGCCCTAGCCGTCGACATGATAATCAGCCTGCTCAGCGGAAGGCTCCTGCAGGATCCGATACCCCTCAAGCAGTTCAGCCAGGATCCCTTTCTGACCGCCTTCGTCGAAGCTCACGGGGGAGCTCTCCAGCAGTACTGGGACTCGCGGATGGCGCCGGCAGTTCCAGTAGGCGACGTCAGGCAACCGATCCAGAGTGGTAACAGTCTCGCGTACGGCAGGGCTGGTATCCGCGGGAGAACTCCGGTCAACCCAAGCCAAGCGGGCCCGCACTGCTGCGATTGCTGTCCGGCGTAGCGGGCCCCGCCGTCACTCGTGCGAACGACGATCAGCCACACGCGCCAGGAGTTTCTCGCGGAGGCGACTCCGCACCGACGAGACCGACGCGAGAGCAACACCTAGGAGCTCAGCAGACTCGGCCCGCGAGTGCCCTGAAGACATCAGACAGAGCACCTCGAGCTCGCGTGGAGTCAACGCCACCGGCAATTCGGCATCCCGGACGGCCGGAGTGAGGAAGCGCTCGCACTGCTCGCGCAGTTCCGACAGCCGGTTGGTCAACAGAGCCACGGCCTCCTCACGCCGCGCGGGCCGGAGGTTCTCGTCGTCTCGCACTGTGGTGATCGCTTGCGCCAGAGTGTCAGACGCGAACGGGAGATACCCGAGGTCTGCGAACGCCTCCGAGACCCGTACCAGTTCGTCGGCGTCGCGGGCACGCAGCCCCCGCGCGTGCCGCTCCTGCAGGCGTACAAGCCGACCCTCGCAAGCGCCGGCCACGGCGAGGAACTCCGCGATCGCCTTGCGATCACCGAACCGGACAGCCCAGTGCAGCACCGTGAGTGCGTCATAGTGCTCGTCGGCGGTCACACACACCGCAGCCACCGAGCGCAGCGTTGCACACGGACGCGTCACTTCGCCGTGAGCCACCTGAACAGCCGCACGCGCAAGGCGGGGGTTGATGCCCGGCCAGCCGTCGACGGCGGGGCTCACCTGCTCGCACCACGAGGCCGCGCGACGAGCGCCGTCGACGTCACCGGCGACCGCGCAGACCACCGCCAAGTGCATAGCCGTCCCCCGACCGAGACCTGTCCGATCACCGTTTCCGAGAGAGTCCAGCGCGCTCTCACAGTACCGGCGCGCCGCCGCGAAGGAACCGCCTGCCGCTTCGACGAGTGCTGCCGTGCTGCACGCAACCGCACTCGGAATGTGTTGCAGCAATGTCGTTTCCAAGAGCGCTTCGGCTGCGCGACGGGCTGCCGCAAGGTCTCCGTCGGACAGCAGCGCCTGTACGAGCGTGCGCTGTGCGCCAACTTCTGCCAGCGACGAGCCCGGTTGCTGCGCCACCGACCGGCGCACTAACGCGAGGGGTCGGCGCACCTCCCCTGATCTGCGCAGAACCTCCGCTTCCACATGGCGGCCGACGGACGTCCACAGTGACGTGCCCGCCGTCTTCTGCGCCGTTCGCGCGCAGCGAAGAGCGCCGTACTGTGCACCCGAATGGATCAGCGCGAGCCCCCGGAGGGCCGCGAACGCCGAACGGAGCTCCGTGGACTCCACCCGCGGTTCGAACTTGTCGAGCACCGCGACCGCCGCAGCGTGATCACCGTCTCCCGCGGTGTGGTTGATCGCGACGGTGATCGCGTAGCCGGCCAGGTCCGCCTCGCGCAACGAGTCCGGTTCGACTCCGTCGAGCACGGCGAGCGCTTCACTGGCCTGGCCGATGCCGGACTTCGCCCGCGAGAGCTGCAGCAGCGCAGGCAAGCCTGCTCCCCGATCGACGGCCTCCTCCGCCAATCGGGCCGCGAGCGGGAGGTCGCCCAGGAAGTACGCCGTCGACGAGGCTTCCGTGAAGGGCGCCGCATCGAGGGAGATGCCGTACTCCAGACACAGTCGGGCCCGGTGCAACCCGGCGACCGGGGTCGCCACCTCACCGAGCGCGTCGACAAGGTCGACGACGAGCCCGCGGCGCTGCAACTCTCCCAGCTGAGCACGGCGGATCTCGGTGAACATCGCCTGTCCGGGAACAACGAAGTCGTCGAGTGGAAGTACCAGTTCGCCCTCGGCGGCACCGATCCCCTCGGTGAGTCCGAGGCGGTCCACCACTACCCGTGGCAACGGCTCGCACAGACTCAGGAGATCCAGAAGCCTCAGTTCGGCCGGGTCCGCCGACGCGAGTCGTTCCACACCCACGCGCCGCAACTCGTCACTCACCCCCGCCGGCCGACGCAGCCGCCAGACCCTGTCGGCGCCGGACACCAGATCTCCGGCGCGCAGCGCGCCGTCGACGTACTCGATCAGATAGAACGGATTGCCTCCGCACACCCGGTGAATCCGCACGGTATCCGCGACCGCGAGCGGCCCACACAGTCGTTCCTCCACCAGCTCCGTCATCGCGCGAAGATCCAGCGGCGCCAGCGTCACCTCGACGATACCCGCCGCATCCAGCACCGTCCGCAGAGCTGGATCGACGGCGGTCTGTGTCGTGACGAATCCGGCGCCTGCTATCGACGTGAAGACTCGGCCCACGACCGCGGCAGATGTGGAATCCAGGTGTTCGGCCGCCTCGACGACGAGGACCGCTCCCCCGGCGAGCCGTGCGCGCAGCTTCTCCACGATCGCCCCGACATCGTCGCCGGCGTCGATGTGCACCGCGGCGCTCACCGCGCCGAGCGGTGTATCCGCCATCGCGGGCGTTCCGATGATCCAGAACGGCGTCCGGCCCAGAGTCCCGGCGAACTGTCGCGCGAGCGTGGTCTTGCCCAGTCCCGGCGCACCGGTGAGCAGGATCGGGCGCCCAGCCTCCCAGGCCGAGGTCACCGCATCGAACTCGGCGGTGCGGCGGTATCTCCACGCGACCACCTTCGGATTATCGGCCACGACAGGGTCGTCTCCGGACGATTCCGGCGGATCCGGGCGCACACCTTCTGAGCGGCCGACACCCGACGACCGCTGGCACGTCCGCTATCGAGACCGGTGAGCCGGTACGCCGGTGTCGGCCATGTACTTGGGGATGCCGTAGACGCGAAGCCGGTGATGCACCTGGTTGATCAGATACCTGTCCACGGGGAGAGCATCAGACGGACGATCCCAGATCACGCCAGCACTCGGCGAGTGCCCTTCTGTCGCGGACTCCGAACTTCCCGCAGGCGCGCAGCAAGTGTCCTTCGACGGTTCGTACCGAGAGCTGCAATCGTTCGGCAATCTGTGCGTTGGTGAGTGACTCGGCGGCCAGACTCACGATCTCCTGCTCGCGCCGGGTCAGGACCGGCGCGACGACCACTCGCTGCATCGGTGTTGCGAGACCACCCACCTCGCTGACCAGCTTGTGCGCCGCAGACGCACTCGCCAACGCCGCGTCGGTACGGCCGTCCACGCGGTGCGCGGCGGCAGCCTGGACCAACGTGTCCGCCGCGACCGGCAACTCTCCCCGGCACCGGAACTTGTCCGCAACGACGTCGAGACCTTCACCGTCGACTTCGAGGATCGCCCTCGCATACTCGGCGAGGAGCTGGACCCGAGACACCGGCTCCATCTGCTGCTCAACAGTGTCGGCGAGCCCAGCCAGCCGGCGCGACTCGGCCGTGGCCCCCGGGACCAGGAACCGTGCAGCGGTCTCCAGCTGCTCGACGGCCAACGCGGGCGCAGTGTCGACCATCCGCTCGCCGGCGCCGAGAAGAAGGTCGACGGCAGAGCCGGCCTCGCCCGCAGCCGCCAATGCCCACGCCCGGTCCAATCCACGCTCGGCCGCGGTGATCAGATCGTACGGATCGACCGGAATCGCCTCCGCGGCCTCCGCTTCAGCCGACTCCACGCCATTCCCCACGGCGCCGTCCCCCTCCGAGCGCGACGGCCCAGCGCCGGTCATCGCCTCGACGCGCCTGATCAGGCGAGACGGCCAGTCCGCGAGCCGCGTCCGGGCCAGAAACGGCGCGCAATCACGCAGTTCTCGCACAGCCTCGCCGAACCGCCCGGCACCGGCATGGGCGACGCCACAGGTGAAGTCGGCTGAGGCACACACCTGGTCACTGCGCCAGACGTTGGACCGCCGTTCCTTCTCCGCCAGACCGCTCGCCGACGCGCTTCCGGCAACCAGCTTCTCGAGCCGCTCGTCGACCAGCACCAGATGGAAGATGAGCAGGCCGTCGTCTTCGGCCGCCGGTCGCGCGGTGTCTAGCAGTGCGCGCGCCTCTCGGCAGCGGCCGGTCAACACCGCTGCCTCAGCGACCAGAACGCCGAACCAGGCACCGCTCAGCCGATCCCGGATCATCCACTCGGCGACGCTGCCGAGCAATCCTCCGTGCGCCGAATCGTGCCGAGCAAGAAACTCCCGCGAACCCACAGCCCTTCGTTCAGCGAACTCGACGAAGAAATCTGCGAGTCCTCGCCAGGCGGGCAGTGGATCCTCGCCCCATTCGCCGAGCATCCCGTAGATGGCCTCGTTGTCGTTCAGGTGGACGAGCGCCCACGTCGCAAGCGCGGCGAGCTCGGGATCGCGCGCCGAGTCCGGCGCGGTGCTCAGAGCGGCGAGGGTTCGGGCGGCCGCAGCGTCACCGAGACGCAGAGCGCCACGCACTGCGGCGCGTCGTTCCGCCGCTGAAGGCCGGCCGAGCGACGACCGCGTCAACAGGCCGGTCAGTGTGAGGGCCTCGGCACCTCGGGCTTCCGATGACCTGTCCGAGGCCTTCTCGATCGCACGGGCGAGTTCGCCTGCCAATTGCGCCCGCCGCAATGCCGGGGTTCGCGCAGCCACCACGTCCGCCAGAAACGGAACGGTGAGTCGAACGCGTGTCGAGTCGGCGATGATGACACCGCAACGCTCTGCCTCCAGGAGGGCGTCCATGCCGGCAAGTTCCACCATCGGCGGCAAGGGCAGCCAATCGAGCATTCGACCGCCGATCACCGGGATCGCCGCCCCGAAAGCTTCGACGACCGACAGGATCTCCGGCGGCATCATCTCCACCGATGCCGCCAGCGTCTCCACGAGGTCGGGCGGCGGCACCGGGCGGTCCGCCAGTATCGCCACCCCGTTGATCACCTGCCACTGACTCGTCACCATCGACGAAGCCACCAAGTCGACGAGAACTCCCGGGTCGCCTCGAGACCAGCGGGTGAACGCATCGATGTCCCGAACCGTCACCGGTGCCCCGACCACTTGCTCGAGGTAGTCACGCACCTCCGTATCGCCGATCGGCGCCAAATCGATTCGCGGCAGGTATCCGTCTTTCCACAACGATCGCAGCACCGGTGGGATCGACGGGCCGCCGTCGACCGCGACGGCCAGATAGACCGGCACCGCGTCGTGCACGACCAGTGAATGGACGATCGACGCCGCATCCGCGTCCAACTGATCGGCATCGTCGATGAAGAGCGCGGTCACCGCCCGCTCCTGAATCTCGTCTGCCACCGCCCAGCGCAGCCAGATCGCGAATCGACTGTCGCCCGACTCTTCCGGCACAAACTCGGACAGCAGATGCCCGAACACCAGGCCCGCAGTCTTTCGCAACCCGCTGATCTCGATGACCGGGCCGACGATCCGGTCCCGCAACGCGGCCAGTGCCGTCGTTTTACCCGACCGCGACCGCCCGGTGAGGACGCAGCCTTGCACCGGAAGGTCTCGTTCCATGCCCACGCGCTTGAGCACCTGAGCAGAGCGGATACCCGCCTCATCTACCCCGGTCATCGGTCGATTATCACTCCGATGACCGGGAGCCGCGCCAGTACCGAAGGTTGTCGGTTATGTCCGGTCGGCGTTGCAGTGAGGCCGGCGCGCACACTCGGACGGAGGTGCCACCGGTCCGCCCCCTAGGATGACCGGCATGGCCCTTCCCGCACCGAACCCCTCCGCCCGCGCCGTCGTGACCGGTGCCTCGTCCGGCATCGGCATGGCGCTGGCCTGCGTCCTCGCCGACCGCGGCCACTCCCTGATCCTGGTCGCCCGGCGCGGCGAGATCCTCACCGAACTCGCCGACGAGCTGGAACGGCGCTGCGGAGTCACCGCGGAGGTCCGTGCCACCGACCTCTCCGACCCCGTCGCCACGAAGACTCTGTGCGACGAACTCGCCGGTCGGGAGATCTCGATCCTGTGCAACAACGCCGGCATCGCGACGTTCGGCCCGCTCACCGAGCTTGATCCCGACTACGAACGCGCCCAGGTGTTGCTGAACGTCAACGCCGTTCACGACCTGACCCTGGCCGTGCTGCCCCAGATGGTGGAGCGCGGCGCCGGCGGAATCCTCATGGTCGGCTCGGCCGCCGGGAACATGCCCATCCCGAACAATGCGACCTACGCCGCGACCAAGGCCTTCGTGAACACCTTCAGCGAGTCGCTGCGCGGTGAGCTCGGCGGCACCGGCGTGCACGTGACGCTGCTGGCGCCCGGGCCGGTCCGCACTCACACGCCGACCGAGGAGGAAGCCTCCATCGTCGACAAGATGGTGCCCGACTTCCTGTGGCACTCCAGCCAGCGCGTCGCTGAGATGAGCCTGGATGCCTTGGGCCGCAACAAGATGCGTGTGGTGCCGGGAACCCTGTCGAAGGCGATGTCGGTGGCCGGCGGATACACGCCGCGCGCGATCGTCGCCCCCATCGTCGGGACCTTCTATGCCAAGCTCGGCGAAGATTCCTGACCGTACTGTGGCATAGAACTGCGGTGAGAGCACTCGTCGCGGGCGTTCTCCCAGGCTCACGCGTTCGAGGCGCTCGGTGTACGCCACAGTACGGTCAGCGAGCACTCCCCTCCGGCGCGACGACCGCGCCCGGTTAGGCTCAGTACCCGTGGAAGACAAACTCGTCTGGATCGACTGCGAGATGACCGGCCTTGACACCGGGTCGGACAAACTCATCGAGATCGCGGCCCTGGTCACCGACAGTGACCTGAACGTGCTCGGCGACGGTGTGGACGTGGTGATCCACGCCGACGACGCCGCCCTGGCGTGCATGCCTCCGGTCGTGGTCAAGATGCACCGTGACTCGGGCCTCACCGAGGAGGTGCGGGCGTCGACGGTGTCAGTCGCCGAAGCAGAGCAGATGGTGCTGACCTACCTGCGCGAGCACATTCCGGGCGGCGGCGTGCCGCTGGCCGGCAATTCCATCGCCACCGACCGCGCCTTCATCGCCCGCGACATGCCCGAGCTGAACGGCTTCCTGCACTACCGGATGATCGACGTCAGCTCGATCAAGGAACTGTGCCGCCGATGGTTCCCGGCGATCTACTTCGGCCAGCCGGAGAAGGGTCTGGCGCACCGAGCGCTCGCCGACATCCGCGAGTCGATCCGCGAACTCCGCTACTACCGGCAGGCCGCGTTCGTTCCGGAGCCGGGCCCGGACGCCGAAGCCCTCGAGGCCATCGTCGAACAGCTCGGACCTGCGTGAACGACACCGGGGTAATCCGATTGGAGTTTCACCCCGGATAGCGGCTAGAGTATGAGCCTGGCTCGCACGCAACGTGGAAGCGAAGCGAACGGGCCGAGATGGTGACCGTAGTTCAGTTGGTAGAGCACCAGGTTGTGATCCTGGCTGTCGCGGGTTCGAGTCCCGTCGGTCACCCCGAAGAGAAGGACCCCGGCCAGATGGCCGGGGTCCTTCCTCGTTCATCGCCGCGACCGCTTCGGCGGCGAGGGCCTCGGCCCCCACGCCCCAACGTCCGCATGATCGATCACGAGGTCGATTCGACCAGCGTCGCCATCGAAGTCGGTGTTCGCAATGCGCTCCCCGCCAGGCCCGCGATTCAAGTGCGCGAGCTCTTGATCGTCCCGCCCGGCAGCAGGCTCCTGGCGAATGACGCGTCTCGCCGAGAATCAGTCTTCCGGGGGCCGCCGCTGCTGGTAGCCCACCGACATCGCCCCCACGACGACCCCGAGGCCGGCGCCCACCGCGACCCACACCGCGAAGTCGCCCAGCAGCAGGCCGAGCACGATCCCGAGCGCGGTGAACAACGCGATCGAGGTGCCCACGTTCCAATAGTCGGCCATCTTCCGGGGTGCGGTCACGACCACTCCTCTGCCCTCGCCAGGCGGGCGATCCGCCCGGGGATCCGCCCCCAGGCTAGTGGCTCGCGCGAGGTCCGGCTCTCCGAGCGGCTTCGCTCAGTAGACGACGATCCGGGCGGGCGGCGCCGCGATGTGTGCCAGGGCGGGCGCCAGAGCGAACTCGACCGCGCCGGAGCCGGTCCGGACGTAGCGCTCGATGCCGCGACCCGGCGCCGGCGCCACCGAGATCACCCCGGACACCACTCCGCCGAAGCTGCCCGCGGCGCCGGTCCGCAGGTTGCGCCAGTGCACACGCACGGAGAGGTCACACGGGTAGGGAGTGCCCGAGATCCCGAGGAACGAGCCCTGCACCCAGAACCGGACCATCCCGCGGTTGTCGACGGTCGACCCGTCGGGATTGTGCAGCCGCGGAGCCGACGTGGCCGAAACCGTGGAGAAGCCGCCGCAGACGGGACCGTTCGCCTGAGTCCAGGTCTCGGCCTGACTGACCTGCCGGACCGCCTGCGCCGGAGCCGCCGCAGCCAGCGAGACTCCCAGCACCGCATACAGCACGACTACGACGTATCCGATTCGCCGCATCGTCGCTCAACCTCCACCGGGTTCGACGATTTTCCTGCTAATGGGAGAATCGGCAACCCAGTGCCGGACGTTACCCACGACGGCGAGTCGCTGCGCGCCGCGGCTACGCGGTGTTGCGCGGCTCAGGCGTCAGTCCGCGCGCTGCGGCGATCTCTGCGATCGTCTGGGCGAGTCCCACATCGGCCGTGGTCAGTCCGCCGGTGGCATGCGTCGAAAGCGTGAACCCCACGACGCCGTAGCTGAGTTCCACGTCCGGGTGGTGGTTGACGGCCTCCGCAGCGATCACGACCCGGTTCACGAAATCGAGACCCTTGATCATCGAGCCGGTGCGGTAGCCGGCCGAGAGCTCGCCGTCCCCGACGAACCAGCCTTCCGGGGCCTGCGCGGCAGCCTGCGCCTCGGTCAACGTCGTGTAATGCTGATCGCCCATGCAGTCGAGTGTAGGCCGCGACGGCGAGAGCCGAGGCCGCTCGCGACACGCGCACCAACGCTATCGGGCACGCGAAGGCCGCCGGTACGCAAGACTGACACCCATGAGCACGGCTCCGCCCGAGGGCTCGTCGCCGGGCTTCGAAGAGCCTCCGGTGACGTGGGCCCGCCTCGCACCCTGGCTGGAAGACCGACACAGCGACCCGGAATTCTTCTGGCTCGACGACGACCCCGCCGACACCGATCCCGAGGTCCGGAAGGCCAACTACGACCTGATCGCGGTACTGATCGCCGAGACCCGCGACGAGGTCCCCCTCGGCGACCTGCTGCCGCTCCTGCCCGACGGCATCGATCTGATCCCGGACGAGACGCTCCCTTCCCGCGCCGCGAACTGGCTCCTGCAGTCGTCGACGTTCACCACCGGCCGGATCAAGGACATCACCACCGCTCACCTGCTGAATCAGCGCGGGATGGGCATCGGCTCAGTGCTGCCCCTCCTGGCCCGGCTGGTGGAACTCTCGACGCGCCGGCCCGGTCACGGCGCCGACGCGGCCGTCCGTTCCGGCGACGCGCTCCTGGCCGACCTGTCCGTGATCGCCCGCTGGCGCACCGCACTCGGGCAGTCCTCGACACCGCTCCTCGCGCCGCTGCCGGATTTCGCGCCCGCAGAGCTCCACGCGGCCCGCGCCCGTCTTGACGCGCTGACGGCCCGGGACCCAGCGCTCGGCGGACCGGCGCGCGCGAGCGTCGCTGAGCAGCTCTCCGCCCGCCTGGACGACCTCGGCGAGCGCGACTTCGAGGTCTTCCTCGCACGACGCCTCCGGGACGACCGCACGCGCCTGGAAGCACTCGGCGAACGCTTCGGCGTCTCGCGCGAGCGGGTGCGCCAGTACGAGGCCCGCGCGCTCGACGAGCTCCAGCTGTGGCTGCGCGACACCGCCGACGCCCGGTTGCTGGTGGACGCGCTCACCCGGGTCATCGGCACCGTCCGGCCGCTGGCCGACGTCCTCGAGGCGGTACCCGCCGCCGGGGAGCGCGTCGCGGCCGCGGACCTGCCGCTCTGGCGGGTGCTGGCCGGGATCGGCGTGCCGTTCGAGGTCTCCGGCGACTGGGCCGCCGCACCGTCGATCGACGCCGCCCGGCAGAGCACCGAGCATCTGCTGACCGAGCGGGCCGACGATCACGGTGTGGTCGATCCCGCCGACCTCGCCGAGGCCGGCGCCCGGACGCCGGGCGGCGCCCAGTGGCAGACCCGCTGGGCCCGCGAACTCGGGCACGTGGTGTTCGCCGACCGGATCCTGCTCCGCACCGCCACGGTCGAGGACTACGCCGCCGCGATCCTCTCGGTCCGCGGCGAGCCGATGACGGCCGACGAAATCGTGGACGCCTTCCACGTCGAACGCTCGGCGCGATCGGTGATCAATCAGATGACCGGGGACGACCGCTTTCAGCGCACCACCCGCACCGGCTGGGGCCTGAGCGCATGGGGCGGACCCGGCTACCGCTCCATCCGCGTCGCGATCGGAGAACTGCTCGACGCCCGCGGCGGCGAGGTCGCGCTCACCGACCTGGTCGCGGAGCTGACTGCCGCCTACGACGTCAAGTCCAGCAGCGTGGCCGCCTACGCCGCAGCGCCGCCCTTCGTCACGCACGACGGCGTGGTCCGACGGGCCGAGCAGGCACCGCAGGCCCGGAAGTCACCGGCGCAGACTCGCAACCTCTATCGTGTCGGCCGCGCCTGGAAGCTGCGCATCTCGGTGAACCGGGAACACCTGCGCGGGAGCGGCACGCCGCTCCCGGTGGCCCTGGCGACCGCCCTCGGCCTGGAGCCGGGCGAGACTCGCGGCCTGGTCTCCCCCGACGGCGAACAGCACCTGTCGTGGACCGCGCTCCAGCCGACGCTCGGCAGCACCCGCCGGTTCTTCGCGGCGCTGGGCATCGCCGACGGCGACGAGGCCTTCTTCGTGTTCACCGACTGCGGCGGGTTCGACGTCGAGGCGGTCTCCCGCGCCGGATCGGGCGCGGCCGGGCTGCTCGCCCTCATCGGCGCCCAGAAGACAGACGAACCCGACACGGTGCTGGCCGCCCTCGCCGCGGCGGTCGGTCTGCCCGCCGACAGCACCGTGACCGCGATCCGGGCCGCGTACCAGGCACGCGGCGAGGACGACGTCGTCGCCGGCCTCGGCGGCTGAGCAGACCCGATCCGCACGCCTGTTCGATTCCGCCGGACCGGTATGACACAGTGGACACCACGGAGCGAAACAACACCCGCAGTTCACGACCGGAAGGCCCGCTCATGCCACCGCGCCGCCGCTCGGCCACCGCCGACTCCCTGACCACGGATGACCTGGCGAGACTGGCCGCCGCCGTCGCCGAGGGCAAGCGCGCGACGGTCTACCTTCGCGAGGGCACCCCCAGTCTCGGTCTCGCGCCAGGCAGTTCCGCGCGGGTCGTCTCCGTCGACGGCACCACCCTCGTCGTGCGTCCGCGCGGCGTCGACGACGAACTCCCCTACGAGGCCGACGAGCTGCGCATGACCAAGAACGTCCCCGAGGCGCCCGCCCCGAGAACCGCCAAGCGCTCGGCGAAGCCGGCCGCCGGCTCCGGTGAGCGCCCGTCCGCACCGGCGCGACGTGCCGCGACTCAGCCGGCACCGGCCGCAGCGGCGAAGCCGACCGTCGCGCCCGCGGCCCCGAGCACGCCGACCGCACCGGCCGCCCCGTCGAGTACCGGGTCATCCTCCCGGAAGGCGACGCCCGGCCCCGCGGCTCGTCGTTCGGCGGCGCGAGGAGCGCCCAAGTCGGTCACCGTGACCCTTTACGGCTCCGCGGAGAACGAGTGGTCGGTGGCCGTGACGCGCGGGGCCCGCAAGCCCCAGCGCTCACGAAAGGTGACGCCCGAGTCCGTCGACGCCGCGGTCCGCGAACTCGGCGACCCCGCCGCCGCCGAGGCGGTCACGACGCTGCTGCACGCCGCACGCGAGGAGGCCCAGCGCCGCGTCGAGGAGCTCAGCCGCGAACTGGAAGCCGCTCGCCAGGCCCTCGCCGCCCTCGACGACAGATAAGGGCCGAAGCAAGGGTGCCGGGCACCCCGATCTCGGTCTGGCACCGTCGACTGGGGGTGCCAGACCGAGCCGGAGGTGCCGGGCACCCCTGTCTCGGGCCGCACCATGATCACACCCGGGCGAACCGGCCACCTCGGTGCAGTCGGTGTAGTCGGCGCAGGGCGGCGCGAACCCTAGCCGAGGAAGTCGCGCTGGAAGATCGCCATCCGGGTCACGTCCTGATAGGCCCCGTCGGCGAAGTACTCCTGCCGGAGCACCCCTTCGGTGACGAAGCCCGCCTTCTCGTAGACGTGGATCGCCGCCTTGTTCTCATTGTCGACCAGCAAATACACCTTGTGGAGGTTCAGCACCGCGAACGCATACCGCAGTGCGGCGCGGGTCGCCGCGCCCGCGTATCCCCGGCCCTGACACTCCGGGTCGACGATGATCTGGAACTCGCAGTTCCGATGCCGCAGATCGATGCTCACCAGCTCGACGATGCCGCAGCGCCGCCCGCCGTCGTCGATCACGAAGCGGCGCTCGCTCTCGTCGTGCATGCGCCGGGTGTACTGGTCCTCCATCGCGGCCAGCGAATGGGTCGGTTCGACGAACCAGTAACGCATCACCTCCGGGTCGTTGAACAACCCGTGCACGAAGGGGATGTCCGCCCGCTCCAACGTCCGCAGTTCCGCCGTCATCGACTCGTCTCCCGACTGTCCGGCGCCTTCCGCCGGATCCGCTTCCAGCGTAGGCGGTGCACGACGCACACCGCTTCGCAGGCCCGGAGCCCGAACCGTCCCGCCCCAACGTCCCCCGCCCGCCGATGGCACCCACTAAGGTCGGGACCCATGAGCAGCCCCCAGGGTCCACGGCCCCCGGACGACGGAGTCGTGGTCCGGGTGCTGGTGTACTCCGACGCCGCCACCACTCGCCGTCAGGTACGGCAGGCACTCGGTCCGCGCCCACACCCGGACCTCCCGGAGTTGGAGTACGTCGACGTCGCCACCGCGCCGATGCTGCTGCGCGAATTCGATCGCGGCGGCCTGGCCCTGGCGATCCTCGACGGCGAAGCCAGTCCGGCCGGCGGTCTCGGGCTGGCCAAGCAACTCCGCGACGAGTACGAGCCGTGTCCACCGCTGCTGGTGCTCGTCGCCCGTCACGCCGACCGGTGGCTGGCGGACTGGTCGCGTGCCGATGCCAGCGCGACCCTCCCGGTGGATCCGATCGAACTCCCCCGCACCGTCGCCCGTCTCCTGCGCGGCGCCCGCGACTGACACCGTCGCAGACCCGACCCGCGAAGCGGTGACCGGCCCCGATCCTGCGCAGGTCGCCGCCCAGGTCAGCAGCCCGCGCGACGACATCCCCGTGAATCGACGAGCAATTTCCGGCCACCGCGATTAGTGTGTGTTGTGGGTCACACCATCGACCCGACCACGCAAGTGAAATCGGTTGCCCCACAAGGAGGACTGAGTCGGTATGAACGCGTACGTACCGATCCTGGTCCTGGGCGCGATCGCCGTGATCTTCGCCGCGGTCTCGGTGGTGATCGCGTCCGTGGTCGGACCGCGCCGCCTCAATCGGGCCAAGCTCGAAGCCTACGAATGCGGAATCGAGCCCCTGCCTCCGACGGCCGGTCTGGTCCAGCGGTTCCCGGTGAAGTACTACCTGACCGCGATGCTCTTCATCATCTTCGACATCGAGATCGTGTTCCTCTACCCGTGGGCGGTCGCCTCGGACAGCCTCGGCTGGTTCGGCCTGATCGCCGTCGGCCTGTTCCTCGTCAACGTGTCGGTCGCCTACGCCTACGAGTGGCGACGAGGGGGGCTGAGCTGGGACTAGACCTGCAGTGTCGATCACGACCAGCCCACGCACGATCGATCGGAGAACGGAGGACCCGCATGGGGATCGAAGAGCAGTTGCCCGCAGGCTTCCTGCTGACCACCGTCGAGAAGCTCGCCGGTTTCATGCGGAAGGGATCGCTGTGGCCGGCCACCTTCGGTCTCGCCTGCTGCGCCATCGAGATGATGGCGACGACCTCCGGCCGCTACGACCTCGCGCGCTTCGGCATGGAAGCCTTCCGCGCCTCCCCGCGCCAGGCGGATCTGATGATCGTCGCCGGCCGGGTCAGTCAGAAGATGGCACCGGTGCTGCGGCAGATCTACGACCAGATGGCCGAGCCGAAGTGGGTGCTGGCGATGGGCGTCTGCGCGTCGTCCGGAGGCATGTTCAACAACTACGCGATCGTGCAGGGCGTCGACCACGTCGTCCCCGTCGACATCTACCTTCCGGGCTGTCCGCCGAGGCCGGAGATGCTGCTCAACGCCATTCTCGCGCTGCACGAGCAGATCGGCGACAGCCCGCTGGGCGTACACCGCGAGGAGGCGATCGCGGCCGCCGAACACGCCGCGCTCAGCGCCCCCACGACCCTCGAGCTCAAAGGACTGCTGCGATGAGGGGCCCGCGATGAACGACGAACTCAACCCCGCCGACGCCGGGAGCGCAGCGATCGGGCCGACGGGTACCCGCCGCGACCGCGACGTGCGCGGCGTCGCGCGCGGACTCTTCGGCCCGCCGGGCACCGGTGACACGTCCGGTTTCGGCGGTCTGGTGGCCCGGATCGAATTCCCGGCGGCCGCCGAGCGTCCGTACGGGGGCTGGTTCGACGAGGTGGTCGACGAGCTGCGTGCCGGGCTGACCGCGCGCGGAGTGGACCCCGATGCGGCGATCTCGCGGGTGATCGTCGACCGCGAGGAACTGACGCTCGTGGTCGCCCGCTCGGGTCTGCTCGCCGCGGCCGCCACTCTCCGGGACGAGCCGCAGCTGCGCTTCGAGCTGTGCCTCGGCGTGAACGGCGTGCACTACCCGGAGCAGCGCGGACAGGAATTGCACGCGGTGTACCCACTGCGCTCGATCACCCACAACCGCCTGATCCGGCTGGAGACCACTGCGCCCGACGCCGATCCGCGGATTCCGAGCCTCATGGGCGTCTACCCCACCAACGACTGGCACGAGCGCGAGACCTTCGACTTCTTCGGCATCGTCTTCACCGGCCACCCGTCGCTGACCCGGATCGAGATGCCCGACGATTGGGAAGGCCATCCCCAGCGCAAGGACTACCCGCTCGGCGGAATCCCGGTGGAGTACAAGGGTGCGACGGTGCCGCCGCCGGATGAGCGGAGGGCGTACCGATGACGGGGTCGCAGCAGACCGAGAAGACCTTCACCGTGGGCGGACGGGACTGGAACGACGTCGTCGACGCGGTGGCCGATCTCGGCTCGGCCGAAGAACGGATCGTCGTGAACATGGGGCCGCAGCACCCGTCCACGCACGGGGTGCTCCGCCTGATCCTGGAGATCGAAGGCGAGACGGTGACCGAGGCCCGGTGCGGCATCGGGTACCTCCACACCGGAATCGAGAAGAACCTCGAGTACCGGAACTGGACGCAGGGCGTGGCGTTCGTGACCCGAATGGACTACCTCGCACCGTTCTTCAACGAGGTCGCGTACTGCCTCGGCGTGGAGAAGCTTCTCGGCATCACCGATGCGATCCCGCAGCGCGCCAACGTGATCCGCGTGTTGCTGATGGAGCTGAACCGGATCTCCTCACACCTGGTGGCACTGGCCACCGGAGGCATGGAACTGGGTGCGGTGACGCCTATGTTCCTCGGCTTCGGAGCCCGCGAGACCATCCTCGACCTGTTCGAGGAGATCACCGGGCTCCGCATGAATCACGCCTACATCCGGCCCGGCGGTGTCGTGGCGGATCTCCCGGAAGGCGCCGAGCGCCGGATCGCCGACGTGCTCGACGCCCTGCCTGCCCAACTCGGCGAGGTCGAGGCGCTGCTGACCGAGAACTACATCTGGAAGGCGCGGACACAGGGAATCGGGTACCTGGACCTGACCGGATGCATGGCACTGGGCATCACCGGCCCGGTGCTGCGCTCGACCGGCTTACCGCACGATCTACGGAAGTCCGCCCCCTACTGCGGCTACGAGAACTACGCGTTCGACGTCGTCACCGACACCGCCTGCGACTCCTACGGCCGCTACCTGATCCGGGTCCAGGAGATGTACGAGTCGATCAAGATCGCGCGCCAATGCCTGGAGGCGCTGGAACCCGGACCGGTGATGGTCGCCGACCCCAAGCTCGCCTGGCCGGCCGACCTGACCGTCGGCCCCGACGGTCTCGGCAACTCCCCCGCGCACATCGCCCGGATCATGGGCGTCTCGATGGAATCGCTGATCCACCACTTCAAGCTCGTCACCGAGGGGCTGCGGGTACCGGCCGGACAGTGCTACGTGGCGGTGGAAGCCCCGCGCGGGGAGCTCGGCGTGCACGTCGTCTCCGACGGCGGCACCCGACCGTATCGCGTCCATTTCCGGGATCCGTCGTTCACCAACCTGCAGGCGGTGGCCGCGATGTGCGAGGGCGGGCTGGTGGCGGACGTGATCACCGCCGTGGCCAGTATCGACCCAGTGATGGGAGGCGTTGACCGATGACCACCGAACCGGTGTTGCTGAAACTCACTCCGCCGGGAGCGTTCACCACCTCGACCCCTCACCCACCGGTCGAGTTCGCCGGCCCCGAGAACTACTCCGAGACCGACGCCGCGACGCTGCGCGCCGACGCCGCCCCGATCATCGCCCGCTACCCGCAGGCCCGATCCGCGCTGCTCCCCCTGCTACACCTGGTTCAGGCCCACGACGGCTACGTCACCCGCGCCGGCATCGGCCTGTGCGCGGACCTGCTGGATCTCACGCCCGCGCAGGTCGCGTCGGTGGCCACCTTCTACTCGATGTACCGCCGCGAACCGACGGGCGAGCACCTCGTCGGAGTCTGCACGACGACGCTGTGCGCGGTGCTGGGCGGCGACGCGATCCTGGCCGAGCTGACCGATCGGCTCGGCGTCGCGCCCGGCGGCACCACCGACGACGGCACGGTGACGCTGCAGCACGTGGAGTGCAACGCCGCCTGCGACTTCGCCCCGGTGGTGATGGTCAACTGGGAGTTCTTCGACGACCAGACCCCGCAGTCCGCGGCGCGGCTCGTCGACGAGCTGCGCGCGGGCAGTCCGGTCACGCCCAGTCGCGGTGCGCGGTCGCTGTGCTCGTTCCGGGAGAACGAGCGCCTCCTGGCCGGTGCCCCGCCGGTGATTTCGACTCCTACGACCCCCTCGACGGTTGAGCGAGCGCAGCGAGTCGAAACCAAACCCCCCAACGAGATTTCGACTCCTTCGTCGCTCAATCATCGAGAGAACTCCGGCCCGTCCCCCTCGACGGGTGAGCGCCCGTCCCCCACGACGGCCGAGCAAACGACCCCCTCGACGAGTGACCGAGCGACCCCTTCGACGGTTGAGCGAACGCCCCCTTCGACGGTTGAGCGTCGAAAGGAGGAGGGCGAACAATGATCACCGTCGACCTCCCCTCCGCTGAGCCCGAGCCCGCGCAGGCCCCCGTCCTCAGTCGGCACTGGTCCGACGACGAGTCGTGGACCTTGAGAAACTACCTGCACCGCAACGGGTATCAGGGACTCAAGGCCGCCTTGCAGATGCCGCCGGACGACGTGATCGACCTGGTCAAGGCCTCCGGGCTGCGCGGGCGCGGGGGCGCCGGATTCCCGGTCGGGCTGAAGTGGAGCTTCATCCCGCAGGGCGACGGCAAGCCGCACTACCTCGTCGTCAACGCCGACGAGTCCGAGCCGGGCACCTGCAAGGACATGCCCCTGATGCTCGCGGCCCCGCACATGCTGATCGAGGGCATCGCGATCGCGGCCTACGCCATCCGCGCTCAGCATGCGTTCATCTACGTCCGCGGCGAGGTGGCCCCGGTGATCCGCCGCCTGCGCGAGGCGGTGCGCGAGGCGTACGACGCCGGGCTCCTCGGGCAGGGGGTTCTCGGCTCGCGGCTCGATCTGGACCTGGTGGTGCACGCCGGCGCCGGCGCCTACATCTGCGGCGAGGAGACCGCGCTGCTCGACTCGCTGGAAGGACGGCGCGGGCAGCCCCGGTTGCGTCCGCCGTTCCCCGCCGTCGCCGGGCTGTACGCGAGCCCCACCGTGGTGAACAACGTCGAATCCATCGCCAGCGTGCCGTCCATTCTGCGCAACGGCACCGACTGGTTCCGCTCGATGGGCACCGAGAAGTCGCCCGGCACCACGCTGTACTCGCTGTCCGGGCACGTCACCCGGCCCGGTCAGTACGAGGCGCCCCTCGGGATCACGCTGCGCGAGCTCCTCGATCGCGCCGGCGGCATCCGCGCCGGCCACACGCTCAAGTTCTGGACGCCGGGCGGATCGTCCACCCCGATCCTGACCGCCGAACACCTCGACGTCCCGCTCGACTACGAGGGCGTCGCCGAGGCCGGTTCGATGCTCGGCACCAAGGCGCTGCAGATCTTCGACGAGACCACCTGCGTGGTCCGTGCGGTGACCCGTTGGACCGAGTTCTACGCCCACGAATCCTGCGGCAAGTGCACCCCCTGCCGCGAGGGCACCTACTGGCTGGTGCAGCTGATGCGACGGCTGGAGTCCGGGGAAGCCACCGAGGCCGATTTGGAGACGCTGACCGACATCACCGACAGCGTGGTCGGCAAGTCGTTCTGCGCGCTCGGCGACGCCGCCGGCAGCCCGATCATGAGCTCCCTCGAGTACTTCCGCGACGAGTACCTCGCGCACTTCCCACACGACGGTCACCCCGGCGGCTGCCCGTTCGACCCGTCCCGCTCCACCGTCTTCTCTGAGCAGGCCGAGGCTCACGCCGATCGACCGGAGCCCCCCGCTGATCGAGCGGAGTCGAGATCATGACCATCAGCGACCGCAGCCTGGATTCCGCCCGATCGGCGGAGGACGACCTGGTGACCCTCACCGTCGACGACGTCGAGGTCTCGGTCCCGAAGGGCACCCTGGTGATCCGCGCCGCCGAGCTGATCGGCGTGGAGATCCCCCGCTTCTGCGACCACCCGCTGCTGTCTCCGGCGGGTGCCTGCCGCCAGTGTCTGGTGGAGATCGAGGGGCAGCGCAAGCCGATGGCCTCGTGCACGGTCGCGGTGAGCGAGGGCATGGTGGTCCGCACCCAGCACACCTCGGCCGAAGCGGCCAGGGCGCAGAGCGGCGTGATGGAGTTGCTGCTCATCAACCATCCGCTGGACTGCCCCACCTGCGACAAGGGCGGCGAGTGCCCGCTGCAGAATCAGGCCGTGTCGGCCGGGCGGCCGGAGTCCCGGTTCGACGGCCTCAAGCGCACGTTCACCAAACCGGTGCCGCTCTCTGCCGAGGTGCTCCTGGACCGCGAAAGGTGCGTACTCTGTGCGCGCTGCACCCGCTTCTCCACCGAGATCGCCGGCGACCCGTTGATCGAGCTGTCCGAACGCGGTGCCCTGCAACAGGTCTCGGCATATCAGGACGAGCCGTTCGATTCGTACTTCTCCGGCAACACCGTGCAGATCTGTCCCGTCGGCGCGCTGACCGGTGCTGCCTACCGGTTCCGGGCGCGCCCCTTCGACCTGGTCTCGTCGCCGAGCGTCTGCGAGCACTGCGCCGGCGGGTGCGCGCAGCGGACCGACCACCGCCGGGGGAAAGTCCTGCGACGCCTGGCCGGCGACGATCCCGAGGTCAACGAGGAGTGGAACTGCGACAAGGGCCGCTGGGCGTTCGCCTACGCGCAGCAACGCGACCGGCTGACCACCCCGCTCGTCCGCGGCGACGACGGCGCCCTCGCGCCCGCCTCATGGCCGCACGCACTGGCCGCGGCCGCGCGCGGCCTCGCCGGGACGCCCGCCGCCGTGGTGTGCGGCGGCCGGGCCACGGTCGAAGACGCGTACGCCTACGGGAAGTTCGCGCGCACCGTGCTGGGTACCAACGACGTCGACGCCCGCGTCCGTGAGCACTCGGCCGAGGAGTCCGCATTCCTGGCCGCACATGTGGCGGGCACCGGGATCGGGCTGACCTACTCGGCCCTGGAGCACGCCCCGGTCGTCGTGCTCGCCGGACTCGAACCCGAAGAGGAGTGCGGAGTCCTCTTCCTGCGCCTGCGCAAGGCGGTCCGTCGGCACGGAATGCGGGTGAGGACGATCGCGCCGTGGCTCAGCCCGGGCGCGGCCAAGCTGTCAGCGGACCTGCTCTCCTGTGTGCCCGGGCGCGAGGCGGAGCTCCTGGCCGGTCCCGCGGTGACCGAGCTGCTCGGTGAACCCGGCGCGGTGCTCGTGGTCGGCGAGCGGCTGGCCGGAGCGCCGGGCGCGCTGACCGCCGCCGCGGCGGCGGCCGCCGCCACCGGCGCCCGCCTGGCCTGGGTCCCCCGGCGGGCCGGCGAACGCGGCGCGCTCGACGTCGGCGCCGCACCGAACCTGCTGCCGGCCGGTCGGCCCGCCCGATCGGCTGAGGCCCGCCGTGACCTCGCGGAGACGTGGGGCGTCATGCCCCCGACCGATCCGGGGCGCAGCACCAGCGAGATCCTCGACGCGCTCACCGACGGAACGCTCGGCGCGGTGCTGACCGGCGCCGTCGACCTGCACGACCTGCCCGATCCGGCCGCGGCCGCGGCCGCCCTCGAGCGTGCCTTCGTGGTCAGCCTGGAGCAGCGTCCGTCGACGGTCACCGACTACGCCGACGTGGTGCTGCCGGTCGCGGCGGTCGCCGAGAAGGCCGGCGCCTTCGTCGACTGGGAGGGCCGCCCACGCCCGTTCGCCGCCGCCCTTCCGCCGCCGCCCGACCGCCCGCAGCCGCTGTCGGATCACCGGGTGCTGCACGCCCTGGCCGCCGAGCTCGGCGTCGACCTGAACTGCGACAGCACCGAAGCGATCCACCGCGAGTTCGGCGAGATCGGACCGTGGGCAGGTGAGCGCGCGGTTCTCCAGGACGGCGTTTCGACACGAGGGATCGTCGCACGCTCCTCCCCCTCGGCTCAACGCGCGAAGACCAAGACTCCCCCCGACGACGACCCAACGCCCGCGGCTCAACGAGCGAAGGCCGGCCCACCGCTCGTTGAGCCGGGCGACGAAGGAGCCCGAGTCGAAACGCCGCCGCACCCGGGACTCGTCCTGACCCTCGCGTCGTGGAAGTTGATGCTCGACTCCGGCCGGCTTCAGGACGGCGAACCCCATCTGGCCGGAACGGCGCGCCCCAGCGTCGTGCGCCTGTCGCCCGCCACCGCCGCGCGGCTCGGCTGCCGAGACCAGGACCCGGTCAGCATCGCGACCGACCGGGGAGAGCTGACCCTGCCGCTGGTGATCACCGACATGCACGACGACGTCGTCTGGCTGCCGCTGAACTCGCCCGGTTCGCACGTGTACCGGACGCTGGCCACCGTGCCGGGCGAGCCGGTGACGGTTCGGAGCGCCCGATGAGCGTCGCGCACAGTCTCGCCCACGGCGAGTTCCCGACCCTCGCCGATTTCGGCCGGGACCCGTGGTGGCTGGTGCTGGTCAAGGCGGTCGCCGTGTTCGGCTTCCTCGTCCTCACCGTGCTGGTGGCGATCCTGGCCGAACGCAAGGTGATGGCGCGGATGCAGCGCCGCCTCGGCCCGAACCGACTCGGCCCCGGGGGCCTGCTGCAGAGTCTGGCCGACGGCGTCAAGCTGGCCCTCAAGGAGGGGCTGACGCCGGCCGGCGTGGACAAGCCGATCTACCTGCTGGCGCCGGTGATCGCGGTGGTCCCGGCGATCATGGCGTTCGCGGTGATCCCGATGGGCCCGATGGTCTCGGTGTTCGGCCACCAGACGCCGCTGCAGCTGACCGACCTGCCCGTCGCCGTGCTCTACGTCCTGGCGATCACGTCGATCGGCGTCTACGGGATCGTGCTGGCCGGGTGGGCGTCGTCGTCGACCTATCCGCTGCTCGGCGGGCTGCGTTCGACGGCCCAGGTGATCTCCTACGAGATCGCGATGGGGCTGAGCTTTGCGACGGTGTTCTTGCTCGCGGCCACCATGTCGACGTCGGGGATCGTCGCCGGGCAGGGCGGGCGCTGGTATGTCCTGGTGCTGCTGCCGTCGTTCGTCGTCTACGCGATCTCGATGGTCGGCGAGACCAACCGCGCGCCGTTCGACCTGCCGGAGGCCGAGGGCGAACTGGTCGGCGGCTTCCACACCGAGTACTCGTCGCTGAAGTTCGCGATGTTCATGCTCGCCGAGTACATCAACATGGCGACGGTGTCGGCGCTGGCCACCACCCTGTTCCTCGGCGGCTGGCAGATCACCTGGCCGATCAGTCTGATCCCCGGCGCCAACTCCGGCTGGGTGCCGCTGGTGTGGTTCACCGTGAAGATGTGGTGCTTCCTGTTCGTGTTCATCTGGCTGCGCACCACCCTGCCCCGGTTGCGCTACGACCAGTTCATGAGGCTCGGCTGGAAGGTCCTCATCCCGTTCGCACTGGCCTGGGTGATGGTGGTCGGAGTGATCGTCCAGGCCACCCGCGGCATGGCGGCCTGGACGTCGGGGCTGATCTTCGGCGCGGTCGGCATCGCGGCCACCGCGCTGCTGGTCCGGGCCGTGGTGGCCGTGGTCGGCGCCCCGGCGGCTCCGCCTGCCGATCCCGCGGACCCCGGCACCCCGTTCGACCCGATGGCCGGCGGCTTCCCGGTGCCCCCGCTCCCGGGCCAGGTGCTGCCCGGGGCCCGACTGAGCTCGTCCGGCACACAGACCAAGGAGAACGCCGATGCCTGAGCTGCCCAAGCCCGTCGCCGGCTTCGCCGTGACGTTCGGCACGATGTTCCGCGAGCCGGTCACCGAGCAGTACCCGGAGGAGAAGCGGCCGCCCGCCGCCCGCTTCCACGGCCGACATCAGCTCAATCGCTACGACGACGGCCTGGAGAAGTGCATCGGGTGCGAGCTGTGCGCGTGGGCGTGCCCGGCGGACGCGATCCTGGTGGAGGGCGCGCCCAACACCGAGGAGGAGCGCTACTCCCCCGGCGAGCGATACGGACGCGTCTACCAGATCAACTATCTGCGCTGCATCGGTTGCGGGCTGTGCATCGAGGCCTGCCCGACGCGGGCCCTGACCATGACCGACGACTACGAACTCGCCGGGCCCAGCCGTGCCGGGCTGATCTACGAGAAGGACCAGCTCCTGGCCCCGCTCGACGACGACATGACTCCGCCACCGCACCCGATGGCGCCCGGGACCCGGCCGGAGGACTACTACCGCGGTGACGTCTCCGCACGGCCGGCGCGGCCACAGCCCGGGGAGGCGCCTTGAGCGCCGCCCTCCTGGCCGCCGAAGCCGCCCGGACCGGCACCGGCGAAGCCGTCACCTTCTGGGTGCTCGCCGTCGTCGTCGTGCTCGGCGCACTCGGAGTGATCGGATCGCCGAAGGCGGTGTACTCGGCGGTGTTCCTGGCGATGACCATGATCATCCTGGCCGTCTTCTACGTGATGCAGGGTGCACTGTTCCTCGGCGTGGTGCAGATCGTCGTCTACACCGGCGCGGTGATGATGCTGTTCCTGTTCGTGCTGATGCTGATCGGCGTCGACTCCTCGGAGTCTCTGGTGGAGACCATCCGGGGACAGCGGGTGCTCGGCACCGCCCTGGGCGCCGGGTTCGCGGTGTTGCTGATCGCCGCGATCGGACACGCCTCCCTGGTGTCCACCGGCACCGCCGGCCCGCCGGAACTGAGCGATCAGTCGATCCGGGCGCTGGCCGAACTGATCTTCGTCGACTATCTGTGGGCATTCGAGCTCACCGGAGCGCTGCTGATCACCGCGACGCTCGGCGCCATGATCCTGGCTCACCGGCAGCGCCTGACGCCCAAGCCCGGACAGCGGGAACTCTCGATCCGCCGCTTCGCCGACGGCGGCCGCGCCACCCCGCTTCCCCCACCCGGGGTCTTCGCGCGGAACAACGCCGTGGATGTGCCCGCGCTCGAGCCCGACGGCACTCCGTCGGCGCAGTCGGTGAACGCCCTGCTGAGCCCGCGGGACCTTTCGACAAGCTCAAGGAGCGAAGGCGGAGGCACAAGGAGCGAAGGCGGAGGCACAAGGAGCGAAGGCGGAGGCTCAAGGAGCGAAGGCGGAGGCACAAGGAGCGAAGGCGGAGGCACCAGGAGCGAAGGCGGAGGCACAAGGAGCGAAGGCGACAGGTCAAGGAGCGAAGGCCGAGGCTCAAGGAGCGAACCGAAAAGCTCGGGGAGCGAGCCGGAGGGCTCGAGGAGCGAACTGGACGGCGACGGGGGCGGCGCGTGAATCCGGCGAACTACCTCTACCTCTCGGCGATCCTCTTCGCCATCGGTGCGTCCGGTGTCCTGCTGCGCCGCAACGCGCTCGTGGTGTTCATGTGCGTCGAACTGATGCTGAACGCGGCGAATCTGGCCTTCGTCACGTTCGCCCGCATGCATTCGAGCCTGGACGGGCAGGCGATCGCCTTCTTCACGATGGTGGTCGCCGCCGCCGAAGTGGTGGTCGGCCTCGCGATCATCATGACCATCTTCCGCACCCGCCGATCGGCCTCGGTCGACGATGCCGATCTGCTGAGGCGGTGAGCCGATGACGACCGGACTGTGGGCCGATCTGCTCTGGGCGGTGCCCGGGCTGCCCGCCCTCGGCGCTCTGGTGCTGCTGCTCGGCGGCAGGCGGACCGATGCGTGGGGACATCTGCTCGCGACGGCCCTGGCGGCGGCGTCCGCGGTGGCGGGCATCGCCAGTTGGCTCGCCATGCTGGGCCGCGCCGAAACCGAACGCACGGTGATCGCCGGCGGCTGGACCTGGATCCGCGCCGGCGACTTCTCCGTCGAGGCCGCGCTCCGGCTCGACCAGTTGTCGATGTGCTTCGTCCTGCTGATCACCGTCGTCGGCACGCTGATCCACGTCTACTCGATCGGCTACATGGCCGACGATCCCGATCGGCGCCGTTTCTTCGCCTACCTCAACCTGTTCCTGGCCGCCATGCTGATCCTGGTGCTGGCCGACGGCTATCTCGGCGTCTACCTCGGCTGGGAGGGCGTCGGCGTCGCGTCGTACCTGCTCATCGGGTTCTGGCAGCACAAGGCCTCGGCGGCCACTGCGGCCAAGAAGGCCTTTGTGATCAACCGGGTCGGCGACGTCGGGTTCGCCGTCGCACTGATGGTCATGTTCGCCGCCTTCGGCTCCGTCGGCTTCGCCGAGGTGTTCGCCGGTGCCGGCGGCGCCGCCGAGTCGACGGTCACCTGGATCTGCCTGCTGCTGTTGCTGGCTGCGTGCGCCAAGTCGGCGCAGGTGCCGCTGCAGGCGTGGCTGCTCGATGCGATGGAGGGTCCGACGCCGGTGTCGGCGCTCATCCACGCGGCCACCATGGTGACCGCGGGCGTCTATCTGATCACCCGATCCGCACCGCTGTACGACCTCGCCCCGCACGCCCAAACCGCCGTGGTGGTGGTCGGCGCGGTGACCGTGCTGTTCGGCGCGATCATCGGCTGCGCGAAGGACGACATCAAGAAGGCGCTGGCGGCGTCGACGATGAGCCAGATCGGCTACATGGTGGTCGCGACCGGTCTCGGACCGGTCGGCTACGTGTTCGCGATCATGCATCTGCTGACGCACGGATTCTTCAAGGCCGGGTTGTTCCTCGGAGCGGGGTCGGTGATGCACGCGATGGACGACGAGACCGACATGCGCCGCTACGGCGGTCTGGCCCGCCTCCTGCCGATCACCTTCGTCACCTTCGGCGTCGGCTATCTGGCGCTGATCGGCATCCCCCCGTTCTCCGGATTCTTCTCCAAGGACGGCATCATCGAGACGGCGCTCGCCGCCGGCGGGGCCCGCGGTCCGATCCTGTTCGCGGTGCTGGTCCTCGGCGCCGGGATCACCGCGTTCTACATGACCCGCGTGATGGCGATGACCTTCTTCGGCGCCCCCCGGTGGTCTCGACCGGGCCCGGACGGGGAGTCCCCCCGGCGATCGAGCGGAGTAGAGACCCGTCCGCACGAGGCGCCGCGGTCGATGACGGTCCCGATGATCCTGCTGGCCGTCGGGTCGCTGGGCCTGGGCGCGCTGCTGGCGCTCGGTGGACGTCTGGAGCACTGGCTGACCCCCGTCGTCGGCGAGCCGGTGCACCATGAGAGCCCGCTGTCGGTGGCCGCGGTGACCGTGATCGTCCTGGCGGTGGTCGTCGCCGGTGTCGCCGTCGCGTGGGCGATGTACGGACGACGACCCGTCCCGGTCACGGCACCTCCCGAGGTCTCCGCGCTGACCGCGGCGGCCCGCAGAGACCTGTACGGAGACGCCGTCAACGAGGCGCTCTTCGAGCGACCGGGCCGCCTGCTCACGCGCGGGGCCGTCGTTCTCGAAGACGACGGTCTGGCGCGCATCCCCGCCGAGGTCGGAGCCGGGGTCGACCGGATCTCGGTGCTGACCCGCCGGCTGCAGACCGGATACGTCCGCTCGTACGCCGCGTCGATCCTGGTCGGCACCGTGGTGATCGGACTGATCACGTGGGTGGTGAGCGTGCTGTGACGATCCCCTGGCTGACCGTCCTCTGGGTGATCCCCGCGATCGCCTCGCTCGTGCTCGTGCTGCTCCCCGCGCATGCCGCCGAGACCGCGAAGCGCCTCGGCCTCGGTGCGGCCGTCGTGACCGCGGTCTGGGCGATCGTCGTGGCGACCCGGTTCTCGGCGTCAGGCGGCGAACGCTTCCAGCTGGTCGAGGACGTGAGCTGGATCCCGGCGATCGGCGCACGCTACTCGCTCGCGCTCGACGGCATCGGGCTGGCGCTGATCCTGCTCACCGCCTGTCTGACCCCCGTGCTGCTGCTGGCCGGCTGGCGCGACGCCGATGCGCGCCGCGGCGACGGCGCGCCGCGCGCCGTGCACGCCTACGCAGCTCTGCTGCTGGCGATCGAGGCGATGGTGCTGATCAGCTTCGTCGCCACCGACGTGCTGCTGTTTTACCTCGTCTTCGAGGCCATGCTGATCCCGATGTACTTCCTGATCGGCGGCTACGGGACCAACGCCTCCCGGGCCGCGGTGAAGTTCCTGCTGTACAACCTGTTCGGCGGCCTGATCATGCTGGCCGCGGTCATCGGCCTGTACGTGGTGACCGCGCGGACCGGACCGGGCACGTTCTCGCTGACCGACATCAGCGCCGCGGCGCAGCGCGGCGAGCTGGACGCGTCGGCGACCACCATGAATCTGCTGTTCCTCGGCTTCCTGGTCGCCTTCGCCGTCAAGGCCCCGCTGTGGCCGCTGCACAGCTGGCTGCCCGACGCCGCCGTCGCGGCCACCCCCTCCGCCGCGGTGATGATGATGGCCGTGATGGACAAAGTGGGCACCTTCGCCATGCTGCGCTTCTGCCTCGGTCTGTTCCCGGAGTCCGCGGAGCGCTTCGCACCGTTCGTGTCCGCGCTGGCCGTGGTGTCGATCCTCTACGGCGCGATCCTGGCGATCGGCCAGACCGACGTGATGCGGCTCATCGCCTACACCTCGATCTCGCACTTCGGATTCATCGTCCTCGGTGTGTTCGCCATGACGAGTCAGGGGCTGGCCGGGTCGACGCTGTACATGGTCAATCACGGAATCTCGACGGCGGCACTGTTCCTGGTGGCCGGGTTCCTGGTGAGCCAGCGCGGCAGCCGGATAATCGCCGACTACGGCGGACTGCAGAAGGTCGCTCCCGTGCTGGCGGGCACCTTCCTGGTCGCCGGGCTGGCGACGTTGTCGCTGCCGGGTCTGGCACCGTTCGTCAGCGAGTTCCTGGTGCTGATCGGCACCTATGTCCGGTACCCCGCGGCGGCGGTGCTGGCCGCACTCGCCCTGGTGGCGTCGGCGCTGTACATCCTGTGGACCTACCAGCGCATGTTCGGCGGTCCGGTCCGCGAACCCGAGGTCGCCGTCCGCGACCTGAACCTCCGACAGCGGGTCGTCGTCGCCCCGCTGATCGCCGCGCTGCTGGTGCTCGGCTTCTTCCCCGGTGTGATCCTGAACTTCGTCGACCCGGCGGTGGGCCACACCATGACGACGATCGGCCGGACCGACCCGCCCTCCGTGGCCGGAGGTGAACGATGACCCTGGCGATCGAGGCGCCCGAGATCGCGTACTCGCTGCTCTCCCCCATGCTCGTCGTGTTCGGGATGGCGGTGGTGAGCGTGCTGGTCGAGGCGGCGCTGGTGGTCGCGCCGGGAGTCAGCGGCGCTTCGGCGGCCGCGGTGTCCCGGCTGCGGTACCGGATCCAGCTCGCCCTGGCGCTGATCACGCTGGCCGTCGCGTTCGTCCTGGTCGCGGTGATCGCCGCCGGCGACCGCGCCGCGCAGTCGACCATGTCCGGCGCCGTGGTGGTCGACGGGCCCGCACTGTTCCTGCAGGGCGCGGTACTGCTCGTCTCGATCGCCGCGGTCGCCTTCATGGGCGAACGCCGCCTCGACCGTGTCTGGGCGCCGACCGAGGTGCAGACCGCTGCCGGCCGACGGGTGGCCGCCGACAGCGGCGGGCGGATCGTCGACGACGACCTGCCCGCCGACGCGTTCACCCCCGCGGCCGCCACCGCGCCCGGCTCCCCGGACGAGTTGCTGGCCGCCCGGTTCGCGATCACCACCGAGGTGTTCCCGCTGACGCTGTTCGCGGTCGGCGGGATGATGCTGTTCGGCGCGTGCGGCGACCTGCTCACGATGTTCATCGCGCTCGAGGTGCTCTCCCTCCCGCTCTATCTGCTGTGCGGCCTCGCCCGACGGCGTCGTCTGCTCTCCCAGGAGGCCTCCCTCAAGTACTTCCTGCTCGGCGCGTTCGCCTCGGCGATCTTCCTGTTCGGCGCGGCTTTCGCCTACGGCGCCACCGGATCCCTCTCGCTGGAGACCATCGGGCTGGCGCTCACCCACGGCTCGGCCGACCGGACGCTGGCGCTGATCGCGACGGTGCTGGTGACGGTCGGCCTGCTGTTCAAGGTCGGAGCGGTGCCGTTCGGGTCGTGGGTGCCGGACGTCTATCAGGGTGCGCCGACTCCGGTCACCGCACTGATGGCCTCGGCCACCAAGGTGGCGGCGTTCGGCGGCCTGCTCCGCGTGCTGCACGTGGGCTTCGCGCCGCTAGAGCCGGATTGGCGGATCCCGATGTGGGCCGTCGCGATCGCCACCATGGTGATCGCGACGTTCATGGCCGTCACCCAGACCGACGTCAAGCGCATGCTGGCCTACTCGTCGGTGAGTCACGTCGGCTTCGCCCTCGTCGGCGCCGTCACCCTCGGTGCCGCGGGCGCCGGGAGCACGCTCTTCTATATCGCGGCGTACGCGGTCGCCTCGTTCGGCGGGTTCGCGCTGCTCGCGGTGGTGCGTGACGAGACCGGCCGCGAACAGGCGTCGCTGTCGGCGTGGGCGGGGCTGGGTCGTCGTCGGCCCTTGGTCGGGCTGCTGATGTCGCTGTTCTTGCTCTCGTTCGCCGGAATCCCGTTGACCAGTGGTTTCATCGGAAAGTTCGTCGTCTTCGCCGCGGCCGGGGGCGACGGCGCATGGGCGCTGGTGATCGTCGGCGTGCTCTGCAGCGCGGTGGCGGCCTACTTCTACGTGCGGGTGATCGTGTCGATGTTCTTCGCCCCCTCACCCGCCGATGCTCCCGACGTGCTCACGCCGAGCGCGCTCACCACCGTCCCGATCGGGGTGTGCGCGACGCTGACCGCGCTGCTCGGCTTCTTCCCGCAGCCGCTCCTCGAGCTGGCCGAGGCCGCCTCCACGTTCCTGCCCTGAGAGGTGGCTAAGGTGAGGGACGACGACCCCGACGAGGAACCCTGATGACCCGGACCCTGACCGAACTGCCGATCGTGGACATGTCGCTGCTCGCCGGCGACGACGCCGACCGTGCCGCCTTCGGGGACGCCCTGCGCGCGGCGACCCACGAGGTCGGATTCTTCTACCTCGTCGGACACGGAGTCGACCGGTCCGTGCGCGAGCGGCTGTTCGACACCGCCCGCGAATTCTTCGCTCTGCCGGAGCTGGACAAGTTCACCGTCGAGATGCTCGCCAGCCCGCAGTTCCGCGGCTACACGCGCTTCGGCGGCGAGTACACGCAGGGCTCGATCGACTGGCGCGAGCAGATCGATGTGGCCGCCGAGTACCCGCCGCTGGGCGCCGGGAGCGGCACCGACGACGACCCCGCCTATCTCCGCCTGGACGGCCCGAACCTGTGGCCGCTCACCCTCCCGGACTTCCGGGAGGTGATCCTGGACTGGCAGCGCCGCTGCAGCGACCTGGGTCTGCTGCTGATGCGGGAGTGGGCGCTCAGCCTCGGCGCCCCGGCCGGTGTGTTCGACGATGCGTTCGCCGATCGGCCGTCGACACTGATCAAACTGGTGCGCTATCCCGGCCGCGACGAAGGAGACGATCAGCAGGGTGTCGGCGCGCACAAGGATCCGGGAGTGCTCACCCTCCTGCTCGTCGAACCCGACAAGGGCGGACTGCAGGTGCAGTACGGAGACGGCTGGATCGACGCTCCCCCGGTCGACGACGCCTTCGTCGTGAACATCGGCGAGCTTATGGAGTACGCGACCGACGGCTACCTGAAGGCCACCATGCACCGGGTGGTGTCGCCGCCCGCCGGCACGGAGCGGCTGTCCGTGCCGTTCTTCTTCAATCCGGCGCTCTCGTCGACTATGCCGCGGATCAGCCTGCCGCCGGAGTTCGCCGCCGAGGCGCCCGGGGTCACCGAGGACCCCGACAACCCGATCTCGGGGACGTTCGGCGACAACATCCTCAAGGCCCGGCTGCGCGCGCACCCCGACGTGGCCCAACGCCATCACGCCGATCTGCTGGACTGAAGCGGGAAGCATCCGGTGTCGTTCGCCGCTCGTGTCGACGCGTTCTCGTTGCGGCATCCGAAGACGGGCTTTCCGCTCGCGGTCCTGTACAAGTACTTCGACGACCAGGGCGGCTACCTCGCCGCCCTGATCGCGTACTACGGCTTCGTCTCCCTGTTCCCGCTGCTGCTCGTGTTCACGACGGTGCTCGGGATCGTGCTGGAGCATCGGGAGGGTCTGCGCGACCAGATCGTCGACTCGGTGCTCAACCAGATCCCGGTCGTCGGCGATCAGCTCGGCGATCCCGCGGGCCTCAGCGGCGGCATCCTCGCCGTGGGCATCGGACTGGCGGGCGCAATCTACGGCGGGCTCGGAGTGTCAGTCGCCTCGCAGAACGCGATGAATCAGGTGTGGGCGGTCCCCCGCAACAGCCGGCCGAATCCGATTCTGGTGCGAGTCCGTGGATTCGTCCTGCTGATCACCGTCGGAGTCGCCATGATCGGCCTGGTGGTGCTCGGGACCTTCGCCGCACGCATCCACCTCGGCTGGGCGGCCACCCTGTTCACCGTCGCCGGAACCACCGCCCTCACCCTCGGCGTGTTCGTGTTCGCATTCCGGTTCGGCACCGCGCGGTCGGTCAGCGTCTCGGACGTGCTGCCCGGCGCCGTCGTGGCCGCCGTCGGTTGGCAGGCCCTTCAGCACTTCGGCCGCGTCTACGTCGAACACGTCATCGCGCGGGCGAGTGCCGTCACCGGCGTCTTCGCCACGGTGCTCGGCCTCATCGCCTTCCTCTATCTGGCCGCCGTGCTTCTGGTGTTCAGCTTGGAGATCAACGCGGTCCGCGTAGACGAGTTGTATCCGCGTTCGCTGCTCACCGAGTTCACCGACGACGTCGTCCTCACTCCGGGCGACGAGCGCACCTACGAGGGGCTGGCGAAGGCACAGCGCAACAAGGGGTTCGAGACCATCTCGGTCGAGTTCGACAACCCGCTGGATGCCACCGGCCCCGCTGGCCGCCGGCATTCCGGAGACACCGGGCCCGACCGGCAGGCCTGACGCAGGCCGAGCTCTTGGTGGCCGGCGCGGCCGTCGGTCAGCTGCGGACTGCGTCCGCCACGGCGATGCCCCCGTTCTCCGGGATCATCGTCACGTTCCGGTGCTTCGGGCGTTCTGCCGGACGGTTCGTGGTGCGCAGGTCGGCTTCGGCCTCAAAGGCATGGCGTCGAGGGTCGAGACCTGCGGGGGGGTCCTCTCCACCCGGCATGCCGAGGGGCAGTGGTTCGTCGAGGCCTACTTCCCGGGCGTGGACGAGACTCTCTTCCCGGCCGCGGACGAGGCGGCCGCCGGCTGCCTGCTCCGCGGTCCGGCAAATCCCGTGCGGGAGCCAGGAGTGGCCGGCACGTGAACGACCAGCCGATCCGGGTGCTCCTGGTGGACGATCAGGAACTGGTGCGCGCAGGCCTGCGCCGGATCCTGCGGCGCGGCGACGGCTTCGAGATCGTCGCCGAATGCGCCGACGGCGACGACGTGCTCACCGCCGTCGCTTCCCGCGCACCGGACGTCGTCGTGATGGACCTCCGGATGAAGCGGGTCAGCGGGATGGAGGCCACGCGGCGGCTCCGGGCGTCCGACGGCGAGCGTCCCGGACCTCCGGTCCTGGTGCTCACCACCTTTCAGGACGAGGAACTGCTGTCGGAGGCGTTGCGCGCGGGCGCAGCGGGGTTCGTGCTCAAGGACTCTCCGGCCGAGGAGTTGATTCGCGCGGTCCGGCTGGTCGCCGGCGGAGGCGCCGTGCTGGATCCGGCGGTGACCGGACGGGTCCTCGAGACGTACCGGGCGGCGAGGCAGGCTCCTCGCGACCCCGACGACGGCGCGCTGAATCGGCTCACCGCACGTGAACTCACCGTCCTCGAACTCATCGGACGCGGCATGAGCAACGAGGAGATCGCCGCCGAGCTGTACATCTCGGTGGTCACCGTGAAGAGCCACGTCGGCGGCATCTTCCGGGCGCTCGGGGTCCGCGACCGGGCGGCGGCCGTGGTCTTCGCATTCGACCACGGCGTGGTGCGGCCGCGCTGACGGTCGGAGCGCAGTCCGCGGTCCCGCCGTCGAGCCTGACACCCGGACGCCGACCGGACCTCGAACCGGACGCGGCAACGGCTGCTGCCAGCGTGTTGACAGTCCGGCCACATCGTCGTCACAGCGTCGAGGACTGGAATGGCGGCGTGACCTCATCGCAGCGGCGACCCGCCGCACCTGCCGATCGCCCGGCCGGACCGCACCGTCCGCGCGACGCCGTGCTCATCGTCGCCGACGGAAGCCGCCGAAGCGCGGCGGTCGTCGACCAGAGCCTGGCCTGCGGTCTCGGCGTCGTCGTGGTCGGGCTGCCGATGCCCGAGATCGCCGCCTTCCTCGACGCACGGCACGGCGGGCAGGTCTGGCCCGTCCGCGCCGATCCGGCGTGTCCGGAGCAGATCGCCGAGGTCGTGGGGCGCGCACCCCGGCACGTCGGCCGGGTCCGGATGGTCATCGACCCCTCCGGACTGCTGACCGACATCGCGGCCCTCGACCGGCAAGTGGCCTGACCGTGGTCTCGGACGAGGACCCCGCGGAGCCCTCAGCGCCAGCCGAGCGCGGGCGCGACGTGGGTCAGGATCGACTCCAGGACGTGCGCGTTGTACTCGACGCCGAGCTGGTTCGGGACGGTCAGCAGCAGCGTGTCCGCCGCGGCGATCGCCTCGTCCTCACGGAGTTGCTCGATCAGCTCGTCCGGCTCGGCTGCGTACGACTTCCCGAACCGGGCCGTCGTTCCGTCGATGATGCCGACCTGGTCTCCCGCGTCTCGGCCGCGCATGCCGAAGTAGGCGTGGTCTCGCTCGTCGACGAGCGCGAAGATACTGCGGCTCACCGAGACTCGAGGTTCGCGGCCCCAGTCGTGGCGGGCCCATTCCTCCCTGAACAGGTGGATCTGCTCTGCCTGTAGCCGGTGGAAGGGCACTCCGGTGTCTTCGGTCAGAAGAGTCGAACTCATCAGGTTCATGCCCTGACGCGCAGTCCATTCCGCGGTCGCGCGGGTGCCCGAGCCCCACCAGATGCGGTCGCGCAGGCCCTCGGAGTGCGGCTCCAGGCGCAGGAGACCGGGTGGGTTCGGGAACATCGGTTGCGGATTCGGCTGGGCGAAGCCTTCGCCCTTGAGCAGTTCCAGGGTCAGCGCGGTGTGCCGGCGTGCCATATCGGCGTCCGTCTCCCCCTCATCCGGCGCGAAGCCGAAGTAGCGCCAGCCGTCGATCACCTGCTCGGGTGAGCCCCGGGAGATGCCGAGCTGGAGCCGGCCGTCGGCGATGAGGTCGGCGGCGCCGGCGTCCTCGACGAAGCCGAAGGGGTTGACGTAACGCATGTCGATCACCCCGGTCCCGATCTCGATGGTCGAGGTCTTGGCGCCGACCGCCGCCAACAGCGGGAACGGCGAGCCCAATTGGCGCGCGAAGTGGTGCACGCGGAAGTAGGCGCCGTCGGCGCCGAGTTCTTCGGCGGCCACGGCGAGATCGATCGACTGGTGCAGCACGTCCGACGCACTGCGCGTCTGCGACCCGGCTCCGGCCGACCAGTGTCCGAACGAGAGGAATCCGATCTTCTTCATGTCCCATATAACCGGGCCGTGGTCCGTTTATTCCCGGCGGCAGTCTTCAGGCTGCCGCATTCTGTTCGTGCTGCCGCACTCGGTTCATGCTGCCGCGATACTCCGGCAGCACGAGTCGAATCCAGCAGCCGGAAGCGAACCCGGCAGCACGGCAGCCGGAAGAACCGCGATTCGTCAGTCGGCGGACGCGAAGCGGGGTGCCATCGACTCCATCTGGCTCATCACCTCGGCGATAGCCGCGGGCTGCTGGTCCGGCGGATAGCCGTACTTGCGCAGCAGCCGCTTGATGGACGTCCGGAGCTTGGCGCGAACGTCTTCGCGGACCGTCCAGTCCACGCGGGTGTCGCGGCGCATCGTCGCCACCAGATCCCGCGCGATCTGGGCCAGCACGTCGTCGCCCATCACGTCGACGGCGGCCTCGTTCTGGTGGACCACGTCGTAGAACGCGAGCTCGTCGTCGGACAGCGGCGGATCGAAGGTGGCTCCCCTGTTCGATTCCGCGACGGCGTCTCTGGCCAGCTCGGCCATCGCGGCGAGCACTTCGGCAGCCGTCAGCTGCTGGTTGGTGTACTTGATCATCAGGTCGTTGATCCGCTGCGAGAACTGCTTGCTCCGGACCTGATTGGTCGCCGTGGACCTGCGCACTTCGTCCTGCAGACTCGCCTTGAGCGCCTCGATCGCCAGGTGCACCTTCGACTCGGATTGCGCGTCCCGCACCCACTCGGGCGTCAGATACTGCAGGTCCGGCAGTTCGAGTCCGGCCTCCCGATAGATGTCGACGACGCCGTCGCTGCGCGCCGAATCGACGACGATCCCGGCGAGCTGCCGCCGGATGTCGTCCGGGATCGGCTCACCCCGGCTGAGCCGCGCCTGGGCGTCCACCTTGGCGAGCCAGGTGCGCACCTCCTCGTAGAAGCGCACTTCGGGGCGCACCCGTTCCAGGTCCAGGTTCTCCGCGCCCCCGGCTGCCAGCGCCCAGGTCCGGGCCAGCTTCGCGGTCAGCTCCCGGAACCGGTCGGCGAGAGGTCGTGCGTCCGGATCGTCGGGAACGGAATTGCCCGGGGTCGACGGTGCGCGCAGCATGCTGGTCACCTGAGCGGCCGCCTTCCGATAGCCCGCGGCCTTGTCCGCGCGGACCGTCGCCCGCCAGTCGTCGCCGACGATCTCCCGGATCTTCGCCAGGTACTCCAGGAGTAGCACGGTCGCTTCGGCGACGTCACGGCCGACCAGCCGCTCGCCGTCGGCGTCGACGTCCCGCGTGAACTCGCGCAGCGCCTTGGTCAGGTTCTCGGTGAGCGGCGAGTAGGCGACGAGCAGGCCGTCTTGTTTACCGCGATACGTGCGGTTCACCCGCGCCAGCGTCTGCATCAGCAGGGCGCCCTTGAGCGGCCGGTCGACGTACAAGGTGTGCAGCGCGGGAGCGTCGAACCCGGTGAGCATCATGTCCTTGACGATCACCATCTCGAGGTCGTCGTCGGGGTCCTTCATGCGCTGCTTCACCGCCGCGATCGCACTCGGCCTCCGGAGATGCTTGGTGATCTCCGCGGGATCCCCCGGGGCCGCGGTGTACACGACTTTGATCTTGCCCTTGTCGTCGGCGTCGTCGTGCCAGTCCGGCCGCAGCGTGACGATCTCTTCGTACAGGCGCGCCGCGATCGACCGAGTGGCGCAGACGACCATCGCCTTGCCCGGTCCGCCGATGAAGGGGACCATCACCTCGCTGCGAACTCCCCAGTGCGTCACCAGGTCTCGGGCCAGCTCCTCGAGTCGCTGCGGTGCGCCGTACACGGTGTCGAGCACCGCCACACCGCGCTGGATCCGCTCCTTGTCAGCCTCGTCGAGGCTGCCGGTCAGTTCCTCGGCGGCGTCGTCGATCTCCTCGTCGGTCAGGTCGGGCACGCGCTCGAGGTCGATCATGCGCTGCTCGAACAGGACGGGGACGGTCGCGCCGTCGGCGACGGCGCGGTGCAGGTCGTAGACGTCGATGTCGTCGCCGAACACCTTGCGGGTGTCGCGCTCGGCCTCCCGGATCGGCGTGCCGGTGAAGGCGATCAGGGTGGCGTGCGGGAGCGCGTCGCGGAGATGACGCGCGTACCCGTCGATGTCGTCATAGTGACTACGGTGCGCTTCGTCAGCGATGACGATGACGTTGCGGCGGTCGGACAGGAGAGGATGATCGGCCCCCGCGTTCCGTTCCGCCTTGGTCAGTCCGAACTTCTGCAACGTCGTGAAATAGATTCCACCGCTACGACGTTGAGCGAGCTCGGTGCGCAACTCCTCCCGGCTGCCGACCTGCTTCGGCTGTTCTGGAAGGAGCGTCGACGCCTTGAAGCCGTCGAACAGCTGCGAGTCGAGCTCGGTGCGGTCGGTGAGCACGACGACGGTGGGGTTCGCCAGCCGCGGGTGGCGCATCACCTTCGCGGTGTACAGCTCCATCTCCATCGACTTGCCCGAGCCCTGCGTGTGCCAGACGACGCCCGCGCGGCCGTCGGAATCGACGGCCACGACGGTGCTCGCGACCGCCTTGGTGACGGCGAAGTACTGGTGCGGCTTGGCCAGACGCATCTTCAGTCCCGAGTCGGACTCGTCGTACGCGGTGAAGTCGCGCAGCAACTGACCGAACCTCTCGACGTTGTAGACGCCCGGCAACAGGAGGTCGAGGCCGAAGGCGGGCTCGCCGTCGTCGCCCGGTGTGCCGGGTTCCACGGCGGCACCGTCGTCGTCGACGTTCCACGGCGCGAAATGATTCCACGGCGTGAAGGGGGTTCCGTAGCGGGCGGTGACGCCGTCGCTCGCGACCACCAGGTTCGCGAAGCGGAAGGCCATCGGGAGCTCGCGCAGGTAGGTCTGCAGCTGGTTGTACGCCACCTCGCTGGTGGCTCGGAGCGATCCCGCCTGCTTGAGCTCGATGATCGAGACCGGCAGGCCGTTGAGGTAGAGCACGACGTCGAACCGGCGTTCGTGCTCACGGCTGCGGACGGTCACCTGACTGACGGCGTGGTACTTGTTCCGCACCGGGTCGCCGGCGACGAACCGGATGGTCGGGGTCACCTCGCGGCCCTCGTGGTCGGTGTAGGTGATCCCGCGATAGCCGTTGACGAGGATGTCGTGGATGCGGAAGTTCTCGGTGATCGCATCCTGCGAACGCGGCGAGACCACCTCGGCCATCGCCTGCTCGAGATATCCGATCGGCACCTCGGGGTTCAGGTTCTCCAGTGCCTGACGGAGAGTGCCGAGCAGGACGATGTCCCGCCAGGACTCACGTTCTCCGCTGCCCGGTGCGACGTCTCTGCCCGCGCGGTACTGCCAGTCCAGGCCGGCGAGCTGGTCGAGCGTCCACTGCTCCCAGTCGGCTTCGTTCATGACCCCGGCCATCGGCGGACCCTCCTGATGCGTTGCTCCCGCGGCGATCGGATACCGATCACTCGTTGCCGCAATCATGCCCGGCGAGCACCGGACAGCACGTGCACCTGTTGATAGGACCGGTTCTCGTGTCGCTCCTCCGCTGCTGCCGCAGCGAGGGCACCGATCGCCGTAGCCTCGCCGGTGTGATCGATACACGCCCGGTACCACCGATGTGAGCGCCGTCCGCGACGGGCTGCTTCATGAGTGCGGATTCTCGAGCAAACCATGACCGGCGTCGACGCGATCGCGGGCGCGTCCGACTCTCTACCGGATGTCCCGCATATCGCCCGTCGGCTCTGGCGCGACCCCGGGTTCCGGAAGCGCCTGACCATCACGCTGGACACACCGCTACCGGATCACGACTCCAGCAGCACAGTTCCCGGCTGCTCCCGTTTCCCGGCCGCCGCAGAGTTTCAGTCGCCGCGGGGCGATCGTCGACGCACTTCCCCTCGACCGAATGTCACCCCAGCGGTCTGGACACCTTCGCGCGGCCGCCGGGCCGGCGTTCGGGATCTCGGTGATGTATGTGAAGGACGACCTCGCTCCGAATGGGCCGCCGGTCGTGTTCCCGTCCCAGAACGACCACCTGACGAAGTGGAACATTCCGAACAAGCTCAGTCTGATCGACGAGGCCCTCGGCCGCATGATCGTCCTCCGCAACCGCGGCACCACCCTTTCGAGCGCGACGCATGGATGGTCGCCCGCGAGCTGTATCGCGCCGGTGAGCACTTCCTCGCGGTGCGATGGCTTTCGGGTCTGCCACCGGAACATCCGATCTGGCGAACCGCCGACGAGGGTTCGCTCGCCACCTTGTATCTGGTCATCTGGAGTCAGGAGGGCGGTAAGACTCGCGCAGACGTGCTGCCGAGGTTGACCAGTCTGTGGCGAAGCTTGTTCCCGGGAAGCTGGGACTCGGCGCCCGATCCGGCGTAGCCGTAGAGGCGGACCATCCATGTCGTACCCCCGTCGTAGAGTGGATTTCAGAAGGTAGAGAAGAACCGGAATTACCGGTTCTACCAGCGGGAACAGCACTTCGGGGGAGGTGAACACCGTGACCGTCAACGGCATCTCGTACAACGACGACGCCGCCCGGAGCGCGCCCAGCACCGCACGTCTCGACACCGCTGGTTTCGACCCCGACACGCTGATCGCCGGCCTGTCGCCCGCAGAGTTGCTGGCGGTGCAGACCGCCGCCGAGAAACGCTTGAGCGCCGAGGCGACCAGGTTGTTGGCCGCCGAATCCGACAACGGTCTGCTCGGTCTGCTCGATGCCCGGGAACAGACCCACCGCCGGGCCGAAGTGTTCGACGCCGCCCTGTACGTCGAAATCTCTGATCGGGGCGTGTACCGGCGTGCCGGGCACATCTCGACCCACCAGCTGTATGCCCACGGCGCCCGCCTGGGTGTGGGTGAGGCCCGCCGACGCCGAGTCACCGCCGAAGGGATCGGTGCGATGGGTGCCCTGACCGGTGAACGCCTCGAACCCCGTCTGACGGCGACCGCGGCGGCGGTCGCCGACGGGGACGCCGGCGGCGCCCACGTCGCCGCCGTCACCGAGATCATGGACAAACTCCCCTCCGCGGTCACCCATGACCAGCGGGTCAAAGCCGAAGCCATGCTCGCCGACGCCGCCCGCCGCCTGGACCCTGCCGCAGTCACCGTGGTCGGCAACCGGATCCTGGCCTGGCTCGACCCCGACGGCACCCTGGCCGACGACACTGATCGGAAACGCCGCCGCACCCTGAACCTGCAGCCGCAGAATAGGCAGTTGATGAGCAAAGTCCGCGCTCTCCTGACCCCGGTGCTGCGCGCCAAACTCGAAGTACTCCTGCACCAATGGGCCACCACCGGGATGAACAACCCCGACGACCCCGACTCCCCACGCGGGGCCGCCGACCAACCCGGCCTCGACCCCGCCGTACTCGCGGCCGCAGCAGAGCGGGACACCCGCACACTCGGGCAGCGTCAGCACGACGCCCTCGAAGCCCTCTGCGACTGGGCCCTCGCACTGGCCGGACAACCCGCACCCACCCGAATCCCCTCACAAGTCGTAGTCACCGTCACCGATGAGGATTTGGCGCGGCAAGCCGGGATCGCCTGGACGGCGACCGGCACCCGCATGCCGGTGTCTGATCTGGTGCAGTTCGCCGCCGACACCGTTCCGTATCTGGCGGTGTTCTCCAAGGCCACCGGACAGGTCCTGTATTTGGGGCGGGCCAGCCGGTTCGCGACGGCGGCGCAACGGTTGGCGTTGTTCGCCCGCGACCGGGGCTGCACCGCACCGGGCTGCACCGTCCCGTTCATCCGCACCCAAGCCCACCACATGCCCGACTGGACCGACGACGGCCAGACCGATATCGACCGCTTGGGTGGGGCATGCGGACGGCACAACCGGATGAACGGCACCACCCCTGGGCATTGGGAATCGACGGTCCTCACCTTCGGTCCCGACGCCGGACACGTCGGGTGGCGGCCCGTCGGGCGCGGCACCCCATGGCAGAGCAACATCATGTTCCACCCCGAACGCCTCGCACCCGACCCCGCCCGTGTCCCAGCAGCAGGTGAACCGACCGCCGACACCGGACCACCCGACACGACCGACTCACGCGAAGACACCGACGGACCGCGCGGCAACACACGAATGCCCGACGTCAGCGCATTGCGTGAAGTAATCGCTGCACCGGACGCGACCGGGCCACCGGGCGAACACCAGACTGCCCGTCCATTCCGGATCGTGCACGGACACTGGGTCGCCTGACACCGGGCCACTCGGCGACCCCGCACCACCCGAGGATCTCGGGCCACCCGAGGAGCAAGACCAGGACCTGGACTTCGACGACGATCGATCGAATCCGACGATCATCGTCCAATACCGGCCGTCCCCGATCCAGGTGATCGCCCCGATCGACCCACCCTCGGGAGCCGAAAAGATCCTCGCCCGACTCCTCACCCGAGCATCCTGACCGCACCACCGCGGTCAGGCCGCCCGTGCTGCCTGCGACGAACTTGCGCGGACGCGGGAGATCACAGCCTGCCCCGAACCGAATCGACAGTGAGTCGTCGAGGCAGCTCAGAGGACCCGAGCTGCGGTATCCGCGGCCTGGCGCACCGAGATCCGGCCGTCCATGAGAAGTGGGAGGAGTTCGTCGCGGGTGCGAGCAAGACGCTCTGACTCCGTCTCCGCCGCGAGCGCTCGCTGCCACAGCATTTCACCGAGCGCGTTCAATTCTGCATTAATAGTCTCGGGCCATGCTACCGGGTCGTCGAGGTGGTGACGCTGTATGTGACCCATCGTCGTAGCCTTGTCTGCAGCGAGTGACCTGAAGTACGGCATCTGCGATTCCACCGCACAGGCAACCGCCCAGTGCGGGTAACCCTGATCTGAGATGACCTTGAAAATGTGCTGATTGACGATCGCCTCATCACGGAACCAACGTCGTGTTACCAATGAACCAGACCAAGCCATCAAGAGGTCTCCTGGCCGAACTGTGTTGTCATCTGCAACCTCGATATCGTTGTACACGGTCGACGAGCCGATCCCAGAGTTGAGTTCAGCGATTCGAACCACGACGCGCCCAGTGCCGGTTGCGTCCTTGGTGAATGCCCTCCCGTTTACGAACCGTGCCACCGTGCTGAGCGCTTCTAAACGCGCGCCGGCAAGAATCGCACCCTGCCACAGTTCTGATCGGAGCAAGTCGCATCTGTCGGCAACGTAACGGTTCGCGGCGATCTTGTCGTCCAGTGCACCAAGCACCTCAGCGACTCGGTACTGCCGATCTAGTGAGGGGCAAGGCACATCAAGTCGCCCGAGGTCAGACGATCGGATACCAGCCGCTGCGACCTGCTCGACAATCGTCGCCATCAGCCGGCGACCCTGTGGACTACGAAAGTAGTAATAGAGGAAGGTTGGGTCTGATTTCGCAGTATCGACTCGCGCGCGAAGAATCGAACTCTCCCATGTCGTTGGTTCCGGGACTTTCGCAACAATCGCACACTGACCTGCTCCTTCAGCAGTCAGTGAGCGCCGAGCGAAGAGGAGGTCGCCGCTGCGGAGCAGATACCGTTCCTCGTCAACGTCGCCGAGTTCGACACGGGCCATATCAACGTCACCAAGCTGGCGGTGTGCAAAGAGCTCCCTCATGTTTACCATTCGAATACCACTCCCGCGGGCTGAAGCAGCCACAGTGACGCCGCTGCGGAGCGGATACGAAAGCAGATCACCGAATTTCGTCACGACAGCCTTCCCAGCTGCTCGCGAACGACAGCATCCAGTCGCGCGGACTCGTCCAGCGCTGCAGTGAGTTCCTTGGTCAACCGGGCGATCTTCTCGTCGATGGGTTCGGAATCCTCCGGAGCGGGAGGGGCGCCCACATACCTGCCCGGGGTCAATGCGAAGCCCGCTTCGCGGATCTCGTCGAGGGTGACGCTCTTGCAGAAGCCGGGGACGTCCTCGTACTCCCCGACCGCCGACTCGCGACCCCGCCAGGTCCGGTAGGTGTTCGCGATCAGCTCGATGTCGTCGTCGGAGAGGTTGCGCTCGACGCGGTCGACCATGTGCCCGAGCTCGCGGGCGTCGATGAACAGCACCTGGCGCGAGCGGTCCGTCGAACCACCCGCCCCACTGGCCTTGGAGCGGGCGAAGAACCAGACGCACACCGGGATCTGCGTCCCGCGGAACAACTGGCCGGGCAGCGCGACGATGCAGCTGACCGTGTCCGCCACGACCATGTTCTTGCGGATCTCCCCCTCGCCGCCCGTGTTGGACGTCATGGTGCCGTTCGCCATCACCACGCCGGCCTCGCCGCCGGGCGCCAGCTTCGACCAGATGTGCTGCATCCACGCGTAGTTGGCGTTGCGCTTGGGCGGCACGCCGAAGCGCCAGCGGTCGTCGTCCTCCCGCCGCGCCCAATCCTTGATGTTGAACGGCGGATTCGCGAGCACGTAGTCCATCTGCACGCCCGGATGGATGTCCCGGGCGAACGTGTCCTGCCACCGCGACCCGAGCCCCTGGGTGTCGATCCCGTGGATCGCCAGGTTCATCTTGGCCATCTTCCAGGTGCGCTCGTTCAGTTCCTGGCCGAACACCGAGATCCGCGTCGGATCCTCGTCGTGCCGCTCCAGGAACTTCTCGGTCTGCACAACCATGCCGCCAGAACCGCAGCACGGGTCGTACACACGGCCCTCGTGCGGTTCCAGCACCTCCACCAGCACCCGCACCACCGACGGCGGCGTATAGAACTCCCCACCGCGCTTGCCCTCGGCCTTGGCGAACTTGTCCAGGAAGTACTCGTACACCTCCCCGAGCAGGTCTCGCGCCCGTGACGCTCCCCCACCGGCGAACTGGACCGAGTTCATCAAGTCGACCAGCTCGCCGAGGCGGCGCTGGTCGATGTTGTCCCGCCCGTAGATCGTCGGCAGCGTTCCGCCCAGCGACTCGTTCTCGTCGGCCAGCAGCCGCATCGCGTCGTCGATCAGCTTGCCCACACTCTGCGCGTCGTCGGTGCCCGACGCCGCGATGCCTTTCGCGTTGGCGGCGATGAAACTCCACCGCGCGGTCGGCGAGACCCAGAACACGCCCTCGGCGCGGTACTCGTCCGGGTCTTCCAGCGTTTCGGCGATGTACGCCTCGGACTCGCCGTCGAGCTCGTCGCGCAACTTCTCGCGACGCTCCTCGAACGCGTCGGAGACGTACTTCAGGAACACCAGACCCAGGACCACGTCCTTGTACTGGGACGCGTCCATCGACCCGCGCAGTTTGTCGGCCGCCTTCCAGAGCGTGTCCTTGAGTTCCTGCGGGGTGGACGGCGTCATCGGCTTCGCCACGTGGCGTTCTCCTTCTGCTCCTCGGGATCACTTGTCCCGCTAGTGAATTCTGCTCTGAGCAACCCACGGGTGATGCCGCGGGTCAATGATCGTTCAAGCTGGTCGAGAGCGGCGAGCTCCGAGCGGAGCTCGCCGCGCCGGGCCTCGATCCGCTCGCGTGCCTCCGCGACGACATCGGCCTGATCGGCCGGCACGGTGCGCAGCCGCCACGCGTCCACGTTCGCCGACCGCTGCTCGGCGATGTCGGCGGCAACGATGTGCGGCAACAGCTTTCGTCCGGCGAGCTCTACGTCACGACATCTGGCGATGCGTGCAGGCGTCACCACCAGCCGGCCGCCGACATCGTCGACCATCGCCGCCGGATCAGCAGTCCGCAGATAGACGACGTCGCCTGGCTCGGTGAAGGTGCTGTTGGGCGCGATCTGCTCCAGCGCGAGCCGGTCGACCCCTCGACGACCGATCGTTCCAGGATTCCGGAGCTCGCACTCGCCCAGCACCGTCACGCTGCCGCTCACGGCTGCGCCGATCGACTCCGCGGGCACGCGCACACCCGGGATCAGCTGCACCGGACGTCCCCGCCCAGACGTCGCGACCTGCCATGGGACGCTCGCCCCGTCCTCGCCGCGGTCGGCGCCCGCCGCCATTCCGATCCCCTCCAGCACCGGCGCTTGAGTGTGCGACGACGCCTCCCAGACCTGCGCGAGCAGATCGCCGCCGTCGAGCACACGCTCGTCGGTCACCGAGACCCGGAGCCGATGCTGCGGGACCACCACACGCGAGGCGCGCACAGTCCCTCGCAGAAACGTGTGACTGCGGCGTTCCCGCTCGCCGGCGGCCGCCGCCGCCACGTCGGCGGCCAGCGCCTGCACCTCCACTTGTCCGGTCAGCGCGGAATGGTCGGCGATCACCGTCGCGGCCTTCTGCTCGTCCCCGGATGGCGCAACCACCCAGACCGCCAGCTGACGGCGACCGGCCGAACGCACCAGCCCCTTCGGCAGTCTCGCGGCGAAACGCAGCGGCGCGAAGTAGTCGGCGCCGCCGAGCACCTCGGCCCGGCGCTGACGCTCCTCTCCGGACAGGTCGTCGATCAGCAGCTCGGCCGGACCGATCACGACCGCACGTCCGCCCGGCCCCAGGCTCACGACGATGTCGTCGATCCACGCGAAGAACTCGGCAGCCTCCGTGCGGGCCGCCGAGGCCCATTGCGCGAGCACCGTCGCATCGGCCAGGACCGGATCGCCGGCGACCACCTGCCGGACCGACGCCCCGCCCGCCAGCAGGGCCCGCCACCGCGCGCGCTGCCAGGCGAGTGCACGAGTACTCGGCGCACACGCGAACTCGGTCGCCTCGTGCTCGTCGAGCAGCCCGACAGCGCCGTCGAGCAACACGAGGCCCCCGGGGCCGGCCGGAGCGACAAGTCCTGGTGAGCTCCGGATCAGTTCCGCACCAACGGTATTGACGATGTGGAGTCCCTCGTCGGTCAGCAACTCGACCTCACCGGCGGGGTCGGCCGCACACCCCAGTTCGGCCAGTCGCCGAATCACCGGAACCGGACCGTAGGCAGCCTCTGACAGCCGGTCGACGGCGGCCACGGTCTGGCTGTCGGTGAGCGCACTCTCCACGTCGTCGAGCGAAGCCAGGTGCTGGTCCGCGAGTCCGGCCGCGATCTCGAAGGCCTGTCCCTGATCGAGGTCGGCCGCCGGGCCGCCGGCTCGCGCACTCAGAAGCGCCAGCAGGGACGCGGCATCGGTCGCCCGCACAGTGTCGTGCAGCAGCGAGGTGTGCAGAGCGACGTCGTCGGCGGCCTCCGGATTGTTGCCCCGGCCGGTGTCGCGGAACCAGCGGGCCACCTCCTCGGCGTCGAACCGTGAATCGCCCGGTGCGACCGGATCCGGAAAGGGAAACGGCCCGTCTGTGTACCGCGTACGCCACATCGACACGACCGGCCGGCGCACCCGGGCGACGTCGGCGATGTCCTGCATCGACATCACCGCACGTACTGCTCGCCCCGTTCCTGAAGTCACGGACAGAACCGTACAGGACCTCCGAACGCTTGACACGACTATATCGATAAGGGACCTTATCGATTCCTCGTGCGAAGATGTCGGACCTGCGAGGCACAGTGATCACCGTCCGAGACACACCACTCACTCAAGGAGCTCCCATGACGACACCGCAGAATCACCCCGCCGGTCAGACCGGACCCCACCAGCACGGCCCGCACTACCCGGCGCACCCGGCCCAGCCCGGCGCACCCGCACCGGGTCTGCCCGCGCAGCCACCCGCTCCGAAGAGCAGGAAGAAGTGGCCGTGGATCCTGGGTGGCGTGGTGGTGCTGATCGCTCTCATCGCCGCAGTGAGCGGTGGCGGCGACCCGAGTCCGGCTGGCGACGCCGGAAGCGGAGCCACCGTGGCCGCCGACGACGCCGAGTCCCGTGCCGCGGGCCCGAACACGCCCGTGCGAGACGGCAAGTTCGAGTTCGTCGTCACCGGTGTGGAGAGCGGCGTCAGCGAAGTCGGTGACAACGAGTTCCTCACCGAGAAAGCCCAAGGCCAGTTCGTGATCGTCACCATGACGGTCAAGAACATCGGCGACAAGAGCCAATCGTTCAGCCCGAGCGAGCAGAAGCTGAAAGACACCGACGGCCGCACCTTCGAGACCGACTCGAGTGCGCAGATCGCCTTGGGCGGCACCGACATCGCGGTGTGGGACAAGGTGAATCCGGGCAACACCGTGACGGTGAAGCTGGTCTACGACATGCCGTCAGGCGCCAAGCCCGCCACCCTCGAGCTCCACGACTCCATGTTCTCCGGCGGCGTGACCGTCGACCTCCGATAGTCGCCCGACCTCCGCTGATCACCGCGCCGGTCGGCCGCGACACCAGACCGGCTGGCGCAGGCGATCCGCACCCGACGATTCCCCAGCCACCACGACGACGAGGACTCCAGACATGAACGACTCCTACCAGCACACCCTCGACGCCCTGGACCTCTGCGTCGCCGCCGGAATCCCGGCGATCCTGTGGGGTAATCCCGGCGAGGGCAAGACCTCGATGATCGAATCGGCGGCCGCCCGCGGCGTCCACGTCGAGACGGTCATCCTCAGTCAGTCCGAGCCGTCCGACCTGGCGGGCCTGCCCGTCGTCTCCCCGGTCGGCGACGTGGTCCTCGCACCGCCGAGCTGGACCAGGCGCCTCGCCGACCACGACGGTCCAGCGCTCTGCTTCTTCGACGAGTTCTCCACCGCCACACCGGCATTGCAGGCCGCGGCGCTGCGCGTGCTGACCCATCGCGAGGTCGGCAACCTGCAGCTCCCCGGCACCGTCACCTTTGTCGCGGCAGCCAACCCGGTCGAGGTCTCCGCCGCTGGATGGGACCTCGCGGCTCCGACGTCCTCACGCTTCGTCCACCTCGATTTCGCGATGACCCCGGAAGTCTTCACTCGCGGCTCGGTGACCGGCGACTGGCCGGCCCTGCCCGGCCGGGATCTGCCCGACGACCACGACGAGCGCGTAGCGCAGGAGATGGCGTCGGCCTGCGGATTTCTCCGTGCCCGCCCGAACCAACTGAGCGTGATCCCGAAGGACCACTCCCAGCGGTCGCGCGCGTTCCCCACGCCGCGAACCTGGCGGTTCGCCGCCGAGCTCACCGCGCTGGCACAGGCACACCACCTCCCCGACGAGGTGACAGCTCTGGTCGTGACCGGCGCGATCGGCGAGGCCACCGCTCACGAGTACCTCTCCTGGCGTGCCAACCTGGATCTGCCCGATCCCGGAAGCCTGCTCGACGGCTCCTCCACCATCGAGTTCTCCGGCCTGCGCGCCGACCGCGTGTTCGTGGTCCTGCAGGGGGTCGTCGCCGCACTCGGCGACGACCCCCGCCCCGAGCGCTGGAGCACCGCATTGCGACTGTGCTGCCAGGCCGCCGACCAGGCCGGACTGGACCCGGCCGTGCCCGCCGTCCGCGCTCTGGTCTCGCCGGAGCGGCGTCCCGCGGGCGCACCGATCCCCGCAGAGATCAGCGTCTTCGCACCGGCGCTGACCGAAGCAGGCCTGCTGTGATCCCCGGAACGGGACGTCTGACATCGGCACGGCTGTGGGTGATCAGCGCACCGCACCCGCACAAGCGGTACGACGGGCCGGCACCGCGCGGCCAGGCCTATCTCGCCCACGCGCTCTTCAGTCTGACCGCGGTCCCGTCCGGCGAGGTGGCCCGCATGACCGTCGACGAAGCGTGGCGCCTGTACGTCAATCTCGACTGGCTGGCCGCGACCGACATCCCGGAGATCGGACGCGAACTGGTCCATCTGGTGTGGCACCTGCTGGACCGGCACGCCAAGCGGGCGCGCGCGTGCGGTGTGGACGAGGGCAGCGCCCCGCTGTGGCGCACCGCCGCCGACCAGTCGATCAACGTGCTGACCCAACCCGCCGGCCTGAGTCCCACGCATTTCGAGCGGAGTCGAGGCGTGGCTGACGACGCCCTCGTCGAGCGCCGTTTCACGGAGCTGGACGACCACTGCATCCCCTTCGGCCAGAAGGACTCCCACGGCCTGGACGTGTGCGGCAGCGGTGCGGACGGCGTCCCGCGGAAGCACGAGCTGCACGACAGCCACGACCTGCCCGGCGTCACCAGGCTCGACGCCGATGCGCTCCGGCGCACCGTAGCCCAAGCCGTGCTCGACGACCCGGGCGCGGCGAAGCGCCTCTACGGCGCCGGACCCGGGTCTAAGGCGATCCGGAACTGGGCGCGCAACATCGTGGAGTCTCGAGTGCCCTGGGAACAGGTACTGGCTAGCGCGGTGCGCCGGGTAGTCGCCACGGTGTCCGGCAGCGGTGACTACTCCTACCGCCGTCCGGCCCGGCGCAACGCGGCGACGCCGGGTGTGGTGTTGCCCGGCCGTCACCGACCGACTCCCGAGATCGCCGTCGTCGTCGACACCTCCGGCAGCATGGATCAGCGGCTTCTCGGCCGCGCCGTCGCCGAGCTCGACGCGATCATCACCGCGGCAGGCCTCGGCGCGCACGGCCTCACGGCGATAAGCGTCGACACCCAGGCGGTGGCGTGCCGGATCCGGCAGGTGTCCGACGTCGACCTCGTCGGCGGTGGCGGCACGGACATGGCGCTGGGGCTGGCGGTCGCCGCCGAGTTGCGACCGCGGCCCGAGCTCACCGTCGTCATCACCGACGGCTACACCCCGTGGCCCAACGCCCCGATCCCCGGGATGACGGTGATCGTCACCGTCGTCGGACACGGTGACCGCGAGGATCTTCCGCCCACGCCCGACTGGATGGTGCGGGTCGAGTGCACGGACGACGACCGCTGATGGCAGCGCCGAAGTTCACTCTCGACGAATCGCTGGAACTGCGGATCTCGTGCGCCACCCACGACGACTACGCCACCCGCCGGACTCACTCGATGACGCTGAATCCGGACTGGACCTTCGAGGTACCGCACGACCTCGAGAACGAATCCGCGGCCGCGGTGTTCGGCGCACGACTCTCCTGCCTCGATCTTCCGAAAGCGATCGAAGCGGTCCGTCTCCACGTGGCGCTGAACCTGCGGCGCGCCTGGTACGACATCCTCCCGCTGGGAGGGTCCTGGTCCATCGGGGAACGCCGCCGAGCACCCGCGGTGAGCCGGCCGACGGTACATCTGGCGGCGATGTACGTCCGCTCTCCGCGATTCGCGGCGAGTTGCCACCGGGTGCCGGCGTGGCAAGTGAGCGAGATGTCCGGGCAACTTCCGTGGACCGAATGGTGGGACCGTCCGAGCGCGAGCGAACTCCTCGGCCCGCATCCGCGAATCGCCGAACGCGGCGGTCTCGAGCTGCTGTGGGAGGCCGGCATCCACCCGGACACGGTGGCCTCGATCGCTCCGGAGATCGGGCCCGGTCCACACTCGGCCGACCTGCTGATCCACCGCGCGTACCGGCGGTACAGCGCCAAGCAGATTCGCCGTATCCACGACCGGGTGTGCGGTGCGCCGAACGCGACCGACCTGCTCGGCGGGCGACCCGCGTCCACTCGCCGAGGGCGGGGCCGAGGCACATGATCAACCTTCGCCTCGTGCCGGCGATCGCGCTGCGAACCTTCGAACAGTTCTCGGCCGCCGGTCTCCTCGATCCCCGGCCCCCGGTCCCCTCGCACGGGTTCGGCACCGCCGCGCCAGGCTGTGTCTCGTTCCCGGAGTCGTGGACTCCCGACGTGATCGCCCGCCGTACCGACGACATGCTCGCCGGTACGCCGCAGCCGCTCTGGTACTCGATCTACGACCGGCGGATCGCCTTCCGGCGGTACGACGGCTTGTGGCTGATGATCCTCACTCATTCACCTGAACCCATCCGCGGGGCCGACCGGGCGGCCCAGGTCATCGCCGTGTTCCCGCACGACAGCGGTCCGGCGATCACACCCCCACGCCACTCGGTCGCGGGTCGCTATGAGCGAATCTTCACGCAGGCGCTGGAAGCCTTCGACGACCTTCACAACTCACGAGCGACCGAGTTCAGCGGAGTCGCAGTGTGGCTCTGCCACAGCGGATTGATCGCCGAAGCACTCGTCTGGCTACTCCTGTGCCAGAAGCACTTTCCCGCACACTTCGGTGAGGACACGTGGGCCGCGCTGCACGCGATGGCCGTCGCCGGCATCTTCGACGACTGTCCGGGCTTCGACGCCCTCACCCACATCGAGACGCAGTGGGCATTGCAGTACCCGGCCACTTGGGGCCTGGCGAGCCGGGCCCGACGTCACTCGCAACCGATCATCGTGGAACACTCGCGTCTACCCGGCTCCGACGAGATCACCCGGGTGTGCCGACAGTGGATGGAGGGTGCCCTGCCGAGCCACGTCCGAGCCCACCCCGAGACACGGGTGACGGCGGGACCTCGTACGACGAGCAAACTCACCGTCGTCCTCACGCTGCCCCGCGGCCGCGCCGCCCTGGAAGTGCTCGGTGACCTGGAAGGCCGGCACAACGGGCTCACGGTGACCGCGATCGAGCACGCCGCACATCCTGGCGACCGGCTGGCCGGGCTGATCCTGGCCCTGGCGCTCTCCGAACTCCTCGGCGGCGACCGCGGCTACGTCACGTTCCCCGAATCGTTCGTCGCCGAGGTCGACAGGCCGCGACTCCTCCGAGCGGAAACCAGCACCTCCGACCTCGCGCGCCTGGTGCTGCTCGACGTCGACGCCCGCGGGCGCACTCACACCGACGACCTTGCCGGAGACTGATCCGCCAGGCCGAGGCGAGGGTGCCGGGCCCCCGCCCTGTGCAATACAGAATTGTATCGATTTTCGCCCGGCGCAACCGAAATCCCCGTGTTCTGGACCGGAGTTCACTACGCTCGCGCAGCATGAAACGGATTCGGGGCGGCATTCGCCCGCGCAACGGGCTGGCCGTGGTCCTGGCCGGCCTCCTGGCGGTACTGGGCATCGTCGTCGCACCTTCGTCGACTGTCCCCCCGCCGGCGTATGCGGACCCGGGCGGCGAGCCGGCTTACGCCCTCGCCGGGAACTGCTATCAGCTGCGCGGTGCCGGCGTGCCCGGCGGGCGCTACTACGCCAAGGCCGCCGCCCTCGGCCAGTTCCTCCTCTACGACACGCGCGGACGCCTGCTCACGGCCGCCGACGGAAAGCCCGTCTTGCGCAGCGCACCGTCGAACGCGGCCATTTGGTCGGTCACCCACGCCGCCGGCAAGTACCGGCTCGCCTCGACCGCTCCGCGCGGGGTCGTCCGCACCGTCGCCCTGACCCACGCCACCGGCTGCCGCGCGTTCCCCGAAGCCCAGCTCAACGTCGAAGGCTCTCCCGTCGCGGGTGTCGATGCGCAGGGCCGGTTGCGGGGCTTCGTCGACGGTCACGCCCACTTGATGGCCGAGCAGTTCCTCGGCGGCGGACTCCACTGCGGAAAGCCGTTCAGCCCCTTGGGAATCACGGTCGCTCTTCAAGACTGCCCGGACCACGGCCGCGACGGCTGGCCGGCGATCGCCGAGCACATCCTGTCCGAGCCGGGTCCGCACAGCGCCGACGGCTGGCCGACGTTCCAGGGCTGGCCGCAGTGGTACTCGCTGACCCACGAGCAGAACTACTACCGCTGGATCGAGCGTGCCTGGCGCGGCGGCGTCCGGCTGATCAACAACTACTACGTGCAGAACCGCGTCCTGTGTGAGATCTATCCGCTCGGCGACGAACCGTGCGACGAGATGGAGTCGGTCCGCATCCAGCATCGTCGTCTGATCAAGCTGCAGCAGTACATCGACGCGCAGGCCGGGGGCCCCGGCAAGGGCTTCCTGAAGATCGTCACGAGTGCCGCGCAGGCGCGGTCGGTGATCGCCGCGGGCAAGCTCGCCGTCTCCCTCGGCATCGAGATCTCCGAACCCTTCGGCTGCCGGATGATCAACGACGTCCCCCAGTGCACCCGCGCCGACATCGACCGCGGCATGGACGAGCTCAAGCGGATGGGCGTGCGCCAGATGATCCTGACGCACAAGTTCGACAACGCTCTCGGCGGCGCGCACATCGACGAGGACTTCACCGGTGTCGCCGTGCAGACCGGTCAGATCATCGCCACCGGGCAGCCGTGGAAGACCGAACCGTGCCGCACCCCGCAGCGCGACCATCAGGCGCCGTTCGACGCTCCCGGCCGATGCAACGCCCGGGGCCTGACCGATCTCGGGGCGTATGCGGTGAACGCGGCGATCAAGCGCCACATGGTGATCGACATCGACCATCTGTCGGTGAAGTCGGCCGACCGCGTACTCCGTATCGCCGAGGCCAGGCGCTACCCCGGCATCACCACCACGCACTCGTGGACCGATCCGACCAACTACCGCCGGATCCTGCAACTCGGCGGCGCGGTGGGCCTCTACGCGAGCGGCGCCGAGCGCACCCCGGGCGACAAGCACAGCGAGTCCTTCGTCGACGAGTGGCGCAAGGTGCGCCGGGCCGCGAACGGCCAGGCGGTCGGCGTCGCCTACGGCGCCGACATGAACGGTCTGGGCAAGCAGGCTCCGCCGCGCCCCGGCGCCGCAACGAACCCGGTGCGCTATCCGTTCCGGGCCGAGGACGGCACGCTCATGTTCCGGCACATCTCCGGCACCCGGGTGTTCGACGTCAACACCGACGGCACGGCACACTACGGCCTGATCCCCGACTGGATTCAGAGCCTCCGCCTGGCCGCCGGACGAGACGGCGACGCCGTCGTCTCGGACATGTACGCCGCAGCCGACGCTAAAGTCCGGATGTGGCAACTGACCGAGAACCACCGGTGACCTCGACCGTGTCGTCGGCGCCGGTGCCGCCGCTGCCTCGTCATACCTCCCTCGGGTACGCCGCGGGAAGTGTCGGCACCGGCGCGTTCGGCGTGCTGCCCGGCCTGGTTCTGGCCTACTACCTGACCGATTCCCTCGGCGTCGCCGCATGGCTTGCCGCGATCGTGGTGGTGATCCCGAAAGGCATCGACGTCGTCATCAACCCGCTGATCGGCACGCGAAGCGACCGCGATGCCGCGACGACGGGCCGGCGCACCCGCCTGATGTGGATCGGCACTCTCGCCATCGTGCCGCTCTTCGTGCTGACCTTCTGCGCCCCGGCCTCGGTCTCGCCGGGCCTCGGCGCCCTCTGGGTGCTGATCCTGTTCTCCCTCACCGCCGTCGCGTACGCGCTCTTCCAAGTGCCGTACATCGCGTTGCCTGCCGACCTCACCCGTGACTACGACGAACGGACGTCGCTGATCGCGGACCGGATCGTGGTGCTCGCGCTCACGATCCTGGTGGTCGGCGCCGGAGCTCCGGCCATCCGCGATGCGCTCGGCGGCGGCGTGAACGGCTACGCGGTGATGGCTGCCGCCACCGCCGGGCTGATCGGCATCGGAATGGCGTCGGCGACGTTCTGGGCCGGACGGGCCGCGGCGCGGCGGCGCCTGCCCGGCCAGTCAGCGAGCGGCCACAGTTTCCGGGACGGCTTCGCGGCCTTCCGGAACAATCGGCACTACCGGATCCTGCTGTCCGTCTTTGTGATTCAGGCACTGGCGTCGGCGGTCATGCTGGCCGGCGCCCAATACCTGGCCACCTACGTACTCCAAGACAAGACCGCCCTCACCCCGCTGTTCGCGTCCCTCATCGCGCCCGCACTTCTCGTGATGCCGGTATGGGTCCGAGTCGGCAGGCGCTACGGCAAGCGGCGCGGTCTGACGATCGCCGCCACTCTGTTCATGCTGGCGGCGCTGTCCCTCGCCGTCGCTGTCGTCGAACCCGGCGCCTGGGTCTTCGCTTCGGTCGCGGTGTGCGGCGTCGGTTACGCCGGCATGCAGACCTTCCCGCTCGCCATGCTGCCCGACGTGATCGACGAGCAATCCGGTCGCACCGGCCGCGACCAGGGCGGCGCCCTCGCCGGTCTCTGGACCGCCGCCGAGACCTTCGGTCTCGCGATCGGTCCCGGCCTCTACCTCCTCGTGCTGGCGGCGAGCGGCTTCGTCTCCTCCACCGGCACGGAGACCGCCGACCAGCCGCAGAGCGCCGTCGTCGGGATCACCGCGGGCTTCGCCCTGCTCCCGGCCCTGCTCATCGCGGTCAGCCTGGCAGTACTGACTCGCTACGACAAACAGGAACAGCCCTCATGACCAGATCCCCCGACGACGTCCTCGCCGAACTCGCACGACGACGCGCCACAGACGCCCCCACGCACGGCGGCCGCGTGCTCTCCTACGTGTACGACTCGGGTCTCGCCGAGATCGACGACCTCGCTGCACGGGCAGCGGCCCTGGTCCAGCCGGTCAACGGCCTGGACCCGACGGTATTCGGGTCCGTCGCGGCAATGGAACGCGACCTCATCATCTTCTGCCGCAACGCATTCCACGGACCTGAGGCGGTGGGCACGGTCACGTCGGGCGGCACTGAGAGCTGTATCCTCGCGGTGAAGTCGGCCCGCGACAGCGCCGGTGCCGCGCCCGGCACCGGCTCGATCGTGCTGCCGTCGACGGCGCACGCCGCGTTCGACAAGGCCGCGCGCCTGCTCGGCCTGCGCGCCGTCCGCGTCCCGGTCGACCCCGTCACCACCCGTGTGAGCGTCAGCGCGATGGCCGAGGCGATCGACGACGACACCGTCCTGCTGATCGCGTCCGCGCCGAACTACCCCACCGGTGCGCTCGACCCGATCGCAGAACTGGGCGCTCTCGCCGTCGAACGCGGCCTGCCGCTGCACGTCGACGCGTGCCTGGGCGGTCTGGCCCTGCCCTGGTGGCCGGACCCGTTGCCCGCCTGGGATTTCCGGGTACCGGGCGTCTCGTCGATCTCGGCGGACCTGCACAAGTACGGCTACGCGCCGAAGGGGGCGTCGGTGCTCCTGCACGCCGACCGGGATCGTCACCGCGCGGGCTTCTTCGCCACCACCGACTGGCCCGGGTACCCGGTCGTGAATCCGACGCTCCTCGGGTCGCGCTCGGCGGCCGGACTCGCGGCGGCGTGGGCGATCGTCGAGCACCTCGGCACTGAGGGGTTCACCGGGCTGGTCACGAAGGTCGCCGCCAGCACCGCCCGGCTGCGCGCCGCAGTCGACGGGATCGAGGGTCTGCGGGTGGCGGGCGAACCGGACGGCCCGGTCTTCGCTGTCGTCGCCGACCACGCGGCGTCGTCGCCGGTCGATCCGCATCGCTGGGCGGCCGCCGTCGCCGAACGCGGCTTCGTGTTGCAGCCGCAGCCGCAGTACACACAGTCCGACGGCACCGTGCTGCCATCGAGCACGCACCTGACCATCACGCCCGTCACTGCGAGCGTGCTCGACGAACTGATCGCCGCGCTGCGAGACGGGGCCGATGCAGCCCGCGGCCTCGCCTCGGCTGCTGCCCCCGCGGCGCTCGCCGCATTGGCCGGGGCCTTCGCCGACGGGTCGATCAACGTCGACGACGTCCTCGCGCTGCCCTCCGAGGCCGTCGAGGCCGCGCTGACCGGCGCCGGGATCGATCCGCACACCGATCCGTCGTCGGCGACCGCGGCCCTGGACATGCCCGCGATCGTCGCGGCGATCGAAGCCCTGCCCCGCCCGGTGACGGCCCGGATGCTGACCGAGTTCCTGGCGGCCTACGGCAATCCGTGATCGCGGCCGGCCCTCACGCCGGCAGGTCGATCTTCACCGGGGTGAGCACCTCGTCGCCGGCGTCCTTCGCGAACAGGTTGCCGAAATTGTTGCCCCAGCAGTGCAACTCGGGATCGTCCCGGCCGTCGACCTTCACCTGCGCGCAGGTCCGGCTCGACCCGGTGGTGATCGCGACCGGAGTGCCCGGCAGACCCTTCACCTCGGTCGGCGAGGTCCGGTTCTCCTTGGTGCCGTCGCCGAGCTGACCGAGCTTGTTGTTGCCCCAGCAATAGGCCTTGCCGCTGGCGATGGCGCAGGTGGAGCCGATGTCGGTGGTCACGGCGGTCACCTCCGACAGGTCCGGAACCTTCTCCGGCGCCCGGCGCGTCTCCTTGGTGCCGTCGCCCAGCTGACCGACGACGTTGGCGCCCCAGCAGTAGAGGTCGCCGTCGGCCACCGCGCAGACGTTGTACATCCGGCGTTCTTTGTCCTCGTGTGTCGGCTTCCCGTTGCCCGAGCCGACGGCGACCGCCGACACGCGGCCCGGCAGGTCGACGGCGGTCAGGCCGGTCAGGTAACGCTCGTGCCCCTGCCCGAGCTGCCCGTCCTTGTTGGCGCCCCAGCACGAGAGCGAGCCGTCGTGCACGGCGCACGACGTCTCCTGCGCCACCGCGACCGCCGTGACCGTCGACAACTCGCTGATCTGAACCGGGCGAGCGGACGTGCTGTACTGGTCGGCGCCGAGGTTGCCGCCCCAGCAGTACAGCGCTTCGGCGGCGGTCACCGCGCACGCATTGCCACCCTGGGCGCTGAGCAGCACCGCATCGGACACGCCGTCGACCTTCACCGGAATGCTGCTTCCGGCGTAGCCGGCCGAGGTGACCTTGGTGCGGCCACTGCCCCAGCAATACACGTCGCCCGCGCTGATTGCGCACAGGTTGGAGTGGAACTCCCCCGCCAGCGGGTTGTAGTCGCCTCCGGACACCGCGGTGGCGTCGGTGATCAGCACCACCTCTTTCGGATCGTTCTGCCACCCGTCGTTCTGGCCGAACCCGGTCGCGCCGTCGTCGTTGGCACCCCAGCAGAAGAGCGTGCCCGTCGCGTTCACCGCACACGCCGTCTGCCCGGCGATGACCATCTGCTGCGCGCGGTTCTCCGGGGGCGCCTCCGCCGTCGTCTCGGAGTCCCCGCCCAGCAACAGATAGGCCGCCGTGCCCGCCGACGCCAGCACCAGGACCACCACCAGCGCGAGGATCAGCATCGTGCGTCCGCGCTTCGGCGGGCGTCCCGGGGCGCCGCCCGGAAAGCCGTTGCCGGGCACACCGGTGAGACCCGGGGGCCCGGTCGGGGCTCCGACCGGTCCCGGGTAGGTCTGCCACGAGGACGGGTCCGTTCCGGGCGCGGTCGTCGTCGTCGGCACCGGGAACGGGGCGCCCGGCGCGGGCCGTCCCGGCGCCGTCGTTCCCAGCGGCGCGGTACCGCGAGGCCGCGACCCGGGTGCTTCCGATCGCGCCGCGGCCTCCCCGAGGGCCGCCGCCAGCGCCCGCGCGAACGAACGGCAGTCCGGGAAGCGCGCATCCGGATTCTTCGCCAGCGCGCGCTGAAAGACCGGATCGACGACGGCCAGATCCGGCCGCGTCGCCCGCACCAGCGGCGGCGCCTTGTAGAGATGCGCGGTAGCGGTGGCCATCGGAGTGGCGCCGTCGAACGCGAACGGCGGCCGTCCGGTCAACAGCTCGTAGGCCACACACGCCAGCGAATACTGGTCGGCGCGCGGATCGGCACGACCGTCCAGGGTCTCCGGCGCCGAGTAGCTGACGGTGCCGATGAACGCTCCCGTGATGGTCAGCTGCGTGGAATCGGCCAGCTTCGCGATGCCGAAGTCGAGCAACGTCACCCGGTCGAGGCCGCCGTCCGGTCGGCGCGTGGTCATGATGTTGGCCGGTTTCACGTCGCGGTGGACCATGCCTCGCGAGTGCGCGTAGTCGAGTGCGTCCGCGATTCGCCCGACCACCTCGACCGTCTCGGCCACCGGCAGCCTCGCGTCGGTCAGATCCGCGCCGTCCACGTACTGCATCGCGTACCAGGGCCGCCCGTGGTCGATGCCCGAGCTGTAGATCGTCACGATGCCCGGATGGTCCAGCGTGGCGATCGCCCGCGCTTCGCGCCGGAATCGTTCCTCGAAGCCGCCCTTGGCGCTGGCCGCCACGGAGACGACCTTCATCGCCTCGCGGCGGCCGAGTTCGGCGTTGTCGACGAGGTAGACCTCACCCATCCCGCCGACACCGAGACGGCCGACGACGGTGTACCTGCCGATCCGCTCGCCTGGCTGCATGCCCGTTCCTTCCCGACCTGCGACATCGCAGTCATTCGATCAACGAGCACTATTCCATAGGCGTGACCGCGCCCCTCGGCAGCGCGGTCACGCCACCGGCCGTCACTGGATGCGCGACGGGGGTCACGCCCGGTGCAGTTCGGCCGCGCCGAAGGACACGCTGAAGCGCACACACCACAGCACGACGGACCCGTACCGTGCCAGGTCGACGTCCGCCGGAATCGGGTACACCTGGTTGCCGCGATTGCCCTTGAGGTCGCCGAGGTCGACGCGTGGTGCGTCAGCCGCGGTGAACCATCCCGCCCGCCCGGGGATCACCTCGCCCGCCGACAGCCAGACATTGACGTCCGGCCCGGTCGTCGTGCTCAGATTCTCGATCGCCAGGAGCCTGGAACCGTCCGGGTTCTCGATGATCGACGCGCTGCCGGTGGTGGTGTGCTCGTGACTGATGAAGCTGCCCGTCGACAGGATCACCGGCCCCGACGGCGCGGGAGACGCCCCGGACGGATCGGCCTGCGCGCGTGTGGTGGCCGACGGGATCGCGTCGTCCACCTCGTTGTTCACCCAGAGCAGCCACGGCTGAAAGACCGCACCGGCCACGACCAGCACCACCGCGACCACGACGGCGACCCCGCCGAGAACCCATGCGGTCCGGCGACCGTCTCGCTGCTGTCGTGGCATACGTCACACGATACGGGTCGTCACTCCACGCGGATCATCGGCGGCAGCGGCGGCTCGTCGTCGGAGGTGGCCGCCAGCGCGATGACCTCATTGAACCCGTCGACCAGGCACTCGGCGAACAGGTCCGGATCGACGATCGCCGCGGCGTCGAAGTTCAGTCCCAGGCAGGCGATCCCGTTGTGCGTGATCATCGTGGCCATCACCGCGCAGCCGGGCAGCGGACCGAACGGGAACATCCGCTCCACCTTGGCACCGGCGACGTAGGTGTCCCACGGGATGCCGGGGACGTTGCTGGCCTGCAAGTCGTTCCCGGCGGTGGTGCCGCTGAACTGCGCGAGCAGCTGGCCGGGCATCCAGGCCAGCACCGGACCCGCGGTGTTGAACACGTCGACCGCCGGCTCGTTGCGGGCGGCGCGCACCTGCTCGCGACAGGTGAGCACCCGCTCGAAGGCGTCGTCGATGCCGACGGGGCCGGCCAGCCGGCCGACCGCGATCCGGTTGCCGCCGCCCTGTTCTCCCTCCTCGCGCACGGAGATCGGGATGGCGACCGGGATCGCGTCGACCATCACGTCGTTTCGCTCGTGGTACTTGCGGAAGCCGCCGATCAGCCCGCCCAGGTACACGTCGTTGATCGACGCGTTGGTCGCGGTGGCCGCCGCCTTCAGACTCGTGAACGGGACCTCGAACGCGGCGAACCGCCACGACCCGCTCCGCCCGGCGAGCAGCGGCGAGCCCGGCGGACCGACCAGACCGGCCACCCGCGGCACCGATCGCCCGTACCGCAGCACCCGGCTCAGCGCCCGCTTCGGATTCCGCAGCGCGAGAACGCCTTCGAGCGCCATCCCGGCCAGCCGCGGGATGCGCTCCACCTCCTCGCCGAGTTGCGTGCGGAGCACGTCGAGCGCGCTCGGTTCGTGCACCTCGGGAGCCGGCGGCTGCGGCTTGCCCGGGATGGGATCGCGCGTCGGCGAGTGCAGCTGCGCCAGCGCGATGATCGCGCCCAGCCCGTCGGTCAGCGCGTGGTGCGCTTTGAGGAAGTAGGCGGATCTGCCGTCGGGCAGCCCCTCGATCAGGTAGCCCTCCCAGGGCGGGCGCCGCGGGTCGAGCGGAGTCATCGCCAGTTGCTCGCAGGTGGCAAGCAGCTCGCGCATCGAACCGTCCCCGCCGATCCGGATGCGGCGCAGGTGATAGTGCAGATCGAAGTCCGGATCCACCGACCAGCTCGGCGGTCCCGCCTGCAGCGGCGCCTCGATCACCCGCTGCCGGAAGCGCGGCGCCATGCGGCTTCCCCACTCGTGCGCCGCGACCAGCCGGTCCCAGTCGGGAGTGCAGTCGTACAGCTCGAGCATGCTGATGGTCGAGCGGAGATTGCGGTCTGCATCGCCGCGCCACATCACCGTGTCGACCGGACTCATCCGCGAATCGGTGCCCCAGTCGATCGGCTTGTCCTGCCCGGCCGCCCCGGTCTGTTCGTTCGTCTCACTCGTCATCGCCGGACTCCTGCCATTCGAACACGCCCATCGTCCGCGTCAGCCGACCGTCGTCGAACGCCGTGACCGGCCAGTCGGTGAGCGCGTCGACGAACATTTGCCGCACCTGCTCGGCGTGCTCGCCGACCGTCTCCGGCGACCACGACGACGTGTCCACCGGCGGCAGCACCCGCACTTCCACCACGCCGGGCTTGATCAGCTGCGAACCCCGCCACATCACCTCGCCCGCGTTGCGCAGCACCACCGGCACCACCGGCACACCCGCCTGCATGGCGATGTGGAACGGCCCCTTCTTGAACGACCCGACGCGCGGCGTCGCCGACCGCGTCCCCTCCGGCGCGACGACGAGCGAAACCTGGTCGTCGCGGATCTTCTCGACCACGGGCGTCAGCTGCTCGATCGCCTTGCCCGCGTCCGCACGGTCGATGAACACCACCCCTCCGGCGTCGAGGATCTGGCCGAACAGCGGAAGCTGGCCCACCTCCTTCTTCGCCACCCCGGTCGCGTCCCCGCGGACCAGATGGATCATCACCGGCAGGTCGAGCTTGGACTGATGGTTGAACACGAACACGCACGGCCGCGCCGAGGTCAGGTACTCGCGCCCCGACAGCACGTCGACGTCGACTCCTGCCAGTGCGAATCCGACGTCCAGGCCCGACGTGACCGCCGCCTGCATCGCATCGGTGCGGTCCGACGACACCAGCGACTTGCCGAAGCCGACCGCCGCCCCACCGAGGAAGCTGCCGTAGAAGGCTCCGGTCCGCAGCGCCATGCCCAGCTTGTTGTACGTCGGGTTCTTCAGGTCCAGGATGGGCCAGCCCCGTGCCTCGGCGACCCCGCGCAGCCCCTGCTGCGGAGACACCGCCGCGGGATTGCCGACCGCCTCCAGGTAGGGCACGTCCTCGTTGCCGTCGCTGTAGGCGAACGACGATGCCAGGTCCAGATCCCACTCCCGGGCCAGCCGGCGCACCGCGGCGGCCTTGCCGGGCCCCCACAGCGGCCGTCCGAGCACCCGGCCGGTCACGATGCCGTCGACCACCTCGATGTCGGTCGCCAACGCCCGGTCGGCGCCGATCTCGGCGGCGATCGGCTCGATCTGGAACCGGGTCGCCGACGACGCGATCACGATGCGATGCCCGCGAGCGCGGTGCGCCCGGATGATCTGCCACATCTGCGGCCGCAGTTTGGCCGCCGTCACGTTCTTGAACAGATTCCGTCCCTCGGCGAGGAGCTCGTCGTAGGTCTTGCCCGCGAACGCCGGCCGGGTCGCCTTGAGCACCTCGGCGTAGTCCTGCTCCGAGTAGCAGCCGCGCAGCGCGATCATCAGGCCGTCGCGGAGTTCACCGGCGGTGAAGTCGAGACTGCGCACCCGGGCGCGCAGGATGTCCGCCGCGGAGAATCCGTCGATCAGGGTGCCGTCGTAATCGAAGAACGCGCACACCTTGTCGCCGCCGGGGGCCTCGCGGATCTGCGCCAGCCGTTCCGAAAGCGCGCTCATTCGTTCTCCTCCCGATTCATCGAGCCGGCCTGTTCGGCCTCGATCGCGGCGATCCGGCTCAGCCGCACCCGGATCTCGTTCACTTCAGCGAGCCACTCGGCCCTGGCGCGGAGCTGCTCCTCGATCGGCCCGTCGCCGATCGCACCGCGATTCTCCGCCAGACGGTACGCCGCGTCGTACATGTCTTTGGACACCGAGTCCTTACTCAGAATCACTCCCTGCAGGGCCAGTTGCCGCCCCAGGCCCAGGCAGTCCAGCAGCAGGGCTTCCTTGTCGACGGTCGCGTGGCCGAGCGCCGACAGCCGCCGGGCCACCACGAGCTGCGCGTCGAAGAAAGTCTGCAGGGTGCGTCGGGCCAGGAGTTTGCCCGCGTTGGCGAACAGCGCGTCGTAGACCCACTCGCGCGTCGGGGTCACGTGCCGCCACTCGGTGGAGATCAGGTCGAGCTCGGCCCCGAGTCGGTGCAGGTACTCGTCCTTGACGGGGAAGAAGAACTCGAACTTGAGCAGGTCACGCAGCCGCAGCGCCTCGGCCTGCGCGACGCGCAGCAGCGCTTCGTACGGAACGGCCCCGTCCGGACTCAGTCCGTCCGGACGCACCGTGCCGTCGGCGACCGCGAGCATCGCCAGCTCCACGATGGACCGTCCGACGAAGTGGTGCAACGCGCCGTTGCGGTAGTACGCGGCGACGCCGTGGTTGTCCGGCGCGATCGACCAGACCGTCTCGGGCCCCCCGTCGTACACCGTCAGCACGCCGGCGTCGGTCAGTTCGCCCAGCGTGCGCTGCAGCCCGAGGCCACGGCACAGCGACGGGTCCGGGCCGGGCAGTCCCCGATCGTCGATGTAGGTGAGCAGCGGCGCCAGGATCTGCTCGATCTCGCCCGCCGTGTAGGCCCGGTCCTCCGCGCCGAGCAGGGCGAAGCCGGCCAGCCCGGTCGCGGAGATCGGGGTGGCCGTGTTGATCTCGTCCATCACCTTGAAGGCGACCTTCTCCAGCTTGGCGCGGCCGTCGCCGGCGTCGGCCAGCGCCTGCCGCAGGGAGAACGGCTCCCCGAAGCGGACCCGCGCCTCGCCCCGATACTCGCGCTGCCCCCGCGCGTAGCGCAGCAACCACTTCAGGTCCTCGGGACGTTTCGCACCGCCCGCGGACTCCTGCGCCATCACGGCGATCTCCGGCAGCTGGTCGTAGACGATGGAGGTGGGCACGATGGTGGCGTCGGCGTCGTCGAGGTTCTCCACCGCATCGGCGACGTAGGCGAGCAGACCGAACATCGGCGGGCGCAGCTTCCCGGTCCGGCTGCGGCCGCCCTCGATGTACCACTCCAGGTTGAAGCGCTTCTCGACGATGAACGAGAGGTACGACCGCATCGCCAGCTTGTACACCGGGTCGGAGCCGAACTGTCGCCGGATGAAGATGGTGCCCGCCCGCTGGGCGATCGGGCCCATCGGCCAGAACGCGAGATTGTTGCCCCCGAGGACCAGGTTCGGCGGAAAGTCGTGCTCGTCGAGCACGCTGTTGAGCACCAGCGTGTCCACATACGAGCGGTGCGACGGCAGAAAGATCAACGACGACGACTTGTTGAGCGTCCGGAGCCGCCCGAGCGTGTCCAGATCGGCCGAGACCGTCCAGGCGCGCTCGTACAACCCGCGGAAGGTGGACGTGAAGACGTCGCGCATCAGTCGGCTCTGGGTGGCGACGAAGGAACTCATCTTGTCGGTCGCCTCCTGGGCGACCGATGCCGCCGGGCGCCCGAGCCGGTCCGCCAGTTCGGCGACCGCCTCCTGGAACTTGGCCGACGACCCGATCTGCTCGGCCACCAGGCGCGGCACCTTGTACCGATCACCGACCAGCGCCAGCTCCGAGCGTTCCGCCGCGAGCGCCGCCTGCATGCCGACGAAGCCTTCGAACGACTCCCCCCGCGCCTGTTTGGCTTCGTAGCGCTCGCGCAGTTCGGCCACCGTGGCAGAGGCCCCCTCGGCCACCCGGACCCGATCGGGATGCCGCTTGCGGATCGCCGGCTGGCGCCACGCCGGAGGGCGTCGCGGATTCGAGAGCGCCACGGCGTCGGCCAGCGACACCCGCCGCTCGCCGTCGCGCACCGGAGGCAGCCACACGACGCGCGCCGGCACCAGCTCGGTGGTCGGCGCCAGCTGCTCGAAGTCGGTCTGCGCGACCGTCTGGACCCGGGCGTCGGGACGGCTCCGCGCCGCCCAGTCGTCGATCACCTGCCGTTCGCACTCGGTCCGCGCATCCGCCAGCACGATCACGCTCATCTGTCCGCCCCTCCGTCCCGCACGCCCGTCGCCGACGAGCACCTCACACCGTACGTCGCACTATGATGTGTCACACCCTATCTCGGCGGCGACGCCGACGACGGCCAGCCCGGACAGAGCACACGCTGCGACTCAGCGCTCCCGGGCGCCGATGAGGGCGAGCGAGATCGCGTCAGCGGCGTCTCGCAGGGCCCGGATCGCGCGGGCCTGCATCGCCTCGTCTACTCTCGCGAGCGGACCCGAGACGCCCACCGCCATCGGCGTCGGAGCGCCGGGAACCGCCACGGCGAGTCCGCACACCCCCGGCTCATGCTCCTCGCGATCCACGGCGAAGCCCTGCTCCCGCACCTTCTCGACCTCGGCGAAGACGCCGGACAGCGAGGAGATGCTCGAGTCGGTGAGACGGGTGAGACCTGCCTGGGTGACCAGATGGACGATGCGCGCGTCGTCGAGCTCGGCGAGAACCGCTTTGCCGACCGCCGCCGTATGCAGCGGGCTCCGGCGCCCCACCTCGTTGTTGGTGCGCATGCTGTGCGGGGACGGCACCTGCGCGGTGTAGATCACCATGTCGCCGTCCAGCACGGCCAAGCTGGCCGTCTCCTGCAGTTGCTCGACCAGCCCTTCCAACACCGGGATCGCCACCGCACCGAGCTGTCGGTCGGCCACCTCGCCGAGCCGGATCAGCCGGGGGCCCAACGCATAACGCCGATCCGGGAGCTGCCGCACATAGCCGAGACCGACCAGGGTCCTCAGCAGGCGGTGGATAGTCGGCGGAGGCAACGGAGACTCGGCGGCGAGATGACTGAGGGAGCACTCGCCACCGGCCCTGCCGATCAACTCCAAGATCTCGAAGGCACGTTCCACCGATTGGACGCCGCCGCCCTTCTCCACCATCTCGCCCTCCTCGCGGCCCACAATACAGTCCGCGATACGGAATAACGCAGGCGACAGCCCGAGGTGACTGATCGACGGCCCGTTGTGCCGATGCGGTCGCGCGCCGCACCGTCGCCGGTACCGACGCGCAGGCCGAAGCCCTGGCCGCGCTGGTGCAGCACAAGCTGGTCACCTTCGACTCGATGATGATCGTGCACGCCGAGGACTCGCGGGCGATCGACCATGCGCCGTCGGCGGAGGGCGACCAGTACGCGCGGCTTCTCGCGTCCCGTCCCCGCGGCGCGGAGAACGTCGCCATCGCCGAGGTGATCGAACGGGCCCGGTGGACCGGCGCACGCGCGCACATCCTGCACCTGTCGTCGTCCGACGCGCTGCCGATGCTGGCCACCGCCAAGCGCGACGGCGTGCGGATCACCGTCGAGACCTGTCCGCACTACCTCACCCTGCTGGCCGAGGAGATCCCGGTAGGCGGCACCTCGTACAAGTGCTGCCCGCCGATCCGCGAGGCGGCCAATCGAGAGTTGCTGTGGCAGGGCCTCCTCGACGGCGTCATCGACTGCATCGTGTCCGACCACTCGCCGTCGACCGCCGACCTCAAGGACGTCGAGAACGGCGACTTCGGTGTCGCATGGGGCGGTGTCGCCTCACTGCAACTGGGTCTCTCGCTGATCTGGACGGAGGGCGAAGCGGCGGGGCATCGATCTGCCACAGGTGCTGCAGTGGATGGCGGCCCGGCCGGCCGAGCTGGCCGGACTGGTCCGCAAGGGTCGTATCGCCCTCGGTTGCGACGCCGACTTCACGATCCTCGAGCCCGAATCGGCCTACGTCGTCGACGTGCACCAGCTGCACCATAAGAACGCGGTGAGCCCCTACGACGGTCGAGCCCTGGCCGGCGTGGTCACCGGAACCTGGCTGCGCGGGACCACAGTGGACCTGCAGACGCCGAACGGTCGCCTGTTGCGCCGCGGCGACGTGTAGCCGCCGCCGCGCTCGAGCCGATAGGCGCCTCATCGACTCGGCCCCCGACTCCCGCGATCGCGGGTGCCGGGGGCCGTCGTCGTACTGCGATCACAGAGCGCGCGCGATGATCTCCTTCATGATCTCGTTGGTGCCGCCGTAGATCCGCTGCACGCGGCTGTCGGCCCACATGCGGGCGATCGGGTACTCGTTCATGTACCCGTAGCCGCCGAACAGCTGCAGGCACTCGTCGGCGACCTTCTGCGCGGTGTCGGTGGTCCAGCACTTGGCCATCGCGACGGTCGGGATGTCCAGTTCCCCGCGCACGTGCTTCTCGATGCAGTCGTCGAGGAAGACTCGGCCGACGTGCGCGTCGGTGGCGACCTCGGCCAGCTTGAACTTGGTGTTCTGGAAGCCGAAGATCGGGCGGCCGAACGCGGTGCGGTCCTTGGTGTACTCCAGGGTCTTCTCCAGCGCGACCTCCATGCCGGCGACGGCGCCGACCGCGATGATCAGGCGCTCCTGCGGCAGCTGCTGCATGAGCTGGAAGAAGCCCAGACCCTCCTGCTCACCGAGCAGGTTCGACTGCGGGACGCGCACGCCGGAGAAGTTCAGCTCCGCCGTGTCCTGCCCCTTCATGCCGATCTTGTCCAGGATCCGGCCGCGGCTGAAGCCCTCGCGGTCGGTCTCGACCAGGACCAGCGAGATGCCCTTGGCGCCCTCGGCGGTGTCGGTCTTGACCACCACGACCACCAGATCGGCCTGGCCGCCGTTGGTGATGAAGGTCTTGCTGCCGTCGATGACGTAGTCGTCGCCGTCCTTGACGGCCTTGGTCTTGACGTTCTGCAGGTCGCTGCCGGTGCCCGGCTCGGTCATCGCGATCGCGCCGACGACCTCGCCGGTGGCCATCTTCGGCAGCCACTTCTGCTTCTGCTCCTCCGAGCCGTAGGCGAGGATGTAGTGCGCGACGATGCCGTTGTGCAGGCTGACGCCCCACGAGGTGTCGGCGGTGCGGGCCTGCTCTTCGATCAGCACGGCCTCGTGGGCGAACGAGCCCCCACCGCCGCCGTACTCCTCCGGAATCGACATGCACAGCAGACCCACTTCGCCCGCCTTGTTCCACAGCTCGCGGTCGACGTGGTGCTGCGCGGCGAACTTCTCGATGTTCGGGACGATCTCCTTGTCGCAGAACGCGCGCGCCATGTCGCGCAGCGCCGAGAGTTCGTCGGTTTCCCAGGACGGCTTGGCCATCAGTATTGCCACCTAACTAGAACGAGTTTCGTGGGATCTCGGGAATAGTATCAACGCGCGATGTAACAATGAGACCGGCCCCCGTCGGCGGGGGCCGGTCTCCGTGTTCGTCATACGTATCCGCAGGTCAGATGGCCTGGAAGCAGTGGCCGCTTAGGCGTTGCCCTTCTTCCACACCGACCACGGAATGTTCCAGTCGCCGAGTCCGTCGGTGCCGGACAGGGTCTCGCCCTGCGTGTTCTTCACCGTCACCGGGTCGCCGCGGAGCGTGTTGCGGACCAGCCACTGGGCGTTCTCCGGACTCAGGTTGAGGCAGCCGTGGCTGGTGTTGGTGTTGCCTTGCGCCCACACCGACCACGGAGCGCCGTGCAGGTAGATGCCGCTGTAGGACATCTGGACCGCCCAGTCGACCGGGGTGCGGTATCCGTCGGGAGAGCCGACCGCGACGCCGTACGTCGACGAGTCCATGACGATGTGATCGACGCGGTCGCCGATCATGTAGATGCCGTTCGGCGTGGTGGTGCCCGGCTTGCCGAACGAGGTCGGCATGGTGCGGATCACCTTGCCGTCGCGCTTGATCACCACGGTCTTGGTGTTGTCGTCGGCGACGAGCTCCATCGCGCGACCGACGGTGAAGTTGGACGAGACGTTCTCCTGGCCGAACAGTCCCTTGCCCAGGTTGACGCCGTAGATGTCGACGTCGATCGTCACCTTGGTGCCCGGCTTGAAGAAGTGCTCGGGCCGCCAGCGGACCTCACGATCACTGATCCAGTAGAAGGCGCCGTCGACCTTCGGCGTGGTCGTGATCTTGATGGCGTCCTGGGCCGCCTTGCGGTTCGGGATCGCCTCGTCGAAGCGGACGCCGGCCGTCTGGGCGATGCCGACGGTCTCGCCCTTGCCCGGTAGGATGTATGCCTGGGTCAGGTTGCTCGGCGCCTGTGTGGTGAACGACTGCGAGGTGGTCGTCTTGCCGCCCACGCCGATGGCCTCGGCCTGCAGCGTGTATCGCTTGTCGTACCCCAGCGGCTCGCTGCTGGTCCAGGTGGAACCGTCGTCGCTCAGTTCCCCCTTGACCGGAGTGCCGTTCGCCTTGGGAATGTTGACACCGGTCAGCGCGCCCTCGGTGGCCTTGACGACGATCGGCTTGCCCGGCTGCACGCCGATGGCGTCCTTGCCCAGCGGCTTGCCGCCGTCGTCGGTCACCGCGATGGCCGGACGGACCATGTCCACGAACTCGCCCGACGCGTGCACCTGGTCGCTATAACTGCTGCATGCGCTGAGTGCGGCGGCCGCGACGGCGAGGGTGGCCACTGCCACGGCCGCCTTGCCTCGGCCACTGCGGACCACGGTCCGCTCCCGGCGCCGCAGAGTACGCAGTCGAGTGAACGCCATGATGCTCCAAATCTGAAACCCGAATCCACGACGCCGCACCCGTGCGGACCGGCGCCTCAGTTTGCCATTGTAGGGACACACGCATAGCGACGCATGTCCGGACCGGTTCGAGACGGGCGGCACCCGTGCAGGAACCGACGCCGCTCCCGAATGCGATCGATACTGGCCAGAGTACACAGAACAGGCAGCCGCACGCCAGGCCCGACGGCGCCGTACTCACACAGATGTGATTCACCGTACACGCAGGTCACGCCCATGCACGGTGAGAAACCGCCTCCACCTCCGGCACCGGAAGGGAGAACCCGGCGCGGGGAGGGAGACGGTTCCCACACATGAGGGACGGATGCCGGCGGTGCCGGCCGCCCCTCGGTCGTCAGTTGCCGGTGATCTTGTCCACGACCTCGCCGGCTTTGTCCTTCAGGTTCTCGACGCCCTTCTTGACGGTCGCGGCGGCCTGATCGGCCTTGCCCTCGTTCTTGAGGTCGTCGTCGTCGGCAGCGGCACCGGCCGCCTCCTTGGCGCGCCCCTTCAGCTCCTCCGCCTGGTTGCCGATCTTGTCACCGATTCCCATTGTGTTCCTTTCCCTTGACGCCCACCGGAATGGCGGGCGACACCTCGATGTCACGCATGCCGGCGGCCAGTGATCAAACCCACGATGAAGAGGAGCAGGCACGCTCCGGCAAGACAGGTGAGGAAACTGAAAATCCATCCTCCGCCGGCCGCGTCGACGCCGAAGACTGTCAGCACCCATCCACCGAGAAGACCGCCGACCACACCCACGACGATGTTGAGAAGGATCCCCTGCTGCGCATCGGTGTTCATGAACTTCGACGCGATCCAGCCCGCGAGTCCACCGATCACGATCCATCCGACAATGCTCAATGAGAGCGTCATTTCAGTGCCTTTCGTCGTGCCCGGCCGGTGTCGGCGCATGCGTGCGGAAACCGAGCGAGCTTCTCTCGTCAACATGGAGCTGCCCGACACTGAAGGCCAGGTCTCAGCACTGCTGAGCCGTGTGCGAGGGCACTCCCTGGATCTCGGCGGGGCATCCGAGACCTAACGTAAATGGCCGGCAAAGCACCGTCTACACCCTTAAGGGTGAAGCCGTCCCGGGCGTCGGGCGTTCGGTACGATGTGCCAGTGAATCCGATCAAAGTGGCGATCGTCGACGACTACGAAGTGGTCGTGCAGGGCCTGGCCGGCATGCTTCGCGAATACGAGGACCACGTCGAGGTCGTCGAAATGAATGCCAACACCAGCGTCTCCGCACAGGTCGATATCGCGCTGTACGATTCTTTCGCCAATCCGCAGGGCGATCGCGCCGAAGTCAAGCGGCTCGCCGGTAATCCGTCCGTCGGCAAAGTGGTGGTCTACTCATGGAATCTGAGCGACACCCTGATCGATGCCGCCTTGCAGAACGGCGCCAGCGGATATATCGCGAAGGGCCTGCCCGCATCGGCCCTGGTCTCGGCGCTCACCGCGATTCACCGCGGCGAGCGGGCCGTCCATCTTGATCAGGAAGCGCAGCGCCTGGTGGTCGGCGACTGGCCCGGACGAGAGGAGGGCCTGACCCCGCGCGAGTCGGAGGTGCTGGCCCTCATCACCCAGGGAATGAGCAACCAGGAGGTGGCCGAGTACGCCGGACTGTCGATCAACTCGGTCAAGTCGTACATCCGGACCTGCTACCGGCGCATCGGCGTGACGACCCGATCACAGGCCGTCGTCTGGGGCGTGCAGCACGGCTTCCTCCCGGACCGGCGCCGGATCTCGGACTAGACCGATCTTCCGTTGCCCGAGGAGAATCAGAACATGGACGATCGGCGTACCGGACCCGCGCCGCAGCGCTACAGCGTCGCGTTCGGATGCGGCGGCCTGGTCGTCGGGTACGTCTCGTACACGCTGGTCCGGCAGGGACTCGGGCATGCGATCGGTATCAGCAACTACCCCGAGACCTGGACGTGGTGGGTGCCTGCGCTCGCCCCGGGGTGTGCGGCTGCTGCCGTCGTGGCGGGCTGCTGGCGATGCCCGAGCCGAGGCGCAGCGAGAACCAGGAGCTTCGCGATCGGTTACGGAGTGCTCGCTCTGGCAATAGCCGCGTTCTCGTACGCCTACTACTCGTGACGCAGTGGATCCGGGTCGTCCCACGGCCCGATCGCCGTGCAGCGCCTCCCCGCCGTACTGCCCGAGGCGAGGGTGCCCGGCACTCGCGACTCGTTCTGGCACCCTCAGTCGAGGGTGCTGAGAACGGATCAACGGTGCCGGGTACCCTCGCCTCGGCAAGTATGCGCGGTCGTGCTTCGATGGTGTTCGGGAATCATCGGCCCGCAGAGCAGAAAACCGCCCCTCACAGTTGTTGCTGGTGAGGGGCGGTTCCGTGTGCGCCATCAGGGACTCGAACCCCGAACCCGCTGATTAAGAGTCAGCTGCTCTGCCAATTGAGCTAATGGCGCTTGGCCTTGCGAGAAGAAACACTAACACCAGGGCCGCCGAGAAACGAAATCGGCTGGTCAGACGCGGTAATCGACTCGCTGGAGGCCAGACGGCTCAGCGCTTGACGATCTTGCGGACCACCAACACCACGGCGAGGCCGCCGACGCCGATCAGGCCGAACTTGACCGGCGGAGTGTTCAGGAACGCCAGTGCCTTGGTCTTGGCATCGGCCGCCAGGTGCTGCGGATTGGCACGCTCGGCCAGTTGGTCCAGGGTGTGCGCAAGCTCTTCGCGCGCCTGCGCGATCTGCTGCTCGATCTTCTCGGTGTCGTCGGCCACGCGGTCCTCCACGGTTCATCGCTCACCCGCCTGAGCGGGGTCGTCCCATCGCTGTTCTCGCGGGCAGGAGACCCGCGACGTATCGAGCCTACCCGTGGTGCTCCCACCGGATCGGCCACCCGGATATGGTGAGTTCATGCCAGTTGACGGACGCCTCGTAGTCGGCGACATCGCTCCCCCGTTCACGCTCGACGACGCCGACGGCAAGCCGGTGTCGCTGGCCGAATACGCGGGCCGCAAGGTCCTCGTCTACTTCTACCCCGCCGCGATGACGCCCGGCTGCACCAAGGAAGCCTGCGATTTCCGCGACAACCTGGCTGAACTGAACGACGCCGGCGTCGACGTCATCGGGATCTCGCCCGACAAGCCCGCCAAACTGGCCAAGTTCGTCGAGCGCGACGAGCTCAACTTTCCCCTGCTGTCCGACCCGGACAAGGAAGTCATGAAGGCCTACGGCGCGTTCGGCGAGAAGAAGCTGTACGGCAAGGTCGTCACCGGCGTCATCCGCTCGACGTTCCTGATCGACGAAGAAGGGCACATCGCCGCCGCGCTGTACAACGTGCGCGCCACCGGGCACGTCGCGAAGATCCGCCGGGACCTGTCGCTGTAACGTCCGCGCCGTGCCTGTGCATCACCCCACCGAGCCGCTGCTGCCGCGTAAGCGACCCGCGCAGGAGCGCAGCCGCCGTAAGTTCGAAGACATCCTCCACGGGGCGCGCGAAGTACTGATCGACGACGGTTTCGACTCGCTCACCTGCGAGCAGATCGCGGCCCGGGCCGACGTCCCGATCGGCACCCTGTACCAGTACTTCGCGAACAAGTACGTGATCGTCTGCGAACTGGACCGCGTGGACACCGCGGCCGTTCGCGACGAGCTGACCGCCTTCGCCGGCGAGATCCCCTCGCTCGAGTGGCCGGCACTGCTGGAGAAGTTCCTCGATCACCTGGCCGCCCTGTGGCGCACCGACCCGTCACGCCGCGCGGTGTGGCTGGCGGTCCAGTCGACGCCGGCCACCCGGGTCACCGCCGCGCTCAACGAGCAGATCCTGGCCGAACAAGTCGCGCGCATCCTGGCGCCCCTGGTGCCCCATCAGCGCGAACGCCGAGCCTTGATGGCCCAAGTGCTGGTGCACACCGCCTATTCGCTGCTGAGCTTCTCAGTGCAGGCCGGCCACGACCACGAAGCCATCGTCGCCGAGCTCAAACGCATGCTCGCCGGCTATCTCCTTCTCGAGGAGACAGCCGGCGGGCATTGACTGCGAGTCAGTCGTCTTCGAGGATTGCGACGGCCGCCGCCGTCCCGCCGTCGTGCGTCAGCGAGAGGTGGATCTTGACCCCCGACAGGTACTTCGCCAGGTCGCCGTGCAGGCGCACCTTGGGCCGTCCCCAGTTGTCGGTGATGATCTCGATGTCGTTGACGGCGGTCTCCGGCAGGATCGGCGTGTGCGCAAAACGGCTCGACGACCAGGCCTTGATCACCGCCTCCCGGGCGGCCCAGCGCACCGCGAGATGCCGGGCCGGACCTCCGGGCTTCGAAGCGGCATCGCGCCGCTCACCCACCCGGAAGCCCATCTGCATGTTCGAGCCCGCCTGATCCAGCTGCTCGGCGAATTCATCGACGTCGACGACGTCGAGTCCCACTCCGATCACGCTCACTGGTAGGCCCCCTCGGCATCGAGGCGGACCCGCGGATCCAGCAGCAGCGCCGCTTCGGCATCGTGCTCGTCGACGGCCTCGTCGAACCGGCGGTTCGGGGGCCGCTTGTAGGCCGCCTCCCCGCCGCACATCGCGGCGAGCAGCCGCTGCTGTCCGTCGCGCAGGCGCCGCGTCGCACGCTCGCGGTAGTCCTCCCGCTGCTGCGCGTCCAGCGTCGCCACGAAGGCTTCCGGATGCACGACGGCGATCAGTCCGGACACGTGGCCGAAGCCGAGACTGGTCAGGACGCCCGCCTTGAGCGGGAACCGCTCGCCCATGTGCAGCGGCTCGCGCGCCCACACCAGGTGCGGGTACTCGGCCATCTTCTCGTCGACGCAGTCCAGGCTGCGGTTCGGCGGAATCACGCCGTCGCGCAGCACCTGGCATAGGCCGATCAGCTGGAAAGCGGCCGCGCCGCCCTTCGCATGACCGGTCAGCGACTTCTGCGAGACGACGAACAGCGGAGCGCCGTCCCCCCGGCCGATCGCGTCGGCGAGCCGCTCGTGCAGCTCGGACTCGTTCGGGTCGTTCGCGCGCGTCGACGTATCGTGCTTGGACACCACGGCGACGTCGTCTGCGGACACCCCCAGTGCGGCAAGCGAGTTGGCGAGCGGAGAATCTTCTGCTCCTCGCGCCGCGCCCAGCGCGCCGAGCCCGGGCGCCGGAATCGACGTGTGCACGCCGTCGCCGAAGCTCTGCGCCCATGCGACGACGCCGAGCACCGGCAGCCCCATCTGCGCCGCGACGTCGCCGCGCGCCAGCAGCACGGTGCCGCCGCCGGCCGACTCCACGAAGCCGCCGCGGCGCCGGTCGTTGGCCCGCGAGAAGCGTCGTTCGTCGATGCCCTTGGCCGCCATCGTGGCCGAGTCCGCCGTGGCCGACATGTCGCCGAAGCCCACGATCCCCTCGATGCCGAGGTCGTCGAAGCCGCCGGCGACCGCGAACAGCGCCTTGCCCAGACGGATCTTGTCGACGCCCTCCTCCACGGAGACCGCGGCGGTGGCGCACGCGGCGACCGGGTGAATCATCGCACCGTAGCTGCCGATGTACGACTGCACCACGTGCGCGGCCACCACGTTCGGCAGGGCCTCCTGCAGGATGTCGTTCGCCTTCGCCTCACCGAGCAGGGTGTCGACGTACAGCGAGCGCATGGAGGTCATGCCGCCCATGCCGGTGCCCTGGGTGTTGGCGACCAGCCCGGGGTGGACCCAGCGCATGAGCTCGGCCGGGCTGAAGCCCGCGGTCACGAACGCGTCCACGGTGGCGACCAGGTTCCACAGCGCCACCCGATCGACCGACTCCGCCATGTCCGGGGAGACGCCCCAGCGCACCGGGTCGAACCCGGTCGGAATCTGACCGCCGACAGTGCGCGAGAGCGCGAAGCGCCGTGGCACGCGGATCTCGGTGCCCGCCAGGCGAGTCACCGTCCAGTCTCCGGCCTCCTCGTTCGGGGTCACCCGGGTCCGCTCGGGGTCGGCCGAGACGAAGGCACGTGCCTGCGCCTCCGTCGGCACCGAGAAACTGAGGTCCTGGTCGAGGAACACCGACTCCAGCAGCGGGGCCGAGTTCTCCACCATGGCGCCCTCGTCGGCGTACCGGCGGATGCCGCAGCGCTCGAGCACCGCGTCGTGGTAGCGCTCGGCGATGTCGGCCTCGTCGACCGGATCACCGGTCTCGACGTCGTACCAGCCGGGCTTCGGTGCGGTGTCCCACTGGATCAGGCCGGTGGTCCACGCGAGTTCGAGAACGCCTGCGGCCGAGAGCTTCTCGTCCACCTCCATCTCGAACCGGGTACGTGCGGAACCGTACGGTCCCACCTCTCCGGCGCCGACGATCACCACCAGGTCTTCCGGCCGGGCGTCCAGTTCGGGCCAGTCGATGCGCGGTCCGATCGGGGCCCGTGCCGGGGCAGGCAGCGCTGCGACCAGAGTGCCCTCGGCATCTTCGGTCGTCTCGTCGGCGGTGTCGGCCGCCTGTTGCGCCTGCTCGGCGAGTGCCTTCAGATCGATCGACGCCGCATCGAGCCCGGCGGTGAAGTCGGCCAGCAGCGGAGCAGTCCGCGCGGTCTCCCGCTGCTCGGCAGAGCAGAGCGAGATCAGCTTCCCGGCCATCTCCTCGGTGCTCCACGTGCGGACACCGACGCTCTCGACCGCGTCGACCATCACGTCGTTCGCGCCCATCAGCCCGGTGCCGCGCACCCAGCCGATCAGGGCGTGGGCCAGACTGGTGCGCGAGCCCCACGACTCCGCCTTCCAGCGGGTGACCACCGCATCGAGCGCGGCCTTGCTCTCCCCGTAGGCACCGTCGCCGCCGAACATGCCGCGGTTCGGCGAACCGGGCAGCACGACGTGCAGCCGAGCGGCGAGGTCGTGGTCGGCGCCGATCGCCGACAGCCCGCCGATCAGGCGCTCCACCGACCACAGCAGGACCTTCATCTCCAGCTCGGCGCGTGCGCCCGCGTCGGTGAGGTCGCCGGCCACTCGCGGCGCGGCGAACGGGAACAGCAGCGTCGGCCGCATCACGGGCTTCACCACCGCCGTGCTCGCTCCCAGGTTCTCGGTCTGCTCGGTGCCCAGCCAGTCGATCAGCCCGTCAACGTCGGTGTACGACGCCATGTTGGCCGGGACCACCCACAGCGCAGCACCGGTGCGCGCATGCTCGCGATACAGGTCCTTGTAGAAGGCCAGCCGCTCGGAGTTCAGGCGCGAGGTGGTCGCCACGACCGTGGCGCCGCCGGCGAGCAGCTTGCCCACGACGGCGGCCGCGATGGACCCCTTCGACGCTCCGGTGACCACGGCGACATCACCGACGAACTCGCCGACCGTGTCGTCGACGGCGGCGGCGGCGATCGCCTCGTAGGCGCGGGCGTGGGCCTCGCGGCCCTCGACGGCAGCCTTGTTCTGCCACCACGCGGCGTGCGCGGCGACGGTCTCGCCCGCGCCGGTGAACCGAGCGGCCGCAGCCTGAGCCTCGTCCGTCGCCCCTTGAGCCCCGTCCGTCGCCCCTTGAGCCCCGTCCGTCGCCCCTTCAGCCCCGTCCGTCGCCCCTTGAGCCCCGTCCGTCGCCCCTTGAGCCCCGTCCGTCGCCCCTTGAGCCCCGTCCGTCGCCCCTTGAGCCCCGTCGAAAGGATCCTCCCGCAGCCACAGCAGGGCCAAGTCCTCGCGGGCGCTCGCCCAGCGGTCGTCGATCAGTACCGCACGCTCGGCGTCGAAGGCCGGTGCGACGGCGCGCTGCCATTCCGACCCCAGCTCGGCGCTGACGCGATCGGCGAGCAGACCGGCGTCCGGATCTGCTTCGGGCGCCGACGCGGTGTCGACCAGACCCAGCTTGGCCAGCATGGTCTGCGCAGTCGCGGCCAGCACCCCGTCCGGGCCGGTCAGCTGATCGGCGAACTCGCCGAGGGCGGCCGCGTCCACGGTCGCGCCGCCGCCGGATGCGGCGACGGGCAGTTCGACGGCGATGCCGCGCGCGGCACCCGCACTGCGGACGGCGCGGTCGATCACCGCGTCGAGCGCATCGGTGTTGGCGACCGGACCGTCGAGCAGGTCGCCCAGATCGCCGCCGCGCACGCTGGCGCCCTCCCGGGTGCCCAGCGCCAGCGCGACCAGCGTGTGCAGAGCCCAGCCCGAGCCGAGCTGCCACGCGCCGGTGACGCGGTCGGTCACATACGACTGCCGCTTGCCCAGCGGACCGGCGACCTTCCGGAACTGGTCGGCGACGGCGTCGCCGAGCACCTCACCCAGCGGCTTGTAGCCGCGCGCCAGCGAGTCGACGGTGGCCGACAGGGCGGTCATGTCCGCCTCGGCGGCGCCGTCGATGGCGCCGAGACCGAGCTCGCCGCCGATGTCGAGCAGCAACTGGTTGCGGCGTGACGACACGCCGTCGCACAGCGCCTCGATGGTGTCGACGGCCCCGATCTGGTCGGGGCGCATCTTGGTCCACAGGGAGATCACCGCGCGGACCGCGTCCGACGGGCCGAAGGCGATGTCGTCCGGGCGCGGACCGGACGCCGCGGCGCTGGGCGCCGGGGCGGCGGGACCGGCGGCCGCAGCGGAGGCGGGCGCACCCGCCTCCGGTTCCGGAGCGCCGGTCGGCGACTCCGGCTCCGGCTCCGCACCGGCGTCCTGGCCAGTGAGCAGGGCGGCGTCGGCCTCGGCGTTGACCAGTTCGGCCGTCGCGGAAGCGTACTCCGGCAGCTTCAGGGTGTTACGCGCCAGGCCGGTGAGCGTCGGGGCGGTCTTCACGCCGACCTCCACGAAGCGCTGCGTGCCCAGGCCGCCGGACTCCGGCGACGAGAACAGCAGATCCTGCGTCTCGATCCACCGCACCGGGCTGGCGAACTGCCAGGCCAGCAGCTCGATCAGCACCACGCGGGCCAGCTCGGCCGGGCGCGCCGCCCACGAGTCCCAGTCGGCGAGCACCGCGTCGAGCGGCTCGGACGGCACCAGGTCGGCGATCTCCTGGACAAAGGCGCGTTCCAGGCTGAACAGTCGCGGCACCAGGTTCGGGATGTACCGGCCGACGAGGATGTCCGGATCGATGTCGGCGGGCAGCAGTTCCTCGAGCTTGCCGCGGAACTCGGGCACGCCGGCGCGCAGCACCGTGGAGTGGAAGGGCACGTCGATGCCCGGCACCAGGATGAAGGCACGCTTGCCGCCGAATTCGGCGACGCGGCGGACGATCTCCGATTCCAGACGCTCGAGGCCCCGGACGGTGCCGGCGATGGCGTACTGCGAGCCGAGCAGATTCAGGTTCACCACCTCGAGGTACTCCCCGGCCTCCTCGGCGACCTCCGCGATGAAGCCGACGACGTCGGCGTCGGCGAGCCCGAACTGGCTGGGCCGGATGGCCGCCATGCGGTAGTCGCTCCGTCCGTGCTCGTCCCGGGGCACCAGGTGGTGCATGGCCGAGCCGCGCTGGAACACGACCTCCAGGACGGCTTCCAGCGGAAGCACGCCGGCGCACGCAGCGAGCGCGTTGTACTCGCCCACCGAGTGGCCGCAGGTGATCGCGCCCTCCACGAAGCCGCCGGCTTCGCGCAGTTCGGCCACCTGGGCGACGCCGAGCGTCGCCATCGCCACCTGGGTGAACTGCGTCAGGAACAGGACACCGTCCGGGTGGTGGTACGTCTCGCGGGTGACATTCGGCCCGCTCGCTCCGCTCCCGGCGCCGTTGGAATTCGGCCCGCTCGCTCCGCTCCCGGCGCCGTTCGCGACCAGGGTCGTCGGGTTGTCGCGTACGACGGCCAGGATCGAGAAGCCCAGCGCCTTGCGGGTGTGCGCGTCGGCGCGGTCCCAGACCTCACGGGCGGCCTTGCTGCGCGAGCGCGCGTCCAGACCCATCCCCTTGCTCTGGATGCCCTGTCCGGGGAACGCGTAGACGGTCCGCGGCGCGGCCTGCAAGCCGGTCGCGGCCATCACCAGATCGTCGCCGACCTTGGCGGTCACCTCGATCACGTCGCGGCCGGCGTCCATGCCGACGCGATCGACGCGGACGGTGAGCTCGTCGCCCAGGCGGACCATGCCGAGGAAGCGGGCAGTCCAGCCGAGCAGCGCGCGCGGCGACGGCACCGGCTCGTCCAGGTCCGCGGCGGTGACCACCTGCTGTGCGGCGGCCGAGAGCCACATCCCGTGCACGATCGGATCGCCCAGCCCGGCCAGCCGGGCGGCCAGCACGTCGGTGTGGATCGGGTTCCGGTCGCCGGAGACGACGGCGAAGCCGGTCATGTCCTCCGGAGCGGTCAGTTTGACGGTGCGCACGTGCTTGCGGGTCGCGGTCCGCTCGTCGGCGGCGGCCCCGCCCGCTCGCACCGGGTCGGCCAGTTCCGCCGCGCCGAGGCGGCCGCGGATCGCGAATCGCTCGGTCAGCGTGGCGACCGCGGACGGGCCGGCCGATGCGTCCGCCCGGACGATGTCGACGCCCACTTCGACCACCCGGCCGACGGCGCTGTCGTAGACCTCGCCGAGGCGTGCGGTGACGATCAGTTCGGTGTCGTCGGCGGGAATCTGGCCGGTCAGTTCGATCGCGTGGTCCAGGTGGACCAGATCCAGCAGACCTTCGACGACGGGCAGCCCCTCGTCGGTGGTCGCCGCGCCCAGGACGCTGAAGACCGCGGGCCAGCACGCCACCACCAGGGTGTCCGGTACGGCGAAACCGAGGGGTGCGGCCGGGGTGGTGGGCGCGAAGTTGCGGGGCAGCGTAGCGCCGGTGGCGCCGCTGTGGTCGGCGACGGAGTCGGCGAGCCACGGAACGGTGACCCGCACACCGCCGCTCGCACCGTCCGCGGGGGCGTCGGCATTCAGCTCGCTGAGGGTTCCCCCGGCGGCGACGGCGAGCAGCTCGCGCATCGCGCCGGCGGCCTCCTCGACGCCGACGCGCGGGACGCCGCCGTCCAGGCAGCTCTCGTCCACCGACATCGGGATGCGCACCACGGTGCCCGACACCGGTACGGTCAGTTCGAACGATGCGGGGAACACGCCCGCGTCGGAGAGCAGGACGACCCGTGCGCCGGTCGGGGCGTGATCGGCCGCGTGGCCGTCGTACAGGTCCCACGCACCCAGGTCCCCGAGCAGCCGGATCGGGTTGGTCACGATGCGTCCGGCCCAGCTGACGTCGACCGACTCGAGCAGGACGGTGAGCGGACCCGCAGAGGTCACCTCGCCGGTCCGACGGCGCGCGTCCGCCGGCCACGAGTGCTCGCCCCCGCTGCGCAGGATGTCGGCGGTGTACGCCTCGAAGCGGTCGAGCAACTCGCCCACCGGCTCGTCGGCGCGCGTGATGCCCGCGACCGCGACCGGGCCCGGAATGATGCACACCTCGTCGGCGCGGTAGCGCGCGTCGTGCGCCTGCCACAGCGAGTCGCTGCGCCACCAGCGGCGCACGTCCTTGTCGATCACCGGGACGAAGTTCACCGGCTTGCCGGGGGTCCGACACAGCTCGAGGAAGAAGGCCACGTCGGCCGGGTGCAGCACGTCGGCGTCGATCTCCGGGCAGGCGTCCGCCAACTCGGCGATCGCCGCGTGGGGGTCGGGGATCTCGCCGTCGAACAGTGAGACGAAGGCGCCGGAGTCTTGGTCGGTGCAGCGCGCCTCGGCACGGTGCAGCATGTCGACGAAGCGCTGTTCCCAGGTGACGTCTGCCCAGGGCAGCGGGTCCGGTCCGGCCGGGCCCACAGCCAGTTCGGCGTAGCGGCGCAGCCACTGCCCGTAGGTCATGGTCTCCACGTCGCCGAAGTACGGCTTGGCGGTCCCGGCCATCGCCGCGATGATCTCGTCGCGGCGTTCGGCGACGGCGTCGGCGTCGCCGGCCACCTCGTCGAGCAGCCGGCCGCAACGGGAGGCGGTGTTGTCGATCTCGTGGATGTCCGCGCCGAGCTGGCTGCGGCCCGAAGCCATGCCCGCCTCGCTGTGTCCGGCGCCGATCCAGTCCTCGCAGCCGGCCGTGTCGACCAGCATCTGCTTCACTTCGGGTGCGGTGGTGGCCTCCAGGGTCGCCATCGCGGCGGTGCCGATCAGAATGCCGTCCAGCGGCATCAGCGGGTAGCCGTGACGCGCCGACCACTCGCCGGTCAGGTACGACGCGGCGCGCTCGGGCGTGCCGATGCCGCCGCCGACGCAGATGACGACGTTCGGTCGGTCCCGGAGTTCGCCGTAGGTCGCCAGCAGCAGATCGTCGAGGTCTTCCCACGAGTGATGGCCGCCTGCCCGACCGCCCTCCACCTGCACGATGATCGGGAACTCGGGCACCTCGTTGGCGATGCGGACGACGGCCCGGATCTGCTCGACGGTGCCGGGCTTGAAGGAGACGTAGTGCAGTTGCGCGTCGTTGAGCTCGTGGACCAGTTCGACGGCCTCATCGAGTTCGGGGATGCCGGCGGTCACGATCACGCCGTCGATCGGGGCGCCGGCCGCGCGGGCCTTCTGCACGAGGCGCTTGCCGCCCAACTGCAGCTTCCAGAGGTACGGATCAAGGAACAGCGAGTTGAACTGGACTTCGCGGCCGGGCTCGAGCAGCTCGGTCAGCCGATCGACGTTCTCGGCGAAGATCGCCTCGGTGACCTGACCGCCGCCGGCCAGCTCGGCCCAGTGCCCGGCGTTGGCGGCCGCGGCGACGATCGCCGGGTCGACGGTGGTCGGCGTCATACCGGCCAGCATCATCGGCGACCGGCCGGTGAGCCGGGTGAAGGGGGTGTCGACCACGGTGCGCCCGTCGGGCAGCTCGGCCAGGCGCGGCGCGTAAAGCGCCCACGGAGCCGAGACCTCCGGCACGTTGCCGGGGACGAAGAGGTTCCGCTGACCGCCACGGGTGGCGACCGGGACCGCGCCGACGCCCTGTCCCCGGACGAGCGAGGACGACAGACGCGTGGCGACGTCGGCCGGGCCGAAGTCGAGGAGCCAGCGGGCACCGCTGGCGACCAGTTCGGCGATCTCGGAGACCCAGTCGACGTGTCCGACGAGGATGGCGTCGGCGAAGCGGTGCGCCAGCGCCGGGTCGATGCCGCAGCGCTGCGCCCACTCGGCGACCAGGGTGAGGGCAGGCGCCATGTCGGGGTGGTGGAAGGGCACGGTGGTCATGACGTTCTCGAAGACCGGCGCGAACGGCGACCCACCGGTCAACTTGCGCTTGCGCTCGTCGGCCGACGCGGCGGCCTTCTCCTCGCAGAGCAACTGGAAGGCGCGGAGGTGGCGGGGGGCGCCGGAAAGCACGACGGCCCGCCGTGAGTTGTGGACGGCGACGGCGGGAGCGCCGACCCGCTGGTCGGCCGGCAGCTCGCCGACGTACTGGGCCAGCAGCACCTCGACGTCCTGCGGCGCCACCTGCGACACGGACAGCATCGGAGACGCCTCCGCCGTTCCGGCCAGTCCGCGGCGGCGCGCGGTCAGGGCCGCCGCGGCGCCGATGAGCCGGGCGAGCGCCAGGAGCTGCGCGTCGTCGGCGTCCCGGTCCTGATCGGAGCGGGCGAGGGCTTCGGTGGCGAGGACGCCCTGCGAGTGCCCGACGACGGCGACCGGCGGCACCGCGGCGGTGTCCAGCCCCTGCTTGCCTGCCGAGGCGATGGTCGCCAGCTGGGCGAGCAGGATGCCCGGGAGCGAGAGGGTCGCGTCGGCGAGTTCGCCGTCGGTCGGCACCGCGCGATCCTCGTCGAGGGCGAGCATCCAGGTGATCGGGTCGAACTTGCGGGCTCCGGCCCGGGCCAGCTCTTCGGCGACGGGCGCGAGGATCTCGCGGGCGCCGTCGACCACCTGCGTCATGTGCGCTTCCAGGTCGGCGTCGATCACCACTTCGGCGAAGGTCGGCAGCCAGGGACCGCCTTGACCGCCGAAACTCACGGCGTAAGCCTCGCCTTGAGCCAGGCGGTCGAGCAGGCTCGGTTCCGGTGCGGCGGGTCGGTCGGTGCGCGAACGGGAACGGAACTGGTCGAGGGTCAAGAGGCTCTCCTGAAGGACGTGCGGGGCGAGAAGGGGCTGCTCGGCGACACTGCCGAACGGACTCCATGATGACATCCAAATGTGAGGCTTCCCTCATGTTTTGGGTCGACCGGTAGGTATACCAGCTGGTAGAACGGCGAGTAACCCCGCCTACCAGCCCGTTCGTGGCCTGAGAAATAGTTATCGAATCGTTATATTCACTCCCCCGCGGTATTGCGTAGAAACACTCAAATATCGGGCAGTGCATGGCTCCGGTCCGGACCAGTTGCTACGTTTCTCCCTACCTGAGCGAGAAGGAGACAATCGAATGAAGCGACGCCAACGCGTTCTCGGAGCCGTCGTGGCCCTCGGCGCAGCTGCCGCCCTGGCGCTGACCGCCTGCAGCAGCGATTCGGACACCGAGCCCACCCCGGCGGCATCCGACCCCGCCGCCACCGAGCTGCTGAACAAGGCCGCCGACGCCACGGAGGCGCTGACCGGCGCACATCTGAAGATCACCGTCGACGGCGCCATCCAGAGCATCAACGCCACCGGCGTCGAGGCCGACGTCAACACCAAACCCACCGTGTCCGGCAAGGGCACCGCCACGCTCAACATGGGTGGGAAGACGGCGGAGGCGCCGTTCGTCTACATCGACAACGCCTTCTACGCGAACGTCGACGGCGAGGGCTGGATCAACTACGGCGACGGACGCTCGATCTATGACGTCGCACAGGTTCTGAACCCGGAGACCGGCGTGCCGAGCATCCTCCGCGGCCTGGAGGGCGCCAAGACCGACGGCACCGAGCAGATCGACGGCGTCACCGCCACCAAGGTGACCGGCACCGTCCCGGCCAAGACCGTCGCCGGCCTCACCGGCGCCGCCGGTGAGGACGCGACCACCTCGACCGATCCGCTCGACACCACCGTCTGGATCACCGACGAGAACCAGGTCGCCCGTGTCCTCGTCGAACCCGCTCAGGACACGACGCTGACCATCGACATCTCGAAGTGGAACACCAGCACCGAGGTCACCAAGCCGACCGGTGTTCAGACCCCGACCGTCCGGCCGACGGCTCCGCCGGCCTCCGACGAACCCACTCGCGAACCCGCCGCCGGCTGAGTCCGCACAGAAAGATTCAGGAGATCGACATGTCCATCCGCAAACGTCTCGTCAGTGCCGGGCTCGCCGTGGTCGGCGCAGGCGCGGTACTCGGCGTCTCGAACGTCGTCGAGCCGGCTCCCGCCCACGCGGTCAACTACTACGGTGCACTCGCGCTGTCCCCGTCCACCGGCGCCACCGGCCGAGCCTGGGACTACCAGGACACCGTGAGCGCCCGGAACGCCGCCCGCGCGGCGTGCGGCTACACGGACTGCCGCGTGGTGGTCGCCATGGTCAACGGCTGCGGCGCCATCGCCAAGAGCTCTCAGTACTGGGGTTACGGCGGGGCATCGAACCTGCGGACCGCGCAGTCGTACGCGCTGTACTACGCCGGCGGCGGGTACATCTACGACTGGCTCTGCACCTCGGGCCACTCGAGCTGACCCCGTCCCGCCCGCGAACGCGGCACCCGTCCTCGGGTGCCGCGTTCGCGCGTTCGCACCCCTAGGCTTGTTCCCTATGAGCGACTGCATCTTCTGCGCGATCGTCGCCGGCACCGCCCCGGCCCGCATCGTGTACGACGACGACCACCTCGTCGGGTTCCTCGACATCCGGCCGATCACCGCCGGGCACACCCTGCTGGTCCCGCGCGAGCACTCGACCGGCCTGGCCGACCTGGCGCCGGAGACCGGCGCGCGCTTGTTCCAGGCCGGCCAGCGAGTGGCAGCCGCGATGAAGTCGGCGCTCGGCGCCGACGGCGTCAACCTCGCGCTGAACGACGGCCGGGCCGCCTTCCAGACCGTGTTCCACACGCACCTGCACGTGCTGCCGCGCCAATCCGGCGACAAGCTCCGCTTCGCCAAGGGATTGCTGACCCGTCGCGCCGGCGACGCCGACGCCCTCGCCTGCGCCCTGCGCGCCGAATTGGCCGAACCCAGCGGCACGTGATCGTCGCACCGCCCAGCCTTTCGACACGGCTCCTCACTCCGTTCGTCACCGGCTCAAGGAGCGGACTCGCACGAGCCGCCGCCGGTCGCCCGATGAGCCGCCGCCTGTCGCCCGATGAGCCGCCGCCCGTCGCCCGATGAGCCGCCGCCCGTCGCCCGATGAGCCGCCGCCCGTCGCCCGATGAGCCGCCGCCCGTCGCCCGATGAGCCGCCGCCGGTCGCCCGATGAGCCGCCGCCGGTCGCCCGATGAGCCGCCGCCGGTCGCCCGATGAGCCGCCGCCGGTCGCTCGTTGAGCCGCCGTCGAGCCCGCAAGGGCGAGGCGGCGTGTCGAAACGCCCCATGCACGAGCGCACAATCCGTCAACATAGGTTGACGACGACTCCGATGAGAGCGCACGATGGTCCCATGAAGACCGGATTCGACGAACCCGACGACGCCGATCAGACCCCGATCGAGCAGCTGGCCCGGATCGCCGCTCTACGCCGCGACCTCGCGCGTGAAGAAGAGGTCGCGGTACGGCGGGCCCGGATCGCCGGGTTGTCGTGGGCCGAGATCGGCCTGCTGCTGGGCGTCTCCAAGCAGGCGATGCACAAAAAGTACCGGAAGGTCGGGTGACTCCCCCCGCCCGCGGCAACCTCGCCGTCGCGCGCGAGACCGTCGCGAGGGCGCGGCGCATCGTCGTCTTCTCCGGTGCCGGGATGTCCGCCGAGAGCGGGGTCCCCACGTTCCGCGACGCGCTGACCGGAATGTGGGAACGCTTCGATCCGGAACAGCTCGCCACCCCGAGCGCGTGGCAGCGGGACCGGGCACTCGTGTGGTCGTGGTACGCCGAACGCGCCGCCGCCGTCCGGGCGGTGGAACCGAACGACGGACACCTCGCCGTCGCGCATCTCGCGGAGCGCAAGCAGGCTGAGGGCTCGACCGTTCAGGTCGTCACCCAGAACGTCGACGACCTCCACGAGCGGTCCGGCTCCGGGCCCGCGATCCATCTGCACGGCAGCCTGTTCGCGCCGCGGTGCGAGCGGTGCGGCGCCGGGCTTCCCGCAGACCGGGCTGCGGACCCGGAGATCCCGGCGTGTCCGGCGTGCCCCGGGCTGATCCGGCCCGGCGTCGTGTGGTTCGGCGAATTGCTGCCGACCGATGCGTGGGCGGCCGCCGAGGACGCGTTCGCCGCAGCGGATCTGGTGATCGTCGTGGGCACCAGCGGCGTGGTGCACCCGGCGGCGGGCCTGCCCGAAGACGCCGCCCGGCGGGGCGTCACCGTGCTCGAGGTGAACCCGGAGCCGTCCGAGCTCCGCGGGATCAGCGTGCGGCTGGCGACCACAGCCGCGCAGGGCCTGCCCGCGCTGCTCGACTGACCGGCAACGGTGGGCGTGACGGACTCAGCCGCGACCGCGACCGGCGACCCGCGGGGGCCGTTTGCCCCAGTGGTCCTTCTTGCCCTTGTATCCGCCGCTCTTGCGACCGCCACGCTGCCCGGGCGGGCCCTGGTCGCGGCGGATGTCGATCGGATACTTGCCGATCCGGGTGTGCTTGAGCATCGCGAGGGTCTCGTTGTCGAGATCCTCGGGGAGCTCCACCAGCGTGAAATCGTCGCGGATGCTGATGTTGCCGAAGTCGGCCCTGGTCAGGCCGCCCTCATTGGCGATCGCGCCGACGATGGCGCCCGGGGACACCTTCTGCCGGCGGCCGACCGCGATCCGGTAGGTCGCGAACCGTCCGCCGTTCTTGGGCGTGCGCTCGCGCCGCTCGCCGCGGTCCCGCTCCCGGCGGTCGCCCGCGGGCGGATCCGGGGCCATCAGGAAACCGCCGTCGCGGGTCTCCAGCGCCAGCGCCGCGGCGATGTCGGCCATCGCGACGTCGTTGTCCCGGGCGTACGCCTCGATCAGACCGCGGAACATGTCCAGGTGCTCGGATTCGAGGTTGCGGGTGATCGACTCGCCGAACTTCACCACGCGCTGCGCGTTGACGTCCTCCACCGAGGGCAGATCGATCTCGGTGAGTTCCTGCCGGGTCGCCCGCTCGATGGCGCGCAACAGGTGGCGCTCGCGCGGCGAGACGAACAGCAACGCGGTCCCGGAGCGACCGGCGCGGCCGGTCCGGCCGATGCGATGGACGTACGACTCGGTGTCGTGCGGAATGTCGTAGTTCACCACGTGCGAGATCCGGTCGACGTCGAGACCGCGGGCGGCGACGTCGGTGGCCACCAGGATGTCCAGCGACCCGTCCTTGAGCTGATTGATGGTGCGCTCTCGCTGCGCCTGCACCATGTCACCGTTGATCGCCGCCGCCGACAGGCCGCGCGAGCGCAGGCGTTCGGCGAGTTCCTCGGTCGCCGACTTGGTGCGGACGAAGACGATCATGCCGTCGAAGTCCTCGACCTCCAGCACTCTCGTCAGCGCATCGAGCTTGCGCTGGTGCGAGACCTGCAGGTAGCGCTGCGTGATGTTCGACGCCGTGGAGGTCTGCGACTTGACCTTCACTTCCTGCGGATCGTTGAGGTACTTGCGCGCCAGCCGGCCGATGGTCGGCGGCATGGTGGCCGAGAACAGCGCCACCTGCTTGTGATCGGGGGTGTCGGCCAGGATCCGCTCGATGTCTTCGGCGAAGCCCATCGACAGCATCTCGTCGGCCTCGTCGAGCACCAGGAACTCCAGTTCGGACAGGTCCAGGGTGCCCTTGTCGAGGTGGTCGATCACGCGGCCGGGGGTACCGACGATCACCTGCGCGCCGCGCCGCAGCCCGGACAGCTGGATGCCGTAGCTCTGACCGCCGTAGATCGGCAGGACCTTCACTTCCGGCATCTTCGACGAGTACCGGCCGAAGGCCTCGGCCACCTGCAGCGCCAGCTCGCGGGTGGGCGCGAGCACCAGCGCCTGCGGCTTCCTGGCCTGCGTGTTCAGCCTCGACAGGATGGGAATGGCGAAGGCGGCGGTCTTGCCCGTTCCGGTCTGCGCCAGGCCGACGACGTCGCGGCCGTCCATCAGCGGCGGAATGGTGGCGGCCTGAATGGGCGACGGAGTCTCGTATCCGACCTCGTCGAGAGCTGCGCGCACGCGCTCGTCGATCCCGTACCCGTCGAAGGTGTCCGAGTCCGGAGTGCTAGCAGCTGAACTGGGGTTTTCGGTGCTACTCATCGGCACTCGCGTTCGTTGATCATCGCAGACATCCTACCCCGCGAGACCGCTGTGACATGCACCACTTGACTCGCTGGTAGGGTATCAATTCACGAGGTTCGTCCGGAACCGAAAGCGACACGACTCTTCGAGGGGATTGCACGCATGCAGGAGTTCAGCACTCCGTCCACGCTGACCATTGGCGACAAGGTCACCACCATCACACGGATTCAGAATCTGCGACGAGATCGGCCCACGCTGCCGCTCTTCAAGCGCCAGGGCGACTCCGGCCACTGGCTGACCGTGACCGCGGGCCAGTTCGCCGAAGAGGTCGACGCCGTGGCCAAGGGCCTGATCGCGTCGGGCGTCGGCCCCGGCGATCGCGTCGGTCTGCTCTCGTCCACCCGCTACGAGTGGAGCCTCATCGACTACGCGATCTGGCGTGCGGGTGCCACCACCGTCGCCATCTACGAGACCTCCGCACCGGATCAGGTCGAGTGGATCCTCACCGACTCCGGCGCCAAGCTCCTGGTCGTGGAGAACGCCGACCACCAGGCCAAGCACAGCGCGGTCATCTCCGCGGCCACCGCGCTCCAGGAGACCTTGGTGATCGACGACGGGGCCGTCGCCGAGCTCCGCAAGCGCGGTGCCGACGTCGCCGACTCCGCCCTCGACGAGCGCGAGGCCGGCGCCAGCTCCTCTGACGCCGCCACCCTGATCTACACCTCGGGCACCACCGGCCGCCCCAAGGGCGTCGTGCTGACCCACGCCAACTTTCTGGCCGAGACCGAAGCCGTGAAGACCTCGGTCGCCAGCGGCCTGGAAGAGGGCAAGTCGACCCTGCTCTTCCTGCCGCTCGCGCACATCTTCGCGCGCGTCGTGGCGGTCGGCTGTGTCGAGAACGGCGTGGTCTTGGGCCACACCAGTGACATCCCGAACCTGGTCGAGAACCTCGGCGTCTTCAAGCCGAACTACGTGCTCTCGGTCCCGCGCGTGTTCGAGAAGGTCTACAACTCCGCCCGCCAGAAGGCCGTCGACGGCGGCAAGGGAAACATCTTCGACAAGGCCTCGGCCACCGCCATCGCCTACAGCGAAGCGCTCGACGCCGGCGGCCCCGGACTGGGCCTGAAGATCAAGCACGCGGTCTTCGACAAGCTGGTCTACGGCAAGCTGCGCGCCGCCCTGGGTGGCCAGTGCGAGGCCGCCGTCTCCGGCGGCGCCCCGCTCGGCGCCCGCCTTGGTCACTTCTTCCGCGGCGTCGGCATCCCGATCTACGAGGGCTACGGCCTCACCGAGACTACCGCCGCGGTGACCGCGAACAACGAAGAGCACACCATGATCGGCTCCGTCGGCCGCCCGGTCCCGGGCGTCACCGTCGCCATCGCCGACGACGGTGAAGTCCTGCTCAAGGGCCCGATGGTGTTCGGCGGCTACTGGCAGAACGAAGCGGCCACCGCAGATTCGCTGCGGGACGGCTGGTTCCACACCGGCGACATCGGCACCCTGAACGACGGCTTCCTGTTCATCACCGGCCGTAAGAAGGAGCTCATCGTCACCGCCGGCGGCAAGAACGTGTCCCCGGCCCAGCTCGAGGACACCATCCGCGCGCACCCGATGGTGAGCCAGTGCCTGGTCGTCGGCGACCAGAAGCCCTTCATCGGCGCCCTGATCACCATCGATCCGGAAGCCGCCCCGGGCTGGTTGGAGCGTCACGACCTCCCGGCGACCACCACCATGGAGGAGCTGGCCGCCAACCCGCTGCTGCGCGCGGAGTTCGAGGAGGCGGTCAAGGCCGCCAACGCGAAGGTCTCGGCGGCCGAGCAGATCAAGAAGTTCGACATCCTGTCGACGGACTTCACCATCGACACCGGTGAGCTCACCCCGACGATGAAGCTCAAGCGGAACGTCATTCACGACACCTACAAGCAGGCCATCGCCAACCTGTACTCGTAGTCCCGCGTGAACGCGGAGTAAACGCACGACGGCGCGCCGCCCCGGTTCTCCGGGGCGGCGCGCCGTACTGTCGGTAGACGATGAAGCGAGATCTGGCGATCGATGCCACGCGAGGCCTGGCGATCTGGAGCATGGTGAGTCTCCACTTCGCCAACGGCATGCTGATCGCCGTGCCGACCCATGCCTACCCGCTGGTCGACGGCATGAGCGCCTTCGTCCTGTTGTCCGGGCTCATCCTCGGGCTCGTGTACCACCGCTGGATCGATGCGTCGTCGCTGAGGTACGCCTACGGCCGGCTGGCGCGGCGCCTGGTCGCCCTCTACCTCGCGCAGTTGTTCATCTCGCTGACCGCGGTGGCGGTGTGCACGCGGCTCACCGCCCAGCAGTTCCGGATGATCGCGGTCCTCCCGCCGGACGAGTCCGTCCTCGCGCAGGTCTGGTGGGCGGTGACCATGCGGTTCCTGCCCAGTGGCGGCAGCATCCTGGTGGTCTACTTGATTCTCATGACGCTGGCCTTCGTGGTGCTTCCGCTGCTGCAGCACGGCGCGTGGCGGTGGGTGCTCGCCGGATCAGGCGCGCTGTACGTGTGGAGCCAGGTCGCACCGGCGCCCTGGATGGTCGTCGACTCCCACCCCGGCGGCGGTCCGATCCAGAACTGGCTCGCCTGGCAGGTGCTCTTCGTCCCGGCGATGGTCGTCGGCTGGAACTGGTCGCGGTGGCAGGTGGCCGAGCGCATCGACGCGGCGTTGCCGGTCCTCGCGGCGGTGTGCGTGATCGCCGGAGCGACCCTGGCGCACGGCCTGTGGATCGCGGGCTGGCTGCGCCCGATGACCGACCTCATCGGCAAAGTCGGGCTCGGCCCGCTCCGCGCGCTCGCCGCCTGGCTCGTGGTGGCCACCGTCTACGGGGTCTTCCGCCGCCTCCTACAGTGGATGCGGCACGACTGGTTCCGACCGCTGGTGATGGTCGGATCGCGGAGTCTGGACTCCTACGTGATCCAGGCGGTGGCGCTGCTGGCGGTTCCCACGTGGATCGTCTTCCGGCCGTGGGGCGCCGGCCTGTCGACGGTGATCGTCGTCGCGGTCTTCGCCGCGTGCTGGGGCTGGGCCGAGTTCCGTCACCGGATGGAGATCGACAAACTCCACCGCCTGCCGGTGATCGCCGCGCGGGCCGCCCGTCGTCGTGCCCGAGCCGGGGCGCCCGCTTCGGTCCGACCGCGATCTCACCAAGGAGTGCGACTGTGACCACGCGACCCGATCGGCGCCTGCCCGGCACACTCGGCGAGGCCTCGCTCAGCGTGCACGGCGGCAACGCCGGACCCGAGGGCGAAGACTCGCCCGGCACGCCGATCCGCACGCCGATCACGATGGCGAACTCGTACCATCTCCCGCCCGATCCGGCGACCCTCGACTGGTCGAGCCCCGAACACGTCATCTACACCCGCAACACCGGCCTCAATCAGATCGCGCTGCAGCGCAAGCTGGCCGCGCTCGAACACGGCGAAGACGCACTGGTCCTGGCCTCCGGCGTGGCCGCCCTGCACGCGGTCTTCTTCACTCACCTGCGCTCCGGCGACCACGTCGTCGTCTCCGACACGACCTACGAGGCGACCTACAAGCTGTGGACGACGTTGCTGCCCCGCAAGTACGGGATCGAGGCGACCTTCGTCGACGTCTCCGATCTCGCGGCCGTCGCGGCGGCCATCCGCCCGAACACTCGGATGATCACCACCGAGGTGATCGCCAATCCGACGACCAAGGTCGCCGACATCCCCGCGCTGGCCGAACTCGCGCACCGCCGCGACATCCTGCTGACGGTCGATTCCACCTTCACCCCGCCGCCGCTGTACCGGCCGCTGGACGACGGCGCCGATCTGGTGGTCCATTCGCTGACCAAGTACATCAACGGGCACGGCGATGCGATGGGCGGCGCGGTGATCGGCCGCGCCGACCTGGTGTCCCCGATCCGCGCCGAGGCGATGGTCGACGTCGGCGGCGTGATCTCCCCGTTCAACGCCTGGCTCATTCAGCGGGGTTCGGTGACGCTCCCGTTGCGGCTGGCCCGGCATCAGTCGTCGGCGGCCGACCTGGCGCGTTTCCTGGAAGCCGACGAGCGGATCGCCTACGTCTCGTATCCGGGGCTGGAGAGCCACCCGCAGCACGACGTCGCGGCCAGGTTGCTCGGCGGACGCGGCTTCGGCGGGATCATGGCCTTCGCGCTCGACGGCGATCCGGATCTGCAGAACCGGTTCGTCGCCCAGCTGCGGCTGATCACCTCGGCGGTGTCGGTCGGGCACGACGAGTCGCTGATCGTGCACGTCGGCGCATCCGGCCCACGCGTGGCCGCCTACCCCGAGGGCTTCCGAAAGTACGGACACCTTCGCTTTTCGGTGGGACTGGAGGACGTCGGCGATCTGCGCGCCGACCTGTCCGCCGCCCTCGACGCGGTGTCCTGACCCCCTCACCCGTTGAGCCGGCGCGAGGCCCCCGTCGCTCGTTGAGCCGGTGCGAGGCGCCAGCCGAGCGCCGTGTCGAAACGCCCCCCCTCGCTCGTTGAGCCGGAGCGAGGCGCCAGCCGAGCGCCGAGTCGAAACGCCCCCCTTGCTCGTTGAGCCGGAGCGAGGCGCCAGCCGAGCGCCGAGTCGAAACGCCCCCCTTGCTCGTTGAGCCGGTGCGAGGCGCCAGCCGAGCGCCGAGTCGAAACGCCTCTCACTCGCGAGCACAGGCACCCGGCCCGAAACGCCAGCCGAGCCCCCTCCCTCGTTGAGCCGGTGCGAAACGCCAGCCGAGCGCCGAGTCGAAACGCCCCGCCCACAATGCGAAGAACAGAATTGTCAGAGGGCCGCCGTAAAGTGATCTCAAACACACAAGAAGACTCGGAAATCGCAGTTCGACCAGCGGAAACAGCACTTCGGGGGGAGGTGAACATCATGACCGTCAACGGCATCTCGTACAACGACGACGCTGCCGCCGCGAGTGCGCGCGATGGTTCGGTCGCTGCTCCGGCCGGCGCCGATTCCGCCGCTTTCGATCCCGACGCCGTCATCGCCGGCCTCTCGCCGGCCCAGTTGCTGGCGGTACAGACTTCCGCCGAGCAGCGGCTGACCGCTGAGGCGACCGCGCTGGTGGCCGCCGAGTCCGACGACGGCCTGCTGGGGCTGCTCGATGCCCGTGAACAGACCCGCCGCCGCGCCGAAGTGTTCGACGCCGCCCTCTACATCGAGATCTCCGACCGCGGCGTGTACCGCACCGCCGGACACATCTCAGTCCACCAGCTCTACGCCTACGGCGCGCGCCTGGGTGTGGGTGAGGCCCGCCGGCGGCGGGTCACCGCCGAGGGCATCGGCGCGATGGGCGCCCTGTCTGGTGAGCGTCTCGAACCACAGCTGGCCGAGACCGCTACGGCGGTCGCCGACGGGGACGCCGGCGGCGCCCATGTGGCCGCCGTGGCGGAGATCATGGACAAACTCCCCACGGCGGTCACCCACGACGAGCGGGTGAAGGCCGAGGCCATGCTCGCCGGTGCGGCGCGGCGTCTGGACCCTGCCGCGGTGACGGTGGTGGGCAACCGGATCCTGGCGTGGCTCGACCCCGACGGCACCCTGGCCGACGACCACGACCGCAAACGCCGCCGCACATTCAACCTGCAACCGCAGAACCGGCAACTGATGAGCAAAGTCCGGGCCCTGCTCACCCCCGTCCTGCGGGCCAAACTGGAAGTGATCCTGCACCAGTGGGCCACTACGGGGATGAACAACCCCGACGACCCGGACTCCCCGCGCGGGGCGGCAGACCAGCCCGGCCTGGACCCCGCCGTCCTGGCCGCCGCCGCTGAACGGGATATGCGGACGCTCGGGCAGCGGCAGCATGACGCTCTGGAAGCGTTGTGCGACTGGGCCCTGGCGTTGGCCGGTCAGCCCGCACCCACGAGGATTCCGTCGCAGACGGTGGTGACGGTGACTGATGAGGATCTGGCGCGTCAGGCCGGGATCGGCTGGACCGCGACCGGTACCCGGATTCCGGTGTCGGATCTGGTGCAGTTCGCCGCGGACACGGTCCCGTACCTGGCGGTGTTCTCCCAAGCCACCGGACAAATCTTGTATTTGGGGCGGGCGAGTCGGTTCGCGACGGCGGCGCAAAGGTTGGCGCTGTTCGCCCGTGACCGCGGGTGCACCGCGCCGGGCTGCACGGTGCCGTTCATCCGCACTCAGGCGCATCATATGCCCGACTGGACCGACGACGGTGCCACAGACATCGACCGTCTGGGTGGGGCGTGCGGGCGGCACAACCGGATGAACGGTAAAGCCCCGGGGCGGTGGGAGTCGACCGTCCTGACCTTCGGCCCGGACGCCGGACGTGTGGGGTGGCGGCCCGTGGGCCGTGGCACGCGGTGGCAGAGCAATGTTCTGTTCCACCCCGAACGCCTGGTACCCGGCCCTGAACGGCCGGCACCCGACCCCGGACACGGCCACCCCGCCACCGCGGCGGCCGGACCAGACGACCCCGGACCACCCGGCGACCCCGGACAATCCGAGGACTTCGGACCACCGGAGGTTCTCGGGCATCCCGACGTGCCCTGGGTCACCCGAAGATTCTGGACCGCTCGAGGACTTCGGGGATCCCGACGACCTCGGACCATCCGGGGATCCTCGATCACTCGAGGACACCCGGCCACCCGAGGAACTTGGGCGACCTGAGGGGCAGGACTCCGGCCTGGACGACGGTCGATCGAAGCCGACGATCATCGTCCACTACGGGCCGTCCCCGATCCGGGGGAAGAGTCCCGGTCGACCCGCCCTCGAGCGCCGAACAGATCCTCGCCCAACTCCCTGGCACAGACAGCCTGACCGCGCCACCGCGGCCAGGCCGCCCGTGCTGCCCAGGGCAGCTCCGGATTCAAACGAGCCCACCGCAGCGCCCCTCGCTCGTTGAGCCGATGCGAGGCGCCAGCCGAGCGTCGTGTCGAAACGACTCCACCGGACCGTCATTTCGACACGCCGGGCCCTAGCTGTATTTCCCCGTGAGGTTGTGAACGCGGTCTGCGGGGACTTGGCCGCCGATGCCGGTGTGGGGTCGGTGGTGATTGTAGTGGTGGAGCCATGTGTCAAGCCCCGGGTTTCTTGGAGACTGATTTAGTTGGTTTCCTTGGTTGCCAGAGCCGAGTTGGCCTGGACGTGTGATCGGCCTGCAGTGGCCGTGTCAGGCGGCGTTCTTGTCGTCGGCTGCTTGATCGAGGCTGGCCCAGTAGGCGGCCTCGTACTCGGCGGGCGGGACGTGTCCGAGCTCGCCGTGGAGCCGTCGCTGGTTGTACCAGTCGACCCACTCGGCGGTGGCGATCTCGAGGTCATCGATGCCGTGCCACATCCCCTTGCGTCGCTGCCTGGGGCCGCGGACCAGCTCGGCCTTGTACAGCGAGTTCAGCGCCTCGGCCATCGCGTTGAAGCTCCTATAGATTTTCAAGTCGATCAGGCCGCAATTTCGGGTTCGTCGACGCGGGGTTCGGCGGTGGTATCCGGTGTGGGCAGGAGTCGGAAGAGTTCACGTGCGAGGTAGCGCTTGAGGCAGCGGATGATTTCCCGTTTCGACAGGCCCTCGGCGGTGCGACGGGCGACGTAGTCGATGGTGGGCTGGTGCCAGCGCATCCGCACGATGACGACCCGGTACAGCGCGGCGTTGGCCTGGCGGTTCCCACCGCGATAGAGCCGGTGGCGGTTGTTGGTCTTGCCTGATCCGGCCGGGATCGGACAGGCGCCGCACATTTTGGCGAATGCCGCCTCGGACTTGATCCGGTTGGTGTTGTCGCCGGCGGTGATCAGCATCTGGGCCGCAGTGTCGTAACCGACGCCGACAGCCTCGATGAGCCGGGGTGCAGTGGCCGCGGTGAGTGTCTTCAACGACGCGGCGTGAGCCTTGGCCTCTTCATGCAGCGCCAGCCAACGCTGCGCCATTGAGGACAACACATGTCGCATCGCGGCCTCTGGATCGTTCGGGACAACTACGGCTGGTGCTCCACGGCGAACGGGTGGCAATGGGGTCGGGCCTTCCAGTGCCGCGCACGCGGTGATCAGCTTGTGGTCAGTGAGCTTCTCCAACTTTGCGCGCAGCGCTTCGCTTCCCGTCGCGAGGGTCGCTTTGAGTGTGATCATGGTGGTGGTTCGGGCTTGGACGGCACCGTCGTAGGCAATCTTGACCAGCCTGATCGTCTCCACTGCACCATCGGCGGTCTTCGGTGCCGATAAGCCGTGGCCGGCCAGCAGCTGCCGAGCGGCGTGCTCGGCGTCAATGGTGTCGTTCTTCCCCGCGAGACGACGTTCGGCGGCCCGCGCGGGACGGGCGATCTCATGGACCTGGTGGCCGTGGTTGCGCAGGTAGCGGGCCAGGCCGACGCCGTAGGAGCCGGTGCCTTCAACGCCGAACCCGATCAGACTTCCGGCCGGGCCGACCAACGCCAGACAGAAGGTGACGAGCTCGTCGAATCCGGCGACCGTGGCCGAGATGACCACATCACCGAGTCGTCCGCCGAGACCGTCGATCGCGACTGCTACGTGGTTGTCCTTGTGGGTATCGACACCGATGATGACATCGTCACGGCGGAGCTGCATGCTGGACATTAGGCTATGGATTCCTCTCTCGCATTCTGGGTCCATGGCTCAGCTGGCCGGAGTGGGCGGACAGGACTGCGATGAGACCCTGGTCGAGTCAGGCTCCTATCAGGTCACTGCCCACCCGGCCAGCAGCCTGGGTGAACGCCACCACCCGGGGTCGACAGGTCAACGCGAAGACACCCGCAGGGCCGGTCGTAGCAGGGGTCAGACACCAGGTGGTGACGCATACACGATCCTCGCAGTCGTAACTGTCGCCCTTGGACCCCACCGAGGCGACCACGTCGGCCTCAGCGAGCCGCTGGGTGTAGCGGATCGCTCGGTACTGGGCGCCCCTGTCGGAGTGGTGGACCAGTCCGGTCAGGTCCCGCCCGTCGCGCTGGCGACGCCAGATTCCCATCTGCAGCGCGTCCAGGGCGAGGTCGGTGTAGAGGCCCGTCGAGACCTGCCAGCCCACGATCATCCGCGAGTAGACGTCCAGTACGAACGCCGCGTACACCCACCCCGACATCGTCCTCACATATGTCAGATCCGCTACCCACAACCGGTCGGGCCGCGACGCGGTGAAGTCACGGTCGACCAGGTCAGCGGGCCGGCCGGTCTCCGCCGCGGGCCTGGTGGTGCGGGGATGCTTGTCGCGGAGCACACCCCGCAGCCCGGCGGTCCGCATCAGCCGCTCGACCGTGCACCGCGCCACCGACTCCCGGCCCGGCCCCGCCGACTGGCCGGGCTGGCTCGGCATCTGCCGGTTGATCTCGTGCCACACCTTCCTCGCGCCGTAGACCTCCATGTTCTCCTCGTGCACCTTCCTGATCATCTTGGTCAACTCCTCATCACGGATCGACCGCGGCGAAGCGGGCCGAGCCTTGTAGGCGTAGTAGGTCGACGACGCGATCTCGGCACTCGTGCCCTCCAAGGCAGCCAAGACCGGCTGGACGCCGCCGTGTTCCTCCGCAACGGAGTCCACGAACTCGACCCTCAACGCCGTGGGAACAGCTACCTCGCCGGACGGTCCAGCTCCGCGGCGAAGAAAGCCGATGCCTGCTTCAAGATCGTGTTCGCCCGCCGCAACTCACGGTTCTCCCGCTCCAACTCCGCGATCCGGCCCGCCTCGGCCGAGGTGACACCCGGCACGACACCGCCGTCGATCTCGGCCTGCTTCACCCACGTCCGCAACGCCTCGGGATGCACCCCGAGCTGGTCCGCAATCCGCCTAATCGCACCGACCTTCGATGCCGGATCCCGCCGAGCCTCCACCGCCAACCGAGTGGCCCGCTCCCTCAACTCCAACGGGTACTTACGCTGTGCTGCCATCTTCCTCTGTTCCTCCAGGTTTCGATGTCTCCATCAAACCCGGGGCGGGACAATGCGGTGTAGGCGGTTTCTCGTTCGGCTTCGCTGGCATAGGGTTTCGCGTAGGCCCATTCGGCGGCCAGGGTCCGGTTGAAGCGTTCGACTTTCCCGTTCGTCTGGGGCCGGTACGGCTTGGTCTTCTTATGCTTGATCCCGGTCTCGGCGAGGGCTTCGGCGAACATCGCCGAGCGGTAGCAGGAGCCGTTGTCGGTCATCACTGCGGTCACCTGCAATCCGTGTTCGGCGAAGAACGTGTTGGCGCGGCGCCAGAAGCCGGCCGCGGTCTCCTTGCGTTCGTCGTCGAGGATCTCCGAGTACGCCACCCGGGAGTGGTCGTCGACGGCGTGATGGAGGTAGCGGTAGCCACGCGAGCCCGGTGCTCCCGAACGGGCGGCCCGATCACGGACCGCACCGGCGGTACGGTCGGCGGCCGATCCGCGACCATGCACACGCCAGCCACCGCCGTCGGGGACTCGGCCCTGCTTTTTGATGTCGACGTGCACCAGTCGTCCGGGCCGGTCGACCTCATACCGTTTCGGTTGCGGTCGGCGTACCGGCAGTCCGGTGGCCTGGTCGATGTTGGCCAGCAGCGGCATCTGGTAGCGGTCGAGGACCCGGCCGACCGTTGAACGCGCAATACCCAGGTGATAGGCGATCCGATGCGGCCCCCACCGGCGGGTGCAGCGCAGTTTGATGATCCGGCGCTCGGTGCGGCGCGGCAGCCGGGCCGGTGAATGTGCAGGCCGGGAACTGCGGTCAGTCAGGGACTCGCCGGCACGGTAGCGGTCGGCCCACCGCTTCGCCGTGGCCGGTGAACACTGGAACCGCTCGGCGGCACGCCGCAAGGACCAACCTCGGTCCACGACCAGGGAAGCGAGGCGTCGACGCCCCTCGGGTGTCAAAGGTGCGTTAGCGTGAGTCACGAAGACCTCCGTGGCTAGATCGTGAGTGTGGTAACCCACATCCTGCCCGGAGGTCTTCGTCCTACCTCAGATGTTCACAACGTGTCGGGGAAGTACACCTAGCGGGCCCGTCGGCTCAACGAGCGATCAGACCCCGCCCGACCAACGAGCGAGGCGGTCCCTCGACCAATGACGAAATCCCATCGACCGTTGAGCTACGCCGAGCCTCAAGGGCGAGGCGTGTGTCGAAACGCCCCCGCGAAACGCGGATCACTCTGCGCGATAGAGGATCCCGCGTCCGATCGCTTCCCTCACCGCGGGCAGCGCCGCCTCGGCGAGCGCATCGGTGTCCACCCCGTGAAAGTCGGCGAGCAAGCTCAGCAGCACCCGCAGTGAGACCTCGCCGCGGGCCCCGGCGAGCAGAGCGGTCATCACCTCGTCGACGGGCAGCACTGCACCGGGGCCACCCGGGCGGGTGACCGACGACGAGATCTCCTGCCATCCCGCGCTCCCCTCCTCCCCGCCGGCGCTGAGCGACTGGGTCTCCAGGAACACCGGCGACGTGCACAGGGCGGCGTCGAGCAGATCGGCGTCCGACGTCGCGCGCAGGAAGTCTCGTCGCGCCCACCATGCCTGCGCCTCGAACCCGGTCACCTCCTGACCGGCCCCGGTGATCTCCTCGATCACCACGTCCGGCTCGCGGTCTTCTGCAGGTTTGCGCAGCAGCACCAGGCCCATGCCGATCCCGGCGATCTGCTCGCGCTCGAACCAGTCGAGCCACTGCGCGCCACGCCGCGCCGCACTCTCCGGGGTCTCCCCCGCGTCGGCGATCCACAGTGAGATGTAGGAAATCGGATCGGCGAGCTCACGCTGCACCACCCATGCGTCCAGACCAGTTCCGCGCACCCACGCGCCGATGCGGCGCTCCCAGTCGTCCTCGTCGTGCACGATCCAATTCGCGAGCAACTGCGCCGTGCCGCCGGGTTCCAGGTGATCGGCGACCTGCTCGATCAGCCGCCGGCTGATGCCGTCGCCCTCGATGCCAGAGTCGCGGTAGATGTAGTCTTGCGCGCCGGCACCGACGACGAACGGCGGGTTGGCGACGATCAGGTCGAACCGCTCGCCCGCCACCGGCTCGAACAGGCTCCCCTGCCTCAGATCCCATTCCATGCCGTTCAGCCGGGCGGTGGCCGCGGCCAGCGCCAGGGCGCGCGGATTGGTGTCGGTGGCGACGACGGTGTCGCAATGCGAGTCCAGGTGAAGCGACTGGATCCCGCAACCGGTGCCGAGATCCAGCGCGCGGGCGACAGGCGTCCGGATCACCGCCTGCGCGAGGGAGATCGACGCTCCGCCGATGCCCAGCACGTGATCGTGCGCGAGCGGCCCGGCGCTCAGCAGCGCATCCTGATCGGAGACGACGAGGTGGTCACGCTCGTCGCTCATGTGCGGGCGGATGTCGAGGATCGCGCGAACGCCGTCGTCGTCCCTGCGCAGCACCCCCTGCTCCATCAGCGTGGTGACTGAGATCGGCGAAAACGCCTGCGCCACAGCTTCTTCGGGCTCGGTGCTACCGAGGAGAAAGAGCCTGATCAGGGTGGCGAGGGGTCGTCGTGCGTCGTCGGCCCGATCGGTCGCACGCAGGGCCGGCCACCACGTGCCGCCGACCAGTGCCTCTGCGGCCTGTTCACCCAGCAGTCCGGCGATGCCGTCTGAGGTGTATCCACGGTCACGGAGGACGACCCCGAGGGCTTCGACGACGGCGGGATCGGACAGCGGCACGGCACTCGAGGACGGATCGTTCACCCGCACGAGGCTACCGGTGCGTGGCAGGCTCGACGGGCGATGACCAGTCTGGCCCCGGCGGGCCGCTCCCGGATCGGCGACCTGGTCGCGGTCTGATAGGACGCGGCGACTACCTTCTCGATCCGTCCGGCCACTACCTGGAACTGATCACCCGGCCGTACCTCTGAGCGGCGACCGACTCGCTCCGCATATCCTTGTCGACCGTGGAACAGCCAGAGATCAGCGGCCTCATCGGTGAACGTCTCCGCGAGGCCGGCAACGCCCGCAGACTCTCGGTCGCCGCGCTCACTCCGAGCGCAGACGCACCGCCGTCGACGAGTGCCGAGCCGACCGGAGGCCTCCCCTTGCCGACTCTGCCGACGGTTCCCGCGCTGGCGCGCGGAATCCGCAGCGGTGTGCACCGACTGCTCGCGCGGCGGGGCGCAGCCTCGCAGAACCGGGTCCTCGACGTCCGGACCGAGGACGGAGTCACCACCGAGATCCGCGCACTCGACCTCGTCCCCGGGCCGGACTCGGCCGTCTCCGGCGGTCATCCCCGCGCGACGGCCCAGCTGCTGGTGACCGCCGGGCGGATCCGGGCGGCCTCACCCGAGGGCGCCCTGGAGCTGAACACCGGTGAGGCGCTCACCTGGGACGGCGACGTCGAGCACCGCTTCGTCGCGCTCGACGACCGACCCGCGGGGGCCGTCGTCGTCGTTCACCGTCCCGACGCGACAAGTTCGCGACACTTTCGTATCTAAACCGCTACGACGCCGCCCCTTCTCCGGTAACGTCCCGCCTGTTCAGGTCGGTCGGGTCACTGGAGCAACGTGAAGAAGTCGGGACGCCCGCGCGCGCAGCACTGGTTCGTGGAAGCAACGACCGTCGTGGTCATCGGGACGTTCCTGGCGCAGGCCGCCGCACCGGACAGCCGGGCGGTGGAACTCGCCGCCGCGCCGGCGGCGGCGCACGCAGTGCCCGTCGCCCATCAGGACGCCGGCGCGCCGCCGGCCGAGACCTTCCAGGAGCGGCAAGAGCGCATCGCGGCGAGCCCGAAGCCCCTACTCGAACCGCTCAAGGAGAACGAGGGCGCCGACACCACCTGCGTGAGCGGCGAGTTCACCACGCTCGCCGTCGTCTTCGATTCGCTGGTGCAGTCGACGATCCCGAGTCTGCCGCCCGCGCTGCAGCGCGCCGCACGCCAGCAGCAGAAGCTGATCCGGCGCGACATGCAGAACATCACGGTGTCGACGCTGGCGATCTCCGAACACCCCTGGACGCTCGGCGCCGACGACGACGATCCCGCGGTCAAGTACCGGACCCCGCACTCTCAGGTGCTGCTGTCCGGGCTGCTCAAGATCCGGGACGGCCGCGAGAACGAGGCGATTCCGGTCGCCAACATCACGCTCTCGCAGGCGGTGGAGACGGCCTGGCTGTACTTCTTCACCACGGTGCTGGCGCCGGCGCGGCTCGCCGTCGAGGTGGGCCCGCACGTCTTCGACCTCGGCGGCGCGCCCATCGAGGCACTGAGCTTCGTCTCGTACAGCCTGCTGCTGACGGTCGGCTTCGCCGCCACCCGGCTCGGCCTGACCGCGCTCTACGACGCGATCAGCGCCGCCGTGCTGAATCAGTGCGTCGCCCGGGTCACCGACGAGCAGAAGGACCTAGCCGGCAAGCCGAGCGACGACGTCGTCTACGACATCCCGATCCACCCGATCATCCGCTCGATCGCCGAGCAACTGGGCCTGGCCGATGCCCAGAGCTGCACCCCGATCGGCGACCTCTCGTTGGGGAGGATCGTGACCCGCACCGCCGAGGCGGCCAAGGCGCAGACCGGCCCGGCCGGCAAGCGCCGCATCGACGCCGAGACCAAGCGCATCCTGCGCCAGATGAAGTCCGTCCGGATCCCCCACCACCTGATCCCCGCCGATCCAGCCGACTTCAGCACGCTGGAGACGATGGGCTCCTACATCGGCGGCGCAATCCCCTACCTCGGCGGCGCTCCGCTGGACATCCTGATCGGGCTGGGCCACAACCTCGGCTCCGGCGCGAACCTGGCCGAGACGGTGCCCCTTCACGATCTGACCGTCACCAAGTCGCTCACGGCCGCTTACTACTCGTACTACCTGGCCGTTCACCTGTTCACCGAGATCGGCGACGCGCTGACGAATCCAGCCGGCATCGCTCCCGCACCGTTCCGGATCATCGGCGCGACGCTGAACCTGCCGCTGACCTACGGCCTGGTGACCTACCACCACGTCGTGCGCGGCATGTGCCTGCGCGAGGACGACACCACCGGCACCGGGCTGGGCGCGGAGAAGAACAAGACCGACTACGCGAACGGGGTGCGCACCCCGAAGCCCAGGCAGACATCCACTCCCGGACGCAGCACTCCACGCAGCCGGGCGACCGACCACGACGTCAATGGTCCGCGCCGAGGCCTCCGGTGAGGCGGGCGTGGAAAGCGCTCGTGTAGTCGTTCATCCCGACGAACTCGACGTCCTTGCCGTGCTGTGCGTATTTGGTCTCGATCGCGTCCAGCGCGGCGACAGTCGAGGCGTCCCAGACGTGTGATTGGGAGAGGTCGATCACCACCCGGTCGGGATCGTCGAGGTAGTCGAACATGGTGGTGAGGTCGTTGCTGGAGGCGAACAGCAGTTGCCCCGTGACGGTGTAGCGGGCGGTCTGCTCACCGTTCTGTTCGGTGATCTCGCGCGTGACGTCGACGAGGTGAGCGACACGGCGCACGAACATCACGCTCGCCACGAACACTCCCACCACGACCCCGATCGCAAGGTTGTGAGTCGCGACGACGACGGCGACGGTGACGACCATGACCGCAGTCTCGCTCTTCGGCATCCGCTTGAGCGTGGCGGGCCTGACGGAGTGCCAGTCGAAGGTCGCGACTGAGACCATGATCATGACGGCGACCAGCGCGGCCATCGGAATGATCGCGACCACGTCGCCGAGCGCGACGATGAGGACCAGCAGGAACACGCCGGCCAGGAACGTCGAGATGCGGGTACGTGCACCGGAGGCCTTGACGTTGATCATGGTCTGCCCGATCATCGCGCACCCGCCCATGCCGCCGAAGAAGCCCGACACCAGATTGGCGACACCCTGCCCCCAAGACTCGCGGGTCTTGTTCGAACGGGTGTCGGTGACGTCGTCGACGAGCTTGGCCGTCATCAGCGACTCCAGCAGTCCGACCAGCGCCATCGCGAGCGCGTAGGGCGCGATGATCGTCAGCGTCTCCCAGGTCAAGGGCACGTTCGGGACGAACAGCTCGGGCAGGCTCCTGGGGAGTTCGCCCTGGTCACCGACGTTGGGCACCTGAATCGAGAAGATCACCACCGCGGCCGTGACGAGGACGATCGACACCAGTGGCGCCGGGACGACCTTGGTGATCTTCGGCGTGAACACCATGATCACCAGCCCGGCCGCGACCAGCGGGTAGACCGCCCAGGGCACGTCGACCAAGTGCGGGAGCTGGGCGGTGAAGATGAGGATCGCCAGCGCGTTGACGAAGCCGACCATCACGCTGCGCGGAATGAACCTCATGAGTCTGGCCACCCCGCACACCGCAAGCACGATCTGCATCACGCCCGCGAGCAGCACGGTGGCGATGAAATAGTCCATGCCGTACTCGCGGGCGACCGGGGCGATGACGAGGGCGATCGCTCCGGTGGCAGCGGTGATCATCGCCGGACGCCCGCCGACGAACGCGATGGTGATCGCCATGATGAACGACGAGAACAGGCCGACCTTGGGGTCGACCCCGGCGATGATGGAGAAGCTGATCGCTTCGGGAATCAGGGCGAGGGCGACGACGAGACCGGCGAGGACTTCGCGAGTGAGAATGCGGGGCGACTTGAGCGCCGTCATCACCGACGGCTCGGCGCGGTAGCGGTCGTCGGCGTTCGCGGTCACCGTGCGCATGAAACTGGCCTCCAAGGTCCGCCGCGACTCATGGCTCCGTCGCGAACGAGTCCAACGCGCCGAAACGCGACTATCCCGTTCCCGGGGCATGGTCGCCGGAGATCGCCCGCCGTGTGCGGACACAGGCCACGACTCTAACGTAACGTAAGGGTTGGATCGAATCGAGAGGGAAAGGGCCACGCGATGCCGGAGACCGGGATGATGCAGATCGGGGAGCTTGCTCAGCGCACCAGCCTGTCGCTGCGGACGATCCGCCACTACGACCAGATCGGGCTGCTCACTCCGTCGGGAAGGTCGGCAGGCGGGTTCCGCCTCTACACCGACGACGACTACGACCGACTCATGCTCATCCGCCGAATGAAGCCGCTCGGCTACTCCCTGGAGCAGATGGGCGATCTGCTTCGCGCGCTGGACAGCATGCGGTGCGACGACGAAACCGGGACCGACGGCGCCATCGCCATGTCGCACTTCCTCACCGACGCACAAGAACGGCGGGCCAAGCTCACCGAGCAACTCGCTGCCGCCGACGAGTTCATCCGGCTGCTCAGCGCGCACATCGAACAGTAGGGCGGCGCATCACGAGCTCTGCCGCCGCCATCCGTCCAGGCCTGTCGATCCATCTCGGAGCACCCGATTCCGTGCGCGAGGGGGGACTCGAACCCCCACGTCCGGAGACACTGGAACCTAAATCCAGCGCGTCTGCCAATTCCGCCACTCGCGCATGCGGGTCACACGTTACCCGCAGCCTTCCGTCCGCCGGGAACCCGAGTCAGCGCAGCCCGGTGGGATACGGGCGGTCCTCGACGATCGTCCTCATCACCAGCGTCGAGGTCAGCCGCTGGACGCCGGGGAGCACACCGAGCACCTCGTCCTGCAGCCGCGCGTACGCATCCATGTCGGCGGTACGCACCCGGAGCAGATAGTCGGGGTCGCCGAAGAGCCGCTGAGCGGTGATCACGTTCGGGACCTTCGCCACCTGGTCCTCGAAGGCGAGCAGCGACGCACGATGCTCCTGATTCATCGTGACGAACACCAGCGCCTCAAAGCCGAGTCCCACCTGCTCCGGATCGATCATCGCGCGATAGCCGGTGATCGCCCCCGACTTCTCCAGATCGCGGACACGGCGGTGCGCCGGCGAGACCGTCAGTCCGACGCGGGCAGCGAGGTCGGTCAGGCTGAGCCGCCCGTCCGCTTGCAGCTCCGAAAGAATCTTCCGATCTATCCGATCCACAGCGACTATTCTTCCACAGTCCTCCCAATTCGGCAGAAAGGTCAGGAACACTTTCTCCCTGTTCATCGATACGGTTTGCATACGAAGAAGGGAGACCCCATGGACCTCGCCACCACCCTCGCGTTCGCGCTGCTGGCACTGTCGCTGATCGCCGTCCCCGGCCCGGACTGGGCATTCGTGCTCGGCTCCGGCGTCCGTGATCGAAAGGTCGCCCGGGCGGTCGGCGGCCTGATGGTCGGCTACCTCCTGATCGCCGCGGCGGTGGCGGCCGGCGCCGGCGCCCTGATCGCCCGGACCCCGCTGATCCTCACCCTGCTGACTGTGGGCGGCGCGGTGTACCTCGTGTACCTGGGCGTCACGACGCTCCGCAGCGCATCGAGTACCACGATCAGCGCAGAACTCAGCGCACCGGCCGGCGGTCACCTCCGCCGGGGCGTCGCGGTGAGCAGTCTCAACCCGAAGGGCATCCTGCTGCTCCTGGCGATCCTGCCGCAGTTCACGACACCCGACGGCGGCTGGCCGCTGACGGCGCAGCTCGCGACCCTCGGTGTGCTGTACGTGCTGCTGGCCGGCGGGTTCTATCTCTCCCTCGGGCTGACAGCCGACCGGATGCTGGCCAGCAGACCGCGGGCCGCGCGACTGGTGTCACGGGTGTCCGGCGTCGCGATGGTCGTCGTCGGAGCGAGCCTCGTCGTCGAACGATTCGTGATCGCCCACTGACCCGCGAACCACACGGGACACTAGACCTGCCAGCCCTCCGACTCGCGCCAGCGCTTCCACAGGTCGGCGAACACTCCGCCGCGGGCGAGCAGATCGTCCACCCGGCCTGACTCGACGACGGCGCCCTCGTCGAGCACCACCACCTGATCGGCCAGTGACACCAGTGCCGGGCGGTGCGTCACGATCACCGTCGTCCGTTCCCCGCGCACCTGTTCCAGGGCGTCCACCACGGCGCGCTCGGTGATCGTGTCGAGGGCCGACGTCGCCTCGTCGATCAGCAACAGCCCGGACGGCTTGGCCAGTGCGCGGGCCAGGCCGACGCGCTGGCGCTCGCCGCCGGACAGCGCGTTGCCGGCCTCCCCGACGCGCGAGTCCCAGCCCGACGGCAACGTCTCGAGGAGTTCGGTGAGACGAGCGCGCTCGGCGAGCACCGCCAGCCCGCCGTCGTCGACCGCGCCGATGTTCTGTCGGAGCGTGCCCGGCCGCAACTGAGTGCTCTGGAAGACGACCGAGACCGCGGCCAGCCGCGCCGCAGCGGACACCGTCCCGCCGTCTATCAGTACGGCGCCCTCGGTCGGCTCGCGGAGTCCGGCGAGAACGTCGAGCAGCGTCGATTTGCCCGATCCGGACCCCCCGACGATCACGGTGATTCCGCCCGCGGGCAACGACAGGTCCACGCTCTCCAGGGCCCGGGTGCCGTCCGGGTACACGAACCCGAGCTCGCGGGTCCCGAGCACCCGCGGACGCGCGTCGGTCCGGACCGCCGCAGCACGCGGATCACCTTCGCGCTCGTGCTCCTCGACCAGTTCGCGCACCGTCTGCAACACGCGGGCCGCCGACGCCGACGGCGTCGACAGCAGCGAGAGCGAACCGGTCGTTTCGACGATCCGCAGCAGAACGACGACCATGGCGGCCGCGGTCACGCCGGACAGGTCGCCGGACAGATACAGCGCACCGGTGGTGGCGCCGAAAGCCAGCAGCACCAGCTGCAGCACCACCGAGAAGAGCGTGTCGCCGGGGATCTGCCAGGCCAGCAGCTTCAGACCGCGCGACCGCGACGCCGCCAGCACCTCGTCCACCGTGCCGGTACCCGCGCCTGCGCCGCGCAGAGTCGGCTGGGCCCACGCGAACTCGAGGACGCGGTCGTCCAGATCGCGTCCCGCGTCGGCGAAGGCCTCCTCGGAACGGGCGATCGCCCGGCGGCTCGCGGCGAGCGCGGCGAACATCGCGATGCCGCCGGCCAGCGCGACCAGCGCCAGCTGCCAGGCCACGCCCAGCAGCATCAGCGCGAGCAACGGCGTCAGCAGCAGGGCGTGGATCAGCGGAGACCCCAACAGCACCACCATCGACACCGACTCGGGGGCGGCGGTCGCGACCAGGTCGCGCAGCTTGGACGCCCGCGTGGAGTGCAGTTCCCCCGGGTCGAGCCGCCGGATCGCGGAAAGCCCCGCGGACTCGATCCGATCGATGAAGCTGAAGCCCAGGCGCAGGCCGGCACGAGTCGCGACCATGTCGGCGGCCCAGGCCACGATCAGCTGCAGCACCAGCAGCCCGACCCACGGCCAGGCCTGCGACGGTCGATCCCCGAACAGTGCGTTCAGCAGTGGGATGAGGGTCATCACGGAGGCAGCCTGCAGGGCCGTCGACAGCACGGTGAGCGTCACGAACAACCGTCGCGGGGCCCGTCCCTGGGCGCCGGTGACGGCGACGACGTCGGAGTAGATCATGACAGCGCCTCCATGGCCGATGCGTGCATTCTGGCGTACAGGCCCCCGGCGGCCACGAGCTCGTCGTGCGTTCCCTGTTCGACGATCCGGCCCTCGTCGAGCACCACGATCGAATCGGCCTGCGCGACGGTGTGCAGCCGGTGCGCGATCACCAGGACCGTCCGGCCCGCCAGCAGCCGCGAAAGCCCCTGACGCACCTCCCATTCCGAGTCCGGGTCGGCGGCGGCGGTCGCCTCGTCGAGCACCACCACGCGCGGATCGCCCAGGATCGCCCGCGCGATCGCGATGCGCTGGCGCTGACCGCCCGACAGGCTGTCGCGGTCGATCACCGTGTCGTAGCCCTCGGGAAGCGCCTCGATCACCTCCGCGATGTACGCGGTGCGCGCGGCGGCCACGATCTGCTCACGCGTCGCATCGGGCATCCCGAGCGCGATGTTCTCGGCGACGGTGCCGTGCACCAGCTGGACGTCCTGCAGCACGACGGCGATCTGGCGCCGCAGCGCCTCCTCGTCGAACCGCCGCAGATCGACTCCGTCGAGGCTGACCGACCCGGCATCGGGGTCCCACAGGCGCGCGGCGAGCGCCGCGACCGTGGACTTGCCCGCACCCGACGGCCCGACCACGGCGGTGGTGCCGCCCGGCGGAAGGTCCAGGGTGAACCCGGTGAGCACGTTCCGTCCCGCCGTGTAGGCGAAGTCCACCTGCGAGAAGCGCAGCGCGGCCGGACCGGCTCCGGCCGCGGTGACGGCCTCATCGGGCTCGGGACGCGCCAACTCGGGGGCGGTGAGCAGCAGGTCCAGGGACGACTTGGCGGCCATGCCCTCGCGCAGGCCGTTGGCCGCGTACGACGCCGCCAGCAGCCGGTCGCCGAACGAGGTGCCCAGGATCAGGAACGGCAAGATCGCGGTCGCCGGCATCCAGCCGATCACGATCAGTCCGGTGCCGGCCAGCGCGACCAGGACCATCGAGGTCATCGGCCGGTTGAGCTGGATCAGAATCGCCTTGGTGTCGATGGTGGCGTGCTGCCAGTCCTTCAGGAACCGGCCCATCGCCGAGACCTCGCCGGGCAGATCCACGGTCGCCGCATCGCCGAAGACCCGGCTCACCGGCTGGGCGGTGATGTAGCGCTCGGCGTCGCCGGGCAGGGTCGCGCTCCACTGCAGCATCCGCGTCAGGCGCGGCCGGTCACCCGCGGACATGCGGATCACCAGCACCAGGTAGACCACGACGGGCACCAGCAGCACCAGCGCCAGCGTCCAATTCACCGCGAAGAGGTAGCCGAGGATCACCAGCGGCGTCACGACGGCGGTGACCAGATCCATCACGGCGTGCGTCACCAGGTAGTGCAGTGCGTTGATGTCGTCCTGCGCGAGCTTGCGGACCTCGGCGGGACGTCGTCCGAGGAACCAGCCGAGCGGGAGGCGAGTGAACTTCTCCATCACCTTGCGACGCAGGGCCGCCGCGAAGAACTGGTCGTAGAAGTGCAGCGCGGTGATCAGCATCGCGCTGAGCGCGGTGCCCGCCAGGAGCACGATCACGCCGATCGACCCGATCCGCAGCAGTTCGGTGCGATCAGCTCCGGCGACGAGACGTTGAGCCAGCTCCGCGAACAGGATCAGCGGCACGACGGCCAGCGCGGCCAGCACCAGCGCGAGGACGCCCGAGAGCACGAACGCCGGCCGCGCCGAACTCAGCACGGACTCGGCGGCGACTTGCGGGGTCTCCGGAACCGCAGCGGACGGTGTGCCGCCGGTGGGCTGCCCTGCCGTCGTCCCGCGTGCAGCCTCGGCCGGTGCCTCTGTCTGCTTGCCCATCGCCTTGCCGACGATCCAGTACGCCTGGGCGTGCATGGTGCCCTTGTTGTGGCCGTGGTCTCCGGCGAGCTTGGTGCGGACCAGTCGGGTCGCCTTGCTCTCCGCGGCGACCCATGACTTCCAGCCGCGGTAGTCGTCGTCGCCGAGCGCATCGACCAGGGCGCGTCCGTCCGGACGCGACGGCACCCAGGCCAGATCCAGGTCGGGATGCTCGGGCACGGGAAGGTCGGGGTCGTCGTCGTGCGTGTACTCGATCAGCGCACGGATGGGCACGCCGACGGGGGCGGCGCCGATGATCGAGACGATGCCGGGCCACGCCGCGACGTCCCCCACCAGCAGATACCCGGCGGGCTGCGGGTCGTCGAGCCCCCACCCGTCGCCGCCCATGCGCTGCATCACGAGCTGGTCTCCGGGTTCGGCGTGCTGCGCCCAGTTCGACGCGGGCCCGGCGGGTTCGTGGATGAGGAAGCAGATCGAGAAGGAGCCGGTCGCCGGATCCGGATCCATCAGCGTGTAGCCGCGCTGGTATTCCTTGCCGCCGCCCTCGACGTCGGGGAACCAGGCCCGAATCCACGCCGACGGCTTCTCGCCTTCGGCATACAAGAGCGTGTCGCTCACGAAGTCGATGCGCAGAACCGCCGAGGACACTCGCTCGATCCCGACCACCGTCGCCAGATGTTCCTTGGCGCCGAGGGCGCGGAGCACCGCGCCCTGAAATCCCTTGCCCACGCGAAACCCCGTCTTCTCGGCAGCGAATTTAGGGTCAGCTTACTCGCCTCGCCCGCTCGTCTACCCGCTGGTAGACGCACGACGCCGAACCTGCGCGCCCGCCGACCCGGCGTGGTCGAGGCCACGCCGGGCGGGTTCGAGTTCTCCCCCGCAGGCCAGGTACCGTCGAAGACGTGCACGACTCCCCTCAGGCTCCCCGGCGGCGACACCGTCCGGCGCTGATCGCGCTGGTGATCGTCGCCGGTTGCGCGTGCCTGGCACTGGGCTGGTGGCAGTGGGGGCGTTTCGAATCCTCCTCCGGCACCGGCCAGAATCTGGGTTACGCCCTGCAGTGGCCGGCGTTCGCCGTGGCGATCTTCTGGGCCTACCGCCGCTTCGTGGTGATGGAGGCGGACCCGGAGGTCGCCGAAGCCGAACGCACGCGCGGCGGACCCACGGAGATCCCCGAGGGCCTGCTCCCCGAACGGCCGTCCGCGCACGACCCCGCGGTCGCCGCGCTGGCCGACGACGCCCCGGACCCGGCACTCGCCGAGTACAACCGCTACCTGGCCGAACTCGACGAACCGAGTCCGGCGCCCGCACCACCGAAGGACCCCACGTGACCGAGAACCCGTCGACCGACACCGCGGCAGCCCCGACGTCCCGGCCGGTGACCGTGCCGATCGACAAGATCCGCTCGGCATTCGTCCGATATCGCGTGATGGCCTGGGTCACCGGTGTCTGGCTGCTGGTCCTGGTGGCCGAGATGATCGCCAAGTACGGCTACGACGTCGACCTCGACATCATGAAGTGGGTCCCGATCGTCCACGGCTGGGCGTACGTGCTGTACCTGATCTTCACGGTGGATCTAGCGGTCAAGATCCGCTGGCCCGCGGGCAAGACGATTCTGACCTGCCTCGCCGGAACCATCCCGTTCCTGTCCTTCTGGGTGGAGCACAAGCGCACCCAGGAGGTGCGCGCAGAGTTCGGTCTATAGCGACACCCAGTCGCCACCGTCCCGGCCGGCTCGGGCCGGTGGCGTTCACTCCGTGGCCAGTGAGCGCAGCGCAGGCACGAGCTTGGCAAGCGCCTTGCCGCGGTGACTGAGCGAATCCTTCTCGTCGGCGGTCAGTTCTGCCGAGGTGCGTCCCGCGGCCAGGTCGTCGTCGGGCACGAACAGCGGGTCGTACCCGAAGCCGTTCGCCCCGCGACGTTCGACGACGATGCGCCCCCGCCATTCCCCGCGCGCGACGGCGTCCTCGCCTTCCGGCAGCACGAGGGCGCACACGGACACGAAGGCGGCGCCGCGGCGCTCGGGGGGAACGTCCGCGAGTTGCGCGAGCAGCAGGTCGTTGTTCGCCGTATCGCGGTCCACGCCGTCGTTCGTGGCACCGCTCCATCGCGCGGACAGCACGCCGGGCATCCCGTTCAGCGCGTCGACGGCCAGCCCGGAGTCGTCGGCGAGCGCGGGTAACCCCGTTGCGGCGGCAGCGGCGCGCGCCTTGATCAGCGCGTTCTCCTCGAAACTCGCGCCGTTCTCCACCGGTTCCGGATACGCGCGAACGTCGCCGAGACCGAGCACGCGCAGGCCGCGGATGCCCGCGCCGTCCATCACCCGCCGCAGTTCTGCCAGCTTCTTGGCGTTGTTGCTGGCCAAGAGCACCGTTCCGGCCGGGGCCGCGCCCGCGGAGTCGCTCACGCCGCCCTCACTCGGCGGTCGGGAGCTCGCCCGGATACGGCTCGGCCAGGGCGGCGCGCTGCGCCTGCACCAGTTGATCGATGCCCACCGAGGCGACGTCGAGCAGTTTGTCGAGGGTGCCGCGCGGGAAGGTGGCCCCCTCGCCGGTCCCCTGGATCTCCACGAAGGTGCCCGCATCGGTGGCGACCACGTTCATGTCGACCTCGGCCCTCGAGTCCTCTTCGTACGGAAGATCCAGCCGGACGCGGCCGTCGACCACGCCCACGCTCACCGCGGCGATGATGCAGCTCAGCGGCTGCGGATCGGCCAGCTTCCCGGCCGCGCCGAGCCAGGTGACGGCGTCGGCGAGGGCCACGTAGGCGCCGGTGATGGCGGCGGTGCGGGTGCCGCCGTCGGCCTGCAGGACGTCGCAGTCGATGGCGATGGTGTTCTCCCCCAGCGCGGCCAGATCGATGCACGCGCGCAGCGACCGGCCGATGAGGCGGCTGATCTCGTGGGTGCGGCCGCCGACCTTGCCGCGCACCGACTCTCGGCTGGAGCGCTCGTGGGTCGCGCCCGGCAGCATCGCGTACTCCGCCGTCAGCCATCCGAGGCCGGAGCCCTTGCGCCAGCGCGGCACGCCCTCGGTCACCGAGGCGGTGCACAGCACGCGGGTGTTGCCGAAGCCGACCAGGACCGAGCCTGCCGGATTGGTGGTGAAACCGCGGGTGAAGGTGATGGGCCGGAGTTCGTTGTCAGCGCGTCCGTCTGCTCGTGTGGTCACGTCTGAACTCTATCGCGGGCCGGGCATTGCGGGCACAGGCAGCCCGGCCGCCCCAGCGGCCTTCCCGATCGAGGTGCTCCGCGTCATCGAGGAATCACGGTGACCGGCACCGGCAGTCCCGGCGCCCGGGCCAGCCGCCCGTCCCGAGTCAGCACATCACCCTCGACAGCGAGGGCTGCGGCAACGTAGAAGGCATCGGCGACTCGCACTCCGTGACGCAGCGGCCAAGCAGCGGCGAGCAGATCCTCGGGGGCAATTCGCTCTATCGGCATCGTCACCAGCAAGTCGATCGCCGTACTCGCTTCGTCAGCGGTGAGCATCCCCCGGCGTTCGAGCCTCGCGAGGGCTGATCCCACCTCCGCATCGAGGATTCCAGGCGACCACAGCTCGCGCCCCATCATGGCGGCGAGGCCGGATTCCCGCCCGCGCAGAGGCAGGATCGAGTCGACCACGAGGCTCGCGTCGACGACTGCTGGTCGAGTCACTGATCGAAACGCTCGTCGGGGTCGTACTCCGCCCGCGCCTCCGCGATCGCTTCGGAGGTGTCGAACTCGCGCAGGACCGGATTCTCGCGTCGCACGCGTTCAGCCCACTCCGCGAAACGTGGACGACTCAGATCTCGCCGAAGTACCCGGGTGACGTACTCCGACATCGTCGAATGCTCGGCACGCGCGCGCACTCCCAGTTCGGCGTGCAGATCGTCGGGGAAGTTCTTCACCTGCAGGTTCGCCATGGCATGACTCTAGCATGCTTATGTCATGCCGGACGATGGGTCTCAGCGGTCGCGCTTCCGGAGTCGCCTCAGCCGATCGCCCAATGACGGGCCCGCGACCGGTGCAGGCCGCTCCGCTACCAGGTCGACGATTCGTGACCACGGGACCTCAGCGCGAAACGCCGCACACTGACTCGACGGATTGCGACCGGCCGCCTCGATACGCGAGACACCGCACCGCAGGGTAGCTTCCGTCTCTCCCAGCGCTTCGGCCAACCACAGCAGACCCGGCGCGCAACGGAAGTGATTGTAGAAGTGCTTACCACTGGTCGAGGGGTTCTTCCGGCCGTATGCACCCGGACCGTTGTACTCGCCCAGCCACCCGAGCAAGTGCTCTCGTTGATCCTTGTACCGAGTGGAAGCCGGGTGATCTCGCTCGAACTGATCGGTCACTGGCTGCGCCGCCGGCAGCGACTCCACGAGGGCGCGCAGATCATCGACATGAACATCGCCGTCGACGACGATGCAGGACTCACCATTCATCTGCCATCCACCTCGAAAACCTGGTCGCCTTGTGACCTTAGTCGTTGATGGCCTTGACCGCGACGCGTGCGGTCGATGGCTTGGGGAAGAAGCACCGAAACGGGCCGTCATCAGTCACTGACGAGCACGCGCCAGCACAAGACCAACTCTTTGGGGACTACTCTTGGTGCTGCTGGCGCCTACGCTTCGTGTCAACCCCCTGTCGAGCAGCGGCTTTCGCAGCAGCTCGGGACACATATCGCACGGTTGCGAATGCAGCGGAATCTGAGTCAGCAGAGACTCGCCGAGTAGGTCGGTATCAGCACCAACCACCTGCAACTACTGGAAAGCGGCAGGCGCTCGAGGTGCCGCTGGCGGAGTTGCTGGACGAAAGCGCCTGAAACCGACGCTGCCGGTTGCGAGAGGTGGTTTCGACACGGGCTCCTGCGTCACCCGGCTCAACCAGCTGCGAGTCTGCGTCTTCGTCGCGGGCCGGGCATCGCGGGCACCGGCAGCCCGACCGGCACACCGCGACAACTCGGCACCACCGCGACATCTCGCCCGTCACCGCGACAGCTCGTCACCACCGCGACGATCGCGGGTGTCTCGACGGTGCCGACCAGTCGCGGTGCCTTTCGAAACTGTCTCGACGGCGCCGCCCTAGCCCGGGAACGGCGGGCGGACCTCGATGACCTGGCCCTGATGGACCAGTTGCAGCGGGCCCTGGTACTCCTCGCGAGCTTCGTCCAGGATCACGTCGGCGTCGGTCCACGGCACCACGTGGGTCAGGGCGAGCGAGCGCACGGCGGCGCGGGTGGCCAGGCGCCCGGCTTCGACGCCGGACAAGTGCATGTCGGCGGGGCGGGCAGCCGGGTCGTGCGTCCAGGAGGCCTCGCACAAGAACAGGTCGCTCTCGCGGGCCAGGTCGACGACGACGTCGGCGTACCCGGTGTCACCGCTGTAGACCAGGACCTCGCCGTCCGGGCCGGTGATGCGCAGACCGAACGTCGACGGCGGGTGCGACACCTTGAACGGCTCGACGGTGAGCCCGTGAACGGTCACCACCTGCCGGTCCACCCATTCGTGCACTTCGTACGTGTCACTGATGTCGTCGATCTCGCCGGGGTACTCCGACGACGCGGCGCCGATGCGCAGCGCGGTCCCGGGCGGCCCGTACATCAGCGATCGCCCGGTGGCGTTCTCCGGCGCCCACCGGCGCCACACCAGCATTGCGGGCAGGTCCAGACAGTGATCGGCATGCAGGTGCGAGAGCAGCACCGCGACTCGGTTCGGGTTCGCGTGCTGCAGCAGTTCACCGAAGACGCCGTGTCCGCAGTCCACCAGCACCGGATCGTGCCCGTCGGCCTGCAGCAGGTACCCCGAGCACGGCGCGCCGGGGCCGTTCACACTGCCGGAACACCCGAGGACCGTCAAACGCATGGGGAACACTCTGCCACGCCGGGCCCGGAAACCCGTACCAAACCCCGGCCTTGACCGAAGAGTTACCCGGTCATTGTGACAACAGCCGATACCAGAAAGTGGCGGGGCTTACACGTGGGTCACATGTCCCACGGTGGGACCGAGAAATCGGGTCGAGAGCCGCCGGAACGACTCCGGATCGCCGGTCGCCGAGAACACCCGAGCGGCCCCCCGATCGGAGTGCGGATGCAGCGTGTCGGTCTCGGTGAGCACCCGGAAGGTGTCCTTGGCCGTCTCCTCCGCACTCGACACCAGCGTCACCTCGTCACCCATCACCAGCTGGATCACACCGGCGAGCAGCGGATAGTGCGTGCAGCCGAGGACGACGGTGTCGACGCCGGCCTCCTGCAGCGGTTCCAGGTAGCCCTCCGCCAGCCCGAGGATCTGCCGGCCGCTGGTGATCCCGCGTTCGACGAAGTCGACGAATCGCGGACAGGCCACCGCCGTCACCTCCAGGTCCGGCGCGGCCGCGAACGCGTCCTGATAGGCGCGCGAGGCCACCGTCGCCTCCGTGCCGAGCACTCCTATCCGGCCGTTCTTGGTCGCCACCACCGCGCGGCGGACCGCCGGGAGCACCACCTCGATCACCGGGATCGGCGCGTACCGCTCGCGGGCGTCGCGCAGGCACGCCGCCGATGCGGTGTTGCACGCGATCACGATCGCCTTGACCCCGCGGCGCATCAGTTCGTCGCCGATCGCCAACGCGTGCCGACGGATCTCCGGGATGGTCAGCGGGCCGTACGGACCGTTCGCGGTGTCGCCGATGTAGAGCACGTCCTCGTCCGGCAGCTGATCGATGATCGCCCGGGCCACGGTGAGTCCGCCGACCCCGGAATCGAAGATCCCGATCGGAGCGAGGTTCGTCTCGCCGTCGTTCATCTGGCCGTCAGCGATGGGGTGCCTCCCGAGTCCGGGGAACCGCCGCGTCGGTCGGTTCCTGCGAGTATCCAGGCTGCCAGGATCCCACCCAGCGCGCCGAACAGGTGCCCCTGCCAACTGACCGACCCGCCCTGCGGCAGAACGCCCCAGAGAATGCCGCCGTAGACCGCGAGCAGCGCCAGACCGCCGAGCACCTGCAGAAAGCGCCGGTTGAACAGGCCGCGCACCATCAGATAGGTCAGCCAGCCGAACACGATGCCCGAGGCGCCGACCGTGACCGTGCCTGCCGGTGCGAGCAGCCAGACGCCGAAGCCGGAGACCACCCACACCACCGCGGTCACCACCAGGAACCGGCCGGCCATCAGCAATAGGAAACCCAGCACGGCTCCGGGGATCACGTTGGCGATCAGATGCGCGAAGTCCGCGTGCAGAAGCGGCGCCCACAGGATCCCGGCCAGGCCGTCGGCCGAGCGCGGCCGGATCCCGTCCTGATCGAGTTGGTAACGCGTCGCCGCGTCGACGGCCTCGATCACGAACAGCCCCATCACGATGAACACCATCGTCGTCGCGCACCGCCGCCATCTGGGCCACGGACGACGTTCCGGTGCCGGTGCGAGCGAGCCCGTCACCGTGTGCTCCCGGCCCCGAAGGCCGAGCCGAGCACGTCCCGGTACGCGGGGATCGCTCCGACCGTCGTCGCGGCGACCACCGCGGAGACGACGGCTCGCTGCACCGCGGTCGCCGCGGCCTCGCACAGCGCGGCGGTCAACGGTGCGGCGGGGTCCATTCCCAGCGGCATCGGCGTCGCCTTCGCGTCCGCCGTCCGCGCACCGGTCGCGACGGCGAACAGGGTGTCGCCGTCCAGCGGAGAATGCGCAGGCCGGATCGCCCGGGCGAGGCCGTCGTGCCCGGACATGGCGAGTCTGCGCGTGGCGGCCACCGACAACGCCGCGTCCGTCGCGACCACGCCGATCGTGGTGTTCAGCGGCGTGCCCTTGTTCGCGAGTCCCGCGTAGACCGCCACCTCGCCGGGATCGGGTGGCACCAGCCCGTGATGCTCCAGATCGTCGCCGCCCCACGGCAACCCGGTACCCGGATCGATCACCGCTCCGACCGGATTGGCGACGACGAGCGCACCGACCGTCAGGCCGCACGCCGGGCCGTCGTCGAGCGTGATCGACGACGTCCCGATCCCGCCCTTGAGTGCTCCCGCCCGGGCACCGGTCCCGGCGCCCACGGTCCCGATCGCGAACTCCTCGCCGACCGCGGCCAGCGCCTGGGCACCGAAGTCCGCGTCGGGCCGGTTCTCCCAGGCGCCGACGGGCAGGTCGAAGATCACCGCGGCCGGCACGATCGGCACCACATGGCCGAGCAGGTCCATCGGCAGGCCGCGGCTCTGCCGCTCCAGCACCGACATCACGCCGTCGGCGGCCGCGAGCCCGTAGGCGCTGCCGCCGGACAGCACGATCGCGTGTGCCCCGAGCACCGTGTTCACCGGATCGAGCAGATCCGTCTCCCGCGTGCCCGGGCCGCCGCCGCGAACGTCCACCGCGGTGGTCGACCGGTCCGGGACGGTCACCACCGTCGTCCCCGTCGCCCAGCCGCGTCCGGCTTCGCTGAGCGTGCCGACCGTCACCTCGCGGTCCAGCCTCGTCGTATGCCCCACACCGATCCCGGGGACATCGGTGATCCTGTTCAATACGCTCCCGTCAGCGCTTCGACCAGCAGTTCCTGCACCACCGTCAGCCACTGGTACACGTCGTAGTGCCCGGCGTACGGATCATCCGCGCAGGGTGCGTGCGGCTCGTCGGTGATCCCGAGCATCGCACCCAGAGCCAGCCGGACGTCGTTCAGCGCGGTGAGCCACTCGTCGGCCTGCGCCGGGGTCAACTCCACGTCGCCGCCGTCGGCCGGCAGCGTGTCCAGCAGGACCCGCGCCGCAGCCAGCTTGGCATCGATGATCTGCGGCTCGTTGATACTGCGCAGCCCGCCGTTCAGATCGGCGGCCACCGGACCGGCGGCCGGCGCCTCCTCCTGATCGGGGCGGTGAAAGTCCGGCAGCAGCCGACCCAGCGTCACGTCGCGCGGGGCGGTGGTGTGTCCGGTGCGGATCCCGGTCAGCTCGGTCAGCTCGTCGCGCGGTGCCGAGTCGGCGCGCTCGATCAGCAGCTCGGACGTCGAACCCACCATCGAGGCGAGCAGTTGGCACTCGTAGCTCTCCAGGTTGGAACAGATCCTCAGGTCGGCACCGTCCCCGCGCCGCGTCCACGTCCGCATTACTCGTCGTGCTGCATCGTCGCCCACAGGCCGGCCGCATGCAGTTTGCGGACATCGCTCTCGACCTTCGACCGGTCGCCGGAGGAGACCACGGCCTTGCCCTCCTGGTGGACCTGCAGCATCAGCTCCCGCGCCTTGGGCTCGGGATAGCCGAAGATCTTCTGGAAGACATACGAGACATAGTTCATCAGGTTCACCGGGTCGTCCCAGACGATCGTCACCCAGGGTCGATCGACCACAGACTCGGGTTCGGCGACCGCCGTCCCTGTGCTCGTCCCGGGTGCCGCTTCCTCCAGGGCCATGAGCTATAGGGTAGCGAATGTGACCAGTACCGCGCTGCTGACCGATCAGTACGAGCTCACCATGATCTCCGCTGCGCTGGCGGCCGGCACCGCCGACCGCCGAAGCGTCTTCGAGGTCTTCGCCCGGCGGCTGCCCGACGGCCGCCGCTACGGCGTGGTGGCCGGCACCGGCCGGGTGCTCGACGAGCTCGAGCGATTCCGCTTCGGCCCCGACGAGATCGCCGCACTGCGCGAACGGTCGATCGTCGACGACGACACGCTTGCCTGGCTCGCGGACTACCGGTTCTCCGGCGACGTCGACGGCTACGCCGAGGGCGAGCTGTTCTTTCCCGGCTCCCCCGTGTTCACCGTCCGCGGCGGCTTCGCCGAGTCGGTGCTCCTGGAGACGCTGATCCTCTCGATCCTCAACCACGACAGCGCGGTCGCCTCCGCCGGCGCCCGCATGGTGTCGGCGGCGGCCGGACGGCCCATCATCGAGATGGGCTCGCGCCGCACGCACGAGCGCGCTGCCGTGGCCGCCGCCCGCGCGGCCTACCTGTCCGGACTCGCCGCCACCAGCAACCTCGAGGCCGCACGGACGTACGGGGTGCCCAGCGCAGGCACCGCGGCTCATTCCTGGACGCTCTCGTTCACCGGCGACGACGGTCCCGACGAGCGCGCTGCCTTCGCCGCCCAGATCGCCCGGCTCGGCACCGGAACCACCCTGCTCGTGGACACCTACGACATCACCACCGGCGTCCGCAACGCCGTCGAGGTGGCGGGTCCCGCGCTGAACGCCGTGCGCATCGACTCCGGCGACCTCGGCGTTCTCGCCCGTCAGGTGCGCGCCCAGCTCGACGAGTTGGGCGCGGTGAACACCAAGATCGTGGTCTCCGGCGACCTGGACGAGTACGCGATCGCCTCGCTGCGCGCCGAGCCGGTCGACCTGTACGGCGTGGGGACCTCGCTGGTCACCGGCAGCGGCGCCCCCACTGCCGGCATGGTCTACAAGCTGGTCGAGGTCGACGGCGTGCCGGTGGCCAAACGCGCCAGCCACAAAGAGAGCCAGGGCGGCACCAAGCGCGCGGCGCGGGCGGCCCGCGACACCGGGACGGTGGTGGAGGAGATCATCTACCGGGACGGCGCCGCACTGCCGGAGAAGGTCGCCGGTAATCTGAACGTCCGCGCCCTGCAGATCCCCCTGATGCGCGCCGGCCGCCGCGTCCCGGACCTGCCCGACCTGGAGGCCTCCCGCACCCACCTCGCGCGCGGACTGGTCAGTCTTCCCTGGGAGGGACTGGGTCTGAGCCACGGCGACCCGGCCATCGGCACCCGCTTCGTCAACACCCCGGAGGCATCATGAGCCGCGACGCGCACCGTGCGCTGATCGTCGTCGACATCCAGAACGACTTCTGCGAGGGCGGCTCCCTGGCCGTGCGCGGCGGCGCGGCCGTCGCGGGCGCGGTGACCGGCCTGATGGCCGAGTACCCGACCGTCGTCGCGACCCGTGACTACCACATCGATCCCGGCGACCACTTCTCCGACGAGCCCGACTACGTCGACTCGTGGCCGCCGCACTGCGTCGTGCACACCGACGGCGTGGCCTTTCATCCGTCGCTGGACACCGAGCCGTTGGCCGCGGTGTTCTCCAAGGGCGCGTACAGCGCCGCGTACTCCGGATTCGAGGGCGCCGACGACGACGGTGTCGCGCTCGCCGACTGGCTGCGCGAACACGGCATCGCCGAGGTGGACGTGGTCGGCATCGCGACCGACTACTGCGTGCGGGCCACCGCGCTGGACGCCGCACGCGCCGGACTGAAGACCCGGGTGCTGCTCGACTACACCGCGGCGATCTCCCCGGAAAGCTACGCCGGCGCCGCGGCCGAGCTGCGCGCGGCGGGCGTGGAACTGGTCGGCGAACTGCTCTACACGGGTTCCTCGGCCGAGTGAGTCCTCCCGACGTACCCGAACTGCTCGATGCCGCCGTCGCCGCTCTCGGCGGCTCCCGCCGTGAAGGCCAGATCGCGATGGCGACCGCGGTGGGCGACGCGATCGACCGGCAGCGGCATCTCGCCGTCCAGGCCGGCACCGGCACCGGCAAGTCGCTCGCCTACCTGGTTCCGGCGATCCGGCACGCGGTCCAGTCCGGCGACACCGTCGTCGTCTCCACCGCGACCATCGCCCTGCAGCGGCAGCTGACCGAGCGGGACCTGCCCCGCCTCAGCGCCGCTCTGACCGGCCCGCTGAAGCACGAGCCGTCGTTCGCCATCCTCAAAGGCCGCGCGAACTACTTGTGCCTCAACAAGATCCACTCCGGTGCCGCGGAGGAGCCGGAGGACGGGATGTTCGACGCCTTCGACCTGTCCCGGATGGGCCGGGACATCAAGCGGATCCGCGAGTGGGCGAGCGACACCGACACCGGAGACCGGGACGACCTCTCCCCCGGCGTCGACCACAAATCGTGGCGGCAGGTCAGCGTCAGCTCCCGCGAGTGCGTCGGAGCCGCCGCGTGCGAGTTCGGCGACGACTGCTTCGCCGAGGCCGCCCGCCGCCGTGCCGCCGACTCGGACGTCGTGGTGACCAATCACGCCATGCTCGCCATCGACGCGATGAGCCCGGCGACGATCCTGCCCGAGCATTCGGTCGTCGTGGTCGACGAAGCGCACGAGCTGGTCGACCGGATCACCTCCGTCGCCACCGAAGAGGTCTCTTCGGCGGGCGTCGGCTATGTCAGCCGCCGCGCGGGCAAGCTGATCTCCACCGAGACCGCGGAGACACTGGCCGGAGCCGCCGCCCAGCTGGAGGAACTGCTCGACGAGGCCCGCGTCGGCGAATGGCTGCGGTTGCCGGCCGGGGCCGCCGAGGTGCTCGCGTCGCTGCGCGATCGACTCTGGGAGGCCCGCTCGGAGATCTCCCCCGCAGGCGAGAAGAAGCCGGCCGATCCGGATGCCACAGCGGCCCGGCAGATGGCGATCAGCGCGACGGAGAACCTGCACGACACCGTCGTGCGCATCCTCACCGTCTTCGGCGAAGCCGATCCCGCGCAACGGCACGACGTCATCTGGCTCGCCGAGGAACGGATCCGCGGCGGCGATACGAAGCGCAGCCTGCACATCGCTCCGCTCACCGTGTCCGGCCTCCTGCGCACGTCACTGTTCACCGATTCCACGGTGATCCTGACCTCGGCCACGCTGACCGTCGGCGGCAACTTCAACGCGCTCGCCCGAACCTGGGGACTGCCACCGCATACCGACGACGATGCGGACTCGGAGGACCGCACCTGGCGCGGCCTCGACGTCGGCTCGCCGTTCGACTATCCACGCTCGGCGATCCTGTACGTCGCCGGGAAGCTCCCGCCGCCGGGCCGGGACGGCCCGGCGGCCGCGACGCTCGACGAGATGGTCGATCTGATGAACGCCGCCGGCGGCCGGACACTCGGACTCTTCTCCTCCATGCGGGCGGCCACGCAGGCCGCCGAGGCGCTGCGCGAGCGGGTCGGCTTCCCGATCCTGTGCCAGGGCGACGAGATGACGTCGTCGCTGATCGAGAAGTTCGCCGCCGACGAGGCCACCTGCCTGTTCGGCACCCTCTCGCTGTGGCAGGGGGTGGACGTTCCGGGACCGTCGTTGCGCCTGGTGATGATCGATCGCATCCCCTTCCCACGGCCCGACGACCCACTGCTCGCCGCCCGGCAGCGGGACACCGATGCGCACGGCGGCAACGGATTCCTCGCCGTCTCGGCCAATCACGCGGCACTGCTGCTGGCCCAGGGCGCCGGCCGCCTGCTGCGCGCGGACGGCGACCGCGGAGTGGTCGCCGTCCTCGATTCACGACTGGTCACCGCTCGCTACGGCGGCTACCTGATGGCGGGACTCCCGCCGTTCTGGCGCACCACCGATCCGGCCGCCGTCCGGTCCGCGCTGCGCCGGCTGAGCGCATCATGACCGCCGAGCAAGGCCGTGACCTCTGGGAACACCTGGGCGCCCACCCGGTGTTGTCGACTCCTCCGTCGCTCAATCATCGAAACACCTCCCCTCCCTCGATGGTTGAGCGAACCTCCCTCTCGATGGTTGAGCGAACCTCGCTCTCGATGGTTGAGCGAGCGCAGCGAGTCGAAACCACCGCCGACACCGTCGTCGGGACCCGCTTCGCCGTCTGGGCCCCGAATGCCCGCGCGATCTCCGTCGTCGGGGACTTCAACGACTGGACCGGCGGAGCCCACCCGATGCACCGCGGCGCGGACGGCGTGTGGTCGGCGACCGTGTCCGGTGCGGCCGTAGGCGACCTCTACAAGTACCGCATCACCGGCGCCGACGGCGTGGTCCGGCACAAGGCCGATCCGCTCGCGTTCGCCGCGCAGCGCCCGCCTGAGACCGCTTCGGTGGTGACCGCTCCGTCGTCGTACGTCTGGCACGACGACGACTGGCTCGCCCGCCGTACGAGTCGGCATCACCCGGCCCGGCCGCTGTCGGTCTACGAGGTGCATCTGCCGTCCTGGCGACCCGGCCTCGGATACCGGGACATCGCCGATCTGCTCGCAGATCACGTTCTGGCGCAGGGATTCTCGCATGTGCAGCTACTTCCTGTCACCGAGCATCCCTACGGTGCATCCTGGGGCTATCAAGTCGGCTCGTACTTCGCGCCGACCGCGCGACTCGGGACCGGCGACGACTTCCGATACTTGGTCGACCACCTCCACACCCGAGGCGTCGGCGTGCTGCTCGACTGGGTTCCCGCGCACTTTCCCAAGGACGATTTCGCGCTCGGCCGGTTCGACGGCACCGCGCTGTACGAGCACGCCGATCCACTGCGGCGAGAGCAGCCCGACTGGGGAACCTACGCCTTCAATCTCGGCCGCCAGGAGATCCGCGACTTCCTGATCGCCAGCGCTCTGTTCTGGTGCACCGAGTACCACATCGACGGCCTGCGGGTCGACGCCGTAGCGGCGATGCTCTACCTCGACTACTCGCGCGAACCCGGTCAATGGCGGCCGAACGACCGCGGCACCCACGAGAACGACGAAGCCGTGGACTTTCTCCGCGACCTGAACGACGCAGTGCACCAGCGGATCCCGGGCGCATTGATGATCGCCGAGGAGTCCACCGCCTGGCCCGGCGTCACCGCACCGACCGAACACGGCGGCCTCGGCTTCGACCTCAAGTGGAACCTCGGCTGGATGAACGACGTCCTGGACTTCGTCTCGCTTCCCCACGAGGAACGACGACGCGCCCAGGAGCACCTCGTCTTCTCGCTGACCTACGCCACCGCGGAGAACTTCGTGCTGCCGCTCAGCCATGACGAAGTGGTTCACGGCAAGGGCACTCTCTGGTCCAGGCTTCCCGACGGATCCGACCGCGCGGCCGGCGTCCGCGCCCTCCTGGCCTACCAGTGGGCGCATCCGGGCAAGAAGCTGCTGTTCATGGGCCAGGAGTTCGGTCAACCCGCCGAATGGTCCGATGTCGACGGTCCGGCGTGGGAGCTGCTCGACGCACCCGCGCACGCCGGGATCGCGCGCGTCGTCACCGACCTCAACCAGCTGTATCGGGAGTTGCCCGCGCTGCACGAGCTCGACTGCCGCACAGACGGATTCAGCTGGCTCGACGCCAACGACACCACCAACACGGTGATCGGCTTCCTGCGGCGGGGAACGTCACCGGACGCGCCCGGACACACCGTCGCGTGCCTGTTCAACTTCTCGACTCGAGATCTGCACGACTACCGGATCGGGCTGCCGTCCGGCGGCGTCTGGCGCGAGATCCTGAACTCGGCGGCGCGCGACTACGCGGGCCACGGCGTCGGCAACCTCGGCGCGGTCCAGGCGCTTCCGGAACCCAGCCACGGTTACGACTTCAGTGCGCGTCTGACGCTTCCCGCGGAGTCCGCGGTGTTCTTCGTTGCGCCGGTCGCCGGATAGGCGTTTCGACACGGACTCGGCTGGCGCCTCGTCCGGCTCAACGAGCGATGGAAAGCCGAGCACCCCCGTCGCTGGTCGAGTAGTCGAGCCGCGAGGCGAGACGTATCGAGACCACCGGCCGACGCCGGACAGCGCGCTCACCTCGCTCGTTGAGCCGGTGAGGAACGAGCCGTGTCGAAACGCCTACGCGGACAGACTCGCCCTCAGTACAGCGCGAGCGTGAGCTTGCGCCGCGCGGCCACCACGATCGGGTCCGAGGGCTCGAAGAGCTCGAAGAGTTCCAGGAGGCGCGTGCGGGCCCGATCCCGATCGTCGCCGGACGTCGAACGGACGACGGCCAGGATCCGCTCGAAAGCGGCCTCCGGCTGCTGGCTCAGCAGCAGGACGTCAGCCGCGGCGAGCTGCGCGTCGAGGTCGTGCGGTGCCGCGTCGTCGACGATGGACGGATCGTGTCCCTGCGCCCGGGTGATGAACTCCAGGTGCCGCACCATCGACGCCGCCTCGGTGTTGCCGGGGTCGGTCTCGGCGATGCCGCGGTAGGCGGCGAGCGCCCCGTCGACGTCGCCGGAGTTCATCAGCTCCTCCGCCGCAACCATCCGCGGATCCTGCTGCTCGGCGGGCTCCGGAGCGCCGCCGAACGACGGACCGATCTTGGCGAGCACCTCGTCGAGCCAGCCCTGGATCTGCGCCTCCGGCTGCACGCCGTTGAAGGCCGCGACCGGCTGACCGCCGGCGAGCGCCACCACCATCGGCACCGACTGCACCCCGAAGGCCTGTGCGATGCCGGGGCTGGCGTCGATGTCGACCCGGGCGAGCACCCACTGCCCGCCGGCCCGCTGCGCGAGCCCGGACAGCACCGGAGCGAACTGGATACACTCGGCCGAGCGCGGCGTCCACAGTTCGACGACCACCAACTGCTGCGCCGAACGGCCGATGACGTCGGTCTCGAAGGTCGCGTCGGTCACGTCGATCACCGTGCCCCCGCTTCCGCCGGCAGGAGTTCCCGCCGGCGTGCGCCGCGCCGCCTCGGCCTGCGCGGCGAGCGCGGAGAGGTCGACGGCGCCGGACATCGCTGCTGCGGCCTGCAGGCCCGCTGCGGCCTGCCGCCGGTTTCTCGGATCAGTCACACCGACAGTCTTTCACGATCCTCGCCGGTCGCGCCCGCATCCTGCGCCGGGTCGTTCAGGTGCCCCCGGCGCTGTGCCCACCACTCGAAGAGCAGTGAGAAGAACGGCGGAATCGACGCCAGCAGCGCCAGCGCGGTGACCTTCCAGTTCCACTTCAACTCGACGGCGGTCCACAGCGTGATGACGACGTACGCCACGAAGGCGATGCCGTGCAGCATGCCGGGCACCATCGTCGCCGAGTCCACACCCGCGCCGTACTTGATGCCCATGCCGATCAGCAGCAACGCCCAGGTGATCGCCTCGATGAGTGCGATCAGGCGGAACCGGGGCGCCGGATGCGCCAGGTCGAACCACTTCTCTCGCCAGGTCTGATTCATGTCCTCGTCTCCGTTCGCGTTCGCTCGGTCAGGCCTTCGGGACCCGCACGATGAGGGCATCGCCCTGACCGCCGGCGCCGCACAGCGCGGCCACGCCCACACCGCCGCCGCGTCGCTTCAGCTCGAGTGCGGTGTGCAGCGCCACGCGTGCGCCGGAGGCGCCGAGCGGATGCCCGATCGAGATGGCGCCGCCGTTGACGTTCACCTTGTCCGCATCCAGGCCGAGCTTGCGCGTGGAGGCCAGGCCGACGGCCGCGAAGGCCTCGTTGATCTCCACCACATCCAGGTCCGCCGGGCTGATGCCCTCGCGCTCGCAGGCCTGCGCGATGGCGTTGGCCGGCTGCTCCTGCAGCGAGGAGTCCGGACCGGCGACGTTGCCGTGCGCGCCGATCTCGGCCAGCCACTGCACACCCAGCTCCTCGGCCTTGGCCTTGCTCATCACGACCACGGCGACCGCACCGTCGGAGATCTGCGAAGCGTTGCCCGCGGTGATCGTGCCGTCTTTGCGGAACGCCGGGCGCAGGCGCCCCAGCGACTCGACCGTGGTGTCGCCGCGCACGCCCTCGTCGGCGGAGACGACGACCGGGTCGCCCTTGCGCTGCGGGATCTCGACCGGGACGATCTCGTCGTCGAACACACCGGAGGCCTGCCCCTGCGCGGCCAGCCGGTGGCTGCGCGCGGCCACCTCGTCCTGCTCCTCGCGGGTGAAGTCGTTGCGCGACTCGGTGAGTCCACCCATCGGCTGGTCCGTGAAGACGTCGTGGAGGCCGTCGTAGGCGAGATGGTCGACGAGCGCGGTGTCGCCGTACTTGAAGCCGCTCCGGCTGCCGGGGAGGAGGTGCGGCGCCTGGGTCATCGACTCCTGGCCGCCGGCGACGACACAGTCGAACTCGCCGGCGCGGATCAACTGGTCGGCCAGGGCGATGGCGTCGATCCCCGACAGACACATCTTGTTGATGGTCAGCGCGGGCACGTCCCACCCGATCCCGGCCTTGACCGCGGCCTGACGCGCGGGCATCTGGCCGGCGCCGGCGGTGAGCACCTGGCCCATGATCACGTAGTCGACCTCGGAGGCCGGCACACCGGAGCGATCCAGGGCGCCCTTGATGGCGATCGCGCCCAGCTCCACTCCGGAGAAGTCCTTCAGCGAGCCGAGAAGGCGGCCGAAGGGGGTGCGGGCACCGGCGACGATGACGGTGGTGTTGTCGGACATCTACTGCACTCCTACACAGATTTGCAACGTGGGCCTGCGGCAGACCCCGGCCTCGTGACGAGGCACATTCGCTTCAACGCTACCGTGGAGACATGAGTGATTCCGCATCCACGTCCGTGACCCCGGCCACTGTTCCGCTCGCGGGGACCGGGGACCTCGTCCTCGGCATCGACCACGTGGGCATCGCCGTTCCGGACCTCGACGCCGCCCTGGCCTGGTACCGCGACAACCTCGATTTCGTGAACCTGCACGAGGAGGTCAACGAGGAGCAGGGCGTACGCGAGGCGATGGTCGGACCGGCCGGCGGCGACGGCGCCCTTATCCAGTTGCTCGCCCCGCTCGGCCCGGAGTCGACGATCGCGAAGTTCCTTGATCGCAGCGGTCCGGGACTGCAGCAGATGGCCGTCCGGACGCGCGACCTGGATGCGCTCACCGAGCGGCTGACCGCCAACGGCGTGCGACTGCTCTATCCGGCCGCCAAGCGCGGCACCGCGAACTCGCGGATCAACTTCGTCCATCCCAAGGACGCGGGCGGGGTGCTGCTGGAGCTGGTGGAGCCGTCGCAGGAGCACTGACGGCCGGTCGCCGAGCACGGGTCCGACGCCCGGGACTTTAGTCACACCAGTCACACTGTTACCAAACCGCTGCACAACGCGCCGTCAGAATTCTGGAATTCTCTCGACTACGGCTTTAGAGTTTGCCTCATGTCAGCACCAGGCCAGCGTCACAGCCCCTTCTCCATCGTCATGCGCGGCTACGACCGCGATCAGGTCACCGACCACATCCGCCAGCTCGAAGCCGACCTGGCGATGATGGCCGCCGACCGTGATTCCGCCCATGCCCACGCGGACGAACTGCTCAATCACCTCGACGAGACCCGCGCGCGCGTCCGCAGCCTCCAGCAGGACGTTGACGCGCTGTCGGTGCCGCCGACCACCGTCGCCGGCATGAGCGAGCGCCTCTCGCGCATGCTCGGTCTGGCCACTGAGGAGGCCGGCGAGATCCGCGCCACCGCGCGGGACGAAGCCGCCGAGTTGGTGTCCGTCGCCCGCCAAGAGGCCGACGAGACTCTCTCCGAGGCTCAGGACGAAGCCGCGCGCACCCTGGAGCTGGCCAAGCAGCAGGCCGACAAGCTGATCGCCGACGCCGAGGCGCGCGCCGCCGCCGTCGACGAGACCGCCGCCGAGCTCAAGGAGTACACCGCCCGCGACCGCGCCGAAGCACAGCGCGAGATCGCCGCCCAGATGGCGGAGGCGAAGGAGCGCGCCCGCGAGATCGTCGCCGCCGCCGAGTCCGATGCCGCCGGCCTGCGCGGCGCGGCCCACCACATCGCGGCGGCCCGGCTGGCCCGCTCTCGCGATCTGGCCTCCGCCGCCCACGACGCGCACCGGCAGATCCTGGATCACCTGGCGGCGCTGCGCGAGCACCTCGGGGCCCTGCCCGGCGCGCTGGAACTCTCCGACGACGAGCTCGCCCTGACCGGGGCCACCGAGACCGGCGACCTCGACCTGCTCAACCGCACCCTCGCGGGCCGCGACCTGTTCGAAGCCGAGGCGCTGCGCCCGATCGAGATCACCGACGTGATCACCGCGGTGGACGGCGAGTACGACGACGAAGACGGCGCCGGGCGGGTCGTGGGCTTCGCCCCTGACCACGACTCCGACGGACCCTCGGCCCGCGCCTCGGCCTGACCGCGACGCATCCGAGACCGGGGTGCCCGGCACCGCCGATTCGGTCTGGCACCCTCAGTCGGAGGTGCCAGAACGAGTCCACGGTGCCCGGCACCCTCGTTTCGGCCGGGCACCCGGACCGACCAGTCCGTAGAGCTCCCGAACTGGCCGGACCTTAGAAGAGCCGGAACTCGGTGCTCTCGGTGCCGCGCAGACGGTCGTAGTCCAGGGTCACGCAACGGATCCCGCGATCGTTGGCCAGCGTCTTGGCCTGCGGCTTGATCTGTTGCGCCGCGAAGATCCCGGCGACCGGAGCCAGCGTCGCGTCACGATTGAGCAAGTCCAGATAGCGCGTCAGCTGTTCGACGCCGTCGATCTCGCCGCGCCGCTTGATCTCCACGGCCACGGTCCGGCCGGCCGCATCGCGGCACAGCAGATCGACGGGGCCGATCGCGGTCATGTACTCGCGCCGGATCAACGTGTACCCGTCGCCGAGGGTGGTCACGTGCTCGGCCAGGAGTTCTTGCAGGTGCGCCTCGACGCCGTCCTTCACCAGGCCCGGGTCCACTCCGAGCTCGTGGGCGGAGTCGTGCTCGATCGCGTTGATCGTGATCCGCAGCTGCTCACCGGCCTTGTTCTCCACCACCCAGACCGCCTGTGCTGCGGTCTCTTCCGGCGCAGGCTCTTCGCTGAGCCAGCACGGCGGACTCATCCAGTTCAGCGGCTTGTAGGCGCGATCGTCGGCGTGCACGCTGACCGAACCGTCGGACTTGATCAGCAGCAGCCGCTTGGCCATCGGGAGGTGGGCGGTCAGGCGGCCGACGTAGTCGACCTGGCATTCGGCAATCACGAGGCGCACGGCTGTCAAGCGTAGCGGTTCGAGGACCGGGCGCGACCGGCGCTACGCCGTCGCGGCGACCGCCGAGCGAGCCGACCGGGTCCCGGCCCCGGCCAGTGCCTCGACGATCTCCCCGGACCGCACCGCGACGTTCGACAGCAGACTCGAGGTCAGACCGTGCGAGTGCTCGCAGTTGCCCTGGACGTAGATCCCACCGGTGATCTCCGGATCGGTGCGGAGCCGGTAGTCGCGTTCCAGAACCGGCTGGCCGTGAGCGTCGGAGTGACACGAACGCTCCAGGTCGCCGAGCAGCCGGCCGACCGGCACCGCCTCGAAACCGGTGGCGAAGACCACCGCGTCGCACCGGAGCACGGAGGTCTCGCCCGTGAGCCGGTTGACCACCTCCAGCCGGACCTCGTCTGCGTCCTCGGTCAGATCGGCCACCTCGGAGGCGCCGTGGACAAAGAACCGCCGCTCGCCGGCCACCCGTTCGGCGTACTCGCGGCGGTACAGCTCGGCGATGAGGTCGGGATCGACCGCTGAGTAGTTGGTGCTGCGGTGGTAATGCATGAGGCGCGTCTGCCACGCCGGATCGGCGCCGTAGTACTCGTCGACCGTCGACGCGTCGAAGATGCGGTTGGCATAGGGGCTGTCGTCGGCGGGCGTGTAGCCGTACTTGGCGAAGACCGCGTGCACGTGGGCACCGGTGGTCACGAGAAGGTGCTCGGCCACCTCGGCGGCGCTCTGCCCCGCTCCGACCACCGCGAACCGGCCCTCACGCGGCTCCCCGAGCTCGTCGAGCCTGGTCAGCAAGTCGTGGTTGTGGAACACCCGGCGGCTCGCCGCGACGCCCGTCGGGAGCTTGGCTGCGATGCCGCCGCCGAGCACCAGGTTCCGGGCGCGGTGCACGCCGCCGGCGGTACGCACCTCGAAGACGCCGTCGCGCCACTGGACCGCAGCGACCTCGGTCGCGTAGTCGACCGGCGTCGACACCCGCTGCGCGGCCCAGCCGAGGTAGTCGGCGAACTCCGACCGGAGCGGAAAGAAGGTCTGCAGGTTGATGAAGTCGGCGAGCCTGCCCCGGTCGGCCAGGTACGCCAGGAAGGTGTACGCGCTGCGGGTGTTGCGCTGCGTCGCCAGGTCTTTGAAGAACGACACCTGCATCGTCGCCCCCGGCAGCAGCATGCCGGGATGCCATTCGAATCGTGCCCGACGTTCGAAGAAGCGCGCCGTCAAGGGCGTCGCCGCGGTCTCGTTGTGCTCCTCGATCGCAATCGCCAGCGCCAGGTTCGACGGCCCGAAACCGATGCCGAGCACGTCGTAGGTCTGGGTGGACTCACTCTGCACAGCAAAACTCCTCGAAAATCTCCGCAGCGCCGGGACGTGCTCGCTACACTCCGATAGGTGAGTCTAACCTAAGCTCAGCTATGGTTGCCCCGGAGTGTGCCCACGAACGCGTCACACGCCATTCTCGGAAGGCCCCGAGAGACCGGACAGGCAAGCAGAGTGAGGAGCTCGAGCTCAAGTGTCGACGACGACCCACCGCACCGACGGCGAACCGCTGGCCGGCGATATCCCCGCGCCCCGTGAACGTCCGGGTTTCCTATTGTGCCGCAACGACTATCGCGTTAGGGGCCACGGCTGGACACAGCGCTTCGACGATGCTTCGGCGGCCGCGGACGCACTGCGCGCGGGCACCGTCGACGCCGTCGTGGGGGCGTTGCCGTTCGACGTGCGCGATCGGTCGGCCCTGATCGCGCCGCACGTACTTCAGGTGCACGACGGCCCCTGGACGCCGGTCGCGCACTCCCCGATGCCGCCCGTCCGCGTCGACGCGCTGAACCCGCCGATCGACGTCCACCGGCGACGCGTGGCCGCCGCCGTGGCTGCGCTCGGTGAGCCCGGCGCGCAGCTGGCCAAGGTCGTCCTCGCCCGCAGCATCGTCCTGCGCGGCGACCGGCGCATCGACCCCTGGAATCTCGCGGCGGCCCTGCGCACCGGCGACCCGCACGGTTCGGTCTTCGTCGCCGATCTCGCCCCGTCCGGCCGCGCCTCGACGCTCGTCGGGGCCAGCCCCGAGGTCCTCGTCCGCAAGCGCGGCCGCACCGTGAGCTGTCGTCCGCTCGCGGGATCGGCCGCGCGCAGCACCGATCCGGCCGTCGACGCCCAGCGCCGCCGGACGCTGGCGGCCTCGGCCAAGGACCGCGCCGAGCACCGCTTCGTGGTGGAGGCGATCGCCGACGCGTTGAGTCCGTTCTGCCGGACGCTCGAGGTGCCCGCGGCCCCGGAGGTGATGGCGACTCCGGCGATGTGGCACCTCGGGACTCCGATCCGGGGCGAACTGGCCGACTCGGCGAGTTCGGCCCTGGATCTCGCGCTCACCGTCCATCCCACTCCCGCGATCTGCGGGACCCCCACCGCGCAGGCCCGCGACCACATCCTGTCCACCGAGGAACCCCGCGGGTTCTATGCCGGTGCGGTCGGGTGGGCGCGCGCAGGCGTCGACGGGGGCGACGGCGAGTGGATGGTCGCCATCCGGTGCGCGGAGGTCCACGCCGACGGCCGGTCGGCCCGGACCTGGGCGGGCGGCGGGATCGTCGCCGCGTCCGACCCCGACGACGAGGTCGCCGAGACCGAGGCGAAACTGGCTACCGTGCTTCGCGCGATGGGGATCGACTCGGGGGACGTGTAGTGCCTCGCGTGCGAGGGCCGCACGGGTGCCGGCGACATCCGCACCGGGCCGAAAAAGGGATGCCCGGCACCGAAACTCGCGCTGGCACCCTCCGTCGACGGTGCCAGACCGGAGCCGGGGTGCCGGGCACTCTCGTCTCGCTCCCTCCGGCGCGCGTCCGGCCCGCAGAAGCGGTCAGTCCGCGGTGAGTTCGCGCACCCACGAGCCGATCACCGGATCGGCGGCCAGGACGGCGATGTCCGCACGCTGCGCGCCGGCCGCGCGCCACCGTTCGATCAGCGACATCAGCCGTACCGAGTCCAGCCCCAGATCGAGGACGTTCGTGTCGTCGTCGAGCTGCTCGACGGGCACGTCGAGCACCTCGGCGAGGTCGGCGACGATGGTGTTCCGGTCGAGAGTCGAGACGGACATGACCACTCCTTCGGTAAGGCTAACTATGGTTTACGGCGGTCAGCATACTCAGACGGAAGGACGATGATGGCATCCGGTGCCGTGCGCGGCCTGCTCATCGACATCAGCCCGCTGCGGATCAGCGCCGCGTTCCGACGGGTGTTCGTCGCCCGGACGATCTCCCTGCTCGGCATCGGAATGCTCGCGGTCTCGGTGCCGGTGCAGATGTGGGATCTGACGGGATCGTCTGTTCAGGTCGGCGCGGCGACCGCCGTCACCGGTGTCACCACCTTCGTGGGAATGCTGGTGGGCGGCAGCCTCGCCGACCGCTTCGACCGCCGGAAGCTGATTCTGATCGGCCGGTCGGCGGCCGCCCTGGCGTTCGCCGGGCTGGCACTCAACGCGTTCGGGCTCTTCGGCGGCCGCCCGCTGGTCTGGGTCCTCTACGCCCTGGCGGGCGTCAACGGGCTGATCGGCGCGCTGTCGGCCGCGGCGCTCATGGCCGCCGTGCCCACGCTGATCCCCCGCGAGAAGCTGGCCGCGGTCGGAGCGCTGAGTTCGCTCACCGTCCGCCTGGGCACCGCCCTGGCCCCCGGCCTCGCCGGCGTGATCATCGGCGCCGCGGGGGTGGCGTGGACCTACACCGCCGCCGCCGCGCTCGCGACGATCACCGTCCTGGTGCTGCTCGGCCTGCCGCGCCTGCCGCCCCACGCCGCACTGGCCGGCGCGGCGGACACCGCCCCGGGCCCGTCCGCCGATTCCGGCACCCCGGACCCGACACGTGTGCGCGCCGCTCCCCCCTCGTTGCCGGCGTTCTTCGCCGACTCCCCCGTCGTGCTGTCGGTGATGCTGCTCGGAATGCTGACGATGCTCGCCTCGGGCCTGGTGGCCCTGCTGCCGGCCCTGGTGTCCGAGCGGTTCGGCGATCAGGCGGGAGCGGTCGGCTACCTGATGGCGGCCACCGCCGCCGGCGCCCTGGTCGCCACCCTCACCAGCGGCTGGATCGGCGCCGCCGCCCGTCCGGGCGTGGTGCTCCTCGCGGCGGCGATCGCCGGCTTCGCGCTCATCGCCGCACTCGGCACCGCTGCGGCGCTCTGGATCGCGCTGCTCCTGGTCCTGGTGATCGGCTTCGTCGACGCCGTGCAAGAAGTGGTGCGCTACATGTTGATTCAGCAGCACACGCCCGGGCCGCTGCTGGGCCGGGTCAACGGCATCTGGATGGCACAGGAGGTCAGCGGTGTGACCGTCGGCGCCCTGGCCGCCGGCGCGCTCGGTGCCTTCTGGTCGGCCCCCACGGCGATCGTCTACTACGGCCTGACCCTGCTGACGCTCGGCGTCCTCGCCGCCGCCGGACTCGGTTCGTTGCGTGCCGTACGACGGCCCGACAGCCGCGAATCCGCTGTGACACAAGCAACTTAGGTTAGCCAAACTTGCTCTGTTACCCTTCGGTACGGCGCACCCCTCATCGGTAGATGCCCTGCCTCACGAGGCCGTCCCCCACGACCGGCCGAGACCACAGAAAGAGATCTGGTGCTTCGACGTGTACTGGCCGCACTCGGTGCGGCCGCCCTGCTGACGAGTCTGCCGGTGGCGACGTCCCCGGCCCAGGCGGCGAGCCGCGGAGACGTGCTGAGCGCCGTGGACATCACCGACCGGCCCGACTCGACGATCGCCGGTGCGGGCCGCGTCATCTCGATCACCTATCTCTCGGAGAACGCGAAGGGCGAACTGGTCCCCGTCAAGGGCAGTGTGTCCATTCCCACGAAGGCGCCCGGCCCCGCGGGCTACCGGATCATGACCTGGAACCACTCGACCGTGGGGCTCGGCGACTCGTGCGGGCTCAGCGAGAAGCTGGGCACCGGAGGCAAGCGCGACCCGTGGCTCGGCCCCTGGCTGAAAGACGGCTACGTGCTGGCCGCCACCGACTACGCCGGCATCGGCGGGCCCGGCGATCACGCGTACCTGCACGGCCCCACCGCGGGCAAGAACGTGCTCGACATGGTCCGGGCCACCCGCACCGTCGTCGCCCGGTACTCCGACCATCGAGCCTCCAACGCCTTTGTGCCGTTCGGTGGATCGCAGGGCGGCCACACCTCGCTGTGGGCAGGCCACCTGGCGCCGACCTACGCCCCGGAGCTGCAAGCCGCCGGCACCATCGCGCACTCCGTGCCGACCGGCCTGCCGGAGTACTTCGCGACGATCCGGCCGGGATTCCCGCCCGCCCTCGCCCCCGATCACACCACCTACTTCACCTATGTGCTGGCCGGGCTCAAGCAGGTGCACCCCGAGGCGAAGGTCGACTCCTACCTGACGCCGCAGGGCCGTGCGCTCGTGGAGGCCGCCAAGCACCGCTGCTATGAGGAGCAGAACGCCGCCACCCGCGGGATCGGGGTGGGCTCGCTGGTGACCCGGCCACTGACCGAAGGCCCGCTGATGCCTGCCCTGCGGACATACGCGCGCGTCCCGGACAAGGGTTATCCGAGCCCCGTGCTGGTGCAGCAGGGCACCGCCGACGTCGTCGCCTTCGCACCGCTCACCGGCGATCTGGTCTCCGCCATGCGGGGCAACGGCGTCGACGTCACCTACCTGACGTACCCGGAGAGCCACGGACTCACCATCGCGCGCGTGCACGAGGCACGCGCCTGGGCCAACGGCCTGAAGACCTGGCCGAAGGACTGAGCCGGGTCTGATCGGTGACGACGGCGGCCCGGCGAGGGGATCACTCTTCTCGCCCGGCCGTCGTGGATCTCGACTCCGCTCGATCAGCGAAGAAGCGCTCGATCAGCGGAGGGCAGCTCGATCGCGCGAGGTCAGCGCCGGACTCTGGGCACGACGAGCGGGGTGTGGGACTCCGGGTCGTCGATGATCCGGCACGGGAGAGAGAACACCTCGTCGATCAGCGCCGCGTCGACGATCTCCCCCGGAGCGCCCTGGGCGACGATCGCGCCGTCCTTCATCACGACCAGGTGATCGGCGTAGCGGAACGCATGGTTCAGGTCGTGCAGCACCGCGACCAGGGTGCGGCCGCTCCGGTTGAGCTCGGCGCACAGGTCGAGCAGTTCGATCTGGTGCGCGATGTCCAGATAGGTCGTCGGTTCGTCGAGCAGCACCAGCGGCGTCTGCTGCGCCAGCACCATCGCGATCCATACTCGCTGCCGCTGGCCGCCGGAAAGTTCGTCCACGAGGCGCCCGGAGAGCGCATCGACCCGGGTCGATGCCATCGCCTCGGCGACGGCGGTCTCGTCGTCCGCCGACCATTGCCGGATCAGGCTCTGGTGCGGGAACCGGCCGCGCGCCACCAGATCCGCCACCCGGATGCCGTCGGGGGCGGTGGAAGTCTGCGGCAGCAGTCCGAGCCTGCGCGCGACCTCTTTGGCCGGCAGCGAGGCGATCTCGGCGCCGTCGAGCAGCACCGAGCCCTTCTCCGGCGGCAGCAACCGCGACAGCGCACGCAGCAGGGTGGACTTGCCGCAGGCGTTCGGCCCGATGATCACCGTGAACGAGCCGTCCGGGATCTCGACGCTGAGGTCGCTGCTGATCACCCGCTTGTCGTAACCGAGGGTCACTTCCTCGGCGACCAGCCGCGGACCGTCGGCGACCGGCGGGGGCACGTACGCCGACCGCCCGAACCAGCTCGTCTTCATCCTGTTCACCTTCGACATGTCAGTTCTTCTTGGTCTCCCTGGCGATCAGCCACACCAGGTACAGGCCGCCGATCGAGACGGTCACGACGCCCACCGGGAGCTGCTTCGGGAACAGCCACTGCGCCGCCAGGTCCGAGACCGACAACAGCACGGCGCCCATCACCGCGGCCGGGACCATCGCGACTCCGGCCGACCCGGTGAGCCGCTTGGCCAGCTGCGGCGCCGCCAGCGCCACGAACGCGATCGGCCCGGCCGCCGCGGTGGCCAGCGCGGTCAGACTGACGCCGAGCACCAGCAGCGCCAACCGGGTCCGCTCGGGCCGAACCCCGAGCGCTGCGGCGGCGTCGTCGCCCATCTCCAGGATCTTCATCCGGACGGCGAACGGGATCAGCAGGGCCAGCGCCACTGCCATCACCAGCGCGACGATCCACACCTTGCTCGCGTTGTCCTCGCCCTGCAGGGTGCCCGCACCCCAGGCAGCCGCCGCCATCGCCGTGTCCAGGTCCGCGGTCAGGATGAGCCAGGTGTTCAACGACGCCAGCATGGCGCTCACGCCGATTCCCACGACGATCAGCCGGAAGCCCTGCACGCCCTGTGTGAAGGCCAGGACGTAGACCGCGAGGGCGGTGCCGATGCCGCCGATCAACGCCCCGGTCGAGGTGCCGAGATAGCTTGTGCCGCCGCCGAAGACGACGATCACCAGCAGCGCGCCCGTGTACGCGCCGGTGTTGAAGCCGATCACGTCGGGGCTGCCCAGCGGATTGCGGGTGAGCGACTGGATGACGGCGCCGCTGATGCCGAGCGCGGCGCCGAGCAGAACGGCCAGCAGCGCCCGCGGCAGTCGCCGGCCCATCACGTACTCTTCGCGCGGCGTCCCCTCCCCGAAGAGCGTGACGAGCACCCGATCCACCGGAATCTGGTAGTCGCCGATCATCAGCGCGGCGATCAGGGTGGCGAAGGTCAGCATCGCCAGCACCAGGACCACCACTGTCACCCGGATGTCCACACGTCCGGAGAACCGGCCGTCCGCGGCCTGGACGACGGCCATCGGCCGCCCGAACTGCACCCGATTCACAGGCCGCTCGCCTTGCTGCGGCGGACCAGGGCGATGAGGACCGGCGCGCCCACAAAGGCGGTGACCACTCCGACGGGCAGTTCGTTGCGCTCGAGCACCACGCGGGCCAGGATGTCGGCGACCAGGAGCAGGATCGGCGCGGCTACCAGGGTGTACAGCAGGATCCAGCGCTGCTCCGGGCCGACGATCCACCGGCACACGTGCGGGATCATCAATCCGACGAAGCCGATCGGTCCGGCGGCCGCAGTCGCCGCGCCGCAGAGCAGCGTCACCGCCACGACGCCGAGCACCCTGGTGCGGACGACGTCGGCGCCGAGCGACCGCGCCAGGTCGTCGCCGAGGGCGACGGCGTTGAGGGACCGCGCCACCACGGCCGCCAGCGCCACCCCGACGATCAGGAAGGGCGCGATGGCCAGCGGGGCGTCGAGCGGCCGCCCGGCGATCGATCCCGCGCTCCAGAAGCGCATCTGGTCGAAGGCCACCGGATCGACCAGCATCAGGCCGACCGTGATGCCGCCGAGCAGGGCACTGACCGCCACGCCGGCCAGGGTGAGCCGGACAGGAGTCGCCCCGGCGACGCCGCGAGAGCCGACCAGGTACACCAGTGAGGTGGCCAGGATCGCGCCGAGTAAGGCGAACCAGATGTTGGTCCAAATGGTGGTGAATCCGAACAGGCCGACGGCCAGGGCGACGAAGAACGCGGCACCGGCATTGACACCCAGGATGCCCGGATCGGCCAGCGGATTGCGGGTCATCGCCTGAATCAGCGCACCGGAGACACCCAGGGCCAGGCCGACGAGCACACCCAGAACGGTCCGCGAGACGCGGGCCCGCACCGAGTTGTGGTCGACGCTGAGCGGGTCGAAATGCGCGATACCGTCCCAGACGGTGCTGAGCGGGATGTGCTGCGATCCGACCAGGACGCTGGCGAACATCACACCCGCCAGGACGGCGAGCAGCACCACGACGCCCGCCGCGCGGCGGGCGTTGGTACGGGCCACCCCCGCGTCCGCCGGGTGCGCGCCCGGCTCTGCCCGGTCCGCGGCCTCGACGGCAGCGGCGGTCATGTGTGCACCTGGCGCACTCCGGTCTCCACTCCCCGGGTCTCCATTCCCGGTCTCCACTTCCCTCGCACCTGTGGCTCGGATCACCGGCCCCCGATGCCCTACAAACAGTTCGGTAATGCTTACCTTAAATGGAGCTGTCACGCGCGTCGGACCGGGGCCGGGATCACCCGTGCCGGCACCGCATCGGCTCCGCACCGAACGAGGCCGACTGAACAGGAATGCGACGGATCGACCATGAAACTCGCTGAGATCATGCCGCTCACCCCCGTGCAGGACGGCCTGTTGTACGCCTCCTCCCTGAACCCGGACGGGCCCGACCCGTACACGGTCCAGGCCGACATCGGACTCGCCGGCGACCTCGACCCCGAGCGTCTTCACCGCAGCGCGCAGGCCGTATTCGAGCGACACCGGAACCTCCGCGCCGGCTTCCGGCGCCGCAAGAACGGCATGCCCGTGGCCCTGGTGCTCGACGGCGCCGAGATCGGCTGGGCGTTCGAGGATCTCGCCGCACTCGATCACGGCTCCGCAGCCCGCCGCTGGTCGGCGATCGCCGCCGCCGCGCGGGACGAGCGCTTCGACCTCACCACTCCCCCGCTGCTCAGGCTGACGCTGGGGCGATTCGCCGACGACCAGTGGCGGCTGCTGTTCACCCACCATCACCTCATCCTCGACGGATGGTCGTCGCCCCTGCTGTTCCGGGAGATCCTGCTGGCCTACGGCGCCGGCGGTGCCGCCGACGGCCTGCCTCCCGTCCGATCCTTCCGCGACTACCTGGCCTGGCTCGACGCCCAGGACGCCGGAGCCGCCCTGGCGCGCTGGCAGCGAGTGCTCGACGGTGCGGCGGCCACGCTGATCTCCGCGTCCGGCGCCCCGGCCCTCGGCGCGCGACCGGCCGAGCGGCGAGTCGGCTGCCCGGGCGACTTCGGCGACCGGCTGTCCGCCCGGGCCCGCGCGGCCGGTCTCACCGTGGGCACGCTGATCCAGACCGCGTGGGGCGTCGTCCTGGGAATGGAGACCGGACGCTCCGACGTGGTCTTCGGTGCCACGGTATCGGGCCGCAGCCCCGAGTTCGACGGCGCCGAACGCCTCATCGGGATGACGATCGGCGCGATCCCGATCCGGGTGCGGGCAGCGGGCGGGCAGGAGCTGCTCGACGTGGCCGCGACCCTCCAGCGCGAACAAGCGACCGTGCTGGCCGACCACTGGGTGGGCCTGCCGGCCATCGCGCGGTCGATCGGTGCCGGTGAGCTGTTCGACACCCTGCTGGTGGTCGAGAACCACCCGGCATCGTCGTCGGCCCTGCAAGAAGCCGTGGCGGCGAGCGGACTGGAGATCATCGAGATCGCCCCGCGCGACTCGACTCACTACCCGCTGACCGTCCAGGTGATCGTCCAGCCGCACCTGGAGATCCGACTGCACCACCTGCCGAGCGCGGTGAGTCCCGAACGCGCAGGACGCCTGGCCGACGCCCTGGTCGGGGTGCTGAATCTGATCGCCGACCGCCCGGCGATCACCGTCTCCGCGCTCTCGATGCTCGACACCGGCGCCCTCGACGCTGTCCTTGCGCTGGGCTCCGGAGCAGCAGAAACGGCCGCAGACCTCGATGCCGCACTCGTCCCCGCGCACCGGAACGCGACGGAGGCGGCGGTCGAGAGCGGCGGGACCGCACTGTCGGCGACCGAGCTGGAGATGCGGATCGACGCGCTCGCCGCCCGTCTGAGCCGGGCGGGGGCGGGACCCGACGCGATCGTCGCCGTCGCCCTGCCGCGTGGCATCGCTGCGGTGACCGCGATTCTGGCGACCCTGCGCGCCGGGGCAGCCGTGCTGCCGCTCGATCTGGAGTACCCGCCGGACCTCCTGGAGTTCATCGTCGCCGACGCCGATCCCGCCGCGATCGTCACCACCGCCGGCGCAGCGGTACCGGCGCACGCCGCCACCCGGTTGCTGATCGACGACGACACGGGGCCGACCGACACCCGACTCGACAACCCAGCACTCGACGGACGAGCACTCGACGAACGAGCACCCGACGAACGAGCACCCGACGAACGAGCACCCGACGAACGAGGGCCCGCCGCGCCGCCCCCGGACCGGAGCGCGGCGCACGGCTCCCACCTGGCCTATCTGGTCTACACCTCCGGATCCACGGGACGCCCCAAGGCCGTCGCCGGAACCCTGGACGGCCTGGCCGCCCGGCTGTCGTGGGCGGCGCGCGCCTGGCCCGCCGCCTCCGGCGACGCCCGCCTGCTGAAGAGCTCATTCGCGTTCATCGACGGGCTCACCGAGCTGTTGGGGGCCTACGCCGCAGGCGCCCGGATGGTGGTCGCCACCGATGCCGAGCGGACCGACCCGGCCGCGCACGCCGAGCTGCTGACCCGGCATCGCATCGCGCAGGTCACCGCGGTGCCGTCGCTGGCCCTGACGCTCGCCGCGGTCGCGCCGGAGGCCTGTGCCCCCGTCACCCGGTGGGTGCTGTCGGGCGAACCGCTGAGCGACGACGTGGTGCGCGCCGTCCGGGCCGCGTCACCCCGCGCGCAGATCGTCAACTCCTACGGGTCGTCCGAAGTGGCCGGCGACGTGACCGTCGCCGAGCTCGCCGGCGAGGGCGACGACTCGTCCGGCCCGGCGCCGGTCGGCCGACCGGTCCCCGGCACCCAGATCGTCTTGCTGGACGAGCTCCTCCGCCCGGTGCCGCCCGGCACGGTCGGCGAGGTGTACGCGTCCGGCGGTCAGCTCGCCCGAGGCTATCTGGGCAGGCCGGCGCTGACCGCCGCACGCTTCGTCGCGAATCCCTTCGGACCCGGTCGCCTGTACCGCACCGGCGACCTCGGGTGCTGGGGCCCCGACGGCGGTCTGGAATTCCACGGACGCACCGACGGCCAGGTGAAGATCCGGGGTCATCGAGTCGAGACCGTCGGGGTCGAGGCCGCCTTGCGCGAGGTCCCGGGCATCGCCTCGGCGGTGGTGTTCGCCCGTCCGGACGCCACCGGTTCGCACACCCTCTGGGCATACGCGACGGCCCACGACGACGCGGCCGCCCTCGACGTCGACCGCATCCACCGGCAACTCGCCGCGCGGCTGCCTTCCTACCAGGTGCCCACCGTGGTGATCCGCGACGCGTTGCCGACCCTGCCGAACGGCAAGGTCGACCGGCGCGCCCTGCCCGATCCGCGCCGCGTCGCACCGGCGACTGATCAGCGTCCGCGCACCGACACCGAGACCGCGGTCGCGGCGCTCTTCGCCGACCTGCTCGGGCTGGAGTCGGTGGGCCGCGACGACGACTTCTTCGGCCTCGGCGGGCATTCGCTGTTGGCGACCCGGCTGGTCCATCGGCTCACCGCCGAGCACGAGATTCCGCTGACCGTGCGCACCGTCTTCGAGCACCCGACGGTGACCGCGCTCGCCGCCGAACTCGACCGACGTGCGGCCCGGCCGACCGACGACACGCCCCTGGAGCTGCCGTCCGCACGCCCGGATCCGTTGCCCGCCAGCGCCACTCAGCGCAGCGTCTGGTCGGCCGAGCAGGTGATGCGAGCCACCGACAGCACCCCCGGAGCGGCCGCCTACAACCTTCCGTTCGCGGTATCCCTGCGCGGGCCCCTGGACGTCGAAGCACTCGGCGTCGCGGTGCAGCGCCTGGCCGACCGGCACGAAGCACTGCGCACCGGCCTGCGCGAGGAGTCCGGTCTCTGGGCGCACATCGCTCCCGTCGGCACACCGGTGAGCATGTCCGTCCACACCGACGACGCCCGGGCCGCGCTCGCCGCCCGGCGCGAGCAGCCGTTCGACCTGGGCACCGAACCGCCGCTCCGGGTCGACGCAGCCCGCCTCGGCGACGACCACTGGCTGTTGCAGCTCACGGTGCACCACATCGCCGCCGACGAGTGGTGTGCGCCGCTGCTGTTCCGGGAACTGGCCGAGACCTACCAGCGGGTCCTCGACAGCGACACCGCCGGGACCGACCCCGGGGACGGCCCCGCGGTCCAGTTCGCCGACGCGGCCCGGTGGCAGGAACAGACGCTGGACCGTCCGGGGCCCGACGGCCTCACGCTGCGCGATGCCGAGCGCGGGCACTGGGCGGAGGTCCTCGCCGGCGCGCCGGACGAGCTGCCGCTGCCGTACGACCGGCCGCGGCCCGATCGTCCCACCGGTCGCGGCGCGGTGGTGGAGTTCGGACTGTCCGACGAGGTCGGCGCCCGCCTCCGCGAGCTCGCGCGCCGCACCGGCGCGACCCCGTTCATGATCGCCCACGCGGCCGTCGCCGCCGTCTGGGCGCGGGTCAGCGGCACCACCGACGTCACGCTGGGCACTCCGGTCGCCAACCGGACCCATCCCGCACTCGAATCGGTGATCGGCATGTTCACCAACACCGTCGTCCTCCGGACCAGGATCGACGGCGACCCGACCGCCGCCGAGTTGATCGCGCGCATCAAAGACGAGGACCTGCGCGCGCTGGACCACCAGATGCTGCCCTTCGCCGAGATCGTCGAGGCGACCGCAGCCGACCGCAGGTACGGCCGGAATCCCTTGTTCCAGACCATGATCCAGTACCGGGGACCAGTGCCGGACCCGGACTTCCCCGGGCTGGACGCACAGATCGAGCCCGTGCCGCCCAGCGGAGCCAAGTTCGATCTCACCGTCGAGTTCCTGGAGCACGCCGACCGCCCGGGCATCTCCGGCCGGATCGAGTACGCGTGCGACCTCTTCGACGCCCCCACCGTCGAGCGCCTGGCCGGCCTCCTCGTCCACGCCTTCGAGGCGATGACCGCCGATCCGGACGCCCGGATCAGCGCCGTCGAGCTGCTGACCGACGACGATCGCGCCCTGACCGCCCGCGCCAACGCCACCGGCCGTCCGGTGCCCGCCGGGCTGGACCTGACGACGCTGGTCGCCCGCGCGGCCCAGGCCGCTCCGGATTCGCCGGCCGTGATCGCCTCCGGGAGCACGCTCACCTACGCCGAATTGAGCGAGGCGGTCGAATCGCTGGCCGGTGCGCTCGCCGCCGCCGGGGTGGGCGTCGACGACGTGGTCGCCGTCGATCTGCCGCGCTCGGCGGCCCTCGTGGTCGCGGTGCTCGCCGCCCAACGCGCGGGAGCGGCGTATCTGCCGCTGGATCGGGATCATCCGGAGAACCGGCGGCGGTTCGTCCTCGACGACGCGCGTCCGGCCGCGGTGGTGACCGACGACCCGGCGGCCGGCTACCGCGGCGTCCCGACGGTGGTCGTGGATGCGCGGGGCACGGCGGCCGGCGCACCGGTGGAAACACTGCCGTCGCCGGAAACGCTGCCCGACCGCCGGGCCGCGTACCTGATCTACACCTCGGGCTCGACCGGCACCCCGAAGGCGGTCGTCGTCGAGCATCGGGCGATCGTGAACCGGTTGCTCTGGATGCAGAGCCGGTACGGCCTGACCGCGGGCGAGCGCGTCCTGCACAAGACGCCGACCGGCTTCGACGTCTCGGTGTGGGAACTGTTCTGGCCGCTGATCGCCGGAGCGACGGTCGTGGTGGCCGAGCCGGGCGCGCACCGGGATCCGGCGGCGATCGCCGCGACGCTGCGCGAACACCGCGTCACCACCGTGCACTTCGTTCCGTCACTGCTGCGCACCTTCCTGGACGAGGCCTGCCCCGCACCCGATACCGGCGATCGGTTCCCCGATCTGCGCCGTATCCTGTGCTCCGGAGAGGCGCTGACCGCACCGCTGCGCGAGGGCGTGCGAGAGCGCCTGAGCGGGGTCCGGCTGCACAATCTGTACGGTCCGACCGAGGCCGCCGTCGACGTCTCCGAGATCGACGTCACCGACACGACCGGGACCGTCGTGCCGATCGGAGCCCCGGTGTGGAACACCGGACTGCACGTGCTCGGTCCCGATCTGGCTGAACGGCCCGTCGGCATGTGGGGCGACCTGTACCTCTCCGGGGTCCAGCTCGCCCGCGGGTACGCCGGGCGTCCGGGTCTGACCGCGACGCGCTTCGTCGCCTCACCGTTCACGGTCGGCGACCACGGGCGGGGCGGCCGGATGTATCAGACCGGCGACGTCGCGCGGTGGACCGCCGACGGCGTGCTCGAGTACGCCGGTCGCAGCGATGCGCAGCTCAAGCTGCGCGGCCAGCGCGTCGAACCCGGTGAGATCGAACAGGCGCTGCTGGCCACGGGTGCGCTGCGGCAAGCGGTAGTCGTCGGCCACCTCACCGCCGACGGCCGGACCGTGCTCGCCGCTTACGGCGTGCCCGCCGGATCCGGCGCCCCGCCCGCGCCCGAGTCGGTGCTGAGCGCCGTCGCGTCCGAGTTGCCCGCGCACCTGGTTCCCGCCACGCTCATGCTGCTCGACCGGCTCCCCGTCACCTCGAACGGCAAGCTCGATCGGCGCGCCCTGCCCGACCCGGTGCTCACCGGAACCGGCGACGCGGCGGTCGGCGAGGCCGAGAGCGCCGTCGCCGACGTCTTCGGCGAGGTCCTGCGGCTGACCGACGCCGCCCGGGTAGCGCGTGACGACGACTTCTTCGCGCTCGGCGGCGACAGCATCGTGGCGATCACCGTCGTCAACCGACTGCGGCGCCGCGGATTCGAGGTCGACGTGCGAGACCTCTTCGAGCAGCGCACGGTGGCGGCCGTCGCCGCTGCGACCCGGCCGGCCGGTGCGGCCGGAGCAGACACCGCCCGGACAGCCGACGCGCGCACCCGTCCCCTGCCGCTGACGCCGATCACCGCTCAGCTCGCGGCCCGCAGCGGGCGCTGGCAGTCCCTGGCGCAGTCGATCACCGTCGCCCTGCCCGCAGGCAGCACCGCAGACCGGGTGAGGGCCGCCCTCGATGCGGTCGTCGCCCGGCACGAGGCCCTCCGGCTGCGCGTCCAGGCGGCCGCCGGCGGCGTCTGGACCGTGCAGCCGGCGCCCGTCGCGCCGATCGCCGCCGACGTGCTGTCGGTGCACCGGTTCCACGACGAGCCCGGCGAGGCGGAGTTCGCCGAGACCGCCGCCCGGGTGCACGCCCGGCTGGATCCGACCGCGACCGGCTGCCTGCAGGCGGCCGCGGTCTTCGGCCCGGACCGGGCGTGGCTGGTGCTCGTCGTGCATCATCTGGCGATCGATGCGGTCTCCTGGCGGATCCTGCTCGACGACCTGGCCGCGGTGGATGCGGACCTGGCCGCCGGGCGGGCGGGGACGCTGCCCCCGCCGATCACCGGCTTCGCGCAGTACGCCGATGCCGTCGCGGAGCTGGCGGCTGCGCCGTCCACGGTCGCCGAGGCCTCGCGGTGGCGTGCGCTGCTGGGGCCGGCGGCTCCGCTCCGCCCGGTCGCGGACGCGGGCGTGCACGGCGACCTGCGAACCACCGAGGTACGACTCAGCGCGGAGCAGACCGATCGGTATCTCGCCGAAGGCTCCGGCTCGACGTCGTTCGTCGCCGCCGTGGCCACCGCTCTCGAAGCGTGGCGGCGCGAGACCTCGCCCGGGGGGCCGGCCACGCCGTTCCTGCTCGACGTCGAGGGGCACGGGCGCGATCTGGTCGAGGACGATCTCTCTGAGACGGTCGGGTGGCTCACCGCACTGTGGCCGGTGCTCTACGACCCCGCCGCCGACGATCCGGCCGCGAGGCTGGCCGAGCAGCTCGCCGCGCCGGAGTACGGCTACGGCCTGGCCCGCTACTGCAATCCGCGGACCGCACGGCTGCTGGCCCGGTCGCCGCGCGCACAAGCGCTGGTCAACTACCTCGGCGCGATGGACCTGCGCGGCGAGCACCCCTGGCAGCCGGTCCCGCAGTCCCGCTGGACGCGGACGACGCCTGCGCCGGACCTGGCGGTCGACCACCCGCTGACGGTGGACGGCCGCATCGAGCACTCCGAGGACGGCGCGTCGGTGCTGGTGGCCGAGCTGACCTGGTCGGACACCGCCTTCTCCGCCGACGACGTGGACGTGATCGCCGACCGACTGCGGAGCGCGCTGGTGCGCCGGGAGGCCGACCCGGATCGCGCAGCCGGGTAGGTTACCCTACCCTTAACAATGGCCTGGGGGCGGGAACGCCCGGACGGCCGCCCACCCGCCGAGTCCTCGGCACCAATCAGTGAAGGAATCCTCACGATGGCAACCACTCCCCACCTGCGTCGCCGGGTGCGCCTGGCAGCGGCTCTGCTCGCCACCGGCACCCTGCTCGCCGCGTGCAGCAGCAGCGGCGACGACACCGCCTCCACCACCGGTTCCAATCCGGCGGTCCCCTGCGCCACCGGCGATCTGACCGGCGAGCGCACCGTCACCGGTACTTTCCTCGGCGACGTCGAGGTGCCGGCGGCACCGCAGCGGATCATCTCCGGCTGGCTCGTGGGCACCCAGTTGCTGGACATGGGGGTCAAGCCGGTCGGCATGCTCGACGACTACAAGCAGAACGCCACCCCCGAGCAGCTCGAGCAGGTCAAAGACGTCCCGGACATCGGATCCATCACCTCCGGTGTGAACACCGAGAAGGTGCTGTCGCTCGATCCCGACATGGTGATCACCTACGTCCGCAAGGACGTCGCGGACCGGCTGGCGGTCAACGAGATGAACAAGGTCGCGGCCCCGACGGTGGCCTTCGAGATCCAGGAGCCGACCCAGGTCTGGAGCAACTACCAGAACGTCGCCGACTCGATCGGCTGCGGCGAGTTCGCCAAGGACAAGCTGAAGGGTCTGGACGACCAGCTCAAGTCGATCGGCACCGACAACAAGGACGCGATCGCCGAGCTCGGCTCCGTGGCCTTCGTCGAGGGTTCGGCCGAGCCGGGCACCTTCCAGATCGCGACCAACAAGTCGCTGGTCTACCAGCGTCTCGAGCTGGCCGGTCTGACGTACTTCAACGGCGTCGACCAGAACCCCGCCCGCTACAACGAGCAGGTCTCGCTGGAGGGCCTGAACCGCCTGTCGTCGGCCAACGTGCTGTTCTTCGAGGCCGACCTGGAAGGCAACCCGACGGCCCGCACCAAAGCGCTTCTGGACAACCCCGCATTCAAGGCGCTGCCGGCGGTCCAGAAGGGAAACTTGTTCGCCTACCGCACGCCGTACGCCTACACCACGGGCGCGGTGGAACTGCAGGCGCAGGACATCGCCGCCGCGGTGAAGGACGCGAAGCCCGTCGACTGATGACCCTGGATCAGTCTTCCCCCGCCCTCGCCGGTGACGATCGGCTCCTCCGTGCTCCGCTCACCGCGGCGCAACGCGAGATCTGGATGGCCGATCAGGCCACCGACGACGCCACCGCGTACACCACGGCGCTGGTCGCCCACATGCGCGGGCCGGTGGACCTCGCCGCGCTCGCGGAGGCCATCGACGCCACCGCGGCCCGGTCGGAGGCGGCGCGCGTCCGCTTCGTGATCGCGGGCGGCGAGGTGCACCAGGAGGTGATCGATCGTCTCCCCCCGTGCGAGGTGATCGACTTGCGGGGGAAGACCGACCCGGAGTCCGCGGCGCGGGCCTGGATCGACGCCGCACTCCTCGACCCCTTCGACACCGCGGCGGGCCCGCTCATCCGGGCGAGCCTGCTGCGGGTCGGCGACGACCACACCCTGGCCTACCTCTCGGCCCACCATCTGGTGCTCGACGGCACCGCCGTCGGGCTGCTCCTGTCGGCGGCGCTCACCCGCTACGGCCGTCACGCGGCAGGCGCCCGTCGCGACGCCGAGGACCGCACCGACACGTCGTGGGCGCTGCAGACCCTGACCGCCTCCGATCAGGAGTATCGCGCGTCGGCCCAGTTCGCCGCCGACCAGGAGTTCTGGCTCGACCACCTCGCGGGCGGCTCACCGGTGCCCCCGCGTCTGCTGGTGGGAGCCGAGCCCGCGGCCCGGCGCGCCGAGATCCTCGCCGTGCCGCTGACCGAGGACGAACACGCCGCGCTCTACCGGCAGGCCCGCGCACTCGGAGTCCGCACCGCAGGCCTGCTGATGGCCGCCCTCGCCGGCTTCCTGTACCGCCGCACAGGCCACCACGACCTCCTCCTCGCCACGCCGATGTCCGGCCGGACCACCGCCGACCTGCGCGCCCACATCGGCACTCTCGCGACGGTGCTTCCGCTGCGGGTCCGGATCCGGGCCGGCGCCACCTGGCGACAACTGGCCGGCGACGTCGACGCCACTCTGAGCGCGGCGGCGCCGCACAGTCGGTTCCGGGGCGAGGACCTCCGGCGCGCCCTCATCGACTCCGGTGCACCCGTCACGCCGCTCGGTGTGGGGGCCAACATCCTTCCGATCAGCGCCCGCGCGTTCGCCGCCGCCGGCCTCGACGCGCGCTTGGAGATCCTCTCCTCCGGGCCCACCGGCGACATCGACGTCTTCTTCGAGGTCGACGCCGCGGCGCGCAGCGTCGCCGTGTACTTCCACGGTCCCGGCGCCCGGCGCACCGAGACGGCCGCGGCCGCCGACGAGTTCGCCGCGTACCTGCGCGCGCTCCTCACCGCACCGGAGACCGTGATCGGCCCTCCGGTGTCGGCGGTGCTGCCCGCGACGACCCCGCCCGCCGCGCGTCCGGGCGCCCCGGAGGGTCTGCCCCTGAGCGGCACTCTGCCCGGTACCGAGGAGTGGGTCGTCGTGCACGACGATCCCGACGGCGCGGCAGAGCCCGACTCGCCCGAACCCGCCGCAGCGCTGTCGGCGGCCGCGACCGTGTTCTCGGTACCGACGCCGCCGCGTGCCGAAGCGGCGCAGGTGCGCGCGGTGATCGACGCCGTCGTCGCGGCGCACCCCGAACTCGCGCTGCGCGCCGAACGCCTCGCGCCCGGACTGTGGGAGTACGTTCCCGGGCTCGCCCCCGACGGTGCGGCGCTGACCGTCCTCGAGGAAGCCCCCCGCGGGACCGTCCTGCCTCGCCTGCTCGACGAGCAGTGGACGGACCGCGGTGCGGGCGGCGTCGTGATGGCGTGGCTGCCCCGCCGCGGGCGCCAGCCCGGCGACCTGATCGTCTCCGCGCATCCGCTGATCGTCGACCCTCCCGGCCGCCGCCTGCTGGCCGCGGACTTCGCGGCCGCCTGGCGTTCCGTGGCCCACGTGATGCCGCTGGCACTTCCGTCCGCCGAGGACCCGGAGTACCTGATCGGCCACTACGCCGACCGCGCATTGGACGCCGACGTGCTCCAGGAACTCGACACCTGGCGCCGGATCGCCGAGCGCACCGCTGCGCGGGCGCCCCGCACCGAACCCGCCGCGGTCGTGCTGACCCGGCCGGCCGCGAAGCCGTTCCACGCCGCCGGGCTGAACGTCGCCGGAACCGGGCTGGCCCTGATCGGCCTGGCCGCGGGACTGGCGCGCGCCGATGCCGGCGACGAGGCGACCGAGGTGGTCGTCGAGCTGTTCCGGGAGGGCCGAGAGCACCCGGGCGCCCGCAGCACGCTTCCACTCGGCGTCCGCACGCCCACCCCGCTCTGGGCGGGCGCCGACCCCGCCCGGGCGCTGACCCGCACCCGGGAGAGCCTGGCGCGGACCGCCGCCGACTACGGGCTGCTCCGCTACCTGCACCCCCAGGCCGGTCCGGTGCTCGCCGTGCAGGCGCCCGGCTATCGCATCCGGATCGACGACGTGCGAGACCTGACCGTCGTGCGTCCGGGCCCGGACGGGACGGACGCGCCGGATCTGACCGTCGCCCTCCACGACGACGCGCTGATCGTCGAACTGCGCTCGCAAGCGCCAGCAGGGGCCGACCGCGATGCCTTCCTCGAAGCCCTGCCGCGCGCTCTCGAGCTGCTCTCCGCGGCCGCGGCGGATCCGGTCAATCATCCCGGTCCCGGCGTCGGCGATCTGGTCGGCGTGCGGCTCACCGAGGCCGAGCTGACCACGCTCCGGGCGCGCACTCCGCTCCCGATCAGCGCGGTGTGGGGCCTCTCCCCGCTGCAGGAGGGCCTGTACTTCCAGTCCGCGGTGTCGGGCGACCTGGACGTCTACAACGCACAGTTCACCCTGACCTTCGACCGGGCACTGGAGCCCGCGCGGTTGTACCGGGCGCTGACCGCGCTGATGACCCTGCACCCCACGCTGTGCGCGGGCTTCACCCACGACGGCGTGCCGGCACCGGTGCAGTTCGTCGTCGACGATCCCGCCCCGCCGCTGGAGACCACCGACCTGCGCGGCCTGACCGGTTCCGAGCTCGCCGCCGCCGAAGACCGGCTGGTCGCCGCCGACAAGACGCGGCCCTTCGCGCTGGACGCGCCGCCGCTCTGGCGCGTCACGCATGTCCGGCGCGACGACGGCGACCGGCTCGTCGTCTCGCGGCGCTTCCTGGTGTGGGACGGCTGGTCCAACGGCATCTTCATCGGGGGCCTGCTCGAGCAGTACGCGGGCATCTCCCCGGCCGCCGCGGCCGACGCCGAGCCGGTATTCGCGCGGTACCTCCGCTGGATCGGCGAACGCGACCGGGCGGCGGCGCTCGCGGCGTGGACGTCGTACCTCGACGGCTACGACGAGCCCTCCCTCCTGCGCCCCGGGGCCGACCCGGTGGTGCGCGGCGGCACCCGCGTGCTCAAGCAATCGCTGAGCGAAGCATGCTCGCAAGGGCTCGCCGCGACCGCCCAGCGCGCCGGAGTCACCCTCAACACCGTTCTGGTGACCGCGCTCGCCCTGGTGACCGGCCGCTGGGCCGGGCGGACCGACACCGTGATCGGGCAGACCGTGGCCGGTCGCCCGTCCGAGGTCGACGGAGCCGACACCGCCATCGGCATGTTCCTCAACACCGTTCCGGTGCGCGCACGGCTCCGGCCCGATGCGGCCGTCGGCGAGTTCCTCCGCGAACAGCAGTCCGGCCGCCTGGACCTGCTCGGGCACGAATGGCTGAGCCTGGGTGAGATCGCCTCTGCGGCAAGAACTCCTGCGCTCTTCGACGTCCTCCTCGTGTTGCAGAACTTCATCGCCGACGACCAACTCGGCGCTCAGTACGGAGTGATCGGCCATGAGAGCGAGGACCACACGCACTTCGCGCTGACCGTGGTGGTCACGCCCGGGCGCGAACTCGCACTGGCAGTGGAGACCCGCTCGGACCTGATCGACGACGCGACGGCCGCAGGCCTGGCCGCCGACCTCGTCGCCGTCCTCGCCGCGCTCGCGCGCCCGGACGCCGATCAGACCCGGCTGGCTCAGTTGCCGATCACCGCCGCAGAACCGCCGCAGCACGGCCGCGAACTGGCCGTGCCCGAGCTGTCGGTGTCGGAGATGCTCGCCGCCACCGCCGCTCGGCAGCCCGATGCCCCGGCGCTCGTCTTCGGCGACGCCACTCTCACTTTCGGGCAGCTCGACGCCGAGATCAATCGGCTCGCGCGCCTGCTGATCGGCCACGGCGCGGGGCCGGAAACCGTCGTCGCCCTGGCGATCGAACGGTCCGCCGAGATGGTCGTCTCACTGTTCGCGGTGCTCCGCACGGGCGCCGCCTATCTGCCGCTGGAACTGGTCCATCCGGCCGAACGGCTGCGGGGGCTGGTCGACGACGCGCGGCCGGTGGCGGCGCTGACCGCCGGGGCCGACGACGACGCTCTCGCGCACGTCTTCGCCGAGGGCCCGTCGCCCCTCGATCTGCGGGACCGGCAGGTCCGTGAGCGCCTCGACGACCTGCCCGCCGGACCGCTCGACGACGCCGAACTCGGCCTGTTCGCGCACGACCGCCCCGGTCGCCTCGACCACCCGGCCTACCTGATCTACACCTCGGGTTCCACCGGCAAGCCCAAGGGCGTGGTCACCGGCTATCGCGGCCTCACCAACATGTACCTCAACCACGAGGACGAGATCTTCCGGCCGTCCGTCGCGCTCTCGAAGTACGAGCGCCTCACCGTCGCGCACACGGTGTCGTTCGCCTTCGACATGTCGTGGGAAGAGCTGCTGTGGCTCACTTACGGGCACACCGTCCACGTGTGCGACGAGGACCTGCGGCGCGACCCCGAAGCGCTGGTCGCCTACTGCGATCGCTGGCACATCGACGTCGTGAACGTCACGCCGACCTACGCCGAGTACCTGCTCGGCGCGGGTCTGCTGAACGACGTCGCCGGGCACCGCCCGGCGCTGGTTCTCCTGGGCGGCGAAGCCGTCGGGACCGGCGTGTGGGATGCGCTGGCCGACGCCGAGCACACCCTCGGCTACAACCTGTACGGGCCCACCGAGTACACGATCAACACGCTGGGCGGCGGCACCGCAGACTCGTCCACACCGACCGTCGGACGGCCGATCAGCAACACCGTGGTGCACCTGCTGGACCCGTGGCTGCGGCCCGTTCCCCCCGGGACGGCGGGCGAACTGTACGTCGAGGGCGACGGCCTGGCGCGCGGCTACCACGACCGGCCCGGGCTCACCGCACTGAGCTTCGTCGCGCACCCGTCCGATCCCGGTCGACGCCTCTACCGCACCGGCGATCTGATGCGCCGGCGCCCCGACGGGCTGCTGGACTACCTGGGGCGCACCGACTTCCAAGTCAAGGTCCGCGGCTACCGCGTCGAGCCCTCCGAGGTGGAGGCCGCCCTGACCGCGATCGACGGCATCGCGCTCGCAGTGGTCGCTCCCCGCACCGAGACCGGCTCGACGACGCTCGCCGCCTACCTGGTGGCCGACGACGACGCGCCCGGCAGCGAGAAGCTGCGCCGGACTCTCGCAGAGACGCTGCCTGCGTACATGATCCCGTCGTCGTACACGCTGATCGACGAGATCCCGGTGACCGTCAACGGTAAACGGGACCTGCGGGCACTGCCCGTTCCCGCCGTCGAAGCGTCCGGGTCGACACGGGCCGGTTCGCTGCTGGAGCGTGTCCTGGCCGAGATCGCCGCCGAGACCTTCGGGCTCCCCGCCGTGGACGTCGACGCCGACCTGTTCGATCTCGGCGCCCACTCCCTGCAGTTGATGACCTTCGCCGAGGCCGTGCGGACCCGGCTGGACGTCGAACTCGCCGTATCCCAGGTCTTCGCCGATCCCACCATCGCCGCGATCGCCGCGGTCCTCGACGGCCAGCCGGCCGCCGCCGACCGCCTCACGGCGCCGGTGATCGAGTTCCGAGCGGGCGGAGAAGCCCCCGCGCCGGGAGCGCAGCGAGCGGGCGGAGAAGCCCCCGCGCCGGGAGCGCAGCGAGCGGGCGGAGAAGCCCCCGCGCCGGGAGCGCAGCGAGCGGGCGGAGAAGCCCCCGCGCCCGCACCGGTCGTCGTGTTGCCGCCGGGCACCGGCCTCGGCTGGCCCTTCGGTCAGCTGCTGCCCAATGTGCCCGACGCACGGGGCGTGTACGCCGTGCAGGCGCCACAAATCGCCGACCTGCCTGTGCCGCAGGAGGGGTCGGACGCAGTTCGGTACTTCGCGGACCGGATCTGCGAAGCCGTGCCCGACCGCCGGATCGTGCTGTTCGGTTGGTCGTTCGGCGGCTCGCTCGCGCCCGCGGTGGCCGACGAGCTGACCGCTCGCGGCCGGACCGTGGAATCCCTGGTGCTGCTCGATGCGTTCGCGCAGTCGCCGGCGGAGTACTTCGCCTACCTCGACACGCTCTCGCCCGACGCCGCCGCGCTCGGCGCTCTCGGAATCGAGGTCCCCGCCGATCGGGCGGGTGAGCTGACCCGCGACGAGGCGATCGACCTGGTCCGCCGCGGCGAATCCTTCTTCGCCGGTCTCGATCCGGCGCTGATCGGTGCGGTGCTCGACTCCAGCAGATGGTCGCTGGAGGTGATGCGCGGGCTCCGCACCCCCTCGGAACCGGTCCGTGTCCCCGTCCTCTACATCGAGGCCGCACCCGCCGGTTCGCTGGCCACCTGGGGCGATGCGTTGGCGCCCGCCCGCCACGTCACGGTCGATCACCCGCACGGCGACTTGCTCGGGCCCGCGGCGGTGGCGGCGTGGGCCCCGGTCTTCACCGATTTCCTGAACACCGATGTCCCGGACACCGCTGAGACAGAAGACGCTGAGACGGAAGACGCTGATCGATGACTCACGACTCCCCCGCGGACGGCCCGTCGATCGACCTCACCATGGGGCAGGCCGCACTGTGGTTCGGCCAGACGCTCGATCCGGACAACCCGACCTTCAACGTCTGCGATGCGGTCGAGCTGACCGGTGAGGTAGACCTCGCGTCCCTCACCCGGGCTGCGCATCTGGCGGTGACCGAATCGGATGCGCTCACCGCCCGATTCGTCGATTCGGGCGAACGCGTCCGGCAACTGCCGGGCGCCTGGGCGCTCGGGCCGCCCGTCCCGGAAACCCTCGCCGGCGACGGCGACCCGTGGTCGCAACTGCACCCGCGCATCCGGGAATGGACGGCGCGACCCCACGACCTCACATCCGAACCGGGAGTGCAGCAGTGGATCCTGCAGCAGGGTGATCGGACGTTCTGGGTCCTCGCCGCCCACCACGCACTGATCGATGCCTACGGCCTCTCCCTGGTGTTCGGCCGGGGCGCCGAGATCTACCGGCGCCTCCGCGCGGGTGCGGACGATCTCGGCCGCCCGCTCGGCACGATCCGCGACGTCGTGACGCAAGACCTGGAGTACCTCGACTCGGACAGGTGCCGGGCCGACGCCGAGTTCTGGGCGGACCGGCTCGCCGAAGGCGCCACCGCGCCGTCGGGAAGTGAAGCGGCACAAGCACGCTCGGTCCGCACGGCACGCACGACCATCGCCCCGCTAGGCCTTTCGACGGAGCTCAAGACAGGCCCTTCGACGGAGCTCAAGACAGGCCTTTCGAAGGAGCTCACGACACGCTCCTGGCCGGCGGCGGTGACCGCCGCCGTGGCCGCGTACCTGGCCCGCCGTACGGGCGAACGACGGCAGACATTGGGCTTCCTCCTGATGAATCGCCTCGGGCTGGCAGCCGCCCGGGTGCCCACCTCGGCGGTGAATCTGGCCCCCCTGACCGTTACCACCGGGCCCGCGGACTCGGCGCAGGAGATCATCGACGCCACCGCGGCGGCCATGCGGCCGCTGTCGGCGCACCAGCGCCACCGCGGCGAGCGGATCGGCGACGGCGGCACCCTGACCGCCGGCTTCGCCCGCCGTATCGGCACCGTCGTGAATGTCAAGCCCTTCGCCAGCACCCTCGACTTCGGCGGCCCCGGTGCCGTCGTGCACTCGGTCGACCGCGGGCCGGTACAGGACTTCTCGGTCACCGTGGCGATCGGCCCGGACGGACGGCCCGAGGTGATCGTCGACGCCGACGCCCGGTCGTACGATGAGGACGCCCTGCACGCACTGCTCGCCGAACTCGTCTCGTTCATCGAATCCTTCACCGCACCAGAGGCTTCGGAGCGCCCGCTGGCCTCGTTCGGGCTGCTCACCCCCGACCGGCGCGCGGAGGTCCTGGTCCTCGGTGACGGCGGCGAGAATCCCGAGGGCGACGTCACCACCCTGGAGATGTTCGACGCCACCGCGGCCGCCCGTCCCGACGACATCGCGCTGGTCGCCCACGATTCACTCCTGAGCTATGGCGAGCTCGCCGAACGGTCTCGCCGGATCGGCGCCGCGCTCGCAGCGCACGGTGTCGGCCCCGATCAGTTCGTGGCGATCGTCGCCGAGTCGTCGGCCGCCGCGGTCGCCGCGATCCACGGCACCTGGCGGGCGGGCGGCGCCTACGTGCCGGTGGATCCGAAGTACCCCGCCGACCGCATCGCCCACCAACTCGCCGACTGCGCCTCGCGGGTGGTGCTGGTCGCCGAGCAGAGCCGCGCGGCGATCGCCGGGTCGCTGCCCGTCGGGACGGTGATCCTCGACCTCGACCGAATCGCCGACGGTCCGCCGGCCGAGCGCGCGACGCCGCCGATCCCGTCGTCGTACCCGGTGCCCGACTCGGCGGCGTACGTGATCTACACGTCCGGTTCCACCGGCCTGCCCAAAGGCGTCGTCGTGAGCCACCGCAGCTTGTCGTCGCTGCTCGGCGCACACCGGCGCCATACGATCACCGGACCGCGGCAACGGGTGCTGAGCACGCACACGCTCTCCTTCGACTCATCGGTCAGTTACATGGCGTGGATGACCGTCGGTCACACTCTGCACCTGATCGACCGCGCCGACGTGACGACCGCCGAGCTCGTGGTCGACTACGTCCGCGAGCACCGGATCGACTTCATCGACGCCGTTCCGGTGCTGATGGACGCCTATGTCCGCGCGGGGATGGTCGAACCGGCGCCAGGACGCCATATACCGCAATGTCTTTCGACCGGAGGTGAGGCCTTCCCGCCGCACCTGTGGGCCGAGCTCGCCGACCGCGGCGACGTGACCGTCTTCAACCTCTACGGGCCCACTGAGGGCACCGTGGACACCACGTTCGCCCGCGTCGCCGACACGCCGGCGCCGTCGATCGGCCGGCCCGCCCCTGGCGGAGCGCTCTATGTGCTGGACCGCCATCTGCACCCGGTCGCCGAGGGCGAGACCGGCGAACTGTACGTCGCGGGCCCTCAGCTCGCCCGCGGCTATCACCGCATGCAGTCGTTGACGGCGCAACGCTTCGTCGCGAACCCCTTCGGTGCGGGCGATCGCCTGTACCGCACCGGAGATCTGGTGCGCTGGAACCGATTCGGGAGCCTGGACTACCTCGGACGGTCCGACGAACAGGTGCAGATCGCCGGCTATCGCGTCGAGTTCGGCGAGGTCGAGTCGCTCGTCGCGCGCGCCGCCGAGCAGATCGGGCTGGTCCTCGACCAGGTGGTCGCCGACGTGCGCACGTCCCGGCACGGAGTGCGCCGCCTCGTCGGCTACGTCGCCCTCGCCGGTGACCGGGCGGATGAGGACTTCGGCGCGCTGCGCGACGCGGTCGCCGAGCTGGCGCCCGCGCATCTGGTTCCCGCGCTTTTCGTTCCGGTGGAGCGGGTGCCGCTCTCGCCTGCGGGCAAGACCGATCGCGCCGCACTGCCGGATCCGTGGTCTCAGCGATCGGCGGCTCCTGCGGCCGCCGGCGGCTCCCCCGCCGAGGTGCTGTGCGGCATCTTCGGCGACCTCCTGGATCTCGACGACGTCGGCCCCGACGACGACTTCTTCAGTCTCGGCGGCGACAGCATCATCGCCATCGGAGTCACCTCGCGCGCCCGGGCGCTCGGCCTGACCGTGACTCCCCGGCAGGTGTTCGAGTTGCGGACTGCCCGCGCCCTCGCCGCCGAGGCCGCCGACGACGCACCGGACACCGCCCCGACCGACCCGGCTCACGCGTTCGGCGAGGTCCCGCTGACCCCGCTGATGCGCCGCGTGCTCCGCGGCGGTCACCTCACCGGCTTCGCTCAAGCCCGCGTGCTGCGCGTGCCGGCGGGCGCCGACGCCGGAGTGATCGGAGAGGCGCTGACCGCCACCGCCGCAGCTCACCCGATGTTCAGCGCGCACCTCGACGACGGCGCACTGCAGGTGCCGTCCCCCACCGGCACCCCGATCCCGCTGGAGGTGGTGGCGCTGACCGCGGAGTCCGGCACCGCTGCCGGGACGCAGGAGCGCATCCGCGCCCTCGCCCGCGACGCCGCGCAGGGCATCGACCCCGCGCGCGGGCCGCTGCTGCGGGCGGTGCTGGTCCGCGGACTGCCCGCCGAGAGCGACGCCGACGCGCTGATCGTCGTCGCTCATCACGTGGCCGTCGACGGCGTCTCCTGGCGCATCCTCACCGAGGATCTGCGCACCGCTTACGACCAGGCGAGCGCGGCCCGCGCCGCCCGGATCCCCGCCGAGGGGACGTCCTTCCGGGAGTGGGCCCGTACGCTGGGAGAACGTGCCGGATCCGCCGAGATCGCGGACACCGCCGCGCAGTGGGAACACCCGGGCACCGGCCCCGGTGAGATCGCCGTGACCGTCCGGCCGCTCGACCCGACCGTCGACACCGCCGCCCGCGTGGAACGACGGGAGGTGGACGTCCCGGCCGAGCAGGTGGTCTCGGCGCTTCCCACGCTGTACAACACCGGTCCCACCGAGGTCCTGCTCGCCACGCTGAGCGTCGCCGTCGCCGCGGTCTTCGGCCGCCCCGACGCCGGTCCCGCGCACGGTCGACAGGACCGCCGACTGTTCGTCGACCTCGAAGGCCACGGCCGCGACGAGACGCTCGCGCCGGGGTCGGACTTGTCCCGGACGGTCGGCTGGTTCACCGCGTTCTGGCCGGTCCCGATCGACCTGCCCGCAGACGGCGACCCCACCTCGCTCGAGGCCGTGGACGCGACGATCAAGCAGGTCAAGGAACGGCTGGCGCGACCGCAGTACTCGGGCCTGGAGTACGGCCTGCTCACCGAGTTGCGCGCCGGCGCCCGGCCTCGTCCGGCCTCGCCGGTCCTGTTCAACTACCTGGGGAGGCTGACGACCGGCGAAGGCGCGCAGACCTTCTCGGCGCTGTGGCCGAGCCGCCCGCTGCTCGTGGTGCGCGACCCCGGCATGCCGGTTTCGCATCCGCTGGAGGTCAACGCGATCACCGTGCCCACCGAGTCCGGTGCCGTGCTGCGTGCAGAGATCTCGTGGGCGAGCACCTTGATCGGGGCCGAGCAGGTGGAGGCGGTCGTGCGAACATGGACGCAGATTCTCGGCGCGCTCGACGACCGGGCCGCGCACGACGGTCTCGGCGGCGTCACGCCGTCAGACTCGCTCATCGCGGATCTGACCCAGGACGAGATCGACGAGTTCGCCGGGGAGTTCGCCTGACTCCGCGCCGGCCGGCCGGCGGGCCGATCGACTCGACCGCGAAAGCCGGGCCGGAACCGTCGACGGTCGAGCGAAGTCGAGACCACCACCGTCGATGGTCGAGCGAAGTCGAGACCGTCCAAGTCCACACCCAACCCAGAATCAAAGGAGAACCCCGCATGCCGGCCCTGCTGTTCACCGTCCAATCCGTCGAGGACGTCACCCCGCACATGCGGCGCGTCACCTTCGCCGGGGATCCCGTCGCCGCCTACATCGCCACCGGCCAGTTCCCGAACATCAAGCTGATCTTCCCTCGTGACGACGGCGGCTACGGCGTTCCCGAACTCGACGACCCGGACTGCGGCGAAGACACCCTCATCCGCACCCGGCCCGAACTGCACGAGCGGGTGCGGACCTACACGGTGCGCCGCTTCGATGCCGACTCATCCACTCTCAGTATCGATTTCGTGATGCACGGCGATGAAGGTCTGGCCTCCGGATGGGCCGCGCGTGCACAGCCCGGCACCACGCTGGGCATCGCCGGCGGCGGCGGACGTTCCCTCAGCCTCGCCGGGGACTACGTGATCGCAGGCGATGAGACCGCCCTGCCCGCGATCGGGAACATCCTGGAGAACCTGCCCGCCGAGGCACGTGGCACCGCGTATGTGGAGATCTGCGACGACTCCGCGCGTCAGGAACTGACGCGTCCCGAGGGCATCGAGTTGCGCTGGCTCTCCCGCGAGGGCGCACCCGCGGGCACCGGCACCCTGCTTTCCGATGCGGTGGCCGCCCACCCGCTCACCGAGGCCACGTTCGCCTGGGCAGCGGCTGAGTCGGCCCAGGTCCTCGCGATCCGGAAGGATCTCCGCAAGCGCGGTCTGGCACGACGCTCGATGCTAGTGATCGGCTACTGGCGCCGCGGTCTCACCGAGAACGGGTACGCCAAGAAGGCCAATCACGACCGCGACCTTCGCGAGTACGACGACCACGAGCATGACCACGACCACGAGCACGAGCCCCGGGTGGGCGCCGCGGTCCGCGGCCTGGCCGCCCGCCTGCGTCGTCACTGACGCCGGCGGCGGCTTCAGCCGGCGAGCGACTCCCGCAGCTTCTTCCGGCTGACCTTCCCGACGCCCGTCTCGGGGAAGCTCTCGAGGATCTGCAGGGTGTCGGGGAGCTTCCACTCGGCCAGACCCGCCTGGCGCATGAACGCACGGAGCTCGGGCAGCTTCGGCGGCGCCTGCGCGTCGGCGGGAATCACGTAGGCGCAGGTTCGCTGACCGAGATAGGCATCGGCGGTGCCGACGACGATCGCGTCGCGAACCCCCGGGTGCGCCAGCAACTCCTCTTCCACCTGCTCCGCGGACACTTTCTCACCCCCGCGGTTGATCCGGTCGGCGCCGCGGCCCCGGACGATGAGGTTGCCGGCGGCCGAGAACTCCACGACGTCGCCCGTCCGGTACCAGCCGTCGGGCGCGAACGACTCTGGGCTGCGACCACCCCAGTAGCCACGGATCGTGTACGGCCCCTGCGTCTCCAGGAATCCCGGGCCGTCGTGCACCACGGTCCCGTCCTCGTCGACCAGGCGCAGCTGATCGTGCTCGGACATCGGACGTCCCTGGGTGGCGATCACCTCGTCGACGGGGTCGTCGAGCCGCGTGTAGCAGACCAGCCCTTCGGCCATGCCGAATACCTGCTGCAGTCGAGCGCCGAGCGCCGGCCCGATGCGTTCGGCCAGTTCGTCGGGGCAGCGCGCCCCACCCACCTGAACGGTCTCCAGACTGGAAAGGTCGTGCGTCGTACCGCGTTCGGCGGTCTCGGTCCACAGCCGCGCGAGCGGCGGCACCATGCCGACCATCGTCACCCGCTCGCGCTCGACCAGGTCCCACGCCACCGACGGGAGCGGCTGCTCGGCGAGCACCACGCGCCCGCCCGCGTGGAAGGCGCCGAGGATGCCCGGCGAGCTCATCGGGAAGTTGTGCCCGACGGGCAGCACGACCAGATAGACGGTCTCTTCGTCGACGCCGCAGATCTCGTTGCTGCGACGGACGCTGTAGAGGTAGTCGGCGTGCGTCCGCGGGATCAGTTTCGGCACGCCGGTGCTGCCGCCGGAGAGCTGGAGGAAGCCGAGTTTCTCGGGTTGCGACCGCCCGTGATCGATCGGTTCGGCCCACAGGTCCTCGAGGCCGTCGGAGTCGATCAGCAACCGGATGCTGTCGACCTGGTCGGTCACCGTCTGCGCCAGTGCCCGGTAGTCGAAGCCCGGCCGCCCGGCCGGCGAGACGATCGCGACGACCCCGGCGGCGCGGGCGATGCCGACCAGCTCCGTTTCCCGATGCGCAGGCAGACCGAAGACCGGCACCGCCCGCAGCCGCCAGAGGGCGAACAGCACCTCGACAAAGGCGACGCAGTTGGGGATCTGGAGCAGAACGCGCTCGTCGGGTGCGATCCCCTTCGCGGCCAGGCCGGCTGCCAATCGGCCGACGCGCGCGTCCAGTTCGGCGTACGTCAGCGATCGTTGAGCGTCGACCACGGCGACCCGGTCGGCGAAGTGCGGATCGTTCGCCTTGCTGGTCAGCAGGTCGTCGAAGGTCTCGTCGGTCCAGAGACCCTCCGCGCGATAGCGTTCGGCGAGCTCAGCAGGCCAAGATGACACGTGCATGCGGTAAGGCTACCCTAATGCTATGCCCATTCCGCGCATCGCCCCGTACGAGATACCGTCGGGCCCGTTTCCCGCCCACGTCGAGTGGCAGCTGAATCCCGACCGTGCCGCGCTGCTGATCCACGATATGCAGCGCTACTTCATCGACGCCTACGATACCGCGCAGGAGCCCATGTCCAGCGCGCTGCCGAACATGGTGGCGATCCGCGAGCGGTGCCAGGCCGCAGGCATCCCCGTCGTGTTCACCGCGCAGCCCGGTGATCAGCACCCGTCCCGGCGCGGCATCCTCTCCGAGTTCTGGGGCCGCGGACTGTCGGCCGGGCACGACGAGGAGATCGTTCCCGAACTGGCCCCGCGCACCGGCGACATCCACGTCACCAAGTGGCGCTACTCGGCCTTCCAGCGCACCGACCTGCGTCAGCTCCTGGGTCACCACGGTCGGGACCAGCTGATCGTCGTCGGCGTGTATGCCCACATGGGCTGCATGATCAGCGCCACCGAGGCCTTCATGAGCGACGTCGCCCCGTTCTTCGTCGTCGACGCGATGGCCGACTTCAGCCGCGACGAGCACCAGATGGCCGCCGAGTACATCGGCAAGCGCGCCGGCCGGGTGCTCACCACCGCGCAGGCGCTCGACTCCCTCGGGACGGACTCCGCGGTGCGCAGCCACGCCGCATCATGACGGTCCCCGGAATCGCCGGAACCACCGTCGCGGTGACCGGGGCCGCGGGCGGTATCGGATCCGCGGTCTGCACCGCCTTCCGCGAGGCCGGAGCCGTCGTGCAGGGCTGGGACGTCGCCGGCGGCGACCAGGTCGACCCGCTCGACGTGACCGACGCGGGCGCCGTCGCGCAGGGTTGGGCGCACGCCGAACAGCGGCTCGGCCCGATCGACGTCCTGATCTCGTGCGCGGGCATCATGAGCGACGACTGGGATCGCTGCCTCGCGGTGAACGCCACCGGCGTGCGCAATGTGCTCGACGCCGCGCTTCCGGCGATGCGTGCTCGACGCCGCGGCAGCGTCGTCGTCGTGTCCAGCAACGCCGCCACTACACCGCGCGCGGCCTTTCCCGCCTACGCGGCGTCGAAGGCCGCCGCGACGGCCTACACCCGCAGCGTCGGCATCGACGCCGCCGTCGACGGCGTCCGGGTGAACGTGGTCTCGCCCGGCTCCACGGACACCCCCATGTTGGCCGGGATGGCCGGCGACGACCTGCGCGCGGCGGTCCTGGCCGGGGAGCCGGCACGGTACCGACTGGGGATCCCGCTGGGCCGCATCGCCGACCCCGGGGACGTCGCCGCCACGATCGTCTTCCTCGCCTCCGACGCCGCTCGGCACATCACGCTGCACGACCTCCGCGTCGACGGCGGCGCCACCCTCGATCAGTAGGGCGCGAGAACGTTACGCTGTCGCGCGAAAAGTGATCAGGGACACCCCCGCCGGGGCTTACTATTGCGTAAGGCTACGCCAACCTTTCTGTCAGGTGGGTCGGCGTCCCGTCTGCACACGGCGCTGCCGTGGACGAGGACCGCATCGTGCGTGCATCCCCGATCGCTCGCCGATACGCGTTGAGGAGTGGAGTACATGGTCAGGTCGACGACGGACGATCGCGGGAAGACCCAGCCGAAGTCGAGCCAACGCTGGTTCGTCCGCGCCACCGCCGTCGGTGTCCTCGGCGGGCTCGCCCTCAACGCCGCGGTGCCCGAAGGCAAAGCCGAGATCTTCAGCCCCGAGGTGATGGCCGCGGCTGCTGTCTCGGTCGCCAAGAAGCGCACCCCGCCCAAGCCCGAGCCGGCCGAGACCTATCAGGAGCGTCAAGACCGCATCGCCGATTCCAAGCGCTCGATGCTGGCGCCTCTCGCGGAGAACCAGGGCAAGGACACCACCTGCGTCAGCGGCGAGTTCACCACGCTCTCGATCGTGTACGAGTCGATCATCGAGTCCCTGATGCCGAGCCTGCCCCCGCAGATCCAGGCCGCTGCTCGCGCGAACAACAAGGCCGTCCAGCAGTGGATGGCGAATGTCCACGTGTCCACCTTGGCGGTGTCGGACAACCCCCGCACGCTCGGCGCGGACATGGACGACCCGCAATACCGCACGGCGCTCTCCCAGATCGTCGTGAACAACCTCCTCAAGATCCGCGACGGGAAACAGAACGAGGCCATTCCGGTCAAGAACATCACCTTGAGCCAGGCTGTCGAGTCGGCCTGGTTGTACCTGTTCGTCGGCGTGCTGGCGCCGGTGCGCTTCGGTCTAGCCATGCTGCCGGGTCTCGGGTCACCGCTGTCCAAGCCGCTCGCAGGTACACCGCTCAGCCCGATCGCCGGATTCGTCACCTACAACACGCTGCTCACGCTGGGCTTCACCGGCGCTCAGCTCGGACTGCAGTATCTCTATCAGGGCATCAGCAACGCCGTGCTCAATCAGTGCGTCGCCCGGGTGACCGACGAGCAGAAGGACGACGCGGGCAAGCCCAGCGAGACCGTCACGTTCGACATCCCCATCCACCCGCTGATTCAGGGCGCCGCGAACCAGCTCGCACTGGCCGACAACGACACCTGTTCCCCGATCGGCGACCAGTCGCTCGGCCGCATCGTCAAGCGCACCGGCGAGGCCGCCAAGGCGAGCGCGCCGAACCCCGCCGCCAAGCGCGCGATCGACCGCGAGGTCGGCAAGATCCTCCGGCAGATGAAGGGCGTCCACGTTCCGCACCACCTGATCCCGGCGGACCCCGCGGACTTCACTCAGGCCGAACAGCTGGCCTCCTTCATCGGCGGGATGGTGCCGTACATCGGCGGTGCCCCGCTCGACATCGTCATCGGTCTGGGGCACCACCTCGGCACCGGCAAGAACCTCGGCGAAATGGTCAGCCTCCACGATCTGACGGTCACCAAGTCGCTCACCGCCGCGTACTACTCGTACGCGCTGTCGCTTTACCTCTTCCAGCAGATCGGCGGCCTGCTGGTCTCCCCCATTCCCGTTCCCGGACTTCAGGACGTCACTGTCGCTCCGGTCAGGATGATCGGCGCCGTACTAGGCCTGCCGCTCACCTACGGACTGGTCACGTTCCACCACGTCGTGCGGTCGATGTGCTTCGTCGAGGACGACACCACCGGGACCGGCCTGGGCGCCGAGGCGAACAAGAAGGACCCGGAGGCGCACGCCAAAGCCGTCGCCGCCAAGAAGAAGGCCGACGCAGAGAAGGCCAAGAAGGCGCGCAAGACCCGCCAGTCCAGCAAGCCCCGAAAGTCGACGCCCCGAGTCACCAAAACGCGCCAGGTGGGCGTGCCGGGCACCCCGGGTGGCGTAACCCTCCCCGTCTACGAGTAGATCCCGCGGCCTCCCGTCTCCAGACATCTCGACGTGAGAGACCACCGACCTCAGTGGTCGAACCAACCGCCGTGTCGATGGTTGAGCGAACCGCCGTTCGTTGGTTGAGCGAACCGCCCTCTCGTTGGTTGAGCGAACCGCCCTCTCGTTGGTTGAGCGAACCGCCGTGTCGTTGGTTGAGCGAGCCACCGTTTCGATGGTTGAGCGAGCCACCGTTTCGATGGTTGAGCGAGCGGAGCGAGTCGAAACCAGACCGTACGACGCCCCCTCGATGGTTGAGCGAGCGGAGCGAGTCGAAACCACGCCCGCCCGCGTTCTGCCGCACGCCTGGTTCGGTGTCCGCGACGGTCGTGGCGCGGTCGCGACGGTCGGCTGTGGGAGCGACGGTCGGGTGTGTCGCTGGTGTGCTCGGTTGTCGCGGTCGTGTGCCGAGTGTCGCGGCTGGCGGGGGGCGGGTGCGGGGGTGGGTGGTTTCGACTCCGGCTCACTGCGTTCGCCGGGCTCAACCAGCGAAACAGCAGTCTCGCGTCTAGCCGGCGCACCCGACCGTGGGGTGGGCCGCCGTTTCGATGGTTGAGCGAGCCCCCGTTTCGATGGTTGAGCGAGCGGAGCGAGTCGAAACCACGCCGCCCGCGCTCTACTGCGCTCCTGGTTCGATGTCCGCGACGGTCGTGGCGCCGTCGCGACGGTCGGCTGCAGGAGCGACAGGCGGGTGTGTCGCTGGTGTGCTCGGTTGTCGCGGTCGTGTGCCGAGTGTCGCGGCTGGCGGGGGCGGGTGCGGGGCCGGGTGGTTTCGACTCCGGCTCACTGCGTTCGCCGGGCTCAACCAGCGAAGCAGCAGTCTCGCGTCTGGCCGGCGCACCCGACTGAGGGGTGAACCGCCGTTTCGATGGTTGAGGGAGCCGCCGTTTCGATGGTTGAGCGAGCGGAGCGAGTCGAAACCGGACCGTGTGACGCTCCCTCGATGGTTGAGCGAGCGGAGCGAGTCGAAACCACGCCGCCCGCGGTCTGCCGCATGCCTGGTTGGGTGTCCGCGACGGTCGTGGGACGGTCGCGACGGTCGGCGCTGTGGGAGCGACGGTCGGGTGTGTCGCTGGTGTGCTCGGTTGTCGCGGTCGTGTGCCGAGTGTCGCGGCTGGCGGGGGCGGGTGCGGGGCCGGGTGGTTTCGACTCCGGCTCACTGCGTTCGCCGGGCTCAACCAGCGAAAAGCCAGCCTTGCCTCTGAACGGCCCACCCAACCGAGAGGTGAACCGCCGTTTCGATGGTTGAGGGAGCCGCCGTTTCGATGGTTGAGCGAGCGGAGCGAGTCGAAACCGGACCGTGTGACGCTCCCTCGATGGTTGAGCGAGCGGAGCGAGTCGAAACCACGCCGCCCGCGGTCTGCCGCATGCCTGGTTCGGTGTACGCGACGGTCGTGGGACGGTCGCGACGGTCGGCTGTGGGAGCGACGGTCGGGGTGTGTCGCCGGTGTGCTCGGTTGTCGCGGTCGTGTGCCGAGTGTCGCCGCTGCCAGGGGGCGGGTGCGGGGCCGGGGTGGTTTCGACTTCGGCTCACTGCGTTCCCCCGGGCTCCTCCAGCGAAACAGCAGTCTCGTCTCTGGCTGGCCCGCTCAACCGTGGGGATGCGAAGAAGGCCCCCGGAACCTAGGGGTTCCGGGGGCCTTCTCTGTGGTTGTGTTCGGCGGTGTCCTACTCTCCCACACTGATTAAAGTGCAGTACCATCGGCGCTGGAGGGCTTAGCTTCCGGGTTCGGAATGGGGCCGGGCGTTTCCCCTCCGCTATGGCCGCCGTAACTCTGTGAAATTAACGGTTGCGCGGGACGCAACGATGAACGACTGAAGACTGTAATTCATTTGATAGCGGCCTACGGCCACAACGAACCTCCTTCGTCGCTTCGTTGTCGAATCTCCTACGTCGATTCGAAAAACCCGCGTGTGCGTATTATTTCAGAGGTGCATAGTGGATGCGGGATCAATACTTGCGTTGTTGGTGTTTGGGTGTTGTTGGTAAGTCCTCGGCCGATTAGTACCAGTCACCTGAACACATTGCTGTGCGTACAGTTCTGGCCTATCAACCCCATGGTCTGTAGGGGGCCTTACCCCACCAATGGTGGGTGAGAAACCTCATCTTGGAACAGGCTTCCCGCTTAGATGCTTTCAGCGGTTATCCCTTCCGAACGTAGCTAACCAGCGGTGCTCCTGGCGGAACAACTGGCACACCAGAGGTTCGTCCGTCCCGGTCCTCTCGTACTAGGGACAGGTTTCCTCAAGTTTCTAGACGCGCGCGGCGGATAGAGACCGAACTGTCTCACGACGTTCTAAACCCAGCTCGCGTGCCGCTTTAATGGGCGAACAGCCCAACCCTTGGGACCTACTCCAGCCCCAGGATGCGACGAGCCGACATCGAGGTGCCAAACCATCCCGTCGATATGGACTCTTGGGGAAGATCAGCCTGTTATCCCCGGGGTACCTTTTATCCGTTGAGCGACACCGCTTCCACTTGCCGGTGCCGGATCACTAGTCCCGACTTTCGTCCCTGCTCGACATGTACGTCTCACAGTCAAGCTCCCTTGTGCACTTACACTCAACACCTGATTGCCATCCAGGCTGAGGGAACCTTTGGGCGCCTCCGTTACATTTTAGGAGGCAACCGCCCCAGTTAAACTACCCACCAGGCACTGTCCCTGAACCCGATCAGGGTCCGAGGTTAGAAGCCCAATACGATCAGAGTGGTATTTCAACAACGACTCCACACACACTGGCGTGCCTGCTTCACAGTCTCCCACCTATCCTACACAAACCGTACCGAACACCAATACCAAGCTATAGTGAAGGTCCCGGGGTCTTTTCGTCCTGCCGCGCGTAACGAGCATCTTTACTCGTACTGCAATTTCGCCGAGTCTGTGGTTGAGACAGCAGAGAAGTCGTTACGCCATTCGTGCAGGTCGGAACTTACCCGACAAGGAATTTCGCTACCTTAGGATGGTTATAGTTACCACCGCCGTTTACTGGGGCTTAAATTCTCAGCTTCACCACCACAAAGGTGATTAACCGGTCCTCTTAACCTTCCAGCACCGGGCAGGCGTCAGTCCGTATACCTCGTCTTACGACTTCGCACGGACCTGTGTTTTTAGTAAACAGTCGCTTCTCTCTGGTCTCTGCGACCACCCCCAGCTCAAGCAGCAAGTGCCGTCACCAGACGTGGTCCCCCTTCTCCCGAAGTTACGGGGGCAATTTGCCGAGTTCCTTAACCACAGTTCTCTCGATCGCCTTAGTATTCTCTACCTGACCACCTGTGTCGGTTTGGGGTACGGGCCGTGTACCAACTCACTAGAGGCTTTTCTCGGCAGCATAGGATCACAGAATTCACCTCAACGGCTACGCATCACCTCTCACACACCATGAGACACGGATTTACCTATGCCTCGTGCTACCGGCTTACACCACGACAACCAACCGCGTGGCCCTGCTACCTTCCTGCGTCACCCCATCGCTTGACTACTACACACAAGGTCCCACGCAGCCACACCCAGATCACCCCGAAGGATGAAAAAGATGCTTTTGGGTGGTTAGTACATGCGATTCGTCATTGGGCGCGGATACACGGGTACGGGAATATCAACCCGTTGTCCATCGACTACGCCTGTCGGCCTCGCCTTAGGTCCCGACTCACCCTGGGCGGATTAACCTGGCCCAGGAACCCTTGGTCATTCGGCGGACAAGTTTCTCACTTGTCTTTCGCTACTCATGCCTGCATTCTCACTCCCACACCCTCCACAACCCGTCACCAGACTGCTTCCTCGAGTGCAGGACGCTCCCCTACCCAACCACACCACTACACCACCCCCCACAGGAGATGATGGATGTTACACGTGTGATTGCCGCGGCTTCGGCGGTGTACTTGAGCCCCGCTACATTGTCGGCGCAGGACCACTTGACCAGTGAGCTATTACGCACTCTTTCAAGGGTGGCTGCTTCTAAGCCAACCTCCTGGTTGTCTCAGCAATCCCACATCCTTTTCCACTTAGTACACGCTTAGGGGCCTTAGCCGGCGATCTGGGCTGTTTCCCTCTCGACTACGAAGCTTATCCCCCGCAGTCTCACTGCCACGCTCTCACTTACCGGCATTCGGAGTTTGGTTGACGTCAGTAACCTAGTAGGGCCCATCGGCCATCCAGTAGCTCTACCTCCGGCAAGAAACACGTGACGCTGCACCTAAATGCATTTCGGGGAGAACCAGCTATCACGGAGTTTGATTGGCCTTTCACCCCTACCCACAACTCATCCCCTCCATTTTCAACTGAAGTGGGTTCGGGCCTCCACCACATCTTACTGTGGCTTCACCCTGGCCATGGGTAGATCACTCCGCTTCGGGTCTAGACCCAGCGACTCAACACGCCCTATTCAGACTCGCTTTCGCTACGGCTACCCCACCACGGGTTAACCTCGCCACTGAGCACTAACTCGCAGGCTCATTCTTCAAAAGGCACGCCATCACCAACCACCCCAACGGGTGCGCCAGCTCTGACGGATTGTAAGCGTCCGGTTTCAGGTACTATTTCACTCCCCTCCCGGGGTACTTTTCACCTTTCCCTCACGGTACTCGTCCGCTATCGGTCACCAGGAAGTATTCAGGCTTACCGGGTGGTCCCGGCAGATTCACAGCAGATTCCACGAGCCCGCTGCTACTCGGGAAACACCGAAGCCAGGCATTGCGTTTTCAGTTACCGGACTCTCACCGTCTACGGCAGACCATCCCAGGCCACTTCACCTAACACAACACTTTCTCACTGACCGCTATGCCGGCAGACACAGCAACGATGCTCCCACAACACCACACGCACAACCCCTGCCGAGTATCACATACGCGCGGTTTAGCCTCATCCACTTTCGCTCGCCACTACTCACGGAATCACATATTGTTTTCTCTTCCTATGGGTACTGAGATGTTTCACTTCCCCACGTTCCCCCCGCACCGGCTATACATTCACCGGGCGGTAACACCACACAACTGGTGCTGGGTTTCCCCATTCGGACACCCTCGGATCACAGCTCGTTTGACAACTCCCCGAGGACTATCGCGGCCTACCACGTCCTTCATCGGCTCCTGGTACCAAGGCATCCACCGAACGCCCTAAAACACTTACAACAACACCCACAAACACACCCCACACCTAACCGGCACGAGACACGAATGTGGACACCTACACACAACATGAGTAAAACTGCATCTTCGTTAAAAGAACAGAAACCATAAATCGTATAAATTGCAGTACAAACACCAAAACAAGATTTTTGATGCTCGCATCCACTATGCACTTCTCAAACAACACACACCCACCCACCCCAGACACGCACCCAACCAGCACGCCGAAAGTCAGTGAACACCAAGAAAACCCCTCCACCCCCAAACACCCCCAAGGGTGCCGGCAGCAGGCCTGTTTCCTCAGAACCCCGATAGTGTGTGACATCCGCTACGCCGGTCACCCGACCACAGCCCACCCCGCACCGATCCGTCACAGTGACGAACCAGCACACCGGGATGGCTTCTCATGTTTCACCCTCGAACAAACACACAGCCGGCCATGAACAGACCAGAAACTGTTTGTTGTAGTTTGCTCCTTAGAAAGGAGGTGATCCAGCCGCACCTTCCGGTACGGCTACCTTGTTACGACTTCGTCCCAATCGCCGATCCCACCTTCGACGGCTCCCCCCCTCACGGGTTAGGCCACCGGCTTCGGGTGTTACCGACTTTCATGACGTGACGGGCGGTGTGTACAAGGCCCGGGAACGTATTCACCGCAGCGTTGCTGATCTGCGATTACTAGCGACTCCGACTTCATGGGGTCGAGTTGCAGACCCCAATCCGAACTGAGACACGCTTTAAGGGATTCGCTCCACCTCACGGTATCGCAGCCCTCTGTACGCGCCATTGTAGCATGTGTGAAGCCCTGGACATAAGGGGCATGATGACTTGACGTCATCCCCACCTTCCTCCGAGTTGACCCCGGCAGTCTCCTGCAAGTCCCCACCATTACGTGCTGGCAATACAGGACAAGGGTTGCGCTCGTTGCGGGACTTAACCCAACATCTCACGACACGAGCTGACGACAGCCATGCACCACCTGTACACCAACCACAAGGGAATATGTATCTCTACATACGTCTGGTGTATGTCAAACCCAGGTAAGGTTCTTCGCGTTGCATCGAATTAATCCACATGCTCCGCCGCTTGTGCGGGCCCCCGTCAATTCCTTTGAGTTTTAGCCTTGCGGCCGTACTCCCCAGGCGGGGTACTTAATGCGTTAGCTACGGCACAGAATCCGTGAAATGGACCCCACACCTAGTACCCACCGTTTACGGCGTGGACTACCAGGGTATCTAATCCTGTTCGCTCCCCACGCTTTCGCTCCTCAGCGTCAGTTACTACCCAGAGACCCGCCTTCGCCACCGGTGTTCCTCCTGATATCTGCGCATTTCACCGCTACACCAGGAATTCCAGTCTCCCCTGTAGTACTCAAGTCTGCCCGTATCGCCTGCACGCCTGCAATTGAGTTGCAGGATTTCACAGACGACGCGACAAACCGCCTACGAGCTCTTTACGCCCAGTAATTCCGGACAACGCTCGCACCCTACGTATTACCGCGGCTGCTGGCACGTAGTTGGCCGGTGCTTCTTCTCCAGGTACCGTCACAAAAGCTTCGTCCCTGGCGAAAGAGGTTTACAACCCGAAGGCCGTCATCCCTCACGCGGCGTCGCTGCATCAGGCTTGCGCCCATTGTGCAATATTCCCCACTGCTGCCTCCCGTAGGAGTCTGGGCCGTGTCTCAGTCCCAGTGTGGCCGATCACCCTCTCAGGTCGGCTACCCGTCGTCGCCTTGGTAGGCCATTACCCCACCAACAAGCTGATAGGCCGCGGGCCCATCTCACACCGCAAAAGCTTTCCACCACCAACCATGCGATCAGTGGTCATATCCAGTATTAGACCCAGTTTCCCAAGCTTATCCCAGAGTGCAAGGCAGATCACCCACGTGTTACTCACCCGTTCGCCACTCGAGTACCCAGCAAGCTGGGCCTTTCCGTTCGACTTGCATGTGTTAAGCACGCCGCCAGCGTTCGTCCTGAGCCAGGATCAAACTCTCCAACAAAAACACAATCAGAGAAAAGACCTGACCAAAAAACAATCCAAAAAAAATCAACTGGCAAAAAAAATCAATCTCATCCAAAAAGACAGACCAACTCACACCAGATGACAAAACAAATGGCACAAGAAAATCCATCACACACTATCGAGTTCTCAAAAAACACACACCCACCAACACGCCCAAACACACAGCCCGAACGAACATCAGCAAGCAAGAGTCACGCCACCCGACACACGGGCAACTGTTCCAGCCTAGGAGGCCAGAACTTTTCGGTCAACATGTCGTCCGTCACAAACTGTGAGGTTCGTTGTGAACGCCCGTCGACCAGAGGACTTCATTCTAGTTAGAATGAGACCTCCGTGTCAACCCCGATCCGGAAGATTCTTTCGAAACTTTCTCGTCGGCGACCTGAGTTAAGTTACACATGCCGCTCCGACTTCACAAATCCCGAGGTCAGAGCGGTGTCGACGACGCAAGGGGGTGGAGACGGCAGACCTGTCCCAATGGCCAGTCACGGCACCCGTTCGGACAGGTCCCCAACGGTCGCCACCAGGCCTAACGTGCGACTATGAACGAAATCGACGCGACCCACCGGCCGGTCCGACAGATCCTCGCCGGCCCGGGAGGATCATCGGGCGCGGCACACCCGAGTGCGCGCGGGCCGCTTCCCCTTCGGGTCCGCAGCCGCGCGGATCGAGTGAAGATCGAGCACCGACTCAGTCCCGCGCAGATCAGCGACGATCGGATCGTCAGTGCGCTGGGGCAGCTCATGGAGGCGGGCCTGCTGGTAGGCCAGAACGAGTTCGAGCGCGCGTTCGTGGCCGTGGTCGAGAGCTGCGGCGTGCCCGCGGAGACTGCGTGGCGCTGGTTCTACCGGAACTCAGTCGCTGAACTGCGCAGCGGTCAGGCCTCATTCAGCCCGGTACACCTGCGCGCTCGGTCGCTCCTGGTCGGCGATGAGGTACTGGAGGTGGGTTCGTGCTTCGGGTTCTTCGCGCTGCAGTGTGCCCAGGACGGGTACCGGGTGGCGGCAATCGACATCGAGCCGGCCGCCCTCCGACTCCTGGACGCCGCGGCCCGGGAGTTCGGCCTGGACATCACCACGCAGGTCGGCGACGCGCGCGATCTTCCGTTCCCGGCATCGTCGGTCGACACCGTGACCCTGCTCCATCTCTTGGAGCACCTGGATTCGAGCGATGTGCACCGCGCGATCGCCGAGGCGCTGTGCGTTGCGCGTAGGCGCGTGATCATCGCGGTTCCGTACGAGGAGACGCCGAGTGAACACTTCGGCCACCGGCAATGCCTCACCGAACACGACCTCCGGGACTGGGCGGCGCCGTGGTCGTCGTCGCACCGCATCGACGTCTTCGACGACCACGGCGGCTGGCTGATCCTGGATCGCCGCTGAGTCACTTCGGGGTCTCGACTGCGCTCGACCAGCGAGAACCTGCTCGACCAGCGAGAACCGGCTCGACCAGCGAGAACCGGCTCCACCCGCGAGAACGGGGTTCGACCAGGCGTGACGCCTCAGATGAGGCCGCGTTTGCTCGCCACGTAGACGGCGTCGGTGCGCTTGGAGACGCGGAGCTTGCGGATCACGTTCCGAATGTGGAACTTGACGGTCGATTCGGAGATGAACAGCCGCTTCCCGATCCCCGCGTTGGACATGCCGTCGGCCAGCAGGCGGAGCACCTCGCGCTCCCGATCGGTCAGTTCTTCGGCGACGTTCCGCTCCCCCGACATGGTGCGCATGACGATGGTCGAGCTGCGCGGATCGAAAGCGCTGCCACCGTCGGCGAGCGCTCGGATCGCCCGGACCAGTTCTGTGGTGTCGACGTCCTTCACCACATAGCCCCGAGCACCCGCCCGCACCGCGCGGATCACCAGATCGTCGTCGAGGAAGGTGGTGAGGACCAGCACCGCGACATCGGGATTCCACCGCTTGAGCTCCCCGATCAGCCGCATGCCCTCGTAATCGGTGCCGGCGGTGAGTTTGAGATCCACGACGACGACATCGGGGTCGGTGTGCGCCACCTCGGCCAGTGCCGCATCCACCGAGCCGGCCTCCCCGACCACGGCTACCTCGGGCTGACGTTCCAGCACCGCACGCAACCCCTCGCGGAGCAACGCGTGATCGTCGACCAGCACGGTTCTGATCGGACGCCGCTCCTCGTTTCCGTCCCTGCTCATTCTGGCGCCCTTTCGCTGATCGGCACGTCGACCGAGATTCGGATCCCGCCCAGTCGGGATCGGCGGATCCGGAGCCCGCCGCCCAGTTCCGCCGCCCGGGAGGCCATGTTCGCCAGGCCGCGGCGCCGTCCCGCCGCGTAATCGCCCGAGGAGGATGCGCGCAGCAGGACCCGGAGTCGTTCCGGGTCGCCGGTGCCGTCGTCGTCCATAGACAGCGTGATGCGGTCCCCGGCGAAGGTCAGCAACACGGCGACTCTGGCGGCCTGGGCGTGCCGGGCGGCGTTGAACAGTGATTCGCCGGCGATCCGCAGGAGCGCGTGCTGCACCTCGCCGGGCACCTCCCGCGGTCGGCCGCGCACCCCCACCGAACTCTCCATCGTCTCCGGCAGGTGCAGATCGCACAGGCCCTGCAGAGTGTCGGCGATGCTGAGCGACGGCACGCCCGCGTCGTTGAGCGTGTAGATGGCGTTGCGCAACTCGGTCATCGCACTGCGGGTCAGTTCGACGGCCTTGTCGAGGTGCTCGGCATCCGTGCCGGTCACCGCCCCGCGACTCAGTTCGATCTGCAGTCCTGCCGACAGCACCGACTGCCCCACCGAATCGTGCAGTTCGCGGGCGATGCGCGACCGCTCGGTGTTCAGGAGCGCGGTGCGCTGCACGGCCGACAGCTCGCGCTGGGTGCGTTCGAGCTCAGCGTTGCGTTCGGCGAGTTCCTGCGCGCGGCGCCGGGTCTCCAGCAGGAGTTCGGAGTTGACCATGGCCACCGCGGCCTGTCCGGCCAGGATCTGCAGAACCACCAGGTCTGAGGAGTCGACGATCCGCTCGGGCGCAGTCCACGCGGACAGGCCGCCGACGACGCGCCCGTGGTGCTCGATCGGTACGTGCACGTGATGGTCCTCGACGATCGGCGCCTCCAGCACCGCCTTCTCGCCGCGCAGCACGTCGATCAGCCGATTCAGCACCTCCACCGGGAGGTCGGACGGCGGATGCGCGACAGACACCCCCTCGAAAGCCAGTACGCCTTCCGTGCGGGCCGCGATGAGGTGCCGGGGCGCCGTCTGCGCCAAGTGACCGTCGGCCAGCGCGAACAGCACCCATTCCGCGTCGAGGTGGTCGAGCAGAGCGTTCAGCACGGCCACCACGAGATTCTCCGGCCCCTGATCGGTCTGCACCAGCGCCTTGGACACGCCGCCCATCGCGGTGATCACCCGCTTGAGCCGCGCTTCTGATCCTCGATACTCCGCGTAATGCCCACCCTTGACGCTGTGCAGCCCGACCAGGCTCTCCAAGTCGACGTCCGGCGTGTTCACGGCTACAGCGCCTGCCGGTAGACGTCCAGGATCTCCGGGGCCGCCGCGCTGCGCGGATTGGTCAGCATGCACGAGTCGACCATCGCCCGTTGCGTGAGCAGCTCGAGCAGTCCCGGCTCCACGCCGAGTGGAGCGAGTGTCGACGGCATGCCGACGCGCGCGGCCAGCCCCGCGATCGCATCGGCCAGCCGATCGGCGACGAGCTGCGCGCTGCCGGCGGTGTCCAGTCCGACCGCCTCGGCCAGCTCGGCGAAATCGTCGGCGCACACGTACGCGTTGTACCGGATCACGTGCGGCAGCAGCACCGAGTTGACGGTGCCGTGCGGCGCGTCGCAGTAGCCGCCGACCGGATGGCTCATCGCGTGCGTCGCACCGAGGATGGCGTTGGTGAAGGCCATCCCGGCCCGCAACGACGCCAGCGACATCTCGGCTCCCGCCCGCTCGTCGGTCGGATCCTGGACGAGCCGCTCCAGGTTGGTCCAGATCCCGATGAGCGACTCCACCGCCAGTGCATCGGTGAGCCGGCCGCGGGCCAGCGAGACGAAGGCTTCCACACTGTGGGTGAGCGCATCCATGCCCGCCTGCGCGATCACGTCCGGCGGTGCGCTGGTGATCAGAATCGGATCGATCACCGCCACGTTCGGCACCAGTGTCCGCCCGACGATGGTCACCTTGGTGCGTCGTTGCTCGTCGTTGATCACACAGAACTGCGACACGTCGGCGCCGCTGCCCGCAGTCGACGGCACGGCGACCAGTGGCGGGAGCGAACGCGTCGCGCGGTCGATCCCCTCGTATTCGAGGATGTGGCCCCCGTTGCTGGCGAGCACCGCCACGCCCTTGGCGGTGTCGATCACCGAACCTCCGCCGAGCGCGACCAGACCGTCGCCGTGATGCCGCCGGAAGGCCTCGTACCCCGTGGCGACCTCCGCGGCCCGCGGGTTGGGCGTCACATCCAGGAAGACGGCCGGGTCCAGGCCGCGAGCGCGCAGGTCCGTGAGTACCCGGTCCAGCCACGGTGTCTGCGCCAGTCGATGATCGGAAACGACGAGGGGCCGACCGATGCCGAGGGCGGCGACCACGTTGCCGACCTCGGACAGCGCCTCGGGACCGAAGACGATCTCCGGGGTGTGGAACTTGGCCACCCGGTCCATCCGGCCTCGATCACCGCGACGCGCTGGTCCCTCCGTCACCGTCCTGCCTTCCTGACGACGCTCACCGCAGCGCCGCCCCCAGTTCGTCGCACTTGTCGAGGACCTCGGCACCGTCGCGCGCACTCACCACCGCCGCACAGTGCTCAGCGTAGTCGCCGAGCGCGCAGCCCGTCTGCGTCCAGTACCGTTCGGCTTCGGGGGTCACCCAGGCGACCCGGAACGCCCGGCGGGCCACCTCGGCGAACAGATCCAGGCGCGGGTCGAAGGCGTTGTGGCGGGCGTCCCCGACGACGAGCACGCTGGTGCGGGGCGAGATCAGATCGGCGTGCTCGTCGAGCAGCTCGTGCCACATGCGCCCGTAGTCGCTGGTGGCCGACAGGTCCAGCCCGTCGGCGGCGAGCACGGCCGCCAGCGCTCCGTCCGGCGACGCCGTGCGCAGTGCGTCGGTCACGCGGACGGGCCGGTCGACGAAGGCGACCACCTCGCACCGGTCGCCGAAGCGGTGCAGCGTCTGTGCCAGCCGCAGGACGAATCCGGTGACGGGCCGCACCGAGATGGACACGTCCACCAGCACGAGCATCCGCACCGGCCCCGGGGCCGCCTTGCGCCGCCACAACTCCAGCGGCACGGCGTCGGTCGCGAGCGCGGCCCGCATCGTGGCGCGGATGTCGAGGCGGCCGTCGTCGACCCGACGGGTCACCCGGCGCGGCGCACCCCGCATCCGCTGCACCAGCCGGTGGCAGGCGCGGTCGATGTCGGCTTGATCGCGATGCACCCGCGAGGGCGGATCGTCCTCGACGGCCACCAGGGCAGCTCCCTCCAGCCGCTCGGTGAGTGCCTCCACGAAGCGGTTCAGCGCCGCCTCCAGTTCTGCGATCGCCTGGGCGTCGAGGCCGTCGGTGCCGTCGACTCCGTAAGCATGCCGCCCGTCGGAGGCATCCAGGGCGCGCAACAGCGACGCCGCGTCCGCGAGCTCGAGCGTGGTGCCCTCCACCCGGGTCGCCGCCGCAGTCAGCTCCCCGACCTCGGCGGCGCCGGCGTGATCCACCTCGACGGTGTAGGTGACGCCGCCGGCGACGCTCTTCGAGTCGGTGTCGACCTGAAGCTCTTCGGCCCCCGCCGACACCGAGAAGTCGTTCTCCTCGCGGTGTGCGCTCTGCGCGTTGCGCTCGCGGGCGTCCGGGTCGTCGACCATCAGCTCGCCGATCTCGACGGTGTGCTCGTCGGCTCCGATCATCCGGCCGGCCCCGGTGAAGTCATCGTCCCACTCGATCTCGTCGGGCAGCCCGCCGGCGAGCAGGCCGCGCACCCGTGGCAACTCCTCGTCGACGCCCCTCGCATGCCGACCGCGGAAGAACAGCGAGAACGCTTCCTCGAAGGGCTCGCGCTCGTGTCCGTACTTCACCGAGACGGCCCGGAGCGCGGTCTGCAGCCGAGCGACGTCTCCGCCGCCCACGATGTCGAGTACGCGACGGATCTCGATCACCTCGGCCGGCGACGCGGCGACCGAGAAAATCCGAAGCACCCGCCCGAACTCGACCGCGATCCGGTCGAGGACCCCGCCGCCCGGCTCGGCGGCCGGGTCAGTGGCGGGAGGCATTGCTACGGGCACGACCGGCTCCGAAGGCCCGTTCGGTGACGTTCCCGGCGGGACTGCTCCCGTCGACGGCGACCGGCGTCGTGGCCGCCGTCGTCCTCGGCCGGTCGGCGCCGAGGACACGCCGCACGTGTTCCAGATCCGTCCCGAACTTCACCAGGAGCGACATCAGCGCGGGGTGCCGGCCGGCGATTCCGGTCCCGGCGTCGTCGCCGGCCGGCAGCCGCATGGCCGCCCGGGACGCGTCGATCACCTCGGCGATCGACGGGCTCTTGCGCAACGGAAGCTCGCGCAGCTGCCGGGCGAGCTCCACGACGTCGGCGATCACCGACTCCTCCACCTCGGGAGCCCGGACCGCCACGATCCGACGCTCGCGGTCGGCATCGGGATACTCCACCTGGAAGTGGAGGCACCGCCGTTTCAGGGCCGGCGACAACTCGCGGGTGTCGTTGGACGTGAGGATCACCCACGGAGCCGACCGCGCGGTGAACGTGCCCAGTTCGGGCACGGTCACCTGACGTTCGGCGAGCACCTCCAGCATCACCGCCTCCATCGCCTCGTCGGTGCGGTCGATCTCGTCGACCAGCAGCACGGTCGGATGCTCGGAGGTGATCGCCCCCAGCAGCGGGCGCGGCACCAGGAAGTCCTCGGTGTAGACGCCGACCTCGGTGCGCGCCAGCGCCGCCGATGCTTCCGCAAGAGTGTCGTAGGCGGACAGTTCCGTTCCGATGCGGTCGCGGAGCATCTGCACGTGCAGCAGTTGGCGCGCGTAGTCCCACTCATACAGGGCGCGGGAGTCGTCGAGGCCCTCGTAGCACTGCAACCGGATCAGTTCCCGGCCGGCCGCGGCGGCGAGCGCCTTGGCGAGCTCGGTCTTGCCGACCCCGGCCGGCCCCTCCAAGAGCAGCGGCCGATCGAGCAGGGTTGCCAGGTGCACCACCACGGCCAGATCGGGTTCGATCAAATAGCCCTGTTCGGCGAGCGCCGAGACCAGGTGGTCGACGGTCTCGAAGTCGACCGCGGTAGGAGAAGTCGCAGTCGGAGAAGTCGCAGTCGGAGTAGTCGCGGTGGCGGACGCAGCGGGGGCTGTGGTCATGGCGGTGGAAGTCACGGTGTCCTCGGGTGGGCTGGCGGTCGGTTGTCCCCGGTTTCCGGGGCGGGCCCGCCGCACGCGCTCCCGGACGGAAGACGCGTTCGGCGGACCCACGGATCGTGCGGTCGGCCCGCGGGCCGGCCGATCAGTAGCTGTCGACCATCGCGTGCCGGACCATCGGGATCATCGACTCGACGGTGCAGGTCCGCGGATTGCCGGGAGTGCACCAGTCACCCATCATGTGCTCGGAGATCGCCCGGATCTGCGCCTCGGACGTATCCACGCCCTCGCCCTTGCCTGCGTACTTGCCGGTGTTCATCCGGTTCTTCTCGTAGCTGTTGACGTTCAGCTGACCGAAGTTGTCCGGGATGCCGACGTCCTTGGAGATCCGGATCGCCTCCTCCACGGCGGCATCCGCCGCCTGGACCGTCGTCATGTTGCGGGTGTCGACGCCGAGCAGCGCGGCGATGTCGGCGTACCGCTCGTAACGCGCCGGCAGGTTGTACTCCCAGACACGCGGCAGGGCGATCGCGTTGTTCAGACCGTGATGGCTGTCGTAGAACGCGCTGAAGGCGTGCGAGAGCGAGTGGATCAGGCCCAGACCCCCGGAGTTGAACGCCTGCGCCGCGATGTACTGGGCGTGCATCATGCCGGTGCGGGCTTCGAGGTTGTGCGGCTCGTAGACCGCGGTGCGCAGGTGGTCGCGAATCAGCTCGATCGCGTACTTGGCGTTGCCGAGCGAGGGCGCGAAGTCGAGTCGTGACACGTACGGTTCGGTGCAGTGCGCCAGCACGTCGAACCCGCAGAACGCGGTGAAGTGCTCGGGGCACGAGTAGTAGAGAAGCGGATCGTCCATCGCCAGGTCGACCAGACAGGTGTCGTCGAAGGCCACCCACTTGTGCGGGTTGTCCATGTCTGAGGTGTCGGTGATCACGTAGGCCCACGACGTCTCCGAACCGGTGCCGGCGGTGGTGGAGACGGCGATGTGCTTGGGATTCTCCTTGTTGGTCGCCTTGGAGAAGCCCTCGAACTCGTTGATGTTGCGGCCGTCGTGCGCGATCACCATCCGCGCGCCTTTCGCGGCATCGTGGCTGGACCCGCCGCCGACGGAGATGATCCCGTCGCATTTCTCGCTCTGGTAGCGAGCCGCCGCGTCCATGCAGTTGTAGTCCTTGGGATTGGACTCGACCTCGTCGAACACCACCACGTCGACGCCCTGGTACTCGATCTTGCCCTTGAGCTCGTCGATGATCCCCGAGCCGCGCAGACCGGTGGTCATCAAGAGCACGCGGGTCATCCCCAGATCCTTGGCCTCCACGCCGATCATGTCGTGGGCGCCGACGCCCAGCTTCGCCTTCGGGAAGGGGTGGAACTCCTTGATCGGGAAGTCCCAGATCTGATTCAGTTCGATGGCCATGGCCGGTTCTCCTCGTGTCGAACAATCGTGTGTGTCTGCGAATGTGTCTTCGGACACATTCAGACTGTTCGTAGAGGTCAGGCCCCCACAAGGGCCCCTGACCCCCGGCACACGGGATCAGCCCTCAGGGTCAGGCACCACGCCTGTCCGAAGGGACAGGCACGGCGGTCAGCCGCTGATGCGCTCGATGGTTCCGCCCAGGCGCCGCAGGTTCTCCTCGAAGTGCGGGTAGCCGCGATCGATGTGCTCGATGTCGTGCACCTCGGTGACGCCGTCGGCGACCAACCCGGCCAGCACCAGGCCCGCCCCGGCCCGGATGTCGCTGGACCAGACCGGCGCACTGGACAGTTCGGGTACGCCGCGGATCACCGCGTGGTGTCCGTCGGTACGCGCATCCGCGCCGAGACGCTGCATCTCCTCGACGAACCGGAAGCGCGCCTCGAAGACGTTCTCGGTGATCAGCGAGAGACCCTCGGAGATCGCGGCCAGGCCGATCGCCATCGGCTGCAGATCGGTCGGATATCCGGGAAACGGCAGCGTCGCCGTGTTGACCGCCTCCGGTCGCCGATCCTGCGTCACACGAAAACCGTCGTCGAGCCGGCGCACCTGGGCCCCGGCGTGCTCCAGCTTGCCGAGCACCAGGTTCAGGTGCCGGGAGTCGATGCCCCGCACGGTGACGTCGCCGCGGGTCATCGCCGCCGCGATCCCCCACGTGCCGGCCACGATCCGGTCGCCGACCACGTGGTGAGTGGTCGGCGCGAGGGCATCGACACCGACCACTGTCAGCGTCGAACTTCCGAGTCCGCTCACCCGCGCGCCCATCTGGTTGAGCAGCTGACAGAGATCGACGATCTCCGGCTCGCGGGCCGCGTTGTCGATGGTCGTGACCCCGTCGGCCAGCACCGCGGCCATCAAGATGTTCTCGGTGGCGCCCACCGACGGGAACTCCAGCGCGACTTCGGCCCCGGTCAGCCGATCGGCCTCGGCCACCACACAGCCGTGCTCGATCGCGCTGTGCGCACCGAGCGCCCGCAGGCCCGACTGATGCATGTCGAGAGGACGGGAACCGATCGCGTCGCCGCCCGGCAGGGCCACGATGGCCTTACGACACCGCGCCATGAGCGGACCGAGCACGCACACCGAGGCGCGGAACTGCTTCACGGCATCGAAATCGGCGTGATACTCCGGCATGGCGGGCGAGTCGATCACCACCCGATCGCCGCGTGTCTCCACCTCGGCACCCAGACCGCGCAGCACTTCAGCCATCAACGGCACGTCGGCGATCTCCGGCACGTTGGTCAGCACCGTCCGGCCTTCCGCGAGCAACGCGGCCGCCATCAGCTTCAGCACGCTGTTCTTGGCGCCCCCGACAAAGACCTCACCGGACAGACGCGCTCCGCCGGTCACCAGATACCGATCACTCACGGCGCTAGCTTAGGGCATACGGCGCGAGCCGCTCAGCCCACGGGCGTACGTTGGCACCATGGCAGTGCACCTGACACGGATCTACACGCGCACCGGCGACGACGGCACAACGGGGCTCTCGGACTTCTCCCGAGTCGCCAAGACCGACCTGCGGGTGGCGGCCTACGCCGACTGCGACGAGGCCAACAGTGCGATCGGTCTCGCGCTCACGCTCAGCGGCGACGTACCCGACGACATCGCCGAGGTCCTGCGGACCGTCCAGAACGATCTGTTCGACGCAGGCGCCGACCTCTCCACACCCGTCGTCGACGAGCCGAAGCACCCTCCCCTGCGGATCGAGCCCGGTTACATCGACGCACTCGAGGCGTGGTGCGACCGATTCGGCGAGGAACTGACCCCGCTCGACTCGTTCATCCTGCCCGGTGGTACCGCGCTGTCGGCCCTTCTTCACCAGGCCCGGGTCGTCACCCGACGCGCCGAACGCGCGGCGTGGGCCGCCGTCCAGGCGCGCCCGGACGACACCAGTGCGCTTCCGGCCAAGTACCTGAACAGGTTGTCGGACCTGCTCTTCATTCTGGCGCGCGTCGCGAACATCCGCGCCGGACTCGGCGACGTGAAGTGGGTGCCCGGCGCGCAACGCCTGCGCGAGTGAGCGCGTCTCAGACGGTCGGCCTCGGACGACGCGCTCGGCGCGGCGGCCGCGCCTCGAGCCACGAGAGGAACCCCGTCACCAACACCGGCCCCATCGCCAGTTCGTATTCGCGGGCGCCGTGCACGTGGTCGGTGACGCTGAGCTCGAGTACCACCATGTCGGGATCCATGATCTCCAATTCGGTGCCCTCTGGAGAACGTCGTCCGGTCAGATCCACGTGGCGGCGCGACAGGACCGCCGTCGGTCCCGGCCTCAATGCGGTGAGACGGTAGTAGACCAGTGCGGGCTCGGTGTAGTGCACGGAGCCGTGCCGCCAGCCCTCGTCCGAACCGGCCGGGAGCTTGCGCAAGAGCACCGGGGTCCCCGCACGACGCACCTCGCGCACCCGATAGAGCAGGCCGCCGGCCAACAGGAGCCCGACCAGCAGCACCGCGAGTATCAGCCACCACCACCAGGGCACCGTCGTCACCTTCCCTTCAGCGCATCGACTCGGACGAAAAACGCAGCGACCAGCCGCCCCACCTTCGGGGACAGCTGGTCGCTGTCGGTCATTGCGCGGCCGTTCTCAGCCGACGGCTTCCACCGCGCGGATCCGCGAACGAGCGGTCAGGTACTCCTCGGAGCCCTCCTCGCTGCTTTCGAGCACCGCGCGTTCGGCCGCCTCGTCGATCTCCTCGGCCAACTGCGCCGACTCGGCGAGCACCTTCACCGCGTCCGAGTCGACGGACAGGAATCCACCCTGCGCCGCGATCGCGAGTTTGGTGCCGTCCGCCCCGGTCACCACCACGCATCCGCCGAGCACGAGCTCGGCGAAGATGGGCGCATGGCTGGCCAGGATGCCGACCTCGCCGTCCGTGGTCTGCGCACGCAGGAACGTTGCGTCCCCGGAGTAGAGCACGTGGTCCGGCGAGACGACGTCCACTCGGAAAGTCTTCTCAGACATGGCCGGAGACTACTTTCCCTCGATCTTCGCCGCAGCGGCGAAGACGTCGTCGAGGCCGCCGCAGCTGTTGAACGCCTGCTCGGGCAGGTGATCGAACTCGCCCTTGCAGAGACGATCGAACGCGTCGATGGTCTCGGCGAGCGGCACCACGGAGCCTGGCTGACCGGTGAACTTCTCGGCGACCAGGAAGTTCTGGCCGAGGAACTTCTGGATCCGGCGCGCGCGCGCGACGGTGACCTTGTCCTCTTCGGAGAGCTCGTCCATACCCAGGATGGCGATGATGTCCTGCAGCTCCTTGTACTTCTGCAGGATCCGCTTGACCTCGTTGGCGACCCGGAAGTGCTCGTCGCCGACGATCGAGGCCTCCAGGATCCGCGAGGTGGAGGTCAGCGGATCCACGGCCGGGTAGATGCCCAGCTGCGAGATCGGGCGCGAGAGCTCGGTGGTCGCGTCCAGGTGGGCGAACGTCGTCGCCGGTGCCGGGTCGGTGTAGTCGTCCGCGGGGACGTAGATCGCCTGCAGCGAGGTGATCGAACGGCCCTTGGTCGAGGTGATGCGCTCCTGGAGCTCACCCATCTCGTCAGCCAGCGTCGGCTGGTAGCCCACGGCCGAAGGCATCCGACCGAGCAGGGTCGAGACCTCCGAGCCCGCCTGGGTGAAACGGAAGATGTTGTCGATGAACAGCAGCACGTCCTGGTGCTGAACGTCGCGGAAGTACTCGGCCATGGTGAGGGCCGAGAGGGCGACACGCATACGCGTCCCCGGCGGCTCGTCCATCTGGCCGAACACCAGGGCGGTGTCCTGCAGAACGCCCATCTCCTCCATCTCGAGGTGCAGGTCGGTGCCCTCGCGGGTGCGCTCACCGACGCCGGCGAACACCGAGGTGCCGGAGAACTCACGGGCGATACGGGTGATCATCTCCTGGATGAGCACGGTCTTGCCGACGCCGGCACCGCCGAACAGGCCGATCTTGCCGCCCTTGACGTACGGGGTCAGCAGGTCGATCACCTTGATGCCGGTCTCGAGGATCTCGGTCTTGCCCTCGAGCTGATCGAAGGCCGGGGGCTTGCGGTGGATGCCCCACTGCTCGCCGTCGCGGCCCAGGCCAGGCTCGTCGAGGCAGTCGCCCAGAGCGTTGAACACGTGGCCCTTGACCACGTCGCCGACGGGCACCGAGATCGGCTTGCCGGTGTCGGTGACGGTGGCGCCGCGGACCAGACCGTCGGTCGGCTGCATGGACACGGTGCGCACCACGTTGTCGCCGAGGTGCTGGGCGACCTCGAGAGTGAGCACCTTGGCCACCGCCGGGAGGGTGATCTCAGCGTGCAGGGCGTTGAACAGCTCGGGTACGGCGCCGCGCGGGAACTCGACATCGACGACGGGGCCGATGACGCGGGCGACGCGACCGGCGGTCGCCGAAGCGGCCGGGGTCGGGTCGGTGACTGCTGCAGTCATGGTTTCTTCTTCTTTCCTCGTTATGTCTTGTCAGTTGTGCGCGAGCGCTTCGACGCCGCCGACGATCTCGCTGATTTCCTGGGTGATCTGCGCCTGCCGGGCCGCGTTGGCCTGACGGCTCAGCGTCCGCTCGAGCTCGGTCGCGTTGTCGGTCGCGGCCTTCATGGCGGTACGACGCGCCGCGCTCTCCGAAGCCGCCGCTTCGAGCAGGGCGGCGAAGATCCGGGCGGCGACATACTTGGGCAACAGCGCGTCCAGCAGCGCATCCGCGTCGTCGCCCTCGAACTCGATGTCGGCGCCGACGGTGCTGCCCGGCGATTCGTCGAGCATGTCCTCGCCGAGATTCATCTTCTCCAGTTCGAAAGAGACGTCGATCGGCGCCATGCGGCGAACCACGGGCTGCTGCGACAGCATGGACACGAAGCGCGTGTACACGATGTGCAACTCGTCGACGCCCTCGATCTGGCCGCTGCCGTCCGGCAGCGCGACCGTCTCGCCCGAACCGGCGAGGAACGACTCGACCAGGTGCCGGACCGCCGGTGCGCCGTCGGCGAACACCGGCTGCTGCGAGAAGCCCGACCAGCTGCCGGCGATCTCCCGATCACGGAAGGTGTAGTACCCGATGCCCTTGCGGCCCATCACGTACAGCACCGGCTGCTTGCCCTCTTCGCGCAACAGCGAGAGCAGCTCCTCGGTCTCCTTCAGGACGTTCGCGTTGTAGCCGCCACACTGGCCGCTGTCGCTGGTGATCACCAGGACGGCCGCGCGCTTAGGCTCCGGGCGCTCGTTCAGGAGCGCGACCGAATCCAGATTCGCCCGGGCGGCAAGGGTAGCCACCACCGCGGTGATCTCCTCGGAGTACGGCCGGGCGGCGGCCACGCGGGCCTGCGCCTTGGTGATCCGCGAGGTGGCGATCAGCTCCTGCGCCTTCGTGATCTTCTTGGTCGACTGGATCGACCTGATCCGCGACCGGAGTTCCCGAATGGTGGCCATGTTACTTCGTCTTCTTCGTCACTCGGATCGTCTCGGACTCGACGTCCTCCGGGTTCATGGCGTCCGCCGGAACCTCGACGACGCTGCTGCCGTCGCTGGCCCGGAAGCCGGCCTTGAAGTCGTCCGTCGCCTTACCGAGCGCCGCCTTGTCCTCGTCCGACAGCTTCTTGGCGCCGCCGGCGATGTTCTCGTAGACGCCCTTGGCCGAATGGTGCAGAGCCTCCAGGAGTTCGGCTTCGAAGCGGCGGATGTCGGCGACCGGCACCGAGTCCATGTAGCCGGCACCGCAGAGGTACAGCGAGACGATCTGGTCTTCGACCGCCGCCGGGCTGTACTGGTCCTGCTTGAGCAGCTCCACCCAGCGGGCGCCGCGCTCGAGCTGTGCCTTGGACGCGGCGTCCAGGTCCGAGGCGAAGGCCGAGAAGGCCTCCAGCTCGCGGTACTGTGCCAGCTCCAGACGGAGCGACCCGGAGACGTCCTTCAGGCCCTTGGTCTGGGCGGCGCCGCCGACGCGGGAGACCGAGATACCGACGTTGATCGCCGGGCGGACGCCCTTGTTGAACAGGTCCGACTCCAGGAACACCTGGCCGTCGGTGATCGAGATGACGTTGGTCGGAATGAACGCCGAGACGTCGTTGGCCTTGGTCTCGATGATCGGCAGGCCCGTCATCGAGCCGCCGCCGAGCTCGTCGGACAGCTTGGCGCAACGCTCCAGCAGGCGCGAGTGCAGGTAGAAGACGTCACCCGGGTAGGCCTCGCGGCCCGGCGGGCGGCGCAGCAGCAGCGAGATGGCGCGGTAGGCCTCGGCCTGCTTGGAGAGGTCGTCGAACACGATCAGGACGTGCTTGCCCTGGTACATCCAGTGCTGGCCGAGAGCCGAACCGGTGTAGGGGGCGAGCCACTTGAAGCCGGCCGAGTCCGACGCGGGAGCCGCGACGATGGTGGTGTACTCCATCGCGCCGGCCTCTTCGAGCGCGGTCTTGACACCGGCGATGGTCGAGCCCTTCTGGCCGATCGCGACGTAGATGCAGCGCACCTGCTGCGTCGGGTCGCCGGTCTCCCAGTTCGCCTTCTGGTTGAGGATCGCGTCGATGCAGACCGCGGTCTTACCGGTCTTGCGGTCGCCGATCACCAGCTGGCGCTGGCCGCGGCCGATGGCGGTCATGGCGTCGACCGCCTTGATGCCGGTCGCGAGCGACTCCTCGACGGGCTGACGCTCCAGCACCGTGGCGGCCTGCAGCTCCAGGACGCGCTCGGTCTCGGCCTCGATGGCGCCCAGGCCGTCGATCGGCGCACCGAGCGGATCGATCACGCGGCCGAGGAAGGCGTCGCCGACCGGCACCGACAGCACGTTGCCGGTCCGCTTGACCTCCTGGCCCTCTTCGATGTTCTCGTAGTCGCCCAGGATCACGGCGCCGACCGCGTCGAGGTCGAGGTTCAGTGCGACGCCGCGGATGCCGCCGGGAAACTCCAGCAGCTCGTTCGCCATCGCGCCGGGCAGTCCGCTCACGTGAGCGATGCCGTCGCCGGTGTCGGTGACGACGCCGATCTCTTCACGAGTGGCCTCCCCGCGCACCTCGTCGGTGTAATTTGCGATCGCGCTCCGAATGTCATCGGAGGAGATGGTCAACTCGGCCATATTCCTGCCTGCTCTTCCTGGGCTTTCTAAAGGGTCTGGGAATCGTTCTTAGGGGGTGGTCACCGCAGGCTGCGGCGCAGTGCCGCCAGCTTGCCGGCGATGCTTCCGTCGATGCGCTCGTCGCCCACGCGGACGACGACCCCACCGAGAAGCTCGGGATCGATCTCGACGTGCAGCGTGACCGGCGCGTCGAAGACTGCGGACAGCTTCTCCGACAGCTGGGTGCGCTGCGCGGCCGACAGCTCGCCGGCGGCCGACACGTACGCGACCTTGCGGCCGTTTGCCGCTGCGGCGAGTGCGGACAGGTCGTCGAGGACGTCGCCGGGGGCTTCGTCCGCGGCGACGACGGCCTGAGCGGCCAGTCGGCGGGTGACGTCGTCGACCTTGCCGGCGACCAGCGAGTCGAGCAGCCGAGCGCGGTCGGCCTGCGACCGCGCACGATCGCTGAGAGCCTGCTCGAGCTCGGAGTTGCCCTTCACGGTGCGGGCGAGGCGGAACAGTTCGTCCTCGACGGTGTCGAGACGGCCCTGCGACTTGGCGGCCTGCAGCATGGCCTCGCGGCCGAGCTCCTGCAGAGCGGTCGCCAGGTCGGCGTCGCGCGACCAGCTGCGCGCGGCGGCCGAGGCCACCGTCTGCTGGGTGATCTCGCCGACCTTGCCGGCGAGCAGACCGCGCGCGACCGCCGCTCGTGCGTCCGGCGCGGTGGCCGAGTCGGCCAGGGCGGTACGCAGCGCACGGTGGTCGGAGACGGTCTCGGCGAACGACAGCAGTTCTTCGCCGACGGTGACCGCCTCGTCGCTCGTGACACCGCGCAGGGCGGCTTCCAGCTCGACGCGAGCCCCGTCGAGGGCTTCACGGCTTGACGCTGCGTACATCTACCTACATTCCTTCTCGTGGCGTGACACGGCAGAGCGAGGGACGCGGCATCGGTGTACAGGTGCGGCGGAGGACCCTCCGCCGACCTGTCGCCTGTCCGTCGCTCATCGGTGCTCTTACTTCGCGGCTTCGCCGGCGACGTCGTCGAGCTCCGCGAGGAAGCGGTCGACGGTGCTCGCCTGCTTGACGCCGTCCGACAGCTCGCCCGCGACCAGCTTCTCGGCCAGGTCGACCGACAGGCGCCCGACGTCGGTGCGCAGTTCGGCGACCACCTGCTGGCGCTGGGCCTGCAGCTGTGCCGCGCCGTTGGCGATGATGCGGTCGCTCTCGGCCGTGGCCTGGGCCTTCATGTCCGTGATGATCTGCTTGCCCTGGGCACGCGCTTCGTCACGGATCTCGGCGGCCTCGTCGCGAGCACCGGCGAGCTGCTCACGGTAGGCCGCGAGCGAGGCGTTGGCCTCGGCCTGTGCGGCCTCGGCGCGTTCGATGCCGCCCTCGATGGTCTCCCGGCGCTCGTCGAGCACCTTCTGGTAACGCGGGGTCACGAACTTCCAGAAGACGAACAGGACGACGGCGAAGGCGACCAACGACCAGATGATGTCGTACCACGCCGGCAACAGCGGGTTTTGATCGGTCTCGCCTTCGGCGGCGAGGTAGATCAGCTCAGTGGTGTTGATCATGTCTACGACTCAGATCAGAAGATGAAGCCGACGACGATACCGATCAGCGCCAGTGCCTCGGAGAGTGCGATACCCAGGAACATGGTGGTGCGGATCTGACCGGCGAGCTCGGGCTGACGGGCGATACCCTCGATGGCCTTGCCGGCCACGATGCCCACGCCGATGCCCGGGCCGATGGCGGCCAGGCCGTAGCCGATGGCGCCGAAGCCGGAGCCCTCGAAGGTGGTCTTGGTTTCGGCCGCGTCGGCGAGAGTCTGGGCGATGTAGCTCATCTTGCGATTCCCTTTCTTGGTGGCTCCCCGCCCGGTCGGGCGAGTGAGTCAGTCTGTGGTCCCGGTCGGGCTCGACCGAGTGTCGGTAGGTGTCAGTCGGTCAGTGCTGGTCGGCGTGCAGCGACAGGTCGATGTAGACCGCCGTCAGCAGCGCGAAGATGTAGGCCTGCAGGACGATGATCATCAGCTCGAAGAGCGTGAACCCGATGCCGGCGATCAGCGAGAACGGCGCGAACACGATGTGCCAGGTCCCGCTGAAGACGAAGAACTGGGTCGCGGCGAAGAACAGCACCAGCATGATGTGACCGGCCAGCATGTTGGCCATGAGTCGCACCGTCAGCGTGAACGGCCGCAGGATGAAGGTCGAGATGAACTCGATCGGGATCAGCAGCGGCTGGATGGCCAGCGGCACGCCGGGCAGCACGATCGAGGACTTGATGAATCCGAAGAAGCCGTACTTGGCGAAGCCCACCCACAGGTAGGTGATGTAGGCGACCGCGGCCATCACCATCGGCATGCCGATCCGCGCGTTCGAGGAGATGTTCAGGAACGGGATGATCGACGACAGGTTCAGGAACAGCGTCGCAAAGAAGATCGACGCGATGATCGCGAAGAACTTCCGGCCGTTCTCTTTGCCGAGGATCTCTTCGGCGATGTTGATCCGGACGAAGTCCAGGGCACTCTCGACGACGTTCTGCAAGCCGGTGGGCACCAGCTTGGGGCTGCGCATGCCCACGTAGAACAACAGGGCGACCAGGACCGCAATGGCCAGCCGCATGATCATCAGGCGGTCGAGCGCGAACGGCGTTCCGGCGAAGGCCACGGCCTCCGGGAAGAAGTCGGCAAGACTCGGCGCGTGGAACTCGTCGGCGGCAAGGATGACGCTCAGCGTTCTCTCCCGTGTTCGGGACCGGGGCGTCGTCGTGGACACCCGGTCCGATCGGCAATCTGTGCGGGCACGAGATGTCGGCAGCGCCGTCGGGCGTTGCGGTCAGAGTGCTCGTGCGCTCAGAACTTTATCAAGTGGTTACCCTTGCCTGCGAATCCGCCCCCAGGTGAAGGCGGGTGACAGGCCCCTCAGCAACCTACTATCGAGCGTAGTAGCTGGTCGTTTCGCCCGAATATGGAACGCGTCACTTCTTGGTGGAGTGAGTGTCGTCGTCGATGTACGGCTGTTTGGTGCTCAGCACGCCCCACACCTCCGATCCGAGGACGGCGACGATCGCGCCGATCAGCATGCTCACCAGAGCGCCCTTGGAGTAGAAGGTCATGTTGCCCAGCACGGCCATCACCACCAGCACCACCACCATCTTGAGGAACCAGCCGCCCATCACCGCGGCCATGGTGGCCGACGGCTTGAGATTGGCGGTGGCCATGATCGTGATCACGGTGAGCAGGATGAACGCCCCGCCCACACCGGCGCCGATGAGTACCCCGTAGAGACCGGGCGTGCCCTTCCACGGCCACCAGATGAGCAGGCCGATCAGGGTGAGGGCGAGCAGCCCGAGCAGCCCGTAGCGGAGACCGTTCTTGAGCGGCGCGAGCGAGTCGTACGACGTGTCCGGCAGCGGCTCGTCGGGGGTCAGGGCTGGGTTCTCGTCGTTCGTGGACACGCGCACCAGGCTACGTCATCGGCGCGGCCCGGCCGCTATGCCGGGTTCACGCCGAACGCCGGGCCAGACGCCGGCTCATCCTGGGCGCGAACGTCGCGATCAGCGCGATCAGCAGCCCCGCTGTGAAGAACGGCGCCACCGTCACCGGCCTGAACAGCGTGCACGCGGCCACCGACAGCGCCAGCACGCCGACCCACAAGTAGATGAGCAGCGCGACGCGCCGCTGCGAATGACCCATCTCCAGCAGGCGATGGTGCAGGTGCATCTTGTCGGGGGTCGCGAAACCCACGCCGGCCCGCGTGCGCCGGATCACCGCCAGCACCATGTCGAGCAGGGGCACGAACATCACCGCCGCCACCAGCACCAACGGCGAGAGCAGGGTGAACAGGTCGGCGGTGCCGTACGCGCTGCGGGCGGGCCGGCCGGAGGCGCTGGTCGCCGCCGCGGCGAGCATCAGACCGATCAGCATGGCGCCCGAGTCGCCCATGAAGATGCGGGCGGGCGAGAAGTTGTGCGGCAGAAAGCCCAGGCAGGCTCCCGCGAGCGCGGTGGTGATGAGAGCCGCCGGGTAGTAGCTGACGTCACCGCCCTGGTCGTCCAGCAGGCCCAGCGAGAAGATCAGGATCGCCAGCGCGGCGATCAGCCCGAGTCCGGCGGCCAGCCCGTCGAGGCCGTCGACGAAGTTCATGGCGTTGATGGTGGTCACCGTGATGACCACGGTGAGGATCCCGGCCTGCAGCGGGTCGAGCACCACGGTGCCGATGTCGGCGAACGGCACGTAGAGCAGGTACCAGCTGACGCCCATCACCACCAGCACGCCGGCGGCGGTGATCTGTCCGACGAACTTGGTCAGCGCATCCAGGCCCCACCGATCGTCGATCACGCCGACCAGCACGATCACCAGGCCCGCGGTGACCACCGCGGTCAGATCGTGGGTGTAGGCGAAGCCGCGGTTGAGCGCGGGCAGCTGCGCGGCGAGCGCGACGGCGCAGACGATGCCCGCATACATCCCCACGCCGCCCAGACGCGGGGTCGGGATCACGTGAACGTCGCGGTCACGCGGAACGGCGACCGCTCCGGCGCGGATCGCGAAGACCCGGACCAGGGCCGTGAGCAGATAGGTGATCCCGGTCGCGGTGAGCCCGACCAGAGCGAGCTCGCGCAGCGGCACGCCGGCGCCGCTCACGGCGTCGAGGGCCAGCGGCCCCAGTCCGCTTCCGGTGTCGATCACGCTGCCACGCTACTCGGCGGTGGGACGCAGATCCGCGGGCTCGACGTCGAGCACCTCGGCGATCGCGTCGATGCTCACCGCTCCCTCGCGCAGCACCACCGGCGACTCGCCGGTCAGGTCGACGATCGTCGAGGCCACCGCGTGGTCGGCGGGACCGCCGTCCAGGTACACCGCGACCGAGTCCCCGAGCTGCTCGCGTGCCTGCGCGACGGTCGACGACGGCTGGCCACCGGACACGTTCGCGCTGGAGACCGCCATCGGACCCACCTCACGCAGCACCTCGATGGCGACCGGGTGCAGCGGCATCCGCAGCATCACGGTGCCGTCGGTGTCGCCCAGGTCCCAGGCCAGGGAGGGAGCCTGCTCCACGACCAGGCTCAGTCCGCCCGGCCAGAACGACTGCACCAGTTCGCGAGCCTGCGGACTCACCCGCTGCACCAGGCCGTCGACGGTGTGCCACGAGCCGACGAGCACCGGCACCGGCATGTCGCGCCCCCGGTGCTTGGCCGCGAGCAGCGCGGCCACGGCTTCGGCGTCGAACGCATCGCAGCCGATACCGTAGAGGGTGTCGGTCGGCAGGACCACGAGGCGGCCGCCGCGCGCGGCCCCGATGGCCGCGTGCAGACCGGCCGCTCGCTCCTGCGGGTCACTGCAGTCGTAGACGGCGCTCACGGGTTCCATCCTTGCACGCCCGCATCCGGTGCCCGAGCAGCGCCGGTCCGGCGGGCGGTGACGAACCGCGGCCGCCCGGAGAGGTCCGACCGACTGGTCACCTCAGCGAAGCCGCCACCTGCGGTGAACGCCGTGACGGTCGGTCCGGCGGTGGTGTCGTCGTGCTCGACCGCCACCGCTCCCCCGGGCGGCAGCGCCGCGCGAAAGCGCGGAACCAGCGCCTCGATCAGCGCCATGCCGTCGGCACCGGAGAACACCGCGTCGGCCGGATCGTGCGCCACTTCCGGCGCGACCCGGGCCGCGGCCGGCACATACGGCGGATTGCACACGATCAGCTCGCAGGCGCCGATCCGCTCCCAGGTCTGCGGGTCGGTCACGTCACCGGCGACCACCCGGACTCGGCCGGCGACCGACGGCGGCTGCGCGGCGACGTTGCGGCGCAGATACTCCAGCGCCGCGTCAGAGCGTTCGACGGCGACGACCTCCACGCTCGGCACCGCGGTCGCGATCGCCAGGGCGAGCGCACCGCTGCCAGCACAGAGATCGGCGACCGGGATCGGCCCCCGAGTGCGTGCGGCGCATTCGGTCACGGCCCACTCCACCAGGAGCTCGGTCTCCGGGCGCGGTACGAACACGCCCGGACCGACCTCGAGATCGAGCCCGGCGAACGGCGCGCGACCGGTCAGGTGTTGCAGCGGAATGCGCTCGCCGCGCCGGGCGATCAGGTCCTCGTAGGTACGCCGGGCCTCGGCGGGCACCTCGTCCACCAGGAGCAACCTTCCGGGTTCGACGCCGAGCACGTGCCCCAGCAGCCAGGTCGCGTCGGCGGCGGCGCTGTCGACGCCGGCCGCGGCGAGCCGCGCAGTTGCCGCGGCCCGGAGCCCGGTCGCGGAGATCGGTGCGCGCGGGGTCACTGCTCGAGGCGGGCCTGTTTGTCGGCCTCCACCAGCGCGTCCAGCAGCGCGTCGAGGTCACCGCCGAGCACCGCGTCGAGGTTGTTGGCCTTGAAGCCGATGCGATGGTCGGCGATGCGGTTCTCCGGGAAGTTGTAGGTGCGGATCCGCTCGGAGCGGTCGACGGTGCGGATCTGTGCTGCCCGCCCCGCCGAAGCTTCGGCGGCCGCCTCCTCCTCGACCGCGGCCCGCAGCCGGGCCGCGAGCACCTGCATGGCGCGCGCCTTGTTCTGCAGCTGGGAGCGCTCGTTCTGGCAGGTCACCACGATGCCGGTGGGCTCGTGCGTGATGCGCACCGCGGAGTCGGTGGTGTTGACGCCCTGGCCGCCCTTGCCCGAGCTGCGGTAGACGTCGATGCGCAGGTCTTTCTCGTCGATCTGGATCTCGGCGACCTCGTCGGGCTCGGGATAGACCAGCACGCCGGCCGCCGACGTGTGGATGCGGCCCTGCGACTCGGTCACCGGCACCCGCTGCACGCGGTGCACGCCGCCTTCGAACTTCAGGCGCGACCAGACGCCGTCGCGGGAGGCTTCACGGGCCTTGATCGAGAGCGTCGCATCCTTGTAGCCGCCGAGATCGGATTCGGTGACGCCCAGGACGGTCGCCTTCCAGCCGCGTTTCTCGCAGTACTTGAGGTACATGCGGACCAAGTCCGCAGCGAAGAGGGCGGACTCCTCGCCGCCGGCGCCGGACTTCACCTCGACCACCACGTCGTCGCCGTCGTGCGGATCGCGCGGGGCGAGCAGGTCGGTGAGCTGGGCGTCGAGCTCGGCGACGGTCGCCTCCAGCACCGGCACCTCGGCGGCGAAGGCGGCGTCGGCCTCGGCGAGCTCGCGGGCCGCTTCGAGGTCGTCGCGGGCGGCGACCAGCTTGGTGTAGGTGGCCATCACCGGCGCCAGCTCGGCGAAGCGCTTGCCCACGCGCCGGGCGTTGGCCGGATCGTCGTGGAGCGCCGGATCGGACAGTTGCTGCTCCAGGCCGGCATGCTCGGCCAGGACGTCGTCGATCGCGGTGGCCTGCCTGCTCACAGTGTGGTTACTCCTGAAATCGTGGGCCTCGCCTATTGAGAGGACCTCGCCCATTGAAAGGACCTCGCCCATTGAGAGGACCTCGCCCATTGAGAGGACCTCGCCCATTGAGCCTGTCGAAATGACGACGACGCCCGGCCTGCGATCGCTAGGGATCGTGAGCCGGGCGTCGTGGGAAAGCTACTTGGCGCGCTTGCCGTACCGCTTCTCGAAGCGGGCCACGCGGCCGCCGGTGTCGAGGATCTTCTGCTTGCCGGTGTAGAACGGGTGGCAGTTCGAGCAGACCTCGACGTTGATCCGCCCGTTCTTCTCGGTGCTGCGGGTCTCGAAGGTGTTGCCGCAACCGCAGACGACGGTGGTCGCCACGTACTCGGGGTGAATACCCTGCTTCATGAAATGTCCTTAGGGGTTGTGGTCGCCGGGTCATCGAGCATGGAGCCCGATGTGAACCGGAACCGGACTGACTGTCCGATTATTCCACAGGCCGTCGTGCGAGGTGAAATCGTGCCGCGCGGTCATCGGCGTCCGCATTCCGCGGATCCGCGCGGCCGGCGAGGAGAGTCCGCGCATCGACTCGCATGGCGCCCATCGCCGCGGATCGGGACGCATCGGTCGAGCGAATCCGCGGAGCGCCGCTACGAGGCCGCCGCGACGGCTCGACGTGACGGACGTTACCTATCACATTAGGTTGCCCTAAGTTAGGCTTGATCCACCCGTGTGCCGCTTCACCGTCGCAGCGCCCACAGATTCCCCTTTGCCCCCGACCCGGGCATTCCTGTCTTCTGCGAGGTGAGTCCGTTGCGACCCGAGTTCCATGCATCCCCCGCTCTCTGGGACCCCTCCGACGAGAAGAGCAGCTGCGGCGTCGGCTTCATCACCCGCAAAGACGGCGTGCAGAGCCACGAGGTGATCACCCTGGCGGCCGAGGCCCTCTGCTCGGTGCCGCACCGCGGCGGCATCAACGCCGAAGGAGTCGGCGACGGCGGCGGCGTGTCGATGGACCTCTCGCAGGCGTTCTTCCGCACGGTCACCGGTCGCGCCGATCTGCGCCTGGGACGCTTCTGCGTCGGCAACTTCTTTCTGCCGAACGACGACGACGGGGCCGCGCGCGCCGCCCGACTGATCACCTCGACGATGACCGACCGCGGTTTCACCGTGCTCACCGAACGCGAGGTGCCGGTCGACGACTCGGTGCTGCCGGCCGCCGGGCCCGCCGCCCAGCTGCCGATCCGTCAGTGGGTGTTCGCCGCACCCGAGCCGTGCCCCGCCCCCGCGGCGCTGGACCAGGTGGTCCAGGAGGCGCTGCTGCACATCGAGGCGATCGCCTACGCCGATCCCGCGCTCGCCGGCCTGTACCCGCTGTCGCTCTCGGCACGCACCCAGGTACTCAAGGGCCGGCTCTCGTCGCACGAGGTGATCGGGTACTTCACCGACCTGCACGACCCGGTACACGCGGTGCACACGCTGTACTTCCACACCCGCTTCTCCACCAACACCGATCCTCACCCGACGATGGCGCAGCCCTTCCGCTACCTGGCGCACAACGGCGAGCTGAACACCGACAAGAAGAATCGGATCGCACAGGTCACCGCCGCGGCAGCGGCACGACGGACCGTCGTCCGCCCGCCCGGGCAGTCCGACAGCTCGCGCCTGGACCAGACGGTGGCGACCCGGGTGATCGAGGATCAGCTCGACCTGGTGACCGCGATCGTCTCGATGATGCCGCCGGCCTGGGAGAACGACACCACGCTCTCGCCCCGGGTGCGCGCCATGTTCGAGTACTTCTCTTTGTACGAGGAGAAGAACGACGGCCCCGCCGCCGTCGTCTTCGGCGACGGCACCGTGATCGGCGCCCGCCTGGACCGACTCGGACTGCGCCCGCTGCGCACCGTGGAGACCGCCGACTACCTGTGCGTGTTCTCCGAGGCCGGCCAGATCGACTTCGAGCCGTCGACGGTGCTCGCTCGCGGGCGCGTGTGCGCCGGCGGCATGATCTACTACGACCACCGCGAACAGCGGACGTACACCACCGACGAGGCGTACGAGAAGCTCGCCGCCGCCGCGGACTACCCGGCGCTGCTCGCCGCCGCCAAGGTCGATCTGGCCGAGCTGGCGGCAGAGCGGAACCAGCTCGGTCTGAAGGTGGGCGAGGAGATCCCGGTGGTGCTCGACGGGCAGCCCCTGGACGGGGGTCTCGACTCCGCTCGACCGGCATGGGGCTCTGCTCGACCGGCATGGGGCTCCGTTCGACCGGCATGGGGCCCTGCTCGACCGGCGACGGACCTCACCGACCTTCAGTACTACCGCGCCTACTACCTGGACCAGGAGAGCTTCCGCTTCTTCGCCGACCCCATGCTGGAGACCGGCGGAGAGCTGATCTCGGCGATGGGCTTCGGTCTGGCGATCAACCCGCTGACCGACCGGGAGCCGAGCGTCGCCCGGTTCTTCAGCCAGCGCTTCGCCCAGGTGACCAATCCGCCGCTGGACAGCATCCGCGAGGCCGACGCGATGTCGCTGCGCGTCGCGCTGGGCGCGCGGCCGCAGGTGTTCACCTCGGCACGCGAACGCGGAGGTCAGATCGACGCCGGCACCCAGATCGTCGTGCCTTCGCCGGTGCTCTCGGTGGCCCAGCTCCGCACGCTGGCGACACAGCGCCGGGTGCCGGTGGCCGAATTCGCCACGCTCGCCCCCGTCGCCGACGGGGCCGACCCGGCCCCCGCGCTGTCGTCCGCGATCGAGACGCTGTGCGACGACGTCGTCGCGTTCGCCCGGGGCACCGGGGGCATCGCCGTGCTCAGCGACCGCGGGATCGGCCCGGACGCCGCGGCGCTCCCGATGGTGTTCGCCGTCTCCGCGGTGAACCAGCGGCTGATCGCCGAGGGGCTGCGGCTGCGAGTGAGCGTCGTCGCCGACAGCGGCCAGGTCGAGTCCAGTCACCACCTGGCACTGCTCCTGGGGTTCGGCGCATCCGCGGTGCACCCGCACACGATGGCCCGGCGGGCGGACGAGAAGTACGGCCCCGACCCGGCCGCCGCCGACGCGGCGTTCGACCGGTGGCGCAAGGCCGCCGAGAAGTCGCTGGGCAAGACGATGGGCCGCGTCGGCCTCTGCACGGTGGAGAGCTACATCGGCGGCGAGTTCTTCGAACCGAACTTCCTGGACACCACCGACCCCGACCTGCACCGCTGGTTCGGCGCCCTGCGCGCGCCGGCCGGCGGGGTGGGACTGGAGCCCATCGCTCGGGCGTTGTACGACGCGCACTGCTCGGCCGTCGCCGCTCCGCTCGCCACCGACCGCGACCTGCCGTTGCTCGGCCTCTTCAAGGAGCGCGCCGACGGCGCCGGCCACTCGTTCGGGGCCACCGCGGTGCGCCGCTGGGAGGAGATGAACGGTGCCGGTTTCACCTACGACGGCGCGGACCGGCCGTCGGCCGAGGCCGACGCCGCCGGAGCTCCCGAGGCCCTGCAGAAGCTCACCCTCGCCGAACTCGACGGTGCGTTCGGACTCACCGCACGCGCCTACACCGGCAGCGGATACGACCGGCTCACCGACGAGCAGGTCGACGCCTTCGCGATCACCGACGCCTACCGTGCCTTCTCCGCGGATCTGGCCGCGGCCCGCGCCGAACGGCCGAGCACTGTGCGCGACGTGCTGGCGATCTCCCCCGACGGACCCGAGGCACCGCTGACCGAGGTGATGCCCGCGCACGAGATCACCGCCACCTTCGCCTCCGGCGCCATGAGCCACGGCGCGCTGGTCGCCGCGGCCCACGAGGCGGTGGCGCACGGCACCAACATGGTCGGGGCCCTCTCCAACAGCGGCGAGGGCGGTGAGCACCTGTCGCGGTACGGCACCCTGCGCGCCTCGGCGATCAAGCAGTTCGCCTCGGGCCGGTTCGGCATCTGGGCGGGGTACCTGGCCGACCCGAACCTGCAGGAGCTGGAGATCAAGATCGGCCAGGGCGCCAAGCCCGGCGAGGGCGGTCAGCTCCCCGCACCGAAGGTGACGGTGGAGATCGCCGCGGCCCGCGGCGGCACCCCCGGCGTCGAGCTGGTCTCCCCTCCCCCGCACCACGACACGTACTCCATAGAGGACCTCGCGCAGCTGATCCACGACTGCAAGGCCGCCCGCGTGCGGGTGATCGTCAAGCTGGTCTCGTCCGAGGGCATCGGCACCATCGCCGTCGGCGTCGCCAAAGCCGGCGCCGACGTGATCAACGTGGCGGGCAACACCGGCGGCACCGGTGCAGCCGCGGTCTCCAGCCTGCGCTACGCCGGGCGCGCCGCCGAGATCGGGCTCGCCGAGGTCCATCAGGCGTTGTGCGCCAACGGATTGCGCAGCAAAGTGACCCTCAGGGCCTCCGGTGCGCATCAGACCGGGCGCGACGTCGTCGTGTCGGCGCTGCTCGGGGCCGACAGCTTCGAGTTCGGCACCGCCGCACTGATGTCGATCGGCTGCGTGATGGCCAAGAACTGCAACGTCACCTGCCCGGCGGGCCTCACCACCAACCCGGAACTGTTCGAGGGCGACCCGCGTGCGATGGCCCAGTACCTGCTCAACGTCGCCGCAGAGGTCCGCGAGGTGCTCGCCGGCCTCGGTCTGCGCAGTCTGCGCGAGGCGCGGGGCCGCGCCGACCTGCTGAGCGTGATCGACCACCCGGCGATGGTCGGCGCCATCGCACCGGACGCGCTGCTGGCCGTGGTGCCCGAACTGGTGATCGCCGAGCCGATCTACTACGAAGCCGACTTCTCGGTGGACGAGACGCTGTTCGCCCAGGTCCGGGCCGCACTCGTCGACCGCCGCGCTGAGCGCACGACCACCGAGTCGGTGCACCTGGGCAACCGCGACAAGAGCGTCGGCGGCCGGCTCGCGATCGACGTCGAACGTCTCCTGAACTGGGAACTCCGCGAAGACGAAGCGGCGGCCCTGCCCGCGGTCCTGTCCGACGAGCGCGGCCGGCGGTATCTGGCTCCCGACGCCGTGACGATCCCGACCACCGGCTCGGCGGGCCAGAGCTACGCGGCGTTCTGCAACGACGGTCTGCGCATGCGGCACAGCGGCACCTGCAACGACGGCGTCGGCAAGTCCATGTCCGGCGGCACGGTGGTGATCTCGTCGCCCGGCGGCGGCGCCAACTCGGTCGGCGGGAACGTGCTGGTGGGCAACTTCGCCCTGTTCGGCGCCACCGGTGGGCGGCTGTTCGTCGAAGGCGAGGCCGGCGACCGGTTCGCGGTCCGCAACTCCGGTGCCACCGCCGTCGTCGAAGGCGTCGGCGAGTACGGCTGCGAGTACATGACCAACGGTGCGGTGCTGAACCTGGGCGGCTACGGAAAGGGCCTGGCCAACGGGATGTCCGGCGGCTTCCTGTACCAGTACGACCCGGCCTGCCGGGTGGAGAAGTTCGTCAGCGCCGACTCGGTGATCCTCGGATCGATCACCGGCGTCGACGATCCGTTCGCCGCGCTGCACCACGACGCCGTCTTCCAACTGCTGCGCTGGCACGCCGACGCGACCGGTTCGGCGCTGGCCACCCGCCTGCTCCAGAACTGGGAAACCGAGCGCCACTACTTCGTGTACGCGATGCCCAGGGCGCTGGTCGCGCACCAGGACTCGGCGACGATCATGGCGACGCTGGATCGTCGTGCGTTGCTCGACGAGTTGTCCGGCGCGATCGCGGTGGACCAGGTCCGTGCGCTCAAGCGGGCATCCCGCGCGGCGGTCCCGGTCCTCGACGGCGCCGTCCCCGCGTTCGGGCACACCGACGACGCGACCACGTACGCCCTGCTGAGCGCGTTCACCGTGTTCGAACTGGCTCGCGAGGTCGCGGCCGCACGGCTCCGCAAGACCCGCCACGGCAGCCGCCTGGTGGCCAACGAAAAGACGATCGCGCACGCGGCCCGCAACCTGGTGCTCACCGAGGACTTCGATCTGCTCGGACGCGTCGCGCGATACGCCCGCGACATCCTGTCCGAGTACCCCGCCGAGCACCTGGCGGCGCTGATCGGCGCCAAGCGGGTGGCCGACTACAAGCAGGCGCTCGCACTGCGGAACGTCCGCTCGATGGACGCCCCGGCCACCTACGGCTGGCTGCTGCTGCAAGACGCGCGCAACCGCGAGGTGCTCGGCGAGCTGACTGGCTTCGCCGAGCTGTTCGCCGCACGCGCCGTCCCCGACGTCGCCGAGGCCATGCGCAACGCCGCGCAGGCCCAGGCGTCCACCCACTCCGACCCCGCGGCCGCGGCCGCAGCTCTCGTGAAGGCCGGTCTCTGATGGAACTCCCTTACATCCCCGCCGACATCCCGTTCACCGGCGACCAGAAGGCCTGGTTCGCCGGGTTCATGGCCGGACTGAACACCCGGATGGCCATGCCGACCGGCGTCGCCGACGCCGCCCTGGCCGGCACCGCCACCTCCACGCTCGCCCCCGCAGGCGGCCCCGGTCCGCTGCTGATCGCCTACGGCACCCAGACCGGCAACGCCGAACTGATCGCCGACCAGGCCTCCGAGGCGGCCGCCGCCCTCGGTTTCGGCGTCCGGACGGCGGACATGAGCGACCTCACCGCCGCGGACCTCGCGGTCGCGGGCAAGCTCCTCGTCGTCGTCTCCACGTACGGCGAGGGCGACATGCCCGACGCGGCCGAGGATCTCTGGTCGCAGCTGGCCGCCGCGGACGCCCCACGCCTGGAGGGCCTGCGGTTCGCGGTGTGCGGCCTGGGCGACTCCATCTACGACGGCTTCTGCCAGGCCGCCAAGAACCTCGACGGCCGGCTCGCCGAGCTGGGTGCGCAGCGACTGGTGGACCGAGTCGAGTGCGACGTCGACTTCCAGCGCCCGGCCGGTGCATGGCTGCCCGGCGCCCTGCAGGCGCTCGCCGATGCTCCGGCGGCCGGTGCCGTCGCCGCTGGGGGCCCGGCCGCGACGCCCGCGGCCAAGGACGCGAAAGCCCCGTGGGGACGCAAGAACCCGTACCCGGCGACCCTTCTGGCGAACTCGATCCTCTCCGGGCCGACGTCGAGCAAGGAGGTCCGGCACCTGGTGATCTCCCTGGGCGACAGCGGCATCGAGTACCAGCCCGGCGACGGCATCAGCATCGTCGCGGTGAACGACGACGCCCTCGTCGACCGACTCCTGGACCGGATCGGCGCCACCGGCGACGAGCTGATCACCGACCGCAAGACGCAGCGAACGCTGCGCGAGGCGCTGACCCACCACTACGAGATCTCCACGCCGTCGAAGTATCTCGTCGACTACGTCGCCTCACGCACCGGCGACCCCGAACTCACGCACATGTCGGCCACCGGCGACGCCGAAGCCCTCGACGCGTGGCTGTGGGGGCGCGACGTGCTCGACGTGCTGAACGTCGACCCGGGCCTGACCCTCACCGCCGAGGAACTGATCGGCGAACTGCGGCCGCTGGCCCCGCGCGTGTACTCCATCTCGTCGTCGCCGAAGGCCCACCACGGGACCGTGCACCTGACCATGGCGACCGTCCGGTACACCTCGGACAACCGCGAGCGGGGCGGCGTCTGCTCCACGTACCTGGCCGACCGCTGCCCGGAGGACACACAGGTGCGCGTCTTCATCACGCCGAACAAGGCCTTCCGGCTGCCCGACGACGACGCCCCGATGATCATGATCGGACCCGGCACCGGCGTCGCGCCGTTTCGCAGCTTCCTGCACGAGCGCGCCGCCCGCGGCGCGACCGGCGACAACTGGCTCTTCTTCGGCGACCAGCACCGCGACGCGGACTTCCTGTACCAGGCCGAACTCGATCAGTTCGTCTCCGACGGACTGATCACCCGGCTCGATCTCGCGTTCTCCCGCGACCAGGCGCACAAGGTGTACGTGCAGGACCGGATGCGTGAGCAGGGTGCGGGGCTGTACCGCTGGCTCGAGCGCGGCGCGCACGTGTACGTCTGCGGCGATGCCCAGCGGATGGCGCACGACGTCGATGCCGCGCTCATCGAGATCGTCGCCGAACACGGCGGGATGGATGCCGAGAAGGCCGGCCTGTACCTGAGCGATCTGAAGAAGGCGAAGCGCTATTGCCGGGACGTGTACTGAAACGACACGTCGTCGATCCTGCACACGCCGGTCGATCCTGCACACGCCGGTCGAGCCTGCACACGCCGGTCGATCCTGCACACGCCGGTCGAGCGGAGTCGAGACCACGCTGAACCGCGGAGTACATTGCGACTATGACCGTCGAAACTGAGCGGCCCGCGCGCCGCGCCAAGAAGGTCCGCTGGTCCCGCCGCAATCCGTACGAGGCGCGCGTCGTCGAGAACACCCTGCTGACCTCTCCGGAGAGCGACAAAGAAGTCCGTCACCTGGTGCTCGACGTCGCCGACGCCGGTCTGGAGTACGAGCCCGGCGACGCCGTGTCGGTGCTGCCGACCAACTCCCCGGAGCTGGTCGCCGCCATCATCGCCCGCCTCGGCGTCCCACCGGAAACCGAGATCACCGACCGCAAGGGTTCGCAGACCCTGTACAACGCCCTCACCCACGGGTTCGAGATCACCTCGGTGTCCCAGTACCTTCTCGACCACCTGGCGAAGGCACTGGGCAACCCGGTCGCCGCAGCGCTGCTCGACGGCGACCGCGCCGAGCTGGACGCCTGGTCCCGCGGGCGCGACGTGCTCGATCTGCTGAACCTGGAGCCGGACTGGGCGCCCACCCCGGAAGCGCTGCTGGCCGAGCTCCGCCCGCTCGCGGCCCGCACCTACTCCATCTCGTCGTCGCCCAACGTCCACGCCGGCACCATCCACTTGACGCCGGCGACGGTCCGGCACTTCGCCACCGAGGACTGGGGCGACGGCCGCGACCGCGGCGGTGCGGCCTCGACCTATCTGGCCGATCGCGTGGAGCCCGGCGACACCGTCGGCATCTACCTGACTCCGAACAAGAGCTTCCGCCTCCCCGAACCGGACACCGACATCATCATGATCGGACCCGGCACCGGCATCGCACCGTTCCGCGGCTTCTTGCACGAGCGCGCCACGCGTGGCGGCCAAGGCCGCAACTGGCTCTTCCACGGTGCCCGCCACCGCGACCACGACTTCCTCTACCGCGACGAGATCCACGCCTTGCACGCCGACGGCGTCCTGGATCGCTTGGACGTGGCGTTCTCGCGCGAACAGGAGGAGAAGGTGTACGTCCAGCACCTGATGGACGGTCACGGCGAGGACATCTATCACTGGCTGCGCGACGGCGCCGTCCTGTACGTGTGCGGCGACGCCGACGCGATGGCCAAGAGCGTCGACGAGGCACTGACCTCGATCATCGCCGCCCACGAGAACCTCGACGAGGACGCCGCCCGCGCCCGCCTGGACGAGTTGCGGGCCGAAGGGCGCTACCGCCGAGACGTCTACTGACCTCTCCCCTCGCTCGTTGAGCCGATCGAGCCGCTAGGCGAGATCGAGTCGAAACGTCGCCCTCCACACCTTTCGACACGCGCCTCGGCTAACGCCTCGGCCCGGCTCAAGGAGCTACTAACAGTCACCCCCTCGCTCGTTGAGCCGACGACGAACGCAGTGAGGAGGCGTGTCGAAACGGCCCCTTCGCCGATCGTGACACGCCTCGCTCGTTGAGCCGATCGAGCCGCTAGGCGAGATCGAGTCGAAACGTCGCACTCCACCTTTCGACACGCCCCTCGGCTCACGCCTCGGCCCCGCTCAAGGAGCGAGAACACCCGATCGTGACACGCCTCGCTCGTTGAGCCGATCGAGCCGCTAGGCGAGATCGAGTCGAAACGTCGCCCTCACCCCTTTCGACACGTCCCTCGGCTCACGCCTCGGCCCCGCTCAAGGAGCGAGAACACCCGATCGTGACAGGCCTCGCTCGTTGAGCCGATCGAGCCGCTAGGCGAGATCGAGTCGAAACGTCGCACTCCACCTTTCGACACGCCCCTCGGCTCACGCCTCGGCCCGGCTCAAGGAGCGACAAACGCCGGCCGGGTCAAGAAGCGACAAACGCCGACCCGGCTCAAGGAGCGACGAACGCTGATCGAGCGGAGTCGAGATCCCGAGGAGTCACGCGCGCTTGGAGCGCATCGCCTTGAGCTGCTTGAGGTTCGGGTCCGCGGACAATTCACGGTAACGGTCGGAACCGAGCGGTACGACAGCGACGCGCGCCTGGTCGTCGTAGTGCAGGCCCCACCCGTACCGCTTGCCGAGCGGGGAGGCCCGCAGGCACGCCTGCGACTTCGCGAAGAAGGCGGCGCGCGCCTCCGCCCGATCGGCGTCGGGGACCGCGTGTCGCCGTGCATACACCTCGAAGAGCACATCGTCGCTGGTGTACTCGTACGGATGCTCGGCGAGGAGCCCGAACTGGAGCTCGGCCACCGAGGGCGCCTTCTTGCCGGCCGGCGGCTCCTCCGCGGCGCTCACCGGGCAGTCGTCTGCCACCGCGATGAAGGTCTCGACGTAATCAGTGCTTCCCATGTCACCAGTGTGCACTGCAGAGGTCGAGTTCCGACACGGTCTCGCCCGCGCGGGCTCGACCGGCTCGGGCGAGCGATGACTCAGTCCTGGTTGAGAGTCCCGGGGGCCGTCTTCTGAACCTGCATGAGGAACTCGACGTTGTTCTTCGTCTTCTTCAGCTGCGAGATCAGCAGGTCGATCGCCTGCTGACTGTCCAGGCCGGCGAGGAGGCGGCGCAGCTTGTGCACGACGGCGAACTCGTCGGGCGAGAGCAGCAGCTCGTCCTTGCGGGTGCTCGACAGGTTGACGTCGACGGCCGGGAAGACGCGGCGCTCAGAGATCTTCCGGTCGAGCTTGAGCTCGGCGTTGCCGGTGCCCTTGAACTCTTCGAAGATCACCGTGTCACCGGTCGAGCCGGTCTCGACCAGCGCCGACGCGATGATCGTCAGCGAGCCGCCGTGCTCGATGTTGCGGGCCGCACCGAGGAAGCGCTTGGGCGGGTACAGCGCGGTGGAGTCGACGCCACCGGACAGGATCCGGCCCGACGCGGGCGAGGCGTTGTTGTACGCGCGGCCGAGCCGGGTGATCGAGTCGAGCAGCACGACGACGTCCTTGCCCTGCTCGACGAGGCGCTTGGCGCGCTCGATGGCGAGCTCGGAGACGCTGGTGTGATCCGACGGCGGACGATCGAACGTCGAGGCGATGACCTCGCCCTTGACGCTGCGCTGCATGTCGGTGACCTCTTCGGGCCGCTCATCGACCAGCACCACCATCAGGTGGCACTCGGGGTTGTTGGTGGCGATCGCGTTCGCGATGTCCTGAAGGATCGTGGTCTTGCCGGCCTTCGGCGGCGACACGATCAGTGCACGCTGCCCCTTGCCGATCGGCATGATCAGGTCGATGACGCGGGTGTCGAGCCGCTCCGGGGTGGTCTCCAGACGCAGACGCTGATTCGGGTACAGCGGCGTCAGCTTGGAGAACTCGGGCCGCTTCTTGGCGAGTTCGGGGTCGCCGCCGTTCACGGTGTCCAGGCGGACCATCGGGTTGAACTTCTGGCGCTGGTTGCCCCCGCTCTGGTTCTCACTGCCTTCCCGGGGCACCTTGACCGCACCGGTGATGGCATCGCCGCGGCGCAGACCGTAGCGGCGCACCATGTTCATCGACACGTAGACGTCGTTGGGCCCGGCGAGGTAGCCGGAGGTCCGCACGAAGGCGTAGTTGTCGAGGACGTCGAGGATTCCGGCGACGGGTGCGACGGTGTCGCCCTCGTTCAGTTGCGGCTCGCCGCCGCCGTCTCCGCCGCGGTCGCGGCCGCGGCGGTTGCGCTCGCGGAAGCGACGGCCGCGGCGGCGTCCGCCGCCCTCGCCGTCGTCATCGTTCTGGTTCTGGTTCTGGTTGCCCTGGTTGCGGTTGCCGCCGCCCCGGTTCTCGTTCTTGGTGTTCTCGTTCTTGCCGTCGGCGTTGCGGCCCTGGCCGTCGCCGCTCTGTTTGCCGCCGTCGCCGCGGTTGCCGTCGCCGCGGTTGCGGTCCCCGCGCTCGCGGCGGCGCTCGCCGGCCTGCTCGGACTTCCCGCCGGCGGGCTTGTCCCCTGCGGCGGGCTTGTCGTTCTCGGTCTGCGCCGCCGGCGCGGCGGAGGCCTCTGTCTTCGGGGCTTCCGTCTTCGGGGCTTCCGTCTTCGGGGCTTCCGTCTTCGGGGCTTCCGTCTTCGGGGCTTCCGTCTTCGGGGCTTCCGTCTTCGGGGCTTCCGTCTTCGGGGCTTCCGTCTTCGGGGCTTCCGTCTTCGGGGCTTCCGTCTTCGGGGCCTCGCGCTTCGGGGCCGCCGACTTCGGCGCCTTCGACGGGGCGCTCGCGGCACCGCCGCCCTGCTGATGCGCACGGATCGCGTCGATCAGATCCCCCTTACGCATCCCCGAGATGCCCTTGATACCCAGCTCGCCGGCCAGGCCGCGCAGTTCGGGAAGCAGCATGGCCGACAGGCCGCGCTTGGCGGGGGTGGAAGTGCTCACGTCCGTATCGGTCACGGATGTCCTTTCGTTCCCTGCGGCAGAGGCCGCCGGGTTCCCACTGAGATGCAGTGGTGCGGAGATGCAGTAGTACTGAAATCTGTGCTCAGCCGCGGCGAGAAGATCGCTACCGGTCCGCTACTGCCGGGCGAGAGTCGCCGGCGGCAATGGTGACTGCCGAAGAAGCGATGAATGAACATCTTGGCGGCGGAACGACCCCAGTGTAGCACTGCCTACCCGCGGGTTCGGCAATCAGGTGTGTCGCGCGACACCGACGCCGATCGGCAGCGGGGTCATCGTGAAGCCGTGGTCGGCCGCCAACGTTGCTTCGGCCTCGCCCAGGCGCTCCGTGCCCAGCACCACCACCGAGGGCCCCGCACCGGAGACGGTGGCCGCATGGCCGCGCTCACGGAGATCGGCGATCAGGCCGGTGGTCTCCGGCAGCGCGGGCGCCCGGTAGCCCTGGTGCAGGCGGTCCTGCGTCGCATCGAAGAGACAGCTGGGGTCGTCGGTCAGGGCGACGACGACCAGCGCGGTACGGCTCAAATTGAACACCGCGTCGGCGCGCGGAACGGAGTGCGGGAGCAGCCCCCGGGTGACGTGCGTGGAGGATTCGATCTCCGGAACGAAGGCGGTCGCCACGATGTCCGGGTGCAGCTCCAGACGGCGCGCGAAGTAACCGTCGTGCCCGTCCATCCACGTGACGACGGCGCCGCCGAGCACACTCGCGGCGGCGTTGTCGGGGTGCCCCTCGAACTCCCCGGACAGCTGCACCAGTTCACTTTCGCCGAGCCCGGCGCGGCGACCGTCGGCCGCCAGCAGTTCCGAGGCGGCCGCCAGTCCACCGACCACCGCTGTGGCCGACGAGCCCAGACCCCGCGAATGCGGGATCACGTTGGCGCACCGCAGGTGCAGGCCCGGCGCGCTGACCCCGGCGAACTCGAGACCGCGGATCACTGCGCGCGCCACCAGGTGGCTGCCGTCGCGCGGAACGGCGTCGGCCCCTTCTCCGGTGGCCTCGACCGTGACGCCGCCGTCGGTGACGGTCACGGTCACCTCGTCGTACAGCCCGAGCGCCAGGCCCAGGCAATCGAAACCGGGACCCAGATTGGCGGTGGACGCGGGAACGCGCACGGTGGCCGACAGACCCGGCGCCAGTTGCAGCCGTGCGTCGGGCGCGCCGATCGGCGCTGCGGGAGTGGCACTCATGGACATCGTCTAGCCCACGCCGAGGGCGCCGGCGACCGCCATCGGGTCCACGGGGATCGCTTCGACCTGCGGCATGTCGCGCAGCGCGGTGTCGGGGTCCTTCAATCCGTTGCCGGTCACCGTGCACACGACGAGCGATCCGGGCTTCACCCAGCCCTCGGAGTGCGCGGCGAGCAGCCCGGCGACGCTGGCTGCCGACGCGGGCTCGACGAAGACGCCTTCCTTCCCTGCGATCAGGCGGTACGCCTCGAGCAACTTCTCGTCGGTGGCCGCGCGGAACATTCCGTCGGACTCTTCCTTGGCGGCGACCGCCTGGTTCCAGCTCGCCGGGGCGCCGATCCGGATGGCGGTGGCGATGGTCTCCGGGTTGGTCACCGGTTTGCCGAGCACCAGCGGCGCCGCGCCCGCGGCCTGGGTGCCGAGCATGCGCGGCAGCGAGTCGGTGATTCCGGCCTCGCGGTACTCCTTGTAGCCCTTCCAGTACGCGGTGATGTTGCCCGCGTTGCCGACCGGCAGGGAGTGGACGTCGGGGGCACGGCCCAGCACATCCACGATCTCGAACGACGCCGTCTTCTGGCCCTCGATCCGGGCCGGGTTCACCGAGTTGACCAACTCGATCTCCGGGAAGTCCGCCGTCACCTTCCGGGCCAGCTCCAGGCAGTCGTCGAAGTTGCCCTGCACCTGGATCACCTTGGCGCCGTGCATCACGGCCTGCGCGAGCTTGCCCATCGCGATCTTGCCTTCGGGAATGAGCACGGCGCTGGTGATCCCGGCGCGGGTGGCGTACGCGGCGGCGGAGGCAGAGGTGTTGCCCGTCGAGGCGCACAGCACCGCGCGCTTGCCGTTGTTCACCGCGGTCGTCACGGCCATCGTCATGCCGCGATCTTTGAACGAGCCGGTCGGGTTCAGGCCCTCGACTTTCAGGTACACCTCGCAGCCGGTGAGCTCGGAGAGGTGCGGTGCGGGAACCAGCGGCGTGCCGCCCTCCAGGAGGGTGACGATCGTCCAGTCGTCACCGACCGGCAGGCGGTCGCGGTAGGCCTCGATCAGGCCGGGCCAGCCGCGGTGGACGGGGCTGTGGGACTGGTTACTCATTGGTTCCCTCCAGGCGGAGCACGCTGGACACCTTGATAACGGCATCCATTTCTTCAAGTGCCGCAACAGTTTCCGACTGCGCACGGTCGGCGGCACGGTGGGTGACGATGATCAGGCGTGCGTCTTCGCCCGCGCCTTCCTGGCGCATGGCGGAGATGCTGACGCCCTTCTCGGCGAACGCGCCGGAGACCTGCGCCAGCACACCCGGCCGGTCGGCGACGCGCATCGACACGTAGTAGCGGGTGGGAACGTCGTCGATCGAGGCGACCGGCAGCGAGGCGTACGTCGACTCGAGCGGGCCGCGTCCGCGGTAGACCCGGTTGCGGGCCGCCATCACGAGGTCGCCCATCACCGCCGAAGCGGTCGGTGCACCACCGGCGCCCTGGCCGTAGAACATCAGCCTGCCGGCGTTCTCGGACTCGACGACGACGGCGTTGAACGCGCCGTTGACGGTGGCGAGCGGATGCTCCAACGGGATCAGCGCCGGGTACACGCGCGCGGAGATCTTCTCCGCCCCGCCGTCGTTCAAACGCTCACAGATGGCGAGCAGTTTGACGGTGCAGTCGAACTTGGCGGCGGCGGCGAGGTCGGCGGCGGTGATCGCGGTGATGCCCTCGCGGTAGACGTCGTCGGCGGTGACGCGCGAGTGGAAGGCGATCGAGGCCAGGATGGCGGCCTTCGCAGCGGCGTCGTAGCCCTCCACATCCGCCGACGGATCGGCTTCGGCGTACCCGAGACGCCCGGCCTCGGCGAGCACCTCGTCGTAGTCCGCGCCGGTCTCGGCCATCGCGGACAGGATGAAGTTGGTGGTGCCGTTGACGATGCCGGCCACTCGATTCACCGAGTCGCCCGCCAGCGACTGGATGAGCGGACGGATCACCGGAATCGCGCCGCCGACCGACGCTTCGAAGTACAGGTCGACGCCGTTGCGGGCGGCGGCCTCGGAGAGTTCGCCGGCGTGCACCGCCATCAGCGCCTTGTTCGCGGTGACGACTGACTTACCGGACTCGAGCGCGCTCAGGATCAGCTGCCGCGGCGGTTCGATGCCGCCGATCAGCTCCACCACCAGGTCGACGTCGTCGCGGACCACAAGTTCGGCCGGATCGTCGGTCAGCAGCGCCGGATCCACCGCGCGGGGGCGGGAGACGTCACGCACCGAGACGCCCCGCAAGACCACCGGCGCCCCGACACGTTCACGCAGGTCGTCCGCGCTTTCGGTGAGGATGCGAACCACCTCGGTGCCCACACTGCCCATTCCCAGGACCACGACGCCGATCGGGCGCTCGTCGTTCCGGCTGTCCACAGAGTCGCTCATTCGCCACTCACCTCCAGGCTCAGGAAATCGGCGACGGTCTCCCGCCGCAGGATCTGACGGGCTCGCCCGTCGGCGACAGCCACCACGGCGGCGCGCGGCTGCATGTTGTAGCGACTCGACATCGAATAGCAGTATGCCCCGGTCGCCCCCACCACGAGCAGGTCACCGGATTCGACATCCGCAGGCAGCCAGCAGTCGCGGATCACGATGTCGCCGCTCTCGCAGTGCTTGCCGACCACGCGGCACACCACCGCGGGAGCGGAGGATTCGCGCGAGGCCAGGCGGACGTCGTACTCGGCGTCGTACAGCACGGTGCGGATGTTGTCGCTCATCCCACCGTCGACCGAGACGTAGCGGCGCACCGCGGCGCCGTCGAGCGCGACGTCTTTGACGGTGCCGACACGGTACAGCGTGACCCCGGCCGGGCCGGCGATGGCGCGCCCCGGTTCGACGGCGATCTTCGGCATCGGAAGTCCGAGTTGCGCCGACTCGCGTTCGACGATCGCGGCGAGCGAGTCGGCGAGGGTCTGCACCGGCAGCGGATCATCGCTCGGCAGATACGAGATGCCCAGTCCCCCGCCCAGGTCGAGCACCCGGATCTGAGTGGTCTTCTCGACGCCGAACTCCTCGACCACCTGCGCGAGCAGACCGAGCACCCGGTGTGCGGCGAGCTCGAAGCCGTCGATCTCGAAGATCTGGGAGCCGATGTGGCTGTGCAGGCCCACCAGCCGGAGGTTCTCCGTCGCGAACACCGCGCGCACCGCGTCCATCGCGACGCCGCCGGCCAGCGCGAAGCCGAACTTCTGGTCTTCGTGCGCCGTGGAGATGAACTCATGGGTGTGGGCCTCGACGCCGGGGGTCACCCGCACCAGGACGTCGGCCACCACTCCCCGTTCACCGGCGAGCCGGTCGAGTCGCTCGATCTCGATCATGGAGTCGAGCACCACATGCCCGACACCCGCGTCGAGCGCGGCGTCGAGCTCGGCCTCGCTCTTGTTGTTGCCGTGCAGGGCGATCCGTTCGGCGGGGAACCCGGCGTGCAGCGCCACCGCCAGCTCACCCCCGCTGCACACGTCCAGTGAGAGACCCTCGGACTGAACCCACTTGGCCACCTGGACCGAGAGGAAAGCCTTCGACGCGTAGTGCACGGTGCCGTACTTGCCGAACGCCGACTGCATGGCCGCGCAACGTGAGCGGAAGTCGGCCTCGTCGTACACGAACAGCGGTGTGCCGTACTCCTCGGCGAGTGCGTCCACCGTCACTCCGCCGATCGCCACCACGCCGTCACCGTTGCGGGAGGTGTTGTGCGGAAAGACGTTCGCCGGGATCTCGGCCATCGCTTCGGGCGAGCTCGGCCGCTCCGCGAGATGCGGGGCGGCCAGGATCGCTGCGTGCCGGGGACCTGCGGGGTGTGCCATGGTGTGTCCCTACATCCGTTCGGGGGCGCTGACGCCGACCAGGTCGAGGCCGTTCGCGAGCACCTGCCGGGTGGCGGCACACAGCGCGAGCCGGGCGCGGTGGACGTCACCGGGCTCCTCGTCGCCCTGCGGCAGCACCCGGCATCGCGAGTAGAAGCGGTGGTACGACCCCGCGAGCGATTCCAGGTAGCGCGGGATCCGGTGCGGCTCACGAAGTTCGGCTGCGGTCGCCACGACGTCACCGAAATCGCCGAGGGTGCGGATCAGCTCGCCTTCGGCGGGATCGGTCAACAGATCGAGGTGCGCTTCGTCGGCCTCCAGCCCCAGCTCGGCGGCGTTGCGCGCCAGTGCGCTCAGGCGCGCGTGCGCGTACTGCACGTAGTACACGGGGTTCTCCGCGGACTGCTTGCGGAGCAGGTCGAGATCGATGTCGATGTTGACGTCGATCGACGAACGGATCAGCGCGTAGCGAGCTGCGTCGACGCCGACCGCTTCGACGAGGTCGTCGAGCGTGATGACCGTGCCGGCCCGCTTGCTCATCCGGACCGGCTTGCCGTCGCGGACCAGGTTCACCATCTGGCCGATGAGCACCTCGACGCCGGCCGCGTCGTACCCGAGGGCCGCCGCGGCGGCCTTGAGCCGCACCACATATCCGTGATGGTCGGCGCCGAGCATGTAGATCAGGTGGTTGAACCCGCGGTCGTGCTTGTCCTTGAGGTACGCGATGTCGCCGGCGATGTACGCGGCGTTGCCGTCGCTCTTGATCACCACACGGTCTTTGTCGTCGCCGTAGGCGGTGGAGCGCAGCCACCAGGCGCCGTCGGCCTCGTAGAGGTTGTCGCTGGCCTTGAGTTCGGCGATGGCGCTCTCCACCAGCCCGCGGTCGAACATGGAGTTCTCGTGCGTGTACACGTCGAAATCGGTGCCGAACTCGTGCAACGTCCGCTTGATGTGCGCGAACATCAGGTCTACGCCCTGCGCGCGGAAGGTCTCCAGGCGCTCGGCCTCGGGAAGCGCCAGCACGTCCGGATGGGCCGCGACGACGCTCGCGGCGATCTCGTCGATGTACTCGCCGGCGTAGCCGTCTTCGGGGGTCGGCTCGTGCAGCGCCGCGGCCAGCAGGGATCGGGCGAAGCGGTTGATCTGCTCACCGTGGTCGTTGAAGTAGTACTCCCGGGTCACCTCGGCCCCGCGTGCCGACAGGACCCGGCCGAGCGCATCGCCGACGGCCGCCCATCGGGTGCCGCCGAGATGGATGGGACCGGTCGGGTTGGCCGACACGAACTCGAGGTTGACCACCGAGTCGGCCAGCTCGTCGCCGCGCCCGTACGCGGCGCCCTGCGCGCGGACGGTGGCGACCGTCGCGTTCTGCGCGGCGGCCGCGAGCCGCAGATTGACGAAGCCCGGCCCGGCGAGGTCCGCGTCGGCGATGCCGTCGGACGCGCGCAGTTCGTCGACCAGCCAGCCGGCCAGTTCCCGCGGGTTCACGCCGGCCCGCTTGCCCAGCTGAAGTGCGATGTTGGTGGCGTAATCGCCATGCTCGGGGTTGCGCGGACGCTCCACCACGACGGTCTCGGGCACGAGCGAGCCGTCGAGGTCGTGCGCCTCGAATACGGCCAGCGTCGCGGCACGGATCAATGCAGCGAGATCGGTGGGAGTCACGGTTCTCCATCCTAGGGTTTGTCCAGTCCATCGCGACAATCGGCCCGGCCCCCTTCCCCGCACCGCCGGCCGCCGGCCCTCGGCGGATGTGGATAACCCGCCGAAGCTGTGGATAAGCGCGGCGCGGCGGTCGTCTCCGGGGTCTCTCGTCGAGTCATGACGACGCAGCACTCCCGCGTACCCGAGTCCCTCGGGTTGCTGACGCCGTCCGAGTGGGCGGCCCTGCCCCGCGACGAGCACATGGGCACCGAGCTGCAAGAGGGGATCCTGTTCGGGTCACCTACCGGTTCCGACGGCGGGAGCGGGTCATCCCAGCAGCACGCGCTGCGGGACGGTCTCGCCCTCGCTGTCCTGAACGGTGCTGACGACGCCCCAGCAGAACAGTTCGCCGTCGGCTTGCAGGGCGCATGCTCCGCTGCTCCCCTGCACGACGCTGATCGCCCCGCTGATCCCGTTGACCTTGGTCGGGGCCTCGACGTCCGCGTCGTCACCGGACTGGCCGTTGCCGATCTGGCCCCGGTTGTTGTTCCCCCAGCAGTAGACGTCACCGTCGGCGCTCACCGCGCAGGCGCTGGTGACGTCGACGGACACGACCGTGGGCGACGAGATCCCCGAGACCTGCGTCGGCACGTCGATCGAGTCACCGCCGCCGACCCGGTATCCCCAGCAGTAGACCTGTTCCTCGGCGATCGCGCACGCCGTCGTCCGGTAGGAACGGGTGTCGTCGTCGCTGTTGGTCACGATCGTGAGCCCCAGGCTGATCTCGGAGACGTCCTTCACCCCGTTCACCTTCTGCGGCGTGGCGCGGCGGTCCCTGGTTCCGTCGCCGAGCTGCCCCGCGGAGTTGTTGCCCCAGCAGTACAGGTCCCCGGGGTCGACCACGGCGCACACCGTGCCGGTGCTGGTCGCCACGGTTCGGGGCTCGCCCGGCAACGCCACCTTCACCGGCTGCTTCCGCGACTCGCTGACGCCGTCGCCCAGGGTGCCGTCCTTGCCGAAGCCCCAGCAGTAGACGGCGCGTTCGGGATCATCGCCCTTCCTGGCGATGGCGCACGTCGCAGCCCACCCGGTGGTCACCGCGGTCGCGTCATGCAGATCGGGCACCTCGAACGGCGCCGAGCGGTCGGATTCGGCGCCGTCGCCCACCTGCCCGGATCCGTTCGAACCCCAGCAGTAGACCTTGCCCTCGGCCGTGGCGCACGCGGTGACCGGGAACCGCTGCAGATCCTCGGTCTCGTAGCCGCCGAGGCTGACAGTCGTGACCCCGGAGAGCGAGGCGACCTCGCCAGGCGACCAGTTGTGCGACGTCGTGCCGTTGCCCAGCTGCCCGTAATGGTTGCTGCCCCAGCAGTACAGCTTCTCCTCTGAGATCGCGCACGTGGTGCCGCCGCTGCGAGCCAGCTGCATCCCCGGTTGCGCCAGGCCGGGTTCCTCGGGCGGCGCGCTCGACGGCCACCAGAGCGGCGCGGTGCCGCCCACTGCGGCGATCAGCACCACGACGGCGGCGAGCACGAACCACTTGGTCCGCGACTTCTTCGCCGGCGGCGGGAACGATCCGGGCCCGAACGGCGCAGCCTGGAAACCGGAGGCGCCCTGCCCCGGAGCCGAGTAGGGATTCGCGTGCGGACCCGACTGACCGGGACCATATCGGGGCTGACCGTACTGGGACTGGCTGAACGGGGCCGGAGTGCCGGGAGCCGACGCCGGTCCCGACGGGAAGCTCTGTCCCGGTGAGGAACTCGCGCCGGAGAGCGACTGCGAACCCGAGTCCGGGGTCGCCGCGCCGCCGGGAACCGCGGCGATCGTGGTGGCGGTTCCGGCTGCGGTCTGCGCCAGCGCCCGGTTGAACTCCGCGGCGAACGTCCGGCAGTCGGGATAGCGGGCCGCCGGGTCCTTGGCCATCGCGCGCTGGAGCACGGGAGCGACGGGGGCGAGCGACGGGACGGCCGCTGCGAGTGAGGGCACCGGCTGCTGCAGGTGCGCCGTCATCACGGCGGCCGAGGTGTCTCCGGGGAACGGCGAGGCCCCGGTCAGCAACTTGTACACGGTGCACGCCAGCGAATACTGATCGCTCCGGCCGTCGGCGGCCCGGCCGCCGATCACCTCCGGTGCGGTGAACGCCATGGTCCCCACTACCGAGTTCGCCGCCGTGAGCTGAGGCGAGTCGGCCAGCTTGGCGATGCCGAAGTCGAGCAGGACGGCGCGGTCGAGGCGACCGTCGTCGTGCCGGGTGACGACGATGTTGCCGGGCTTGATGTCGCGATGCACCACTCCGCGGGCGTGCGCGTAGTCCAGCGCGTCGCCGACCTGGGTGAGGACCTGTCCCGCCTCGGCCGGAGTCAGCCGGGTCTTCCCCAGATCCGGACCGGACAGGTGGGTCATCGTGAACCACGGGCGGTCGTCGGCGATCCCGTACGCAAAGATCGTGACGATGCTCGGATGGTCCAGCGATGCGACAGTGCGGGCCTCGTTGGCGAAGCGCTCGGCGAACTCGCGGTTCGACGCCCCCGAGACCGACACCACCTTCATCGCCTCGCGGCGGCCCAACTGCGGATTCTCGACGAGATAGACCTCGCCCATGCCGCCGCTGCCGATCAGCGACACCACCTGGTAGCCGGCAATCATCGAACCGGGTGCAGCAGACATTCGGCGTCCCCCTCGTTGGACTTCTCCACAAACCAGACAGAGAATACTCGGCCAGGCCGGATACGTCGTCGCCAGGTGAGACGCAAACACGTTCCCCCAAATCGGGGGTGCCCGGCACCTCTATCTCGATCTGGCACCCACAGCCGAAAGTGCCACGACGAGTCTGCGGTGCCCGGCACCCTTGTCTCGACCGACATCAGGAATCGGTGGGCGTCGCGGATCGCCGAGGCGCCGCGGCCCAGGTGTCAGGAGATTCCGGCGCGCGAATACTCCGACGCCTCCCGGACCAGTTCCGGCGACGGAGCGACGCCCGTGTACAGCGTGAACTGGGCGGCGGCCTGACCGGCGATCACCGCATCGCCGCTGATCACCGGCTTCCCCGCCGCCCGCATCCGCCGCACGAAGGGCGTGTCCGGTGGCACGGCCACCACGTCGAACCCGGCCAGCGCGGCGTCGACGACGCCGACGGGGAACGGAAGACCTCCACCCGGCTCGGCCCGCGATACCGGGTCCCCGGCCATGCCCACCGGCGTGGCGTTGACCACCAGGTCGAAGCGGTCGTCGTCCGACACCTCCGGACGATGGAGAAACCCGTAGCGCCCGGCCAACGCGGTCCCGGTGGTCCGGTTCCGCGCCACCACCGTGACATCGTCGAACCCCGAGTCGCGCAGTGCGGCGACCACGGCCTTGGCCATGCCGCCGCTGCCCGCCACGGCCACCCGCCAGGACCGCTCGAAGCCCGACTCGGTCAGCAGATCGGCGACGGCCTGGTAGTCGGTGTTGTAGGCGCGGAGCACACCGTCGTCGTTGACGATCGTGTTGACCGACTCGATGGCCGCGGCCGACGGCTCCATGACGTCGACCAGGTCGATGACCGTCTCCTTGTACGGCATCGACACCGCCGCCCCGCGGATCGGCAGGCCCCGGATACCGGCGACCGCCGCCGCGATGTCGTGCGGCGCGAAGGCCTTGTACACGTAGTTCAGGCCCAGCGCGTTGTAGAGATAGTTGTGAAAACGCGTGCCGATGTTCGACGGCCGCGCGGCCAGGGAGACGCAGAGAGTCGTGCCGGAGTCGAGAACGCGGGCATGCGGCGGATCGGGCAACGCTGTCATGGCGTCGAGCCTACGAGATCATGCGAACGGGTCCGACCCAGATCTGTGCGAGTCCGGCCTGGGCGGCATGGCATGATCGGCCGCATGCGGGTTAGCGGATTCACGGCGTTCCTGGCGGCACTCGGCCTGGCCGGGGTGATCTGGATGATCGTCGACGTCGTCCGGCTCGGCGCCGGCGAGGTGCCGGGGAGCACCTGGGCGTGCGGAGTGCTCGGTGCGATCCTCGCGGCGACCGCCCTGTACCGCGAGCTCGGCGGCACTCCCTTGCTGGCCGCAGACCCCGCGCACCAGAGCCAGGCGCAGCAGTTCGAAGATCAGCAGCGCCGCGACGGGCTGCGCTGACCGATGACCGAACCGACTGTCGCACAACAGCTTCTCGACGCCCAGGTCCGCTGGACCGTCGCCCGGCTGACCGGCGACGAACTGCCCCGCCTGGTCACCGCCCTCGTCGACGACGTGCTGGCCGCCGCCGAGAAGACCACGGTCGGCGAGCTGATCGACGCCGAGAACGTGAAGGCGCTGGCCCGGCTGCTCGCCGCCCGGGTGCCGCCGAGCGCGGCCGCCACCACGTTCGTCGAGTCGGGCGCGGAGATCCTGCTCGACAACCCGTCCGGCGAGTACACCCTCGCCGAACTGATCGACCGCGACAACGCCGAGCGGCTCACCGACGAGTTCCTGGCGCTCACCCCCGTCGTCGAACGCGTTCTGGACGAGCTCACCGCCAGCCCGCTGACCGCGTCGCTCGCGTCGCGCTTCGTCAGCCGCATCGTGAACGACGTCGTGGCCGGCAACCGCGCCATGGCCGAGAAGATCCCCGGCGTCGGGTCGCTCGTCTCGTTCGGCGCCGGCGCGGCGGGCAAGGTGATCGGCAAGACCGGCGAGCAGTTCGGGGAGATCTTCGAACCCGCCGCCGCCAAGGGCGCCGAGTTCATGATGGGCCGGCTCAACAAGATCATCGTCGCCACCCTGAACGATCCCCAGACCCGCACGGCGGCGCTGGAGGTGTACGACATGTACGCCGAGCGGCCGGCGGGCCGCCACGATTCGGTGCTCACGCTCGACGATGCCGTCCGCATCGGCGGCCTCGGCCAGGACATCGTGATCTCCGCCGCCGTCAGCGAACCGGTGCTGGCCCTGATCGACGCGTTCGTCGACGCCTTCTTCCGCACCTATTCCGGCCACCCCGCCTCGGTGCTGCTGGAGGACGTGGACCTGCGCCGCGACGACCTCGTCGCCCACGCGACGACGATCGCCCCGAAGATCCTGGCCGCCGCCGCGGACAGCGGCGAACTCGAGCGCGCGGTCCGCGATCAGCTCGCCCCCTTCTACGCATCCGACGAGGTGGCTCAGATCCTCGGCGGCTGACCGGTGTGCCCCGACCGTGGTTTGAGCGCGACCGCCACGGGTACTCCCGCGGTGCGGAGACCTTCCTTCTTTCCGCATCGACGATGAGGAGGCGGCCATGGGCGTCTGTGACATCTGCGGTAACGAGTACCGCCATCCGCTGCTGATCTCGGTCGAAGGCCGACCGGGCCGCGGCGTGTACGACAGCTTCGAGTGCGCGATCGCCGGTCACGCGCCGCGCTGCGCGCACTGCGGCTGCACCGTGATCGGACACGGCGTGCAAGACGGCGACACCGTGTACTGCTGCGCTGCGTGCGCACGCAAGACCGGGGCCGTCGCCCTGGTGGACCACGTCGGAGGCGAAGCACCGTGACCCGTCGACTCGAACCGACCCCGGGCATGGTCGAACCGGCGCCGATGCCCCGCAGACCGGGACCGTCGCCGATGTACGACGATCTGCTCCCGGCCAGCTTGGCCGGCCCCCGCCTCGTGCTCGCATCGCGCTCCGCCCTCGACCGGGTACAGCACGATCCGCTCGTCCCCGAAGGCACCGAGGAAGAGGCGCAGGACTACGAGCGCCACCACCGTCCCGGGACCCGAAACGTCTACCGCCCACAGGCGGACACCGCGCTGCTGATCCGGGCGCTGGGCGACGTCGACCTCACCGGGCGCCGGGCGCTCGATCTGTGCACCGGTTCCGGGGTGATCGCGGCCGCGGCCGTCGCCGGCGGCGCGCGTTCCGTGGTGGCCGTGGACTCGTGTCCGCACGCCGTCGCGGCCGCCCGCGCGCTGCGCACCGGTCCCGAATGGGCCGCGGTGCACTCGACGGTCGCCGAATTCGCCGACGCCGAGGGCTTCGACGTGGTCACGTGCAATCCGCCGTACGTTCCCGCGCCCGGCGGCGCCGCGGGGCCGCTTCCCGGCGGCCCCGCCCACGCCTGGGACGCGGGTCCGGACGGCCGGGAGGTGCTCGACGTCCTGTGCGCGCGAGCGGCAGATCTCGTCGCGCCCGGCGGCATCCTTCTGCTGGTCCAGTCGACGCTCGCCGATCCGGACGCGACACGGAGGCTCCTGGAGCACAACGGCTTCCGGGTCACCGAAGCCGGGCGCGGACGAATCCCGTTCGGTCCGGTGCTGCGTTCCCGCCGGGACTGGCTGATCCGCAGCGGCAGGGTGCGGCCGGGCCAGCGCTGGGAGACCCTGACGGTGCTCCGAGCCCGCCGCGATCCGATTCCCGCGGCAGTCCGATGACCGCGCGTCAGCACGGACCGGCTCGCCGCGTACGGATCGTGCGCGGCGGGCCGGTCGTCGTCGACGGTCCGATCGAGATCGAGCACGAGGGCGAGACGATCCGGTGCGACCGCTTCCAGGTGGCGCTGTGCCTGTGCGGACGCAGCCGGATCAAGCCGCTCTGCGACGCCAGCCACCGACGGGTACGGCGCAGCACCGGGTAGCGCAGCACACCGTCGTTCAGTCGATCGCGAGGAGAGTCTCGCCGGCGCGCCACGCGGTGAGGAAGGCCGCTTCGAGCCGGTCCTCCACCCATCCGAACGCCCGGATACCGGCCACCACGTCGGCCTCCAGCGAGGGTTCGGCCGCCAGCAGTCCGGCGACCACCTCGTCGCGCATCACCAGCTCGTGCACCGCATCGGCCTCGACGTGCTCCCGGTAGAACAGCCGCACCGGTTCGGGCGCCCCCAGGCGTTCGAGCCCGGCGAGGAGCCGTGCCGACCCCGGCGACGAGGTGACCTCGGTCGCCGCGAAATGCCCGACCACGGCGCCGCGCCGCGCGCGGCGCAGGCCCAGGGCCGTCATCAGGGTGACCGGCGCCAGGACCACCGCGGGCGATGCGCCCAGATAGCTCAGGTAGCCCGCGTCCAACCCGAAGGCGATCAGGAGGTCGGCGTAGAGCTTCTGATGCACCCGCTCTGCCCGGCCCCCGCCGTACTCGTCGTACTCCACCGCCACGAACGGAGCCTTCGCCTGGGCGGGCAGGCGAGGGATCGCCCAGGCGTGCGGGTCGGCCTCCTTCAAGTGGTAGAGCGAGCGCGCGGCGAAGTAGTCGGCGAACTCGCGCTCGGTCCCGTGCGTGCGCAGCCAGTCCGAGGCGCTCGCGTCACCCGGACCGGCGCGCAGCAGCGCGTCGAACTCCCCGGTCGCCGAACCGGCATCCGTCGCACACTCCCCGTCGATCACGGCGAGCATCCGGTCCTCCAGCTCCACCCGGATCGCCACCAGTGCCGGGTCCCACTCACGCGCCGGATCCACGCTCGCCCATCCGCCGTAGTGCAACTCCTGCAGGACGACGAGCGCGAGCTGCGCATCCTCGCCGAGCGGATCGACGTCGGTGAGATCGACGCGCCGCGGCGCCGCATGATCGGTCAGCGCGGCGATGACGGCCCCGGAGACGGGCCCGCGCGGCGCAGGCAGGTCCGGCTCGCGGAAGCGGCTCGGTGTGTCCGGAGCGCCGTCGGCACGGCTGGGCGCTTCCGACCGGTGACGAGTGGACCGGTGGCGGGTCGAGGTTCGGTTCATGTCGTGACGGGTACCCCGCCGTCCGCACCGGTAAACCGATCGTCTCCGGGTCGAACGGTGATTGAGATGCGCCGGTATCGGGTATCTCTGACTCATGACGAATCAGTATCCGCAGCAACCGCCCGCCGAGTCCGGACCGGGACGCCGGGATGTGGAGAAGCGCTGGTCCGACGCGTCCGACTATCGTGCGCCGACGATCTACGGAGTCACCGTGATCGTCATCGCGATGGGCGTCCTGGCCGCGTTCGCCGCGCTCGGCGGGGAGAGCCGGGGCCTGGCCGCCGCCGTGCCGGGCGTGTTCCTCGCCGGCGGCATCGGCGGCCTGATCTTGGGGGTGCGCGCCTACGCACGCAAGCAGTCGTGGGTGCCGTGGCAGGGGGTGGCCTGGTTTCTGCTGATCCTGATGCTCGGCGCGCTCGTCCTGCCGCTGTCCGCGTGGTGACCGCATCCTGCGGGAGAGGAGGATCACGGTGAATCCGGCCAGATCTCTGCTGACCGGGGCCGTCCGAGCGGCGGCCCGACTCCGGCGCGCCCGCACCTTCCATCCCGCCGGCGCGATGTGCGTCGGTTTCGCGACCCTCGGCGACGAGGACCTGCCGTTGCGCTCGGGCGCCGTGACGCTGCGGATCTCCAAGGGTCTGGGCACCCCGGGCGGCCTGCCCGACATCGTCGGGGTCGCGGTCCGGCTCCAGACGTCGTCTCCGGGCGGCTCCGCCGACGGCGACTGGGACGTGCTCCTCGCCGGCCGGATGCCCGGACTGGGCCCGTTGCCGGTCCCGGCGCCGGCACGCACCTGGCACGACGTTCCGCTCTCGAGCATCAGCCGCTTTCGGTACGACGGCGAGGACTGGCGCATCGACGGCCGCCTCCTGGTCCCCCGCCTCAGCGGGGGATTGAGCGTGCCGCGGCTGCGTGGCCGTCTCCTGCGCGCCAACGGGGTCCTCGCTCTCGGGGCGCGCGGGAGGTCCGGATCGACGCGGCCGCTGGGGATCGTGAACTTCACCGCCGAGGCAGCGGGCTCGGACCTCCGCTTCGACCCCGTGCGCGCGGTGCCCGACGGCGTCCGCCCGGTCCCCGACTGGCTCGCCCGCCTGCGCGCGGACGCCTATCGCGCCAGCCGCGACGCCTGCACCGGCTGATCAGTCCTCGAAGGGGGCAAGCACCACGAGGTCGAACTCCCGGCGCAGCGCCTCGCCGATCGAGAGGCGCGCCGGGGCCGCGTCCACGATCGCGCGGCACAGGTCCCGCAGCTTCCGGTTCTCCTGCTGCGATCGCCACCGGAGCACGTCGAACGCGCGCTCCTCGTCGATGCCGTACATCACCATCAGCATTCCCTTGGCCTGCTCGATCGGCGACGCGTGCTCGCGGAAGTCCTGGACGCGCGAATCGACCTGTGCGCGCACCGAATCGCCGACGATGACGCCCAGATCGACGTAGTAGCCCTCGGATCCGGCAACTCTCCCGTCGTCGGCGAAGGTCCGGCCGATGACGGCCACCGAGTGCACGCGACCACCGGTGTCGACGATCCGGTGCCTACTGGAGAAATGGGTGCGCGTCTCGCGCATGGTGGCCACGAGCGCGTCGAAGGCGGCCCGATCGTCGGGATGCTTGTGGCTGCGCAGCAGGTCGGTGGTGGGCACCACCTCGTCGTGCAAGTACCCGTGCATCACGGCCACCTCGGGCGACCACTCCCAGACGTCGTCGTCGAACCAGTAGCGAAAGCTGCCGATCCGCCCGCTGAGCGCCGGCGTGTCCGACAGGTCCGGCGGGTCGGCAGTCTGTCCGGCTCCCTCGGGCTGGTCCCGCGCAGGGGTAGTCATACCTCGCCACGCTACGCGCGCGGCCCCCGCAACGGCGGCCGAGCGGGCCCTTACCCGTCACGGCCGCTGTCTCAGGCCGCCGCCGGCGTCGGCTGCAGGCGGCTTCGCAGCTCGTCGAGCGAACGGCGAAGCAGCCGCGAGACGTGCATCTGCGAGATGCCGACCTCGTCGGCGATCTCGCTCTGCGACTTGAGGGCTAAGAAGCGCAGACCGAGGATCCGCCGCTCCCGGGGCGCGAGCCCGGCCACCGCGTCCGCGAGTCGGACGGAGTCGTCCACGCGGTCGTAACCGCGCTCGGTCGTCACCAGACGGTCCACCAGCCGCTGTCCGTCCTCCTCGGGGCCGAGCCGCCGGTCCAGCGACACCGCCGCCGTCGACGAGCAGTCGTCGAGCGCCTTGCGGACCTGTGCGGCCGTCACTCCCAGACGGGCGGCGACGTCGTCGTCGGTCGGGACGGATCGCAGCTCCTGCGCCAGTTCCTCCCGGACGGAGAAGACCTTGTCGCGCAGTTCCCGGGATCCGCGCGGCGCCCGGAGCACCGGGGCCCGGTCGCGGAAGTGCCTGCGCACCTCCCCCATCACCGTCGGCACGGCGAACGACAGGAAGTCGCTGCCGGCCCGCGGGTCGAACCGGTCCACGGCCTGAATCAGGCCGAGTCGGGCCACCTGGAGCAGATCGTCGTACGGCTCGCCCCGGCCGCTGAATCGCCGGGCCACGTTCTCGGCGAGCGGGAGTGCCAGGACCACCGCGTCCTCGCGCAGGCGGGCGGCCCGCCGGCCCCGGCTCTCGGCACGTCGTCGCAGCAGGGCCTTCACATCGTCGTATCGGTCGGGGGTCATCACTCACGGGCTCCTCTCGTGCTTCAGGCCCGTCGACGGCACAAGCGGAGACGGGCTCCAGCGGAAGGCGGCGCGGTCGGGCCGGGATCGGCGCAAACCGGAGTCCCCTGTGGGAACGCCGGGACCGTCGCCTCGAGAAATCCGGCTGTGAGTTCAACCGGGTGACCCCCACGCTACTCCGGATCCCGGAGCCGGCAACCCCCTGCGGCTCAGCCCGGGAGCGTCTCCCCGCCGATCGGGGCGAGCACCTGACCGCTGTAGTACGACGAGAGGCGGTCGGCGGCCAGGAAGACGTACGACGGCGCGATCTCGTCCGGCTCGGCCGCCCGCCCGTAGGGCGCCTGCGAGCCGAACTCGCCGACCTGATCGGCGGGCAGCGTCGCCGGGATGAGCGGCGTCCAGACAGGTCCCGGTGCCACGCAGTTGACCCTGATCTTCCTGTCCATCAGCGCCTTCGCCAGCGAGTAGGTCAGCACGTGCACTGCGCCCTTGGAGGCCGCGTAGTCGATCAGCTGCTTGTTGCCGCGGAGCCCGTTGATGGAGCCGGTGTTGACGATCGCACCGCCCGGCGTCAGATACGCGAGCGCGGCCAGTGACGTGAGGTAGTAGCTGTCGACGTTGACCGCGAAGGTGTGCGCCCACTGAGCAGGATTCAGCGCCGCGAAATCGTCGACCGGCGACTGATAGGCGACGTTGTTGACCAGGATGTCCAGCGTGCCGAACGCCGCGACGGTCCGCTCCACCACGTAGCCGCAGTTCTCCGGCTCGGCGAGGTCGGCGCGGACGCTGAGCGCCTGGACGCCCTGCTCCTCGATCAGCGACACGGTGTGCGCGGCGTCGTCGTCCTCGTCGCGGGAGAGGTAGGCGATCGCCACGTCGGCGCCCTCCTTGGCGAACGCGACGGCCACCGCTCGCCCGATCCCGGAGTCGCCGCCGGTGATCAGCGCACACCGGCCCCGGAGCAGGCCGCTGCCTCGATAGTCACGCATCTCGTCGCGCGGGCGCTCGGCCATCTCCCCGGTGCCGCCGGGGTAACCGATGGTCTGTTCGGGGTGCTCACCTGCGGCGCCTGGCGAGCCGGGACCGTCGGTTCCGGGCCGGTACTGCGGCCCGCCGCCGGGTTGCCTCGAAGCGCGGTCGGTCAGGGGGATGTCGGCCAGGGGGATCGGTTCGTCTGGTGAGTTCATGCGTGCGGATGCCCGATTCCACACCACCCGAAACCCGGGAGCGCGGTCAGCTCTCGAACTCGTCGATCTGCCGCGCGACGTCGTCGTCGTAGGAGGCCATGCAGTCGTCGAATGTGGGAATCGCGGCACCGCCGTCGGCGAGGGCCTTCTCCACCGAGAGCGCGACGGTGTCGAGCAGACCGCCGAGCGGGACGTCGTACGGGCCGGGTGCGGTGTCGAAGGCGCCGGCGCTCCACAGCCGCGTCATGGTCGGATAGCGCGCGGGGTCGAAGTACTTCTCCCAGAACTCGGCGGTCGAACGCCAGTAGTCGTCGTAGCCGACGCCCTGATCACGTGCGTCGGCCTCCTCGGCGGAGACCGACCGGGCGAAGCCGACGACGAAGTTCTGGACCACACTGAGGATCTCGGCGACCTGCTTGGCCGACAGCCCGGTGTCGACGAGCGTCGCGAATCCAGCCTCCTCGACGTCGATCACGTGCGGCCCCAGCGGCAACCGCCACGAGTTGACGTCGGCGAGCCAAGCATGGGTGCGAAAGAGCTGCCACAGTCCACGCGCGTGCTGTTCCAGCGCGTCCCGCCACGCCAGACCGGCGGCGGCGAACTGGAAGTCGGCGTAGGCGCGGTCGACCATCGCATCGAGCAGTTCCCGCTGGCTGCCGACGTGCGTGTAGAGCGTCATCGCGCCGACGCCGAGTTCCCGCGCCACCGCGCGCATGGAGGCGGCGGCCAGCCCGCCGGTGTCGGCGAGCGCGATCGCGGCGTCGACGACCTGCTCCCTGGACACCTTGGCCGGGCGGCCGCGTGCGGCCTGCGCAGGAGCCGAATCCCACAGCGCCGCGATCCGGCGCCGGACCTCGTCCAGCGACTCCCCTTCCCCGCGCATCTGGCGCCTCCCCTCGTCGTCCGTCTGCGAGTACCGTACACCGTACAGTTATCCCTTGCGGATCATTTCCGTACGGCGTACCGTTTTCCGCATGGCCAATTCAATACACCGTACGAAAACCAGGATGGTCGAGGGCCGGGGCCTCACCAAGACCTTCACCCGGAAGAAAGAACTCGTCGAAGCCGTCAAAGGCATCGACCTGCACGTCGACGAGGGCGAGCTGGTCGCCTTCCTCGGCCCGAACGGCGCCGGCAAGTCCACCACGCTGCGCATGCTCACCTCGCTGCTCAAGCCCACCTCCGGCACCGCGACCGTCGCGGGGCACGACGTCCTCACCCAGCCCGACGAGGTCCGGGCCCGCATCGGCTACATCGGTCAGGGCAACGCCGCCGGGCACTCGTACCGGGTACTCGACGAGCTGCGCAACCAGGGGCGCTTCTACTCCGTGCCCGCCGACGTCGCCAGGGAGCGCGCCGCGGAACTGCTGGAGGCGCTGGAACTGAGCGGCATGGAGAAGCGGACCGTGCTCTCGCTCTCGGGCGGTCAGCGGCGGCGGCTCGACGTCGCGATGGGCCTGATGAACCACCCGTCGCTGCTGTTCCTCGACGAGCCGACCACCGGCCTGGACCCGCACGCCCGCGCCAACCTGTGGGAGCACATCCTGAAGCTGCGCGAGCAGAACGGCATGACCATGCTGCTCACCACGCACTACCTCGACGAGGCCGACTCGATGGCCGAGCGGATCGTGCTGATCGACCACGGCGAGGTGATCGCCGATGCCACGCCCGCCTCCCTCAAACGCGAGTACGCCGACGACACCGTGACTCTGCTGTTCGACCGCGGCGACGGCGCCCTGTCCGAGCGCGTCCGGAGCCTGCTGCCCGGCGAGTACGTCACCTCGGCGCAGGACCGGATCGACGACGACGGCCACGTCGAGTTCACCCTGCACACCAAGAACGGTCCAGCGCTGGTGCCGCCCCTGATGATCGGGCTCGCCGACGCCGGCATCACCCCCCTGTCCGCCGACGTCAAACAGGCCAGCCTGGACGACGTCTTCCTCAATCTCACCGGCCGCAGTCTTCGGGAGGAAGCAGCATGACCGACATCTCCACTCCGTCCGCAGCATCGAGTTCGACGACGATCACCCCCGTTGCCGACCCCTTGCCCAAGCGGACCCCGATCGCGAAGTTCGCACACGACACCTGGGCGGTGTTCCTCCGCGAGATGATGCTCGTGCTGCGGGACCCCTTCACCCTGATCTTCTCGCTGCTGCAGCCGCTGGTGTTCCTCGCCCTGTTCGGGCCGCTGCTGGAGGGCATGCTCGGCGGCGCCGACATCGGCGGCGAGTCCGTGCTGCAGTGGTTCCTGCCCGGCGTGCTCGTGATGATCGCCATCTTCGGCACCGGCATGGTCGGCGGGAACCTGTTGTACGAGTTGATGACCGGTGCCTATGAGCGCATCCTCGCCGCGCCGATCAGCCGGGCCTCGATCCTGGTGGGTCGGGCGCTGAAGGAGTTCGCACCGCTCGTGGTGCAGGCCTTCCTCATCACCCTGGTCGCGATCCCGTTCGGGCTGAAGTTCCATCCGCTGCAGGTGCTGATCGGGCTGGTGATCCTGGGGGTCTTCGGGATCGGGCTCGGCTCGCTGTCGTACGCGCTCGGCCTGCTCGCGAAGAATCGCGAGTGGGTGTTCTGGGGTGTACAGCAGTCGGTCATCTTCCCGCTGCTGCTGCTCGGCGGCATGATGCTGCCGCTGGACACCGGGCCACGCTGGATGCAGATCGTCTCCAAGGCGAACCCGCTGACCTACATCGTCGACGCCGAGCGCGCGCTGTTCTCCGGCGCCGTGTGGGACCAGGCGGTGCTGAACGGCCTGATCGCCGCCGTGGTCACGTGCGCGGTCGGCCTGTGGATCGGCGTCTGGAAGGTACGGCGCACGATCTGAGCGGCGCTGCGGCGCCTACGGCGAGGCGGCGTCAGTCCTTGTGCCAGCGGTCGTCGTCGCCCTTGCTGTAGCCGGCCTTCTTGACCGCCGCCCAGGCGACCTTGTGCGCGACCTCGTCGCGGCTCTCGCCGCCGCGACGGTCCGCCGGCTTCCGGTACTCGTCGTAAGCGCTGTTGAACGCCTCCTTGTAGACGTCCTGGGCGTGCCCCGGCAGCACGTTCTGGACGTTCTCGGGCAGTTCGGCGCGGTCGTCGTAGGGCATCTCGGCTCTCCTTGCTCTGTAGTCGAGGACTCTGGTCGTGTCCCGGAGTACCCAGGATCGTCCACCGCTACACGCCGGCCCTGCCCCGTCGGCGCGGTCCCGCCCCCCCCTGTCCACAAGGCATCCGTCCGGGAATCGCGATGGTTCTGCGCCGTCGCGTGCGGAGAAAGGGTTGGTGGGGAACCACTTCACAGCACTGTTCGGTTGCGAAGTCGACATCCTGGGCACAGACGGCGCTGGCCAGGACAAAAATAGTCCTGACCAGCGAGTTCTCTGTGCCCCCCGCAGGATTCGAACCTGCGACCTTCTGCTCCGGAGGCAGACGCTCTATCCCCTGAGCTAGGGGGGCTCATCGGGCGAGAGCAACATTAGCGCACGCGTCCCGGAAGTCCCAACACCGGGGTCTACACCTCGACCACCGTCGCCTCCGGGACTGCGGCGTAGCGATCGGGCATGCAGGTCAGCACGATGATCTGCGCGTCGTCGGCGGCGCCGCCCAGGACCCGCGCCATCGACGCGAGACGCTCGGGATCGGAGTAGCCCAGCGCGTCGTCGAGGATCACCGGAACCCCGTCGCTGCGGTCGACGATCATCGCGCAGGCGAGCCGGGCGATCAGGCCGAGCTGTTCCCGCGCGCCCCCGGACAACTGCTTCACGTCGACGGTCACGTCGTCCAGGGTCCGGCTGACGATGGTGAAGTCGTCGTCGACCTCGAAGCGCACCGACTCCCCGAACACCGGCGCCGCGAGCTCTTCCAGCCTCCGGGTGAACGGCGCGACGTACCGCGACCTACTCTCGGTCCGTTTGGCGGTCAGCGTCTCGTAGAGCAGCCGGGCGCCCGCGGCCCGCTCACGGACCCGTGCCAGCTCGGACTCGGCGGCGTGTGCGGCCGCCCTCGCCTGCGCGAGATCGTCCATGCGGTTCTCTTCGCGGCACTGTTCCAGGCGGTCCCGGAGCGCCGCGCGCCGCTCCCGCAGCTCTGCGAGCCGGCCCCGGATCCGGTCGAGGGCCTGCTCGGCCTCGGCGCAGGACGCGTGCAGGGCGGCGAGATCGGTCTTCTCGGATTCCCGGCGACGTTCGACGACGACTGCCGCCGCCCGCTCATGGTCTTCGCGCGCCAGCGCCACCGCACCGTCGAGGGCCTCGTCGCTGATCCGCGACCGCTGCTCCAGCAAAGCGGCGCGCTGCGCGCGGGCGTCGCTGCGGGCTCGCTCGATCGCGGCCGCCTGTGCCTGCGCCTGGGCGCGCAGGTCGGCGGCCTCGGACCGCTTGGCGAACACCGCCCGTTCGGCGCGCGAGAGTTGATCCATCGCTTCGCGTTCCGCGGAACGCAGACTCTCGACAGCCGGGTGCCGACCGGTGTCGGGCTCGCCGGCGGGGTCGTCCGGCAGGGCCGCCTCCAGGGCGGCGCGCTCGGCGCTCAACTGCTCCGGTGTCGCCGTGCCGAGGGTCCGGCGAACGGCCGCATCGACCGCGTCGAGCCGGCGCTGCGCCGCGCCGCGCTCGGCGGCGCGAACCGCCACCCGATCCAGTTCGGTCACGCCGCAACGCTCGAGCAGGTCGCGCTCCTGAGCACGCAGTGCTGTCAGCTCGTCCGCCCGTGCCTGTGCGTCTGCGACGCCCCGGACCACCACCCGCACACCCGAAGCGGTGATCACCGACTCCCCCACCGCCGCGAAGGTCTCCGCGGAGTCGACGGCCCGGCCGTCGACCGACACCTCGCCGTCACCGGTCCGGGTCACCTCGACGGTCGCGGCGACGGCGTCGATCGCGGCCTGGGTCGCGGCGATCCTCTTGTCCAGCCTCGCGGCGAGGGAGACATCCTGCGCCGTCACCGGATTGCCCTCGACAGCCGCCGTCGCCTCCGCTCGCTCGGCCAGCAGTTCGCTCACCGTCGCCAGCGTCTGGTCGATCTGCGCGATCCGCGCCCGATCTGCCCGCAGCCGTTCAGCCGTCTCGGCGGCGGCCAGCTCGGTGCGGATCCGCTCGAGCTCCCGCAGCGATCCGGCGAGCTGTTCCTGAAGCCCGGACGCCTCGGCATCGGTCCGGGAGGCCGCGCGCTCCAGGTCGGCGCCCCTCGCGGTGTCCTCGGAGATCAGCTGCTCCAGAGTCGCAAGCCTGCGCTGGGCGGCGTCCCGCTCGACACGGTCCCGCTCGGCGTGCCGGAGCGCGGACTCCCTTTCCGCGGCCTGTGCGACGGCCTCGCGCAGGCTCGCCTGCACCGCCTCGGCCTCGGCGAGACGGCGGCCTGCGTCAGAGAACTCTTCGGCCGCATGCACTTCGGCGTCGATCGCCTCGCTCACCGCACGCTCGACCCCGGGCAGGTCCGCGGCCGCATCCTCGGCGCTCTTGAGCCTGGCCAGCCGTGTGTCGACGTCCGCCCGCGCCGCCTCGGCCTTCTTGACCGCGGCGGCGAGCTCACCGGCCGGACGGCCCGACTTGAGCGTGAAGTATCGCTGGTACTCGGCCGCGGCCGCGTCGATCAGGGCCTGCCCCTCCGCATCACCGTCGGCCGAGACCTCCCCGGCGGACGGCGTGGCGACCCGGTCCAGCGCGCGCGCGAGCGCCGACGAGTCGGTGAGCGCCCCGAGATCCGGCGCTTCTGTCTGGGACAGCCGCAGTGCCTGGAAGAGTGTCTTGTCGAGGGTCTCGTTCTGAATGGCGACGACGCGCTCGTGCGCTTCTCTGCCGGTGAGCTGCTCACGGCGCGGCTCGGTGATCGTCAGCGTGGTCTCCGGGCGCCGGTTGTACCGCTTGAAGTAGGTGAACCGGTACGGGCCGCAGCTGATCTCGGCGGTCACCTCGCTGCCGACGTCGCGCCCTGCAGGCTGCACCGCCCTCACCTCGGCGCTCTTGGAGTCGGCGCGGACCCGCAGGAGCAGATCGAAAGCGTCCATCATCGACGACTTGCCCGCCTCGTTCGACCCCTCGACCACCGTGATCCCGGCGTCGGCGAACCGCACTTCTCGTTCGGCGATGCCGCGGAAGTCCTTGAGCTGCAGGCGATGAAGCCTCACGATCGATCACCCCGCGCATCGCCGCCGGTCAGCCGGAACAACAGAGACAGCGCACTGTGCGCGGCTGCCGCATCCTCCGGATCGTCCGCCCCAGCGCGTTGGACCAGCTCGTCGGCGGCCTGAGCGGCGTAGCCCTGCAGCCCGAGACCGGCGACGTCCGACGGGTCCGCGACCACCCGCAGGTCGTGGTGACGCTCCCAGAACCACAGTGCCGCAAAGTGATCGGTGAACTCGTCGACGAGTTCCTGGAAGGTCGCCTCGTCCGCGAGCCCGAGCGTGCCGACCACCGCCAGTTTCACCACGGTCCGCGGCTTGTCCGGCAGAGCGGCGAGCCGCGCGCGGAGACATTCCAGATCGGCGGGTCCGGTCACGTCGTGCCGGATCGTGGTGAAGGTCCAGCGACCTACCCGGTGCGGGATCACGTCGACCGAATGCGAGCCGGTCTCGACTCCGCTCGACCAACCTGGAACGTCGACCGAACGCGAGCCGGCGTCGACCCCGCTCGGCCCGCGTGAAGTGGCGTCCTGCCGCGGCGCGCCCCGGCGCAGGGTCACCTGGAGCACCTGGCCGGAGTCGCTCTCGACGTGGTCGAAGTCGGTCACCTCGGGAGCACCCGAGTACCAGATCCGTTGCGAGTCACCGACTTCCGTGGCGGAGTGCCGGTCGCCGAGGGCGATGTAGTCCACCAGGCCGGTGTCGACGGCCTCGCGCAGGCGGGACGCGGCGACGATCGCCGGACCCGAGCCCGGACTGAAGGTGTCGACACCACCATGCCCGACGACGATCCGCAGATCGTCGGACGGCGCGAGCCGGGCGAGCTGGTCGGCGATGAGGTCCGACTCCGGGCGCTTGCTGGTCCAGGGTGCGGCGATCAGCGTGACCCCGTCGCGGACGCGGACCGCGCCCGCCCGATCCAGCACGTGGACGTTCGCCGGGCATGCGCTGCGGAAGGTCGTGCTGCGGTAGACGCTCGTCGTGTCGAGGGGATCGTGGTTCCCCGGAAGGAGATACACCGGCACCGGGTACGCGCCGAGAGCGTCGAGCGTGCGGCGGATGATCCGGGACGAGACGCGCGGGTCATCGAACACGTCGCCGCAGACCACCACGAACTCGGCGCCCGTCGACGCGGCGAGCCGGCCGATCTCGACCACGGCGCCCTCGCGCGCGGCGTCGTACGTCGCCTGAGCGTCGCCCGGCAGGAAGTGCCGGGTCATGCCGAGCTGCCAGTCGGCGGTGTGCAGGAAGGTGACCTCCCGCTGCGGCGCCGACGTCGGCGGCGCCTTCGGCTCGGTCGACGGCGCGTCCGGAGGTTCCACTCCGGGAAGGTCGAACAGCGGCATGCTCATTCCGGCCCCCTTTCACGTCGATCAATCTCGTTGGAACGATCGTATGAGGGGGTACCGACAAATCCGGTCAGGCGCGCGCCGCGTTCGCCTGACAGCGAAAGCCCGCGACGCCACGGGAGACCGATACGGGTACGCCGACCGCCCGGGACAGGGCCGAGCGGCCGGCGTGCTCGAAGCGTGCGCCGTGCAGGCGTCAGGAAGCGGGAGCGAGCTCCACGTCCGAGTCGCTCGACGGCGAGGTGTCGTCGTTCGACGGCGAGGTGTCGTCGCTCGACGAGGCGTCGCCCGTGTCGGCGTCGCCGTTGGACTCGGACTCAGTCGCGTCCGCCTTGGTGTCCGTCGTCCCGGCGAGCTCGTCCTGATCGGCGTCCGGCTCGATTCCCGACGATCCGTTCGCGCTCTCGTCCTGCTGGCTGTCCTCAGCGTGGCCGAGGCCGTCGAGCGACGGGGTCGACCTGTCCCCCGACTTGGTGGAGGAGTCGGCGTCCTCCTCGCCGGACTCACTGCCGCCGAGCCCGATCTCAGAGCTCGCCGCCGCCAGGCTCGCCTGCTCTGCCATGAGCGGATCGACGTCGACGGTGGTGAACGAGCTGGCATTCTGCGCCAGCCCGGTCGGCAGCAGTCCGCCCAGGTCGGACAGCGCACCCAGCAGATCCCCGAGGTTGCTGAGGATCTGAACCATCGGCCCCTCGGTGAGACTCGGGAATTGACCGTTGAACAGATCGTTCGTGTTCCACGGGCTGATGGTGTACAGATCCAGGATGTTGAACGCCGAGAATCCCAGCGACGGAATCAGATCCGCAAAACCGGTCGGTGTGCCGAAGGCGACGCTGGGCAGGCTGAGGTAGTTGACGAAGTCGGGCGCGTCGAACCCCGGAATCAACTGCCCCACTAGACCACCGTCACCGTGGACCTTCGCGATGCCAGGGAACAAGCCTACCGTCGAACCCAGCCAGTTGACGGTGATGGGCGCGCCGTTCGCCACGGTCTCGAAGCCGTAGCTGCTAGTTAGCGCCGCCAGGTAGTCCGGACCGTTGAAGCTCAACCGCCCGAAATCCTTCAGGAGGTAGATCGGCTGGCCACTCAGCGCATTGCCGACGATCGCCCCCAACTGCGTCGGATCCGTCAAGTAGGTGAGAATCGACAGCGGATTGGTCAGACCGAGCTGCACCTCACCGGTTGGTTTGTTGTATCGTCCGTCGATCAGTGCCGCGATGTTCACGCAGCTGCCTGCGGAGCCCGAGTTCGCGAACGCGAAACCACCGAGGCAGAACACCTGGTCAGCGGGCAGACTCTCGCGAGTGATCTCGCCACCGCTGATTGTCGTGATGACGTCACCCAATGTCGGGAGGTCGAGCAAGTCTCCAAGATCGATCTCGAGGTCGTCGAGTATGTCACCCAACAGGCCTCCCAGGATTCCGCCGCCCAAGAGACCACCGAGGATGTCGTCGACCTCGAGGTCCCAGAGATCATCGAAGATCTGAGTTATGCCGTCAGTGGCCATCGCCACGCCGAGAATCGAGATCGCCGTCGCACTCGTACCCTCGCCGATGGGAATAGCGACCGCGGCACCCGGCAAGATCGAAATGGCCAACTCATGCCCGGGTGTCAATCCGAGTTCGTCGAGGACCCAATCCACGATCGGATCCAGAATCTCCACCGGAAGCCCGAGCCCGCTGAGCAGGCCTGTGATCTGGTCGCGAAGATACTGCGGGCCGAGCGCGACTCCGCCGAGATAGCCGCCGCTCTCGATTCCGAGCGCTTCCACGAGGCTGTCCCCGATCCGAGTGCCCTCGGTGTGGATGCCGGCGAGTGCATCGGTGATCGCCGGAACACCCGCGTCAGCGACTCCAGCTCCGGGCCCGAGCGCGAGGCTCGCCGTGACGGCGGCGGTCGCGGTCAGGACCGTGGCGCCGGTGGCGCCTTTGCGGACGGTCGATCCGGACACGTTGAAACTGAAACCGGAACGGGTGACCGTCCGGGTACGGCGTGCGTTGTGTTTGCCCATGACTGTGGACTCCTGCGGTGATGGTCCAGACCCCCCGGGTGTCACAGACCGACTTCGAATAGGTGTGACGAAGATAACGTGACCGCGGTCCGTTCACAGCGAAAATTCAGAAATCTCGCGTGTCAGTCTTCCCACCGAACTTCCCAGCGAATCACCGAGGGTGCGCGGCACGCACACGGCAACGACGATCAGCGCGGGGTCTGGTGCCCCGGGCGGACCAGGAACAGCGTGGCCGTCGCACCGACGACGAGCACCGCGGTGCCCAGGTACAGCGACTGCCCCATCGCCGCGGCAAAGCCCTCACGCAGGCCCGCCGGCAGCTGCGAAACAGTCTGTGCCTCATGCCGTTCCATGCTGACGCCGGGGAGCTCGACGGCCAGGCGGGTCATCATCAGCGCACCGATCGCGGCGGTGCCGATCACCGAGCCGATCACGCGCGTGGTGTTGTAGACGCCCGCGCCCGCACCGGCGACGTGCCACGGCAGATTCCGGGTCGCCGTGGCCGCCAGCGGCGCCCAGATCCCCGCGCTGGACACGCCCATCAGGAAAGTCGGCAGCAACAGCAGCCACACCGGGGTCTCCGGTGTCATCAGCCACGCGGCGGCGCCGAGTGCGACGGCGTAGCCGAACAGGCCGGCCGAGACCACGTTGCGCGGGTGCACCCTGTCGAGCACCCGCCCCACGATCGGCGCGAGCACGCCGGTGAGGACGGCCATCGGCACCAGCATCAGCGCCGAACGCGTCGGCGACATCCCGCCGACGAACTGCAGGAAGAACATGAGCGGAATCATGGTGCCGGAGACGGCGAAGCCCATCGAGGCGATCCCCACATTGGAGAGTGTGAAGTTTCGGTCCCGGAACACGCTCAGCGGCACCAGCGGTTCGCCGCGCATCCGCGCCTCCCACAGGACGAACAGACCCATCACCGCGACACCGGCCGCGATCAGGCACCACACCCAGGCCGCCCATTCGAAGGTCTCGCCTTCCAGGATCCCGAACACCAGCGCCGTGAGTCCCACCGCGGACAGCGCCACCCCGATCCAGTCGAAGCGGTGGTCGTGCGTCGCGACGGTCGGCACCAGCGCCTGCGCCAGCACCAGGCCCACCAGCCCCACCGGCAGATTGACGAAGAAGATCCACTCCCAGCCGAACGCGTCGGTGAGGATCCCGCCGAGCAGCGGCCCCACCAGCGTCGCCACTCCGGCGACCGTGCCCCACACGCCCATCGCCGCACCCCGCCGCTCCGGCGGGAACATCCGGGTCACCAGCGCCATGGTCTGCGGAGTGATCAACGCCGCGCCGACGCCCTGCAGCGCGCGGGCCGCGATCAACTCGCCGATCGACGACGAGAGCCCGCACCACACGCTGGCGACGGTGAACACCACCAGCCCCACCTGATAGATCGTCTTCGGCCCGAACTTGTCGCCGAGGCGCCCGGCGATCAGCAGCGGCACCGCGTAGGTGAGCAGGTAGGCGCTGGACACCCAGACGATTCCGGTCACCGAGGCGTCCAGCGCCTCCATGATCTGCGGCTGGGCGACCGCCACGATCGACATGTCCACCAGGATCATGAAGAAGCCCACGCAGAGCGCCAGCAGACCCGCCCACGGCCGATCGGTGACCGGCGTGAACTGCGGCGGACGCGCACCGGCCTGGGTGGGAACGGTCATACCGGGCAGCCTCGTCTCTCCTGGCCGTCGTCCCTCACGACGCGGCGCGCATCGGTCACTCTGGCATAGCCTGGAGACCGACCACCACCCCGGAACGACGGTGATGGACGACACCCCCGGCGAGGGAACAGCCGACCCCGCCGGAGCGTTGGAACGATGTTGTCCGCGGACCCGACAGCGCCCCGGACCAGAACGGAGCATCACCCATGTTGCGTAAGAAGAAGTCAGCCGCCGATCCGCACGCCCAGCTCGACGTCTACCGCGGCGCGCAGTCCCCCGTTCCCGTCGGAGACACCGCCGTCGCTGCCCTGGCGGCCGACCCGGACGAGAACGACACCCGCGCGGTTTCGCTGGTCAAGCGCATCGTCGAGAAGGCCCATCGCCTGCAGGAGCCGGCCGTCGCCAAGTACGTCGCCCGGCTCCGCGAGAAGTACCCGAACGACTCCCCCGAGCAGTTGCTGCGCCGCATCGAACGGCGCTACCTCAACACCGTGACCGTGTCCGGCGGCGCCGTGGGCGCGACCGCGTCGATCCCCGGTGTCGGCACCGTCGCCGCGATCTCGGCGCTCAGCGCCGACACCGCCGTCTTCATCGAGGCCTCCGCCCTGCTCGCGCTGGCGACCGCCGAGGTGTACGGGATCTCCCCGCAGGAGTCGGAACGACGACGAGCACTGGTCCTCTCGGTGGCCATGGGCGAGGAGGGCATCACCGCCCTGGGCAAGGTCGCCGGTGTCCGCGGCACCGACGCCCTCACGCGGCTGGCCGGCCCGGCCCTCTCGACCAAGCGGCTGACCGCCCTGAACAACGTCCTGACCAAGCGCATGGTGAAGAAGTTCGCGATCCGTCGCGCGCCCATCCTGGCCGGCAAGCTGATCCCCGGCGGGATCGGTGCGGCGGTCGGCGGCGCGGGCAACCGCGCACTGGGCACCCTGGTGCTGCGCAACGCGCGCCAGGCCTTCGGACCGCCTCCCCGCTTCTGGGACATCGACGGCACCGTCGTCGAGCCGGCGTCCGTCACCGGATCCCGCGGCCTCCGGTCGATCGACGGCGAGCGTCTTTGACACCTGGGCCGATCGCCCGGCTGGCGGGCCGCTGCTGGCGCCACCGCAGGCTCGCCGTCGTCACCGCCGCCGTGACGCTGGGGGCGGTGGCGGTGGACCTGACCGCCCCGCTGCTGGCCCGCGCGGCCATCGACCACGCGACCGGCGCCGTCACCGGCGGCCCGGCCCTGGGCGTGCTGATCGCCTTGCTCCTGGCGGCCGCGCTGGTGCGCTACGCGTGCCAGTTCGGGCGGCGGCTGACCGCCGGACGACTCTCCATCGTCGTCCAGGACGACCTGCGGCGGTCCATGCTCGACACGCTCCTGCACGTCGACGGCCGGGCGCAGGACTCCATCCGCACCGGGCAGGTGGTGTCCCGGTCGATCTCCGACCTCCAGGTGGTGCAGAGCCTCCTCGCGATGACGCCGCTCGCCCTCGGCGGTGCGGTGCAGGCGGTTCTGGCCATCGGCATCATGTGGTGGCTCTCGCCGCTGCTGACCCTGGTCACACTGACGATGGTGCCCCTGATCGCGTTGGTGGCCTACCGCGGCCGTCGCCGTCTGTTCGCCGCCACCTGGTCCGCGCAGCAGGCCGCGGCCGAACTGGCCGGCCACGTCGAAGAGACCGTGACCGGAGTCCGCGTGGTCAAGGGTTTCGGCCAGGAACGACGAGCCACCGACGAGCTCACCGCTCTGGGCGGCACCCTGTATCGGCTGCGCCTGCGCGCCGCGCGCCTGTCCGCGCGCTTCACCCCCACCCTGAGCGCCGTGCCGCAACTCGGTCTGGTGCTGGTGATCGCCGTCGGCGGCTGGCTGACCCTGCGCGGCGAGCTCACCGCCGGCACCTTTCTGGCCTTCGCCACCTACCTCGCCACCATGACCGCCCTGGCCCGCATCCTGACCAATCTGGTCGTGGCCTCCCAGCTCGCCGCCGCCTCCGCCGACCGCGTGTTCGGCGTCATCGACCATCCGCGCGACCCGGCGCTCGACAACACCGAGACGCTCCCCGACGGTCCGCTCGGCCTCGCCCTGGACGACGTCCACTTCGCCCACGGCGGCCGCCCCGTACTGAGCGGCGTCAGCCTGACCGTCGCCCCCGGCGAGTGCGTCGCGGTGGTCGGCGGTCCCGGATCGGGCAAGTCGTCGCTGGTGTCCCTGTTCGACGGCACCTATCCGGCCGATTCCGGCACCGTCGCCGTCGTCGATCAGGCCGGGCGGACGTACGACGTCGGCGCCCTCGCCCCGGATGCGCTGCACGCGGCGATGGCGGTCGCCTTCGACGAGCCCTTCCTCTACTCGGACACCGTCGCGGCCAACGTGGCCCTCGGCCCGCTCCCACCCCCGCCGCCGGACGACCCCGCCCTCCGAGTCGCCACCGACCGGGCCGCGGCCACGGGGTTCGTCGAGGCGCTTCCCGAGGGCTTCGCCAGCCCCGTCGGCGAACGCGGCCTCACCCTCTCCGGCGGACAACGGCAGCGGATCGCCCTGGCACGCGCGTTCCACGCGCGGCCCCGCATCCTCGTGCTCGACGACGCCACCTCCGCCGTGGACGCGATCACCGAGACCGACATCCTCGGTCGGCTGCGCAGCACCGGGACGGACGAGGGCGCCGGTCCGACCACGATGCTGGTGCTGGCGCATCGCCGATCCACGCTGGCTGTCGCCGATCGGGTCGCGGTGCTCGACGGCGGTCGGATCGTCGACGTCGGCACGGTGGCCGAACTCGACGCCCGGTGCGCGCGCTTCCGGGAACTGATGTCGCCGCTGGCGCCGTCCGAACCGTCGGCCGACCATTCCCGGGCGAGTTCCCCCGAACCGACTGCGGCGCAGCTCTGGCCGGACGACGCGCCAGTCCCCGAACCCGCCCGCACTCAGGTGAGCGCCGCGAAGTCCCGGCCGGGCGCCCCCGGCGGCGGGGGCGGCGGCCAGATCGCGAGTGCGCTCGGCGCGGTCCCGGCCACCCCCGAACTCGAAGCGGCCGTCGCCGCGCTGCCGCCGGCCGACGAGGACCCGCGCGTCGACGTCGACGCCGCGCGACGGGAGGATCCCTCGTTCTCCCTCCGCCAGATCCTGCGGCCGGTCCGCGGCCTCCTGATCGTGGTGCTGGCGACCGTGGTGCTCGACACCCTGATCGGCCTCGCCTTCCCGTCGTTGGCACGCGTGGTGCTCGACGCGGCCGCCGCCCAGCACGCCGACGTGCTGTGGGCGGCCACGGCGGCCGGCGTGGTCCTGGTGGTGCTGGGCTGGGCGGCCGGCGCGGTGAACACCGTGTTCGCGGCCCGCGCCGGGGAGCGCGTGCTCTACGGCCTGCGCGTGCGCAGCTACGCCCACCTGCAGAGACTCGGCCTCGACTACTACGAGCGCGAACTGTCCGGGCGGATCATGACGCGGATGACCACCGACGTCGACGCTCTCTCGAACTTCATTCAGACCTCGCTGACCAACGCGGTGGTCGCGCTGCTCACCGTGTTCGGCGTCCTCGCCGCCCTGCTGGCGACCGACTGGCGCCTCGCTCTGGCGATCGTTCCGGTGTTCCCGATCCTCGCCCTCGCGACCGTCTGGTTCCGGCGCGTCGCCGGCGACGCGTACACCAGGGCGCGGGAACTGGTGTCCGCGGTCAACGCGGACTTCCAGGAGAACATCGCCGCGCTGACCCCCACGCGCGCCTACCGACACACCGAGATCGCGCGCGAGCGCTTCGCCCGGCGGTCGGACGCCTGGGTGGCCGCCCGCATGGTCAGCCAACGCGCCGTCGCCCTGTACTTCCCGTTCATCACCTTCTGCGCGGACGTCGCCGCCGCCGTCGCGATCGGCGTCGGCGCACACCAGATCGCGCAAGGGGGCCTCTCGGCCGGCACGCTGGTGGCCTTTGTGCTGTACCTGGCCTTGCTGTTCGGCCCGGTCCAGCAGCTCACCACAGTGTTCGACGCCTACCAGCAGGCCGCGGTCGGCCTCCGCCGGATCGGCGATCTGCTGGGCACCCCGAGCTCCCTGGTCGAGCGACAGGCGGTTTCGACTCCGCTCAACCAGCGAGACGATCACACCCCGCCGACCGATCGACAGGCGGTTTCGACTCCGCTCAACCAGCGAGACGACCGGGGAGGCGCCCGGGTCTGTCTGGACGGGGTCTCGTTCCGGTACGCCGGCGCACAGACCGACGCGCTGCACCAGGTGGACCTGCACCTGGAGCCGGGCACCTCGCTGGCGCTCGTCGGGCCGACCGGCGCCGGCAAGTCGACCGTGGTCAAACTGCTCGCGCGGTTCTACGACCCCACGCACGGCCGCATCACGTTCGACGGCGACGATCTGCGCGACCTCGATCTGCACCGCTACCGCGCCCGGCTCGGCGTCGTCCCCCAGGAGGCGCACCTGTTCGCCGGGACCGTGGCCGACAACATCGCCTACGGCCGGCCGGATGCGACCCGTGAGCAGATCGCCGAGGCCGCGCGACGAGTCGGCGCCTCGGCGATGATCGCCGGACTGCCCACCGGGATGCGCACACCGGTGACCGAACGCGGGCGCAGCCTCTCCTCGGGACAGCGCCAACTGATCGCGCTGGCGCGGGCCGAACTCGTCGAACCGGACCTGATCCTGCTCGACGAGGCCACCGCCCACCTCGACCAGGCCACCGAGGCACAGGTCCTCGCCGCGGCGACGGCCCTGCGGAGCAGACGCACCAGCGTCATCGTCGCCCATCGGCTCGCCACCGCCGCCCGTGCCGACCGGGTCGCGGTGGTCTCCGGCGGCGAGATCGTCGAGCTCGGCACCCACGACGACCTCCTCGCCGCCGGTGGCGCGTACGCGGCGCTGTGGGCGGCGGGCACCGAACCCGACGACGCCCAGTCCGACGACGCCCAGTCCGACGACGCCGAGTCAACCGGTGCCGAGTCCGCCGAATCGACGACCCGTTCCGGCGTCGCGCCGTGATTCCCGCCACTTACTCGTCGGTCACCCCGGGTTCGGTCGACAAGACCAGGCGAGAGCGGCGCGCGGCGCGTAACATCGACGGTTGGCCGGGCACGTGTTCTTCCCGACTGCGCGCCGGCCGTGCGATGAACAACACACCCGAGCACTTAAGAGGCGAGACGACGCTGTGAGCAGTTCGACATCCGAGACCGACTACGGGCAGAACGAGTGGTTGGTCGAGGAGATGTACCAACGATTCCAGACCGACCCGGGATCGGTCGATCCCAGTTGGCACGAACTCCTCAAGTCCTACAAGCCCAACGGCAGCGGCGCCTCCTCGACTCCCGCCGCACCGGCCGAGCCCGCCTCCGCCGCACCCGCGCCGGAGGCAGCGGCCCAGCCGACCCCGGCCCCACGGACTGCGGCCCCCGCCCAGGCGCCCGCGCAAGCCGCCGCCTCCACGCCGTCCAAGCCCGGCCTCACCCTGGACGCCGAGCCCGAGCGCGGTCCGCAGTCCGCGGCGCGCAAGGCGCCGCCCGCTCAGTCCGCCGGTTCCAAGGCCGCCTCCGGCGTCAGCCGCACCGCCGCCGCGAACAAGCGGACCGCCGATCCCGTCGCGGACGAGGCCAAGGTGATCCGCGGTCCCGCGGCCGCCATCGTCAAGAACATGAACGCCTCGCTCGAGGTGCCCACCGCCACCAGCGTCCGGGCCATCCCGGTCAAGCTGATGATCGACAACCGCATCGTCATCAACAACCAGCTGGCGCGCACCCGAGGCGGCAAGGTCAGCTTCACCCACATCCTGGGCTACGCGATCGTGCAGGCCCTCAAGGACTTCCCGAACCTGAACCGGCACTTCAGCGAGATCGACGGCAAGCCGAACGTCGTCACCCCCGCCCACACCAATCTCGGCCTCGCCATCGACCTCCCGGGCAAGGGCGGCACCCGCACGCTGGTGGTCGCCGCCATCAAGGGCTGCGAGACGATGGGCTTCGGCGAGTTCTGGGCCGCCTACGAGGACATCGTCCGTCGCGCCCGCGAGGGCAAGCTGACCGCCGAGGACTTCTCCGGCGTCACCATCTCGCTGACCAACCCGGGCACCATCGGCACCGTGCACTCGGTGCCCCGCCTGATGCCGGGCCAGGGCGCCATCATCGGCGCCGGCGCGATGGAGTACCCGGCCGAGTTCCAGGGCTCCAGCGACGAGCAGCTCGCCGACGCCGGCGTCGGCAAGGTGATGACCCTCACCTCCACCTACGACCACCGCATCATCCAGGGCGCCGAGTCCGGCGACTTCCTGCGCCGCATCCACCACCTGATCCTCGACGACGCGTTCTGGGACGAGATCTTCACCGCGCTCCACATCCCGTACGAGCCGATCCGCTGGCGCCGCGACATCCCGGCCGGCGCGGTGGACAAGAACACCCGCGTCCTCGAGTTGATCGCCGCGTACCGCAGCCGCGGCCACCTGATGGCCGACACCGATCCGCTGATGATGGAGAGCGATGCCCGCGCCGCCCATCCCGACCTCGACGTCCTGACCTACGGCCTCACCCTGTGGGACCTGGACCGCACGTTCAACGTCGGCGGCTTCCACGGCCAGCAGCGGATGAAGCTGCGCGACGTGCTCTCGATCCTGCGCGATGCGTACTGCCGCCACGTCGGCGTGGAGTACACCCACATCCTCGACCCCGAACAGCAGCGCTGGCTGCAGGAGCGGGTCGAGGTGAAGCACGTCAAGCCGCCGGTCGCCGAGCAGAAGTACATCCTGTCCAAGCTCAACGCCGCCGAGGCCTTCGAGACCTTCTTGCAGACCAAGTACGTCGGCCAGAAGCGCTTCTCGCTGGAGGGCGCCGAGTCGGTGATCCCGATGATGGACGCGGTGATCGACCGCAGCGCCGAGCACAGCCTGCAAGAGGTCATCATCGGCATGCCGCACCGCGGCCGCCTCAACGTGCTGGCCAACATCGTCGGCAAGCCCTACTCCAAGATCTTCACCGAGTTCGAGGGCAATCTGGGCAACGCGCAGGCGCACGGCTCCGGCGACGTGAAGTACCACCTCGGCGCCGAGGGCGTCTACTACCAGATGTTCGGCGACAACGAGATCAACGTCTCGCTGACCGCCAACCCCAGCCACCTGGAGGCCGTCGACCCGGTGCTGGAAGGCATCGTCCGCGCCAAGCAGGACATGCTGCCCGTAGAGCAGCAGTTCGACATCCTCCCGCTGATGCTGCACGGCGACGCCGCGTTCGCCGGGCAGGGCGTGGTGCCCGAGACCCTCAACCTGTCGATGCTCGAGGGCTACCGCACCGGCGGCACCGTGCACATCGTGGTCAACAACCAGGTCGGCTTCACCACCGCCCCCGAGTACTCACGGTCCACGCAGTACTGCACCGACGTCGCCAAGATGATCGGAGCGCCGATCCTGCACGTCAACGGCGACGACCCCGAGGCCTGCGTGTGGGCGGCTCAGCTGGCCGTCGACTACCGCGAGGCGTTCAACCGCGACGTGGTGATCGACCTGGTCTGCTACCGCCGTCGCGGACACAACGAGGGCGACGATCCGTCGATGACCCAGCCGGCCATGTACGACGTGATCGACAGCCTCCGCAGCGTCCGCAAGAGCTACACCGAATCGCTGATCGGTCGTGGCGACATCTCCACCAAGGAGGCCGAGGACGCCCTGCGCGACTACCAGGGGCAGTTGGAGCGGGTCTTCGTCGAGGTCAAGGAGCTCGATCGGTTCCGGCCAGAGCCGTCGCCGTCGATCCTGGCCGACCAGGAACTCCAGGTGAACCTGAAGACCGCCGTGCCGCAGGCCGCGCTGGCCAAGATCGGCGAGGCCTTCGCCAACGTCCCGGAGGGCTTCACGCCGCATCCGCGGGTGAAGCCGGTGCTCGAACGCCGGCTGGAGATGTCGCAGGGCGGCGACGTGGACTGGGCCTTCGCCGAGCTGCTCGCCTTCGGCACCCTCGTCGAGGAGGGCATCACGGTCCGCCTGTCCGGCCAGGACTCGCGGCGCGGCACCTTCACCCAGCGCCATTCGGTGCTGATCGACCGCGAGAACGGTTCGGAGTACACCCCGCTCAACACCATCGCCACCGAGGGCCCGGGCCGCTTCCTGGTCTACGACTCCCCGCTGAGCGAGTTCGCCGTCCTCGGCTTCGAGTACGGCTACGCGATCGGGAATCCCGAGGCGTTGGTCCTCTGGGAGGCTCAGTTCGGAGACTTCGTCAACGGGGCCCAGTCGATCATCGACGAGTTCATCAGCTCGGGAGAGGCCAAGTGGGGCCAGCGCAGCGACGTCGTGCTGCTGCTGCCGCACGGTCACGAGGGCCAGGGCCCGGACCACACGTCGGGCCGCATCGAGCGCTTCCTGCAGCTGTGCGCCGAGGGGTCGATGACCGTGGCGCTCCCCTCCACCCCGGCCAGCTACTTCCATCTGCTGCGCCGCCACGTGCACGACGGCATCAGCCGCCCGCTGATCGTCTTCACGCCGAAGTCGATGCTCCGCAACAAGGCCGCGGTCTCGCCTCTCGATGAGTTCACCGAGGGCAAGTTCCTGTCGGTGCGCGACGATCCCCGCTTCGCGGGCAACTTCAAGGGCGAGGGCAGCCAGCTCGACCGCGCCGGTGTCGAGCGCGTCCTGCTGGTGTCCGGCAAGCTCTACTGGGAACTGGCTGCTCGCGCCAAGAAGGACGATCGCAGCGACATCGCGATCGTCCGGATCGAGCAGCTGCACCCGGTGCCGCACCGCCGGCTGGCCCGTACCCTGTCGCAGTACCCGAACGCGAAGGACTTCGTGTGGGTTCAGGAGGAGCCGGCCAACCAGGGTCCGTGGCCGTTCCTGGGACTGTGGCTGCCGGACCTGCTTCCCGATCTGCTCTCGGGCCTGCGGCGGATCTCGCGCCGACCGATGTCGGCGCCGTCGTCGGGCTCGTCGAAGGTGCACGCGGTGGAGCAGGCCGAGATCATCGACGAGGCCTTCAGCTGACACCTCGCTGATCGAGCAGTCCCTCGCTGATCGAGCAGTCCTCGCTGATCGAGCGGAGTCGAGATCCCTCGGCTCCGCTCGATCCGTGTGCGGGCCCTACGCGTCGACGGAGGCGGCGGCGCCGGCGAGCGCCAGCAGCGACGACGTGATCAGGGCGAGCACCTGATCACGGCTCATCACCGGGTCGGCGATCCACCGGGTCATGACGTCCTCGACGAACGCGATCCATCCCAGCACCGCCGCTTCGACCGTGGGCGTCACTTCGATGCCCATCGCCGGGGCGAAGGCGAGCACCCGGCGAGCCACCGCGGCCCGGGTCTCCTCGGTCACCGCCCGCATCTTCGGATCGGCGCTGAGCGCCCCGCGCAGCACCGAGGCGTACGCGGTCGGGTTCACCTCCACGTACTCGACGTAGGCGGCGAGCGCGGCCGCCGCGATCTCGGCGGGATCGTCAAGACCCGCGGGCGGACGGGTCAACGCGAGCATCTCATCACCCTGCTCCCGCAGAATCGCCAACTGAAAGTCCTGCTTGGACTCGAAGTAATGGAACATCAGGCCCCGGGATACCCCGGCCGCCTCCGCGACCGCGTCCATGGTGACGTCCTCCGGCCGCAGCTCCCTGCTGAGGGCGAGCCCGAGATCGAGCAGCTGGCGCCGCCGCTCCGCGGGGCTCATGCGACGGCGACGGCCCTTCGCCGAAAGGCTGTGCGCGGCGGGCGCCTCGTCGTCGTACGTCGTCATGCGACCACCGTAAGCGACTATTGGCAGCTTCTCAACAACTATTGACGCTCTGTCAGTAAGTCTCTACTGTGAGCACCATGACAACACGCGATGTAGAGATCGCCATCATCGGGGCCGGCTTCTCCGGGCTCGGCGCCGCGATCAAAGCCCAACAGCACGGCTTCGACGACTTCCTGGTCCTCGACCGCGGCACCGACTTCGGCGGCACCTGGCGCGACAACACCTACCCCGGTGCGGCATGCGACGTCCCGTCGCACCTGTACTCGTACTCGTTCGCACTGAACCCGGGCTGGAGCCGCTCCTACTCTCACCAGGAGGAGATCCACCGGTACATCAACGACGTCGCCGCCGAGCACGGCATCGGCGCCAAGACCTGGTTCGGCACCGAAGTGACCCGTGCCGCCTGGGACGAGGCCGCCGGACGCTGGACAGTCGACTTCGAACGCGACGGCGAAGCCGGCCGGGTCACCGCTCGCCACCTCGTCGGCGCGATCGGCCCGCTGTGTGAGCCCAACCTGCCCGATATCGAGGGCATCGACTCGTTCGCCGGAAGGGTGGTGCACTCCGCGCGCTGGGACGCCGACTACGACTTCGCCGGCAAGCGCGTGGCGGTGATCGGCACCGGCGCCTCGGCCATTCAGCTCGTTCCCGAACTGGCGAAGATCGCCGGTCACCTGGAGGTGTACCAGCGCACCGCGCCGTGGATCGTCCCGCGTACCGAGCGACCCTACCTGCCCGCCGAGAACTGGGCCTTCAAGAACGTCCCCGGCCTGCAGAACCTGGTCCGGGGCGCCATCTACACCGCCAACGAGACCGTCGCCGCGGGCATGACCTACGCGCCCAAGGCCCTCAAGCCGGTGGAGGCGCTCTGCCGCGCCAACATCTTCCGAGGCATCCGCGACCCGGAACTGCGCAAGCAGGTGACGCCGACCTTCGCGGTGGGCTGCAAGCGGATCCTCAAGTCCAACGACTGGTACCCCGCTCTGGATCGGCCGAACGTCGACCTCGTCACCACCGGCATCGAGCGCATCACCGCCGACACAATCGTCACCGCCGACGGCGCCGAACATCCGGTGGACGTGATCGTGGTCGCCACCGGATTCCACGTGACCGACTCCCCCGTGTTCGACGCGATCATCGGCGCCGACGGCCGCAGTCTGGCCCAGGTATGGGACGAGATCGGCATGCAGGGCTACAAGGGCGCCTTCGTCCACGGCTTTCCGAACCTGATGCTGCTGATCGGACCGTCCACCGGCCTCGGCCACACCTCGATGGTCTACATGATCGAGTCTCAGCTGAACTACCTGGTCGACTACCTGAAGAAGACCGCGGCGGCCGGCATCACGCGCACCGACGTCACCCTCGACGCGCAGCAACGCTACAACGCCGGCATCCAGCGCAAGCTGCGCCGCAGCGTGTGGGTCAACGGCGGCTGCTCGTCCTGGTACAAGGACGCCAACGGCAACATCACCACGCTGTGGCCCGGGTTCACCTTCGACTTCCGCAACGCCACCCGGCGCTTCGACATCGCCGCGTACGACGTCGCGACGTCCGCCCCCACCGACACCCCGGCCGCCGCCGAGCCCGCTCCGGCCACCGTCTGAACCTCCATACAGAACAAAGGACACTCATATGAAAGACTTCCGCGACAAGGTCGTCGTGATCACCGGCGCCGGCTCGGGAATCGGCCGCGAACTCGCCCTCGCCGCCGCCAAGCGCGGCGCCAAGGTCGCCATCTCCGACGTCGATCCGGACGGCCTGGCCACGACCGAACGCCTGGTGAAGGAGTCGGGTGCGCAGGTGCACAGCCAGCTGCTCAACGTCGCCGAGCGAGAGGCCGTGCTGACCTACGCCGACACCGTCGCCGAACACTTCGGCCGGGTGAACGCCGTCGTCAACAACGCCGGCATCGCCCACCACGGCGAGGTCGAGACGATGGAGTTCAAAGACATCGAACGCATCATGGACGTCGACTACTGGGGCGTCGTGAACGGCACCAAGGCGTTCCTGCCGCACATCATCGCCTCCGGCGACGGCGCCATCGTCAACATCTCGTCGCTGTTCGGCCTGCTCGCCGAGCCCGGCCAGAGCGCCTACAACTCGGCCAAGTTCGCCGTCCGCGGCTTCACCGAAGCCCTGCGCCAGGAGATGCTCCTCGACCACCCCGAGGTCAAGGTCACCTGCGTACACCCCGGCGGCATCAAGACCGCCGTCGCCCGGAACGCGACCACGTCGGGCAGCCACGACCAGAAGGCATCGGCCGAGTTCTTCGACAAGTACCTCGCCCGCACCTCCGCAGCGAAGGCGGCGCAGATCATTCTGCGCGCCGTCGAGAAGGAGAACGGCCGGGTGCTGGTCGGCGCGGACGCCAAGGTGATCGACCTCGGTGTGCGCCTGGTGGGCTCCTGGTATCAGGGGATCACCGCCAAGGTGACCAAACTCGCGCTCTCCCGCATCGGGTGACCCAGTGCGTCCGCGGCGCGCGCATCCGGTAGTCAATCGGGTGCGGGCGCCGCGGTCTGCTTTCTCTCCACCCCGAGAGGCGTGGTGATGTTCTCGAGCGACTTGCCGGCCGCGTCGATGCCCCAGACGAACGCGATGAGCCCGCCGGCGATCATCATGCCGGCGCCGAAGTAGTAGCCCACCGCCAGCGGACCCCGGGACGTCCCCGCACCGATCATCGCGCCGAAGATCACCGGCCCCAGGGCGCCGAACACCTGGGCGACGGAGAAGAAGTAGCTGATCACCTGGCTCCGGATCTCCAGCGGGAACACCTCCGAGACCGTCAGATATGCGCTCGAGGCCCCCGCCGAGGCGAAGAAGAAGGCGATACACCACAGGATCGTCTGGGTCAGCGCGTTCAGCACGCCCGCGTGGAACAGCCCCGCCGACACCGCGAGCGTGACGCCCCCCAGACCGTACGTCAGCAGGATCATCTGCCGCCGCCCCCACGTGTCGAACAGCCTGCCCAAGAGCAGCGGCCCGAGCAGATTGCCGATCGCGAACGGGAAGAAGTAGTACTGCGTCGACGCCGGGGTGGTGCCGTAGAAGTTCTGCAAGACCAGCGCGTAGGTGAAGAAGATCGCGTTGTACAGGAACGACTGCGTGATCATCATCGTCGCGCCGACGAGCGTTCGGCGCGGGTACTGGCGGAACAGAATGTGCAGGATCTGCCGGGCCGTGGCCTGCGGAACGTTCCTGACGGCGACCTCGGTGTCCGCGCTCACCGCGGGGCAGGGTCCACGTCGGATCCACCTTCTGTTCCCGCATGTGCTCGGTGACGGTGTCTTCGAGCTGGTCGACCATCGCTTCGGCCTCGTCCAGCCGGCCGTGCGTCATCTGCCAGCGCGGGCTCTCCGGGAGTGTGCGCCGGACGAAGATGACGAGGATGCCGATCACCGGGCCGATGAAGAACCCGATGCGCCAGCCCCAGTCCACCGGGAAGTCGGCGGTGTTCAGCAGGAACATGTTGGCGACCGCGCCGAGCGCCGCGCCGCCCCAATAGGTGCCGTTGATGGAGATGTCTGCCCGGCCGGCGCGAAGCTCGGAGCTGACATGGATCACACTGTGACACGCATCACGCTCGGTACGCGGCATTCGGACCACCGTGTCACTAGTTCGCTCAGGAGTGTCCGTCTCCGAACCATCCGGCAGCCACCGCGCCGGGGTCCTCGCCGTTCGCCACCCGGTCGGCCATTGCGGCCAGATCGGCGGTGCTCAGCTCCCCGGCGATCCGCCCGAGCGCCCGGAGTGCCGACTTCCCCAGGGCAGCACTGCGGTAGACCGGAACCAAGTCCTGCGCACGAGGTGCGCCGTCGGACTTGAGCGCCGAGATGCCGTGCACCTCGGCCGCCCCCGCGGTCTCCAGCGCGGGCAGCACTCCGAGCGCCTGTCCCGTGAGCACCCGGTTCAACACCGCCTGCACGTCGTCGACTCGCTCCACCGGTCCCGGCCGGCACACCTCGAAAGCCGACAGCGTCTGCTCCGGAAGGTCGTGGTCGACGACGACCAGCGGCAACCCCGGCGGGAACGCTGCGCAGTCCTGCAGCGTGGCGACGCCGTACCGCTCCCGCAACTCCGACGAGACGACCAGCTGCGGGCGGTTGCTCACCCCCGTCGGGTCCCCGACCGCGACGCCCTGCGGCAGCGCCCGCGCCACCTCCGCCAGCAGCTCCTCCCCGGCCATCGCGGACGGGTGCGCCGACAGCTGGGTAAGCAGATCTCCGGTGAACGCCGGGAACAAGTCCACCTCGCCGGTGGTGATCGATTCCATCAGTTTCGCGTCTGATCCGACGGGCGCACCCGCAGTGGTCGCCGGGGTCCCCGCCCGAGTGAGTCCGGCCGCATAGACCGCGGCCGCGGCCCGCATGGCGGGATCGTCGGACGAACCGATCAGCAGCGGCGGCGGCGCGTCATCGCCACAGGCCGTGAGGCCGAGGACCGTGGTCACGACGATCACGCACGAGATCAGCAGGCGCAGAGGATGACTCATCGGAGACCACCGTAGTCGGTCACGAAGCCCATCACCGAGGTCGCCATCAACTGCACCGCGATCGCCGCCAGCAGCAGGCCGGCGATCTTGGCCAACAGCGTGATGCCGCTGATCTTGAGCACCTTGATCACCGGCTCGGCGAACAGGAGGGCCAGGAAGACCACGAGATGCGCGGTCACGATGCCCGCCCCGATCGCCACATAGGCGCCGGCCTCCCCGTGGGCCTCCCCGACCGCGACGATCACCGCGGCGATCGCCCCCGGCCCGGCCAGCAGCGGAGTCCCCAACGGCACCAGAGCCACGTTCACCTCGTCGTCGGACTCCGGGGCCGTGGACGCCCCGGTCCCGGTCAAGAGCTGCAGCGCCACCAAGAGGAGGAGCAGTCCGCCGGCGCCTTGCAAAGCCGGGATGGACACGTGCAGGTAGCCCAGGATCGCCCGCCCGGCCACGGCGAACACGGCGATCACGAACAGTGACACCAGCGGCGCCTGCCAGGCCGCACGCCTCCGGTACTCCGGCGAGCGCCGCCCGACCAGCGAAAGGAAGATCGGGATCTGACCGGGCGGATCCATGATCACGATCAGCGTGATGGCCGTCGTCGTATAGACGGCGAGGTCGAAGGGCACGGTGGCGAGTCTAGTGTCTGAGACCACGCACCCGGCCCCGTCGAGCCGATACGATCGCGGCGTGCGCTCACCGTCCCCCGGATCCTCCGCCGTCGTCGACTGCGCCGTCTACGTCGACGGCATCCGGCAGCCCGGACACGACGACTACACCGCGGCCTACCGTCACGTCCGCGACACCGGCGAAGGCTTCGTCTGGCTCGGCCTCCTCGCGCCCACCGAAGACCAGATGACCGCGGTCGCCGAGGTCTTCGGCCTCCACCACCTGGTGGTCGAAGACCTGGTGCACGCCCACCAGCGCCCCAAACTCGAACTGTACGACGGCGTCGTCTTCCTGGTCCTGCGCTCCATGCACTACGTCGACAACGACAGCCTGGACCGGGCCAACGACGTCGTCGACGGCGGCGAGATCATGGTGATCTCGAGCAAGGACTTCGTGATCACCGTCCGGCACGGCGATCACACCGCGCTCGCGGGCGTGCGCGCCGCACTCGAAGCACGCCCCACCGCACTCGCGTACGGGCCGGCGGCGGTGGTGCACAACATCGCCGACCACGTGGTGGACACCTACGTCGAGGTGGTCGAGGCGATGCAGTCCGACGTCGACGACCTCGAAGAACGCGTCTTCGCCGTCTCGACCGCAGACCTCGACATCGATGTCGTGTACCTGTTCAAACGCGAGGTGCTGGAACTCCGGCGCGCCGTGGTTCCGCTCTCCGGGCCGCTCGCCTGGCTGTCCGGGCACCAGCACGCACCGCTCGCCCGGCACATCGAACATCACTCCGACCTGATCGGCGGACACCGCGAAGAGGAGATCCGCCGCCACTTCCGCGACGTCGCCGACCACCTGAGCACCGTGATCGACATGGTGAACGAGTACGACGAGCGGCTCAGCTCGCTGCTGCAGGCCGCGGCCACAAAAGTGAACATCCAGCAGAGCACCGACATGCGCAAGATCTCGTCGTGGGCCGCCCTCGCCGCGGTGCCCACCATGATCGCCGGCATCTACGGCATGAACTTCGAGTTCATGCCCGAGCTCGACTGGGACTTCTCCTACCCGGTGATCCTGCTGATCATGGGGTCGGTGTGTTTTCTGCTGTGGCGGACGTTGCACCGGCATAAGTGGTTGTAGCCGTTTGCTCGGTTCGCTTCGTGGGGTCCGCGACGGTGACGACCTCGCTTCGGCAGTCCTCTGCTCGCCCCGAGATCGACCACAACATCCAGATCTTGCGGAGGGCTCAGCGAGGTCGTCACCGTCCCGACTCCCATGCGGACCGAGTACTCACGGCACATCGCCCGAATCGTGACTCGCTCCCGAGCATCGTCGCTGTCCGCGGATCGGCGCGCTCAGCGTGCGGATCCGCGGATAGCCCCGCTCACACCCGGGGCGACGTCGCCGAACCCGATGGGTGAGCCGAGCGACGAAGGAGCTCGTGTCGAAGCCTTGCCCGCGCCGCGGGTGGTGACACGGGGCACTAGGTCGGGGTCACTCCGCCGCGCGTGGGGTCGGTGACGTCCACCGCGGCCTCGGCCCAGGCCTCGCGCAGGGCCGCGGCGCCCTTGAGGCGCACCCACGCGGCCTCGTTGGCCGTGATCGGGACGGCACGCAGAAAGCGCACCGGGTCGCTCGGCGGATCCAGCGGCAGGTCTTCGACACCGGAGTCCGCCGAGAGCAGCAGTGCTGAGCAGACGGCGCCGCCCCACAGCGGCTCCTGCAGATCGATCAGCGAATCCTCGCCCAGGATCAGCCCCTCCACCGCGGGCGCCGCCGCGACCGTCGCCAACGACTTGTGCAGGCCCGCCAACGCCACGGCGGGTGTCAGGCGCACCACCAGTTCCGCGCGCGGCCCGCGCACCGGGTCGGGGGCCGGATCCGACGGATCGTGCATCGGATGCCGCGCACAGCCGACCGTCGCGAACACCACGTCTCCGCCGTCCGCGAACCTCAGCACGTCGATGGGTTCGACGCCGAGGAAAGTCACGCTCGCCTTCTGCGGCGGGGTGCCGATCGCCTCGATCAGGTGCGCGGTGACGATGTCGGGAACTGAGCTCACCCGTCGAGTATCGCCTACCGCGGTCAGCGCAGCGACTGCCCCGTCTCGGTGTCGAAGACGTGCAGCAGCCGTGGCTCCATCGCCAGCTGCAGGGTGCCACCGCGCGGTACCTGCGTATACGGGAGCAGCCGCGCCACCTTCTGGCCGCCGGAGGTCGTGGCGCCCAGATCTTCGGCGAGCTGATTGAGCAGATCCGCGGCCTGTCCCGGAGCGTCCAGGGTGAAGTAGTAGTACTTGTCCGAGCCCATCGACTCGACGATGTCGACCGTGGCCTCGAAGGTCGTCATGATCGACAGCCGGTCCGGCTCCATCTGCGTGGCATCCGCGAGGTGCTCGGGCCGCACGCCCACCAGCACCTCGCCCTTGCAGCCGGCGCGCTGCGCGTTGGCCACGATCTGCGCGTAGTCGGGCAGATCGATGTGGCCGACGGCCGAGTCGATGCCCTGCTGGGTCAAGCGGCCCGGGATGAAGTTCATCGCCGGCGAGCCGATGAAGCCGGCCACGAACAAGTTCACCGGACGGTCGTACAGCTCCTGCGGAGCGCCGACCTGCTGCACCACGCCGCCGCGCATCACCACGACGCGGTCACCGAGCGTCATCGCCTCGGTCTGGTCGTGCGTGACGTACACGGTGGTGACGCCCAGTCGATTCTGCAACTCGGCGATCTCGGTGCGCATCTGCACGCGCAGCTTCGCATCGAGGTTCGAGAGCGGCTCGTCCATCAGGAAGGCCCTGGGATGTCGGACGATCGCTCGTCCCATGGCCACGCGCTGCCGCTGACCGCCCGAGAGATTGGCCGGCTTGCGGTCGAGGTACTCGTCGAGATCCAGGATCCGGGAGGCCTGCGCCACCTTCTCGGCGATCTCCGCCTTCGGCAACTTCTGCAACGTCAGCGGGAAGGCGATGTTCTCGCGCACGGTCATGTGCGGATAGAGCGCATAGCTCTGGAACACCATCGCGATGTCGCGGTCCTTCGGTGCGACGTCGTTCATCACCTGCCCTCCGATGGACAGGGTGCCGCCGGAGATGTCCTCCAGTCCGGCGATCATGTTCAGCGTCGTCGACTTGCCGCAGCCCGACGGGCCCACCAGGATGACGAACTCACCGTCGGCGATGTGCAGGTTCACCCCCTGCACCGCCGTCGAGCCGTCCGGGTACTGCTTGGAGACGTTGTCCAGAACGATGTCGGCCATGGGTTATCCCTTCACCGCGCCGGAGGTCAAACCGGCCACGATACGACGTTGGAAGAAGAGCACGAAGATGATGATCGGAATGGTGATCACCACGGCGGCCGCGGCGATCGACCCGGTGGGTTCCTCGAACTGACTGGCACCGGTGAACTGGCTGATCGCGACCGGGGCCGTGACGGCGCGTTCGGTCGAAGTCAGCGAGAGCGCCAGGAGCAGATCGTTCCAGGCGAAGATGAACACCAGGATCGCGGCGGTCACCACTCCCGGCGCGGCCAGCGGCACGATCACCCGGCGGAATGCCTGCGCCTGCGTCGCGCCGTCCATCATGGCGGCCTTCTCCAGATCCCACGGGATCTCCCGGAAGAACGCCGAGAGGGTGTAGATCGCCAGTGGAAGTGCGAAGGCGGTGTAGGGGATGATCAGGCCGACCCAGGTGTCGAAGATGCCCAGCCGGCGCTCGATGTTGAACAGCGGCGTGACCAGTGAGATCTGCGGGAACATCGCGATCAGCAGCGCGACGCCGACGAGCAGCTTCTTTCCGCGGAACTCCAACCGGGCCACCGCGTACGCGGCCATGGTGCCCAGCACCACCGCGACCAGCGTGGTGAGCAGCCCGACGCCGATCGAGTTGATCAGCGCGGAGGTGAACATGCTGGTCTCGAAGATGGACTTGTAGTTGTCCAGCGTCCACTGCCGGGGAATGAAGTTCCCGTCGGTGACGCTGCCGGGCGGCTTGAACGAGAGGCTGATGATCCACCACAGCGGGATGATCGCGTACAGCACCACCAGCAGGTTGACGACGGACCACCCGACGCGGCGATTGACCGTGCTGCTCATGTCCGGCTACCTCCCCTCGTTGTCGGAGCCGGGCGCGGCGGCGCCGAACAGCTTGATGAAGATGAACGCGATGATCGCCACGCACAGGAAGATCAGGATGCTGATGGCCGAACCGATGCCCAGGTTGAACGCCTTGAACAGGTTGTTGTAGCCGAGCATGGAGACCGAACCGGTGTCGTGGTTGCCCTTGGTCAGGATGTAGATGTTGTCGAAGATCCGGAAGGCGTCGAGCGTGCGGAACAGCAGCGCCACCAGGATCGCCGCCTTCATCATCGGCAGCGTGATCTTGAACAGGCGCGTCCACGGACCGGCTCCGTCGACCTGAGCGGCCTTCAGCAGGTCGTCGGGCACCAGGGCCAGGCCGGCGAGCAGCAGCAGCGCCATGAACGGCGTCGTCTTCCAGACCTCGGCCAAGATGATGATGAACATCGACGACCAGTGATGGGTGAGCGGGTCGTAGCCGTCGGGCAGGAAGAGATTCGCCAGATAGCCCGTGCCCGGCGTCCACGCGTAGTACCAGGAGAACGCCGCGGCGACGGTCACGATGCCGTACGGGATCAGCACCACCGTGCGGATAGTGCCCTTGCCGAAGATCGTCCGGTGCATCACCAGAGCGATCGCCATGCCGAGCACCAGCTCGATGGCCACCGACACCACGGTGATGAACACCGTGACCCACAGTGCGTTCCACCAGTAGCCGTCGGTGAGCACGGTCGCGTAGTTGGAGAACCAGACGAACTCGCTCTCGTCCGGTGCGGTCAACGTGGCCCGGTTCAGCGACAGCCAGAAGGCGTAGATGATCGGGTAACCGGTGACCAGCAACATGACGAGCGCCGCGGGAGCCACCAGCAGGTACGCCAGACGACGTTCCCCCGCCCGCCGCTCGGTCGCCTTCCCCGTGGGCTTGCCGGTCTTCGCCGGCGCGGCCGGGGCCGGATCGAGCAGGTCGGTCGCCGCGCCCGTCGCGGCGGCGCTCACCGGCGGCGCCGGACGACGCTGCTGCGGTTCGAGCACCGGTCCGCCGGCGCCTTCGGAGACGGGTCCGCGTTCGGGAACCGGGGGCACCGGCGGCACTCCGGGGGCACCCGCGGCCGGGGTCGGGCCCGGCCTGCCCAGCTTCTCCGGCGGCACCCACACGTCCGAGTGGACGGGCGGGACCGGTTCGCCCGGGCGATGTTCGTCATCACCGGTGGTCATGGGATGATCCCCTCCCCGTCGATGGCCTTCTGCACTTGTTCAGCCAGTTCGTCGACCTTGGTCTCCGGGTCCCACTGGCCCACCGGACTCAGCGTGGCCGTGACCAGGGTGGACACCGCCTGGTACTGCGGGGTCGCCGGGCGCGGTGCCACGTGCTCCTCGGTCAGCTGGAGCCGGATGTCGTCGCCCATCGGGTACGCGACCTTGAAGTCGGCCTCGTCGTACAGTGATTCGACCGTCGGCGGCAGTGCACCCTCCAGGGCGTACACGCGCTGGGCATCCTTGCTCGTCAGGCACGTGGCCACCTTCGAAGCGAGCTCCGGCTGCTGCGACGTGGACGCGACGGCGATGTTCAGGCCACCCAGCGTCGACTTGGCGGGCTTGTCCTCGGACACGGCCGGATACGGGGCGAAATCGAAGACGGTGCGCACGACCCGGTTGATCGGCACCAGTTCCTCCGCCGTCGGCGGGTTCTCCTCGTCCAGGATCTTGTCGCTGTACGGCGCGAGGATGTCCTTGAGGAAGGGCACGTCGCCGGTGGCGCCGTTCTGGCGCGCCGACTGGAACACGAACGGCCAGTTGACCTGGAACGACGCCTCACCCTTCTCCATCCCGTCGCGGGCGGTGCCCTCGTTCGAGTTGGTGATCGACGGATCCGCGCCCGGGTAAGTGGCGACCTGCTTCAGAATGCGCAGTGCGGTCAGCGTCGCCTCGCGATGCTCGGGAGTGTCGTTGAGGGTCTGCTTGGACGGATCGTCGGGATCGAGGATGTTCCCGCCGGCGCTCTGCAGCACCGAGTTGAACCAGACCATCAGGCCCTCGTACTGGCTGCCCTGCACCATGATCTTGGTCGGGCCGCCCGGGTTCTGGCGGAAGATCTCCTCGGAGTCGGCCACCATCTGGTCCCAGGTCTTGGGTGCGGTCGCCCGAGCACCCAGGTACTGCTTCAGCGCGTCCGGCCGGAACCACAGCAGCTGGGTATTGGTCCAGATCGGCAGCGCGTACAGGCGGGGCGCGTCGTCGTCCGGACGCTTCCACATGGCGGTCTCGACCGGGCCGGCGAGGTTGGTGTCCTGCACCTGCGCGGCGAGCGCCTCCGGCACCGGCACGATCCAGCCCGCGTTGGCGAACTCGGCGGTCCACACCACGTCCATGGCCATCACGTCCAGGCCCTTGTCGTTGCCGGCGAGCCGTCGGGCCAGCTGGAGGCGCTGACCGTCGGCGTCCTTCGGCAGGACCGTGACCTTGGCCTCGTACTCGCCGCCCGACTCCTTGGAGCAGATCGCCGCGCGGGCGGTGATCTCGCCCGCACCGTCCGCGGGCGCATAGATGTTGATGACGCCCTGCGTGTATCCGGCGCTGCACGCCACCAGCGCGGGCGCAAGCACCACGGTGGTCGCTGCCGCGGCCGCGAGCCGGGTTCGCAGACGCCGCCGTCGACGTCGTCCGGAGAATTCCTCTGAGCCCATCGCGCCAAACGCCTCCTGAACCATGGTGGTCACCACCGGCGCGCCTTAACGCAGCCTGTGAATCTCATGCGGGGCTAACGTTAACCTACTGTCCCGGTGACACAGCGCACATTTGCGCTACGCGGAGTGTCACCGCTGGTCAGGAACGCGGACAGCACCCGACCGAAGCCGGGTGCTGCGCGAGAGTCATTGCGCGAGAAGGTGTTACAGCGACAGCTTGGCCAGCATGTCGCGGGCCTGTTCGGCGCTTCCGGGATCGCAGAGGACGTCGTACCGGCCGGCGACCAACTGCATCGTCGAGGCGAAGTCACGCTGGCCGCGCGTCGCCGCGTACGGAATCGCCGCGCTGATGATCCCGAAGACCACACCGGCCACCACGCAGAAGACGATCGGCGCCCAGAAGTCGCCGCCGACGAAGATGCTGATGATCAGGCCCACGAACAGACCGAACCACGCACCCGACGCGATCCCGCCACCGAGCACCTTGCCCCACGTCAGTCGGCCGACGACGCGCTCGACCTGCATCAGGTCCACACCCACGATGGTCAGCTTCTCGACGTGGAACTGGTTGTCGGACAGGTGATCGACGGCCTTCTGCGCCTGTTCGTAGGTCTCGTACGAGCCGACCGGCCACCCGGTGGGTTTGGTCGGCAGGCCCGGAGTCGGGCGGATCGGCTGAGTCATGTCTCCCCCTGTGGGACGGGTTCTCTCGTTTTGACCGTGGGCGGGGCTTCTACCCTTGAGGCATGACGCCCACGCTCAAGGTCTTCGTCGCCAGATTAGTCGGTCTCGTGGTCCTCGGCCCGGACGGCGAGTCGATCGGGCGCGTGCGCGACGTCGTGGTGTCCATGCATCTGCCGGGCCGCCGCCCCCGGGCACTGGGCCTGGCCGTCGAGCTCGCCGCCACCCGCCGCCGCATCTTCGTGCCGATGGGCCGGGTCACCAACATCGACGCCGACGCCGTCACGCTGACCACCGGCCGGATCAACATGCGCAAGCTCCAGGTGCGGCCGAACGAAGCCCTGGCGATCGGCCAGATCCTGGAAAGCCGTGTGCAGACCGACGATCCGGACCACCCGGAGGTGCACGGGATGGACCTGGAGATCGTCGACCTGGAGATCGAACGGGCCCGCGCGCTCGACTTCGTGATCAGCCGCGTCGCGCTGCGGACGATGCGCAAGGGCCTGCGCCGGCGAGGCGAGACCGTGGTCGTGCCCTGGAACAACGTGCGCGGGCTGACCGCCCTGAACCTGAACCGACCCGGGCACGGCGTGGAACTGGCACTGACCCAGTTCGAGGGGATGCGGCCGGCCGACGTCGCCAGCGCGCTGCGCGAACTCCCCGACCAGCGGCGCGAGCAACTGGCCGCCGCCCTCGACAACGAGCGGCTGGCCGACGTGCTGCAGGAGATGTCCACGGTCGAGCAGACCGCGATGCTGGCCTCGCTGAAGCCGTCGCGGGCCGCCGATGTGCTGGAGGCGATGGATCCCGACGACGTCGCCGACCTCCTCGGCGAGCTCCCGCGTGCCGAAGCCGAGGCACTGCTGTCCCGGATGGATCCCGAGGAGTCCGAGCCGGTCCGCCGCCTCCTGCTGCACTCGCCGGACACCGCGGGCGGTGTGATGACGCCCGAACCGATCATCGTCTCGGCCGGCGCGACCGTCGCCGAGGCGCTCGCGCGCATCGCGAACCCGGACATCCCGTCGGCCACCGCGACGATGGTCCTCGTCGTGCGTCCGCCGACCAGCACGCCCACCGGCAAGTTCCTGGGGGCGGTGCACACACAGGCGCTGTTGCGCGAGCCTCCGGCCAACCTGGTGGTCGGCGTGCTCGACGACGACATCCCCCGCCTGACCCCCGACGCCTCCCTGGAGGACATGACGCGCTTCTTCGCGACCTATAACCTGGTGCTCGGGCCGGTGGTGGACGAGAACGGACACCTGCTCGGAGCGGTGGCCGTGGACGATCTGCTCGACGCCGTCCTCCCCCGCGACTGGCGCGAACAGGAACCGGAGATGCAGTTGGGGAACGACGCAGTCGACAGGAGCCCGCGGCGATGACCCCCCGCCGCCTCGACACCCCCAGCGGGGGCCGGCGTCGCTTCGGCAGCGGCATCGATGCCGACGTCGTCGGCATCTACGCCGAACGGGTCGCCCGGTTCCTCGGCACCGGCTCGTATCTGGCCATCCAGACCATCGTCGTGGTGGTCTGGATCTTCCTCAACCTCGGCGTCTTCACCTTCGGTTGGGACCCCTACCCGTTCATCCTGCTGAACCTGGCGTTCTCCACCCAGGCCGCCTACGCCGCGCCGCTGATCCTGCTGGCGCAGAACCGCCAGGAGAACCGGGACAAGGTGTCGCTGGACGAGGATCGTCGTCGTGCCGCGCAGACCAAGTCCGACACCGAGTTCCTGGCCCGTGAGCTCGCCGCCGTCCGCCTGGCCGTCGGCGAGACCGTGACCCGCGACTACCTGCGCCGCGAACTCGACGATCTGCTCGACGACTTGGTCGAGCGGCTCGGCTCCCGTTCCTCGCCCGGCGACGACGGCAAAGCCGCCCCGGAGGCGGATCGCCAGTAGTGTGACCCACGACCTTACCGCAGGGTATGGTAGATCACAGTCTGCGGTCGCAGGGGTCGGCAAGAGTCCTGCGACCGCGCCACGTCATCGACTGGAGTCAGCAGAACCGATGGGGATCAAGTTCTCGCGGCAGGGCACCCGCCGCACCGGGTTCGTCCCGTGGCGCGGCGTCGTCGTCACCACCGGTGTCACGGCCGTCGCCGCAGCCATGCTCACCGGCGCCACCGCCAGTACCGTCGCGCATCCGGGATCCGGGAACGGTGTGACAGTCGTCGATGCGGCTCAGGGCGCCGACCAGTCCGCGATCGCGCAGGCGGTCCCGGCGCAGGCGCCCGCCCTGTACGGATTCGCCCCGCCGGCGGCGACGGCCGCACCCGCGGTCGATCCGCAGTTCCGGATCGCCGCGAACCTGCCCAACGGCCCGCTGGGCATCCCCGGCGTGGTGCTGCAGGCCTACAAGCTGGCAGCCACCCGCGTGGCCGCCGAGAGCCCGCAGTGCAAGCTCCCCTGGTTCCTGCTCGCCGGCATCGGCCGCATCGAGTCCGGTCACGCGGGCGGCGGCAACGTCAACGAATACGGCGACACCAGGACCAAGATCCGCGGGCCGGTGCTCGACGGCTCGCTGGCCGGCAACGAGGTGATCACCGACACCGACGGCGGACGCTGGGACGGCGACCCGCGGCACGACCGCGCGATGGGCCCGATGCAGTTCATCCCGAGCACCTGGAAGGCGTGGGGCAGCGACGCGAACGGCGACGGAAAGGCCGATCCGGACAACATCTTCGATGCCACCTACTCGGCCGGTCGGTACCTGTGCGCCGGGGTCACCGACATCATGGCCGACAGCAACAAGGTCGGCGCGGTGCTCCGCTACAACCGCTCCATGCCGTACGTGAACAACGTCCTCGGCTGGGCCGCCGCCTACGCCACCGGTGTGATCCCGACCAACGGCATCCCGGAGATGAGCCACGCTCCCGCGGAGAACGACAAGGACAAGAAAGACAAGGACAGGAAGAAGGACGACAAGAAGAAGGACGAGAAGGACGACAAGTCCACCTCGCCGAGCTCACCGTCGCCCAAGTCCACCCCGCCCCCGCAGCACTGCCTGGGCGCACTGTGCCTGCCGCCGGGAATCGGCCCGCAGCAGCCGGCTCCGCAACCGAAGGCCACCCCGAAGAAGTCGGCGCCGAACCGCGCGCCGGCCACCAGGACGCCGGCCCGCTAGGCGTCTCGTCGTCGTCGGCGAGCCGCACCGGATCCGCCGGCTCCGCCACGCCTGCTCCGAACCCCCGAAGTCGAGACCACTACCCTGGAAGTCGTGAGCATTGTAGGCACCCCCACCGAGGCCGCCGTCCGTTCGGCGCTGAGCAAGGTGTCCGATCCGGAGATCGGCCGCCCCATCACCGACCTGAACATGGTCAAATCGGTCGCCGTCGCCGACGACGGCACCGTCGACGTCGGGGTCTTCCTCACGACGTCCGGGTGCCCGCTCAAGGGCGAGATCAGCGACCGGGTGGTCGCCGCCGTGTCCGACGTCCCCGGCGTCGGCGAGGTCCGCGTCGAGCTGGACGTGATGAACGACGAGCAGCGCACCGCGCTCCGCAAGATGCTCCGCGGCGACCGCGCCGAACCGGAGATCCCGTTCTCCAAGCCGGGCAACCTGACGCGCGTGTACGCCGTCGCCTCCGGCAAGGGCGGCGTCGGCAAGTCCAGCGTCACGGTGAACCTGGCCGCCGCGCTGGCCGACCGCGGCCTGTCCGTGGGCGTGCTCGACGCCGACATCTACGGCCACAGCGTCCCGCGGATGCTCGGCAGCGACGCCAAGCCGACGCAGGTCGAATCGATGATCATGCCGCCCATCAGCCACGGCGTGAAGTTCATCTCGATCGGCCAGTTCACCGACGGCAACACTCCGGTCACCTGGCGCGGCCCGATGCTCCACCGCGCTTTGCAACAATTCCTGGCCGACGTCTACTGGGGCGATCTCGACGTGCTGCTCCTCGACCTCCCGCCCGGCACCGGGGATGTGGCGATCTCCATCGCCCAACTGATCCCGGGGGCCGAGATCCTGGTGGTGACCACGCCGCAGCAGGCCGCCGCCGAGGTGGCCGAGCGCGCCGGCGCCATCGCTCTGCAGACCCGGCAGAAGATCCTCGGCGTGGTGGAGAACATGTCGTGGCTGGAGCTCCCGGACGGCACCCGCATGGAGCCCTTCGGGTCCGGCGGCGGCGAGAAGGTCGCTGAACGCCTGACCCGCGCGGTGGGCGCGCCCGTCGAGCTGCTCGGCCAGATCCCGCTGGAGCAGCAGCTGCGCGAGGGCGGTGACGCCGGCACCCCCGTGGTCCTGTCTGCTCCGGAGTCGGCGTCGGGTTCGGCGCTCCGCCGCGTCGCCGACAAACTCGCCGTGCGCCGCCGCGGCCTCGCCGGCATGAGCCTGGGCATCGACACCGTCCGGCACTGAGCCGGGTCTCGATACGCTCCTGCCCTTCGACTGCGCGTCGTCGCAGGCTCCGCCGCGCGCTCAGGCAGCGTCGCTACTCGACCACCAACCAGGAGACGACCAGCAATCGGGAGCCTCCCGGCACTGCGCCGAAATCGGTGGTCGAGGCCGAATCGGTGGTCGAGTAGGCGAGGCGCCAGCCGAGCCGTATCGAGACCCGGCACATCGCCACTAGAGCGCCCGCCACACGGCCAGGGGCTACGTGGCGTCCCAGTCGGTCACGTCGTGACGGCGGGGCGCCGTCGCCGGAGGCGCGGCGTGGTCGGCGCCCAGGCGGCTCGGATCGACCTGAGTCGCTCCCCCGCCGGCGTTCGACGCACCGCTGCTCGACGATCCCTGTGTCACGCGGGTCTCGGTGTCGGCCAGACGGGCCGCATCCGGCCCGGCGGTGCCCGGGTGCGGGTTGGCCGCGGCCGGGCCGGACAGGCTCAGCGACTCCCGGACGGTCGACTCCATCTGGTCCAGCGGCGCGGAGTCGCCCTCGAACAAGTGCTTGGTGACCAGCGCCTTCGGCGTCATCTGGCGCAGCTCGTTGAGTTGTTGCAGCGGCTCGCGGAAGGAGTCGAAGTCGGTTCCCATCTGGTCCTGGAGGTCTTTGGACGCTCCGGTCGCGTAGTCGCGGACCTTGCGGATCGACTGCATGGTCCAGCTGATCGCCCCCGGCAGCCGCTCGGGACCGAGGATCACCAGCGCGGCGACGACGAGGACCAGGATCTCGCCCCACCCCAGATTGCTGAACATCGCCGTGCCCTCGCGGTCAGTCCGCGGCCGGGGTGATGGATCCGGTGAACACCCGGCCGTCGCGCCAGTACTTGAACTTCACCTCGCGGCCGACCTGCGACATCCGGACCGCGACGGTCAGCTCGTTGGCGCCCTCGATCGGCTTGCCGTCGAACTCGGTGACGACGTCGTTCAGCTTGAGACCCGCCCGGGCGCCCGGGCTGCCCGGTCCCACGCTCTCGATCTTGGCGCCGAACACCTTGTCGTTGCGGACCGTCGATGCGGACACCCCGATCTGCGGATGGGTCACCTCGCCGTCGGCGATGAGGGCCTTGACAATCGGCTCCACCTCGTCGATCGGGATCGCGAAACCCAGGCCGATCGATCCGCCGCCTGCGGTCTGCGCCGCGGTGTTGACGCCGATCACCCGGCCCTGCGTGTCGACCAGCGGTCCGCCCGAGTTGCCCGGATTGATGGCCGCATCGGTCTGAATCGCGTTGAGCACGGCGTCGGTGTCGCTGGTGGCGTCCGGCCGCAGCGGCACCGGACGGTCCACGGCGCTGACGATGCCGGTCGTGACGGTGCGGTCGAGGCCGAGCGGTGCGCCGAACGCGATGACCGGCTGGCCGATCTCCAGCTGACTGGACTTGCCGAGCGTGGACACCGTGAGGTTCTCCACGCCGTCGACCTTGATCACGGCGAGATCGGTCTTGACGTCGCGACCGGCGATCCGGGCCGGGACCCGCTGGTGGTCGGAGAAGACCACCTCCAGCTTGGCGTTGCGGTCCTGTGCGGCGATCGAGATCACGTGGTTGTTGGTGACGATGTAACCGTCTTTGCTGACGACGAACCCGGACCCGTTGCCGCCGCCGGAAGGGGTGCGGACCTCGATCATCACCACCGAGGGCGCCACGGCCTTCGCGATCGCGGCGATCTCGGTGGATGCCGGCTCGGCGTCGTCGACGTCGAGCTCGACGCTGTGAGAGTTCAGCGGGGGGACGGCTTCGGCGGTGTAGCGCCCGATCAGGCCGCCGGCCACTCCGATCAGCACGGCGACGAGCGCGAGCGTCAGCAGCGCCCACCACTGGACGCGACGACCGAACAACAGGTCGCCGATGCCGAGCTTGGGTCCGGGGGCGAGCGTGGTCGACGACGACGGCTCGCTCAGCGCCGGCGCATCGAGTTGCGCCGGGCTGGCCGGATCGCGCCAGGGGTCGTCGGCCGGCGACTCGTCGTCGCCGCGGCCGAAGGTCGCGTGGGGGTCGCGCTCCAGCGAGGACGCGGCCCCGGCCGGGCGGCCGAAGGCCTCGGCGAGCACCGGGTCGGGTGGGGAGATCTCCGGTTGCGGACGCGGCGAGGGCGCGGTGCTGAACGATCCGTGCACACCGGGCGGGCGGCCGAAGACGGCGGCGGTCTGCGGAGACACCGGTGCGCCGCGGCTCGCCGAGCGCGGGCGGCGCTCGGCGGTCGTCGGGGCGTCGTCGGCGGGCGTGGCGGCGTCATCGGCCGGCGACGACCAGTCGGGGCTGTCGGTCACGGGTCAGCGGCTCCGCCGGTTCAGGTCCCGCAGGTCGTACTCACGGGTCGGGATCTTGCCGAGCTCGCCGATCAGGCCCGACGGTGCGCACACGTCGTCGCACGACCGCAGCAGGGAACGGGCGCTCGCCTGCGCGGCCACCTCGGCGGCGCACTGCCGGCATAGCGCCAGGTGATGTTCTGCGCGGCCGCGTGCGTTGCCGTGCAGCACACCGTCGACGTAGGCGACCACTGCGTCGGCGGCGAGATGGTCAGTCGAGGCGAAAGCACTATCCGCCGGAGACCGGCCTACCGGAAACTCGGGGTTCGGAGCGAACGTCGCACCGGCCGGCGACCAGCGCCGGGGCCTGGAGGATCGATCAGCCACCCGTGTCACCCCTTTCGCTGCCGAGCGGTCTCCGACGCGCACGCGACGGATGCTCTGCCAGCTTATCCGAACCACGCGGGAGGCGGGTCGCGGCACCGGCCCCGGCAGCGGCCGGTCAGGCACGGCTGCCGACGGCCACCGAACGGCTGTCTGTGTGTCCGCGCGCCTCCAGGAAGGCGCGGATACCCGCGCGACCGCGGTGGATGCGGCTGCGGACGGTACCCATCTTCACGCCCATCGTCGCGGCCACCTCCTCGTACGAGAGACCCTCGATGTCGCACAGGACGACGGCCGCGCGGAACTCCGGCGCCAGCGAGTCCAGCGCCTGCTGCAGGTCCGGGTCCAACGATGCCTCGGCGTACGCCTGCTGCGGATCGGGCGTGTCGGAACTGATGCGCTCGTATCCGGTCTCCAGCGTCTCCATCCGGATCTTGTTGCGCCGCCGGACCATGTCCAGGAACAGGTTGGTGGTGATGCGGTGGAGCCAGCCCTCGAAGGTGCCGGGCTTGTAGTCGGTCAGGGACCGGAACACCCGGATGAAGGTCTCTTGGGTGAGGTCTTCGGCATCGTGCTGGTTGCCCGAGAGACGGTAGGCGAGGCGGTAGACGCGGTCGGCGTGCTCGGCGACCAACTCCTCCCACGACGGCATCAGCGTCCGGTCCCCGGTCGCGTCGAACCCTGCGGTGCCCGCGAACGGCGATGTGCCAGCGTCGTACTTCTGAGGTGCCTTCACCGGTCTTTCCGACCCCTTTCGTGGACTGCACGGTGCAACGCCCCCGGCGTCGCGATTGTTCCGCTCGTCGAGTCAAAGCCTGTCGCACCCGCTTGTGGTGTCCCTGTTACCGGCCTGAGTGTTTACTGAGGATGCGAGTTGGGCCACGTCCGGCGTGCCGTGACCGCAGGTCAGCGCTGGTCATGGCACTCTCGTGTGCATGAGTGACACGCCCGCCGAACCCTCGCGCTCCCCCGCCGCAGACCTCGCCGCCTACGCGGACGCCGCGATCATCGAGGACGACGCGCTGCGCGCTGCGCGGGCCCGCGCCGAGGAGTTGGGGGCGGCGACCGTCTCGCCGGCCGCCGGGGCGCTGCTTTCGCTGCTGACCCGCGTCTCACACGCGCAGCACGTCGTGGAGATCGGGACCGGCGCCGGCGTCAGCGGGCTGTGGCTACTGGCCGGGATGTCGCCGTCGGGCATCCTCACCACCATCGACCCGGAGACCGAACACCATCGGGCGGCCCGCCAGGCGTTCGGCGACGCCGGCATCGCGCCGAGCCGCACCCGGCTGATCACCGGCGCCCCGACCGACGTCCTGACCCGGCTCGCCGACGATTCCTACGACGTCGTGTTCGTCGACGGATCCCTGCTCAACTACCCGGTCTTCGTGGCCGAAGCGGTGCGGATTCTGCGTCCCGGCGGGGTGGTGGTCCTGAACAACGCCTCCGCGGACGGCACCATCGCCGACCGCGAGGCCACCGATCCGCGCACGCTCGCCGCCCGCGAAGCCGCCCAGCTGATCGCCGACGACGATCGCCTGCTCCCGGCCGTCATCCCGGTCGGTTCGGGTCTGCTCGCCGCCGCGAAGACCCGGTAGCCCTCGCCGGCGCGTCAGACGTCGGTGGAAAAGCGGATCCCGTTCTCGGGAATCTGTACGCCCGGCCACACCCGGGCGCCGCGCAGCAGCTCGCAGCGGCTCCCGATGTGCGCCTGGTCGCCGATCACGGTGTCGCGCACCAGCGAGCACGCGCCCAGCCGCGCACCGAAGCCCACGATGCTGCGCTCGACCACCGCCCCGGCTTCGATGATGGCGCCGTCGAAGATCACCGCTCCGTCGAGCCGGGCGCCCGGACCGATCTGCGCGTCGGCGCCGACCACGGTCCCGCCGATCAGCACCGCATCGGCCGCCACGTGCGCGCCCTCCTTGATCAGCGCCTCGCCGCGCGATCCGCCCAGCGCGGGCGACGGCGCGATGCCTCGGACCAGGTCGGCCGAGCCCCGCACGAAGTCCTCCGGGGTGCCCATGTCGCGCCAGTACGCACTGTCCACGTGCCCCTGGATGTGCCTGCGCTCGGCGAGCAGGCGCGGGAACACCTCCCGCTCCACCGACACCGGCCGCCCGGTCGGGATCTCGCCGATCACGTCGCGGTTGAACACGTAGGTGCCGGCGTTGATCTGGTTGGTCGGCGGATCTTGTGTCTTCTCCAGGAAGGCCGTGACGCGCCCGGCGGCGTCGGTCGGCACACACCCGAAGGCGCGCGGGTCGCCGACGCGCACCAGGTGCAGCGTCACCTCCGCACCCGAGCTCCGGTGCGTCGCGAGCACCTCGCGGATGTCGGTGCCTCCGAGCACGTCGCCGTTGAACACCAGCACGGTGTCGGCGGTGAGGACGTCGTAGACGTTCCGGATGCCGCCGCCAGTGCCGAGCGGCTCGGATTCGGTGACGTAGGTGAGCTTCACTCCCAGGTCGGCGCCGTCGCCGTAGTACTGCTCGAAGGTCTCCGCCTTGAACGACGTGCCGAGCACGATGGCGGTCACGCCGGCGTCGCGGATCCGGGAGATCAGGTGCGTCAGGAACGGCAGCCCCGCCGTCGGGAGCATCGGCTTGGGCGCCGACAGCGTCAGCGGTCGCAGACGGGTTCCCTTGCCGCCCACCAGGATCAGGGCTTGCACATCGGGAGCCTCGGGCGTTTCGGAAGCCACGGGGGTCACCTCTCGTCGTTCGGGTTCGGCTGCGCCTTGCGCTGGGCGCGCAGGGCGGCGGCGACGTTGATCTTGGAGCGCACGGTCAGTCCGGCCTTCAGTCCCCAGCGCACCGGCGCCCACGCCGGACCGGGATGGCGGTCGGCGAGGAATCGGTAGGCGCTCTCGTGGTGGGCCGGGATCATCTTCTCCGGGTGTCTGGCGACCGAGTGGCTCTTGGCGTGCATCGCCGCGGCCGTCGGCACGTAGACGTTCAGCCAGCCCGCCCGGGCCAGTCGGTCGCCGAGGTCGACGTCTTCCATGAACATGAAGTAGCGGGTGTCGAAGCCGTCGACGCTCTCGAACGCGGCACGCCGGACCAGCAGGCACGAGCCGGACAGCCAGCCCACGGGCCGCTCCGTCAGCTCCGCGCCGTCGTTGCGGTAGGCCGCGGTCCACGGATTGTTCTTCCACACCGCGCCGAGGAGGGCGTGCCCGGTGCCGTGCTTGAGGTCCGGCACGCGCCGCGCCGACGGATACACCGCGCCGTCCGGCTCGGTGATCAGCGGCCCGAGGGCGCCGGCGCGCGGCCAGCGCTGCGCGGCGGCCAGCAGTTCGTCGATGCAGCCGGGCGACCACTCGATGTCCGGGTTGGCGATCACGATGTACTCGATCGACGGGTCCACCTCGGCGATGCCGCGGTTCATCCCGCCCCCGTAGCCGAGATTGCCACCGGTGTTCACCAGAGTCACGGTGTCGTGTTCGGCGGCCGCGCGCTCGGGCGCGCCGTCGTCGCTGCCGTTGTCGGCGATCACCACCTGCACGTCGCGGGTGGTCGCCGCGGGCAGCGTCCGCAGGAAGTTGTGGAGGTAGTCCCCGGACGAATACGTCACGGTCACCACCGCGACCGCGTCGTTGCGCTCGGAAGTCACTCGGACAGCCTAGGCCATCACGCTGCGAAAACCTCGCCGGTGCGGTCCGGATCGACGCAGACGAGACTCAGGACACGATTTCGGCGTCCAGCGCGTCGGTCAGCGCCGCGCGCCAGTCGCGGAGCGGAGTGAGTCCGGCCTCGACCCACGACCGGCCCGAGAGCACCGAGTACGCCGGCCGCGGCGCCGGCCGCGGAAACTCCGCGGTGCTGCACGGCCGGACCCGCTCCGGGTCGGCGCCGATGCCGGCGAACACGGCCTGCGCCAGCTGGAACCAGGTGGCGCGGCCGGCACCGGCCGCATGCAGCACGCGTCCGGCCGTCGGGTCGCCGGGAGCGCCCACCGCGCAGATCAGGTCCCAGAGCCCGGCAGCCAGATCCAGCGCGTACGTCGGTGAGCCCCACTGATCGTCGACGACGGAGATCTCCGACTCACCGGCCGCCAGCCTCCGCATGGTCCCGACGAAGTCCCGCGACTCCGGTCCGCCGATGTACACCCACGCGGTGCGGACCACTGTGGTCTGCGGGTCCGCGGCCCGCGCGGCCCGCTCGCCGGCGAGTTTGCTGGCCCCGTAGACCGAGGTCGGCTGGGTCGCCTGGTCGAGGTCGCCGGGCTCCAGCGGTTCGGCGCGGCGCGCGCCGACCGCGAAGACGTAGTCGGTGGAGATCTGGATCAGTCGGGCACCCGCCGCCGCCGTGCACTCGGCGAGCCGGGCCGGTCCGGCGGCGTTCAGCGCGTAGGCGCCCTTCCAATCGGCCTCGGCGTCGTCGACGGCGGTGTACGCCGCGGCGTTGACCACCACGTCGCCGCGCCGAAGGCCGGCGAGCGCGGCGTCCACCGAGGCCTGGTCGGTCAGGTCGACCTCCGCCGAGCCGTACGGCGCCAGCCGTGTCCCGGCCGGGGCGAGCGCACGCAACGCCCTGCCCACCTGCCCGGTGGCGCCGACGAGGTGCACTGTGCGCTGCGACATGCGTCCCATCGTGCCGCAAGGGCAGTGCGGCCGGCGACGCGCGGCGCGCCCGGCCGTCGGACATCACATGCGGTCATCGGCGTTGCGCACCCGGCGACCGTCCGCCGGGCCAGTACGGTGGAAGCAACAGTTGTCACATCCGCCCCACCGGGCGGCGGGGTGATCGAGCCGAGAGGACCGCGCGAGGGTGGAGCCACGTCGAGAGCGCCGTGACCGGCCGGCTGGATCCCGGGGCGAGCCCGGGTCCGGCGGATCGTCGCGCCGTCCGCGCCGGACCCCGCCCGAGGACGGACAGCCGCGGGCGGACGCGGCCGGGCGGCCGGCACCGAAACGGCAACCGCGGCCCCGGACGCAGCGCAGCACCCCGGTCTCGACCCGCGAACGCACGGGGCGGCGCACCAGTTCGGCCGAGATTCACACCCGGCCCAAGGCCCGCGCCGCCGACGCTCCCCCAGCGCGCGGGCGTACCGCGCGCCACCGCAACGGCAGCCCCAAAGACCTGCTCCCGATCGGGCGCGGTCTCGCGGCACTGCTCGCCGTGGTGGTGCTGGTGACCACCGGCTACGGCTGGAACAAGGTCTCCAGCCTCAACTCGAGCGTCACCCTGCTCGGCGACCTCGGCCTCGGCGGCGGGGCCGACGGCGCCGTCGACATCCTGCTGGTCGGCACCGACTCCCGGCTGGACGCCAAGGGCAATCCGCTCACCGAGGAAGAGCTCAAGTGGCTGCGGGTCGGCGACGAGGTCACCACGTCCACCGACACCATCCTGCTGATCCGTATCCCGAACGACGGCTCGGCCGCCACCGCGATCTCCATCCCGCGCGACTCATACGTGGAGGTGCCCGGCATCGGCAAGAGCAAGATCAACGCCGCCTACGGCTCGACGCGCGAGGGCGTGCGCCGTTCACAGGTCGAGGCCGGTGTCGACGAGAAGACGGCCGAGACCGAGGGCATCAAGGCCGGCCGGAAGGCGCTGATCGAGTCGGTCGCGAACCTCACCGGGGTGACCGTCGACCATTACGCCGAGGTCGGACTGCTGGGATTCGCCCTGCTCACCGACGCGGTCGGCGGCGTCGACGTCTGTTTGAAGCGGAGCGTGCGCGAACCGCTCTCGGGCGCCCGGTTCCGCAAGGGCCGCCAGACGCTCGACGGCGGGCAGGCGCTGAGCTTTGTGCGGCAACGCCACGGTCTCCCCCGCGGGGACCTCGATCGCATCACCCGCCAGCAGGTCTACATGGCGTCGCTGGCGCAGAAGATCCTCTCGACGCAGACCCTCACCAACCCCGGCAAGCTCAACGAGCTGGAGAACGCCGTGTCCCGGTCGGTGGTGATCGACGACGGATGGAACGTGCTGACCCTCGCCGAACAGCTCAAAGATCTGTCCGGCGGCGACGTCAAGTTCACCACCATCCCGGTGGTCACCGACCACGGGTGGAGCGACGACGGCATGCAGAGCGTCGTCGAGGTGGATCCGGAGCAGGTCAAGACTTTCGTCGACCGGCAGCTCGGCACCAACGCGACCGATTCGGCGGGCGGCCGCGGCGCGGTGACGGTGGACGTGGTGAACGCCGGCACCGTCACGGGCCTGGCCGCGAACGTGTCCGGCCTGCTCACCGCCAAGGGCTATCAGGAGGGCGAGACGACCAGCCGGCCGATCAACGAGTTCGACTCGATCGTCTTCGCCAAGTCCAGAGACAGCGAGGCCGCCAAGCAACTGGTGCGCGACCTCGGCGGCGACATCGAGATCCGGGAGGATCCGTCGCTGCCCGACGACAAGCTCCGGGCGGTGCTGACCAACACCTACACCGGTCTCGGCGCGATCTGGAACACCGGCCCGCAGGGCGACAACACCCAGGACGCGACCTCGCCGCAGGCAAGGAAGAACGACGTCAAGAACACTCCCGCGATCAAGGCCGACACCGACGGCCCCGTCTGCGTCAACTGACTCGATATAGTGGGAATCGCGGTCGGAACCGTCCCGGCTATCCATCCAATCCGCAGCTCCGCACTCAAAGGAATCCAATGGTGTTCAAGAAGATCACGAGCCAACTGGTCGACATCATCGAGTGGCTCGACGACTCCCGCACCACCCTCGCGTGGCGGTTCCCGCGGTACAACAACGAGATCAAGAACGGCGCACAGCTGATCGTCCGGGAGGGCCAGCAGGCGGTGTTCGTCTACCGCGGTCAGCTCGCCGATCAGTTCGGTCCCGGGCACTACGAGCTCACCAGCGAGAACCTCCCGATCCTGTCGACGCTGCAGGGCTGGAAGCACGGCTTCAACAGCCCGTTCCGCAGCGAGGTGTACTTCATCAACACCCGCCCGGTGACCGAACTCCGGTGGGGCACGGCCAACCCGGTGACCATTCGCGACCCCGACTTCAAAATGGTTCAGGTCCGCGCGAACGGGCTGTGCGTGATCCGGGTCGCCGATCCGGCGGTCTTTCTCCGCGAGGTGATCGGCACCGACAGCAACGTCGACCTCGACGAGGTCCAGGAACTGGTCCGCCGGACGCTGACGCTCGCCTTCTCGGACATGGTGCTGCAGACGGGCCTCGGCGTGCTCGACCTCCAGGGGCGACAGGTGGAGCTGTCCGAGCAGCTCAAGGAGTTCGCCGATCCGCGGATGCGCGAGTACGGCCTCCAGGTGCAGTCGATCATGCTGAACGTGACGCTGCCGCAGGAGATCACCGAGGCGATCACCCGCGGCGTCGCCCGCGGCGTCGAGGAGCAGGGCTTCCTCGATCAGGTCTCGGACATGCAGCGGTATCAGCAGGGCAAACTCGGCGATGCGATGGTCGCCGGCGCCGGCAATCCCGGCGGCTCCTCGGTGGGCGATTTCCTCGGCGCCGGCATGGGCATGGCGATGGGCCAGCAGATGGGCGGGATGGTCGCCGGACAGCCACAGCAGGCCCAGCAGGCCCAGCAGCCGAACCCCCAGCAGGCCGCGCCTCCCCCGATGCCCGGCGCCGCTCAATACCACGTCGACCAGGGCGGTCAGGCCGCCGGGCCGTTCCCGATCGCCCAGCTGCAGTCCATGGTCTCCGCGGGCACGCTGACCCCGCAAACGGTGGTGTGGAAGCAGGGAATGGCCGGCTGGACGCCGGCCGGCCAGGTTCAGGAGTTGTCGGGCCTGTTCTCCGCACCGCCGCCGCTGCCGCCGCAGGGTCCCCCGCCGGTGCCTCCCCAGAGCCCGCCGCCGACGCCTCCGCAGGGTCGGGTGATCCGAGACTGACGCGACGACCCATGGTGCAGACTCATCCGTGCCTGCAGTGCGGCGCGAACCTCGCTTACGACCCGGCGTCGGGCGCTTTGCTGTGCCGCAGCTGCGGCTACCAGCGCCCGGTCGAGGTCGACGCCGGCCGCCCGGTGCCCAGTCACAGCCTGCTCGCCATGCGGAGCGATCCGCAGATGCGCGGGCTGCTCGGGGCTGTCTCGATGGACTCCGCCGTCTACGAGATCGTCTGCCAGAACTGCGGCGGCACCACCACGTTCACCGGCACGCTGACGGCGACCAAGTGCCCGTTCTGTGCGACGCCGATCCAGCGGACCGACATCCACGACGCTCCCGACCGGCTCAAGGTCGACGGCGTCCTGCCCTTCGCGGTGTCCGACAAGCTCGCGCACGAGCATGTCGACAAATGGATCAACTCGCGCTGGTTCGCCCCGACGGAGTTCAAGAAGTACCGCGAGGTCGGCGCGCTGAGCAGCGTGTACATGTCGTACTTCGCCTACACCACCGAGGCGTACTCGGAGTACACCGGGCAGCGCGGCCGCCGCTACACGGTGACGGTCGGGTCCGGCGACAACCAGCGAACCGAGACCCGGGTCGACTGGACTCCGGTGCGCGGGCGGGTCCGCAACTCCTTCCGCGACGTCCCCACGCTGGCGAACAAGAACCTCGACGGCCGGCGCGTCGAGGCCCTCAAGCCGTGGCCGATTCACGACATCAAGCCGTTCAGCACCGAGTTTCTGGCGGGGCACCTCTCGAACACCTACGACCGCGGCCCGGAGGACACCTTCGAACTGGCGCGTCAGGAGGAGATCGACCCGACGATCCGCGAGACAGTGCGCCGCGACATCGGCGGGGACGAGCAACGCATCCACCGCGTCGACTCGCGCTTCGATCCGCTCGACTTCCGGTACCTGTTGATCCCGCTGTGGCTGCTGACCGTGGTGTACGCCGGCAAGCCGTTTCAGGTGTACATCAACGGGGTCACCGGCGAAGTCCAGGGCCAGCGCCCATACAGCTGGGTCAAGATCGTCTCGGCGGTGGTCGGCGTGATCGCCGTGATCGCGGCGGTCTGGCTGATAGTCCGAGTGGTCGGAGGGTGAATCGATGACGATGTTGATCCTGGTGGTGATCGTGCTGCTGGCGGTGTTCGTGGTGGGTGCGATCGCCGTCGCGGTGGCGCTGACCCGGAGCAGCCGTCGCGTACAGGCGAACGACGGCGCCGCGCTGGAACTCTATCCCGGTCACGACACGTCCGAGGTGCCGTCGTCGTGGGCCCGCGGGCACGACCCCGAGGCGCGCCTGCACCGCCGGATGCGCGACTCGCTGTCGGCGCTGCGCCGGTCGCCCGACTTCGACGCGACCTACCTGGACACGCGCGTGCAGCTCGAGCTGGCCGCCGCCGATCTGGATCGCCGGCTGATCGCCACCGCGCCCCTGCGCACCGAGCAGAAGCAGGAGTTCCTGACCGCGGCCGACGCCGCCGTGCAGTCGCTCGAGTCGGTGGTCTCGACCATGCTCACCGGTCGGGCGCCCGCGCCGGCGGAGCTCGACGTCGCGCTCAAGCGGCTGCAGGCATGAGCGGTACGACGATCACCGGCGCCGTGTTCGCCGCCGTCGACGACCGCGCCCGCCCGCTGCTCACCTACTACGGCGCCGGCCAGCGTGTCGGCCTGTCCGGAGCCACGCTGGAGAACTGGGCCGCCAAGATCGGCAACTACCTGCGCGACGAGGCCGGTCTGGCGCCCGGCGACGCCGTCGTCGTCGACCTGCCCGAGCATTGGCAGAGCGCCGCGGTGCTCCTCGGTGCGTGGTGGGCCGGACTGCGCATCTCGATGCACGACGACGCGACGTCCGCCGACGAAGCGCGCGTCGCGTTCACCACGCTCGACCGCGTGGACGGCCACCGGGAGGTGGAGGACCTCGTGGTGGTGCCGCTCGATCCGTTCGGCGGCCGCGTGTCCGGGCTGCCGGCGTTCGCGAACGACTTCGGCGACACCGTCCGACCGCACGGCGACCAGTTCTCCCCCGGCGGCACCGGGCCGCTGGCCCTCGGCGAGCTCACCGTGGAGCAGGTGCTGACGCGGGCCGGCGACGCCGGACAGGCAGACGGGGTGCGGCCGGGAATGCGTGTGCTCTCGACGCGGCCGTGGCAGAGCGCGGACGGCGTCGTCGTGCATCTCCTGGCGCCGCTACTGGCCGGCGCCGCACTGGTATGGGCCGATCCGGCTGCCGGACTGGACCTTTCATCGATCGCCGAGACGGAGAAGACCGGCCTCACACTCGACTGAGTGCGAGGCCGGCCTGTCCTGAGCTCCGTCGAAGGGCTTGTCCTGAGCTCCGTCGAAGGGCCTGTCCTGAGCTCCGTCGAAGGGCCTGTCCTGACGGTCAGCGCAGCAGGGCGCGCGCCATCACCAGGCGCTGGATCTGGTTGGTGCCTTCGTAGATCTGGGTGATCTTCGCGTCGCGCATCATGCGCTCCACCGGGAAGTCGGTGGTGTAGCCGGCACCGCCGAACAGCTGCACGGCGTCGGTGGTGACCTCCATCGCGATGTCCGAGGCGAAGCACTTGGACGAGGCGCTGATGAAGCCGAGGTTCTTCTCGCCGCGCTCGGCACGGGCGGCAGCGGTGTACACCATGAGGCGCGCGGCCTCGACCTTGGTCGCCATGTCGGCGATCATGAACTCGACGCCCTGGAACGAGCTGATGGTCTTGCCGAACTGCTTGCGGTCCTTGACGTACTCGATCGCCGCGTCGAGGGCGCCCTGCGCCACACCGACGGCCTGGGCGCCGATGGTCGGACGGGTGTGGTCGAGGGTGGCCAGTGCGGTCTTGAAGCCGGTGCCCTCCTCGCCGATGATCCGGTCGCCGGGGATCGTGCAGTTCTCGAAGTACAGCTCCGCGGTGGGGCTGCCCTTGATGCCGAGCTTGTGCTCCAGCGGCCCGACGGTGAAGCCGGGGTCGTCCTTGTGGACCATGAACGCCGAGATGCCGTTGGCGCCCTTCTCCGGGTCCGTCACGGCCATCACGGTGTACCAGGTGGACTTGCCGCCGTTGGTGATCCAGCACTTGGAGCCGTTGATCACCCAGCTGTCGCCGTCCTTGCGGGCACGGGTCTTCATCGACGCGGCGTCCGAGCCGGCCTCGCGCTCGGACAGCGCGTACGAGGCCATCGCCTCGCCGGAGGCGATCGACGGGAGGACCTGGGCCTTGAGCTCGTCCGAGCCGGACAGGATGAGGCCCATGGTGCCGAGCTTGTTGACCGCGGGGATCAGCGACGCGGAGACGTCGACCCGGGCGACCTCCTCGATCACGATGCAGGCCGCGACCGAGTCGCCGCCCTGACCGCCGAACTGCTCGGGGACGTGGATGGCGTTGAAGCCGCTGGCGACCAGGGCCTCGCGCGCTTCCTCCGGGAAGCGGGCGTTCTCGTCGACGTCCTTGGCGTGCGGGGCGATCGCCTTCTCGGACAGATCGCGGATCGCCTCGCGCAGAGCCTGATGCTCCTCGGGAAGCTGGAACAGATCGAAATCGGGGTTGCCGAACGCCATGGTGTCTACTCCTCTGTGGCCACTCGCACGTGGCACTGCGTGCCACGCATGGTCTGAACCAAGTGGACCACGTCCCGCTGACCGGGTCAAGCTGCACCGAACCTGCCGCCGTGTCCGTGCACCGCTCTCCCGCTGTGCGACGATCCGTGTACCACGCGAACTCCCGAAGGACTCCGATGTACCCGACTCCCCCGGCCGGGGCCGACCCGCGCGACCGCTGGTTCCACGGCGGCCCACGATCCGGCCCGCCGTCACCCGGCCCCGGCGCGCCGCCGCCCGGTGCGGTGCTGACCCGGATCCCCGGTACCCCGGACGTGTCGCGGCGGGTGAACCGAGCGGGTAGCACCTGGGATTTGCGGGTCGGCGCCTCCGTGGCGCTGGCGTTGTTCGTGCTGTGGGCCGTGTCGAAGGGCGATTCAGCCGGACCTGGATCGGCGTCTGTCTGGGCGACCACACCCAGACACTGGAACGACGGCTTATCACCCGCGTCTACGTCCGAGAAGGCATCTTCGTTCTGCTGTGCCCGGCGCAGCACCGGGGAGGCCCGAACAAGACGATGTTCGTGCCCGCCGAGCTGATCCCGCCGTTCATTCAGCAGGAACTGCTCCCCGGGTACCCGGCGGTCACCGACACGGGCCGCTGAGCTGGGCCGTCACTGCGGGCGCGTCACTCCTCGGCGAGCGTCTGGCGCAGCCGCGCCAGCTCACCACCGAGAACCTGGGCGGTGGCCGCCGCATCTCCCCGGCTCATCCGGCGGAGCAGATAGTTGTGCACCCCGGTGACCGCGGCGGCGTAGGCGACGATGCGGCTGCGCGACGTCGCCGGCCGTGTGCGCCCCAGGAAGTCCTCGAACAGCCGCTGATAGCGCGAGGCCATCACCAGCTCCCGGTCCCGAAGCGACGCGACCTGCGAGACCACGGCGTAGCGGCACTCGGCGAACTCGCGGTCGGCGGCGAAATGTGCGAACACGAGCTCGGCGGCCTCGGTGACCGCAGTCCACGGATCGCGCCCGTCCTCGGCGGCTGCCTCCAGGTGCCCGGCGACCTCCTCCAGCAGCGACTCGTGGTCGGCGAAGACCAGCCCCTCCTTGGAACCGAACTGGCGGAACAGAGTCCGTCTCGAACTTCCGGCCGCCGCGGCGACGTCGTCGACCGTCGTGGCGTCGTAGCCGCGCTCGGCGAACAGTCGGATCGACTCGGCCACGACGCGGCGGCGGAAGTCCGCCGGCGCCGCGGTGGTCTGCCCGGACACGGTCATGAGAGCAAGTATGTCGCATCGCCGGGGCACGCTGTGCCACCGCCGGCCATCGGCCGGGTGCATCAGGCGCGGGCGAAGAAGTCCTCGTAGCGGTACTCGCCGGCCGGGCGGTCGTCGGCGTGCTCGTTCTCGCGCTGCCGCAGCTCCACGCGCCGGATCTTCCCGGAGATGGTCTTGGGCAGATCGAAGAACTCCAGCCGCCGGACGCGCTGATACGGGGCGAGCTTGTCCCGGGCGAACGCGAGGATCGACTCGGCGATCTCCTGCGACGGCTCTTCCCCCGGCGCGAGCACGATGTACGCCTTGGGAACGGTGAGCCGCAGCGGGTCGGGAGCGGGCACGATCGCCGCCTCCGCCACCGCGGGATGCTCGATCAGCACCGACTCGAGTTCGAACGGCGAGACCTTGTAGTCGGAGGACTTGAAGACGTCGTCCATCCGGCCGATGTAGGTGAGGTAGCCGTTCTCGTCGCGCAGGGCGACGTCGCCGGTGTGGAAGAAGCCGCCGTGCATCGCTTCCTGCGTGCGCACCGCGTCGTCGCGGTACTCGGTCATCAGATTGGGCGCAGGCGTCGACAGGTCCAGGCACACCTCGCCCTCGCCGACGCCGTCGACCCGGACCCCGCTCACCGGATCGACCAGCACCACGCTCGCGCCCGGCAGCGGCCGGCCCATCGACCCGGGCTCCACCCGCTGACCGGGAGTGTTGCCGACCACGGCGGTCATCTCCGTCTGGCCGAAGCCGTCCCGGATCGTCAGTCCCCACGCCTGAGCGACCTGGCTGATCACCTCGGGGTTCAGCGGCTCGCCCGCGCTGATCGCCTCGCGCAGGCTGCCCGCGCCGCCGCTGAGATCGGACTTGATCAGCATGCGCCACACCGTCGGCGGAGCGCACAGGCTGGTCACCGCCTCGTCCCGGATCACGGTCAGCAGCTGCGCGGCGTCGAAGCGCGCGTAGTTCAGGACGAACACGCACGACTGCGCGAGCCACGGCGCGAAGAAGTTCGACCACGCGTGCTTGGCCCAGCCGGGGCTGGAGATGTTCAGGTGCACATCGCCCGGTTTCAGGCCGAGCCAGTACATCGTGGTCAGGTGCCCCACCGGGTAGCTGTAGTGGGTGTGCTCGACGAGCTTGGGCCGGCTGGTGGTGCCGCTGGTGAAGTACAGCAGCACCGGATCGTCGGTGGCGTTGCCCGGATGGGCAGGCGGTTCGACGACGACAGCAGCCGTGTCGGGGTACGCCGACCAGCCCTCACCGCCGCCGACGGCCACCCGCAGGTAGTCGCCGGGCACCTCGTCGAACTTGGCGGCGTCCGCCGCGTTGCACACCACGGCGCGGGCCCGGCCCCGCTCGAGCCGGTCGACCAGATCGGCGGGACCGACCGCCGTCGTCGTCGGCATCACCACCGCCCCCAGCTTGATCACCGCGAGCATCGTCTCCCACAGCTCGACCTGGTTGCCGAGCATCACGATCACGCTGTCGCCGCGCCCGACTCCCGAGTCGGCCAGGTCGCGGGCGAGAACGTCGGACCGGCGCGCCAGCTCGTCGTAGGTGTACGACGCGCGGCTGCCGTCCGCCTCGGCGATGGTCAGCGCCGCGGCGTGGTTGCCGCGGGCGAGGGGGTCGAACCAGTCGTGGGCGAAGTTGAATTGCGGCCCCACGTCCGGCCATCGGAAATCGGCGACCGCCGTGTCGTAGTCGGTGCGCAGATCGATGAGGCGATCGCGGGCGGCGGCCAGCGCCTCTCGCGGCTGGATGGTCATCTGGATACTCCTCGTGGGGTTCGATGGGCTCGTGGTTCGATGAGCGTCGCGTGCGCGTCGAACGGCGTCTGTGCTCGGGACCGGCTGTCGTCGATGTGAATCCCATCGCTCCACAGGCACCGAGTGATGTACTCAACACTCTGCGGAATCCGGCCGCTCGCGGACACCCTCCAAAGTGGGTGCCGGGTCGCCGGTCTCGTCAGATGATGAGCCGGTCCCGGCGCGCCGCCACGACCGCCTCGTGGCGGCTGTGGGCGTTCAGTTTCGCCATCGCCGACTTCATGTAGCTCTTGACGGTGTGCAGAGTCAGCCCCAGCGACTCGGCGATCCGCGCGTTGGAGTAGCCCAGCCCCGCCAGGGTGAGCACCTCGGACTCGCGGGGTGTCAAGACGCTCTGGTCCGCGGCCGGGCCGTCGCCGGATACGTGGGACAACGTCGAGCCGATCTCCTCCAGCGCGTCGCGGACCGCACCGTCGTCCACGAGGCGCATCACCTCGCGCAGCTTGGCGTGCGCCTCACGCATCTGCTGACGCAACACCCCGCTCTCGGTGTCCGAGTGGGTCCAGGTCTCACGCGCCTCGGACAGCGTCTCGGCGGCGACGATCTGCTGTTCGAGCGCCTTGGCCTCGGCGACGACGAGATCCTGCACCCGATCGCCGACGACCTCGTCGCCGCGGTAGGCGCCGTAGATCACCGCGATCGGGTTCCGGCGGACGACGACCGGGCTGGCGACCACGGCCCGGATGCCCTCGGCCCGGATGAGCTCGTCGTACCGGTGGGTGATGGCCCGGGCCTCGAAGTAGTCGTTCACCGCGCCCGGCCGCTGCAGTGCGACCACCCGGCCGCCCAGTCCCTCCCCGAGGCTGACGCGCAGCCCGGAGAGGACACCGGCCGTCGGCCCGCTGAAGCGGCTGAGCAGCAGACCGCCCTCGGCGGTGACCGGGCCGCCGAACGCCACGGACACGCCGGTCCGGTTGCGCAGCCTCGCCAGCGCTGCGTCGAGGTGGCGGCCGTCCATGCTCACATTCTGGCCTCCTGCTCCGGCTGCCGCGGGGAAAGATCGGGAACGGCCCCGGTCGGTCCGCACCATCGGGATCGAAGCGCCGCCGTGCACGATGCGGTCAGCGCAGGGTCTCGATGATGGCCGAGAAGTCCTGGCCGCCGTGCTGCTCGGCGAAGTCCGAGTACAGGCGCGCCGCCTCGGAACCGAGTGGGGCCCGGCTGCCGGTGCTCGCGACGGCGTTCATCGCCAGCCCGAGGTCCTTGTTCATCAGGGCGGTCGCGAAGCCCGGCGTGAAGCCCCGGTTGGCCGGCGATTCCGGGGCGGGCCCGGGCACCGGGCAGTTGACCTCGATCGCCCAGCAGTTGCCCGTCGCGCCGGTCACGACGTCGTACAGTGCCTGCGCGGACAGACCCAGCCGCTCGGCCAGCACGAACGCCTCCCCGACCGCGATCTGCTGCACCGCCAGCAGCATGTTGTTGCACACCTTCGCGGCCTGCCCGGCGCCGCTCTCACCGCAGTGGATGATCTTGCCGGCCATGGGCTCCAGCACTGGCCGCGCGGCGTCGAACGCCTCGGTGTCCCCACCGACCATGAAGGCCAGCGTGCCCGCGACCGCGCCCTTGACACCGCCCGACACCGGCGCGTCGACCTGCGTCAGCCCGGCTTCGACGGCGCGCGTGTGCGCGGCACGGGCATCGTCGACCGAGATGGTCGAACTGTCGATCAGCAGCGTGCCGGCGCCGGCGACGGGCAGCACCTCGTCGTACACCGCGTGCACCACGGCCCCGTTGGGGAGCATCGTGATGATCACCGCGGCGCCGGAGGCCGCCTCAGACGCGGTGTCGTGCACCTGCACGCCGGTCTCGGCTGCGGCCTCACGAGCAGCGGGCATCGGGTCGTACCCGTGCACGGTGTGGCCGGCGGCGGCCAGATTGGCGGCCATCGGACCGCCCATGTTCCCCAGTCCGAGGAATGCGATTGTCTTCACGGTGCTCTCTTCCTTCGTTCGATCAGGCGTCGCGGTACCGCGTGGCGATCGAGCGCCCCACGACCATCCGCATGATCTCGTTGGTTCCTTCAAGGATCCGGTGCACCCGCAGGTCCCGGACGATCTTCTCGATCCCGTACTCGGTCAAGTAGCCGTACCCGCCGTGCAATTGCAGCGCCCGGTCGGCGACGGCGAAGCACGCGTCGGTGACGAAGCGCTTGGCCATGGCGCACTGCTCCACCACATCCGGATCGCCCGCATCCAGCGCCCGGGCCGCGGTGGCGAGCATCAGTCGAGAAGCCTGCAACTCGGTGGCCATGTCGGCCAGAGTGAACCGGATGGTCGGCTCGTCGATCAGCGCGCCGCCGAACGCCTTTCGCGAGGCGACATAGGCCGCGGCCTTGTCGAAGGCCGCCTGTGCTCCGCCGAGCGAGGAGGCGGCGATGTTGATCCGCCCGCCGTTGAGCCCGCGCATGGCGATGCCGAATCCGATCCCCTCGGTCTCGCCGAGGAGCGCGGACCGGGGGACGTGCACATCGTCGAAGATCACCTGCGCGGTCGGCTGCGCATGCCAGCCCATCTTGTGCTCCTGCGCACCGAAGCTCAGCCCGGGTGCGTCAGCCGGCACCAGGAAGGTGGAGATCCCCTTCGGCCCCGCACCGCCGGTGCGGGCCATCACCACGTACAGGTTCGACGCTCCCGCGCCCGAGATGAACTGCTTGACGCCGTTGAGCACGTACTCGTCGCCGACCCGCTCGGCCCGAGTGGCCAGCGCAGCCGCATCCGATCCGGCTCCGGGTTCGGTCAGACAGTACGAGGCGATGGTCTGCATGCTCGCCAGCCGCGGGATCCACTCCGCCCGCTGCGTCGGAGTGCCGTAGGCATCCACCATCCAGGCGCACATGTTGTGGATCGAGAGGAACGCCGCCACCGCCGGATCGGCGTAGGCCAGTTGCTCGAAGATGCGCACCCCGTCGAGCCGGCGCAGGCCCGAGCCGCCGACGTCGTCCCGGCAGTAGATCGCGCCCATGCCGAGTTCGGCGGCCTCGCGCAGCTCGGCGACCGGGAAGTGCCGCTGCGCATCCCAGTCGAGAGCGTGCGGCGCCAGCTTCTTGGCGGCGAAGGCCGCGGCGGTCTCGACGAGGACGCGCTCGTCGTCGTCGAGGCCGGCAGTGCCGCCGGAGATCTCCGTCATCGCCCCTCAGTCCATCGTCGGGATGACGAACTCGGCGCCGTCCTTGACGCCGGACGGCCAGCGGGAGGTGACCGTCTTGGTCTTGGTGTAGAACTGGAACGCCGTCGTGCCGTGCTGATTGAGGTCGCCGAACCCGGACCGCTTCCAGCCGCCGAAGGTGTAGTAGGCGACGGGCACCGGGATCGGCACGTTCACACCGACCATGCCGGCCTGTACGCGCGACGTGAAATCGCGGGCGGCGTCGCCGTCGCGGGTGAACACGGCCACCCCGTTGCCGTATTCGTGCTCGTTCGGCAGCGCCAGAGCCTCCTCGTAGTCGGCGGCCCGGACGATGCACAGCACCGGGCCGAAGATCTCGTCGGTGTAGATGGTCATGTCCTTGGTGACGTGGTCGAACAAGGTCGGTCCCACGTAGTAGCCGCCCTCGATGCTCTCGCCGTCGAAGCTGTCGCGGGCCGGGCCGCGGTGGCGGCCGTCGACGACGACCTCGGCGCCCGCCGCCTCCCCGGCGTCGATGTAGCCGAGCACCCGCTCCCGTGCCGCCGCGGTGATCAGCGGCCCGTAGTCGGACTCGGGGTCGAGCGAATGCCCGACGCGCAGCGCCTCGACCTTCTCGACCAGCTTGCCGCGCAGCGCCTCCGCGGTCTGCTCCCCGACCGGGACGGCGACGCTGATCGCCATGCATCGCTCCCCGGCGCTGCCGAAGCCGGCGCCGAGCAGTGCGTCGGCGGCCTGATCCAGGTCGGCGTCCGGGAGGATGATCATGTGGTTCTTGGCGCCGCCGAAACACTGCGCGCGCTTACCGTGCGCGGCGGCGGTGGAGTAGATGTAGTCGGCGATGTCGGAGCTGCCGACGAAGCCGACGGCCTTGACGTCGGGATGGGTCAGCAGTGCGTCGACCGCCTCCTTGTCGCCGTGGACCACCTGGAAGACGCCGTCGGGCAGACCGGCCTCGGTGAAGAGCTCGGCGAGACGGACCGGAACGGACGGGTCGCGCTCGGAGGGCTTCAGGATGAAGGCGTTGCCACAAGCCAGGGCCGGCCCGGCTTTCCACAGCGGAATCATGGCCGGGAAGTTGAACGGCGTGATCCCGGCGACGACGCCGAGCGGCTGGCGCATGTCGTAGACGTCGATCCCCGAGCCCGCGCCCTCGGTGTAGGAGCCTTTCAGCAGGTGCGGGGCGCCGATGCAGAACTCGATCACCTCGACGCCGCGCTGGATGTCGCCCTTGGCGTCCGGCAGGGTCTTGCCGTGCTCCAGCGACAGCAGCGTCGCGAGCTCCTCGATGTTCTCGTTGACCAGGTCCACGAAGCGCATGAGCACGCGGCCCCGCCGCTGCGGGTTCCAGGACGCCCACTCACGCTGGGCCCGGCCGGCGATCTCGACGGCGGCGCCGACCTCGGCTGCCGAGGCCAGCGGCACCTGCGCCTGCACCTGTCCGGTGCTCGGGTTGTAGACGTCGGCGCGGCGCGAGGACGCCGGCGCACCGGCGATGGTCGTGGTGCGCTGGCCGCCGATGTAATGGTCGATGGTCTGGGTCACGGGTTTCTCCTGATCTGGGATTTCTCTGGGTGTGCGGGGCGGGCCGGGTGTGCGGCCCCGGGTCAGCGGTGCACGAAGTTCGGCGGGCGCTTCTCGACGAAGGCAGCCATCCCTTCGGCGCGGTCTTCGGTGGCGAAGGTGGCGTAGAACAGGTTGCGTTCGGCGCGCACGCCCTCGGCCAGGCCGCCCTCGAAGGCGCGGTTGACCGCCTCCTTGGCGAGCGCGTTCGCGATCTGCGACTTGCCGGCGATCTCCGCGGCCACCTCGATCGCCACCGCCACGGTCTGCTCCGCCGGGACCACACGGGCCACGAGTCCGAGGCGTTCGGCCTCGTCGACCTTCATCCGGCGCCCGGTGAGGATCATGTCCATCGCCTTGGCCTTGCCGACCGCTCGGGTCAGCCGCTGGGATCCGCCGATGCCGGGGATGGTGCCCAGATCGACCTCGGGCTGACCGAATACCGCGGTCTCGCCGGCGATGATGATGTCGCAGAGCATCGCCAGTTCGCATCCGCCGCCCAGGGCGTAACCGTTGACCGCGGCAATGGTCGGAGTGCGCAACTCGGCAAGTCGGTCCCACGCCGCGAAGAAGCGCTGGGTGAGGACGTCGCTGCAACTCAGCGCCGCCATCTCCTTGATGTCCGCGCCTGCCGCGAAAGCGCGGTCGGAGCCGGTGAGGACGATCGCGCCGATCTCCGGGTCGGCGTCGAACGCACGGGCTGCGCCGACCACCTCGGTCATGAGCTCGCTGTTGAGGGCGTTGAGCGCCTGCGGCCGGTCGAGCCGGACCACACCGACCCGGCCGCTCGTCTCGGTCGTGATCGTGGCGTATCGGGATGCGGTCATCGCAGGGTCTCCTCGAGGGTCGTGGCGGCGGTTCCGGGGCCGAAGGTCAGTTCCAGACCGGCAGGCAGCGGTGCGGTGAAGGCGGCGACCTCGTCGGCGGGCACCGCACGCGTGTCGTCCTGCTGCCACGTGGGCCGCCGGTCCTTGTCGATCACCTGGGCGCGGATGCCCTCAGCGAGGTCGCCGTGCTGCAGGCAGCGCAGCGAGGTGCGGTACTCGCGCCGCAACGCATCCCGCAGCGACGAGTCCTCGCGAGCGGCCCGCAACGCGGCCAGGGTGGCGGCCGCGGCGGTCGGCGACTTCGCCGCGAGCGCCTCGGCGGCCGCCACCGACTCGGCGGTGCCCAGCGCCCGGCAGTTCTCCTCGATCTCGGCCACCGTGTCGGCGGCGAAGGCCTCGGCGATCCACTCGCGCTGCTGTGCCAGGGACGATTCCGGGGGATCAGCGGCCACGGCGGCGAGCGCATCGTCGACCGATACCGCGACCAGGCCCGCGCGCAGAGCGCCGAGTCGTTCGGCGGGCACGTAGTGGTCGGCGAGGCCCAGTGCGATCACGTCCGCACCCGACAGCTGGGTCGCGGTGAGGGCCGCATAGGTGCCCAGCTCACCCGGGACCCGGCTCAACAACCAGGTGCCGCCGACGTCGGGCACCAGCCCGATACCGGTCTCCGGCATCGCCAGCCGCGTCCGGTCGGTCACGACACGGACGCCGGCGTGCGCGGAGACGCCGACGCCACCGCCCATCACGATGCCGTCCATGATCGCCACGTAGGGCTTCGGATAGTCGGCGATGGCCGCGTTGAGACGATACTCCTCGCGCCAGAACGCGGCGGAGTCGCTGGCGGCCGCGGCCTCGTCGCCGGCGCCACGAAGCGCGACGGCATCGCGATGGATCGCGACCACGTCGCCGCCGGCGCACAGGCCGCGCGTGCCGGCCCCGTCGAGGACCACCGCGCGCACCCGGGGATCGACGGCCCAGTCGTCGAGCACCGCCGTCAGGATCGCGACCATCTCACGATTGAGCGCGTTGATCGCCGCCGGCCGGTTGAGCGTGAGCGTGCCGATGCCGTCGGACTCCTCGGCCACCACCACCGCTTCCGCGTGATCACTCCTGGGCCGATCACTGTGGGGCATCGTCTCTCCTCGGTTCTGGTCGTCTGACGGGTCTCGTCTCACCGCCGCCGCTGTGTGTTCTGCATCTCATCGTCAAGGCAGTCGGCGGTGGCGTCAATGCGCAGAGATGCACCACCGGGCGGGCAGTTCTGCACGCAGACGTGCTCCCCGAGGCTGGTGTTTCGCCTACGATCTGACCCATGCCCCCTCCGCCCCGCGCCCCGGTCGATCCACGGTCGATCCGCGCGGACGACCTGCGGTACCTCCTGACCGTGGCCCGGGCCCGGAACCGGGCCTCGGCGGCCGCCGAGTTGGGCGTCGACGCCAGCACGGTGACGCGCCGCATCCGCGCGCTGGAACGCGCGCTGGGTACCCGCCTGCTGCAGCAGGGTGCCGCCGGCTGGTCGCTGACCGAGCGCGGTCGCGCCGTCGCCGAATCCGCGCACCCCATCGAAGCGGCCGTCGAGCGCGCCGTCGGCGCCGTGGCCGGCGGCGACCAGCACCTGTTGCGCGGCAACGCCCGGGTCACGGCCCCCGACGCATTCGGCGCCTGCTTCGTCGCTCCGGCGATGGTCCGTCTGCGGGCGGCGCATCCCGATCTGACAGTCGAACTCCTCACCGCGACACGCGAACTGAACCTGCACCAGTCCGGATTCGACGTGGCGATCACGCTCGGCGTGCCCGCCAACGCCCGCCTGGTGTCCGAACCGGTCAGCGACTATTCGCTCGGCCTCTACGCCGCGCAGCACTACCTCGCCGAGCACGGCACACCGGAAACCCTCGACGAGATCCGGAGCCATCCGCTGATCTGGTACGTCGACTCCCTGCTTCAGGTCGGCGAACTCGACCTCGACAAGCACCTGCCGGGCGTGACGCCGACTCTCATGTCCACCAACGTCTTCGCCCAGGTGGCGGCCACCCGGTGCGGCGGCGGAGTCGGACTGCTGCCCGCGTTCGTCGCCGACCGCCACGGCGACCTGCAGCGGATCCTCCCGCGCGCAGTCGACGTCCGCCTCACCTTCTCCCTCGCCGCCCGCCGAGACCGGCTCGCCAGCCCCACCGTGCTCGCCATCCGCGATGCCGTGCGCGCCGAGGTCGCCGGCCGCCGCGACGAGCTCCTGCCGGCCGTCGACTGACACCGATTCCGGCATACCCCTCTTTCGGGGGTATCGCGGTGTGAACTGCCACACAATCATCTCTGGATGTGACGGCGACAGGTCGTCCCATCCAGGAGAGGTACCCCTACATGTCAGTTGACACGCCACCGCAGAAGGCTCCGCTGCCCCCGGCGACGCCGACCTCCATGCGGAGAGTCGCCGTCGCGAGTTGCATCGGCACCACGATCGAGTACTACGACTTCTTCATCTACGGCACGGCCGCGGCTCTGGTCTTTCCGCACATCTTCTTCCCGGCGCTCGGCGCGACTGCCGGCACGGTCGCCTCGTTCGCCACCTTCGCCGTCGCCTTCCTCGCGCGCCCGCTCGGGGCCGTCGTCTTCGGCCACTACGGCGACAAGCTGGGCCGCAAGGGCACCCTCGTCACCACCCTGCTGATGATGGGCGTCGCCACCGTGGCCATCGGCCTGCTGCCGACTGCCGCGACGATCGGGGTGCTGGCCCCGATACTCCTCGTCGTGCTGCGCTTCGTCCAGGGCCTCGCGGTCGGCGGCGAATGGGCCGGAGCCAACCTTCTCACCGCGGAGTACGCCCCGGTCGGCAAGCGCGGCTACTATGCCGTGTTCCCCCAGATGGGCCCCGCCCTGGCCTTCGCCCTCTCGAGCACCACCTTCCTGCTCAGCGACATCCTGCTGGGTGAGGACGTGTTCATGAGTTACGGCTGGCGGATCCCCTTCATCGCCAGCGGCGCGCTGGTGATCGTCGGCCTCTACATCCGCCTGAACATCCAGGAGACCCCCGCTTTCAAGGCGCACCAGCGCACCGCTGCCGCCGACGCGGCGGCCGGCGTGAAGAAGCCGCTGCCGTTCCTGGAGGTCATGAAGCTCCAGCCGAAGGAGGTCCTGCTGTCGGCCGGGCTGATGACCTTCCCGTTCGCCTTCTTCTACATGGGCACCGCCTACCTGACCGCGTACGGCACCAAAGCCGACGGCGGCGGGCTCGACCGACAGATGGTGCTCGCCTTCGGCATCGGCGCCGCCGTCATCCTCGCCGCCACCACCCTGCTCGGCGGCGTCTGGTCGGACCGGGTCGGCCGCCGACCAGTGATCATCGGCGCCTCGGTCGCCGCCTTCTTCTGGGCGCTGGCCCTGTTCCCGATCCTCGACATCGGCACCCCGGCCGCGTTCGGACTGGGTCTGGCCGGCACGCTCGCCATCTTCGGCCTGGCATTCGGACCGGTCGGTGCCTACCTGCCGGAACTGTTCGAGACCCGTTTCCGCTACACCGGCGCCGGGGCGGGCTACAACCTCGGCGGCATCCTGGGCGGTGCGATCCCGCCGCTGATCGCCCCCGGCCTGGCGGCCGCGTACGGCGGATTCTCGATCGGTGTGATGCTCGCGGCACTGGCCCTGATCAGCCTGCTGTCCACCGTCGCCCTCGCGGGCCGCACGCGTATGCGGGCAGACGAGGCCGCGGTACCGCTCGACTGAGCATCCGCACGACGACGCCCGGCCTGCGCCCCGATTCCGGAACGCAGGCCGGGCCGCGTGATCGCCGGCCGCCGACACCAGACACCAGTGTCCCGTGTCGAAAGTTCTTTCGCGGTATGCCGGGGCCCGATGAACGTCTGGCGGCGTTGTCCTCGGTCAGGATACCTGCCGGTATCCCTCCCTCGTCCGCCTTGCCGGCCGCCCATCGGACTCCCGGCAACCATCGAGAAACTTCCGACACGGGACACTAGATGATTGATTCCCGGTGATGTGACTGGTGTGTCGCGTGGGATTTTAGTTTGAGGCCGTTCAGGATCGGCGTTGCTAAACGCAACGACAAGGACACCGGTACGGACACCGAGGGCTGGGCACTCACCGGAGCCCAGCCGACGAACGCCGGCGCACTTGCGTACGTCGTCTGTCTGTGGGCCGCTGATCCGGTTGGTGAAGGCGGACGGCGTCGGGTGTCGGATGTCGGCACTCCTGGGCAGCACGGACAGCCTGGCCGCGGTGGTGCGGTCAGACATCCCTGGTTGTTGAGTGTCAAGCTGCGTGGGGTCCCGGCGTAGTTCTTGCAGGCTTTGGAGCTGCGGTAGCGTCCTGGAGCGTCCCCGAACTCGGCGAGCACGGTCCAGGGTCGCCGGGTGGTCCGGAGTCGTCTGGTCCGGCCCCCGCGGTGGGGTGGCCGTGCCCGGGGTCGGGTGCCGGTCGTTCGGGGGCGAGGCGTTCGGGGTGGAACATGATGTTGCTCTGCCACCGGGTGCCGCGTCCGACGGGTCGCCAGCCGACGTGTCCGGCGTCGGGACCGAAGGTGAGGACCGTCGACTCCCAATGGCCCGGGGTGGTGCCGTTCATGCGGTTGTGCCGTCCGCACGCCACACCCAGACGGTCGATATCGGTCTGGCCGTCGTCGGTCCAATCCGGCATGCGTGGGCCTGAGCATGCGTGGCGGAGCTTGCGACGACACGCGGTCGAAGGGTGGTGGGCTTGGGTACGGATGAACGGCACCGTGCAGCCCGGCGCGGTGCACCCCCGGTCACGGGCGAACAACGCCAACCGCTGCGCCGCCGTCGCGAACCGGCTCGCCCGCCCCATATACAAGATTTGTCCCGTGGCTTTGGAGAACACCGCCAGATACGGGACCGTGTCAGCGGCGAACTGCACCAGATCCGACACCGGGATCCGGGTACCAGTGGCGGTCCAGCCGATCCCGGCCTGACGCGCCAGATCCTCATCGGTCACCGTCACCACCGTCTGCGACGGAATCCGGGTGGGTGCAGGTTGCCCGGCCAGGGCGAGGGCCCAGTCGCACAACGCTTCCAGAGCGTCGTGCTGACGCTGCCCGAGCATGCGGGTGTCCCGCTCTGCCGCAGCCGCCAGGACGGCGGAGTCCAGGCCGGGCTGGTCGGCCGCACCACCCGGGGAGTCCGGGTCATCGGGGTTGTTCATCCCCGCAGTGGCCCACTGATGCAGGATCACCTCCAGTTTGGCGCGCAGCACCGGGGTGAGCAGAGCCCGCACTTTGCTCATCAACTGCCGGTTCTGCGGCTGCAGATTGAACGTGCGGCGCCGGGCCCGGTCGTGGTCGTCGGCCAGAGTGCCGTCGGGGTCGAGCCACGCCAGGATCCGGTTACCCACCACCGTCACCGCGGCAGGGTCCAGACGCCGCGCCGCATCAGCGAGCATGGCCTCGGCCTTCACCCGGTCGTCATGGGTGACCGCGGTGGGGAGTTTGTCCATGATCTCGGCCACTGCGGCGACGTGGGCGCCGCCGGCGTCCCCGTCGGCGGCCGCCGTGGCGGTCGCGGCCAGGTGGGGTTCGAGACGCTCACCAGTCAACGCGCCCATCGCGCCGATGCCCTCGGCGGTGACCCGCCGCCGGCCGGCCTCACCCACACCCAGACGCGCACCATAGGCGTACAGCTGGTGGACCGAGATGTGTCCGGCGGTCCGGTACACGCCACGGTCGGAGATCTCGATGTACAAGGCGGCATCGAACACTTCGGCGCGGCGACGGGTCTGCTCCCGAGCATCGAGCAACCCCAACAGACCGTCGTCGGACTCGGCGGCCACCAGTGCGGTCGCCTCGGCGGTCAGGCGCTGCTCGGCGGCAGTCTGCACCGCCAACAGTTCTGCCGGTGACAGGGTCGCGACAAAAGCGGCCGGATCGAGCACCGCACCCTCACCGGCACCACGGGCAGCGGCAGAATCGTTGTTGTACGAGATGCCGTTGACGGCCACGGCGCTCACCTCCCCCGAAGCATTGTTTCCGCTGGTCGACCGGATTTCTCGTTCATCTTGTGTGTCTGAGATCACTCTACGGCGACCCTCTGACAGTTACGCTCTTCGCTTCGCGGGCAGGGCGTTTCGACACGGCGCTCGGCTGGCGCCTCGCACCGGCTCAACGAGCGAGGGGGCTCCGCCGGCGCCTCGCACCGGCTCCAACGAGCGAGGGGGCTCGGCCGGCGTTTCGCACCGGCTCAACGAGCGATGGGCGACGAGAAAGTCGTCGCGGGTCACGTAGAGCGCGGTAGCGAGGTCGTCCAGATCGGTGAACATCTCGGCTCCTACGTCGACGTTGTTGTCAGCAACACCGTTCCTGGGCGACCTCGCTCCCTGATCCCTCGCGACACACCAGTCACATCACCGGGAATCACTCATCTAGTCTCGGCCCATGAACCTCCTACTGCTGTCGTGGGGCGCGAGTGCGGTTCCGGGATTCCTGGCCGACCACACCGGCAAGGAGCCCGGCGACGTCCGGCTCGGTTATCTGAACGACGCGATGCTCCCGTACCAGAACGAAGAGTTCGTCGAGATCGATCGCTACCGGCTGATCGACTTCGGCTACCGGCCGATCACGGTCACCGCGCGCGACGTCCCCACGGCCGAGTCGTTCGCCGACATCCTCGACGGGCTCGACGCGCTCTACGTCTGCGGCGGCGAGACCTTCGTCCTGCTCGACCACCTGCGGCGGAACAGCCTGGCCGACGTCCTGATCGACAAGGTCCGCGACGGCCTCCCGTACATCGGGCTGTCCGCAGGCGCGGTGATCGCCGGGGCCAGCATCGAGCCCGTGTCGACCATGGACGATCCCACTTCCGCACCGGGACTCAGCGACTACCGCGGACTGTGCTTCGTCGGCACATCGATCATCCCGCACGCCGACGGCCGGATCGAGCTCTTCCCGCCCGAACTGATCGCCGACACCGTGCGCGAGTACTCGCCCCGGTTCGATCTGACCCTGCTGCACGACGATCAGGCGCTGCTCGTCTCCGGCGACGAAGTCACCGTCGTCGAGTCCCGCTGATCAGCGCCGCCGCAACCAGTCGAGATAGGCCCGCCCCCTCGGCGCGAGCTCGTAGCCGACGTCGTGACTGATCGTCAGCCCGAGGGCCTTGAGCTTGCGGATGTCGGTCTTCATCGGCTGCAGTTCCACCTCGCGCAGTTCGGCGAGCCGCTTGGACACCACCCGCGGATGCTCCTCGATCCACTGCAGAGTGTCGCGGGTCCAGCCGTCGCCCAGTCGGCGGTCGATCACCGACGTGCGGCGGAGGATCTCCGCGCACGCGGCGTCGTTGGGCAGCTCTTCGCGGAGCGCCAGGCGCGGATCCTCCCCCGCCCACTCGAGGTTGATCCGGTAGACGTGCTCGCCGCCCTTCGATCCACGAGCAGACGGTGCCCGTTTCGTTCTGGGCGCCAGAGCTTTTCGCAGGGCCTGCGCATCCTTCATCCCCGCCGCGCGGGCCGCGCGATCGGTCAGCTTGTCGAGGTCGTTCACTCGCGCGACCCGGGTGAACCGCACGAGTCCGGCCGGAGTCAACTGCGTGCCGCCCACCTTCACCCGCGGCGCATCCCATCGCCGGTATTGCGCGGTCACCGTTCCGGCGCGGATCTGTTCGGCGATCGGCTTGGAGATGAGCACCCGCCGATGCTCCCACCCCGGCCGCCGATAGGCCAGTATGGAGACGTGAGAGTTCCCCGCCTCGTCGCCCGCGCCAACAAATACGTGACCAATCCGATCCAGGGCCTGTGGGCCCCGCGGCTCGCCCCGTGGGCCGTCGTCGAACACGTCGGGCGCATCTCCGGTACGGCCTATTCGACGCCGGTGCTCGCCTGGGTCCGAGACGGCCGCCTCTCGATCCCTCTCGTGTACGGCGCCGACAGCGACTGGGTTCAGAACGTCCTGGCCGCAGGCGAGTTCATGCTGGTCCGCGGCGGGCGGCGGCAGCACATCGCCGGTCCGCGGATTCTTCCGCCGGACTCGCCGGACGTCGTCGGCCTCGCCAAGGTCGTCGGCCGTCCGTTCGACGGCGTCCTGTTCGGCCGAGTCACCGGAGCATCCTCGTGATCGGCGAACTCGACGGCTTCTCCGCCCACGAGTTCACCCACCACGACCCGGCGACCGGGACCATCACGCACCGCTACTACCAGCGGGGCTCGGGACCGGCGGTGATCGTGATCCCCGAGATCCCCGGAATCACCCCCAAGGTGCTCGACTTCGCTCACCGCGTCGCACGCGCCGGGCTCACCGTCTACCTGCCCTCCCTGTTCGGAGACGACGGCGCGTCCCCGCTTCCGGCCGGCGCCTCCGATTACCCGAGAGTCGCGGCGACGATGACCAAGGCCCTCGGAAAGGTCTGCGTCTCAAGAGAGTTCACCATTTTCGCCACGGGCAAGAGCTCACCGGTGGTGGTGTGGCTGCGAGCGCTCGCGGCAGAGGCGCACTCCGAGTGCGGCGGGCCGGGCGTCGGGGCGGTCGGCATGTGCGTGACCGGCGGTTTCGCGCTGGCGATGGCGGTCGACGACCGAATGCTGGCACCGGTGCTGTCGCAGCCCTCGATCCCGCTCGGGTTCACTCCGGGACGGCGTCGCAACATCGACATCTCCTCGCGCGATCTCGAGACGGTCAAGGCACGTTGCGCCAAGGGGTTGCAGGTCCTCGGCGCGCGGTTCGAGGGCGACCGGCTGGTCCCCGGGTCGCGCTTCGAGTTCCTCCGCGAGCAACTCGGCGACGCCTTCATCGGCGTCGAGCTGCCGGATTCGGCCGCCAACCCGGAAGCCCTGATTCCGCCGCACTCGGTCCTGACTGAGCATCTGATCGACGCTCCCGGGCAGCCCACCCGCGACACCCTCGATCAGGTGATCGAGTTCTTCCGGACCAAGCTGGAGGTCGCCGGATGACGATCGACGGCACCGATCACCGGATCGTTCCCGACCTGCGTGTGCTCGACGACCCGTTCGGATCGGCGCTGCGTGGACGCCACCGGCGCTTCGCCCGGTCGCACGGCACGGCGATCGCCTACCGGCCGGACGTCTCGGTGTTCTTCGCCCATCCGCCCGAGCTGACCGACGACGACTACGCCGACCTGGCCGCGCTCGCCGGACCCGGGGGCACCGTGGGACTGCGCGACCGCAGCAGCCCGCTGCCCGGGGACTGGACGGTCGTGGCGACCTATCAGCTGGTGCTCTACACCGGTGAGGAGGTGGTTCCCGCGGACGACCCCGGCCTGGTGCGCCTCACGGCGGACGACGTCCCGGAGATGACCGCCCTGGTCGAGCTCACCGCCCCGGGCCCGTTCGCCCCGCGCACCATCGAGCTGGGCACGTATCTGGGGTTCCGCGATCCGGCGACCGGCCGGCTCCTGGCGATGGCCGGAGAGCGGGCCAAGCCGGACGGCTGGACCGAGATCAGCGCCGTCTGCACGCACCCGGACGCTCGCGGGAGAGGCCTGGCGCGCCGCCTCATCGCCGCGGTGGCCCACGAGATCCGGGAGTCCGGCGACCTGCCCTTCTTGCACACCACCACGGACAATCCCGCGTGCGCCCTCTACCAGTCGATGGGCTTCGTCCGGCGAGACGTGCTCCCCCTGGAGATCGCCCAGATCCCCCGTTGACCCCGCTCGCTCGTTGACCCCTCGCTCGTTGAATCCCCTCGCTCGTTGAATCCCCTCGCTCGTTGAATCCCTCGCTCGTTGAATCCCTCGCTCGTTGAATCCCCTCGCTCGTTGAGCCTGTCGAAACGGAAAGAAGCGATGTTCGATCCCACGTCCCTGACCCACCCGATCGTCGGCGCACCGATGGCCGGCGGCCCCTCGACGCCCGAGCTCACCGCGGCCATCAGCGCGGCAGGCGGGTTCGGCCTGCTGGCCGGCGCGTACCTGTCCCCCGCAGCGCTGCGTGAGGAGATCACGCAGGTCCGGTCGTCGACGTCGGCGCCGTTCGGCGTGAATCTGTTCGTCCCCGAGGAGATCCCGTTCGACGCCGAGGCCTTCGAACGGTACCGGGAGCGCCTGGTTCCGCTGGCCGACCGGTTCGGCGCAGGACTCGCCGAGTCCGTGGCGTACACCGACGACGCATTCGACGAGAAGGTCGCGGTGCTCCTCGACTCCGGCGTCGCGGCCGTCTCGTTCACCTTCGGCATCCCCGCGCCCGAGGTGTTCGCCGCGTTCGCCGACCGCGGCATCGCCGCGATCGCCACGGTCACCGGGCCGATCGAGGCGGAGACCGCGATCGCGGCCGGAGCGACGGCCCTGTGCGCGCAGGGGGTGGAGGCCGGAGGTCACCGCGGCACCTTCCACATCCTCGACGACGATCACGCACTGCCGGTGCGGCAGCTGGTCGAGGCGGTGTGCGGACTCGACGCCCCGGTGATCGCCGCGGGCGGCGTCGGCCGCCGCGACGACGTCGTCGCCCTGCTCGATGCCGGTGCGGCCGCGGTGCAGGTGGGCACACTGTTCCTGCGCTGCCCCGAGGCCGGGACCCGCGCCGCACATCGCGCAGCGCTGTCCGATCCGGCATTCACCGAGACCGCCACCACCCGCGCCTACTCCGGTCGGCTGGCCCGCGGACTGGTCAACGACTTCATCCGGGCACACACCGACGCCGCCCCGCCGGTCTATCCCCAGATCAACACCCTGACCGGACCGCTCCGCAAGGCCGCAGCGGACGACGCCCAGGTGATCAACCTCTGGGCGGGCACCGGCTGGCGCGGCGCCGAGGCGATCCCGGCCGCCGACGTCGTCGAGCAGCTCTCGCCGCGCCCCTGAACTGATCCCGCGCCCACGCGGTCGGATTCCGTACCGACTGTTGGATTCGCTTCGCACTGTCGCGTTATTCCGGCTGCACGAAACCAATCCGGCAGCCGGAGAACGCGGCCGGTGAACCAGCGATGCGGATCTGCTCAGTCCTCGAGAAGGGACCGCCGCAGCTTCTCGTCCTTCTCCAGAACCAGGGCCTCCAGGTCCGCCTGGAACTCGGTCATCTCCGACCGGAGGTGTCCGTCGCTCGCACCCAGAATCCGGACGGCGAGCAGGCCCGCGTTGCGGGCGCCGCCGATCGAGACCGTGGCGACCGGGACGCCGGCCGGCATCTGCACGATCGAGAGCAGCGAATCCATGCCGTCGAGGTACTTGAGCGGCACCGGCACACCGATCACCGGGAGCGGGGTGGCCGAGGCGACCATGCCGGGCAGGTGGGCGGCGCCGCCGGCACCGGCGATGATCACCTGCACGCCGCGGTCGGCGGCGCCGCGCGCATAGTCGATCATCCGCTGCGGGGTGCGGTGCGCCGACACCACGCCCACCTCGAAGGGCACACCGAACTCGGCGAGCGCCTCGGCGGCCAGCTTCATCACCGGCCAGTCCGAGTCGCTGCCCATGATCAGGCCGACGCGGGGTGCGGGGGGATTCGTCATCTAGTGGCTCCTTCGGTTTCGACTCGTTCCTCGCTCAACCATCGAGCGACTCGTTCCTCGCTCAACCATCGAGAGAAACATTCCTCGCTCAACCATCGAGGGAAGCTCCATGCGGGTCCCAGCCGTCGGTCCAGACCCCGTGGCTCATCCAGTGCGCCGCCCGTTCGGCGCGCTCGCGGACGTCGTCGACCGACTGTCCCGGCCGCCCGACGACGTTGACGTGCCCCACCTTGCGGTCCGGCCGCTCGGCCTTGCCGTACAGGTGCACCTTGGCCTCGGGCATCCGCGCCATCAGATGGTGCAGGCGCTCGTCCATGCTCATCGCCGGCGCCTCCCCCGCGCCGAGCACGTTGGCCATCACCACCACACCGGCCAGCGGCGCGGTCGCACCCAGCGGGTAGTCGAGCACCGCGCGCAGATGCTGCTCGAACTGCGAGGTCACCGCACCGTCCATGGTCCAGTGGCCGCTGTTGTGCGGACGCATGGCCAGCTCGTTCACCAGCAACTCGCCGTCGTCTGTCTCGAACAGCTCCATCGCCATGTCACCGACGACGCCGAGCTCGTCGGCCAGACCGAGCGCCATCTGCTGGGCGCGCTGGGCCACCTCGGGGTCCAGGTCCGGCGCAGGCGCGATCACCACGGCGCACTGGCCGTTGCGCTGCACCGTCTCGACCACCGGCCACGCCGCGCCCTGACCGTGCGGCGAGCGCGCGATCATCGCCGACAGCTCCCGTCTCATGGCCACCTTCTGCTCGACCATCAGCACGGTCGACCCGTCGACGACGTCCGCGGCGTCGAACACCGCCAGCGCCTCGTCCCGCGCCTGCTCCGAGCCTGCCGAGGGATCGATCAGCCAGACGCCGCGGCCGTCGTAGCCGCCGCGCACCGCCTTGAGCACGATCTGCCACCCGTGCGCTTCGCCGAAGGCGATCAGCGCCTCCCGGGCGGCCGCGCGCTCCCCGGCGAGATCGGCGAAGTCCGGCACCGGCAAACCGAGTTCGGCCAGTCGTGCCCGCATCAGCATTTTGTCCTGCGCATACTGGAGCGCCGCAGACGGCGGACGCACCGCGACGCCGCGCTCCTCCAGCGCCCGCAGGTGCACCAGCGGCACACCCTCGTGATCGAAAGTGAGCGCCACGGCGCCCTCGGCGGCGCGCAGCAGGTCGTCGAGGTCGTCGTGCGATCCGAGGACCACGTCGGCACTGACCGCGGCTGCGGGATCGTCCGGCGAACCGGCCAAGACGCGCAGGCACTGGCCGAGGGCGATCGCCGACTGATGGGTCATCCGGGCGAGCTGCCCGCCGCCGATCATCGCGACCGTCGGCATACCGGAACTGGAGGGGGCTGGACGCTGACTCACGCGGTCAATCCTGTCATCCCGCGCAGCGGACCTCACATCCTGCCGTAGATTCCGCTCTGGAGATTCCGGTCTGGCGCACCCCGCGCCGTACACTGGTTCCTTGTGCCGGTCCCCGGCGCGCACGCGGTGCCGCCCGGCACCTCCCGCCCCAGCCCGGGCAGACGACGACGAGAACGGACACGATGGCCGACCCCACAGCCGTGCGACTGAGGCGGACGATGCATCAGTTCATCCGGTTCAGCGTCATCGGCGCATCCGGGGTCGTGGTGAACATGGCGGTCGCCATCGTCATGAACAAGCTCAACGGCGGCACCGTCAACGCCCAGAACGTCATCTGGTCCGTCCCCGGCACGGACTTCAACTTCCGGTTCACCGCGCTGGTGTGGATCGTGGCCTTCCTCGTGGCCAACGTCTACAACTTCCAGCTCAATCGGACCTTCACCTTCAAGAGCGCCCAGCACGCCGCCTGGTGGAAGGAGTTCTGGCCGTTCCTGGCGGTGGGCAGTGTGGCCGCGGTGATCGGGCTGATCATCAAGATCGCGCTGACCAATCCCAGCTCACCGATCTACCTGCCGGATCCGCCCTTCCACGAGGAAGCCGGCATCGCCTCCCGCGAGTACTGGTCGCAGCTCATCGCGATTCTGGTCACCGTGCCGGTGAACTTCCTGGTCAACAAGTTCTGGACCTTCCGTGCCGTGCGGCGCAAGCCGATCGTCGAGGAGGAGATCGACCTCGACGACGTGAGCGCTCCGGACTGAGACCCTCCGACGCGCGGCTGCGTCACCGGTGAACCGGGCCCGGCTCGTCCGCACCGCGTTCGGGGCCGTTCGCCGGGAGTCTCGCGGCCAGGCCGGTCTGGGGTCCCGTCGGCACGACGACGGAGAAGACCGCGGGCCTGCGGGACACGAGCGAAAGCCGCCCGCCGTCGGCCTCGACGAGCGCCCGCGCCAGCGACAGCCCGACGCCGGTGCCGCTGCCGCCGGAGAACCCCCGCCGGAAGATGTCCGGGGCGATCTCGTCGGGCACCCCCGGTCCGGCGTCGGTGACGGTGATGCGAACCGCACCGGCCGAACCGAGGTCGTCGACGCGCACGACGGTCGTGCCCGCGCCGTGCCGCAGGGAGTTGTCCAGCAGCGTGCTCAGCGCCTCCCGCAGCCGCCCCGGCCGCCCGGACACCGGGCGCGGCGGCTCGCCCACCACTAGGCGCACCGATCTGCCCTCCGACTCGAAGGGCGCCGCGAAATCGTCCAGGAGCGTCTCGGCCAGGGCGACGACGTCCAGTTCGGTCCGTGCTCCCCCCTCGGCGCGCGAGGCGGAGACCAGTTCGTCCAGTTCGGCCGCCAGCCGCTCCACCTGGGCGACGCCCTCCTGTGCCTCGGCGACGACATCGGGATCGGGATGCAGCGTGAGCTCGTCGAGCCGCAGACTGATCGCGGTCAGCCGGCTCCGCAACTGATGCGAGACGTCGCCGATGATCTGCCCCTCGCGTTCCAGACGCCGCGCGATCTCCGCATTGGCGTCCGCCAGAGCGGCCGAGACCCGGTCCAACTCGTCGATCCCGTAATGCGGCCAGGGGGCCGAGAGATCGCCGCGCGCCATCGCCGCCGCCCGCTCGGCGACCCGGGTCAGGGGCTCGGTGAGCCGCCGAGCGGTGATCGCGGCGATCAGTGCGCCGCCGCCCACCGACGCCGCGATCACCAGCATCAGCAGCCCCACCGCCAGCCATTGGGTGGGCCGGACCTCGCTGCCCGGAATCGACAGGGTCAGGGTGTAGCCCTCGCCCAACGTCACCGACTGGGACAGACGTTCCACCGGCAACGGCGCACCTATCTCGGTGATCCCTTCCGGGCCGGTCAGCCGGAGGTTTCCCTGCGGCGGCACCAGCAACCGGAACTGGTCCAGGTGCAGGTCCTGTGGTCCGGCCAGCTGTCCCGCCGCCTCCTCGGCGAGCACGTACTCCGACATCGTCTTGAGCCGGTCCGCGAGATCGGCGTTCGCGGTCGCCGAGATCCACGCCCACGTGCCGATCGTCAGCGGCACGCCGAGCAGCACCGCCATCGCCAGGAGCGAGGCGATCATGGTCCGGAGCAGGCGACCGCGCATGAGGAGACCGGTCCGTCCCGCTAGGGGTCGAACCGGAAGCCGACGCCGCGCACCGTCGCGATGTGCTTGCGCCGCCCCGGCTGGTCGTCGCCCAGCTTCCGGCGAACCCAGGAGATGTGCATGTCCAGCGTCTTCGACGACCGCAAATCGGTCGAGCCCCACACCTCGTCCATGATCTCGTCGCGGGTGCGGACCTGGCCGGGGGTCTCCATGAGGCATCGCAACAGGTCGAACTCGCGGTTGGCCAGGGTCAGCTCCTCGCCGTCGACGACGACGCGCCGGGCCCGCGCGTCGAGCTGGATGTCGCCGCTGTCGAGCACCACGTCGTCACCGCCCGTGCTGCGCCGCAACAGGGCGCGGACCCGGGCCAGCAGTTCGGCGAGCCGGAAAGGCTTGCCCACGTAGTCGTCCGCACCGGCGTCCAGGCCGACGACGAAGTCCACTTCGTCGGTGCGCGCGGTGAGCATCAGCACGGCGAGCTGCGGCCGCTCCGCGCGGATTCGCCGGCAGACCTCCAGCCCGTCCATGCCGGGCAGCCCGAGGTCGAGGATCACCAGGGCGTAGGCGCCCGAGCGGGCCGCCTCGAGGGCCTCGGGGCCGGTGGGCGCCACCACGCAGTCGTTGCCCTCACGGATCAGTGCGCGCGCGAGCGGCTCGGCGATCGCCGGATCGTCCTCGGCCAGCAGCACCGCGCGCCCGCCCGTCATCGTCGTGCCCGCTCGTCGAAGGACCGGGGCATCGCCCTGGAGGGCCGGTCGGCGTCGTCGTCGAGCACCTGCTCGTACAGCAGCGCGTGCACGCTCTCCACCCGCGGGATGGCGGTGAACGTCAGCGGGTCCTCCGAGGCCGACTGGATCTCCAGAGACCCCGTGCGCAGGATCCGGTCGATCAGCCCGTGCGAGAACTCGACGGTGTTGATGCGGCTGATCGGGATGTCGATGCCCGAGCGGGTCACGATCCCGTTCCGGTAGATCACCCGGCGGTCGGTCACCACGAAATGCGTCGTCAGCCAGGACGCGAGCGGACGGACCAGCCACCACACCGTCGCCAGGCCCCACAGCGCGCCGATCGCCACCGCGCCCCATGTCCGCGCCGGGCCGGCGTCCTGGCTCGACCACAGCACCCCGACGACAACCCCCGCGGCGAGCGTGACCAGCCAGAACATCAGGATCGGTGGGACGAGCCCCTTCCAGTGCGGATGCCGATGCACCACGACCACCTCGCCGGGCGCGAGGTTCTCCCGCGGATATGCCATGAGATCAGGGTAGTCCGGACGGTGACCGGGGTCGGTGACGCTCAGTACACTGAGCATCTGCAGAGAGTGCACGCACGCCACGAACAGGGGCCCGACATGACCTACCCAGATCCGCAGAACCCGCGGCAGACGCCGCCGACGCGGGCCTACAGCCAGGACCCGAACTACTCGACCGGCGGGTACCAGACCGGCGGCTATCAGGATCCGGGTCAGCCGTACCAGGGGCAGCCCGCGGCACCGCAGCCGGCCAAACCCAGCCGCGGCCCGGACATCGACCCGATGATGTACTCCGGCGGCGTGGTGATGACCGGTGTCGTGACCGGTCTGGCCGCGTGGCTGGTGGCCTGGATCATCAGCTCGATCTCGAACAAGGTCACCGAGACCGGCCGACTCGGCATCTGGAATCCGTTCGAGCAGGGCGGCGAGTACTGGTTCGCCGTCATCGGCTTCCTCGCGGCCCTGGTCGGCGGTGCGCTCTGGTACGTCCTGCAGCTGGTCACGCCGACTCCGAGCAGCTTCTACCGCTGGATCGTCGGCCTGCTGATCGTCGCGGCCTTCGTGGTCCCGCTGCTCGCCGACGGCGACATCTGGCGCGGTCTGGCCACGGCCTTCATCCACCTGTGCATCGGCCTGCCGATCCTCTCGCTGATCCCGACGATGGGCAACCGCAGCAAGCGCTCGAGCTGAGCCGGGCGGGTCAGTGCAAACGCAGGTGGGTCACGTCGCCGGCGGCCGCGGTGACCCGCCCCGACGGCCCCTCCACCACGATCCGACCCTGATCGTCGATCGCGGTCGCCGTGCCGATCACCTCGGTGTCCCCCGGCAGCACCAGCCGCACCTGCCGGCCCAGGGTCGCCGAGGCCGTGCGATACTCGTCGGCGAGCTCGCCGACCGCCTCGGGCCAGCGGACCAGCAGCTCCGAGAGCGCCCGCAGATACGCTGCGGACAGCGCAGTCGGGTCCGCCGCGGTCCCGGTCATCCCGCGGATGCACGCCGCGGTCTCGATCGGCGGCTGTGCCTCGGTGAGATCCAGGTTCAGGCCGGTGCCGATCACGGCGACACCGCCGCCGCCGGGCGCCGGGCGGAACTCGGACAGGATCCCGGACACCTTGCGCCCTTCGCCGGGAACCCCCGCCGGGGCCAGGATGTCGTTGGGCCACTTGAGCTCCACGCGCACACCGGTCACCTCGGCGAGAGCCTTGTGCACCGCCATGCCGGCCAACAGAGAGAGCCAGCCGAGCGATTCGGCCTGTCCCGGCGCCACCGCCACCGCGGCCGACACCGCGAGCTGTCCGCGCGGGGTCTGCCACACCCGCGAGTGGCGGCCCCGCCCCGCGGTCTGCAAGCCGGCGATCAGCACGACGCCGTCGAGATCTGACGGCGCCCCCTCGCGACCCAGCAGATCGGCGTTGGTCGAGCCGGTCTCGGCGACCACGTCGATCACCGTCCAGCGGGTCCCGGCCAGCGCGGCGGTCAGGCGGACGGGGTCAGGGAGCACGTCGTCGTTCACGATTGCCCAGAGTAGTCGCCGGAGAGCAGTCGCCGCCGGTCGATCAGAACGTGAGGGATCACTCATCTTCGTGTCGGTGGATGCGCTCCGGCGGCACCTCGTTAGCATGAGTTCTCATGACCACTGCTGCCCGCGACGACGACGCCGCGCCCGACATCCACACGACGGCCGGCAAACTGGCCGATCTGCGCAACCGGCTCGCCGAGGCCGAGCACCCGGTCGGCGAGGCCGCGGTCGAGCGGACCCATGCCAAGGGCAAGCTGACCGCGCGCGAACGCATCACCCATCTGCTCGACGACGGCTCGTTCGTCGAGCTCGACGCGCTGGCCCGGCACCGCAGCACCAACTTCGGCCTGGCCGAGAAGCGCCCGCTCGGCGACGGCGTGGTGGTCGGCTACGGCACCGTCGACGGCCGCGAGGTCTGCGTCTTCAGCCAGGACGCCACCGTGTTCGGCGGCAGCCTCGGCGAGGTCTACGGCGAGAAGATCTGCAAGGTGATGGACCTGGCGCTCAAGACCGGCCGGCCGCTGGTCGGCATCAACGAGGGTGCCGGCGCCCGCATCCAGGAGGGCGTCGTCTCGCTCGGCCTGTACGCGGAGATCTTCCACCGCAACGTCCGCGCGTCCGGCGTGATCCCCCAGATCTCGGTGATCATGGGCCCGGCGGCCGGCGGTCACGTCTACTCCCCCGCGCTCACCGACTTCACCGTGATGGTCGACAAGACCAGCCAGATGTTCGTCACCGGCCCCGACGTGATCAAGACGGTCACCGGCGAAGACGTCACCATGGAGGACCTGGGCGGCGCCCAGACCCACATGACCAAGTCGGGCGTCGCCCACTACGTCGCCTCCGACGAGGAGGATGCCCTCGAGTACGTCAAGGAACTGCTCGGCTACCTGCCGAGCAACAATCGCGCCGACGCTCCGCGGCTGCCCGCCCCGCCGCACGCCGGCGCGATCGAGGACAACCTCACCGAGGAAGACCTCGAGCTCGACACGCTGATCCCCGACTCGCCGAACCAGCCGTACGACATGCACGAGGTGATCCGGCGGCTGCTCGACGACGGCGAGTTCCTCGAGGTCCAGGCCGAGCGCGCGATGAACGTCGTCGTCGGCTTCGGCCGGGTCGACGGCCGCAGCGTCGGCATCGTCGCCAATCAGCCGACCCAGTTCGCCGGCTGCCTGGACATCGACGCCTCCGAGAAGGCGGCCCGCTTCGTCCGGACCTGCGACGCGTTCAACGTGCCGATCATCACCCTGGTCGACGTCCCCGGCTTCTTGCCCGGCACCGACCAGGAGTACAACGGCATCATCCGGCGCGGAGCCAAGCTGCTCTACGCCTACGGCGAGGCCACTGTCGGCAAGATCACCGTGATCACCCGGAAGGCGTACGGCGGCGCCTACGACGTGATGGGCTCCAAGCACATGGGCGCGGACGTGAACCTGGCCTGGCCGACGGCGCAGATCGCCGTGATGGGCGCCTCCGGCGCGGTGGGCTTCGTCTACCGCGGACGGCTCAAGGAGGCCGAGGCGAACGGCGAGGACGTCGACGCCCTGCGCCTGGAGCTCCAGCAGGAGTACGAGGACACCCTGGTGAACCCGTACGTCGCGGCTGAACGCGGCTACGTCGACGCGGTGATCCCGCCGAGTCACACCCGCGGCCAGATCGCCAATGCGCTGCGGCTGTTGGAGCGGAAGTTCGTTCAGCTGCCGCCGAAGAAGCACGGGAACATCCCCCTGTGAGCCCGGCCAGCGAGAAGGAGTCCGCCGTGCGCGAGCCCGACGAGAAGGCGACGCCCTTCCTCACCGTCGTCAAGGGGGCGCCCTCCGACGAGGAGATCGCGGCGCTGACAGTGGTGCTCGCCTCCGCGGGCGCCGGCGGCGAAGGCCCCGATCACACCGTCGTCGACCGGTGGGGTCGGGCGACGGACCTGCACCGGCAGGCGTGGGGCATGCCGACCAGCTACATCCACCGGGGCTGATGGCACCGGCGACGGGTGCCACACGAGTCCTGCTCGGCTCGGCCTCCCCGGCCCGCCGGCGAGTGCTGCGCGCGGCCGGCATCGATCCGCTGGTCCTGATCGCGGACCTGGACGAGGACACTCTGGTCGCCGGGCTCGCCGGCGCTCCGCCGGGCGACGTCGTCACCGCCCTCGCCCGGGCGAAAGCCGAGGCGATCATCGCCGCGGTCGGTGCGTCGAGTGACCCGGAGATCGCCGCCGTCGCTGCCGACGGCGTCGTCCTGACCTGCGACTCGATGCTGCTGCTCGACGGTGAGCTGGCCGGCAAGCCGAAGACCGGGGAGGTGGCGCGCGCCCGCTGGCGGGAGATGCGCGGACGCACCGGCGATCTGCTGACCGGTCACTGCGTCACCCGGATGTCCGGTGGCGCGGTCACCGCCGTCGCGGCCGGTGGCGCGTCGACGGTGATCCGGTTCTCGGACGTCTCCGATGCCGTGGTCGACCGCTACATCGCCACCGGGGAACCGCTCGAAGTGGCCGGCGCGTTCACCCTCGACGGCCTCGGCGGCTGGCTGCTCGACGGCATCGACGGCGACCCGTCGAGCGTGATCGGCATCAGCCTGCCGCTGACCCGGGAACTGCTGAGCGAGGTCGGCGTCGACGTCACGACGCTGTGGTCGGTCGCCGAACCGTGAGCCCGGTGACGCCCGGTCAGGACTGGGGCGCCAGTACGTCCGGCCAGTAGGCCTTCAGACAGTCCACCGGTTCTCCCCCGCCGGTCAAACCGAATCCGCGGCCGAGCGCGGCCACGCGCTCGGGCACGGTCCCATGCCCCTGGTTCGGGAGCGGATCGCCGATGTACACCTTCAGCGCCACCGCTTGCGCGACGTCGCTCAGCGACAGGTCGCTGCGAGCGAACACCGTCGAGGCCCAGTTGCCGCCGAAACAATCAGCCAGCAGTTCGTTGTCGTCGCCTTGCGGACGCTGTGCGACGGGCAGGCGGTACGCCTGCTCCAGGCGCCGCATCACGTTGTGCCCGTACTCATGGGCGACGACGGTCGAGGCGGTGAAGTCGCCGAGCAGGATCCGGCGCTCGCCGAGCAGCCGTCCGTCCCAGATGTCGGCGAAGGTGGCGACCGGCAGGATCACCGACCCCTGCCGTTGCCGGCCGGCGCCGTCGGGCGCACGGTCGAGCGCGCAGTAGAAGGCGTTCGGCGAATCGGTCCGCACCGTGAGCCGCTCGCCGTCCTCGCCCACGCATTCGCTGACGAAGGTGTCGTTCCCCTCGACCAGCACCCGGCCGGCGGTCGCATCCGGGATGTGGAGCTGGGTGAACCAGTCCTGCCACACCTGGTCGAGGTCGTCGAGGACCGCGTTGAGGAACACCGGCACCGTCGTCTCGGCGTTCTCCGGGGTGATGTCGCTGCCGCGGATCCGCTCCGACGAGGCCTTCAGCTCGGGGCAGTCGTCGACGGTGCAATGTTTGGGCGGCGGTGGCGGCTCGTCGGCACCGGGCGAGCGTTCGCCCGTCGACGAGCAGCCGGCCAGCAACGCCGCGCCGGCGAGGGCGGCCAGGGCGAGCCGCAGCCGGCCCGGATGCAGCGAGATCATGGACTGACGGTACCGAAATCGCCCGCCGCCGTCCCCGATCGAACCGGAGCGACGGGCGGCGGCGGACCACCGGTCGTATGCTGAGACCGAACAGCCCGCCGCATCCGGTGGCGGGCATGGTGATTCAGGAGTTCCCTCGTGGCAGTCGACGTCGATCCGAACCCGGCCTTCGCCGCGTACGCACACCCCGAGAGGCTCGTCAGCACCGAGTGGCTGTCGGCGCACCTGGGCGCACCCGGCCTGAAGATCATCGAGTCGGACGAGGACGTCCTCCTGTACGACATCGGCCACATCCCGACCGCACAGAAGGTCGACTGGCACCTGCACCTGAACGATCCGGTGACGCGCGACTACATCGACGGCGAGGCCTTCGCAGAACTCATGCGCGCCAAGGGAATCGAGCGCGACGACACCATCGTCGTCTACGGCGACAAGAACAACTGGTGGGCGGCGTACGCGATGTGGGTGTTCACCCTGTTCGGCCACGAGGACGTCCGGCTCCTCGACGGCGGCCGCACCGCCTGGATGGACGAGCAGCGCGAGACGTCGTTCGAGGTGCCCTCGTACCCACGCAGCGACTACCCGGTGATCGAGCGGAACGACGGCGAGATCCGCGCCTTCGCCGACCAGGTGCGCAGCGCGATCGGCGCCGAGCCGCTGGTGGACGTCCGGTCGCCCGAGGAGTACACCGGTGCGCGCACCCACATGCCCGACTACCCGGAAGAGGGTGCGCTGCGCGGCGGCCACATCCCCACTGCGGTGTCCATTCCCTGGGCCAAGGCCGCCGCACCGGATGCGCGGTTCCGCTTGCGCGCCGAACTCGACGAGATCTACGGCGACCTGGATCCGGCCACCCCGACCATCGCCTACTGCCGCATCGGCGAGCGCAGCAGCCACACCTGGTTCGTGCTGACCTATCTGCTCGGCTTCGATGCGGTCCGCAATTACGACGGATCGTGGACCGAGTGGGGCAACGCCGTGCGGGCCCCGATCGCCGTCGGCGATCAGCCCGGCTCCCTCGAGGGCTAGTCTGGTCGACGATGACCCTGACACCAGCCCTGCAGGAGATCGTCGACGACTTCGCCGCTCTCGGCGACCCGGACCGCGCCACGCTGCTCCTCGAGTTCGCCGACGAACTGCCCGACCTGCCCGCCCACTTGGAGACCGCCGCGATGGAGCCGGTCCCCGAGTGTCAGTCGCCGATCTTTCTGTCGGTCGACGCCGCCGACCCGTCGGCGGTGCGCCTGTACTTCAGCGCCCCGCGCGAGGCACCCACCACGCGGGGCTTCGCCGCGATCCTGCACCAGGGTCTGGACGGTGCGTCCGCCGAACAGATCGCCGCGGTGCCGCTGGACTTCGTCGCCGACCTCCATCTGGCATCCGTGGTGTCCCCGCTCCGGTTGCGCGGGATGACCGGCATGCTCACGCGCATCCAGCGGCAGGTCGCCGCCGCGGGTCGCGGACCGGCGCAACCCGGTCGGCCGTAGTCGAGATCCCTGCGGAGCAATGGAATTCCTCCAGATCCTGGACTCGGAGGTCCGGCCGGGCGGGCTGACCGAGTGGGTCCCGGCCGCGGCCGGCGGCATGGGGTCCTGGCGTCGCGACCCCCGCGGGACGTCGCACAATCACGAGCACCACCTGCGCGCGGCCCACGAGTACCGGCGCCGGACCCAGCGGGAGGGCGGCCGCGAATCGTGGCTCGGCGTCTCGGTGGAGTTCGCCGAACAGATCTCACTGCCCGTCGTGCGCCGTGCCCTGGAGGCGTACATCGACCGGCACGAGGTGCTGCGCACTCACGTCACGCTGAGCGAGGGCACCGAGCGTTTCACCACCGGCCCGGGATCGGTGCACCTGCGCGCCACCCGCATCGGCTGGTACAACGACCCCGCGCTGCTGCTCGACCAGATCGCCGGCTCCATCGATCGCGCCACCGCGCCCGTGCACTGGCCGGCGTACCGGTTCGCCACCGTCGCCCGTGCCGGCAGCTTCACCCTGCTGTTCGCCGCCGATCATTCGCTGGTCGACGGCTATTCGCTGGTCCACGCACAACACGAGTTCCGTGAGCTGTACGCGGCCGCGCGGGACGGACGCCTGCCGGAGCTGCCGTCGACGGGCAGCTATCTCGACTACTCCGGCGCCGAACGCGAGGCCGCCGATGCCGCCGACGAACGTCACCCGGCCGTGGCCGTCTGGCGCGAGTTCCTGGCCGGCGACACCGTGTTGCCCGGCTTCACGCCCCGCCCGCTGACCGCCCCGCACCGGTCAAGTCCGGACAGACCCGCGGCGCCGGCCGATCCGGCCGATCCGGCAGCTCAACGCAGTCACACCACGCTCCTGCTCGACGATGCGGAGACCGAGCGCTTCACCCGGCTGTGCACCGGCCTGGACGGATCTCTGACCGGCGGCTTCCTGGCCGTCGCCGCGCAGACCTACCGCGATCACAGCGAGGCGACACGGTTCGCCACGGTGATGCCGCGCCACACCCGGACCCACGCGGAGTTCCACACCGCGCTCGGATGGTTCGTCGCCTTGGCGCCGATCAGCATCGACGTCTCCGACGCACCCGACTTCCCGCTGGCGCTGCAGCGCGCGATGCTGTCCCTCGATCGCGCCCGCGAGGGTTCGGCGCTCCCCCTCCTGCGTCTGGCGGAGATCCTCGGCTTCGACCCCGAGCCCCGGTTCGTCGTGTCGTTCATGGACACCCGCGGGGTTCCGGGGGCCGCGTCAGCCGACTCCGGCGGCGCGCGCGCCCTGCGCAGTCACTCGTACTCCGACGACGAGGTCTACGTGTGGATCAACCGCACTCCGTCCGGTCTGCGCATGCACACGCGGTATCCGGCGCACGGCCGTGCCCGCGCACTGCAGGATTTCCTCGACGACTTCGGAGACAGGCTCCACAAACTGGCTACGCGCCGGTAACCGGGCACGGTCCTGACGTGCCGAGTTAGCGGCATCCGGGCATGCCCTAGACTCCAAGTGTTGTGCCGGTCTCGCCCCACCCACGGGCATCGCCGGCGTCACCTCACGTCCACGTTGTCCCCGACAACGGCCCGCGACCCGCGAGCCCAGCCCAGGAGAGCCAGTGCCGAACACCGAGATCCCCCAGACGACCATCCAGAAGGTGCTCATCGCCAACCGCGGCGAGATCGCGGTGCGCGTGATCCGGGCAGCTCGGGACGCGGGCATCACCAGCGTGGCCGTCTACGCCGAGCCGGACGCCGATGCGCTGTTCGTCGCCCTCGCCGACGAGGCGTTCGCTCTCGGTGGTCAGACCTCTGCGGAGTCGTACCTGGTGTTCGACAAGATCCTCGACGCCGCCGCGCGCTCGGGCGCCGACGCGATCCACCCCGGCTACGGGTTTCTCTCCGAGAACGCCGACTTCGCGCAGGCCGTGATCGATGCCGGCCTCACCTGGATCGGTCCGTCGCCGCAGTCGATCCGCGACCTCGGCGACAAGGTGACCGCCCGGCACATCGCCGAGCGCGCCGAGGCGCCGATGGCGGCCGGTACCAAGGACCCCGTCTCCGGCGCCGACGAGGTCGTCGCGTTCGCCGAGAAGTACGGCGTCCCGGTCGCGATCAAGGCCGCCTTCGGCGGCGGCGGCCGCGGTATGAAGGTGGCCCACACCGTCGAGGAGATCCCCGAGCTCTTCGAGTCCGCCACCCGCGAGGCGGTCGCCGCCTTCGGTCGGGGCGAGTGCTTCGTCGAGCAGTATCTGGACAAGGCCCGCCACGTCGAGGCCCAGGTCCTGGCCGACCAGCACGGCAACGTCATCGTCGCCGGCACCCGCGACTGCTCGCTGCAGCGCCGCTTCCAGAAGCTCGTGGAGGAGGCTCCCGCCCCGTTCCTCACCGATGAGCAGCGCGAGCGGATCCACTCCTCGGCCAAGGCCATCTGTCGCGAGGCGCACTACCACGGCGCCGGCACCGTCGAATACCTGGTCCAGGGCGACACCGTCAGCTTCCTCGAGGTGAACACCCGCCTGCAGGTAGAGCACCCGGTCACCGAAGAGACCTCGGGCATCGACCTGGTGCGCCAGCAGTTCCGCATCGCCGAGGGCAAGGCCCTGGAGATCACCGAGGACCCCGCTCCGCGCGGCCACTCCATCGAGTTCCGGATCAACGGCGAGGACGCCGGCCGCGGATTCCTCCCCGCACCGGGCCCGATCACCGTCTACCGCGAGCCCGCCGGCCCGGGCGTCCGCGTCGACTCGGGTGTGCGGCAGGGCGACGTGATCGGCGGCCAGTTCGACTCGATGCTCGCCAAGCTGATCGTGACCGGCGAGGACCGTCAGCAGGCGCTGGAGCGGTCGCGCCGCGCTCTCGCCGAATTCGAGGTCGACGGTCTGGCCACCGTGATCCCCTTCCACCGGCACATCGTCTCCCACCCCGCCTACATCGGCAGCGTTGACGAGAACGGGGTCGAGAGCTTCGAGGTCTACACCAAGTGGATCGAGACCGACTGGGACAACACCGTCGAACCGTACGCGGGCGGCGGCGCCCAGCCCGACGAGGACGAGACGCTGCCCCGGCAGAACGTCGTGGTCGAGGTCGGCGGCCGCCGGGTCGAGGTTTCACTGCCCGGCGACCTCAACCTGTCCGGCGGCGGCAACAGCACCAACGGCGCCCTCCGCCGCAAGCCCAAGCCGCGCACTCGCGCCAAGGGCGGTGGCAAGACGGCCTCCGGCGACGCCGTGGCCGCCCCCATGCAGGGCACCGTCGTCAAGGTCGCCGTCGCCGAGGGCGACACCGTCGCGGCCGGCGACCTGGTCGTCGTGCTGGAGGCGATGAAGATGGAGAACCCGGTCACCGCGCACAAGGACGGCACCGTGACCGGTTTGTCGGTGGACGCCGGCGCCGCCGTCACCCAGGGCACCGTCCTGCTGGAGATCAAGTAGCCCGCGGGACTGAGCCCCGTCGAAATACCTGTGTTGAGCCCCGTCGAAATACCTGTGCTGAGCCCCGTCGAAATACCTGTATTGAGCCCTGTCGAAATAAACGCCGGCGCCTGGTACCTCCGCGCGCTGCGCGCCGACGATCGGATCTCCGACGTTCCGGCGCTGACCACGCTCGGCGTCGCCGACCCGGCCGCTTACGTCGCCGGTGTGGACGATTCGGACGACCGGTGCGTGTGGGCGGTGTGCATCCCGACCACCGGCGAACTGGTCGCGCTGATCGGCGTCGCGGGGAATCCGGAGGCGGCCCGCCTCGCCGGGGTGCATCGAGACGGCTACGCCGACGCGCTCGCGGCCGCACAGGGTCCGGTGCGACGCTACGCCGAGCAGGCCCTCGGGCTGGTTCCCGGCGACCTGCTCGAGGAGCTGCCGTGAGGGCGGGGACCGCGAAACGGCACTACCGACGGGTTGACCGGCGGGTAGGTGTGTCTTTTCTCGCACCCGACAGGGTTACGGTCCGGTAGGTACTACCGAACCCGCGGCCAGCGCCTTACCGTGGACCAATCGGCTCCGCAACGGAGCCGGCAGCTTCCGTGTGCGCCCCGCAGTCCGGGGAGCGGCCCGATGCCCGCCGCACCAACGAACGCATGAATCGACACCACGCCGTGCCACCCACGGCGCCGACGCAGAGAGGGCGCATGTTCCGTCGTATCGCGATAGTCAACCGGGGAGAGGCCGCCATGCGGCTGATCAACGCAGTCCGTGACCTGAATGCGGAGACCGGGGATTCGGTGCAGACCGTGGCTCTGCACACCGACGTGGATGCCGGAGCCACCTTCGTCCGGGAAGCCGACCTCACCTACGACCTCGGGCCGGCGTCCGCCCGCCCGTACATCGACCTCGAGGCGCTGAAGACCGCGCTGGTCGAGTCGGGCGCCGACGCGGCGTGGGTCGGCTGGGGGTTCGTCGCCGAGGATCCGGCCTTCGCCGAACTCTGCGAGCAGCTCGGCATCACCTTCATCGGCCCGTCCCCCGAGGCGATGCGCAAACTCGGCGACAAGATCGGCGCCAAGCTGATCGCCGAGGAGGTCGGCGTCCCCGTCGCGCCGTGGAGCGGCGGCGAGGTGGAGACCCAGGAGCAGGCCGTCGCCGCGGCGGAGAAGATCGGCTATCCGCTGATGCTCAAGGCCACGGCCGGCGGCGGCGGCCGTGGCATCCGCCGGGTCGACGACGAGGCCGATCTGGTCGACGCCTACCAGCGCACCCGCGACGAGGCCGAGCGCGCCTTCGGCAGCGGCGTCGTCTTCCTGGAGCGGCTGGTGACCGGCGCACGCCACGTCGAGGTCCAGGTGATCTCCGACGGCGAGACGGCCTGGGCGCTCGGTGTCCGCGACTGCAGCGTCCAGCGCCGCAACCAGAAGGTCATCGAGGAGTCGGCCTCACCGGTGCTCGGACCCGACCAGGTGGCCGAGGTCAAGGCCGCCGCTGAGCGGCTGGCGGTGAAGGTCGGCTATCGAGGCGCGGCCACCGTCGAGTTCCTGTACCACCCCGGCGACCAGATGTTCGCCTTCCTCGAAGTGAACACGCGCCTGCAGGTGGAACACCCGATCACCGAGGTCACCAACGACTTCGACCTGGTCCGCGCGCAACTCCACGTGGCCTCGGGCGGCACGCTGACCGGCGAGAAACCGGTCGAGCGCGGACACTCCGTCGAGGCCCGCCTCAACGCCGAGGACCCCGACCGCGACTTCGCGCCCTCCCCCGGGTACATCGCCCGTCTCGAGCTGCCCAGCGGCCCTGGTGTCCGCGTCGACACCGGCGTCAGCGAGGGCGACACCATCCCCGCCGACTTCGACTCGATGATCGCCAAGATCATCGCCTACGGCAGCGACCGCGAGCAGGCGCTGGCCCGGCTGCGGCGCGCCATGAGCCGCACCCGCGTGGTGATCGAGGGCGGCGCCACCAACAGCAGCTTCATCATCGACCTGCTGAACCAGCCCGAGGTGATCGACGGCAGCGCCGACACCGGCTGGATCGACCGCGTCCGCGCGCAGGGCCGGCTGGTGAGCAATCAGCACTCGTCCATCGCGCTGGCCGCCGCCGCCATCGACGCGTACGAGGAGGAGGAGCAGGTCGAGCGCAACCGGCTGCTCGCCACCGCGCGCGGCGGACGGCCCCAGGTGATGCACGAGAGCGGACGCCCGATCGACTTCAAGCTCCGCGGCGTCGGCTATCGCGTCCGGGTCGCGCGGGTCGGCGCCCAGCGGTTCCGTGTGGTCATCGAGACAGGCGCCCAGTCGCGCACCGCGGACGTCCAGATCGAGCGGTACGACGAGCACACCGGCCGTATCACCGTCAACGGCGAGCGGCACCGCGTGCTCACCGACACGCACGGTCCGATCCATCTGGTCGACGTCGACGGCGTGACCCACCGCGTCAGCCGCGACGAGGGCGGCGTGGTCCGCTCGCCCGCACCGGCCCTGGTGATCGCGACCCCGCTCGAGGTCGGCGCCCAGGTGCAGGCCGGCGATCCCGTGCTGGTGCTGGAGTCTATGAAGATGGAGACGGTGCTGCGCGCGCCGTTCACCGCCCGCCTCAAGGAGTGCGTGGTGGCGGTCGGCGCCCAGGTCGAGACCGGCGCACCGCTGTTGCGCCTGGAACCGGTCGGCGACGAGGACGAGGCGGCCGGCGCCGGCGCGGAAGCCGATGAACTCGACCTGCCGGCCAAGCCCGCCGAGATCGACCCCCAGGAACGAGCAGACGAACTGCGCGAGGATCTGCGCAGCCTGATGCTGGGCTTCGACGTCGATCCCGAAGACAGCACCCGCCTGCTCGACGAGTACCTCGTCGCCCGCCAGGTCGAGATCGACGCGGGCCGCCGTCCGCTCGCCGAGGAGACCGACGTCGTCCGGGTGTTCGCCGACCTGGCCGAGCTGGCCCGTCGTCGTCCGTCCGACGACGACGTCCACGAACGCGTCCACTCGGCCCGCGAACATCTGCACACGTACCTGCAGAGCCTGGACACCGAGCTGGCCGGGCTGCCCGAGCAGTTCGTCTGCAAGCTGAAGGCCGCCCTGGCCAACTACGGTGTCGACGAGCTCGACCGCACCGACGAGCTGGAGGGCGCGGTCTTCCGTATCTTCCTGGCCTTGCAGCGCCTGGACGACATCGTCCCGGGCGTGGCCGCCCTGCTGCGCCGCTGGATGAAGGAGCCGCCGCCCCCGCCCGCCGAGCGTGAGGAGGTCGGCCACACCCTGGAACAGCTGGTGAGCGCCACCCAGGTCCGGTTCCCGTCGATCGCCGACCTGGCGCGCGGGGTGCTCTACGCCTGGTACGGCCAGCCGCGGCTGCGCCGCACGCGCGAACGCGTGTACGCCGCCGTCGACAGCGATCTGACCTACCTGGACGCCAACCCCGACGCCTCCGACCGCGCCGAGCGGATCGCCGAGATGGTCAAGAGCACCGAACCGCTGGTTCGGGTGCTCAGTCGCCGTCTCGCCGACGACTCGCTCGACAACGCCGCCATGCTCGAGGTCCTGACCCGCCGCTACTACGGCAACAAGGGACTGTCCGGCGTGGCCACCCACCGCGCCGGCGGCGTGACCTTCGTCCTCGCTCAGCGCGGCGGATCGGTGCTGGTGTCGGCGGCCACGAGCTTCGCCGGCCTGGACACCGCGATGTGCGGGCTCGCCGAGCTGGCCGACGGCGCCGCCTCGATCGACGCCGACGTCTACGTGCGCTGGGACGATCAGCCCGAGAATCTGGACGAGATGGCCGCCGAACTGCACCAGGTGGTCAGTGCGCGGGCGCTCCCGCCGCAGGTGCACCGCGTGACGATCACCATCGCCGGTCTCGGTGACACGGCCATGCACCACCACGTCACCTTCCGCCCGACGTCCACCGGGATGACCGAAGACCGCCTCATCCGCGGACTGCACCCGTACATCGCGCAGCGGATGCAGATGGAGCGGCTCCGCAAGTTCGACGTCACCCGCCTGCGGTCGTCCGACGACGAGGAGGTCTACCTCTACCGCGCCGTGGCCAAGGCCAACCCCGGCGACGACCGGCTGATCGCCTTCGCCCAGGTGCGCGACCTCACCGCGGTGTGGGAGCAGGACGGCAACATCCTGACCCTGCCGACCGCCGAGCGGACGTTCGAGGCGTGCGTGGACTCGATCCGCCGGGCGCAGGCCAAGCGCCCGTCGTCCAAGCGCTTCAACACCAACCGCATCGTGATGTACATCTGGCCGCCGCTGGAGGTGACCGAGGCACAGCTGGAGCGGACCGTGCGCCACACCCTCGGCACCTCGGCGTCCACCGACGGCGCGGGGCTCGAGGAGATCCTGCTGATCGCGCGGCACCGCGACGAGCGGACAGGCGAACTGACCAAGGTCGCCGTGCGCGTCAGCTTCGATGCCGCCGGCGAGACCCGGATCACCGTGGGCGAACCGGACGACGCCCCGATCGAGCCCGTCGACGAGTACCGCCAGAAGGTGCTCCGGGCGGCCCGCCGCAACACCGTGTACCCGTACGAGCTGACCCAGCTGCTGGGCGAGTTCACCGAGTACGACCTCGACGAGAACGGCGCCCTGGCACCCGTCGACCGGCCCAAGGGCGGCAACACCGCTGCCGTGGTCGTCGGCGTGGTGACCACCCCCACCGCCAAGTACCCGGAGGGCATCACCCGCGTCGTGGTGCTCGGCGACCCGACCAAGTCACTCGGAGCGCTCACCGAGGCCGAGTGCCGCCGGTACATCGCCGCGATGGACCTCGCCGAAGAGATGCAGGTGCCGGTCGAGTGGTACGCGCTGAGTTCGGGCGCCGCCGTGGAGATGGATTCGGGCACCGAGAACCTGGACTGGGTCGCCCTCGCGCTGAAGCGCATCATCGACTTCACCCAGGGCGGGCACGAGATCAACATCATCGTCAACGGCATCAACGTCGGCGGCCAGGCCTATTGGAACGCCGAGGCCACCATGCTGATGCACACCAAGGGCATCCTGGTGATGACGCCGGACTCGTCGATGGTGCTCACCGGCAAGCGGTCGCTGGACTTCTCCGGCAGCGTCTCGGCCGAGGACAACTTCGGCATCGGCGGCTACGACCGCGTGATGGGCCCGAACGGTCAGGCCCAGTACTGGGCGCCCACCCTGGCCGGCGCGATCTCGGTGGTGATGAGCCACTACGAGTTGAGCTACGTGGTGCCCGGCGAGGACGGCCCGCGGCGCGCGGCGTCGTCGGACCCGATCGACCGTGACATCTCGGACTTCCCGCATCAGATCGAGGGCAGCGACTTCACCACGGTCGGCCAGATCTTCTCGGCCGAGGCGAACCCGGAACGGAAGAAGGCCTTCGACATCCGCACCGTGATGCGCGCGGTAGCCGATCAGGACTCCGAGACGCTGGAGCGGTGGGCCGACATGGCCGACGCGGACACCGTCGTCGTGCAGGACGTGCATCTGGGCGGCGATCCGGTGTGCCTGATCGGCATCGAGTCGAGCCCGATCACCCGTCGCGGATTCGTGCCGACCGACGGCCCGGACACCTTCACCGCCGGCACGCTGTTCCCGCTCTCGTCGAAGAAGGCGGCCCGCGCGATCAACGCGGCCAGCGGCAACCGCCCCGTGGTGGTGCTGGCCAACCTGTCCGGCTTCGACGGCTCCCCCGAGTCGATGCGCAAGCTGCAACTGGAATACGGCGCCGAGATCGGCCGGGCCATCGTCAACTTCGACGGCCCGATCGTCTTCTGCGTGATCTCGCGCTACCACGGCGGGGCCTTCGTGGTGTTCTCCAAGGCGCTCAATCCGAACATGACGGTGCTGGCCATCGAGGGCTCGTTCGCCTCGGTGCTGGGCGGCGCCCCTGCCGCGGCCGTCGTCTTCGCCGGCGAGGTCCGGACCCGGACGCAGACCGATCCCCGGGTCCAGGAGCTGGAGGCCAAGCTGCAGGCCGCCTCCGACACCGACTACGCCGCCGCGGCGGCCGAGCTCGACGACGTGCGGGCCACCGTGCGCGCCGAGAAGCTGGCCGAGGTGGCCGCCGAGTTCGACGCGGTGCACAGCATCGAGCGCGCGGTGCGAGTCGGTTCGGCCGACGCGATCATCAAGGCCGCCGAACTGCGTCCGCGCATCATCGAGGCCTTCCGCACGAAGGGCTGATCTCCGCTCGACCCACGACGGCGGCCGTCCCTCCCCCGAGGGCGGCCGCCGTCGTACTCGAGGCGCCCACTGATCGGGCCTGCTCGCTCGATTGAGCAAGCGCAGCCCCTCGACGAACGAGCGAGCACAGCCCCTCGACGATTGAGCGAGCGCAGCGAGTCGAAATCACCCTCCCGGACCGTCGAGACCGAATTAAACTCACCGGCCGAACCGAGGGTGACACCCGTCGAGCCCGCGCGTTAGACTCGGCGGCGCAATCGGTTCGTCCGCTGCGTCGTCACTCAGGAGCCCCTGCGACCGTCGCGGACGTCGAGCGGAATCGCTGCTGACGCAGCCGATTCCGCGAGAGGGAATCCGGTGAGACTCCGGAGCTGACCCGCAGCGGGATATCGGAACGACCGCCGTCACACGCACTGGATGCGCAGTTCGCGCGAGTCTGGGAAGCGACGGCCAGTAGGAGCGCCTCGGACGACCTTCGCGGTCGTGGTGCACGCCGATGAGCCCGAAGACCTGCCCGTTGTACCGGGTGCGCCGCAGCCGGTGACGTTCCGCCTCGTGGACCCGGGCGATGTCGAAGCGTGTTCCTCCGTGGGCTCTTCGTCACTCCTCGCTCGGGTAAGGGCGTTCGTCGTCACCTTTGATGCAGGAGATTGAACGAAAGATGGGTTTCACCACCACCGTGCCGGGCACCGCCCGGATCGGCGCCGACCGCGAACTCAAGCGCGCGGTCGAGGGGTACTGGGCCGGCCGCGTCGACGCCGCCGAGCTGGAGAGCGTCGCGGCACAGCTGCGCCGCACCGGCTGGCAGGAACTGCTGACCACCGGGCTGGACTCCGTTCCGGTCAACACATTCTCGTACTACGACCAGATGCTCGACACCGCCGTACTGCTGGGTGCGCTCCCGCCCCGCGTCAGCGGCATCGAGAACCCGCTGGACCGCTATTTCGCGGCCGCACGGGGCGCCGGGAGCCGAGCGAGCGGGCCCGGCCACAACAGCGCTGAGGGTGTGACGCCGCTCGAGATGACCAAGTGGTTCGACACCAACTACCACTACCTGGTGCCGGAGATCGGCCCCGACACCGTGTTCTCTCTCGACGCGTCGAAAGTGCTCTCCGAATTCACCGAGGCCGTCGCACAGGGCATCCCGGCCCGACCGGTCGTGATCGGTCCGATCACCTTCCTGGGCCTGTCCAAGGCCGACGCCGACGGCCCCGAGCCTCTTTCCCGGATCGACGAACTGCTGCCCCTGTACGAGCAGTTGCTGGGCGAGTTGTCCGCCGCCGGCGCACAGTGGGTGCAGATCGACGAGCCGGTCCTGGTGACCGACGTTCCGACGGAGCGCAACGGGCGAAGCGCACTGCCCGAGCTCGCCGAGCGTGTGTACACCCGGCTCGGCGGCCTGATCGACCGGCCGAGAATCCTGGTCCAGACCTACTTCGGCGATGCGGGCGAATCGCTGGCGGCACTCGGCCGCACCGGCGTCGAGGGTGTCGGCGTCGACCTGGTCTACGGCACGGCCGAGTCGGTGCGGTCCGCCGAGCTGAACGGCAAGCTGGTCGTCGCCGGAGTGGTCGACGGCCGCAACATCTGGCGCACCGATCTGGATGCCGCCCTGGCGATCCTCGAAGACCTGCGTCCCGCGGTCGGCGAGCTGGCAGTCTCTACCTCGTGCTCCACGCTGCACGTGCCGTACACCCTGGCTGCCGAGACCGGTCTGGACGAGAATCTCCGCGGCTGGCTCGCCTTCGCCTCGGAGAAGTTCGCCGAGGTCGCGGCTCTCTCGCGGGCCCTCACCAACGGCCGAGTCTCGCAGGCGGACGTCTTCGAGGCCGCGCGGGACGCTCTGGCCACCCGCGCCACCGATGCGCGCCTGTCGGTCGATTCGGTCCGCGAGCGTCTCGCCGCGCTGGGCGAGTCCGATCGTCGTCGTACCGCTGCCGCGACCCGCCGCGAGCGGCAGCACGAGGCGCTGGGTCTGCCGGAGCTCCCGACCACGACGATCGGCTCGTTCCCGCAGACCGGCGACATCCGCAAGGCGCGGCAGCGGCTGCGGCTGGGCGAGATCGACCAGACCGCCTACCGCGAGCAGATGGAGGCGGAGATCGCCGCCGTCATCGCGCTGCAGGATGAGATCGGGCTGGACGTGCTGGTGCACGGCGAGCCGGAGCGCAACGACATGGTGCAGTACTTTGCCGAGCAGTTCGACGGGTTCTTCGCCACGCAGAACGGCTGGGTGCAGTCATACGGCTCCCGTTGTGTGCGCCCGCCGATCCTGTACGGCGACGTGACCCGTCCGACTCCGATGACGGTCGGCTGGATCACCCACGCGCAGTCGCTCACCGGGAAGATCGTCAAGGGCATGCTGACCGGTCCGGTCACCATCCTGGCGTGGTCGTTCGTGCGGGACGACCAGCCGCTGGCGACCACGGCCGATCAGGTGGCGCTGGCCATCCGGGACGAGACCGTCGACCTCGAGCGCGCGGGCGTCGGCATCATCCAGGTGGACGAGCCGGCCCTTCGCGAGCTGCTCCCGCTGCGGTCGGGCGACCGGCAAGCCTACCTGGACTGGGCGGTCGGCGCGTTCCGGCTGTCGACCTCCGGGGTGGCCGACGAGACGCAGATCCACACGCACCTGTGCTACTCGGAGTTCGGGGACGTCATCGGCGCGATCGCCGACCTGGACGCCGACGTCACCTCGATCGAGGCGGCACGCTCGCACATGGAGGTGCTCGACGACCTCAACGCGATCGGCTTCTCGAACGAGGTGGGCCCGGGTGTGTACGACATCCACTCCCCGCGCATCCCGAACGCCGCCGAGATGACCGACCTGCTTCGCGAGGCGCTGTCGGCGGTGCCGGCCGAACGTCTGTGGGTGAACCCGGACTGCGGTCTCAAGACCCGCACCACCGAGCAGGTGACCGCCGCACTGACCGCGATGGTCGACGCCGCCAAGGCCGTCCGCGCCTGAGACCGTCCCCCTCACGAAACTTGCCTTCCTTTTGTTGCGGATTCCGCAACAAAAGGAAGGCAGATTCTCAGTGCCGGTGGGGTTACGCCTCCGCCTGGTAAATCCGGACAAGATTGCCCGCCGGATCACGGACGGCGCAGTCACGCGACCCCCAGGGCTGATTAGCCGGTTCGGACACGATCTCGGCACCGTGCTCGCACAGCCGCCGGAAGGCGGCCTCGAGGTCTGGGCTGCTCAAATGCAGTCCGCCCAGCGCCCCCTTCGCGACCAGACGGCGGACCTGGTCCACGTCTTCCGGCGAGCCGTTCACATGATTGGTCAGCACGATCCCCACATCCGGCTGGTCCGGTGAGCCGACCGTGGTCCAGCTGAATTCGCCCTGCCGTCCGTCGTTGCGGACCTCGAGGCCGAGGGCGTCCCGATAGAAGGTGAGCGCGGCGTCCGGATCGGCGACCTGTACGAAGCAAGTGGCGAGACTCAGATTCATGGCCCCCACGCTATTGCGAACCTGTCGCCGCAGCTTCTCCGATCCTGCTCGATCGGTCGCTCGGCATGGCACTCATCGCCACGCGAAGACCGGCTGCTCCAGGTGCGCGACGCGCGTGGTCCGGCCCCGCACCACCACCTCGGCGAACTGGTAGATCACCGCGGCGGTCGGGGCGTGCACCCAGTGCCCGAAGATGGGGAGCCGGATCACTGGGCGGTCGGACTCGGGGATGGAGTCGAACGCCGGCTCCGAGATCACCTCGTCCAGGGTGGCGAAGTGCAGCCGGTGCACCTCGTCCGGACTCGGATCGGGGGTCACCGCCTCGTCCACCCAGCAGACCACCGGCGTGATCAGATACCCGGACCGCGTCGGGTAGTCGTCGAGCAGGCCGAGCACCGAGTCCGGTCCGAGTGAGACCCCGAGTTCCTCGTCGAGCTCGCGCAGCGCGGCCTGCACGGCCGTCTCCCCCGGATCGAGCCGGCCGCCGGGAAGCGCGAATTGGTACGAGTGGTTGCGCATCGACGCTGGTCGTCGGGCCACCCAGATGCCGCGGTCGCCGTCGCCGGGTACCACGGTGATCGCCACCGCCGCCCGCTTCAGTTCCGGATCCGCGACGGCACGTCGCTCCCACTCGGCAAGCCGCCGTTCCGCCAGATCCCGCGTCAGCTCCATGTCTCAGGTCTACCCCACCAACGGTCCCGTCGAACCGGTGGCATCGACTCAGGGTGGTTTCGACTCGCTACGCTCGCTCAACCATCGAGAAGGACTTGCTCAACCATCGAGAAGGACTCGCTCAACCATCGAGAGGCTCACTCGACGACACTCCGACGGTTGAGCCCGGCGAACGAAGTGAGTCGGAGTCGAAACCACCCGCACGACGACCGGCGATCAGCCCAGTTCGACGAGGAGGTCGCCCGCGCCGACCTCGGTGGCCGGGTGCACCACGACGCGCTTCACGGTGCCGGCGCTCTGCGCGGAGATCGACGCCTCCATCTTCATCGCCTCGATGGTGCCGATCACGTCGCCCGCCGCGACCTCGTCGCCGACGGCCACCGACACCGTCACCACGCCCGCGAACGGGGCGCCGATGTGGTGCGGGTCATCCTTGTCAGCGCGTTCGCGCACTTCGACGGTCACGTCAGCGGAGCGATCGAGGACCGGTACCGGCCGGAGCTCGCCGTTGAGCGTGCACATCACGGTGCGGATGCCGGCCACGTCGGGCTCGCTCACCGCTTCGAGCGTGATCAGCAGCTGGACGCCGTCGCGCAGGATCACCCGGTGCTCATAGCCCTGCTGCAGACCGTAGAAGAACTGGTAGGCCGGCAACCGCGAGGTGTCACCGTACTCCTCGCGGTGGGCGAGGTATTCGGCGGTCGGCCCCGGGAAGAGCAGCCGGTTCAGCGTGGCCTGACGCGCGGTGCCGGGCACCGCCAGCAGCGCCTCGTCCTCGCGAGTCAACTCCTCCTCGGCCAGCTCGGCGGTGCGTCCGGCCAGGATCTGCTCGCGCAGGGGCTCGGGCCAGCCCGCGGCGGGCTCACCGAGCTCGCCGCGCAGAAAGCCCACCACCGAGTCCGGGATGTCGTACGCCGTGGGATCAGCCGCGAAATCCTGCGCCGTGATGCCCTGCGCGACGAAGGCGATGGCCAGATCGCCGACGACCTTCGACGACGGGGTCACCTTGACCGGCCGTCCGAGCAGCCGATTGGCGCCCGCATAGGCCTCCTCGACCGCCTCGAACTGGTCCCCCACACCGATGGAGATGGCCTGCTGGCGCAGGTTCGACAGCTGGCCGCCCGGAATCTCGTGGTCGTAGACCCGCCCCGTGGGCGCGGGGATCCCGGACTCGAAGCGGCCGTACATCTTGCGCAGCGCCTCCCAGTACGGCTCCAGCGAGGTAACCCGGTCCAGATCCAGGCCCGTGTCGTACTCGGTGTGCGCGGCGGCCGCGACGATCGCCGAGAGCGACGGTTGACTAGTGGTGCCCGACAGCGGCGCGCTGGCGCCGTCGACGGCGTCCGCGCCCGCCTCCCACGCGGTCAGGTAGGTGGCGAGCTGGCCGCCGGGGGTGTCGTGGGTGTGCACGTGGATGGGCAGGTCGTACTCCGCGCGCAGCGCACCGATCAGTTTCCGGGCGGCCGCCGGACGCAGCAGGCCCGCCATGTCCTTGATCGCCAGCACGTGCGCGCCTGCCTCGACGATCTGCTCGGCCAGGCGCAGGTAGTAGTCGAGGGTGTACACGTCCTCGGCGGGATCGGCCAGGTCTCCCGTGTAGCTCATCGCGACCTCGGCGACGGCGGTGCCGGTCTCGCGCACCGCCTCGATGGCCGGGCGCATCGCCTCGACGCTGTTCAGGGCGTCGAAGATGCGGAAGATGTCGATGCCGGTGCGGGCCGCCTCGTCGACGAACGCGGTGGTGACCTGCGTCGGATACGGGGTGTAGCCGACGGTGTTCTTGCCGCGCAGCAGCATCTGCAGACAGATGTTCGGCATGGCGGCACGCAGCCGGGCCAGCCGCTCCCACGGGTCCTCCTTGAGGAAGCGCAGCGCGACGTCGTACGTCGCGCCGCCCCAGCACTCGACCGACAACAACTCGGGCGTCAGCGCGGCGACGTACGGCGCCACCGAGACCAGGCCGGAGGTGCGCACGCGGGTGGCCAGCAGCGACTGGTGCGCGTCGCGGAAGGTGGTGTCGGTGACGGCCAGCGCCTTCTGCTCGCGCAGCGCCCGCGCGAAGCCCGCCGGCCCAAGCGCGTCCAGGCGCTGTTTGGACCCGGCCTGCGGATTCGCCAGTTGCTCCGGGGTCAGCGGTGGCAGCTTCTTGTGCGGGTGCACCGCGGTCGGCACCAAACCGTTCGGCCGGTGCACGGTGACGTCGGCGAGATAGTTGAGCAGCCGCGAGCCGCGCTCGGGCGACCGGACGGCGGTCAGCAGTTCGGGGCGGTCGTCGATGAACGACGTCGTGATGGCGCCGGCCTGGAAGTCCGGGTCGGCCAGCACGGCCTTGAGGTAGTCGATGTTCGTGTGCACGCCGCGGATCTTGAACTCGGCGAGGGCGCGCTGGGCTCGTCGCACGGCCGTGGTGAAGTCACGGCCCCGGCAGGTCAGCTTGACCAGCATCGAGTCGAAGTGACCGGTCACCTCGCTGCCGAGCGCGGCGGCGCCGTCCAGACGCACCCCGGTGCCGCCCGGCGCACGGTAGACGCGGATCCGGCCGGTGTCCGGCCGGAAGCCGTCGGCCGGGTTCTCCGTGGTGATCCGGCACTGCAGCGCCGCGCCGTGCACGGCGATCGACTCCTGCGTGAGCCCCAGATCGGCGAGCGTCGCCCCGGCGGCGATACGCAGTTGCGCCGACACCAGATCGACGTCGGTGATCTCCTCGGTGACGGTGTGCTCCACCTGGATCCGCGGGTTCATCTCGATGAAGTAATGCCGGCCCCGCTCGTCGACCAGGAACTCGACGGTGCCGGCGCACGAGTAGCCGATGTGCCGGGCGAAGGCCACCGCGTCGTCGCAGATCCGTCGCCGCAGATCAGGATCCAGATTCGGTGCGGGGGCGAGCTCGACCACCTTCTGGTGGCGGCGCTGCAGCGAGCAGTCCCGTTCATACAAGTGGATCACGTCACCGGTGTGGTCGGCGAGGATCTGCACCTCGATGTGCCGGGGGTTCACCACCGCCTGTTCCAGGAACACGGTGGGGTTGCCGAACGCCGCCTCGGCCTCGCGGGAAGCCGCCGCGATCGCCTCGGCGAGGTCCGCGGGATCGTCGACCCGGCGCATGCCGCGCCCGCCGCCGCCGGCGACCGCCTTCACGAACACCGGGAAGGTCATGTCCGCGGCGGACGCCACCAGTGCATCGACGTCCGACGACGGCTCCGACCCGGACAGCACCGGCAGTCCGGCCTCGCGCGCGGCCTGCACCGACCGCTTCTTGTCGCCGGTCAGCTCCAGCACCCGCGCCGACGGGCCGACGAACGCGATGCCGTTCTCGGCGCACGCCGCGGCCAGCTCGGGATTCTCCGAAGCGAACCCGTAACCCGGGTACACCGCATCGGCGCCGGCGTGCCGGGCGGCGCCGATGATCTCGTCGACCGAGAGGTATGCCTGCACCGGCCGGCCGGGTTCGCCGATCTGATACGACTCGTCGGCCTTGCCGCGATGGACACAGTTGCGGTCTTCGAACGGATACACCGCGACGGTGCCCGCGCCGAGTTCGAATGCGGCACGGAAAGCGCGCACGGCGATCTCGCCGCGATTGGCCACCAGGACTTTGCTGAACATCTCTGCCTCGTTGCTTGGGGTTGGCATGAGCACACCGGGCGACGCGATGCCGTCGTCCCGGCACGAACAACGGGGGTGGACCGGGATCAGCCGACCCACCCCCGAGGTTCGTATATTTTATTGCTACCGCATTCGGGTCCGGAACGGTACCGATTCAGGCGGGAATCGGGCGCTGCACCGGGCCGTCGTACGCCGACAACGGGCGGATGAGCGCGTTGGAACGGGTCTGCTCGACGATATGCGCCGTCCAGCCCGTGATGCGGCTCATCACGAAGATCGGCGTGAACATGCCGATGTCGAAGCCCATCAGGTGGTAGGCCGGACCCGTCGGGAAGTCCAGATTCGGCTTGATGCCGGTCCGCTCCTCCATCAGCTCGGCCAGCTCCCGGTAGATCTTCAGCCACCGGTCCTCGCCGACGTGCTCGGACACGTTCACCAGCGCCTGATACATGGTCGGCACCCGGGAGTCGCCGTTCTTGTAGACGCGGTGCCCGAAACCCATCACCTTCTCCTTGGCGTCGAGCTTGGCGTTCAGCCAGTCCCTCGCGCGCTCGGGGCGGTCGATCTCGATCATGTCGTACATGACGGCCTCGTTCGCGCCGCCGTGCAGGGAGCCCTTCAGCGCACCGATCGCGGCCGTCACCGCGCTGTAGATGTCCGACTGCGTGGACGTCACCACCCGGGCGGCGAAGGTCGAGGCGTTGAAGCTGTGCTCGGCGTACAGGATCATCGACTGGCTGAAGGCGTCGACCAGGACATTCCCCGTCGCTCCGCTCGCCCCTGCTCGTCCATCGGGCACCGCGCCGAAGCACATGTTGAGGAAATTCTCCGCGTAGCCCAGCCCGTGGTGCGGGGCGATCGGCGCCTGTCCGCGCCGGCGGCGGAAGTCGGCGGCGACGATGGTCGGCAGCACTGCGAGCATGCGCAGCCCCTTGTCGAGGTTCGCCTCAGGGGTCGGCACGTCCTCGTCCGGATCCTCGCTGCCGAGGTAGCTGATCATCGTGCGGACGGTGTCCATCGGGTGGCAGTTCTCCGGGATCCGCGCGAGCACGGCTTGCGCCGACCGATCCAGCCGGCGGTTGGCTCGCTCCCGCTGGGTGAACAGCGCGAGCTGCGCGACCGTCGGAAGCTCGCCGTGCCAGAGCAGGTAGGCCACTTCCTCGAAGGACTTGGTGGTGGCCAGGTCCTGCACCGCGTAGCCGCGATAGGTGAGGCTGTTGGTCTCCGGCACCACCTTGGACACGGCCGTGGTGTCGACGACGACCCCCGCCAGCCCCTTGTAGATCTGCTGCTGCGACATTGGTTACTCCCCTGCTCGGGTGTACGTGAAGATGGACGAGTCGAAATCGTTGTAGTCGGCGTATCGGAGGAACTCGTAGAGGCGGGCGCGGTGCTGCATGCCGTCGAGCACTCCCGCCTGCGTGCCGTCGGCGGCGATCTTCCGCAGTCCGGACTCGACCGCACCCATCGCGAGCCGCAGGGTGGTGACCGGATAGATCACGACGTTGTAGCCGATCGCCCGGAATTCGTCGGCGGTGAACAAGTCGGACTTGCCGAACTCGGTCATGTTGGCCAGTAGCGGCGCATCCACCTCGTCCCGGAACCTCTTGAACTCGTCGAGGTCGGCGAGCGCCTCGGTGAAGATCAGGTCGGCGCCGGCGGCGACGTAGTCCTTGGCGCGGGAGATGGCCGCGTCGAGCCCCTCGACGCCGCGGGCATCCGTGCGCGCGCAGATCACGAAGTTCTCGTCCCGGCGCGCACTCACTGCCGCGCCGAGCCTGCGGACCATCTCCCGGACTCCGACCACCTCCTTGCCGTCGAGGTGACCGCAGCGCTTCGGGTTCACCTGATCCTCCAGGTGGCAGCCCGCCAGGCCGGCGTCTTCGAGGACGGCGACGGTGCGGGCCGCGCTCATCGGCTCGCCGAAGCCGGTGTCGGCGTCGATCAGCGTCGGCAGATCGGTGGCCCGGGCGATCGCCCCGCCCCGGGCCGCGACCTCGGTGAGCGTGGTCAGACCGATGTCGGGCAGACCGAGGTCCGCCGAGAGCGCCGCGCCGGAGACGTAGACGCCCTCGAACCCCGCGTCGGCGACGATCTTGGCCACCAGCGGGGAAAAGGCTCCCGGCCAGCGCTGCAGGTCCCCGGACGCGAGTCCGGCCCGCAGCGCGCGGCGCTTGTCGGCGTCGGACAGCCCCGACGAGAACAGCCCCGACATCAGAGGATTCCCTCGCCGGTCGCCGGCGCCGACTCCAGGACCTCGCGTCGCACTCGCACATTCAGCGCGCCCAGGCCGCCGGCCGGGAGGTCGGCCAGATCGATGGCGGCAGCCGTGAAGCGCTCCTGCTCGACCGGGTCGACCACACCGTCCACACCCGGCCCGCTCGCGGAGTTCATGCTGAGCGGAGTCGAAGTGCTCCCGGCGCCGCCGGCCATCCGCGCGAACTTCGCCAGGTACTGCTCGCGGGCGAACGGGCGCGCACCGAGCGGGTGGGCGTCGGCGACGGCGAGTTCGTCGGTGATCACCTCGCCGTTGCGCAAGGTGATCACGGCACGGGCGCCGAAGGCCTTCTCGTTCGGATCGGTCGAGTGGTAGCGGCGCGTCCACTCCGGGTCCTCGACGGTCGAGATCTTCTTCCACAATTCGACGGTGTCCGGGCGCGCGGCGCGCTCGGGCGCGTACGAGCGCTCGTGGTCCCAGTCGCCGTCCTGCAGCGCGACGGCGAAGATGTACATCACCGAGTGGTCCAGCGTCTCGCGGCTGGCGTTCGGATCGAACTTCTGCGGGTCACCCGAACCGGTGCCGATCACGTAGTGCGTGTGGTGGCTGGTGTGCAGCACGATCGACTCGACCTGCGAGGTGTCGCCGACCCGCTCGCGCATCCGGCGGGCCAGGTCGATCGGCGCCTGGCTCTGATATTCGGCCGAGTGCTCCTTGGTGTAGGTGTCCAGAATCCCGCGCTTGGGCTCGCCCGGCCCCGGCAGCGGCACCGTGTAGTGCGCCTCCGGGCCGCCGAGCATCCACGCGATCACCCCGTCCTCGCCCTCCCAGATCGGCGACGGCGCCCCTTCGCCCCGCATGGCCCGGTCGACGGCCTCCACCGCGATCTTGCCGGCGTGCGCCGGGGCGTACGCCTTCCAGCTGGAGATCTCCCCCTTGCGCGACTGCCGGGTGGCGGTGGTGAGGTGCAGTGCCTGACCGACGGCCTGATAGATGGTGTCGATCTCCAGGCCGAGCATGGTGCCCAGCCCCGCGGCGACCGACGGGCCGAGGTGGGCGACATGGTCGATCTTGTGCTCGTGCAGGCAGATGCCCTTCACCAAGTCCACCTGGACCTCGTAGGCGGTGGCCAGGCCGCGGATCAGATCGCGGCCGCTGGCCCCGACGCGCTGTCCGACGGCGACCAGCGCCGGGATGTTGTCGCCCGGGTGGCTGTACTCGGCGGCCAGGAAGGTGTCGTGGAAGTCGAGCTCGCGCACGGCCACCCCGTTGGCCCAGGCGGCCCACTCCGGCGCGTACTCGCCGTCGATGCCGAAGACTCCGGAACCGCCGGCCAGCGGGCGGGCCTGTGCCTGACGACGAGCGCTGGTGACCGGCCGGCGGGCGACGGAGGCGGCGCTCACCGCGGCGTTGTCGAGAATCCGGTTGACGATCATCTCGGCGGTCTCGTCCGGGACCTCAACCGGATCGACGGCGATCTGGGCGATCTTGTACGCCAGGTGCTCTTCCTTCGGGAAGTGCTCGGAGCTGCGGCGCGTGAATACCTCGTGATTGATCATGTTCGCACCGTACGCATTCCGATAACTCCGGGAAAAGGCCTGGCAAGTGCGCATCTTTGCGAATCTTCCACGACGATTCTGCGAATGTTGCGGATACCTCACGCGGTAGGATCTCCTGCATGGCGAAGACCTACGTGGGCGCCCGACTGCGCCGGCTGCGCGAGGACCTCGGCATCTCGCAGGCCGCCCTCGCCCGCCGGCTGGACCTCTCGACCAGCTACGTCAACCAACTGGAGAACGACTCCCGCCCGATCACCGTTCCAGTGCTGTTGAAGCTCACCAGCGAGTTCGATCTGGCACCCGACTTCTTCTCGGCCGACGGCGATGCCCGGCTCACCGCCGATCTCGCCGACGTGCTGCTGGAGCACGGCGAGGGCGCCCTGTCCCAGGCGGAGGTGACCGAGCTGGTCGCCCGTATGCCGGGCGTGGGACGGACCCTGGTGAGTCTGCACCGCCGGCTGGCCGCCGCGACCGGCGAGGTGGAGAGCTACCGCGGTCGCCTCACCGGCGCCCCGCACGACGAGGACGCCGCTGCAGGCACACCCTTCGAGCAGGTTCGCGACTACTTCTACGACCGCCGGAACCACATCGCCGAACTCGACACGGCCGCCGAGGAACTCTTCGCCGCGGCCGGCTTGCGGATCGGCGGCCTCGACCTGCAACTCGCCCGGGTCCTCGAGTCGGAATACGGGATCGACGTCCGCTACGTCGGCCCCGCGCCGGGCAGCCCGGTCGACACCGTCCCCAAGCGCCGCTACGACCCGGCGACGGCGACGCTGACCATCGCGCGCCGGCTGACGCCCGGCCAGCGCGCCTTTCAGCTCGCCACCCAGCTGGCGCTGCTGAGCCAGCGCGCACTGATCGACCGGCTGCTCGACGACGCCGCAGGCCCTTCGACGGAGCTCACGACAGGCCCTTCGACGAGGCTCAGGACAGGCCCTTCGACGAGGCTCAGGACAGGCGAGCTGGACGCGGGATCGCTCCCCGTCGCCCGGACCGGACTGGCGAACTACTTCGCGGGCGCCCTGGTCCTGCCGTACATGCAGTTCGCGACGGCGGCACGGGACGTCCGCTACGACATCGACCTGCTCAGCCGGAACTTCGAGGTGGGCTTCGAGACCGTATGCCACCGGCTCTCGACGCTGCAGCGCCCCGGCGATCGCGGCATCCCGTTCATCTTCGTTCGCGTCGACAAGGCCGGCAACATCTCGAAACGTCAATCCGCCACCGCCTTCCACTTCTCCCGTGTCGGCGGCAGCTGCCCGCTGTGGGTGGTGCACGACGCCTTCTCCATGCCGGGGCGCATCCACACCCAGGTGTCCGAGATGCCTGACGGCCGCACGTATTTCTGGCTCGCCCGGACCACCGATCCGGCTCGACAGGGGCACCTCTCCACGCCGTCGAACTTCGCCGTCGGACTCGGCTGCGACCTCTCGCATGCCGACGAGCTCGTGTACGCGACGGGCGTGGACCTTCGCGATTCGCGCACCGTGGTCCCGATCGGCGCCGGCTGCAAGGTGTGTCCGCGTCCAGCCTGCCCGCAGCGTGCGTTCCCCCTGCTCGGGCGGCCGATCCGGCACGACGAGACCGTCAGCGCGGCGGTTCCCTATCAGCCGGTGGTCTGACCACTCGCGGCCGGCGTCTCCGGCACGCCCAGCCAATGACGGGCCTCGAGCGCCGTCGCGACGGCGATCGCGTTCTCTCCCAACGGCACCGGCAGCAACTCTTCGGCGCGCGCCAATCGGCGCACCACGGTGTTCCGGTGCGTGTAGAGGCGTTCGGCGGTCGCACTCGCGTTGCAGCGTTGGGCGAACCAGACCCGGAGACACTCGGCCACCTCGGGATCGGCCGTCAGCAGGTCGCCGAGAGTGGCGGCGACGAAGTCGCCGACCTTCTCGTCGTCGGACAGTGCGTCGATCATGCGCACCTCGTCGTACCGAGCGGCCCTCCGGTCGGCCCGGGCGCGCTGGAGGATCCGATGCGCGGTGAGCGCCTGGAAGTGGCTGCGGCGGAACCCCTCCCGACCCTCCCCCGGCGAGCCCAGTGCGATCCACACGTCACCGTGATCGCGGACCGCGTCGGCCACGTCCACTCTCGGGGCCGGAAACCACACCCACAGCTGCGAGGCTCCGGCGAGCACCACCAAGCGCCGAGTGATCCCCGAGGTCTGCATGATCGCCTCGCACGCGGACTCCAGTCGTTCGGCCGACACTCGCGCACCGCCCGAGATCACCGCGGCCAGCTGCGGACCGTCGAGCCGGTAGCCGAGCTGCGCGTGCGCGCGCGCATCCGAGATGGGAGCTCCCTCCAACAGCAGCGCGACGGCGGCCCGCCGCTGCGCGTGCGTGTCGCCGGCCAGCTCCGCCCGGGCGACGTCGATCATCTCCGCCAGCGACCGCACGGTGTCGTCGATGTAGGTCGCGATCGACGTGGAGGTGACCTCGAGCAACTGCCGGAGCAGATCGCGGTCGTCGGTCAACGTGAAGCAGACCTGCATCCACAGTTGCCAAGCGACGTTCTGAGAGGTGCGGAACGAGTCCAGGGTGGAGGCATCGAGTCCGCGGCGCACCAGGTCGCGGACGAAGTCGGCCATGTCGTCGTGCGCCCGCACGCTCACGCGTTCGCCCGGGGCGGCCAGATTGGCGGCTGCCCAGTGGTCGATGTTCGCGGCGGTGGTGGCCAGCGCGATCTCGAGGAGTTCGGGATCCTCGGCGATGACGTTCATCCCGGTCCCCTCCAGGACGCTCTCGTCGAGCGCCCGCACCCATTCGGGAGGGGCCGCCAGCACCACTCGCACGCCGGCCCGAATGAGTTCGGCCACCGCGGGATCTACCGGTTCACCACGCATATGGTCGATTATGCACCAGTTTCCGATTGACACCGGTGCACATCGCTCTTGCATCCGACCATCCATACCAACGATCATTGGTACATAGATCGCGGTACCGCCCCGCGCCAGCCCGAACGAACGGAAGCTCATGACCAGCAACTCGTCCACGTCGCCCCGGACCGAGATCCTCGACGTCCTGATCATCGGCGCCGGAATCTCCGGCATCGGCGCCGCGCACTACCTGACCACCGAACATCCGGACAAGACCTTCGAGATCCTCGAGTCGAGGCATGCGATCGGCGGCACCTGGGACCTGTTCAAATACCCGGGCCTCCGCTCGGACTCGGACCTGCACACCTTCGGCTTCGGCTTCAAGCCGTGGATGGACAACCAGGCGATCGCCGACGCCGACCGGATTCTGGAGTACCTGAACGAGGCCGTCGCCGACGACGATCTCACCGGCAAGATCCGGTTCCACCGACGCGCGATCGGCGCCGACTGGAACTCCGTCGACCAGGCCTGGCACGTCGCCGTCGCCGACACCGAGAAGGGCGACGACGCCCCCACCGAACTGGTCAAGGCGCGCTGGATCTTCGCCGGCACCGGGTACTACAACTACGACGAGGGCTTCACCCCAGACTTCCCCGGCACCGAGCGCTTCGCCGGACAGATCGTGCACCCGCAGCACTGGCCTGAGGACCTGGACTACACGGGCAAGAAGGTCGTCGTGATCGGGTCCGGGGCCACCGCCGTCACGCTCATCCCGTCGATGACCGACGACGCCGAGCACGTCACCATGCTCCAGCGCACCCCGACCTATGTGATCCCGCTGCCCCGCGAGGACGCGATCGCCAACGTCATGAAGAAGGTGCTCGGTCCCAACCTCGGCTACAAGCTGTCCCGTGAGAAGAACATCCTGCAGCAGCGCTTCGTGTACGAAGCCGCACAGCGCTTCCCGCGGCCGGTCAAGGCGATCATCCGCGGAACCAATCGCGCGATGCTCGGCAAGGACTTCCCGCTGGACCCGCACTTCAAGCCGCCGTACAACCCGTGGGACCAGCGTCTGTGCGTGGTGCCCGACGGCGACATGTTCTCCGCGCTCCGGCGGGGCGACGCCTCGATCGTCACCGACCGGATCAAGACCTTCACCGAGAAGGGCATCCTGCTCGAGAGCGGTCAGGAGTTGGAGGCCGACATCATCGTGACCGCCACCGGACTGAATCTGCAGATGTTCGGCGGAATGAGCCTCGCGCTCGACGGCGAACCGGTGGACCTGGCCGACACCGTCGCCTACCGCGGCGTGATGCTCTCGGGTCTGCCCAACTTCGCGTTCGCGATCGGCTACACCAACTCGTCGTGGACGCTCAAGGTGGACATGCTGTGCCAGTACTGGTGCCGGGTCTTGCAGCACATGGACGCGCGCGGCTACAGCAGCGTGCGCGCCGTCCCGAACCCGGGCATGGAGACGCGCCCGCTGCTCGACTTCGGCGCCGGCTACGTCCAGCGGGCCCTGGCCCGGCTGCCCAAGCAGGGCACCGTGAAGCCGTGGACCATGTCGATGAGCGTCTACGCCGATCGCAGTCAGCTCAACCGGGGGCCGGTCGACGACCAGTTCCTGGTTTACGAGCGCAACGTGCCGGCCGTGGCCGAAGCGCCGGAGCGTACCGCGGTCTGACCACGGCACGTCCCCGGGCGCTCAGCGGTCGAGCCGCAGAGTCAGGGCCAGCAGCAGTCGGTCGTCCGGGTCGTCGAGCTGCAGCCCGGAGACGGCCTGCGCGCGCTCGATCCGGTAGCGGAGGGTGTTCGTGTGCACGCCCAGCGCCCCCGCGGCGTCCCGGACGTTCCCGTGCGCATCGATCCAGGCCCGGAGCGAGCCGGCCAGGTCCGACCGATGCTGCTCGTCGTAGGCCCGCAGGCGTGTCAGACGTGGATCGACGAGCTCGGGCACCCCGGACAGGCGGTCGAGCATCTCGCGGAGCAGCACCGCGGTGCGCGACTGAGCGAGCGTGGTCACGCGCGGGGCGGCGCCGGACGTCGCGGCCAGCACGCGGTCGCATTCGGCACGAGCGGCTGGAACCGCTTCCAGACCGTCCACCGGGCTGACGATCGCGGCGCGCAGGCGGCCGGCGAGCGCCGCCGGCGATTCGTCGAACCGTCCGACGAGCGAATGGACCCACGCGGCGAGCCGCCCCGAGTCGGTCTCCGGGATCAGCAGATAGGCTCGGGCGCCGATCACCGCGGTCACCGCGCTCGCCGCGAACGCGCTGGCCTGCAGCCGAATCGCACCCCCGAGAGCCGCCAGGGCGTCGCGTTCGCGCCCGGCCGCGCCGTCGACGGCCAGGCCGACCAGCGCGGTCTCGGCCACCGGCGAGATTCCGAGGTACGCGCCCGCCGATGCCTGGTCGATCCCGCCGTGTTCCCCGAACACACGCTGCAGCAGCTGCGCCTCGGTGGAAGGCGCCTCCAAGGTTCGGGTGAGGATCCGGGCGGCCACCACGGCGGCGCCGCGCAGCGTGTCCGCTGCATCCGGCCGCAGCGGGCCGTCGCCCTCCTGCACCCAGATCGACCCGAGATGACGTCCCCCGGGACCGTGCACCCCGATCACCAGGCGGCGGCGCCACGCGTGTTCAGGATGGTCGGGTACGTCGACCACTTCACCGCCGCGCGCGATGGCCTCGAAGACGCCCCAGCGCCGGAGCCGGTCGAGGTACTCCGGCGGCCCTCCCCGTCCGAGGATCGTCTGCACGCGGAGCGGATCGGCTTCCCCCCGTGACGGCGAGTACGCGAGGACCCGAGCGCTGGTCGGGTCCTCGATCGAGACCAGCCCGCCGGTACCTTCGGCGATGACCGAGACCAGCCCGGTCAGGTCCAGATCCGCCGACGAGGCTCCGGCCGCCCACTTTTCCCGGGCCCGGTCCAGCCGGTCCTGAACCACCGCCAGCACCCGGTCCCAGCGGATTCCGGACGCGATCGAGATCGCGCCCAGTCTCGCGTCGGCGGCCGCCCGAGCAAGCGCCGCCGAGCGGGTCACCACCGCCCGTGGACCGTGGTCGTCGGGCAGCGGCCGGCGGGCGAACACCCCGTCGTCGACGCCGACCAGGAGAAGCAGATCCACATCCGGCAGTCCGACGCCCGCGGCGACGTCGTCGCAGTCGGCCATCGCGACGGACGCGATCAGCGGATCGCCAGACAGCGCAACGTCGTCGACGCCCGAGTCGAGGGCGGCGACCAGGTCGCTGAGCGGTACGCCGCCTCCCGTCGTCACCTCTCCAGCATGACACCTGCTCGTACATCTTCACAAAGATATGCGCATTTCTTCGTTCGATTCGACGATGACGTTGAGCCCGGTCACGCGCTGTACTACTTGCTATGACCCAGATCACGGGACCGGCGGCGCATACGGCGCTCCGGACCGGACTCGCCGAAGCCCGCCCGGTTCGACGAAGCCGATGAAGCGCGTCCCCCGGGATTGGTACGTTCAGCGCCTGGGGGCGCACCGCTACACCACCATGGCCCCTCCGCCCGGAGTGACCACGAGCAGCACCACCCGGTGAGGAGACTCCATGTCCATCGCGTCGTCCATCGCATCCAGCGGTCAGGGCTGGCAGTACACCGCCCTCGTCCTGTACTTCGCGGCGATGATCGCCATCGGCCTCTACGCGTATCGCAAGACCCGCAACGACCTGGACGGCTACATGCTCGCCGACCGCGGCCTCAAACCGTGGGTCGCCGCCCTCTCCGCGGGTGCTTCGGACATGTCCGGCTGGCTCCTCATGGGCCTGCCGGGCGCGCTGTACGTCAGCGGCCTGGTCGAGTCCTGGATCTTCATCGGCCTGACCGTCGGCGCGTGGCTGAACTGGACTTTCGTCGCGCCTCGCCTGCGGTCGTACACCGAGGTCGCCAACGACGCGATCACCATCCCGAGCTTCTTCGGCAAACGACTGCACGACAAGACCAACGTCGTCCGCATCGTATGCGGCGTCGTCATCCTGCTCTTCTTCACCTTCTACATCTCCAGCGGCATGGTCGCCTCGGGCAAGTTCGCCGAGTCCGCGTTCGGTTTCGACTACGTGTGGGGAATGCTGAGCGTCGCGGGCGTCACGATGCTCTACACGCTCTTCGGCGGCTTCCTCGGCGCGTCACTCACCGACGTCGCCCAGGGCCTCCTGGTGGTGGTCGCACTGCTCGCGGTCCCCATCATGGGCGTGATCGACCTCGGCGGCTTCGACGCCACCCTGGACGGCATCCGTGCGGTGGACCCGGAGCGGCTCAGCATGTTCGCCGGCGGCAGCGCCCTCGCGATCATCTCCGCGTGTGCCTGGGGCCTGGGATACTTCGGCCAGCCGCACATCATCGTGCGTTTCATGGCGCTGCGTTCACCGGGCGACGTCCCGGTGGCCCGCCGGATCGGCATCGGCTGGATGATCCTGTGCGGCATCGGCGCGGTCGGTACGGCGCTGGTCGGCATCGCCTACTTCGGTCAGGCGGGCAACCCCGATCTCAACGACGCCGAGACGGTGTTCCTGGTGCTCTCCCAGCTGCTGTTCCACCCGTTCATCGCCGGACTGGTCCTGGCGGCCGTGCTGGCGGCCATCATGTCGACGGTGTCCTCGCAGTTGATCGTGTGCTCGTCGGCCCTGATCGAGGACCTGTACAAGCTCGTCGCCGCCAGGGCCGGGTGGCGCGAACTGGCTCCGATCGCCTATGTGCGTCTCGGCCGCCTCGGCGTGCTCGTCATCGCGGTGATCGCCCTGATCATGGCGCTCTCCCCGTCCAACAGCATCCTCACACTCGTCGCCTTCGCCTGGGCCGGCTTCGGCGCGGCGTTCGGTCCGGCGATCATCCTGTCGCTCTACTGGCGTCGCCTGACCACCGCTGGCGCACTGGCCGGCATCATCGCCGGCGCCGCCGTCGCCTACGTCTGGGGCCAGACCTCGCTGAACGAGACGATGTACGAGATCATCCCCGGTTTCCTCGCGAACTTCCTGGTCGCCGTCCCGGTCAGCCTGATGACCAAGCGCAGCGACCCGGACGCGATCGATGCCGAGTTCGACCAGGCCGTCGCCCTCGCTCGGCGCAAGCGCGGCAAGGAGCACCGCGTCCTGGAGCCCACCGCCTGACGACGTTCGTCGCTTCCCGAGTGTCGTTCCGTTTCCCGAGTGTCGACCAGGCTCCCGCGTACCCCCGGGCGTCCGCGGGAGCAGGATCCACACTCGGGAACAGGATCCACGATCGGGAAACGGATCTGCAATCGCGAACAGGATCCGCGCGCGGGAGTCGGCACGATGCGCGGGAGCTGATTCGATGCTCCAGAGCTCACACGATCCTCGGGAACCGGATCCGGCGATCGGCCTGTGCACAAGTCCGCGTCGGCTCGACGAGGCTGTGGACAACCGGTGGCGGCAGCGCGCCGATCCGGGTGCGATGGGCGCATGGATCTTCCGCTGCCACGCGATCTCAACGGTCTCGTCTGGCGCAAGGATGCGCTCGACACCGGGCACACCGAGAAGGAGATCGCGGACCTGATCAAAGGAAGGGATCTCTTCCGAGTGTGCCGCGGCGTCTACGTCGAGGCCGCGCGAGTTCCCGAGGACGAGCGGTTCGCCGAGCTGTACCGTCTACGCTGTCTGGCCGCGGGCACCGGGCCGGGCTCCACCTGGACGCTCAGCCACCAGTCGGCCGCCGCCGTGCTCGGATTGGAGTTGCTCAAACCCGACCGCTCACGCGTGCACGTCACCAACGGCGTGTGCCAGGGCGGCATGCGACGACGACGCCGCCAGGTGCACGCCGCGCCGTTGAACGGCTCGACCGTCTCGGTGAACGGCGCCCACGTGACCGGTGTCGCGCGCACCGCCGTCGACGTCGCGGCCGGTGGCACTTTCGCGCAGAAGCTCGCAGTCTTCGACTCGGCCCTGCGCGCCGGCTGCACGCGCGACGAGCTCGAAGCGATCCTCAAGGAACGACGGCGCGTCGGTGCCGCCGCGATCCGGTACGCGCTGCGGATGGCCGACAAGCGCGCCGCCAACCCCGGCGAATCGTGGAGTCGTGCGCAGATGATCGAAGCCGGACTCCCGGTGCCCGAACTTCAGGAGCACTACATCCTCGAAGACGGGCGCGACGCCTTCGTCGACTGTGACTGGTTCAAGAAGCTGATCGGCGAGTTCGACGGCAAGCGCAAATACCTGCGGGACCGCAGAGCGGGCGAGACCGAGGCCGACGTCGTGCTGCGCGAGAAGGAACGGGAGGACCGTCTGCGCGACCTCGGCCTCGACGTCGTGCGCTGGGACTTCCCCGATCTTGAGCGCAAACGGATGGTGCCGCGGGTGGCGTATCACCTGCGCCGGAACGGACTCCTCGCTTAGTCCTCCGGGTACGTGCACCCCCTGCGGCGAGACGCGTCCCGGTTCCCGAGTGTCGTTCCTGATCCCGAGAGTCGATCCTGCTCCCGCGTACCCCCGGGCGTCCGCGGGAGCAGGATCCACAATCGCGAGCCGGAGCCACACGCGGGAACCGGCACGATGCTCGGAACGACGGCGGTGCGCGTCAGTCCCGGAGCAACCCCTTCGCCACGTGGGTCACCTGGATCTCGTTGGAGCCCGCATAGATCATCAGCGACTTCGCGTCCCGGGCGAGCTGCTCGACGCGGTACTCGGCCATGTAGCCGTTCCCGCCGAACAGCTGCACCGCTTCCATCGCCACCTCCGTGGCCGCACGCGAAGAGTACAGCTTCATCGCCGAGGCGCGCGCGAGGCTCGGCGGCTTGCCGGCCCGGGACGCGTCGATGGCGGCGAACAGCATGTTCTCCACGTTCATCCGGGCCACCTCCATCTCGGCGAGCTTGAGCTGGATCAGCTGGAACTTGGCGATCTCGGTGCCCCACAGGGTGCGGCTCTTGGCATAGTCGACGCACAGGCGCAGGCACTCGTTGATGATGCCCAGGCTCAGCGCCGCGATCCCGATGCGCTCGGCGGTGAAGCCGGCCTTGGCGCCGTCCCCGCCCCGGGAGTCCGAGCCGGTGTCCTCGGTCTCGCCGAGCAGGCGATCCCGCGACAGCCGGACGTCGTCGAAGAACAGCTCGCCGGTAGGCGAGCTCATCATGCCCATCTTCTTGAAGGGCGCCCCCTGGGTCAGGCCCTCCATCCCGGAGTCCAGGACGAAGGTGAGCACTTTGCGCTCGCGCATCGGCGTGCCGTCACCCTCGTCGAGCTTGGCGAACACCACGATGGTGTCCGCGTAAGGGCCGTTGGTGATGAACGTCTTGTTGCCGCGCAGGATGTAGTCGTCGCCGTCGCGCCGCACCGTGGTCTTCATGCCGCCCAGCGCATCCGAGCCGCTGTCGGGCTCGGTGATCGCCCACGCGCCGACCTTCTCCATGGTGACGAGCCCCGGCAGCCAGCGGCGCTTCTGCGCGAGCGTGCCGCGGCTGCGAATGGTCGACACGGTCAGGCCCATCGAGACGCCCATCGACCCGATCAGGCCGAGGCTCACGCCGGCCATCTCCATGTTCAGGATCATGAACATGGGATTGGCGAGCGACTGCGACGTTCCTCGCTTGGCTTCACCGGCGCTCGCGTCCGCGCCGTTCCCGCCGGCCTCCTCGGCAGCCAGTTCCCGCTCCAGGTTCTCCGCGGCCATCGAGTCCATGCCGAACGCCGCGAGCATCTTCCGGGTGATGTCGTACGGCGGCAACTGCCCGGATTCGAGCTCGTCGATGTGCGGACGCACTTCTTTGTCGATGAATCCGCGCACCGCATCGCGCACCATCAGGTCTTCTTCGGACCACTCGAACAAGGCCGGCCTCCCGCCGTGAGAATCGATGTCGTTCCGCCCGACGCCGGGACTAGAACACGTTTCAGTTTCACTGCTGACAGTAGCGTGAACACCGTGACGGCGACAGCACAACCCTGGCCCGGGCGTATCCACGCGCCCGACAGCCTGGCCCGCGAACGGCTCGACGAGCTCACCGACCTCGGCGAGGAGGCGCCGTTCGCGGAGAATCCGCAAGCACCCCGGCGCATCTGGGAAGCGGCGCAGACCTGGTATGCGGCCGGAACCCAGCCCGGGATCAGCGTGTGCGTGCGCGTCGACGGCGAGGTGATCCTGGACCGGGCCATCGGCCACGCCCGCGGCAACGGCCCCGACGAGGTCCTGCGACGGGAAACGGGCGCCGGCGACGCCGAACGAGTGCCGCTGCGCACGACCACCCCGGTGTGCGTGTTCTCCACCGCGAAGGCGATGGCGTCGACGGTGGTGCACCTGCTGATCGAGCGCGGCGACCTTCGACCCGATGATCTCGTCGACGATCTGCTACCCGGCTACGGGGCACACGGCAAGAGGCGCACGACGATCGACCACGTCCTCACCCATCGCGCCGGGGTGCCGATCCCGACCGGCCCACGTCCGGATCTGAGCCGCAGCGAAGACAGCGCCTACGCGCGAGAACTACTCGCCGGACTGCGCCCGATCTATCCGCCCGGAACGATGCATTTCTACCATGCCCTCACCTGGGGACCGCTGATCCGCGAGATCGTCGCCGCAGCCACCGGGCGCAGCATCCGGGACGTCCTGGCAGCGGAGATCCTGGATCCGCTCGGCTTCTCGTGGACCAACTTCGGGGTCGTTCCCGACGACGTCGACCGCGTCGCTCTCAGCTACGTGACCGGCCCGCCGGCGGGCGGCGCGATGGATGCGGCGTTCACCAAGGTGGTCGGCGGCACCCTCGCGAAGACCATCGAGCGCGCCAACGCGCCGGGATTCCTGACGAGCGTGGTGCCGTCGTCGAACACGGTCTCCACCGCGAACGAACTGTCTCGGTTCGCCGAGTTGTTGCGCCGCGGCGGCGAACTCGACGGCTGCCGCGTGCTCTGGCCGTCCACCCTGCGGGCAGCCACCCGGCAGCGTCGCCGGCTCCGGCCCGACGTGGCCACCGGCGGCATGCCGCTGCGGTGGGGCACCGGTTACATGCTCGGCTCGTCGCGTTTCGGCCCGTTCGGGCGGGACGCCCCCGCAGCGTTCGGGCATACCGGACTCAGCCAGATCGCGATGTGGGCCGACCCGGAACGCCGCCTCGCCGCTGCCGTCGTCTCCACCGGCAAACCCACGACGCACCCCGAGGGGCGGCGCTACAACGTCCTGCTCGACACGATCAACCGAGAGATCCCGCGCCGCTGACCGCCGAGCACCGTTGGTGGTCGAGTAGCGGGCGAACGGATCGAGTCCGCGTCTCGAGACCGAAAGCTCACCGCCGGCGGAGCACCAGAAACACGACCGCCGCGACCACCACGAGAAGCAGCAGCGGGACCGCCGCCATCGCGACGTCGGACCAGGCGGGTACGAGGGGGTTCATCAGTTCCTCCAGTTCTCGGAGCCGACCATCGAGCCCGGGCGGACGTCCGCACGGAAGAATCGGTCCGGACCGTCGCACAGCAACGCCTGCGCGACCGGTTTGGCCACGACGAGGCCCACGTCGCCGGAGACGCGGCCGTCAGCGCCGATCGCACCGACGTGGCGCCGGATCCGGGACACGAAGGCGCGGATCGACTCCCCGCCGTGCGGCGTCGCGTCGGGGTCGGCGAACCAGAGTCCGAGGTCTGGGCCCCGGATCTCGTCCGGCCGCAGTCCGCGCCACGCCCCGACGTCCAGCGTCGCCAGTGCCGGGTCGACGTCGAACGACGGCCCCAGCACCCCGGCGGTCTGCCGCACGGACGCTTCCGGACCGGCGCGAACACCGGCCCCCTCCGAGGGCACCGCGGTGCGCAGCGCCGCCACGTCCGCGATGCCGCGTGCGTCGAGCGGTCGAAGCTCCCCGCCGAAGCACACCGCCCGGTTGGGGGCGGTGCGCCCGGCGACGATCAGGAACACGTCAGACGGCCGCCGCGTCGCTCCGGCGCTCTGCGGTGTCCGCGTCGCGCTTCATCATCACGCCCAGGATCAGACAGAAGGCGGTCACCAGCACGGTCCACAGGATCACCTGGTTCGCGATCGCGTAGACGCGGAAGTCGGCGACCACCTGCCCCGGGAAGCCGGCGCCGTAGATCACGCCGTCGTGCTCCACCGGCCCGGGCACCTCCTGGAAGCTCGGCAGCAGGGCGGCGGTGACCGTCATGACCACCAGGTAGCCGACGGAGGCCACGACGCCCGACACCAGTCCGCCGAGCCTGTCCCAGAGCGCCAGCGCGATCCAGATCGCGAGCGCCGCGACCACCAGCGAGACGATCGTCAGGGTCAGGTACGACGCCGACCGCGACCCGATGGTGTCTTCCTCGCCGACGGCGGGCGGGTTCGGCGGGTAGACGAAGAACGGCACGCCGATCACGGCGACGAAGCCGATCACGCCGAGCAGTCCGGCCACCGATCGGGGGTCGGCGCCGGCGAAACGACGTCCGACGTAGGCCCACAGCAGGGTGAAGGCGACGGCGAAGAAGGCGCCGATGCACAGGGCGAAGACCACGGTGCCGGTGCCCGCGCCGATGTTCTCCTGCACCGAGCGGCTGAACAGCTCGCCGTGCTCGTGCCCGCCGTGCTCGTGGGCGTGGCCCATTGCGGCGTGCATGTCCTCCTCGGCGTGCTCGCGGTACTCCTCGTAGTCGATCGCCTTGGCGACCTGCGGCTCGACGAAGATCCGGGCGTAGACGAAGGCGACGATTCCGGCGATCAGTCCGGACAGCAGACCGGCGCCGACAAACTTGCGTTCCATGTTCTCTTGTTCCTCGTGTCCGGTCGGCTCAGTGGCAGGGGAAGCCGAGGAAGTGCCGCGAGTCGTGGATGAACTCGTGGACGTGGGTGTCCTCGCCGAAGAGCGAGACCGCACCCTGGTCGTACCCGAGGAAGTAGTACGCGAGGGCCGCGACCAGCACGGTCGCGGTCAGGAAGAGCGCCGTGGAGGCGGTCTCGAGATGAGGTACGGCCAGGGTGCGGGGGCGCTGTGCGCCGGCGCCGGCCGAATGCGCGGATGCGGTCATGAGGGAACCTGCTTCCGGGATCGTGCGTCCCGTCGTCGTTGAATACCGAATCGCCCGATGCGGTGTTCTGACTCGGCCCCGCCTGGCGGCGGAACCTCACAGTGGCGCGACCGTTCCGGAGTCTCACCGGATTCCCCGCGTCGGGCCCGGATCACTCTACTCCCCCGGACGACCTCCCCCGGACGCCGTCGAAGAGCTTCTGTCGTAGGGCTGGGGTTCAATGGTCCTCATGGCGGGCACAAGCATCGGGACGGACTTCGGTCCGGCCACCCGCCGCTGGTTCACCGGCGCGTTCGGCGAACCGACGGCGGCGCAGCGCGGGGCGTGGAAGTCGATCGCGGCCGGCGATCACACGCTGGTGATCGCGCCGACCGGGTCCGGCAAGACGCTCGCCGCCTTCCTCTGGGCGATCGACCGGATGATCGCGGAACCGCGGCCGGGTCCCGGTGTGCGCGTGCTGTACGTCTCGCCCTTGAAGGCGCTCGCGGTCGACGTGGAGCGGAATCTCTCCGCGCCGCTGGTCGGCATCGGGCACGCCGCGCAGGCTCTGGGCCTCCCGGCTCCCGAGGTCACCGTCGGCGTGCGTTCCGGCGACACCCCGGCGGCGGCACGACGCGCACTGATCAGCCGCCCGCCGGACATCCTGATCACCACGCCCGAATCGCTGTACCTGATGCTGACGTCCGCGGCGCGGAAGACGCTGAGCACCGTGGAGACGGTGATCGTCGACGAGATCCACGCGCTCGCGCCCACCAAACGCGGCAGCCACCTCGCGCTCTCCCTCGAACGTCTCGACGCCCTGCTGCCGGCTCCGGCCCAGCGCATCGGGCTCTCGGCCACGGTCCGTCCGCCGGAGACGGTGGCGCGGTTCTTGAGCGGTGCGGCCCCGTGCACCGTCGTGCGTCCCCCGGCGGTCAAGACCTTCGATCTGAGCGTGCAGGTGCCGGTCGAGGACATGACGGACCTGCCTGTCCTGAGCTCCGCCGAAGGGCCTGTCCTGAGCTCCGCCGAAGGGCCTGTCCTGAGCTCCGCCGAGTCGGAAGAGCTCGACGACGCCTTCTCCCCGACCGCGGGCTCGCTGTGGCCGTTCGTCGAGTCGGCGATCGTCGACGCGATCGAACGGAACCGCTCGACCATCGTGTTCGCCAACTCGCGCCGTCTGGCCGAGCGCCTGACCGCGCGGCTGAACGAGATCTCGGCGGAGCGCGCCGGCCTCACACCGGACGACGGCTTCGACCCGCTCGCCGCCAATCCCGCGGTGCCCGGCGGCATGCCCGCGACCATCAACGGCGCGGTGGTGACCGGCGGTGCACCCGCGGTCCTGGCACGCGCCCACCACGGCTCGGTCAGCAAGGAGCAACGCGCCGAGATCGAGGATTCGCTCAAGTCGGGCCGGCTGCGGTGCGTCGTCGCGACCAGCTCGCTCGAACTCGGCATCGACATGGGCGCGGTGGATCTGGTGATCCAGGTGGAGACTCCGCCCTCGGTCGCGTCCGGTCTGCAGCGCATCGGGCGCGCCGGGCATCAGGTCGGCGAGATCAGCAGGGGAATCGTGTTCCCCAAACATCGCACCGATCTGATCGGCTGCGCGGTGACCGTCTCCCGCATGCTCGACGGCGAGATCGAGCAGCTCACCGTCCCCCGGAATCCCCTGGACATCCTGGCGCAGCAGACCGTCGCCGCGACGGCGGTCGACGACGTGAACGTCGACGAGTGGTTCGACACCGTTCGACGCTCGGCGCCGTATGCCGAGCTGACCCGCGACGTGTACGACGCGGTGCTCGACCTGATCTCCGGCCGCTACCCGTCCGACGAGTTCGCCGGGCTGGCCGCCCGCGTCGACTACGACCGCGCCGCCGGCACCCTCACCGCCCGCCGGGGCACCCTGCGGACCGCGGTGATCTCCGGCGGCACCATCCCCGACCGCGGCATGTTCGGCGTGTTCCTCGCGTCCGGTGAAGCCACGGACGCGCGCGGCCCCCGCCGCGTCGGCGAGCTCGACGAGCAGATGGTCTACGAGTCACGCGTCGGGGACGTCTTCGCGCTCGGCACCAGCAGCTGGCGGATCGTCGAGATCACCCACGACAGGGTGCTGGTGATCCCTGCGCCCGGCCAGCCCGGCCGGCTCCCGTTCTGGATCGGCGACGCGATCGGCCGCCCCGCCGAGCTCGGCGCGGCGATGGGCGCCTTCGTCGGTGCAGCCGGCGACCCGGAGAAGTTCGGTGCGCTCGCCGACCGGATCGGGCTGAGCGAGAACGCCCGCGGGAACCTCGCCGCTCTGCTCGACGACCAGCGCGCGGCGACCGGCACGCTGCCCACCGACCGCACGCTCGTGGTCGAGCGTTTCCGCGACGAGCTCGGCGACTGGCGGCTGATCCTGCACTCCCCGTACGGCCTTCGCGTCCACGCCCCGTGGGCGAGTGCGATCGCCACCCGCTTGCACGAACGGCTCGGTCTGGACGGCGTCGCCACCGCCGCCGACGACGGCATCATCGTGCGCCTGCCCGACACCGACGACACCCCGCCGGGCGCAGAGGTGTTCGACGTCGACCCGGACGAGATCGGCGACATCGCCCTGCGCGCACTGGCCGATTCCTCGCTCTTCGCCGCCCGTTTCCGCGAGTGCGCGGCCCGCGCCCTCCTGTTGCCGCGCCGCGATCCGGGCAAGCGGGCGCCCCTCTGGCAGCAACGCCAGCGCGCCGCCGAGCTGCTGGCCGTCGCCTCCCGCTACCCGGACTTCCCGATCATTCTGGAGACCGCACGCGAATGCCTCGAAGACGTGTACGATCTGCCCGCCCTGATCGACGTCCTCACCCGGATCAAGCGCCGCCGGATCCGGCTGGTCGAGACGGAGACCCCGTCGCCGTCGCCGTTCGCCGCGGCCATGCTGCTCGGCTACGCCGGATCGTTCATGTACGACGACGACGCACCCCTCGCCGAGCGGCGCGCGACGGCCCTGGCGCTCGACACGTCGCTGCTGGCCCAGTTGCTCGGGCGGGTGGACCTGCGCGAACTGCTCGATCCGGTGGTGATCGCCGATACCGTCGCCCGCCTCCAGCGGACCGCGCCGGAGCGCCGGGCGCGAGACGGTCAGGACGTCGCAGACCTGCTGCGCTGGCTGGGACCGCTCACCCGCGACCAGATCGCCGACCGCTACCGCGGCGAGGCAGCTCTCGACGAGGTCCTGGCCGAGCTCACCGGACTCGGCAGACTCGTCACAGTCGTGATGCTCGGCCGGGAGCGCCTCGCGGCGATCGACGATGTCGCACTCCTCCGCGACGGCCTCGGTGTGCCGGCACCGCTCGGTGTCCCGGCCGCCTATCTGGAGGCGCCGGCCGACCCGGTGGGCGACCTGATCCACCGTTACGCCCGCACGCACGGGCCGTTCACAGCCACGGACGCAGCCGCCGACCTGGGCCTCGGCGTCGCCGTGGTCCGGGAAGTGCTCGCCCGGCTGGCCGGGCGGCGCACGGTGATCGAGGGCCAGTTCGTGTCGGACGACGATCCCCCGACCGGCGAACGCAGTCAGTGGTGCCACACCGACGTGCTCGGGCAGTTGCGCCGCGGATCGCTCGCCGCCGGCCGGGCCGACGTGGAACCGGTCGACCACGCCGCCTACGCCCGCTTCCTCCTGGACTGGCAGCACGTCGGCGGCCCGACCCCCCTTGGTGGTCGAGTAGCCGGCACGAACGAAGTGAGTGCCGGCGTATCGAGACCAACCCGCGACCCTCGCCTGCGCGGCGTGCACGGTCTGATGTCGGTGATCGAGCAACTCGCCGGACAGCCGATCCCGGCGTCGGCGTGGGAAGCACTGGTGCTGCCCGCGCGCATCGCCGACTATCGCCCGGCGATGCTCGACGAGCTGCTCGCCGGCGGCGAGGTGATCTGGTCCGGGCACGGACGGATCGCCGGCGCGGACGGATGGATCGCCTTCCACCCGGCCGATTCGGCGCCGCTCACCCTGCGCCCCGCTGACCCGCTGGAGGCGACCGGGCTGCACGAGGCGATGCTCGCCGAGCTGAGCGGCGGTGCACTCCGCTATCCGCAGTTGACCGCGGGGCTCGGCGACGACGAGGAATCCCGCCGCACCGCGCTGTGGGATCTGGTGTGGGCCGGCCTGGTGTCCAACGACTCGTTCTCCCCGGTCCGTGCCCTGCTCACACCCGGACGCTCCAAAAGCGGCTCGTCGACCCCCTCGCATCGTGTCCGCGGAGGCGGGCGCGCTCCACGCCTGCGGACCGCGCGACTGTCCAGTCGCTATCTGGCCGGAGCCGATCTGCCGACCGGGGGCGTCGGCGGGTCCGGATCGGCACCCCCGCTGGTCGGCGGACGCTGGGCGCTGCTGGAACGCGTCGATCTGGACCCGACGACGGCGGCGGCGGCGACCTGCGAGGTCCTTCTGGATCGGTACGGAGTGGTCACCAAGGGTGCGGTCGTGGGCGAGGAGGTGCCCGGCGGCTTCTCCCGGATCTACAAGGCGCTCAGTGTCTTCGAAGACTCCGGACAGGTCCGCCGGGGGTACTTCGTCGACGGACTCGGCGGCGCCCAGTTCGCGGCGGGGCACACCGTCGACACGCTCCGCGAAGCCGCGGTGATTCCGCGCGAGGAACACCTCACCGCGCTCGTCCTGGCGGCCACCGACCCGGCCAATCCCTACGGCGCCGCACTGTCCTGGCCGAACCGCGACGACGACGGTCACCGCCCGGGCCGCAAACCCGGCGCACTGCTGGTGCTGGTCGACGGGCACGCGACACTGTTCGTCGAGCGCGGAGGCAAGCGGGTTCTCACCTTCACCGACGAGTCCGATCGGCTCGAGTCGGCCGCCGGCGCGCTGGCGGAAGCGGTGCGGCGGGGCCGCGTGCCGCGGATTCACGTCGACCTCGTCGACGGCGACCCCGTCCAGCGCACCGAGCTCGGGGCGGTCCTCGCCGCCCAGGGTTTCGCCGCCACGCCCCGAGGCCTGCGCATGAACTACGACCCGCGCCATGCCTGAGGGCGACCGCCATGCCTGAGGGCGACACCGTCTACCGCGCCGCGCACCGGCTGAACGAAGCGCTGGCCGGAAGCACCTTGCTCCGCAGCGACTTCCGGGTGCCGACGCTGGCGACGAAAGACCTGTCGGGAGCCCGCGTCGAGTCCGCGCGCGCCGTCGGCAAGCACCTGTTCGTCGACCTCGCCGGGACCACCGGCTCGACGCTCTCGATCCATTCTCACCTGATGATGGACGGCGCCTGGCACGTCTACCGTCCCGGCGAGAAGTGGCGTCGACCCGGGTTCACCGCCCGGGTCGTCCTGCGGACCGAGGACGTCGAGGCGGTCGGTTTCGACCTGGGGATCCTGGAGTTGACCGCGGACCCGGACGCCGCGGTCGCCCACCTGGGGCCGGACCTGCTCGGTCCGGACTGGGATGCGGAGGCGGCCACGGCGAACCTCGCCGCGCAGCCGGACCGTCCGATCGGTCTCGCGCTGCTGGATCAGCGCAATCTCGCGGGAGTCGGGAACATCTACCGGAGCGAGCTCTGCTTCCTCGCCGGCGTCCACCCGGAGACGCCGGCCGGCGCGGTGGACCTGGGCGGCATGGTCGCCACCGCGCACGGCCTGCTGCAGGCGAACGCGCTGCACGCGTTCCGGTCGACGACGGGCGACCGCCGTCGCGGACGCGAACTCTGGGTGTACGGCCGGGACCGCCGCCCGTGCCGGCGGTGCGGCTCGGGGATCGTGCGGGGCTCCCTCGGCCCGGCGCGAGGTCCGGCCGGCGAGCGGGTGACCTACCGGTGCCCGCGGTGTCAGCCGCCCTACACCGGGTAGCGGTCGGGCTCGGGGCCGAACTTGAAGCGGCGGCCGGTGATCTCCTCGACGTCGATCACCACGTAGTTCATCTTGAGCGTCGGCACCCACGGCTTCAGGGGCAGCTTGTCGGCCTCGGCGATCTCGGAGGTGCCGGTGAGGATGCGAGCGGTGCCCTTGGCCACCACACTCCAACCGATCTTGCTGGTGAAGCCGTCCGTCTCGAACGCGACGCGGCCGTTGACCGCGATCTCCGAGAGCTTGGTGCCCTCCCCCGTGCGGAACAGCACCGTGCCGTCGGCGGCGTAGGCGTTGATCGGGAAGATCTCCGGCTCACCGTCGACGCTGAGCGCGAGCCGCCCGAAGACGCTCTCGGACAGCAGGTTCCAACACTGGTCGGCATCCAGGATGCTGATCGGCTCCATGTGTTCCTCATTTCCCGCAGCCGACGCGGACCGGGGCTGATCCGTCGGCGCGTCACTCGAATCTATGCCGACCATCCTCGTCGCGTGCGATAAGCGGAGACAAGGGCACTTGGGCCCCGGTGCGCGAGATCACTCCGGGGCTGCGCGCCGAGCGCACATTCGGACGGTCCTACTCGGGCGCGGGGACCGGCTCGAGGATCTCGCGACGGGCTTCGGGTGCGGCCACACGCAAGGCGTCGGCCGATTCGTCGTCCGGCTGGCGCTGCGACTCGATCTCAGCAGCGACGCGCGCGCAGTAGTTCTCGATCTCCCACTCGCGCTTCTCGTCGGTCCAGCCGAGGATCGGGGCGATGAGGTCGGCCACTTCGCGGGCGCAGTCGGCGCCACGGTGGCTGTACTCGATCGCGATGCGGGTCCGGCGGGCCAGCACGTCTTCCAGGTGCAGGGCGCCCTCGTACTCGGCGGCGTAGACGGCTTCCACCCGCAGGTACTGCGGTGCGGTCGCGATCGGCGCCAGCAACGACGGATCGTCGGCAGCAAGGCCCAGCACCTCGTCGAGCAGGGATCCGTAGCGGTTCAGCAGGCGCCGTACCCGGTACGGGTGCAGGCCGTAGTGTTCGCCGAGGTGCTCGCACTGGTTCACCAGGGCGAAGTAGCCGTCGGCGCCGAGCAACGGGACCCGTTCGGTCACGGACTTGCCGACCCGGTCAGGAATGAACTCCGCGGCGGCGTCCACGGCATCGGCGCCCATCACCCGATACGTGGTGTACTTTCCGCCGGCGATCGAGATCAGGCCCGGCGCCACCGCGGCGACCGCATGCTCGCGGGACAGCGCCGACGATGCCTCGTCTTCACCGGCCAGCAGCGGGCGCAGACCTGCGTAGACGCCCTCGATGTCGTCGTGTGTCAAGGGTGTCACCAACTCGGCGTTGACCCGCTCGAGGATGTAGTCGATGTCCGCCCGTGTGGCCGCCGGGTGTGCCAGGTCGAGGTTCCAGTCGGTGTCGGTGGTGCCGATGATCCAATGCGTCTCCCACGGAATCACGAACAGCACGGAGTTCGCGGTGCGCAGAATGATCGCGGTCTCGCTGACGATCCGGTCGCGCGGCACCACGATGTGCACACCCTTGGAGGCCCGCACCCGGAAGTGCCCGCGCTGACCGGAGAGGTGCTGCACCTCGTCGGTCCAGACGCCCGCGGCGTTGACGACGCTGTGCGCGCGCACCCGGGTGGTCGCACCGGTCTCGCTGTCGCGCAGCTCGACTCCCGTGATGCGGTCGCCCTCCTTGAGAAAGCCGACGGCCTGCGTCGACGTGCGGACCACCGCGCCGTACTGTGCGGCGGTCCGGGCGAGTGTGAGGCTGTGGCGGGCGTCGTCGACCACCGTGTCGTGGTAGCGGATGCCGCCGACCAGGGCGCCGCGGCGCAGGCTCGGTGCGATGCGGTGCGCTCCCGCCCGCGAGACGTGCTGCTGCCCGGGCACAGACTTGGCGCCGCCCATCCGGTCGTAGAGGAACAGCCCGGCGGCGATGTAGGGGCGTTCCCAGAACCGTTTGGTGATCGGGAACAGGAACGGCAGGGGCTTCACCAGGTGCGGGGCCAGCAGGCTCAGGGAGAGCTCCCGCTCGCGCAGCGCCTCGCGCACCAGCCCGAACTCCAGTTGTTCAAGGTAGCGCAGACCGCCGTGGAACATCTTCGACGAGCGGCTCGACGTCCCCGAGGCGATGTCGCGCGCTTCGACGAGGGCCACCCGCAGTCCGCGAGTCGCCGCATCCAGCGCCGTGCCGACACCGGTGACGCCGCCGCCGATCACGACGAGGTCGAACTGTTCCTCGCCCAGTCGCCGCCACGCCTCGGCCCGCTGGGCGGGCCCGAAAACCGCAGGGCGCTCCTCATTGTATTCGCTCGACACCCCGCAAATGCTACCCGAGGGTAACTGTTCTCGTGGCAGACTGACGACGTGACGATCCCCACCGATTCCCGCAGCCACCGCTACGTCGCCGCCATCGACCAGGGAACCACCTCGACCCGCGCCATCCTGTTCGACCACCGGGGGCAAGCCGTCGCCAGCGAGCAGGTGGAGCACAGGCAGATCTTTCCCCGCGCGGGCTGGGTGGAGCACGACCCGATGGAGATCTGGCGCAACACCCGGCGAGTGTCGGCCTCCGTGCTCGCGTCGGCGCAGGTGACCACGGGCGAGATCGCCGCCTGCGGCATCACCAACCAGCGCGAGACCACGGTCGTCTGGGACCGCACGACCGGCGAACCGGTCTACCACGCGATCGTCTGGCAGGACACCCGCACCGCCGAGTTGTGTGAGGAACTGGGCGGCGGCGAGGGACCCGATCGCTTCCGCGCGAAGACCGGGCTGCCGCTGTCCACGTACTTCGCCGGCCCGAAGGCGCGCTGGATCCTCGACCACGTCGACGGGGCCCGCGAGCGCGCCGAGCGCGGCGATCTCGCGTTCGGCACCATCGACAGCTGGCTGGCCTGGAACATGACCGGCGGGGTCGACGGCGGCAAGCATCTGACCGACGTCACCAACGCCTCGCGCACGCTCCTGATGAACCTGCACACACTGGACTGGGATCCCGAACTCTGCGACGCGATCGGCATCCCGATGTCGATGCTTCCGCAGATCACCTCCAGTTCCGCGGTGCTCGCCTCCCTGCGGACCCGCGGTTCGTTCCCGGACGTCCCGCTCGGCGGAATCCTGGGCGATCAGCAGGCCGCCACCTTCGGCCAGGCGTGCCTGTCCCCCGGCGAGGCCAAGAACACCTACGGGACCGGAAACTTCCTGCTCCTGAACACCGGCACCGAGCCCGTCTTCAGCGATCACGGCCTGCTCACCACCGTCTGCTACCGGTTGGGCGACGAGCCGGCCCGCTACGCACTCGAGGGCTCGATCGCGGTCACCGGATCCCTGGTGCAATGGCTGCGCGACAATCTGGGGTTGATCGGCCGCGCCGCCGACGTCGAAGCACTCGCCGCCCAGGCCGAGGACAACGGCGGGGTGTACTTCGTCCCCGCCTTCTCGGGTCTCTTCGCTCCGCGGTGGCGACCGGACGCCCGTGGCGTGATCGTCGGCCTGACCCGATTCGCCGACAAGCGGCACATCGCCCGCGCCGTCCTGGAAGCCAGCGCCTACCAGACCCGAGAGGTGATCGAGGCGATGGAGGCCGACTCCGGCGTCGCGCTGACCACGCTCAAGGTGGACGGCGGCATGGTGATGAACGACCTGCTCATGCAGTTTCAGTCCGACGTCCTCGGCGTCCCGGTGGTCCGCCCGCAAGTCACCGAGACCACCGCCCTCGGCGCGGCCTACGCCGCCGGGCTGGCCGTCGGCTTCTGGGAGAGCCCGGAGGACATCCGCACCAACTGGGCCGAGGGCAAGCGCTGGACGCCGACGATGCCCGACGACGAGCGCGAGCGCCTCTTCGCCGGCTGGAATCGCGCCGTCACCCATTCCTTCGACCTCGCCTGAACTCGTACGACCGCCGCTCCGCGCTGGTCGAATGGCCGGCGCGAACGACGTGAGTGCCGGCGTATCGAGACCACCCGCACGCCGACCAGCGAGATATCCGTTAACATACAACTAAATGGTTGTATATTGAAGAGGTGACCGAGGACGACGAGGACAGAGCGGACGCACTGTTCCACGCCCTCTCCGACCGGACCCGCCGCGACATCCTGCGGCGCGTCCTGGCCGGCGAGCACTCGGTCACCGCGCTGGCGGAGAAGTACGACATGAGCTTCGCAGCGGTACAGAAGCACGTCGCCGTGCTGGAGAAGGCCGGACTGCTGACCAAACGTCGCAGCGGCCGGCAGCAACTGGCCTCCGGAGACGTCGCCGCTGTGCGTTCGGTACAGACGATGCTCGGCGACCTGGAACAGATCTGGCGCGGCCGGATCGCCCGGGTCGACGAGTTACTGGCCGTCGAATCACCCGATCGCTGACCCGACCCCCTCGAACCCGCCCCACCCGACACCACCAAGGAGCACGCCATGCCCGTCATCGCCGCCACCCCCGATCTCGACGCCCTCACCCTGACCATCACCGCGGAGTTCGCCGCCCCGGTCGACCGGGTCTGGGACGTCTACGCCGACCCGCGCAAGCTGGAGCGCATCTGGGGCCCGCCCGGATACCCGGCCACGTTCGTCGAGCACTCGCTGCCCCCCGGCTCGCGCTGCACGTACTACATGACCGGACCCGACGGCGAGAAGTTCGGCGGCTGGTGGCAGATCACCGCCGTCGACGCGCCCCGCTCGTTCGAGTTCGACGACGGCTTCGCCGACGCGGACCTCAATCCGGTCGCCGACATGCCGGTCTCGAAGAACGTGTACGCCTTCACCGAGAACGACGGCGTCACCCGCGCCGTGTTCACCTCCACCTACGCCGACGCCGCGGGCCTGCAGCAGGTACTCGACATGGGCGTCGTCGAGGGCGCCAGCGCCGCGATCAACCAGATCGACGCGCTCCTGGCCGCCTGAGGCGCCGGTCCGCGTACGCCTTCACGACCGGGGGCCGCTCTGCTCTGCCGCGAGTCGTGCCCGATATCGCCGCGCCACCGTGAACTCGCGGAGGGCGATCGCCACCCCCGCCACCCCGATCAGCGCGTAGCCGAAGCTGAGCACGCGGGCCGAGCCGAGCAAGTCCGGACCGCCGAGCGCGACCAGCAGTCCGGCCAGCGCCGAACCGAACGCCGTCGCGATCAGCTGCACGGTGTTCATCCCGGCGGGCACCTGCGACCGGCCGGCCCCGCCCTCCGAGAGCCGCAGTCCCGACGTGAGCCAGTGCGCCATCGCCATGCCGATGCCGCATCCGGCCACGAACAGGGCCGCGAACCACCCGTAGAGCACCGGCCCCGACGGTCCGGCGAGCTGCAGGGCGCCGTACCCGACGAACCCGGCCGACACGCACACCGGGCCGGCCACCTGGACCGCCCGCCTGCCCCGTTCCCCGACGATGCTGGAGCTGCCGATCGAGGCGACCGTCCAGCCCCACGAGATCGCCGCCCCGAGCAGTCCGGCCGCCAGCGGCGACATCCCTCCGAGCTCCTGACCGAAGAGCGGCACAAAGGTCTCGATGGTCGACGCGAGGGTCATCACCCCGATCGCCAGGTAGATCCACCGCAGCGGCGAAGGCCCGCGGTACACCGACAGCGGCAACACCCGCGCCCGCGCACGCGGTCCCGTCCGCTCGCGCACGACGAACAGGACCGCCAGCCCCAGCGCCGCGACCAGGAGCAGGGCGATCGCGGCCCGCGCCGAGGCGATCGACGCCACGCTCACCAACAGTGTGGCGGCCGCGAGCAGCAGCAGCGCGAGCCACGGGACGCCGCCGCCGTCGTCCGGGTCGCGAGTGCGCGCCGGCAGCGCACGCACAGTCAGCGCGGCCAGTCCGGCCGCGATCACCGACATCAGCACGAACGCGCCCCGCCAGATGCCGAACTGCGCGAACGCGCCGCCGATGATCGGCCCCAGCAGATTGCCCACGCCCCACATCGCCGACATCAACGCGATGGCGCGCTGCCACAGGCGCTCGGGCAGCACCAGCCGGAGCACCGCGAAGCCCAGCCCGGCCAGCAGACCGGCTGCCAGACCCTGAATGCCCCGGCCTACCAGCATCACCGGCATGCTGGGCGCCGCGGCGGCCACCGCGGTGCCCGCCGCGAATACGCCGAACCCCGCCAGATACGCCGCCCGGCCGCCCCACCGGCCGAGCGCCCGGCTCACCAGCATCGAGCTGACCACCGCGGCGACGACGAAGATCGTCATCGTCCACGCGTACAGCCGCTCGCCGCCGATCTCGCGGACCGCGCTGGGCAGCAGGCTCACCGTCACATAGGTGTTGGTGGCGAACAACCCGATGCCGCCGGCCAGCACCACCACCGGTGCGCGATGGTCGTGGTCGAACAGCTCGCGCCAGCGCCCGACGCGACCGTCAGTCGAGGTCGTCGTGCCGCACAAGCTGTCGCGCCGCCTCGGTGATCGACCCGGACAGCGACGGGTACACCGAGAAGGTGTTCGCCAGGTCGGACACTTGAAGCTTGTTCTCCACCGCGAGAGCGATGGGCAGGATCAGTTCGGAGGCGTTCGGTGCGACGATCACGCCCCCGATCACCACACCGGTCGCCGGACGGCAGAAGATCTTGACGAAGCCGCGCCGCAGCCCGCTCATCTTGCCGCGCGGGTTGGTGGCGAGCGGAAGCATCACGGTGCGCGCCGGGTACTCCCCCGCGTCGATCGCCTTCTGCGAGACGCCGACGGTCGCGATCTCCGGGCGAGTGAAGATCGCCGACGAGACCGTCTTCAAGCGGATCGGGCTCACCCCCTCGCCCAGCGAGTGGTACATGGCGACACGCCCCTGCATGGCCGCCACCGAGGCCAGCGGCAGCACCCCGGTGCAGTCGCCCGCGGCGTAGATGCCCGGCACGGAGGTGCGCGACACCCGATCGACGGTGATGTAGCCGCCCCGGTCCACCTTGACCCCGGCTGCATCGAGCCCCAGGTTCGCGGTGTTGGGAGTGGAACCGACCGTCATGAGCACGTGCGAGCCGGTCACGGTCTGGCCGTCGGCCAGGTCGACGGTCACCTCGTCGCCGCGGCGGGTCACGCGCTCGGCGCGCGCATGCTTGATCAGCGAGACGCCCCGCTCGGCGAATGCCTCCTCCAGCACCAGTGCGGCGTCCTCGTCCTCGTGCGGCAGCACCCGGTCGCGACTGGACACGAGAGTCACCTTGACGCCCAACTCGGTGTAGGCGTGGACGAACTCCGCGCCGGTCACACCGGAGCCGACCACCACCAGATGCTCGGGGAGTTCGTCGAGGTCGATCAGCTGCCGCCAGCTGAGGATCCGTTCGCCGTCGGGCTTGGCCGAGGGCAGTTCGCGCGGCGAGGCGCCCGTCGCGATCAACACGACGTCGCCCTCCAGGGTTTCTGTGCCGCCGTCCGGGAGGGTCGCGATCACCCGGTGGGCGCCGACCCCCGGCTGTACCTCCGACAGCGCCGCCCGGCCGTTGACGATCCGGATTCCCTCACTGACGAGCCGTGACCGGATGTCGGCCGACTGCGCGAACGCGAGATCCCGGACGCGCTGGTGAATCGTCGGCAGGGTGACCGTCGCCGCGGACAAGTCGATGTCGATGCCGAGGTCGGATGCCTTGCGAACCTCGGTGCGGATGCCGGTCGACGCGATGAACGTCTTGCTGGGCACGCAGTCCCACAGCACACAGGCGCCGCCGACGCCGTCGCTGTCGATGAGGGTGATGTCGGCGCCGTAGGCCGCACCGGCCAGCGCCGCCTCGTAGCCGGCGGGACCGCCGCCGATGATCACGATCCGTGCCACTTCGTCGTCTCCTCGTCGTCACTGGGCCTCGCGACGGCGGAGCTGACGCGCGCGCGGGCTGTCGCCTCCAAACCTATCGGGTCGCCGCGCCGCGCGGGCGGTTCGCCCACTCGCCGGTTTCCTCCGTCGCAGCAAGGGCATAGGCTTTGCGCCGTGCCTCTCTATGCCGCCTACGCGTCGAACATGGATCCCGCTCAGATGCTGCAGCGGGCGCCGCACTCGCCGATGTCGTCCACCGGCTGGCTGCACGGGTGGCGGTTGACGTTCGCCGGCGACGACATCGGCTGGGAGGGCTCGCTGGCCACCGTCACCGAGGACCGCGAATGTCCCGACTCGAAGGTCTTCGTCGTGCTGTACGACGTCCCGCCCGAGGACGAGGCGAACCTGGACCGCTGGGAGGGCACCGAACTCGGGGTGCACCGGAAGATCCGCGCCCGAGTCGAGACCGCGGACGGACCGGTATTGGCGTGGCTGTACGTGATCGACGGCTACGAGGGCGGCCTGCCGTCGGCGCGCTACCTCGGCGTGATGGCCGACGCCGCGGAGATCGCGGGTGCCCCCGCCGACTACGTCCAGCGGCTGCGGCTGCACGAGGCCCGCAACGTCGGGCCCGGCCCCGACGAGCCGATGGACAACCAGGGCTGACCCGCGGGGACGGTCAGCCGCCCAGGTCTCCGTCCAGGATCACGCCGGCGAGGGTGGCGACGCCGATGCCCAACGCACGCTCGTCGACGTCGAAGTTCGGCTGGTGCAGGTCACACTGCGGCCCGACACCCGGCCACACGCCCAGCCGCGCCATCGCGCCCGGAACGTGCTCGAGATACCACGCGAAGTCCTCGCCGCCCGGCGACTGCGGGGTGTCGACCTCGGCGGCCGGATCGATCGCGGCGACCGACCGGCGTAACAGCCCGATGCTCAGATCGTCGTTCACCACCGGCGGCACGCCGCGCACGTACGTGAGGTCGTAGCTCACCCCGAGCGGCGCGACCAGTTCGCCGACGATGCTGCGGACCAGGGGTTCGAGCTCCTCCCAGACTGCGTGGTCGCCGGTGCGGACGGTGCCGCGCATCCGGCCCTCCTGCGGGATGGCGTTGGGCGCATCGCCGGAATGGACGGCGCCCCAGCTCATCACGGTGCCCGAGCGCGGGTCGACGCGCCGCGCGAGGATGCCCGGAAGCCCGGTGATCAGCACTCCCATCGCGTACACCAGGTCCGAGGTGAGATGCGGGCGGGAAGTGTGCCCGCCCGGGCCGTGCAGGTGCACCTCGATCCGGTCGGCGGCGGAGGTGAGCGCGCCGGCCCGCAGGCCCACGGTGCCCACCTGCAGGTGCGGATCACAATGCAGCGCGTAGATGCGGGCCAGACCGTCGGTCACGCCGGCGTCGATCGCGTCGAGCGCGCCGCCCGGCATCACCTCCTCCGCGGCTTGGAAGATCAGCCTGGCGCTGAACGGGAGCTCGTGTTCCACCCCGGCCAGCAGACAGCCGACGCCCATCAGGATCGCGGCGTGGGCGTCGTGCCCGCACGAGTGCGAGACGCCCTCGACGCGCGAGGAGAAGGGCAGTCCGGTCTGCTCGGGCACCGGCAGCGCGTCGAGGTCGGCCCGCAACCCGATGCGCGGGCGGTCGGCCGGTCCCAAGTCGCACACCACCCCGGTGCCGGCCGGGAGCACCACCGGGTTCAGTCCGGCGCCGCTCAGCACGTCCACCACCTTCGCCGTGGTCGCGAACTCGGCCCGCGACAACTCCGGCGCGGCGTGGATCTCCCGGCGCCAGGAGATCACCTGGTCCAGGTTCTGCTCCAGCCAGGCGCTGATCTCCGGACGCGCGGCGGGGTACGGACCACCGGTCATCAGAGCAGGGTGGCGGGTGTCGGAACGTTCAGATCGGCGAGCAGCGGCTGACGGAGGCCCCGCTTGATGACCGCCTGATTCGGGTTGACCAGGCCGGCTCGCGCACGCGCCACCTCCGCGGCCCGGTCGATCAGCACCTCCGCGGGCACGGCCTCGTCGACGATGCCGACCAGGGCAGCCTCTTCGGCGCCGTAGCGGCGGCTGGTCAGCATGGCCTCGGTGGCGACGGCATCGGGGACGCGGGTGCGCACCAGCGCCGCCATCCCGCGGGTGAAGGGCATGCTGAGCGCGGCCTCGGGCAGCGACCAGAAGCCGCGCCCGGTCCGCATGATCCGGTGATCGGCGCACAGGGCGAGCATGGCGCCGGCGCCGAAGGCGTGGCCGTTGATCGCCGCGATCGTCGGGGCCGGCAGCGTCAGCACCGTGGCGTACAGCTCGTGCACTCTGTCCAGGTAGGCCGGCAGCTCGGCGTAGTGCGCGGCGACGTAGTCGGTGTCCAGACCGTTGGTGAAGAACTTACCGGTGGCCGTCAGCACGATCGGCTTGTCGGCGGCCACCGCCTCGTCGAGCGCCCCGGTGACCTGGTCGAGCCACTCCAGGCCGAACCGGTTCTCCGGGTTTCCCTCATCCAGTTCGACGCCGGGCGAACCGAGGAAGACGACGGCGGCATCATCGGTGACATTCACGTAAGGCATGGCAGAGACTCTATCGCTGCACCCGCTCCGCCCCGCCCCTTAGGGTTGTCCCCATGGACCCCACGCACGAACCGGACGCCGCGGCGATTGCTGCCGCTGCGACGATCGCCGCCGAAACCGACTGCCGCAGACACGATGTCGCCATCGTGCTGGGTTCCGGCTGGGCGCCGGCCGCGGCGGCGTTCGGGGCTCCGGTCGCCGAGGTCGCCATGACCTCGCTCCCGGGATTCAGTACGCCGTCTGCGCGCGGACACGGGGGCCGGGTGCTGTCCGTCCGGGTCGGCACCGCCCGGGTCCTGGTACTGCTGGGCCGCGTGCACGCGTACGAGGGTCACGCTCTGGCCCGCGTGGTGCACCCGGTGCGGACCGCGGCAGCGGCCGGGGTGCACACCGTGGTGCTCACCAACGCCGCGGGCGGCATCCGGGAGGGCCTGCGGGTCGGGCAGCCGGTGCTCATCGCCGATCAGCTCAACTTCACCGGCCGCTCCCCGCTGGCCGGTGCGCAGTTCGTCGACATGGTCGACGCCTACTCGCCGCGTCTGCGCGCCGCGGCCCGCAGCGTCGACCCGGATCTCGCCGAGGGCGTGTACGCGGGTCTGCCGGGCCCGCAGTACGAGACGCCCGCGGAGATCCGGATGCTCGCCGCGATGGGCGCCGACCTGGTCGGGATGTCGACCGTGCACGAGACCATCGCGGCCCGCGCCGCCGGCCTCGACGTCCTCGGATTCTCGCTGGTGACCAATCTTGCCGCCGGGATCACCGGCGAGTCGCTCGATCACAGCGAGGTGCTCGCCGTGGGCCGCGACTCCGCGGCGCGGATGGGCGCGCTGCTGGTGGAGGTGGTCGCCGCGGTGAGTGAGCGATGAACCCCGGGCCCGCGAACGGGGACCGAACGACGGCGGAGGCGCCGCTGCGGTTCGGCACCGCAGGGCTGCGCGGCCCGCTCCGCGACGGCCCGGGCGGCATGAACGTCGACACGGTCACGCGGGCGACGGCGGGGCTGGCGGCCTGGCTGACGAGCACCGGCCGGGGCGGCGGACTCGTCGTCGTCGGGCGGGACGCGCGGCACGGTTCGGAGGAGTTCTTCGCCGCGACCACGCAGGTGCTCGCCGCCGCCGGCTTCGACGTCGTCGCCCTCCCCGACCCCGGTCCGACGCCGCTGGTCGCCTTCGCCACCCGCCGGCTCGGCGCGGTGGCCGGAGTGATGATCACCGCCTCGCACAATCCCCCCGGAGACAACGGTTACAAGGTCTACGTGCAGGGCGGCGCACAGCTGATCGCGCCCGCCGACCGCGAGATCGAGGCGGCGATCGACGCCGCTCCCCCGGCCGCCGCCGTCGCACGGACGCCGGTTGCGCCGGACCGGCGGGCGCTGACCGTTCGCGACGACTACCTCGACCGGCTCGACGAGCGGTTCGGGCCGCCCGTGCCCGCCGCCCTGACCATCGCACTGACGCCGATGCACGGGGTCGGCGGGGCGCTGGCCCGCGAAGCGCTGGCGCGCAGTGGTTTCACCGACGTCCACGTCGTCGCCGAGCAGTTCGACCCCGATCCGGACTTTCCGACCGTCCGCTTTCCGAATCCCGAGGAGCCCGGCGCCACCGACCTGCTGCTGGCACTGGCCGCCGAACGGAATGCCGACCTGGCCCTGGCGCTCGATCCGGACGCCGATCGGTGCGCGATCGGTGTCCCCGATGCCGCGGGACGCTGGCGGATGCTCACCGGCGACGAGACCGGTGCGCTGCTCGGCTCGTGGATCCTGGACCACTGGGACGGCGACCGGGCCCCGGTGATCGCCTCGTCGCTGGTGTCGGGCACGCTGCTGCACCGGATCGCACTCGCCCGGGGCGCCGATGCCCGCCGCACCCTGACCGGCTTCAAGTGGCTGGTCCGCGCGGGCGAACCGTTGGCCTACGCCTACGAGGAGGCGCTCGGCCACTGCGTCGATCCCGTGGCGGTCCGGGACAAGGACGGGATCAGCGCCGCGGTGGCCGTGGCGCTGATCGCCCAGGAGTACGCCGACCGCGGCGTGACCCCGGCCGAGGCCCTGGACGATCTGACGACGCGGTACGGCCGGCATGTCACCGCCCAGCGCAGCCTCCGCGTGGAGCAGCTCGCCGACATCGGCGCGCTGATGCGCCGCCTGCGCACCGCGCCGCCGCCCGAACTGGCCGGACTCCCGGTCGCCGCCGTCGATCTGCTGCACGACGGTCCGGGGCCGCACACCGACGCCGTCGAACTGGCCGGTTCGCGCCCAGACGGCACGACACTGCGGGTGACGGCCCGACCCAGCGGCACCGAGCCCAAACTCAAGTACTACGGCGAGCTCGCCGCCGAGCCCGGGGACCCGCGGTCCGCAGACGATCTGCGTGCAGAACTCGCGCGCGTCCTGCGAGAATTGCCGGACCGACCCCGCACGAGGAGCGCACCATGAGCTACGGCTATCCACAGCCCGGCTATCCGGCGCCGCAGCCGCCGAACCGCACACCGCAGATCCTGGCGATCGTCGCGATCGTGGTGGCGCTGGTCGCGGCCGGAGTCGTCGGCTTCCTGTTCCTGAGGGGCTCGGACAACGACGACGAACCCGTGGCCCAGACACCCGGTGTGGTCACGGTGATCGAGCAGGAGCAGTCGTCGCCGTCGCCCGGCGAGACCACCACGGTGGTGCCTCCGACCGTGACCACGACCGTTGCGCCCGGACCCGAGTCGGTGCCGGTCGCCGGGGCCGACGACCGGGGCTTCCTGTCCGGGCCGCGCTGCCACGACGCCGCCGATCCGGCGATGTTCATCGGGCAGACGGCCCGCTCGCGTGTGGTGATCTGTCAGGTGGGCGCACAGACCGGGCGGTACTACTACCTGGGCTACGCCGGTGGGAAGACCATCGAGGTGGGCTATCCGACGCGCTCGGGCTCGACGTTCACCGCGGTCAACGGCGCCACCCGATACATCGTGTCGCCGTCGTCGCTGGTCATCACCCAGAACAGCGCGACTGTGGCCACTGAGCCGATGGTGCAGTCGTGGGTGCGCTGACCGACTACCTCGGCCGGTAGAAGCCCTCGAACGTCTGGTCCAGGTTGGTGGTGCGGACCGGGTTCACCTGGACCGGGTTGCCGGCTTCCACCATCTGGCCGTTGCCGATGTACATCGCGACGTGGCCGCTCCACACTGCCAGGTCGCCGGGTTGCAGCTGCGACTGGGAGACCGGGAAGCCTGCGGTGTCCTGATCCTGAGCAAGGCGGGGCAGCTCCAGACCGGCCTGGCGGTACGCCCACTGGGTCAGGCCGCTGCAGTCGAAGCCGTCGGGCGTCGTCCCGCCCCAGACGTACGGCACGCCCCGCTGGCTGAGCGCAGCGCGGACCGCGGCGGCGGCGCGTGCATTGGGCGCGTACGCCACGGAACCGTCGGGCAGGGTGATCGGCACCTTTCCCGGCGACACGGACACGCTCTCGGCCGGCGCCTGATGCCGGCCGAGTCCCTTCGCGTCGGTGGCCAGCTCGGCCTGGGTCCGGTTCACCACGGCCAGGCCGCGCCCGAGGTGATCGGCGGCGATCGGCACCAACACCAGCAGCGCCGCCGGCGTGAGCGTCGGCGCCGCCGCGGCGGCCGCGCTGACGAACGAGTCGGCGAGCGCGTTGAGTTCGGTGTTGGCCTGCTTCACCCGACCGGCGGCGGTCTGGACCAGCGTCGCGATGTCCGCTCCGTCGCCACCGGTGTCGGCGTCCTCACGCACCGACCTGATAGCCCGTCCGGCGGCAGCCCGGCCGCCGTCGCCCTGCCAGCCGGTCGTCGTCTCCGCGGCGGCTTTGCGGGCGAGGTCGCCGGCCTGGTCGAGCGCGTTCCGGGAGGCGGTCAGCGTGCCGACCGGGCCACCCGCGGGCAGGTCTCCGGTGCCGAGCGCCGCGATGAGCATCCGCAGCGGTGCGATCAGGAACTCGACGCTCATGCCGTCATCTCCGTCGCGCCGGCCGCGTCGGTGCCGCGGTACGCCAGGCCCGCGACGGTGGTCGCCGCGGCTTGACCGGTGTGGGCGGCGGACAGTGAGTCGAGCCGGGCGGCTCGGGCACTCATCGCGGCCGCGAGAGCCGACAGGAACGGTGCACCGATCAGCCCGAAGGCGGGCGCGTAGGCGGCGGCGTCGAAGCGTTCGGCCAGGGCGCGTTCGGCGACGATGCCGGCGGCGGCGCTCTGCCGGCCGACGATGGCGGACAAGGACGTGTCGTTCACGGTGAGAGGCTTCATGGTCATTTAGACGCAGCGGCGGTGCGTTCGGTTCCACGGCACGTAGGCTTTCCGGGCATGAGCAGCGGTTCGGTGGATGTGCACGTGGTCACGCACCCGTTGGTGCAGTCCCGGATGACGCTGCTGCGCGACGAGGGGACGTCGAACGCCGACTTCCGCGCACAGCTGACCAAGATCACCGCCATGCTCACCTACGAGGCACTCGCTGCGGAGCCGACCACGCCGGTCGCGGTGCAGACGCCCGTCGGACCCGCAGAGTGCGTGGAGCTGGCCGGGCGGCCACTGTTCGTGCCGGTGCTCCGGGCCGGTCTCGGGATGCTCGACGCCGCACTCGGCCTGGTCCCCGACGCGCAGGCCGGGTTCGTCGGCGTGGCCCGCGACGAAGCGACCGCCGAGCCTCACGAGTATCTGGTCTCGCTGCCCGAGGACCTGGCCGGGCGCCGGGTCTACGTGCTCGACCCCATGCTCGCCACCGGAGGTTCGCTGATCCACACGCTGGACGTCCTCGCCGGCCGCGGCGCCACCGACGTCACCGCCGTGTGCGTGGTCGCGGCGCCGGAGGGGGTCGCTGCGCTCCGCACGACGCGGCAACGGGTGCGGCTGGTGGTCGGCGCGATCGACGAGTGCCTGAACACATCGTCGTACATCGTCCCCGGGCTCGGTGACGCCGGGGACCGGCAGTTCGGTCCCCGCAACATGTGAGCTCGCTCCACCCCGGTAGTGTCGTGCGCATGGCCGGAGACATCGTCCCCATTGAACTCGGACTCACCGATGGAAACCTCTTCACCCTGTGGGCGCCCCGCTGGCGCGAGGGCGAGGACGAGTGGGAGGCCTTCCTCGGTCTCGACGAGGACCTGTACGGATTCGACTCGGTCGCCGCGCTGGCCGCATTCGTGCGGACCGACGACGACAACGACCTCGCCGACCATCCCCAATGGGAGACGGTGAAGAAGCTCCAGGCCGAGGAGCTCATCCCGGACGACAAGCACAGCTACGACCTCATCGGCGTCCCTGAGCTGGCCGCCGAGGACCCCCGCGGCGAGGTGATCGCCGAGCTCGAGAACGCGCTGGAGATCACCCGGATCATCGGCGAGGTCTGCGACCTGACCCCGGTCACCAAGTTCTTCACCGCCAACCAGATCCTGTCGGCGGTGACCGTCGGCACCGACAACTTCCGCGGCCGCGAGGGCGTGGACCTCTGGGTCCGCATCGGCCGCCTGATCGCCAAGCACTGGGACGACGTGATCGACGCGCTCGACGAGGTCGTGAGCACCCCGGACGTGGACGCCGAGGCCCTCACGATCGCCGAGGACGAGCTCGACGCCGCCGCGTCCGCCGAGGACGAGGACGAGCCGGAGTTCGATCCGGTGGACCCGCTCGACGACGACGCCGACGACGAGACGGACGAGGACTCCGACGACGACGACTCCGACGACGACGACTCCGACGACGAGGAGGAGGACGACTTCTGGTCCCAGGTCGGCATCGACCCGATCCGGATCTACACCGACGAGGGCGAGTTCCTGACCCTGCGCTGCTACCTGCGCGACGAGCCGGTCTTCCTCGGCGCCAAGGGCAACATCTACGGCTTCAGCTCCGAGCGCGCCCTGACTCGTTACCTCGCCGAGAACAACGATCACGCGCTCGGCAAGGTGTCGACCTACGACGAGGTCCAATCGATGGCGAACGGGGGCGAACTGGAGTACGACGTCCTCGAGGAGAACGTGTACGCGCTCCCGGGCCTGACCGAGGACCTGCTCGACGGCCCGCGCGCCGTCGACGGGCGCCAGCTCGACCTCGCCGTCGAACTGCTGACCGACGCCGCTGATTTCGCCGGGATCGACACCGTCGACGAGGCCCTGGGCAAGACCACGCCGCTCGGCTGGCTGGTCGATTACGCGATCAACCCGGACCCCGATCGCCTGGCGCCGTCCGGTCCGTACGACAACGAGTCCGAGGCCTGGCGCGCGCTGGTGAACGACTTCGAGGAGCGCCTCATCCGCCGCGGCTGACGACCCAGCCGCGAACGGAGCGCCCGGCGTATCGCTGTCGAGATGGTGATCGAGCAGCCGCGAACGGAGCGCCCGGCGTATCGCTGTCGAGGTGGTGATCGAGTAGCCGCGAACGGAGCGCCCGGCGTATCGCTGTCGAGGTGGTGATCGAGTAGCCGCGAACGGAGCGCCCGGCGTATCGCTGTCGAGGTGGTGATCGAGTAGCCGCGAACGGAGCGCCCGGCGTATCGCAGTCGAGGTGGTGATCGAGTAGCCGCGAACGGAGTGAGCGGCGTATCGAGATCTCAGCCGAGCAGCACCGCGTACCCCGGCTTGATCACGTCGTCGATCAGCTCCAGGCGCTTGTCGAAGTGCAGGAACGCCGACTTCATCGCGTTCACGGTGAACCGCTCGAAGTCGGCCCACCCGTAGTCGAACGCCTCGTGCAGCACCATGAACTCGCGGCTCATGGTCGTGTTGCTCATCAGCCGGTTGTCGGTGTTGACGGTCACCCGGAACCGGAGTTTGGCGAGCACGTTGAACGGGTGCTCGGCGATCGAGTCGACGGCCCCGGTCTGAACATTGCTGCTGGGGCACAGTTCGAGCGGAATCCGCTTGTCCCGCACGTAGTTCGCGATCGTGCCAAGCTCCGCCCCCGGGTACTCGCGCTGGTCCGGCCGTGCGTCCGGAGGCAGCACGATGTCGTCGATCACCCGGACCCCGTGGCCCAGCCGGTCGGTCCCGCAGAACGAGAGCGCCTCGTGGATCGACGGCAGTCCGAACGCCTCGCCGGCGTGGATGGTGAAGTGCGAGCACTGTTCGCGCATGTAGTCGAACGCAGCCTGGTGCCGCGTGGGCGGGTTCCCGGCCTCGGCGCCGGCGATGTCGAATCCGACCACCCCGCGCCCCTCGAAGCGCGTGGCCAGCTCGGCGATCTCCAGCGACCGCGCCGCATGCCGCATCGCGGTCAGCAGGCACCGTACGACGATGGGCCTGCCCGCCGCCCGGGACAGGTCCTCCCCCTCCGCGAAGCCAGCCAGCACCGCCTCCACGACCTCGTCCAGCGAGAGCCCCTGCTCGGTGTGCAACTCCGGCGCGAAGCGCACCTCGGCGTACACGACGCCGTCCTCGAACAGGTCTTCGGCGCATTCGCGCGCCACGCGGGTGAGCGCCGGCGCGGTCTGCATCACGCCGACGGTGTGCGCGAAGGTCTCCAGGTAGGTCTCCAGCGACCCGGAGTCGGCGGCGGTGGCGAACCACTCCCCGAGTTCCTCGGCGGTGTCGGCGGGCAGCTTGTCGTACCCGTTCTCGCGCGCCAGGTCCAGCACCGTCGCCGGCCGCAGCCCGCCGTCGAGGTGATCGTGCAAGAGGACCTTGGGAGCGAGCCGGCAACTGTCGATGGTGATCGTCTCGGGAATGCCCATGCCCCCACCGTAGGCAACCCGTGGCCGCTCGGCTGGCCGAGCGTCGATCGGGGTCGGGGTCGGGGTTGGGGTCGAGGACAGGCGAATCCGGCGAAACGGCATGATGGGAGTCATGAGCGAATCCGACGACCAGCGGCCGGCCGCGAACGACGACGCACACTCCGTCCCACCCGCCGAATCGCCGGCCGATGAGGCGCGCGAACCCGACGTGCAGGACGAGGTGACCGAGTTCCAGCCGTCCGCCGATCCCTTCGACGCGCAGACGCTTCCAGGCAACCCCTACGGCACTCCGCAGTACGGCACTCCCCAGTACGGCACTCCCCAGTACGGCACTCCCCAGTACGGCACTCCCTACTATGGCGCGCCCTACGAGGCGAACCAGTTCGGCGCCGATCCGTTCGGCGCGTTCCCGCCCGCGGCCCCGATGCAGACCGCCCCCGATCCGCCGCGGCTGGGCGCGGCGTTCAGCTGGGCAGGAAGTCGATTCTCGGCCAACATCGGCGTGCTGGTCGGCGCCGCAGCGTTGTGGGCCGCCATCATCATCGGCGCGGCGCTGCTGGCGGGCGTCGTCATCGGCCTGGTCGTTCTCGCCGTGAGCGGCTTCGCCGTCGACGTGGACGAATCGGTGTCGATCGGCGCGGCGATCACCAGCGGGGTGATCGCCGGAATAGCCGTCGCCGCGATCACCGGGTTGGCGACGTCGTGCTGGCTGAACGGCCTGATCACCATCGCCGACGGCAAGCGAGCGGATATCGGCGACTTCTTCCGCCCGGTGGCACTGGGCCCGATCCTGCTGGTCACGCTCATCGTCTCGGCGGTCTCGACCGTCGCCGATCTGCTCCTGTCCCAGTACCTCGGCCTGGAATGGATCTCCCTCCTGGTCTCCCTGGCCCTCACCTTCCTGACGATCTGGATGGTGTACTTCGCCGCCGACACCGGCGCCGGGGTCGGTCCGTCCCTCAGCAACGGCCTCAATCTCTCGGCCGGGCGCGCGGGGCCGACCCTCGTGGTGCTGCTGATCGCGTTGCTGATCACGATCGCCGGCGCCCTGGCCCTGCTCGTCGGCCTGCTCTTCGCGATGCCCTTCGCCGGTCTGCTGACTCTCTACTATTTCCGGGCTCTCACCCGCCGCCCGATCGCGCAGTAGCCGGCGGGTGGACAGCGACACGAGCACCCGTCGCCGGTCTCGGGCGCCACGCCCGACCAGCGCTCTGCGATGGTCCTGGGGCCGGCTCCGCGCCACCCCCGGCACGATCATCGGTGCGAGCGCGACGTGGACACTGATCCTGCTGGCCGGCTTGCTCGGCGTCTTCCTGACGGCGGACTGGATCGTCGGTTCGATCGTCACGCACATCCTCCGCACCAGCACCGACGCACGGGGAGCGCTCGATGCGACGATCGCGGTGCAGGACGCTCAGGGCTACCTGGAGAGCGCACTCTGGCTGGTTCCCGTAAGCCTTTCCATCGCTTGCTGGCTGAACGGCGCGATCGTCATCGCCGACGGGCGGCGTCCAGTGTTCACCGACTTCTTCCGGCCGACGGCCCTGGCGCCGGTGCTGTCGATCGTCGCCGTCACCGGCTTGCTCACCGCCGGGCTCGAGGCGCTCTTCGTCGAAGAAGCCGGATTCAGCTGGACTTACCTCGTGTGCGTGGCCGCCGTGGAGATTCCGGCCACCTGGATGTACCTCGCCGCAGCCGATTGCCCGAGGGCGTCACTGCGCGCCGGCGTCGCCGAGGGATTCACCCTGCTGTGCGCCAGACCCGGAGCGACGATCGTGATGCTGACCGTCACCCTCGTCGTCCTCGCCGTCGGCGTTCTCTTTCTCGGCGTCGGTCTCCTGGTGGCCCTCCCACTGACGGAGTTCCTGGCGATCTACTACTTTCGCACCCTCACCGGCCGGTCGCTCGCCCCGTAGGACGTCCGCGCTCGGTCGCCGCGTTCCGCTACGGACCGATGCGCCCGAGCACCCGATCAAGGGGCGGGACGTCCGTCGGCGCCGTCGCGGTCACCTCGTAGGCGCCCTCGAGCCGGGCGAGCGCGGCATCGAACCGGGCCGGATCGTCGGCGTGCAGGGTCAGCAGCGGAGCGCCGGCGACCACCGGCTCCCCCACGGCCGCATGCCACGTCACGCCCGCGCCCGCCGACACCGCGGCCCCCGGCGCCGACCGTCCGGCCCCGAGTTCCCACGCGGCCAGGCCCACGGCCAGGGCATCCAGCCGCGCCAGATACCCGGATTCGGAGACGACCGCGACCTCCCGGTGCACCGCCTCCGGCAGCGACGCGGCCGGATCGCCGCCCTGCGCCGCGATCATCGCGCGCCAGGTGTCCATCGCCTGCCCGCCGGCGAGGTGTTCGGCGGGATCGACGTCCCGCAAGCCGGCGGCGTCGAGCATCTCCCGCGCCAGCGCAAGCGTCAGCTCGACGACGTCGCGCGGTCCCCCGCCGGCGAGCACCTCCACCGCCTCGGCCACCTCGAGAGCATTGCCCGCGCTGCGCCCGAGCGGCGCCGACATGTCGGTGAGCAGTGCGCTGGTCCGCACGCCGGCGTCGGTGCCGAGTTCGACCATGGCACGCGCGAGGTCGGCGGCGTCGTCGTACGTCCTCATGAACGCCCCCGACCCGACCTTGACGTCGAGCACCAGCGCCTCGGTGCCCTCGGCGATCTTCTTGCTCATGATCGAGGCGGCGATCAGCGGGATCGAGGCCACCGTGCCGGTCACGTCGCGCAGCGCGTACAGCGCGCGGTCCGCCGGGGCGAGCTGATCGGAGGCCGCACAGATCACCGCTCCCACCCGCGACAGTTGCGAGCGCAGCCGTTCGGGCGAGACCTGCGCCGACCAGCCCGGAATCGACTCCAGCTTGTCGAGCGTGCCGCCGGTGTGCCCGAGCCCCCGCCCCGAGAGCTGCGGCACCGCGAGCCCGTAGGAGGCGATCAGCGGAGTCAGCGGCAGCGTGATCTTGTCGCCGACGCCACCGGTGGAGTGCTTGTCGACCGTGGTCAGCGGGCGCCCGCCGCGCTCGAGTCCGGACAGGTCCACGGTGATCCCGGAGGCGATCATCGCGGCCGTCCAGTCGGCGGTTTCGCGCCGGCTCATGCCCCGCCACACGATCGCCATCAGCAACGACGACATCTGTTCCGGCGCCACGGTGCCGGATGTGAAGCCGTGCACCACGGCGTCGATCTGCGCGGTGGTGAGCTCTCGGCCGTCGCGTTTGGCACCGATCACGCTGACCGGGTCGACGGCGCTCATCGGCCGCCCTCGACCCGGGCGAGATCGCCGGGACCGAAGGCCTCGGGCAGCAGCTCGGCGAGGGCACGCGGACCGCGGGCGGAGTCGACGAGGAGGCCCTCTCCGCCGAACTCGAGCAACACCTGCCGGCACCGCCCGCACGGAGTCAGGATCCGCCCGTCGGCGTCGCACACCGAGACCGCGCGGAGTCGTCGTACACCCGATGACACCGCTCCGGCGACCAGGGCGACTTCCGCGCACACGCCTAGGCCGTATGAGACATTCTCCACATTGCATCCGGCGACGATGTGGCCCTCTTCACTCACTCCGGCGGCACCGACCGCGAACCCCGAGTACGGAGCATACGCCCTGGTCATCACGCGTTGAGCGGCCTGCCGCAAGGCGGCGAAGTCGATTTCCGACGACATCGGTTCTCCTTTATCACGAGAAACTAAAAGGTAAGGCATACCTAATATCCGGATCTGTTCTAGGTCACATTGTTCCGGAGATTTATGACAACCCTCAGCATGGGTTTAAAGTCAGGAGTCATTGGGCCGGTCGACGACGCGCTGCGCATGGTCTGGCCCACGCAACAAGTCGACACTCTGGAGGCGTACAACGCGATGAGCACCCCCACCGAGGTCGCACCGGATCCGGTGCGCAAACGCTCCCTCTACCGCGGAGATCCCGGCATGTGGGCCTGGGTGCTTCAGCGCATCACCGGCGTCACCGTCTTCTTCTTCCTCTTCGTGCACGTGCTCGACACCGCGGTCATCCGCATCAACCCGAACACGTACACCGAGATCATCGACACCTACAAGACCCCGCTGATCGGTCTGATGGAGATCGGCCTGGTCTTCTGCGTGCTGTTCCACGCAATCAACGGCATCCGCGTCATCCTCATCGACTTCTGGGGCAACGGCCCCAAGTACCAGCGCCAGATGCTGTGGGTGGTCGGCGTCGTCTTCTCCGTCCTGTTCATCGCCGCGGCCGTCCGCCTGCTGCAGCTCCTCGTCAGCCACGCGTTCTAAGGGAGCAGAGAGAACCATGACTTTGGAAGCAAAGACGATCCAGACGGACTACGACCGTCCGGCCAGCCTCGACGCCCCCCGTGCCCCGCGCGCCGGCAGCCGCACCAACTTCGAGAAGTGGGCATGGCTCTTCATGCGCTTCTCCGGCATGCTCCTGGTGATCCTGGCCATCGGCCACATGTTCATCATGCTCGCGTGGGACGAGGGCGTGCACCGCATCGACGCCTCGTTCGTGGCCGCCCGCTGGAGCCAGCCGTTCTGGCAGGTGTGGGACCTCACCATGCTCTGGCTCGCCGAGCTGCACGGCGCCAACGGTCTGCGCACGGTGATCGCCGACTACACGCGCAGCGACCGCACCCGGTTCTGGCTCAACGCCCTACTGCTCATCTCGGTGATCGTGGTGCTCGTCCTCGGCACCTACGCGCTTCTCACCTTCGGCGAATAAGGAGTTACCACCCTCATGCAGGAACACCGCTATGACGTGGTCATCGTGGGCGCCGGCGGCGCCGGGATGCGCGCGGCCATCGAGGCCGCTCCGCGCGCCCGCACCGCCGTGCTGACCAAGGTCTACCCCACGCGCAGCCACACCGGCGCGGCCCAGGGCGGCATGTGCGCCGCGCTCGCCAACGTCGAAGAGGACAACTGGGAGTGGCACACCTTCGACACCGTCAAGGGCGGCGACTACATCGTCGACCAGGATGCCGCAGAACTGATGGCCAAGGAGGCCATCGACGCGGTGCTCGACCTGGAGAAGATGGGTCTGCCGTTCAACCGCACCCCCGAGGGCCGTATCGACCAGCGCCGCTTCGGCGGGCACACCCGTGATCACGGCAAGGCGCCGGTGCGCCGCGCCTGTTACGCCGCCGACCGCACGGGCCACATGATCCTGCAAACCCTCTACCAGAACTGCGTCAAGCACAACGTCCAGTTCTTCAACGAGTTCTACGCCCTCGACCTGAACCTGACCGAGGACGAGAACGGCGAGCCCGTCGCCAGCGGCGTCGTCGCCTATGAGTTGGCCACCGGCGACATCCACGTCTTCCACGCCAAGTCGATCGTCTTCGCCACCGGCGGCTCGGGCCGCATGTACAAGGTGACCTCCAACGCCCACACCCTCACCGGCGACGGCATGGGCATCGTGTTCCGCAAGGGCCTGCCCCTGGAGGACATGGAGTTCCACCAGTTCCACCCGACGGGTCTGGCCGGCCTGGGCATCCTCATCACCGAGGGCGTGCGCGGCGAAGGCGGCATCCTGCGCAACGCCGACGGCGAGCGCTTCATGGAGCGCTACGCCCCCACCATCAAAGACCTCGCGCCCCGCGACATCGTCGCCCGTTCGATGGTCCTCGAGGTGCTCGAAGGCCGCGGCGCCGGTCCGAACAAGGACTACGTCCTCCTCGATGTGACCCACATCCCGGAGGAGACCCTGATGGCCAAGCTGCCGGACATCATGGAGTTCTCGCGCACCTACCTCGGCGTCGACCCGGTGACCGAGCTGGTGCCGGTGTACCCGACCTGCCACTACGTGATGGGCGGCATCCCGACCAACGTCAACGGACAGGTGCTGGCCAACAACGACCAGGTCGTCCACGGGCTGTACGCGGCCGGCGAGTGCGCGTGCGTCTCGGTGCACGGCGCCAACCGCCTGGGCACCAACTCGCTGCTGGACATCAACGTGTTCGGCCGCCGCTCCGGCATCGCCGCCGCCGAGTACGCCAACTCCCACGATTTCGCCCCGCTGCCGGAGAACCCCTCGGCGATGGTCGAGGAGTGGATCGCCCTGATGCTCAGCGACCACGGCAACGAGCGCGTCGCCGACATCCGCACCGAGCTGCAGCAGACGATGAACGACAACGCCGCGGTGTTCCGCACCGAGGAGACCCTCTCCCGCGCCCTCGCCGACGTCCGGGTGCTCAAGGAGCGGTACGCCCACGTCACCGTCACCGACAAGGGCAAGCGGTTCAACAGCGACCTGCTCGAAGCGATCGAGCTGGGCTTCCTGCTGGAGCTGGCCGAGGTGACCGTCCTGGGCGCCCTCAACCGCAAGGAGACCCGCGGCGGCCACGCTCGCGAGGACTACCCGAACCGCGACGACGAGAACTTCATGGTGCACACCATGGCGTACAAGAAGGGCGACGGGCTGATCGCCGAGATCGAACTCGACACCAAGCCCGTGGTCCAGACCCGTTACGAGCCGATGGAGCGGAAGTACTGATGACTGCCACCCTCGAAAACACGGTCGCTGACCAGCCGCCGCTGCCTCCGGTTCCGGACGAGGCGGTCATGGTCACGCTGAAGATCTACCGCTTCAACCCGGAGAACCCGGATGCGCAGGGCTTCGAGAGCTTCCGCGTCCCGGCCCTCCCGTCGGACCGGCTGCTCAACCTGCTCCTCTACGTGAAGGGCTACCTGGACGGCACGCTGACCTTCCGGCGCAGTTGCGCGCACGGCATCTGCGGCAGCGACGCGATGCGCATCAACGGCGTCAATCGGCTGGCCTGCAAGCTCCTGATGAAGGATCTGCTGCCGAAGGACTCGTCCAAGGAGATCACCATCACCATCGAGCCCATCAAGGGCCTGCCGGTGGAGAAGGATCTCGTGGTCGACATGGAGCCGTTCTTCGACGCCTACCGCGCGATCAAGCCGTTCCTGATCACCGACGGCAACGAGCCCACCCGCGAGTACATCCAGTCGCAGACCGATCGTGCCCGGTTCGACGACACCACCAAGTGCATCCTGTGCGCGTGCTGCACCACCAGCTGCCCGGTGTTCTGGACCGAGGGCTCGTACTACGGCCCGGCCGCGATCGTGAACGCCCACCGCTTCATCTTCGACAGCCGCGACACCGGCACCATCGAGCGCCTGGACATCCTGAACGACGCCGACGGCGTGTGGCGGTGCCGCACCACCTTCAACTGCACCGACGCCTGCCCGCGCGGCATCCAGGTGACGCAGGCGATCCAGGAAGTCAAGCGCGCACTCATGTTCTCGCGCTGACGCATCAGACCCTCTCTGCAGCCCCGAAAGACGCCCCCACCGGTTTCCGGTCGGGGCGTCTTTCGTCTCCCGAAGCCGGCCGGGCCCGGGCGCTGGGTAGACTCACACCTCGATGCGCACCTCTTCCGCCCGCCGCTCAGCACGGCGCCCCCTGCTCGCCGCCCTCTGCACGGCTCTGGCCCTGTCGGTGGCGCCGCTGGTCCCGGCGAACGCAGATCCGTCGCCGGCGTCCGGCACGGTGACACTCACCGACACCCCGGTCCCCGGCGACGAGCACTGTCCGTACCGCGTGCACACGCCGCCGCCGGTCGACGACTCCGAAGTGGTCGCCCCCGGCAAGACCACCCCCACTCCCCTGCCGGTCCCGGAGCCTCCCGTCGGCGGGGAGAAGCTCGCCGCGTGCGGCGTCGTCGCCGATCCCGCCGCCGGCCCCGTTCCGGACAAGCTCACCTCCCAGGGCTGGCTGATCGCCGACCTGGAGAGCGGCAACGTGATCGCGGCCAAGGACCCGCACGGCCGATTCCGCCCGGCGTCGACCATAAAGGTCCTGCTCGCTCTGGTCGCGCTGAACGAGCTCGACCTGGACGCGCCGGTCAAGGCAACCGTCAACGACTGGTCGATGGAGGGCGACGCCTGCGGGGTCGGCCCCGGCGGCCAGTACACCGTCCGCGACATCGTCACCGGACTGCTCGTCGTCTCCGGCAACGACTGCGCGAACATGCTGGCGCGCGAGCTCGGCGGTTACGACGAGACGCTGGCGAAGATGAACGCCGAGGCGAAGTCGCTGGGCGCCCTGGACACCCGCGCCGCGACACCGTCGGGCCTGGACTCGGCCGGCATGTCGACATCGCCGTACGACCTCGCCGTCATCTTCCGGGCCGCCATGGCCAACGACGAGTTCCGCCGGATGATCGGTCTGAAGACCTACGAGTTCCCCGGCTACCCGGCGCGCAAGGACGTGCCCGGGGACACGGATCATCCGCCGTACCTGATGGGCACGTCGAACACGCTGCTGCGCGACGGCGTCCCCGGCATGACGATCCTGGGCGGCAAGACCGGCTTCACCGACGATTCGCTGAAAACCTTCGTGGGCGCCGCCGAGTCCGGCGGCCGGTCGATCGTGATCGTGCAGATGTTCGGACTCAACGAGGCAGACAACAGCTACCACCAGCAGGCCGTGCGGATGTACCAGTACGGGTTCGCCGCGAGTCCGTCGATCTCGGTCGGCACGCTCGACACCGGGCGGGCCGGCGACGACCGCGCGGCGATCTCCCGCGACCCCGCGTCCGGCGCGGACTCGCTGGCGATCGGGGCGCTGCCGCTGATCCTCATCGTCGTGGCCGCGCTGACCGGCGCGTCCATGATCGTGCTGTGGTTCCGTCGTCGGCGCCGTCGTACCGGCGGCTACCGCCGCTGATCTCGGCGGCGTTCAGCCCCGGCGGATCCAGCCGTAGATCCCGGCCGCCGCGGCGCCGATGCCGGCTGCGGTGAGCAGCGCACGGGCCTTGGGCGCCTCGGACGTCTCGTACACCGGCGCCAGCACCACCCGATCCGGTTCGGGGGCGGCGCCGTCGAGTTCGTCGACCGTGAGGTACTGCGCGTTGTCGGGGTTCGCGGCCGTCCACGCCGACGCGTAGAGCACGATCCGGGAGGCGAGGTAGGCGAAGACCATCACGCCCAGGAGCGGCCCGAAGGCCACGCCGGCCGGGCTGTTCAGCACCGACTGCAGGTACAGCCCGCCCACCTCCTTCAGGATCGTGAACACGATCGCGGTGGTCAGCGCCGTCCAGCGCACCGCGCGCATGGGAACCGGACGCAGCGGAAGCCGGGCCAGGATGATCGAGAAGATCCACCAGGTGCCCAGGACCGCGATCAGGTTGGTGGCCAGACGCAGCAGCGTGACCTGGTTGCTCAGGAACTCCCAGTCCATCCAGTCGAGCACCTTGGTGGCGACCGGGCCCGACGCGAGGGCGGTCAGCGCAAAGGTCAGCACGAACATGATGCCCAGCCCGACGAAGGTCCCCAGATCGGAGACCTTGGACATGACGGCGTTGCGCTTGATCCGGCCGCCCCACATCTCGCTGAGTCCGGTGCGGACCAGCGACATCCATCCGATGCCGGTCAGGGCAGCACTGATCAGGCCGATGACGCCCACGGTCGCGCGCGAGTCGATCGCCGACTCGATGACGCCGCCGAGCGTCTCGCCCATCTGGCCCGGGAACTCCGCGAGGACGGCGTCGACCATCTGGTCCACCAGATCGGGCCGGCTGGCGAGCACGAAGCCGGCGACGGCGAAGGTGACCATCAGAATCGGCACCAGCGACAGGATTCCGGAGAAGGTGATCGCTGCGGCGTAGACGTTGCCCCGGCGATCGGTGTACCTCTCCAGGGTGTCGAGCAGATGCGCCAACCACCGCCACCGCGTCCGGACGTCCTCGTACAGCGCCGTGAGGCGCGCGATCAGCTGCTTGATCTTCTCTACCAGTGAGCCCATCAGGTCCCTCACGCTACCTCGCGGTCCGGCCCGGGGCGGTGCGGGTCACGGTGCGGCGGGTACGAAGCCGATCTTGTCGTAGACGTCGGCGAGGGTCCTGGCCGCGGTCTCCCGGGCCTTCTCGGCGCCGGCCGCGAGCACGGCGTCCAGGGCCGCGCGATCGGCGAGGATCTCGTCGACGCGGCCGCGCAGCGGCGTCACGAAGTCGGTCAGGGCGTCGGCGGTGTCCACCTTCAGGTGGCCGTATTGCTTGCCCTCGTAGCCGTCGACCAGCTCGTCGACCGAGGCGCCGGTGAGTGCCGCCTGGATGGTGAGCAGATTGGACACCCCCGGCTTGGCCTCGCGGTCGAAGCGGATCTCGGCCTCCGAGTCGGTCACCGCCGAGCGGATCTTCTTGGCCGAGCGCTTGGGGTCGTCGAGCAGGTTGATCAGACCGGCGTCGCTGTCGGCGGACTTGCTCATCTTGGCGGTCGGGTTCTGCAGGTCGTAGATCTTGGCGTACTCGCTCACGATCCGCGCCTTCGGCACCACGAAGGCCGTGCCGTAGCGCTTGTTGAACCGCTGGGCGAGGTCGCGGGTCAGCTCCAGGTGCTGGCGCTGGTCCTCGCCGACGGGCACCTCGTCGACGTCGAACGCCAGGATGTCGGCGGCCTGCAGGATCGGGTAGGTGAACAGGCCGACGCTCGCCGACTCCTGTCCGGCCTTGGCCGACTTGTCCTTGAACTGGGTCATCCGGCCGGCCTCGCCGAATCCGGTGAGGCACTGCAGGACCCAGCTCAGCTGGGCGATCTCCGGCACGTGCGACTGCACGTAGATCGTGGAGCGCTCCGGGTCGACGCCGAGCGCCAGCAGCTGGGCCACGCTGCGCCGGGTGCGCTCGCGCAGCACCGCCGGATCCTGCGGCACCGTGATGGCGTGCATGTCGGGGATGAAGTAGAAGGCCTCGTCGAAGTCGTCCTGCAGGGCCACCCACTGCCGGACCGCCCCCAGGTAGTTGCCGAGGTGGAAGGAGTCGCTGGTCGGCTGGATTCCGGACAGCACGCGGCGCGGCCGAGGGGCAGGGGTGGTCATGGGGCCATTCTTTCAAACGGCGCCGGCCGGCCCGACGGCACGGTCAGCGTGCGACGACGACGGTGACCGGCGCGTGATCGGACCAGCGGCGGTCGTAGGCCGCGGCCCGGTCGACCCAGGTCTTGCGCACCTGCGCCGCCAGCGCGGGCGTGGTCAGGTGGTAGTCGATGCGCCAGCCGGCGTCGTTGTCGAAGGCCTTGCCCCGCCACGACCACCAGGCGTACGGCCCGGCCACGTCGCCGTGCTGATCGCGCACGACGTCGACCCAGCCGCTCGCCAGCCGCCGCGCCACCCACTCCCGCTCGTGGGGCAGGAAGCCCGCGTTCTTGCGGTTGCCCTTCCAGTTCTTGATGTCGCGCTCGTCGGGCGCGATGTTCCAGTCCCCCGCCACCAGCACGTCGCGCCCGGAGCCGAGCAGAGCGTCGAGATGCGGACCGAAGGAGTCCAGGAAGCGGACCTTCTCGTCGTGCTTCTCCACGTCCTTGGGGTCCTCGGTGCGGGCCGCTCCGGAGGGGACGTACACGCTGGCGACGGTCAGCGCGTCGTCGCCGGAGCCGAAGTCGGCCTCCAGGTAGCGGCCGAGCGGATCGAACTCGTCGCTGCCGTAGCCGATGCGGACGCCGGACGGCTCGGCACGCGAGAGCACGCCCACCCCGGACCGCCCGGCCACCGCGGACTCGGCCATGGACAGGTGCCAGCCGGCGTCGAGCACCGGAGCCAGGGCGGTCCGGGCGACCTTCTCGGTGGCCCTGATCTCCTGCAGCAGCACCACGTCCGGGCTCGTCTCGGCGAGCCACGGCAGCATGCCGGGATTGTTCGCGTTGCGTTGCTTCACCGCGGCACGGATGCCGTTGACGTTGACGGACGTGATCTTCAAATCGGGCACGGTGACCACGGTAGCGACGGGTGCCGACACGACGGCCGCGGGGCCCGCGCCGTACGGTCACCCGTTCTAGTGGCACAGGCCGCCGAACTGGACTGACGCACACCACGACCCGGTCCGACGTGACCGTGCTTCGCGGCTACCCCGAGCGCGCACCGGCGGCCACGGGCTCGTCGGCCGCCGCCAGGTCGACGGTCTGTTCCCGGCGGCCGCCGGTGTCGATTCCCCGGCGTCGGCCGTGCACGACGGCCGCCGCGAACATCGCGACACCGGCCAGCGCGAGCACCGCGCCCACCGCCGAGGGCGCCCGGTAGCCGAAGCCCCCGGCGATCACCAGGCCGCCCAGCCAGGCCCCGAGAGCGTTGGCGATGTTCAGCGCCGAGTGATTCATCGCCGCGGCGACCGTCTGCCCGTCCCGAGCGACGTCCATCAGCCGCGTCTGCAGGGCCGGGATCGCCATGCTGCCGGTCGCGCCGACGACGAACGCGAACGGCACCGCCAGCCAGCCGACGCCCAGGATCAGGGCGAACGCGCCCAGCGCCACGCCGACCGACGACAACCCGGCGAACACTCCCAGGTCGACGTTGCGGTCCGCCAGCCGCCCGCCGGCGAGGTTGCCGGCCACCATGCCGAGGCCGAACAGCATGAGCGCCACCGGGACGATCGCCTCGCTCACGCCGCCGACCGAGGTCAGCGCGGTGTTCAGGTAGCTGTAGAAGGCGAAGAGGCCGCCGAAGCCGATCATGCCGACCGCCAGCGTCAGCAACACCTGGGAGTTCCTGAGGGCGCCGAGCTCCGAACGCATGTCGCTGGTCGGCATGTCCCGCAGATCGGGCACCACCCGGATGAGCGCGAGCACGGTCACCGCTCCGATCACGACGACCAGGGCCAGCGCCGACCGCCAGCCCAGAGCCTGCCCGATCCAGGTGGCGGCGGGCACGCCGAGCACGTTCGCCACCGAAAGACCGAGCATCACGTGACCGACCGCCTGGGCCCGTCTGCCGGGCGCGGCCAAGTGCGCCGCGACCAGCGCCGCGACGCCGAAGTACGCGCCGTGGGGCAGTCCGGCGACGAAGCGAGCGGCCAGCAGGGTGGTGTAGTCGGGCGCGACGACGCTCAGGCCGTTGCCGAGCGTGAACGCGGCCATCAGCCAGATCAGGAGACGCCGCCGCGGAACCCGCGCGGCGAGCGCGGTGATCAGCGGGGCGCCGACCACCACGCCAAGCGCGTACGCCGAGATCAGGTTGCCCGCGGTGGGCTCGCTGACCTCGAGCGACGAGGCGATGTTCGGCAGCAGGCCCATCGCGACGAACTCGGTGGTGCCGATCCCGAACCCGCCCAGCGCCAGCGCCAGGATCACCCAGCCGGTGCGCGCCGACCGCGCGGCGGCGGGCGCCGCAGCGAGTCGGTCGGCGGGTTCGGGGGCGCCGGAGCGCGTCGTGAGTTCGTCCACTCAGGGCTCAACGTGTCGCGCTCGCACAATGATTCCGGGATTCGTCATGACGCCCCTCACAGTGCCGCCGGCCCGATCTCGGCCGGAGCCGCGCGCCGTCCCGATTCCAGAGCGGCAGCGGCCGCGACCACGAGCTCGCGGACCGGCGGGGCCACGACGACGTCGACGCTCAGCCCGACTGTCAGCAGGGCAGGCTCGGTGTCACCCGGCGGCGGCACCGGATCGAGCACCGACACCGACGGGGTCACGGTGATCTCCAGACCGGCGACCGGCGCCACCGGAACCTGCGTGCCGGGAACCTGAACGTCCGGAAGCGGAACGCCGGGCGACGTGGCGCGGTGCACGGACTCCAGCGCCGGTTCGACGACCCGCGGCAGTCCCGGCAGTCCGGCGGCCGCGAGCCTCGGATCGAGGTGCTCGTGCGCGGCGCTCACCGTGGCCGGCGGCGCAGCCACGACGCAGTCCGACGTGTGACCGACCGTGTCGGGCGTGCACTCCCACGACCGATCGTCGTGCACCGGCTTGTGCATGCGGGCCGGGTAATACCCGTGCTTGGTGAAGTACCCGACGACTCCGTCGAGCGCACTCACCGGACGGCGGACCGGCGACGGGAGATCGCAGATCGGATCGCCCTCCAGGCAGTACTGGGTCACCGGAACCCGCCCGAAGCCGCCCGGCCGCGGGCCGGACATGGTCAGTCCGGGAATCAGGCCGATGAGCACGTTCTCGATGCCGCGCCCGTCGTCGTTTCCGTCCCGGCGCGGGTCGGAGTACAGCTCGCCGGACAGGCCGTCAGCGGATATCCCGCGCCGCGCCTTGCCGGTGCCGGCCTCGGCGAGCACGTCGCCGGCGATGCGTGCCCCTTGCGAGTACCCCGCGACGACGACCGGCTTGCCGGGACAGCGGCGCTGGTATCCGGCGACCGCCTTCTCGGTGGCGGCTTTGCCGATCGCGACGTCCTCGTCGTACGGCGTGGGCCCGAGCGGCCACAGGTGCGTCGGATAGTCGACGTAGGTCACCTGATAGCCCTGCGCGGCGTAGCGCTTGCCGATGCCGGTGACGCCTCCGGTCGGCAACCCCTCCGCGTTGCGCGGCGCGTTGGTCCCGGCCACGATCACGGCCGCCCCGTTCCCGCAGTCGCGCGGAATCGCGGACGCCGGGGGCGCCCCGAATCCCGCGACCACCGTCGCCACCACGCCGGCGACCACCGCGCCGATCCCCGACCCTGTGCTGAATCTTCTCTGCATGGAGAGAAGGAATCCCGCGCCGGGGCGTCCCGCAACCGGAGGACACCGCTTACGGACATCGTTCAAGAGACTGTCACGCGAATGCGTCTCACGCGCTGCCGTTCGTCACATGCCGGTGAACGAGACCGCACACCGGCACCCGCTTTGTGATGTCCGACTCACCGCGGTCCACAGTGGCGAAATCCGCTCTCGCACTACCGTTTCCGGCACCCTCGTCCGACCGCCGCCGACCCCGCCTGCCGACCGCCGCGCGGACGTCAGCCGACGGCGGCCGGTTCCGGCTCGTCCACGGAAGCCGACTCCGTCTCCCGGGCCGGCTCGGCGGTCGGCGCGGAGTCTCCCTCCGGCGCGGTGCCCGGCACGGGATCGTCCGTCTCCGCGTCGTCCGTGACCGGTTCGGTCGTCGGGGCGGAGGGCGCAGGCACGACGACCCCGTCCTCCCCGTCCGGCCGGGCAGGCGCCGCGGGCGCGATCTCCGGGCCGCGACCGCGAGGCTCCGGCGCGGTCGGCACGAGGTCTGCGGGGCCTCCGGAGCGGTGGGCGTCGGCGGCTCCGGCCGTTCCGGCGACCGCGAAGGCCGCGGCGTCGTCTCCCGACGTCGTCGAGCTGCCGATCGGCCCGTCGCGACCGGTGAGCGCGATCGCGCGCCCGGCCCAGTGCTCGGCGAAGTTCACCGGCAGCAGCCCGATCGACACCAGGCTCTTCGCGAAGTCCTCGACGGAAGCGCCCATCTTCTTCAGGTCGAGTGAGGCCAGCCCTTCCAGGAAGCCGGCGAACACGAACAGGTCCGGAAGGTACGCCCCGTAGCCGAGCTGCGGCAGCGGCGGGAACAGGTTCATCACGGGAACGAGGTACGGCTGCAGGTCCGAGAGCGTCGCGTGCGGGAAGATCCGGTTGAGGTTCGGGATCATCCCCCAGAAGTCGACGACCTCGCGCGCCGGCAGCCCGACGAGCTCGCGCACCGTGTCGACCAGGTCTCCGCGCACGCCGGACATCGCCGACGGCGCACCGACGAGGCAGTGATACGAACTCGACGCGTCCTCCGGCGCCGGTCCGCCGATGCAGTCCCACTGGTTGCCGTTGGTGACCGGCGCCCACATCCGCCACGGGTAGTACCCGTGCTTGGTGAAGTAGCCGACGAAGCCGTCGATCACCCCGAACGGATCGTGCAGCAGGTCGGGCAGATCGCAGATCGGGTCGCCCTTGTAGCAGTACGAGATCACCGGGATGTCGCCGAAGCCGCCCTCGCGCGGTCCCGTCATCGTCAGTCCCGGAATCACGCCGACCAGCGCCAGTTCGATGCCGCGGCCAGCCATCGATCCCTCCTGACGCGGATCGGAGTAGAGCTCGCCCCGCACCTTCTCCTTGGACAGCTTGTGCGAGCCCGGGTGGCCGTCGACGGTGAACTCCTCGTCGTCGAGCCTGCCGTTGGCGAGGTCGGAGAGCACGTCGCCGGCCACCCGGGCACCCTGCGAGTACCCGACCACCACGACTTCCTTCTCCGGACAGTTCGTCTGGTACTCCGCGATCGCCTGCTTGGTCGCGGCCGTTCCGAGCGCGACGTCGGCGTTGTAGCCGACGGTGCCGAGCGGCCACAGCGTCGTCGGGTACTCCGGCTTGATCACCTTGTACTCGTTCGCTCCGTGATACGGGCTGTTCGGGTTGGCGGTGCCGTTCGGGTGCTTACCGGTGTAGCGCTGCTCGACGCCGATCTGCGACGCCGCGCCGTCGTCGTTGGTGCCTGCCACGATCACGACGGCGCCGGCCTTGCAGTCGTAGTCCGGTCCGCCGGCGGACGCGACCCCCACCCCGCCGGGGAGGCCGAGCGCGCCGACCACGGCGATCGCGGAGACGAGAACGACGGCGCGGACGACACGTGCACGCGAGAACTTCATGGCGGCGATCCCCCTGGGCTGCTGCCGGGGATCCCCACGAGCCCCGAGCCCGACCATTGTGAGACGCCTGTCACACTGGGAGTAAGTCCCAGAATGAGGGACACGGGTGTTGTCCGAATCGCACGCAGTAGCACACCGGAGCCGGCTCGAAAGGGGTTTAGCGCACGGCGAGAAGAGTGTTTCCAGCACCGACACACCGGTGCGATATCCTCAAGGACAGGTCATGAGTGTCAGCGCCAAGCCCCGGCTCGCTGAACGGCAACCCTCCAACCGCGGTGGGGTGCTCCGGGTGATGACCTGGTCTTTACCGCACTGAACAAGCGCGAACAGTATCGACAAGCGCGGGTCCGAAGGTCGGACCCAGACCGGGCCGAGCGGCCCGGCCGACCGAGAAGAAAGAGATCGCCTCATCCATGTCTGACGCCACCGACAACGACTGGAGTTTCGAGACCCTGCAGGTGCACGCCGGCCAAGTGGTCGGCGACACCAAGTCCCGAGCCCTCCCGATCTACCAGACCACGTCGTATGTCTTCGACGACACCGACCACGCGGCGAACCTGTTCGCGCTGGCCGAGCCCGGCAACATCTACACCCGGATCATGAATCCGACGCAGGACACCGTGGAGAATCGCCTCGCCGCCCTCGGCGGGGGCGTCGCGGCGCTGCTGGTCTCCTCCGGCCAGGCCGCCACCACCTACGCGATCCAGAACATCGTCGAGGCCGGCGGCCACGTGGTGTCCAGCCCCCGCCTCTACGGCGGCACCTACAACCTCTTCCACTACACGCTGCCGAAGTTCGGCATCGAGGTGTCCTTCGTCGACGACCCCGACGACCTCGAGTCGTGGAAAGCGGCCATCCGCCCGAACACACGCGCGCTCTTCGGCGAGACCATCGCCAACCCGCACAACCAGATCCTGGACATCGAAGGCGTCGCCGGCGTCGCCCACGATGCCGGGCTCCCGCTGATCGTCGACAACACCGTCGCCACCCCGTACCTGCTGAACCCGATCGCCCACGGCGCCGACGTCGTCGTGCACTCGGCCACCAAGTACATCGGCGGCCACGGCACCGCGATCGGCGGTGTGATCATCGACGGCGGCAACTTCGACTGGCGCGTCCAGCGCGACGGCGAGGACCTGTTCCCCGGCTTCACCACCCCGGACCCCAGTTACGGCGGCGTGGTGATCGCCGACCTCGGCGCCCCCGCCTACGCTCTCAAGGCCCGGATCCAGCTGCTGCGCGACACCGGCTCGGCGATCTCGCCGTTCAACGCCTTCCTGCTGGCACAGGGCATCGAGACCCTGAGCCTGCGGGTGGAGCGGCACGTCGCGAATGCGCAGAAGGTCGCCGAGTTCCTGGAGGCGCACCCCCAGGTCGAATCCGTCTCGTACGCCGGCCTGAAGTCCTCGCCGTACTACGAGATCGGCCAGAAGCTGCTGCCGAAGGGACAGGGCGCCGTGATCGGCTTCGAGATCGCGGGCGGTGTCGAGGCCGGCAAGAAGTTCGTCAATGCGCTCGAGCTGCACAGCCACGTGGCGAACATCGGCGACGTCCGGTCGCTGGTGATCCACCCGGCGTCGACCACCCACAGCCAGCTCTCCCCCGAGGAGCAGCTCGCGTCCGGGGTCACTCCCGGACTGGTGCGCCTGGCCGTCGGTATCGAGAACATCGACGACATCCTGGCCGACCTGGACAAGGGCTTCGCCGCGGCGAAGGCCTGAGGCGCACCGAAGAAGCCCGGGATACGACGATGACTCACCTGTCGGACGGCACGGAGGACGGAGTGCTCACGTGTCAGTGAGCTGCGACGCGACCGCGACGCTCAGCGGCGCCGACTGGACCTCCGGTCCGGACGGCGTCTCCGTCGCCGTGCCGATCGGTGATCTGGAGCTGGATTCGGGGCGGCGGCTCGAGGACGTGACGGTCAATTTTCAGCGTTGGGGCACTCCCGACGCCGACCGGAGCAACATCGTCCTCGCGCTGCACGCCCTGACCGGCAACTCGCACGTCACCGGGCCGCCCGACGAACGGTTCTCGATGGGCGGATGGTGGGACGGCCTGATCGGGCCCGGCTGCGCCGTCGACACCGGCGAGTGGTGCGTCGTGGCCCCGAACGCGATCGGCGGCTGCTACGGATCCACCGGACCCGGCACCCTCGCTCCGGACGGACGGGCCTGGGGCAGCCGGTTCCCCCGGCTCACCGTGCGCGATCTGGTCGAGTCGGAGCGTCGTGCCTTCGCCTCCCTCGGGGTGACCCGCTTCGCCGCGGTGGCCGGCGGGTCGATGGGCGGTGCACGGGCGCTGGAGTGGCTGGTCACGCACCCGGACAAGGTCGACGCCGGGCTGGTGCTGGCCGTCGGCGCACGAGCGTCCGCCGATCAGATCGGCACGCAGTCCACCCAGATCGCCGCCATCACCTCCGACGCCGACTGGCAGGACGGCGACTACTACGGCACCGGGCGCGCCCCGACTGCGGGCATGGGCGTCGCTCGCCGCATCGCGCATCTCAGCTACCGGTACGACCGCGAGCTCGACGACCGCTTCGAGAATCTCCCGCAGGGCGAGGAGAACCCGCTGGTCGACGGCCGCTACTCCGTCCAGAGCTACCTCGACTATCAGGCGAAGAAGCTCGCTCATCGGTTCGACCCGGGCAGCTACGTCGCCCTGACCCACGTGCTCAACAGCCACGACGTCGGACGCGGACGCGGCGGCATCGCCGCCGCGCTGGCCGCGTGCGAGGTGCCGACGATCGTCGGCGGCATCGACTCCGACCGCCTGTACCCGCTGTACCAGCAGGCCGAGATCGCCGCCGAACTCGGCAACTGCGTCGGAGGTCTGCACGTGGTGCACTCGGGCGCCGGCCACGACGGCTTCCTCACCGAGACCGAGCCGATCGCCGGTCTGCTCGACCAGACGATGGCGCTGGCCCGCACCGCGCGCACGACCCGCTGAACCCGTCGGACGGTCGTCTACAGCTGATCCCCGGTGCCCAGCGAGTCGATGGACATCGCCAGCCAGATCACGAGAAGTCCCGTAGACGTCATCCACGCGATGTCGAAGGGTTTGCTCCGCACCTGCAGCAGACCGACCGCATCGGTCTTCATCACGGTGCGCAGCACGGCCCCGAGGAGGAAGGCGCCTCCGAAGATCACGCTGCCCCGGCGCCAGCGGTCTACGAGGACGAAGACGGCGCCTACGGCCACCACCCCGAGCACGACGAGGAACGGGATCTGCCGCACCACGCGGTGCCGCAGCCGGGCTCTCCGGATCGTCTCGACCTCGAACGCGGCCACGACTACCCGCCCGCCGCCGCCAACTGCGCCTCGGCCCGTTCGACGACGTTGACCAGCAGGAACGCCCGGGTGAGCGGGCCGACTCCGCCGGGATTGGGCGAGACCGCACCGGCCACCTCCCAGACGTCGGGGTGGACGTCGCCGGTCAGACCGGACTCGGTGCGGCTGACGCCGACGTCGATCACGGCCGCGCCGGGTTTGACCATGTCCGCAGTGATCAGATGCGGCACTCCGGCGGCACCCACCACGATGTCGGCACGGCGCACCTCCGCGGCGAGGTCACGGGTTCCGGTGTGGCACAGCGTCACCGTGCTGTTCTCGCTGCGGCGGGTCAGCAGCAGGCCGATCGGCCGGCCGATGGTGACGCCGCGGCCGACCACGGTCACGTGAGCGCCGTCGAGCGGGATGTCGTACCGGCGCAGCAGATGAATCACGCCGCGCGGAGTGCACGGCAGCGTCGACTCCTCGCCGAGCACCAGACGGCCGAGGTTGATCGGGTGCAGACCGTCGGCGTCCTTCTCGGGGGCGATCCGTTCCAGGGCGGCGTTCTCGTCGAGATGCTTCGGGAGCGGCAGCTGCACGATGTATCCCGTGCAGGCCGGATCCGCGTTGAGCTCGTCGATCGCCGCGTCGAGCTCTTCCTGCGTCGCGTCGGCGGGCAGGTCCTTGCGGATCGAGGCGACGCCGATCTTCGCGCAGTCGCCGTGCTTGCCCTTGACGTACGAGTGCGAGCCGGGGTCGTCGCCCACCAGGATCGTGCCCAGTCCGGGCAGCACTCCGGCCTCACGCAGCCGGTCGACGCGCCTCTTCAGATCGTCGAAGATCTCGTCGCGGGTGGTCTTGCCGTCCAGTCGAATCGCCGTCACGAGACCCCATTGTTCCACTATCGGGCGCGATTCCCCATCCGGGTCACCCGCCCGGGCAGTCGTGGGGTTCGCCGTACTTGACCGCGGACAGGACGGCATCGCCCTCCCCGATCGGCGCTCCCGCGGCGGGCCGCTGCGCGACGACGATCCAGTTCCGGTCCCAGATCTGCTGCCGGCCCTTGCCGGTGGCGTCCTCGCTGCGAGAGAGGAAGACCCCGGCCTCCTGGATCTTGTTCTGCGCGGCCTGCAGGTTCATGCACACCACGTCGGGCATCCGCACCCTCGCGGCGTTGTTCGGGCCGTCGTCGTCGGGTTCCTCGGTCGGCGCCGTCGTCGCACTGACATCCGGATCCTTCGCGTCGTCCTCGGAGGGCGTGACGGTGACCGTGCTCGCCGATGCGGTGACCGTCACGGTCGACGCGGCGTCGTCCGACGTTCCGCACCCGGTGAGCGCCAGCAGCCCGGCGACCCCGAGCACCAGCCCCGCCCGGCGCAGGGAGGTCCGGCGCAAGGATTCAGTGACCATGCGGACGTTTCTACCAGCCGGCTGCCGATCGGCGCCCTCCCGCGCGGACGATCGTCGAACATATACCCCATAGGGTATTGTTCAGATCGGACTGAAAGGACCCGCATGCCACTCTCGCGCTACGAGAACACCGCCCTCACCGTCGACCGCCTGGTGCCCGCGCTGGCCGCGGTGATGTTGTTCGTCAGCATCGCCCTGGTAGCCGCACTCGGACCGTGGTGGTTGTTCCTCACCGGCTTCGTCGCCCTGAATCTCGCCTTCTACGCCTACGCCGGATGGTGCCCCGCATCCCTGATCATGGAGAAGCTCGGTCTGGGCAGATACGCGGTGTGCCGTCGCTGACGCGCACGATCGCAGCACCGCACACCGGCAGTGCGAGAATGGGGAGGTGTCCGACGCCCCGTTCGATTGCCGAATCGTCTACTACCAGCCCTGCATCCCGCCGAACACCGGCAACGCGATCCGTATCGCGGCCAACACCGGTGCGCAGCTGCACCTCATCGAGCCCCTCGGCTTCACCATGACCGACCAGCAGGTGCGCCGGGCTGGCCTGGACTATCACGAGATGGCACACGTGACGGTGCATCCGGACCTCGACACAGCCTGGGACGTGCTGCAACCGGAACGGGTCTTCGCCTTCACCGCGCATGCAACGACGTTCTACACCGACGTCGAGTACCGGCCCGGCGACGTGCTCCTGTTCGGCCCCGAGCCCACCGGTCTGCCCGACGAGGTGCTCGACGATCCGCACGTCACCGAGCAACTGCGGATTCCGATGCTCCCCGACCGCCGCTCGATGAATCTGGCCAATGCGACCAGCGTCGCCCTCTACGAGGCTTGGCGCCAGCAGGGCTTCGCCGGCGCGGTCTGACTGCCGCCCCGTCGGGGTGCAGTGTTCTGGCGTCCCGACACTAGGCCGTGCTGAGATCCCGGTGGCCGAAGCCGACGACGCCCACCGCTGCCAGAACCACCCCGATCGCGGTGAGCAGCCCGACCGCCACCCAGGAGATCGGCCCGGACGGATGTTCCCCGACATGGCCGAAGGGCGAGAGATCAAGCCACAGCTGATCGATCTGCAACAGCTGCCCGAACAGGTTCACGAACGCACCGCCGACGACGGCGACCCAGGTCACCGCCACCAGCCGTGGGAACCAGCCGAACAGCGCCACTGCCAGTCCGAGCAGCAGCCAGACCGGGGCGGTCTGCACCAGGTAGCCGAGCAGCACCGAGCCGACCAATTCGGGATGTCCCGATCCCAGCCCCATGCCCAGCCCGGCCAGCAGCAGCAACCACAGGGACCCGAGCGCGACGACCCCGAGCCAGGCGAACAGCCACCCTCCGCGCCCGACGGCCGTCGCCAGAATCGCCTCCGTCCGACCCGCCTGCTCCTCGGCCCGGAGCGACTGCACCGACAGCACGGCGAAGACCGAGATCAGGATCGCGAAGAACAGGCCCATGAAGCCCAGGTATCCCTCGATCAGTCCGTCGGCGCCTCCCATCACCGCCAGGATCTCGTCCGGCATCATGTCGGCGCTGTCGGCGATCGGTGCGGTGAAGGCGCCGAAGACCAGGCCCGCGACGAGCATCGCGATCGACCACCCGACGAGGCCTCCGCGCTGCAACCGGAAGGCCAGCCCCGTCGGTCCGGTCAGCCATCCCGGCGCGCGCGGCGGGCCCGGTCGGTCCGAGATCATGCCGGCGCCGAGGTCGCGGTGTGCCGCCAGTGCGTAGCCCGTCGCGCACGTCGCCGCGGCCGCGGCCGACGAGATCGCGAGCGGCCACCAGCGATCGTAGGTGAACGGCGCCGTCTGCTGCGACCAGCCGAGGGGCGACAGCCACGAGAGCCAGCTCAGCGAGCCCCCGGCGACCGCCGACATGTCGCCGAGCCCGCGGACCACGAACGCCGCACCCAACAGCGCGCCGGCGATCGCCGAGCCCACGCGCGAGAACGCCGAGAGCTGCGCGGTGATCGCAGCGACACCGGCGAACACCAACCCGGCTGCGGCGAAGCCGAAGCCGAAGAGGAACGAGCCGTTGACACCGGGAGCCGGATCGATACCGGAGGCGACGACCACCAGCCCCGTGCACACGGCGACCAGCACGTTCATCAGCGCGGTCAACAGCAGCGCCGCGGTCAGCTGCGCGTCACGACCCGCCACGCCGGCGCGCACCAACTCGGTTCGACCGGCCTGTTCCTCGGCTCGGGTGTGCCGGAAAACGGTCAGGATGCTCATGATCGCCGCAGCAAGCATGAGGTACAAGCCGTACTCGCCGACGAGCACCCGGGGCAGAGTGACCCCCTCCTCGAAACCGAACGCCGGGCCCGAGACGAGGGCCATGATCGGGTTGCTGGAGAGCGAGGCCATCGCGGCGAGGCCGTCCTCGTCCAGCACGGATTGGAGTGCGGTGGTGAAGTAGACCATCGCCAGAGCCGACCCCAACACCCATGCGGGCAGCCGGATGCGGTCTCGCCGGAGCATGAATCGCAGCAGCGTCATCGTGCCGGTCAGCCGGTTGCCCGGTGCCGCCGCAGGCGCGGCGGTCGCCGGGGCGGTCACGTCGACGCCCCGGCCGCCACCTCGCCGTAGTGGCTGAGCAGAAGTTGCTCGAGAGTCGGCGGCGTGGCAGTCAGCGCCGCCACCTCGCGGTCGGAGAGTAGTTGCAGCACGGTCGGCAGCGCAGCCGCATCCAGGTCGAAGCGCACGTGCTCGCCGTCCACTCGCAGGTCGTGCACTCCATCGACGTCGGCCAGTTCGGGAAGCGGCCGCACGCTGCGCACACTGACCGAGGTGCGCCGCAGGTGCCGCATCTCGTCGAGGGTTCCGGTCTCGACGATCCGCCCCTGCCGGATGATCGAAATCCGGTCGGCGAGCACCTCCACCTGGGCCAGGATGTGGCTGGAAAGCAAGACCGTGGTTCCCGCGTCCGTCGCCTCCCGAATGCAGCGCTGGAACTCGGCCTCCATCAGCGGATCCAGCCCCGCAGTCGGCTCGTCGAGCAGCAGCAGGTCGACGTTCGAGGCGAGCGCGGAGATCAAAGCCACCTTCTGCCGGTTGCCCTTGGAGTAGGTGCGCCCCTTCTTCGTGGGGTCCAGACCGAAGCGGTCGATCAGGTCGTCCCGCTTGCCCTCGTCGACGCCGCCGCGCAGTCGGGCGAACAAGTCGATCGCGGTGCCGCCGGTGAGATTGGGCCACAGCTCGACGTCGCCGGGCACATAGGCGAGGCGACTATGCAGCCCGACCGCGTCCCGCCAGGGGTCTCCCCCGAGGAGCCGGACCCGGCCGGACGTCGCGCGCAGCACGCCGAGCAGGATCCGGATCGCGGTGGACTTGCCCGCACCGTTGGGCCCGAGGAAGCCGTGCACCTCTCCCGTCTCTACGGTCAGATTCAGGTCGTCGAGGGCGGCGAAAGAGCCGAATCGTTTGGTGACTCCGGCCATGTCGATGGCGAGGTCAGGACTGGTCATGGTGTTCCTAACGGTCGTCGACGCCGCCGTCGGGCATCGCGTCGAGGTGAGCGAGGTAGTCGTCGAACACGGCGGTGTCGGTGAGCATTCCCTGCGTGTACAATCACCGACTGCATCATCCAGCCGATCGAGATGCTGAATCCCAACTTCACCCGCAGCCGTTCGTCGCGAGACGGCAGCAGGTCCATTGGGACGTCGTCAGCTACGACCGCTGGTTCTCCGGCTTGTTCTCATACACATAGCGGTAGTAGTCGTAGTCGCGGAGTTTGGAGGCCGCCGCCGGATCCACCACGACGGTGGCATGCGGGGGCCATTGCAGGATCGACGCCGGGCATGCGGCGGACAACGGTCCTTCGACGGCCACGGCGATCGCGTCGGCTTTGCCCTCACCAGTGGCCACGAGCGCCAGATGACGCGCCTCGCAGATGGTCCCCAGGCCCTGAGTGATCACGTGCATGGGCACCTGGTCGAGGTCGTCGTCGAAGAATCGCGCGTTGTCTTGCCGGGTCTTCTCCGTCAGGGTCTTGATCCGGGTCCGCGAGGTGAGTGCCGACGACGGCTCGTTGAACCCGATGTGACCGTTGCTGCCGATCCCGAGGATCTGCACGTCGACCGGCCCGACCTCCTTGATCAGCGCGTCGTAGTTCAGTGCGGCCGCGCGGTAGTCCGGGTCCATGCCGTCTGGCGAGTACACGTCGCCGATGTCGACGTGGTCGGTGAAGTTCTCGCGGATGAAGCGCGCATACGATTCCGGGTGCGTCGGCGGCAGGCCCACGTACTCGTCGAGCAGGACCGCCTTCACCCCGGCGAAGGATAGCCCGTCTTCTCGGTGTCGCCGAATCAGTTCTCGATACGTCGGCAGCGGCGACGATCCGGTAGCCAGACCGAGCGTCGTCGCACCGTCGGTCACAGCACCGGCGATGATGTCGGCCATCACCTGCTCGGGGTGGTCGGTGATCACGACCTCCATGCCTGCCCCTTCCCGGTTCCTTCGTTCGGTGGACGGTTTCGCCTGACACTAACTCGCACGCGGCACGGCTGTGCTCCGATCGCGCGAGCGCGTCCCATCACCACCGCGAGTGTGTCCCGCGACGACGCCGATGCGTCTCCCGCCGATTCAGGACGCAGCTCCCGACCGCCGCGGAGTCGAGACCTCACCACTCCACCTGCGCCGCCATCGCCAGCAGGCGTTCGCGACGACGGGGAGATCCGGTCGACACTCAATCGATCCGCCCGTATACGTGAGCGCGGAAGTCCTGATGCCCGACCCGGTTCTGAGACGCTGCGCCCTCGCGAGCCGCGTTGTGCAGCAGCGCTTTCAGTGCGTCGTACTCGGATCGCCGCGCGTGCAGTCCGCGGTTGACCACCAGGCCGGCGAGTTGCTGTCGCTGATGTTCGCCCATCACCCGGGTCTTGTCCGGGTGCAGCCTGAACCCTTCGGCGACGACGACCCGGGCGACGAACCAGTGCAGTCGTCCGGTGTCCATCCCGTCGCCGGAGAAGGCCAGGTCGTCTGCGTACCGTGTATAGGTGATGCCGTGCTTCGCCGCGTAGCCGCTGATTCTGATGTCGAGCCGACGGAGCACCAGGTTCAGCAGAGCGGGCGACGTCGGCGCACCCTGCGGCAGGTGTCGTTCGCGCAGCAGCGCAGCGTGGTACCAGTCGGTCTGATCTCGGTCGGCGACGGCCAGCACTGTCGTGCACAGACTCGTCAGATAGGTCGCCACTGCGGCGGGACGTCGAACACCGGCCGCGAGACCTGTGTTTCGGTGGGCCAGACACGAGGCTCGGCGGGGACGGCGGAAAGCAGCGCCGAGAGCTCCTCGCGCAGCGCGGCCGGCGGTCGCGCGAACGCGTCGAGAAGCAGCCTGGTGATGTCGTCCGCGATCACCGGATCGACGGCGGTGATCAGTGCGCCGTTCAGCTCGCGGCTGGTCCAGACCTGCGCCGGATCGTCGCCGTCGGAGCTGATCAGCGATTCCACCGAAGCGACCATCCGCGCTGTCGAAGCGGTTCCACCTCCGCAGGCCCGATCCCGTCATCACTCCACCTTCGTTGTTCATGGATGGACGGCGCGACCAGACTTGTCGTCTTCGGCGCGCAGAAGCGCACACGAAGTGTGCCGTGCTGCGCGCGACGTTATGCAGAACAGTTCATGAACCCAGGGGTATCCCCTGAGACGGATCCAGCGATCCCGCTCGCACCGTCCATCCGCTTCGATTCTGGAGGGCAGGCGGCGGCGCGGGAGCAACTCGCGACATAAGGCGTGTCGTACCGCATCGGCGCACGGCCGCATTTCCGTCAGCACCAGTCGCGCGAACGGGTGCCCACGCGCAGGTCCAGCTGCTGTATGCGATCGGCGACGACGGTCACCGCGCCCTCGGCGTTCTGCACCTTTCCGCGAATCAGCAGTGCCGACGCGGTCTGCGCCAGCTTCCGGTAGCGGGTCCACAGCCCGACCGAGCAGACCACGTTCACCATCCCGGTCTCGTCTTCCAGGTTCACGAAAGTGACCCCGGATGCTGTCGCCGGGCGCTGACGGTGGGTCACCGCGCCGCCGACGGTCACACGCGAACCGTCGGGCACCGAGAGCAGCCGGTCGGCCGGCGTCACCCCCATCGCGTCCAGCCGCGGGCGCAGGTACTGCGTCGGATAGGCGTGTGGCGTGATTCCAGTCGACATCGCATCCACCGCCGCCAGTTCGACGTCGGACATCCCCGGCAGCGTCGGCGCCTCCCGCGGGGAGACCACCGGGAGCTGGTCCTCGCGGATCCCGGCTGCCGCCCCGGCTTCCCACAGCGCAGCACGTCGATCCAGCCCCAGCGACTCGAAGGCGCCCGCGGTGGCCAGCGATTCCAGTTGTGCCGCGGTCAGTTCCGTCCGCCGGGAGAGATCGGCGATGCTCCGGTACTCCCCTTGCGCGAGCCGATCGTCGACGATGCGCTGCGCCGCGTCGTCACCCAGTCCCCGGACCGCCCCCAGACCGATTCGCACGTCGAGACCCCGGTTCTCCAGTTCCGCATGCGCGACGGAGACGTTCACGTCCGGCCGATGCACCGTGACGCCGTGTCTCCGAGCATCGGCAACCAGCGATTGCGGCGAGTAGAAGCCCATCGGCTGCGCCCGCAGCAGTGCGGCACAGAACGCCGCCGGATGATGCAGCTTGAACCACGCCGAGTAGAAGACCAGCGACGCGAAACTCTGCGAATGACTCTCCGGGAAGCCGAAATTGGCGAAAGCCGCCATCCTCTCGTAGATCCGGTCAGCCGTCTCGCCGGTGATGCCGTTGACCCTTTCCATCCCCTCATAGAAGCGGGAACGCAGCCGCTCCATCTTCTCCGGCGAGCGCTTGGAACCCATCGCCCGCCGGAGCTGATCGGCCTCGGAAGCATCGAACCCGGCGACGTCGACCGCCAGTTGCATCAGCTGTTCCTGGAACAGCGGGATGCCGAGAGTCCGCTCGAGAGCCTTCTCCATCGACGGATGTTCGACGGTGGGCGCCTCCTGCTCGTTGCGTCGCCGGATGTACGGGTGCACCGAGCCGCCCTGGATGGGGCCGGGCCGGATCAGCGCGACCTCCACCACGAGGTCGTAGAAGTTGCGCGGCTTGAGTCGGGGCAGCGTCGCCATCTGCGCCCGCGACTCCACTTGGAACACGCCGACAGTGTCAGCGCGGCAGAGCATGTCGTAGACGGCCTCCTCAGAGAGGTCGAGCGCGGCCAGATTCACCTCGATTCCCTTGTGCGCCTTCACCAGATCCATCGCATAGTGCAGCGCAGAGAGCATCCCCAGGCCCAGGAGGTCGAACTTCACCAGGCCGACGGCGGCGCAGTCGTCCTTGTCCCACTGCAGGATGCTTCGCCCCTCCATGCGCGCCCACTCGGTGGGGCAGACGTCGGCGATCGGCCGGTCACAGATCACCATTCCACCGGAGTGGATCCCGAGATGCCTTGGCATGGAGGCGATCTCCGCGGCCATGGCGCGCACGTCGTCGGGTGCCGAGTCGGGCACCTTGCTCCACGCATCCTGCTGCCCGGGGGCGTAGCCGAGCGCTCGCGCCATGTCGCGCACTGCCGACCGTCCGCGGTAGGTGATCACGTTCGCGACCTGGGCGCTGTACTCGCGGCCGTGACGAGCGTAGACGTACTGGATCACCTCTTCGCGGCGGTCGGACTCGATGTCGACGTCGATGTCCGGCGGACCGTCTCGCTCGGGCGCCAGAAACCGCTCGAACAACAGCTTGTTCGCCACCGGGTCGACGTTGGTGATGCCCAGCGCGTAGCAGACCGCCGAGTTCGCGGCGCTCCCCCGGCCCTGGCAGAGGATGTCGTGCTGTTTGCAGAAATCGACGATGTCGTGCACCACGAGGAAGTACCCGGGGAACATCAGCGTCTCGATGATGTCCAGCTCGTGATCGATCTGCCGATAGGCATCGGGGCGGTCGACGCGGGTGCCGTAGCGGCGGCGGGCACCCCGCTCGGTCAGCTCCCGCAGCCAACTCGCCTCGGTATGTCCCTCGGGAACGTCGAAAGGCGGCAGATTCGGCGCGATCAGCCCCAGCGAGAAGGAGCAGTCCGCGGCCAGCGCCGCAGCGTTGTCGATCGCCTCGCGGTGCGCCGGCATCAGCCGGGCCATCTCGTCTCCACTGCGCAGATGTGCCCCACCGATGCCCGGCAGCCATTCGGCGATGGTGGCGACGTCGGTGCGCGCCCGCACCGCGGCCACCGCCATGGCGAGCCGTCGTCGCTGCGGGCCCGAGAAATGCGCGCCCGTGGTGGCAACGGTCGGCAGTCGCGCCTCACCGGCCAACGCTGTCAGCACTTCGTTGCGCTCGTCGTCGTCGCTGCAGCCGGAAGCGGTCAGCTCGACGACGACGTTCTCCCGACCGAAGCGATCAGTCAACTCCCCCAGCGTCTTTCGTGCCGACACCGCACCGCCGGCAGCCAGCGCCCGGCGCACCGATCCCTTCCGACAGCCGGTCAAGATCAGCCAGTGTCCCCTCGCCGACGAGGTGAGGAGGTCCGCGTCGTAACTCAGCAGCCCCTTTCGGCCCCTGAGCCCCGTCGAAGGGTCGCCGCTCATGTGCGCGTCGGCGATCACCCGGGACAGCCGCCGATAGCCCTCGGCATCTCGGGCGAGGACCAGCAGGTGCTCACCTGGCGGATCCACCGCTCCCGCACGCGCAGAATCCCGTTGCAGCGAGAGCTCTGCACCGAAGACCGTCGGCATGCCGTACTCGCGGGCGGCCTCGGCGAAGCGAACAACGCCGTAGAAGCCGTCGTGGTCGGTCAGCGCGAGACCTTTCAGATCGAGCCGCTGCGCCTCGGTGACCATCTCTTCGGGCAGCGAGGCGCCGTCGAGGAAGCTGTAGGAGCTGTGCGCGTGGAGTTCGGCGTACGGGACCGCCGAGACGACGGAGCGCACCTCCTCGGGCTGATACGCGCCACGCTTGCGCGACCAAGCCGGGGAGTCCCCGCCGTCGCCCGGGACATATGGCTGCGCGCCGTCGGCACCCGCGGCAGGCGACCGGCCGGAGAGCACTCGCTCCATCTCCGACCAGCTCGGCGGCCCGTTACTCCATCCCACCGGACCATTATAGAACGTATGTTCGATGGCATCCATGTGGCCGCAGACCACCGCTCCAGTGGCGATCGGCGCCCGCGTTCCCCTATTCTGACGGAGTGAGGTCACGTGCCTCGCGCGCTCTCGATGGTGAAGTGCTCACCTGACACATTCGCGGAGGGGACTACCGGCTCCGGCAGGACATGTCCGCAATGGAGATAGTGCGATCCACCCGTCACCGGCGGGCGGATTGTCGTATCCATGCCGCGACAGCGGCGCGAATGAAAGGGCCAGAATCATGGCTACCACCGACAAGGCCACCAAAGAGCAGCAGGCCGTCGTCGACAAGATCGACTCCATGCCCGAGCCCTACCGCTCCATCGGCCGCCGCCTGCACGAGGCGATCCTGTCCGCCGGGCCCAAACTCAAGCCGCGACTCTGGTACGGAATGCCCGGCTACGCCACCGGGCGCAGCACCCCCGTGATCGTGTTCTTCCGGCTCGACGACGAACTGATGACCTTCGGGCTCACCGAGAAAGCACAGGTCCAGCGCGATCCGGCCGCGACCGACGCACTGCTTCCGTGTGCCTGGTACCTGAACGAGTTCGATGAAGCGACCGCAGTCAGGGTCGGCGAGATCGTCCGATCGGCGTTCGGCGAGTAGCTCGCAGCGCGGCCGATCTACCGGCCCGGCATCGAGCCGGAGATCAGCAGCGGCACGCCGCACCGGAGTGTGGAACGCTGGACGCGTGCAGGAGCGCGACGACACGCCGTACCTACTGGTCGACGACGACCGGCTCCGACGCAACATCGAGAGACTGGCCGGCTGGGCCGCCACACAGGGACTGCAGCTGCGGCCGCACGCCAAGACTCACAAGTGCACACAGGTGGCGCAACGCCAGATCGACGCCGGCGCGGCGGGGCTCACGGTCGCGACGATCGCCGAGGCCGAGGCCTTCGCCGACGCAGGCTTCACCGACCTGTTCATCGCGTACCCCCTCTGGCTCTCGCCCACGAAGGCCGACCGCTTGCGGGCTCTGGCCAGCCGTTGCGCGCTGCGGGTCGGCGTCGACTCCGTCGACGGCGCGCGGCGTCTCGCCGCAGGTCTGCGAGGCGCCCCGGTCGAGGTCCTGATCGAGATCGACTCCGGGATGCACAGGACCGGAGTGGCACCCGACGAGGCCGGCGAGATCGCCGCTGCAGCCCGCGACGGCGGGCTGCAGACGATCGGCGTCTTCACCTTTCCCGGCCACGGCTACGGTCCCGGCCCGGCCCGCTCCGAGGCCGCGCGCCAGGAGGCCGAGTCGCTGTCCGAGGCAGCGGAATCCCTGCGCCGCAGCAGAATCGATCCCCGGGTGATCAGCGGCGGGTCGACGCCGACGGTGGCGTTCGCCGACGCCGCAGGACTCACCGAGATCCGCCCCGGCGTGTACCCCTTCAACGACGCACAGCAATGGGAGCTCGGCTCGTGCGACGCCGGCCAGATCGCCCTCGTCGCGATGGCCACCGTGGTGAGCGTGGATGCACGACGGCGAAGAGCGGTCCTCGATGCCGGGAGCAAGACACTCGGTGCCGATCGGCCGCCGTGGACCACCGGCTTCGGCCGGCTGCTCGACTACCCGGATGCGCGGATCGTGTCCCTGTCCGAACATCATGCCGTCGTCGAACACCCCTCCGGCACGACACTTCCAGGCCTCGGCGAGCTCGTGCGTGCGATTCCGAACCACGTCTGCACCGCGGTGAACCTGACCGACGAGCTCGTCGCCGACACTGCCCACGGCACCGAACACTGGCCGATCATCGGCCGCGGCGCCAACCGCTGACAACAGACCCGGTGCGATCGCGGTCCCGATATGAACTTGTCAAAAAACGTGCACCCTCCCCTGAACGGAGAGAGCTGCCCTTCCGGTGACCGGGATCGGGGCCTACAGTGCTGCACTCGGCGTCGTGGCTGTCCGGTCGGGACAACGGTCGGCGACCGGAGCGATACTGACGTCATCGGGCCTTCACGGCGATGACGTGGCGCAGCGCGAGAACAGCTCATGGCGGCGGGGACCTGCCGGTGCGGTCGGGACGGCCACAGTGAAGTTGACCCACACAGCGCTCTGAAGTAGTCATGACCTATTGTGACATCACTCACCGTTCGAACACATGATCGTAAATGTACAAATTTTCCCTCTCATGTTTGGAGGGTGTCGAGGGAACCGGCCTTGACGGGGCGGAAGTGCCGTTTCAGTAGGATCGGCGCTCATGCAGACCGGACGAACCGCCAGGGGCGAACGCTGGACGGTGCGGCGGCGACTTCTCGCCTGGCGGCCGGTCTGGGGCACCACCGGACTGACCGGCTCGGTGCACTGGATCGATCAACGCATGCCGGACCCGGTCCCGGAACCCGAATCCGAACTGAAGCCCGACCAGACAGACGACGAGGGCGGAGCCGGATGGTTGGACACCATGCTGAATCTGCCGGACTACATCGCAGCGGCCTTCTTACTGCCGATCGCGCTGACCGCGGCCTACCTGCTCTCCGGTTTGTCGGCGCTGCTGGCGACCCCGGCGGTCCTGGCGGCGCGCGCCGCCGGGCTCGTGCCTTGGTGCATCGACGTGCGGATCGGCGACGTGCTGGTCGACAAGAGGTTCGCGAGCGGCGGGTCGTCGACACGACAGGTGATCGCCGAGGCCGCCGCCGAATTGCACGACGGCCGGTTCCGCACCCGTCTGGAAAGCGCTCAGCCGGTGACCTCCGGGTTCGATCCGGAGATCGGCCCGGACGATCTCGCCGGCTGAGTCCTCACGATCGGATCGGGAGCGGCTCGTCGACTCCATAGAGATGGAGGGCGCCCGGGCCGCCGGCGAAGAATCCGTCGAAATCAGGTACCGGCGCCACCGGGAGCACCATGACCTGAACTTCCAGCGCGGCGTCGAATCCGGCATCGTGAGCGCCGACCGCCCGAACGTTCGATCCCTGCGGAGCAGTCGTGATCCGGGCGAGCTGCGTGTGCGCTCCGTAGGCAGAGTCGGCTGCGGCCACGTAGTCGGCAAAGGAGCAGTACACGCGCGGAGCGTGCCGTGCTGAGCAGTGCCGGCCTGTTCGGATCCCCGAGGGCGTACTGACCGTCGCAGTTGAACGCCCATCCCCCGGCGCGCGCGGCGACCGACGGCCGATGCAGTTGCATGCCGCACGAGGGGATCAGATGCAGGTCCAGCCCGTCGCCCCGGGCGGGCCACGGACTGCGGTCGACGCTCTTGCGCATCCGGTGATCGGAGTGGTCCAGACAGATCTCCACACCGACCGTGACCGGATCCGACCCGGCCACCCGGAAGATGGCGTACGGGTCGCGCGGCTCGAACTTGAAGTCGCCGCCGGACGTGTCCAGGATCGGGTAGGCGCTCATCTGTTCGGTAATGACGGGCTTGCCCGTGACATCCCACAGGAGCAGGTCCTCGTTGGAGACGAAGTATTTCTCGGTGGTGATCGCCCGGACCCCGAGCCCGACCTCGACGCCGTCGAACTCGGCCGGGCCCAGGATGATCGCGCGATTGCGCACTTCGACCTGTGCGTACGCATGACAGTTCTTGATGAAGTTCACCAGCGCATCGAAGACCACCACGGCCAGCGGCCCGTCTGCCTGTTGCCAGCCTTCCCCGAGCGCCCGCACGACATCGTTGCTCACAATGGTCGAGGACTGCCGCATCACCGCGCCGAGATCGGCGACCTCCGCCGAGATGGCGGTGCCCAGGACCAGCAGGAAGTCGGGATACTCATCTACCGGAAAGTGCTTCTGCAGTTCGTCCAGGATGACGTCGGCAGGGTCAGGATCTCCGGGACCGTGCATGTACGGCCCCATCGGCCCGTGCCAGTAGAACTCCGGCGCGAGAAAGACGTTGAGCACCCCGTCACCGGTCGGCAGCGCTGCCCGCGCAGTGTCGACGGCGGCTTTCAGGGTCTGCGCGCGGCCATAGACGTCGGCTTCGAGATCCGGAGCCGCGCGGTAGGTGCCGGCGACGTTTCCTGCGCCGTTCGGGTCCCCGACCGGCACGATGTCCGCGGGTGTCGTCGGGACGGCATAGCCGATGAATCGGACCCTGTCATAGCGCGGCATGCCCTATCCATACACGCCTTCACTCATACACTCCTTCGATATTCCAGCGGGCGTCTCGGTAACAAAGCAGCAGGGCACGGGCCGGACCAGTCGTCGAATCGAGCAGCACCTGCGCGCGCGCCTTCACCGCATCCACGCGGGGACAGGCGAATCCACCGGGGCCGTCGAGACCGAACGGCCACGGTCCTGCCCACCATCCGATCGGGTGCACGGCACGGCCCAGTCTGATCTCGACGGGTTCTGCGCTGAACGCACCGCGTGGAGTCACCGCGACCGGGCCGCCGTCGGCGCCGAGCAGTTCGGCCTCCCCGCTGGACAGCAGGGACGGGACCGGCCGAGCCAGGGCGTCGGGCCACGCGGCGCGGGGTGAGCGCTCCGGCACCGACTCGTCTCCGTAGGTCACCAGCGACACCCGCTCGGCAGGTCCCCGGCCGCCGCTGCGCACCGGGACCCGGACCGCATCACCACCGAGCAACCCCTGCACCCGGATCAGGCACCGACGCGCCCTGTCACCCAAGACTCCGGCGCCGGTGTCCGCAGGCAGCCCGGCCCCGGTCAGCGCATGCTGCAGAGCACTGGGATTCACCAGTTCGGTCGGTTCCAGCAACAGCCGCACGAGCGGCGAGTCCGGAGCGTCGACGGCCGATCCCGCCGACGTGAGCCACCCTTCCAACTGCCAGCGGATCCGGTCGGCCGTGGCCGCCGGGGTGAGCGGCTCAGCACAGCGCCAGGTCCTCGAGCACCGCTGGCCGCTCTCGGTGACCGCGTGCACGGTCAACCGGGTACACGCGAGAGACGCCGAGGACAGCCGACGATGCAGTTCTTCGGCAAGACGGCGTCCCAGAAAGGCCGCCGTGTCGATGCGGTCCACCGGCGGCTCGCACTCGTGCTCCACCGCTAATCCGAGCGGGATGGGAGCGCGCGACGGACGTCGCCCAGGCTCGGCCCCGGCCAGCCGATGTGCGACGACGCCGTCGGCGGAGAACCGGGAAGCCACGTCGGCGACGTCGAGCTCGGAGAACGCCCCGAGTGTACGGATCCCCAAGCGCCACAGCAGGTTCACCAGATCCTCCCGCCCCGGCGCGGAGAACGAGGGCTCGAGCGCCAGATCGGCGATCGGTCGTCCGGACAGAAACGCCCGGCCTTCTCCCGGCGGAATCACCAGTCCCGAACGCGCGGCCAGCACCGCGGTGAACAACTGGTCGGCCAGCCCGACCCGCGCAACCACGTCGAGCCCTTCGACCGCCGTGATCACCGCTTCGGCCAACTCCGGTTCGCCGCCGAAGTAGCGCGCCGCCCGATCAGCAGCCACCGCCAGCAGCCCGGGGCGCAGCACCTCGGTCATCGGCACGACGCCGGTCACCGCCGTCACCACCGGGTCGAAGAGACGCCCGTCCCGATTCGGATCGTCGGGGGCCACCACCAGGCCTGGACACGCCGCCTGCGCCTGACGCTTGCGCATGCCGCGCCGGACTCCGGTCTGCCGGGCCGCCCGCGAACAGGCGATCACCTTTCCACTCGCGAGCACCGCGATCGGCTCGGTCGGCGCGACCTTCAGTCCCCGGGCGGCAGCCGTCGCCGGCCAGTCCGGACACCACAGCGCGAGCACCCGCGCACTGCTCTTCCCACCGCGCCCGTTCAATTCGCCACCCGCAGACGATTCGGAGTCGCGATACGACCGCCCTCCGGCTCGACACCGACCAGCCGCAGAGCCCCTTCCTCCCCCATTCCGGGCACGACGAGTTCGCAGCGGACTCCGCGCGGGGAGATCCCGCTGCCGGCCGCCCGGACGTCCACCTGCAGTCCGCCGATCCGGCCGTACCCGTTGCGCCGCAGCGGAAGATGCCGGTACCCGGCGATCTGCGCGTGCATGCGCACCCCGGCGCCCGGCCACGCGTCGGGCGGACCGACGGCGAGCAGCGTCGCGCCTTGTCGTCGTGCACGACCGGCCAGCACCCGCGCGCGCGACGGAGTGACATGCTCGACCCCGACCAGCACCAGATCGATCCCGTCGAGCAGCACTCCGGCCACTTCCAGACGATCCCACTGCCGATCGCAGTCGTTCAAGCCCGCCGAATCCGGACCGATCACCGCAATCCGGTCCAGATCGGCGCCCAAGTCCGCCGCCATCGCCAGATTCAGCTGCGGCAGCCCCACCAGCGCCGCGGTGGCGCCCGAGGCGGTGGCTGCCGCCAGCAATGCCACCGGCAGCGTCATCGCACCGCTCACCGCGACCACCCCGCCCGGAGTCAGCCCCCGCCGTGGAAGCAGTTCCGCGAGCGGCTCGGGCACCGGCAGCACCTGCGGGTTCCAGCCGGTGCCACCGACCGAAGCGCCCAGCGACATCGTCGCCAGTCTGCGCCGCAACTCCGCCACGGTGGCAGTCTTCACTGCACCGTCCCTGCCGGCGACACCACTGTCTGCGGCCTCGTCTACCCTCCCCCCATCCGAGTGAACGGACTGATCCCGATCCGGCATGCGCTTCCCCTCACCTGGCGGCCGTTCGGCCGGTTGCCACTCGTTCCGGCGGCAGGGAAGATACCGCTATAGAACTTATGTTCGAGATAGTAGCGACGGGCTCTGACAGCCGTCAACGGCCCAGGTCACGGCTCTCAGAGGTAGATTCCACCGGGTGCAACAACGGATCTATGCCGCGGTGATCGCCCTCCTGTCGATCGTGGCCCTCGCCCTCACGAATTTCCCCTGGGCAGACGGCCGGGACGTCGGGTTCGACTTCGCATGGAACGGATTCGGCAGGGCCGAGTATCTCGGTCAGGACGTCTCCTCCGGATCTCTCGACGACCTGTCCGTCGCCCCGCTGGGGTTGTGGGTTCTTCTCGCCTGTGTGGTCGCGCTCCTGGCCGCCGCTGCCACCGCGGTCCCCGCCCTCGCCGGACCAGCGGGTCCGCTTCGCTGGGTCGCTGCGCTCTGCACCTCAGTCGCCGCCGCAGTCCCGATCACCGTCCTGGCCGATCCCGCCGTATTCCTAGAGGGACCGTTCCGCGCCACAGACAGCGAAGCGATCCTCCGACTCGATCACTACTCCGGGATCGTCTCTCAGATCATGCAGAGCGGCACCCTGATCGCGCTCATCGTCGTCCTGTTCCTGACTTCCGCCGCGTGTGTCGCCGCCGCGGTGCAGGTCAAGCGTGTCCCTACTGTGACGTCAACCGACCCACCAGAATCAGAAACCCCGAGGTCAGAACGATCCGACTAGCCCTCCACCCCCGCTTCTCGTCCCGGATACGCGACAGTAGGGACAGGAAGGCGCGCAAACCCCGCCGAGTAGATTCGAGGCATGCAGCTGCGCCGCCTCTACTTCTCCGCGATCACGCTGGTCGCCGTCTTCGGCCTCGCCACCGTCGTCATGCTGCCGTGGCTCTCCCTGCCCGGGCTCGGGATCGGTTGGAACGGTATCGGTCGTACCTCCGACACCGGACTGGCCGAGTCCGGCTTCGCCCCCGCGGCCCGCGGCTGGTACGTCATCGCCGCGTGCGCCGTCGCCGTCCTCGCGGCCTGCACGCTGCTGCGATCGAGCACCAAGGGCACCGCGCCCGCGCTCTGGCTGGCCGCCCTCTGCTCGGCCGGCGGGGCGGCGGTGCCCATCGTCGTGCTGACTGATCCGGACTGGTTCCTGGGCGGCCTGCTCCGTGAGGTGGGTGCCGTCGCCTACCTCGACCGCGGCTACGACCTGCTCAACGTTCCGGTCCTGAGTTTCTGCGCCGGAGCGATGATCGTACTGACCCTCCTGTGCGGAGCCACCGCGCTCACCGTGAGTCCGCTGCGCTGGCGGATCACCATCACCCGCACCGACGCATCGGACTCCGACGCACAGGACCCCGACACCCCGGACACCGTCGAAGACGACACTGATGACCAGGACCGCGAAGTCGGCGACACCGCAGGCTCCGAGACCGACGAGGACGAGACCGACGGCTCAGTCGACGACGAGGATCACGCCTCAGACGACCAGGCAGACGAGGACGAGACCGAGAACGCGCCCCCGGTCACCCGATCTGGCGATTCACCGCCCAGCGGGTGAGTGCGTTCCGGTTGGACTGCTGCGTCTTGCGCAGCACGTTCGATGCGTGCGTCTCGACGGTCTTGACCGAGATGAACAGCTCCTCGGCGATCTCCCGGTAGGTGTACCCGCGGGCGAGCAGCCGGAGCACCTCCATCTCGCGCTTGGTCAGCGAATCCAGTTCGGGATCCAGTGCCGGCTCGGGCACCGGCGAGCGTCCGGTGAACGAGTCGAGCACGAACCCGGCCAGGCGCGGACTGAAGACGGCGTCGCCCTCGGCGACCCGTCGTACCGCATCAGCCAGCTCACCGCCGCTGATGGTCTTGGTCACGTAGCCGCGCGCGCCGGCCCGGATCGTCGCGATCACGTCGGCGGCCGCGTCCGACACCGACAGCGCCAGGAACACCGGCGCGTCCGAACCCAGCGCATCGGTCACCCCGCGCAACACCGCCACTCCACCACCGCCCGGCATGTGCACATCGAGCAGAACGACGTCGGGTCGTTGTTCGACGATCCCGGCCACCGCCTCGGGCACGGTGCCGGCGTCCCCGACCACCTCCATGTGGTTCTCCGACGCCAGCTCGGCGCGGACACCGGACCGGAAGACCGCGTGGTCGTCGACCAGGAACACCCGATACCTCATGAAGCCTCCTCGTGCTGTTGATGCCGTTCTTGGTTTCGCGCCGAGTCCGGTCCGCCGGCCGCATCCGCCTCGCCAGCCGCATCCGCCTCGCCAGCCGCATCCGCCTCGCCGGCCGTGCTCTGACGGCCTTCGCCCTGCCGAAGCGTCGAGGCCCGCGGGAGTGTGAGAGTCACATTGGTGCCGCGCCCGGGCGCCGAGCGCAGTTCGACGGTCCCGCCGGCCCGCTCCATCCGGGCCCGGATCGACTTGGCGATCCCCTGCCGGTCGTCGTCGACCAGGTCCGGGTCGAAGCCCTTTCCGCGGTCGCGGACAAAGACCTCCACCTGGTCGTCGAGCACCTCGGCGTACACGTCGACCTTTTGTGCGCCGGAATGCTTGGCCGCGTTGACGAGCGCTTCGCGGGTGGCGGCGACCAGCGCGCTGGCCGACCGCGCCCAGGTCTCGTCGCGCAACTCCTCCCGGGTGGTGTCGCCGACGGTCACCGCCTCGATCTCGGTCCCGTACGTCTCCTCCACTTCCGCGGCGAGCGCGGAGACCGCGGCGGCGAACGACTCCCGGCGCTGGGCCGGATCGCCGAACAGCCAGGTCCTCAGTTCGCGCTCCTGGCGCCGGGCCAGCCGCGCGACGGTCTCCGGGTCGCCGGACTGCTTCTGGATCAGCGCGAGGGTCTGCAGCACGGAGTCGTGCAGATGCGAGGCGATCTCCTCGCGTTCGGCGTTGCGGATCCGCTCGGCGCGCTCGGCGTCGAGCGCCCGCAGAAGCCGCATCCAAAGGGGCACGGTCAGCAGCACGACGCCGACCAGGGTGGCGAGAACCGCGAGCACCGTGGAATTGATGCCGCCCAGAGCCGAGCCGCCGGCGAGGACCATCACCACCAGTCCGCCGATCACCAGGACCGCGCCCAGGACCAGTCGCAACCAGGTGAACGTGGATCGGTGCGACCCCGTTCCGACGCCGGTCACATCCACCTCGCGCCAGACCAGTGCCGCGCCGCCGAGAACGAAGATCACCGCGACCGTCTGCTGCGCGGGCGCGTTCGCGGCCAGCGCCGCGCTCGTGATCAGCGCGATCACGCCCAACGTGGCCAGCCCGTAGGCCTGGCGCCGTTCGCGCGGACTCGGCCGCTGCGTGTCGGTGCCGACCGGGCACAGGAACCAGAGCGCGGCGTAGGCGAAAGCTCCCGCACCCGCGAGCGCGGTGAGCACCACGAAGACCACGCGGACGCGAAAGACGTCGACGCCCAGGTGGTCGGCCAGGCCGCCGGCAACCCCGGCGATCACCTTGCCGCCGTGACGCCGCACCAGCTTCGGCGTCGTCTCCTGCGCGTCGTCGTGCGCGATCTGTGTTCTCATCACTTTCGATAGTGGCACGTCTGCACCCCGATCAGTCCGTCCGGCGGCAGAGTTCAGGGGACATCTCAGGGTGCTTCCCGATACCCGCGCTGTTCGGCCGCGGCCAGGATGGAGTCATGAACACCTCGACACTGTCCGACCTCTGGTCGACGCGCCCGGTCCGGCGCCGCAAGGGCCACAAGGTGGCAGGCGTCTGTTCCGGCATCGGCGCCCGCTACAACGTCGACCCGACACTGGTCCGGGTCGCTTTCGTGGTGGCGACGCTGTTCGGCGGCAGCGGTGTGCTCGCCTATCTGGTGGCCGTCGTCGCGATGCCGTCCGACCGCACACGTTCCGACGGCACTCCCCGACCGGACCACGTCGCCGGGATGTCGTTCGGAAAGCTGGTGCTGCTGGGCATCATCGCGATCGTGCTGGTGTCGAGTTTCGGCGGCGGAGGCGTATGGAGCGGCGGCGGGGTGGCCGGCACCATCCTGCTGGGGGTCGGCTGGTGGCTGCTTTATCAGCGCACGCCGGTCCCGCCGCCCGGGACCAGCGCCGACACTCTCAGCAAGATGCACGACGATCCCGCCTGGACGGCGCCCTATCCGGCGGCAGGCCCCGTCGTCGTGCCCGTCGATGCGAGTGCGCCGACCGGTGCCGGAGATCCGGAGGGTGCAGCACCCCCGGACGCCGCCGGGGAGCGGCCGAGCGATGCGCCGGCTGCGGGCACCGCGCCCACTGTTGCGGCAACGTCCCCGTCGGACACGCTGGTCGACCGCAATCAGCCGGTGCCACCGGCCTGGGATCCGCTCGGCGTCGCACCGTTCGCCTGGGACCTGCCCGAGCCGACGCCCGCACCCCAGCCGCCTGAGGTCAAGGTGCCGTCCTCCCCGCTCACCCCCATCACCCTGGGTCTGGCGGTGCTGACCGCAGCAGCCGGCAGCGTGGCGCACCTGCTCGGTGCGGAGTGGTTCACCGTCGGGCGGATCGCTTCGCTGTCGCTCGCCGTCCTCGGTCTCGGCCTGGTGATCGCGGCGTTCCAGCGCCGCCCGGAAGGCACGCACTCGACCGGCCTGATCTGGCTCGCGGCGCTGGGTGCCGGGATCGTCGTCGTATCCACCCTGGTGCAGGCGTCGGATTGGCGGCCGACCGCGGGCGGGATCGGTGAGCGCAAGTATCAGGTCACGCAGCAGTCCGAGCTGCAGGAACAGTACGATCTCTCGATCGGCAACATCCAGCTCGATCTGCGCGAACTCGGCTCGCTCGACGAGGACAAGACGATCACCCTGAACCAGAGCATCGGCGAGATCAGCGTGCAATTGCCCGAGAAGGTCCGGGTCCGCGCGGTGTGCGACGTGACCGTCGGCAACTACGACTGCCCGCAAGGAGTCGTCGGCGGCGGCGAAGACGGACCGGTACTCACCATCAACGCCCGCGTGGGCATGGGGAATGTGGAGATGAAGCGATGACCGATCCGACCGACAACCTGCCCGAGGTGCGCCGCGCCCCCGTCCTCGCCGTCGTCGGTGTGCTGGCCCTGGCGGTCGCCGGCTGGGGCCTGACCGGCGGGCCCGACCTCCCCGACCTGGAGTTGCTGCCGTGGATCCTGATCGGCGTCGGCACCCTCGCCGGCGTCATCCTGATCGCGAGTGGTTTCCGCCGCACCACCCGCTGACCCGCCCATCACTGATCGAGCGAAGTCGAGACCCCACTTGCTGGTCGAGTAACCGGCAGACGGAGTGAGTCGGCGTATCGAGACCCCTTTTGCTGGTCGAGTAGCCGGCGAACGGAGTGAGTCGGCGTATCGAGACCACACGCTCCGGTCGAAGGCGCAGTCGCCGTCCTGTCGGCGGCAGTCGCTATCGTGCCGACCATGAACATGACCGATGCAATCTGTCCGGTTCCGCGAATGCTCGGCTGGTACGACGTCGCCGTCCGCGTCACTTTCACGTCCTGACCGTCACGACTCAGCCGGAGGTCACTCCCACTCGATGGTCCCCGGCGGCTTGCTGGTGACGTCCAGTACGACGCGGTTCACGTCCGGGACCTCGTTGGTGATGCGCGTGGAGATCACCTCGAGGACCTCATAAGGCACGCGCGTCCAGTCGGCGGTCATCGCGTCCTCGGACGAGACGGGCCGGAGCACGATCGGGTGGCCGTAGGTACGGCCGTCGCCCTGCACGCCGACGCTGCGGACGTCAGCCAGCAGCACCACTGGGCACTGCCAGATCTGGTTGTCCAGTCCCGCGGCGGTCAGCTCCTCGCGGGCGATCAGGTCGGCCTTGCGGAGCAGTTCCAGACGGTCCTTGGTGACGTCGCCGACGATGCGGATGGCCAGGCCCGGTCCGGGGAACGGCTGGCGGTTGACGATCTCCTCAGGCAGGCCGAGCTCACGGCCGACCGCGCGGACCTCGTCCTTGAACAGCAGGCGCAGCGGTTCGACGAGGGTGAACTCCAGGTCCTCGGGCAGGCCGCCGACGTTGTGGTGGCTCTTGATGTTCGCCGTCCCGGAGCCGCCGCCGGATTCGACGACGTCCGGGTACAGGGTGCCCTGCACCAGGTACTCGACCTTCTTGCCGGACGCGGCTTGATCGCCCAGGACCTCGGAGACGGCGCCCTCGAAGGACCGGATGAACTCGCGGCCGATGATCTTGCGCTTGGTCTCCGGGTCGGACACTCCGGCGAGGTGGCCGAGGAAGATGTCCTCGGCGTCGACGGTCACCAGTCGCGCGCCGGTGGCGGCGACGAAGTCGGTCTGCACCTGCTCGCGCTCGCCGGCGCGGAGGAGACCGTGGTCGACGAAGACACAGGTGAGACGATCACCGATCGCGCGCTGCACCAGCGCGGCCGCCACGGCGGAGTCCACACCGCCGGAGAGGCCGCAGATGGCGAGCCCGTCGTCGCCCACCTGTTCCCGGACGTCGGCGATCAGCGACTCGGCGATGTTCGCGGCGGTCCAGGTCGGCTTGAGTCCGGCGACCTCGTACAGGAAGCGGGTCAGCACCTCCTGGCCGTGCGGGGTGTGCAGCACCTCGGGGTGGTACTGGACGCCGGCCATCTTGCGCTCGACGCTCTCGAACGCGGCCACGGGCGCACCCGGAGTCGACGCGGTGACGGTGAAGCCTTCCGGGGCCACCTGCACGGCATCGTTGTGGCTCATCCAGACCGGCGCGTTCTCGATGCCGTGGTGCAGGACGCCGCCGTCGCCCGCCACGTTCATCATGGTGCGGCCGAACTCGCGTCCACCGGTGTTGGCGACAGTGCCGCCGAGGGCGTCGGTCATCTTCTGGAAGCCGTAGCAGATGCCGAAGACCGGAATCCCCTGCTCGAAGAGCTGCGGGTCGATCGTCGGCGCGCCTTCGGCATACACCGACGACGGTCCGCCCGACAGCACGATGGCCGCGGGATCCTTCGCGAGGTACTCCTCCAGCGGCGCGTCGTGCGCGATCACCTCGGAGTAGATGCGCGCCTCCCGCACCCGCCGCGCGATGAGCTGCGCGTACTGGGCACCGAAGTCGACGACGAGGACAGGACGCGGGTGGTCAGCCGAGGTTTCCGTCACGGGGTCAGTCTATCGGCCACCGGCAGGTCGAACGCATTCGAGACCCGCCCTCGCTGGTCGACCGAAGCGTCGAGACCGGTAGATCGAGACCGAACCCGCACGCCGCACGGGCGTCGAGGTATTCGACGAGTGCTCGGCGAACCACCTCACCAGGCTTCGCCGACCGTCCGTGGGGTCGTCGTCAGCGGCGTGCCTTCCACCCATCGAAATCGTCGCCGCCCTAGGGACCGGTCTTGATATCATCGGAGCAAGAGGCGATATCCGTGACTGACATCCTGATCCGCAACATCGACGACGACGATCTCAGACACATCGACGCCCTGGCGGCAGAGCTGGGAATCTCCCGGAGTGAACTCTTGCGCAGGGAAACCAAAGACCTGGCGCGGCGGCATGCGCTGCAGCAGGTCACCCTCGACGACATCCGCCGCTCTGTGGACCTGGCGCAGGGCGTCCTCGACGAGGATCTGATGAAGCAGGCCTGGGGCTGAGAGTTGACCCGAACGAGTGGACGCGGTTCCAGACGATGCCGCCCATCTCTGAAATGCCCGTCGCCCCGACATCCGCACACGTCGACCGCCGAGCGCTCGAAGTGCAGGACCGGCTCGCGCAACGCGGGCATCATCGCGCAGCAATAGTCCCCGACCTCCTGATCGCCGCGATCGCCGAGTACGCGGACCTCACCGTGCTGCACGTCGACAAGGATTTCGAACTGATCGCCGGCGTCGCCGACCAGCCGATCGAGCGACTCGCAGGAGACTTCTGACGCAGGACCGACTTGCACCAGATCAAGCAGACCGCGTCCCCGGAAGCGCTGCGTAGGTGCACCGGTGAGGAGTGCGAGTACGGCGCGACTTCCTATGCGTTCACCAGGCGCCTGTGTCGGCCCGGATCCACATGAGCAACTCCCCGAGCATGTTGGTACCACGTTCTTCACATGCCGCGGCGCCGCACGTGCAATCGCCCCAGAAGTTGTCGTGGTGCTCGTTTCCCTCGACCAGTCGAGCGCACCCGGTGGCCTGCAGGCGTTCCGCCATCTGTGGAACCTCGAACTTGACGGCCAGGACCTGGATCATCGCGCCGACGCGACCTCCGACCTGCCAATCCTTCCGCACCGGCACGCTCTGCCCGAGTCGTTTGGCCTCCCCGGGTGACTCGGCGTCGAGGATCTTCCGGCGCGTGCGATCGTCGTCGGCCTTCAGCGCCTGGTAGGCGTGCTCGGCACTGGGTACGCGACCAAGAACGGGCATCTCGAAGTCCACCTGGAAGAAGTTGGACAGGAAATAATGGTCTCCGCGAAACCGATTGATCGCCTCGTGTTCGCTCATGCCCCGATCGTCCCATCCGGCTCCGACACCATCAGCGGCTTCTTCGCTCGACGCTCCTTCTCCCGACTCCAGTTCGGCGCACGCTGCACGCCGTATCGCTCCTGGTATCGCTCCCAGGTCAGAGGTGTCCCGTCAGTATCGAGATGCACCTTGGTATGACGGCCGAGCCGCTCGAACCACAGACCGCACTCGTGGCATTGCGACTGTGCGCCGTCGTCCTCGATGTGGCCGTACTGTCCGAGACGGTACGGCTCGGTCGGCGCCCAGGTGTCCACCGGTCGGGAGCGCAACAGGGCCTTCGTCACGAGGTTCACGGCAACGCCCATCCGGTCAGCGAGGTCTTTCAGGTTCCGGTGCTTCTTCGCCAGATCCACCAGCGCCTCCTCCCACGTCGCGAATCCGGCCTTCCCCAGCCTCCGCGCCCACAGGCTGTCGGCCTCGCCATCAGCACGGGGCACGCTCCGCAGCGTGAATTCCGCGGGGAGGCCGTACTTCTCGCGGTACGACTCGGCGCTCAGCGCGCGGCCGTCGTCGCCGCGGTGCGACGACACATGCCGGTCGAGGTGCTCAAACCACAGACCGCACTCGTGACACTGCGTCCGCGAGCCGTCGTCCGCCAGATACCCGGGGCCGCTCAAGCGATGAGGAGCAGTCGCATCCCACACCGACGCCGGTCGATCCCGGAAGAGGGACTCGGCCGCAGTGTCTTTCCGTCCGCAGTCGACGGCGAGGTCTTTCAGGTTCCGGTGACCCCGAGCGAGCCCGGCCAGCGCCTCCTCCCACGAGGAGTACCCGAGCTGAGCGAGCCGCGGCCGCCAGTCCTCGGTGACCGCCGGAGCGTTCCGCGGAACGCTCCGCAACGCGGCATCCGCGGCCAGGCCGTGCCGCTTCCGGTATGCCTCCGCGGTGAGCGGCCGTCCCTTGCCGTCCACGTGCACACCGACGTGACCGCGCATCAGCATCGCGAACCACAGTCCGCACTCGTGACATTGCACGCGCTCACCGTCGTCTTCCAGGTGGCCGAATGTACTCAGCCGGAACGGTTCGGTCGGCGCCCACGTGCCCTCGGGCCGAATCTTCAGCAGTTCCTTCACCACGGAGGCGTCCTTCACTCCGACCTGATCGGCGAAGTCGCGCAGATTCCGGTGCGACCGCGCCAGGTCGGCGAGCACCTCGTCCCACGTGCCGTACCCGGCCTCCGACAATCGCCGGGTCCATGTTTCACTCGCGCCGCGCCGCCGCCCCAGCTCGCCCTCGAGGCCGGGCCCGGTACTCGTCGAACGTCAGCGGTTCTCCGTCGTCACCGGAGTGCGCCGAGACATGCGAGCCCACTCGCCGGTACCAGAGTCCGCATTCGTGACACTGCGACCGTTCGCCGTCGTCCTCCAGATGTCCGAACCGGCTCACTCGGAACGGCTCGGTGGCAGCCCACGGGTCGCCGGGCGCCTCTCTCGCGAGCACGGCGGGCAGCGCGTCACCGCGCACACCGAGCCGCTCGCCCAGTTCGGAAAGACCGAGATGGTCCTGCGCCATCGCCGCGAGGGCGTCCTCCCACGACGCGAACCCCGCCTCCTGCAGGTGCGCATCCCATTGGCCGGACAGCGTCTCGGGGGCGCCGTCGCTCCGCAGCGGCAGATCCGCCGGCAGACCGTGTCGCTTCCGGTACGCCTCCGCGCTCAGCGGACCGCCGTCGTCGCCGGTGTGCCAGGTCAGGTGGCGATAGAGCACCCCGAACCACAGCCCGCACTCATGGCACTGCACACGCGAGCCGTCGTCGTCGAGCATGCCGAAGACGCTGCTGCACAGTTCTTCTGTCGCATCGAACGGGTTCTCCGGATTACCGACGGTCATGCGTTTCAGCAACGAATCGCCGCGCACCCCGACCAGGTCGCCGAGCTCCGACGGCCCCAGATGCTCGACGATGCCGTGCCGCAACAGCCCGGCCGCCCCCTCGAAGCCCGCTGCGCGCACCTGAGCGTCGAACGTGCGGAACGAGGACACCTGGTGTCCGTTGGCGACCTTGCGTCGCCGCATCGCCCCACGACGCGCTTCGCGATCGAGCCGCCAGTCGGGGTCGAGCCGGTCGAGCGCAGCTACCGCACGCCGTGGCAAGCGTTTGGTCTTCGACTCGTGCCGCGTCCGGCTCAGCCACGCCGACAACCGCCCCGTCGTATTCAGCAGCGTGCCGTACCTGTCGACATGGTCCCGTGCGACGACGACCATCCGCTGCCACAACGGGGGAAGCACCACGCCGTGGGCCATGCCCACCGTCCTCGCCTGCTGATGGGTGATGCCCAGTCTCGCGGCGATGTCGGACCACGTCTTGTCGTGCTCCACCGCCCAGTCCACCGCCGCCTCCCACGACGCCCACCCGGCAGCTTGCAGCCGCTCCGTCCAGAGCCTCCGCGCCCGGTCATCGTACTCGGCGGCCACCGCCCCGCCCTCGACGTAGGTGCCGGGAAGGAAGCGCGGGACCGCCAGCGGGCCAGCCCGATCGACACGCTGCATCGCGTTGGCCCGAGCCGTGTTCCGGACGTCGTCGCTGGCGAGCCTGGTCGCCGCCGGAAGATCCCACTCGTAGCGGTACTCGTCGTCGGACATGCCGTGCGCGAGCCGGATGTGAGTGGTCAGCGACCGGTACCAGTCGCCGCACTCGTGGCACTGTACGTGCGCACCGTCGCAGGCAAGCACGCCTCGCACCGGTTCGCTGCCAGTCATCGTCGTCCCCGCCCGCACTGCACCCCGCACCGCCCCACGCAAGCGACGATGTCACGACAGGAGCTCGACACCACACCGAACGCCTGGAGCACGTGCGAGCCGCGCGTCGGTCGTCAGCAGCGACCCTGCATCGAGAAACTCTGCCAGGGCCACGTAAGCGGCATCGTACGCAGACAGATTGTGACGTAGTTCCCAGATTCGTGACCGCAACCAGTCCATCGGATACCTCGTCAGCGACATCGCTGTGAATCCGCGTTCGGCATAGTCGGCCTGTAGCGCAGTGATCCGTTGCCGACGCTCCAACGTCCGCAGCACGCTGAGCACCTCGCAGTCGATCAGGTGCGGAACGGCGAGTTCGTTGATTCCGAGGGCATCCGGGGAAAGGCCGCCCAGGAGCAATTCGACAATGACGCCTGCATCGACGACCTTCACTCGCGCCGGCCTGCTGTCAGAGCGGACAAGATGTCGTCGCGACTGACCGTGGTTCCGACCGCGGACTGGGTTACTCGCACCACCTCGAGGTTGCGTCTGCTCACCTCCGCTCGCCGGGCGATGGCCTCGAGCTCACCCCGCAAGTACTGCGAGAGCGACATTCCCCGCGCCCCCGCCGCGCGCACCAGCGCGTCGTGCGTCTCGTCCGCAAGCCCGCGAACCTGGATCACCCTGCTCATACGGCTAGAATAGCCACGATGCATGCATTCTGCACCCTCTCGACGCGACGCTGCGCCTCGAACCAGCTAGGGCGACTTCGTGCCTGACAACTCCCTGAAGCCTGCGAGCGCAGCTGGCACACCGTTCTCCGTCACCTCGCTGCCCGTCTCAACCCGCGCAGACGCACCCGGAGCATGCCGCGTGTCGTCGAACGCAAGTACACCAAGAGGCACGCGAGCGAGCCAACCACGCCATCTGGCACCAGCGATCCGGACCGCCGAGCTACACCGGTCTCAGTCAATGACTGAACGGTGTTGAAAGACTGCGCAGCTCTCGACACGACGCGAGAGGTCACCACACCCACCCCAACCGGGCCACGTCTCGCGGCACATCTGCACTGATGAGAGCTCCGCAGAGATTGACCAGTCCGCCAGAGGGCCGCACCGCTCAGTGTGTCGAGGAAGCCCCTCGCAGTCAACGTGGTCTCCGCAGGTCACGGAGTATAGAATCGAGGGGCTCCGTCGACGACTTCGGTCGTCGACCTTCGTTGAGGCCTTTCACCGCATGCACAATCCCTGGGGGTACCTCGCCCGTCGACGACTTCGGTCGTCGACCTTCGTTGAGGCCACATCATCCGAGCGTTGGCCGGTCAAGGTGCACGCCTCCGTCGACGACTTCGGTCGTCGACCTTCGTTGAGGCCCCCGTGAGGTCACCGTCCAGATAGACGACGTACGGGCCCGTCGACGACTTCGGTCGTCGACCTTCGTTGAGGCAGCGCCAAGCCGGTGATGACGACGGGGATCGCGGGCCCGTCGACGACTTCGGTCGTCGACCTTCGTTGAGGCAAGGGGGAGCGGACCATCATCACCAAGCACGGAAAGCCCGTCGACGACTTCGGTCGTCGACCTTCGTTGAGGCACGGCCCGGCACGTCGAGCAGCTGCAAGCCAAGCTAGACCGTCGACGACTTCGGTCGTCGACCTTCGTTGAGGCATCGCCGCCGACCTCGGGCACCTCGCCAGCAAGCCGTCGACGACTTCGGTCGTCGACCTTCGTTGAGGCTGAGAGAGAACGCAGTATGACCAGCACCGAACCGTCGACGACTTCGGTCGTCGACCTTCGTTGAGGCGACTGCTGGAGCGCGTCCTGGACAGGCGGGTTCCGGCGGCCCGTCGACGACTTCGGTCGTCGACCTTCGTTGAGGCCGTCCAACTCGCCACCAGAATTGAAGCGAGGCAACCGTCGACGACTTCGGTCGTCGACCTTCGTTGAGGCGACCCGGCGGTGGTGGCTCAGGCGCAGGCGGCACGGGATCCGTCGACGACTTCGGTCGTCGACCTTCGTTGAGGCCTCTGGGATCCGCCCGAGATCAGGCAGGTCAGCAGCCGTCGACGACTTCGGTCGTCGACCTTCGTTGAGGCTCAGGGGAAGTGACCGAGCGAGCCTCCGTCTGGTCGAGGCCGTCGACGACTTCGGTCGTCGACCTTCGTTGAGGCGCGAACCCCGACACCACGAACGGATGTTGACCCCCGTCGACGACTTCGGTCGTCGACCTTCGTTGAGGCGTTGAACCCGAGATCGAGGACAACGAGGACGGCACCCGTCGACGACTTCGGTCGTCGACCTTCGTTGAGGCTCCTCGATGTAGTTCCCGTTGTCGTTCTTCGACGCACCCGTCGACGACTTCGGTCGTCGACCTTCGTTGAGGCTGGCCGCCGACACCGAATCGCCATGCACCGGTCGCCACAACCGTCGACGACTTCGGTCGTCGACCTTCGTTGAGGCGCGATTGCGTCTCGGGTGTCACCGGCGTACCCGGACCGTCGACGACTTCGGTCGTCGACCTTCGTTGAGGCAGGCCCCCCAACAGTGCTCGCTGCCGCTGATCACGCGACCGTCGACGACTTCGGTCGTCGACCTTCGTTGAGGCGTCCACTCGTCGCTCGCCGACGAACCAGACCTCGGCAAGGCCGTCGACGACTTCGGTCGTCGACCTTCGTTGAGGCCGCTTCGGCGTGACGAATGGCGAGCCGTGGCTGATCCCGTCGACGACTTCGGTCGTCGACCTTCGTTGAGGCCAGACCCAGTGCGTGGCCTGCGGACTCATGTGGCCGTGCCGTCGACGACTTCGGTCGTCGACCTTCGTTGAGGCGAGAACGAGTCTTCGAGGATCTTCATTACCGGCACTACCGTCGACGACTTCGGTCGTCGACCTTCGTTGAGGCCAGACGGGCAACTGGGCGACGTGCTCGGTGGCGTACATCCGTCGACGACTTCGGTCGTCGACCTTCGTTGAGGCCTGATCGCCTTGAACGCGGCGACGTTCCAGTCAATCCGCCGTCGACGACTTCGGTCGTCGACCTTCGTTGAGGCGACCATCCAGGGATTGCTGCTTACCACCCTTAAACCGTCGACGACTTCGGTCGTCGACCTTCGTTGAGGCGCAGTGCGCGGGTCGGTCTCTCGGCGACGACGACGCAGATCCGTCGACGACTTCGGTCGTCGACCTTCGTTGAGGCGATCACCGAGCATGCCGTCTCCGCATGGATCCAGCACCGTCGACGACTTCGGTCGTCGACCTTCGTTGAGGCAGATGTCACACCCGTTGGCCAGGGCAGATTCATACTGCCGTCGACGACTTCGGTCGTCGACCTTCGTTGAGGCGGCTGATAGTGCGGTGCAACCTGCTCGCACCGTGTCTGCCGTCGACGACTTCGGTCGTCGACCTTCGTTGAGGCGGCGGTGTCGGCGGCGGGTACTGCTGTTTCGGCGGCGAACCGTCGACGACTTCGGTCGTCGACCTTCGTTGAGGCGAGATAGCCTGCCCCGAGGGTGAGCTTCTTTCGCAGACCGTCGACGACTTCGGTCGTCGACCTTCGTTGAGGCGCGGCCTTCGTCAACCGGTCCTGGTCGAGGTGCTTGAGCCGTCGACGACTTCGGTCGTCGACCTTCGTTGAGGCCTGGACAAGCAGATCAAGCTCACCCCGAAGACGGATTGGGCCGTCGACGACTTCGGTCGTCGACCTTCGTTGAGGCCCCGAGGTCGACACGTCCTCGTTCCCGGCCCAGCCGATCCGTCGACGACTTCGGTCGTCGACCTTCGTTGAGGCCGCCGCATTCTTCATCGGCCGCGGGGCCGAGCCGGAGGCCGTCGACGACTTCGGTCGTCGACCTTCGTTGAGGCCAGTACAGCTCCAACGACCGGGACCTGTCGAACGCCCCCCGTCGACGACTTCGGTCGTCGACCTTCGTTGAGGCACGTCGGCGGCCCGCCAGATCGTGAAGGCGATGCGGGACCGTCGACGACTTCGGTCGTCGACCTTCGTTGAGGCACCTGGACCATCGACAGCGCAGGCCGCAGCAAGCACACCCGTCGACGACTTCGGTCGTCGACCTTCGTTGAGGCACGGCTAGGGTGATCGCGACCAGTTCAGTGATGTCGCTCCGTCGACGACTTCGGTCGTCGACCTTCGTTGAGGCTTCGAGCGGTTCGGCGTAACGCACGTCAAGGGTGGTGGTCCGTCGACGACTTCGGTCGTCGACCTTCGTTGAGGCTCGTTCGGGGGCAGGGACTCCTGCGCCTCGGTGCGCACCCGTCGACGACTTCGGTCGTCGACCTTCGTTGAGGCACACGGAAACTACGCACCGCACTGTCGGCCATGCCTCCGTCGACGACTTCGGTCGTCGACCTTCGTTGAGGCGCCTACAACAACGCTCCATCCTTGGCGATGAACGCGCTGCCGTCGACGACTTCGGTCGTCGACCTTCGTTGAGGCGCGCTCGCACTGGGGCCTCCCCCTTGCGCGGCGCTCTCCGTCGACGACTTCGGTCGTCGACCTTCGTTGAGGCGCGATCCCGGCGGTCGGTGACCGTGTCGGTGTGGCCGTCGACGACTTCGGTCGTCGACCTTCGTTGAGGCATCGGGTGCGGCCACCGCAGGGTCGGGTCGACCGGCCCGCCGTCGACGACTTCGGTCGTCGACCTTCGTTGAGGCGGGACGGCGAGGCCGGAGACGAGCGCGAACGGCTCGCCGGCCGTCGACGACTTCGGTCGTCGACCTTCGTTGAGGCCGGTCGACACGCACGCTCATCGGAGATCGCCCCGCCCGTCGACGACTTCGGTCGTCGACCTTCGTTGAGGCCTGAAAGCCGAGAGCGTGCTGAGGCCCCTGGCGACGCCCCGTCGACGACTTCGGTCGTCGACCTTCGTTGAGGCAATCGGCTGTAGGCAACACCGCCAGGCAACACCGAGGGCGCCGTCGACGACTTCGGTCGTCGACCTTCGTTGAGGCGCCATCCCTTGACCCGGCGGCGCTGAATGCGTTGGGCCGTCGACGACTTCGGTCGTCGACCTTCGTTGAGGCACGGTGCGCAGCTCCCGCTCCAGTTCCAGCGTGCCGTCGACGACTTCGGTCGTCGACCTTCGTTGAGGCGCCGCCGCCGCGTCACCCGCCGACGTCGCAGCAGCATCCACCGTCGACGACTTCGGTCGTCGACCTTCGTTGAGGCCAACAGGCCGGTATGGAGCCGGAGCGTTTGGAGCCCGTCGACGACTTCGGTCGTCGACCTTCGTTGAGGCGACATCGAGCTCGTCGAGGGCGAAGGCAGAGTGTCCGTCGACGACTTCGGTCGTCGACCTTCGTTGAGGCATCCGCTGATCGCGAGACGCTTCTCGGGGCCGCACCCGCCGTCGACGACTTCGGTCGTCGACCTTCGTTGAGGCTTGAACACCGGGAAGAACCTGCTAGCGCCGCCGACGGAACCGTCGACGACTTCGGTCGTCGACCTTCGTTGAGGCGTCTCAATGATCCCGATTAGATCGTTGACAAGGCCGTCGACGACTTCGGTCGTCGACCTTCGTTGAGGCCGAGACCGGTGTCAGCCCAGATTGCGGCGCGCTGGGTGCCGTCGACGACTTCGGTCGTCGACCTTCGTTGAGGCTTGATATGGAGCGGTCGTCAGATCAATTACGGAAGCCCCGTCGACGACTTCGGTCGTCGACCTTCGTTGAGGCCCGGCGAACACGGCCATATGGCCGCCCGGCTTCAACACCCCCGTCGACGACTTCGGTCGTCGACCTTCGTTGAGGCCAGACGGGGCAGATGTGGCCGTCGTCGGTGAGCCATCCGCCGTCGACGACTTCGGTCGTCGACCTTCGTTGAGGCGACCGGATGACTCGGCTCCGGAATCGGTGGCGTGAGCGCCGTCGACGACTTCGGTCGTCGACCTTCGTTGAGGCATGAACGTGTCGTCATACAGCCGTCCCATGCGGCTCACCGTCGACGACTTCGGTCGTCGACCTTCGTTGAGGCTCCCCCGCCCACTGATCGTACGCGTCTACGATAGCGCTGACCGTCGACGACTTCGGTCGTCGACCTTCGTTGAGGCAGCAGAAAAACGCCGCCCATCTGCCCGGACGCATTCGACCGTCGACGACTTCGGTCGTCGACCTTCGTTGAGGCTCTCACCTCGCGGGGTAACCGTGAGCACTCCGATAGCGCCGTCGACGACTTCGGTCGTCGACCTTCGTTGAGGCGAAACACGCGAGGGGGATGACGCGGACGGGGTGGTCCGTCGACGACTTCGGTCGTCGACCTTCGTTGAGGCGCTCCTGTCCGCGAAGCTCCGGCGGCCGGTAGCCTACCCCGTCGACGACTTCGGTCGTCGACCTTCGTTGAGGCGAATGCTCATCGGGTCTCACCCGCCTCGGCTTCCAGCCGTCGACGACTTCGGTCGTCGACCTTCGTTGAGGCGTGAACCCTCCAAACTCAACCGACGCCGCGAACTGCTCCCGTCGACGACTTCGGTCGTCGACCTTCGTTGAGGCCGGGAACCACACCGTCTCGCCGTCCGATGACGTCGTGACCGTCGACGACTTCGGTCGTCGACCTTCGTTGAGGCAGGGGCGGGGTTCATAGTCTCGGCCCCGTGGTGTACAGGCCGTCGACGACTTCGGTCGTCGACCTTCGTTGAGGCCCGTACTCGCCGGGGGTGAGTCGGTAGGTGTGGGTGCCGTCGACGACTTCGGTCGTCGACCTTCGTTGAGGCGTCATTGAGTCTCACGTGCTTTCAGGACAATCTCAGGCCGCCGTCGACGACTTCGGTCGTCGACCTTCGTTGAGGCCAAAAGTATCCCGACCTGACACCAGGACTGGTCAACCGTCGACGACTTCGGTCGTCGACCTTCGTTGAGGCTCCGGTAAGGTCCATTCCTAGAACGTCATCGCCGTAGGTCCGTCGACGACTTCGGTCGTCGACCTTCGTTGAGGCCGAACTCGTTCATCGGCCCGCTCCCCACATTCGCCCGTCGACGACTTCGGTCGTCGACCTTCGTTGAGGCCATGAGGTACCGGTCGCCCGATTCTTGGAAGACTACGCCCGTCGACGACTTCGGTCGTCGACCTTCGTTGAGGCATAACGTCGTACGCAAGGTCATTACTTACGTAGTACCGTCGACGACTTCGGTCGTCGACCTTCGTTGAGGCCTGGAGGGTGAGCACGGATACGCCCACCATGAGGTGCGGCCGTCGACGACTTCGGTCGTCGACCTTCGTTGAGGCTCGGCAATTTCACTGTGCGGCACGCCAAGCAATTCGGCGCCGTCGACGACTTCGGTCGTCGACCTTCGTTGAGGCAAGGTCTCCATGATCACCGTGCCGTGCTCATCGCGGGTCCGTCGACGACTTCGGTCGTCGACCTTAGTTGAGGCGGGCTGGTCCATGATGAGACTCGGCGGGCGTTGGAGGCCGTCGACGACTTCGGTCGTCGACCTTCGTTGAGGCAAGTAGGGGACCGCTTGCCAGGCATATCGCGTAGCCCAGCCGTCGACGACTTCGGTCGTCGACCTTCGTTGAGGCGATTACTCGATCAGCGGATACCGTACGCCGCTTACCCGTCGACGACTTCGGTCGTCGACCTTCGTTGAGGCCGGGCACCGGTCTCGTCGTCGCGGGCGTCCGACAGCCGTCGACGACTTCGGTCGTCGACCTTCGTTGAGGCTCGTCTCCGAGGAGCAGGCCGCACGAGTCCTCGTCGTCCGTCGACGACTTCGGTCGTCGACCTTCGTTGAGGCGGGCGGCACTGAGCCGATCCGGTTCAGTGCAGGGGAGGCCGTCGACGACTTCGGTCGTCGACCTTCGTTGAGGCCGTATGCCGCTTACTGCGGAGACATTGGCAGAGCTTCCGTCGACGACTTCGGTCGTCGACCTTCGTTGAGGCTTGGTAATACCCACACTAGCGCACCACTAGCGGCCTGCCGTCGACGACTTCGGTCGTCGACCTTCGTTGAGGCACGGCTGAGTCGGGGCGTGCGATAGCTGTGTGGTGCCCCGTCGACGACTTCGGTCGTCGACCTTCGTTGAGGCCAGGCGAAAGCGCCTAAGCGTGAACGCCCCGTCATCCGTCGACGACTTCGGTCGTCGACCTTCGTTGAGGCGCCCGCTATATGCCGTCTGCGCCTACGGGTGGGCATTTCCGTCCGTCGACGACTTCGGTCGTCGACCTTCGTTGAGGCGCCCGCTATATGCCGTCTGCGCCTACGGGTGGGCATTTCCGTCCGTCGACGACTTCGGTCGTCGACCTTCGTTGAGGCCAGAACATCCACCTCACAGCGCACGACAACTTCGCGCCCGTCGACGACTTCGGTCGTCGACCTTCGTTGAGGCGAGGCGGAGCGTGCCGCGGATGACTCCTTCCGGCCTGTCCGTCGACGACTTCGGTCGTCGACCTTCGTTGAGGCGGATACGGGCCGGCTGGTCGCCACCCTGCGCGGCACCTCCCGTCGACGACTTCGGTCGTCGACCTTCGTTGAGGCCCTCAACCTGATGGTGTACGGCTCCTCCGGAAGCCGTCGACGACTTCGGTCGTCGACCTTCGTTGAGGCCTGACGTACGTACTGCGGCGAGACGTGCCAATCATCCGTCGACGACTTCGGTCGTCGACCTTCGTTGAGGCGGGCCGCAGAAGGCATGCGAGATCGCCGGCTGCACCGACCCGTCGACGACTTCGGTCGTCGACCTTCGTTGAGGCTTCGAGGAGGGCGTCACGCTGCGGACTTTCCAGCGCCCGTCGACGACTTCGGTCGTCGACCTTCGTTGAGGCGAGAAGTTGCAGGCCGAGCGGAAACGCAAGTACGAGGACCGTCGACGACTTCGGTCGTCGACCTTCGTTGAGGCCTCGTGGGAGGACGTCTCCGATCTGATGGCGTCCCGTCGACGACTTCGGTCGTCGACCTTCGTTGAGGCCTCCCTTTAGCGAAAAACCTGTGGTGGGGGAGACGTGGGCCGTCGACGACTTCGGTCGTCGACCTTCGTTGAGGCTTACGGTGCGCCTTGTGAAGCGCGCTATGTCGGCTGGTGCCGTCGACGACTTCGGTCGTCGACCTTCGTTGAGGCTTGCCCCACGCCAGGGTGCCAGCTTCTAGATCGTCGGGTCCCGTCGACGACTTCGGTCGTCGACCTTCGTTGAGGCGCGACAGGAGTAGGTCAAGCCCAGCGCCACGACCTTGCCGGAGCGCTGACCTGACTCCCCATCCGAAGCCGGAAATTATACGACGAAGTCTGTGTCGTCGGTAGTAGTCCGGCGACAGCCCAAGTAAGTGATGGACGTGCTTCCTGTCGTCGCCGTGGGTCCAAGTCTGCAGAACAGAACCGAATCAACTCGGCCATCAATTTCTGCATTCACCTTGGCACGCATCCTGACTTCTTGTGCATCGGTAACATCAACCAGGAACACACTGAACTGGATCCGATCACCAAAGGACTGAAGGATATTAGCAAGTCGCGTCCGCCTCCGGTCGTCGACGATATCGTAAGCGACCAATAACCGTGACAGCCGAGCAGTCATCGGGTCCGGATGCCCACGTAGTGGTGGCCGGTGCCGTCGAGAACACCAAGCAGCATCCGTGCCTGCACCTCGATCGCACGACGCCAGCTCACCTTGTACTTGTACACAGGGTGAGTGAATTCCTGTGAAACTCGGCGCTCGTACTCTTTTGTGATCGCCTTTCGCCCGGTAGTCGACAAGCGCATCGCGCCGAGAAGCGAATGAAAGTCGACTGTCGTCAGTTGCCCGTTATTGATCACCGAGAGAACTACAGAGTCGGCGATGATCGGCCGGAACTGCTCCATGAGGTCGAGAGCCAGCGCTGGTTTGTTCCGCACTGCCGAGTGAACAAAGCCCGCGTGAGGGTCGAGACCGCACGCATGCAGAGCTCGGACACACTCGGCGGCCAGCAACCCGTAGGCGTAGTTGAAAGCTGCGTTCAGCGGATCACGTGCTCTTCGCCCGGCACGACCATCGAAGCCGTCGACGAACAGCGGATCAGCCCCGTTCGCGATACAGCTTCCGAATTCTCGGAAATACAATGCCGCAGCCTCACCCTCCAACCCAACGATTTGGGAGACGCTCTGCGCCTGGTCTATATTCCGGCTTATTTCTCGCATCTTCCGAACTATCTCGATAACGTCAGCACGCGAAGACCTCCTGAGCTGTGTCGCCTGATTTGCAACCTTTGGCGCGATCATCTCCCTGGCAATGAAAATGTCTCCGACGGAGGAACGTACATGTTGCTGCAGACGCGGCAGACCATTGGGGGTCCGCGCGGATCGCGCGTGTCCGACGACCCTACCGTTGGACGAGCACCACACGATCCCGTAACCGCGCCACAGCATTTCACGAATCAGCGCCGACGAGACGTCGACGTTCCCATGCACTACCAGTCCGACGACCCGTTCGACCGGTAGTGAGGCGACTTCCTCACGAGCCTTCTGAATCACTACACGCCCCGACTTCAGCGACGCCCGACTCCCAGCGGTGGTCAAATGCAGAACCTCACCACCGGGGTTGCTGACCGCTACACGCCGAACATGATTGAGCTCGTTTCGATGGTGTTCATCGGGCAGGCACACGCTCACGTGAGAACAAAAGCGACAACGCGGATCGTCAACCAGCGGCGGTGGAGCGGTCTGACGGTCGACGATCTCACGAGTCATATCGACCCACTTCCGCGCCTCGTCGAAGTCGGACTCTGTGAGATCAACGGACACGCTCCGGCGATGATTCGTGAAATACACCTCCTGCGACTCGATGACGACTCCGCCGGACTCCAGACACAATCGCTGGAGGGCCAACTGAACGATGTTGGATGCCGTTACTTCCGGAACACGACGAGTCGGCGTCGCCTTGTACTCGACGATCGAAACCCGACCGGGTAAGTGCCTTACTACGTCACACTTGCCCACGATGCCCAGGTCAGAGTGATCAATATCCATCGATGTGGACTCGATCGGGGACACACGCGGCGAATCGACTCGAGCATGAGCAACGAGGCCAGCCTCGATCTGCGCGCTGTCGACCCGCTCCCCGACCGCTTCCAGCCAGGCACGACGCTCACAGAACACCGTGTGCACGACGAGGCTGATCGGCAGTTCCGTTCGATTCCCGCCGTCCATGTCCATCTCAGTTCTCGCCGTCCATGTTCACCTTTAGAAGGGCTCGAAGACGCCGGTGAGAACTTGCCTTTCGGGTGCCGAACTGCTGCCACCCTTCCTGATCGGAAAAACGACGGCGCCGCGCAGCCCCGAACGCCGAAGCTCGTACCGGGCGGCGGACAGGAGAATGCTCCAAGCTCCGTCCGTTGTTCGTTCGCCGAATACCGCGTCAGAGAACGACTTCGATCTGACAATCCGACGGATCTTCGCCAACGAAATCGGAGTTGTCGACATCGGCACAGCCATCAGGCGCGGATGAGTGATATTCGTCGGCCATGCTCCAGGCGTCACTGCTACGCCATCGAGACGCGGATACAAGCGAAATGCGCTGATTCCCCACAACGCGCACCAGGCAACTGCATCATCGACTGGTTGCGGAGGCACTAGCCCGGTGCCGGTCCGGGAGTCGAGCTTGCCCGCCGAATCCTGGACGATGTCACCGGCCAAAGAACTTGCCACCGCGCTCGCGTCGCGTCCGGATAGCTCGATCGCCATCGGCGCGAGGCGATTCCGAGTGAAGTCCTCACCACGGTTCCGCGTCTTCATCTCCCACCGCGACGCACCTTGGTCCGGCAACGCGTCCTTCTCACCAGCCTGCCAGTATCCCGGCTCGCCCAACGCCTGGAGCATCTGGCCGTCAAGCCAGGTAAAATCCGAGTTCGCGTCAATGACTGATCGACGTTGGTCGAATAGCGCTGCCCAAGCCTCGAGGCTCTCCGGAGCAGCAATCCGGGGACTGAACAGTCCGATCTCAGACTTCTTCGAACCCTTCTGGATGAACGTTCTAGCTTGCACCCATGAATCCGGCGCTGCGTGACGGCTAGCGTGCGCCACCACCGACTGAGCCAGCACGTCCATGTCCACCGTTGGCCCAGACACCGTCGGCGCTGGGTTCGATTCGTCACGCCAGCGTAGACGCAGACTCCGGTGCCCAGCCTCCTCGAGAATCGCGATAATACCGAAGCTTGCGAAGTGTGTTAGGGCCGAGGTATGCGACCCTCCGATCACGATCTCGGTCATGCCCCCTCCTTCGAGACCATGCAGTCCGCAGCCCTCAGAATAGCTTCCAAGTAGGCGCACTCCCACGTTCCCCATCGGCGTTCAGTCAGGTCCATGAGTTCTTCCCAGCCCCCTTCGTCGAACAATCCGCGCGCAACTGACATGAGTTCCGGCGTTTCACCGGACAGGACTTCGTCAGCGGAGTGCACGAATCCCGATCGGCCGCGCCCATGACTCGAACCGATCAACCTCAGCACCAGATCCCTGAACTCCGGATCGTCCGATTCGAGCTCAGCAGACGCATATACGACCGACAACTGCTCATGTCGCCATCCCCGCGCCAAGTTCACGCGTGATCGTCGCCGCTTCGGCTCACCGGCGTCCCGACCTGCGCTCTTCGCAAGAACGCGGTTTGAGTCGCCGCCAAGAATCTCCTGGAATCCGGAGTGTCGCTTGCCTTCGTCGTGGAACCTGCCAGCCCGTTCCAGGGCATCGACGAGATACGAAGACAGTCCGAGCCGGTTGCCCAACTCCCTCGCTCTGGCAGCGACATCCTCTTGGTGCGACGACAGGAGGACCGCGGTGCCGGTCCACGACTGGCGCGACTCGTCGTCCGACCGGTCCGGATCCGCATCGGCGATCACCACCCACGCCAACCGCTGACCGGCGTCCTCCGGCAGCGGCGGAGCGGTCACCTTCAGACGCGCCGCTGAGACGCGTAGCTCCCCCGCCTCACCAAGATCCTCGACGAAAGCATCCATAGCACGCTGTGTCGCCTGTTCCTCGGTCTCCCCGTCAGGTCGATCTTCAATCGCATCCCTGACAGCCGACGTCAGATCACGTAAGACGACCCAATCGGGATCATGACCGTCGACATAGACCTCTACGCTCTCCGGTGGGCCCCAGACCGTGGCGTCCGATGACTCGCCGTCCTTCGCCACGATCAGCCGGTTGTCGACGATGGGATGTGAGGCGTCGACAATGAGGACATCCCCGGGTCGAATGTCGATCTGATCATCGCTGAGGTCCACGACGTCGAGTTGCCCGGCCCGACGCAGGAACACGCGCGCGTACGGTGCCTTCGCGCGCCGAATCACCTGATCGACCACCTCTCGGGCCGTTCCGATACCAACCGGATACACCTCGTCGGGAGACACCGGAGTGGCGCGTAGAAGCGCGAGGGCGTCGAGGTCGTCGATAGGCAGCGGCCCACGCCGCACCAGACCGACGCCGGCCGGCTCAGCCGAGAGGTCGTCCCGTATCCAGCGATCAAGGTCGACGGCAGCGATCTGCTCCTCCGACGTCGAGCTGAACGCCTGCACGTCTCCGAGTTCGATCCGGGAGAGCACGGCACGACATCGAGCTCCCTGAGGTGCCGAATCGATCTGGATCTGCACGGGTGCCAGGCCGCTGGGGTCATCAGCTCTGCGCTGCAGCCATTCGAACGATTCGGTGAGTTCATCCTGTTCATAGGGTCCGCTGCCCGCCGTCGGCGCGACCTCCGGCACGACGACGACACACGGCCCGGAATCACGCCGGCCGAGTCGGTTAACCCGGCCCGCTCGCTGGGCGATGGCGGAGCCAGGAGCGAGTTCGGTGACCAGGGCCGCGAGATCCACATCCACTCCGACTTCGAGTGTCTGTGTCGCCACGATTACGCGAACATCGGGGTCTCCATCGACGGTGAACGCCCTGGGATGACGCTCTTGCTGTTCGCGCAAGTCAAGAGGGCGCATGGGACCCACCCACAGAATGACTGCTTCCGGACCGAGTTCGGCCCCGAGCGCACGTGCGACTTCGCGAGCCGTGAACACCGAGTTGACTATGCACCCCACAGTTCCATCACCATCGCGCTCCGCGACCTGCTTCCTGACGAGACCAGCGATCTGCTTCGCGTAGTTTCGCGACGGTCTCCGGGCTCCCGGCCAGTGCTCACTCGCAACCAGTTGTACCGGCTTGGGCTTCTGCAGCCGATCACGAAGAACCGTATCGATAAGAAGGTCGTCAGGTGTGACGCCGACCACCTCTTGTTCTTCTGCCGTCGGTGTCGCAGTGGTCGCCACGACCTGGACCGCCGGAATCGCGATGCCGTCGGCCGACTGCAGGTCGCGAACTCGGCGTGTGGAGATCAGCAGTTGTTCGTTCAGGTGCGCCTCGTCGAGCACCATGACGGTGTCGCGCGCGAGGGCTCCTGCCTCGCGAGGCCAAGCATTCCGCGACGAGCCGTACCCGCCGAAGAGCAGACGACTGCCGAACATGTCCGGAGTCGCGCAGATCACGGCGCAGGCCGCGGGGTCATCGATCCAGTTGGAATCCCTCGGCATACCGCCGCGCAGGATGCTCGACTGAAACGGTTTCGCGACGTCCGCCACGGTACTCAACGCCTGGAGTCCAGCCGAAACACGCTCAGTAATCGATTCCGGAGGCGCCGTCCTCAACGACGTCAGGACAGTCTCCGAGGCATGTCCGTAGTGGGAATCGACGATCGCTCGCCTACCGACTACCACTGCCAGGCGGCGAGGAACTCGAGGTCCGACACCAACGCCGTCCAGCGCGTTGACGAACAGGTGGACGTCGACGACGCTCGACTTCCCAGATCCGGTCGGAGCGTTGATCGCGTCCGGCCAGCGACCGTTCTCGACGATGTACCGGCAAAGTCGCGATTGCCACTGGAACGGGGGAAAACCGTTGACTTCGGAGAAGAATGCCGGGAAGTCGTCCAGACTGAGTTCGCTCATCGTCCTGCTCCGAGAATGTCGGCGACCGCGGGCTCCACGTCCATCGGTACGAGAAGTCCGCCACCGAGATGCCGACTCTGCCCGAGCGCGACGAGTCCCCTCTCGTCGACAAGAGACCCTGGCGCGAGAATCAGCTGGTACGGCTGCACGACGACCCCTTCAGGCACCTTGTGGGCATACCGGCCCACGTTCGAGTCCGGGATCGGCGACGCCTGAATCACCGCCGCTCCCGTCGCTTGGACGCGATCGACGATCTCTCTATACCGCGCGCCTGCGGGACCTTGCGACGGTTTTCCGAGTCGGTCTCGATACACGAACCCGACGGACAGCAGCGCGGAATCGCCGAGTGTCCATTTCCGTCCCTCGACCGCCTTCTGTCGACGTGTCTCGGGAACTACCGCCGCCGAGCACCACAATCTGCGGGCGCCCTCGGCTGGAGTCTCCCAGAACGTGCTCGCCTCCAGAAGCGTTCGATGTCCGAGCCGGATCTCGCCCACGCCACCGCGATAGAGACGACGCACCAGGTCGACAATGGGAGCGACCTCGGCTAGCGCGTCGTCCGAGACCAGCAACGCGAACCCTGGCCCGAGTTCGGCGTGGCTGGACAACTGCATCGACGTCTCGTCGACGTATTGGATCGCCACACGATTCGCGGGCCGTCGCGCGCCCTCCGGGTAGCGTCCGGTGACCGCCGAGTTGGCCTCCGTCCCCAGAGCGGCGACGAGCGCACGATGCATCGCGACTGCCCATTGCACTCGGTGAGGCGCCTCGATGTGCTTGTCGACGGCAATGTGGACGAGGTGTTCCCACGGTGCCGGAGCTTCCTGGTCCTGCGGATCGTCATCGAGCCGGTCATAGCCGAGGTGAATCGCGCAATCGTGCGTGATCCGGGGCGCAAGCGGCTTCTCTGTGCTTTTCCACTTGTCCCCCGACACCGACGGCGTCCGTGCTGGCTGCGCGCGTTCGTACAGCGAGTCGAGTTCGTCGGTCCGACCGGCCGAGGGAACGCTCAGCCTGATGGCGACCGAAGCGAACGGGCTCTCCGACCGCGAACGGCGATGCGTCGGTTCGATCTCACGGACCTCGAGCACGACCGGAGACTCCGTCTCCCCGAGGCACGGCACGTCGGCGCACAGTTCGTCGAGGGAGGAGGCAATCTCTTCGGGAATTGAATCCCAACCCCAACCGATCGGACCGGCGAGCGCCGTCGAGTCCGCGACGAACCGAGTCGACTTCCGCCTTGACGGGTCCGTGTTGACATTCTCGACCACACCCTCATCCATGTAGGCGTACGGCCGATCTGTCGAGACACCAGTCTCCCAGTCCGGGAGCTCGACATACTCCGGTGGATTGTCCTCCAGCCATTGGAGTGCACGTTCGGACGACTCGACACGACGCAATCCACCCGACTTCGGCACCGCAGAAGAACCATTGCCCGCGGCCGCCACGAGAGCGGAATGGAGTCGCAGAGGAGATGGCAGCAGATCATGTCGTTCGCCCGCGGTATGGCCTCGGTACACGCCCAGCGGGAAGCTCGCGCGTATTCCCACAACAGCCATGTCAGTCCTCGGCGTCGGCGTCAGCGTGATTGACGACGATGTCGTTGCCGACCACCGTGAACACCTTGCCGTCCCACGCGATTCCAGCAGTGCGACGGGCTTCAGCGATGGCTGCGGTCAGAAGTCCATCAGCGTCGTCGATCGACAGTGGTTCGAGTTCGATGCTCGTACCGTGACGCCCGTCGATGGACACCCGTGTCGGCCCGGCTTCGCGCAGATTGCAGTTGGCACGCAGATCGAGAGCGGCGTCGGCACGAGCGAGCCCGGCTAGCGCGTATGCCGCGAGGAGGGCTCGGCATGCGGCATCGCCGGCCGGCCCGGCTCCGAATCGCAACTGACGCAGCGCGCTGAACGATACGACGTGCGACCGGATGATCTTGCTGCACGCGACCAACCCGAGGCCGTTGAGGTTCGGCGGGATCGCACCGAGACCCAGCGTCGACGCAGAGACCGTCCCCGACTTCGCCGCCTTGATCTCCGCCTGGATCTTGTCGATCAACTTCGGCGAAAGCTCGGCTTCCTGATCTGCGAGCAACTCCTTGAGCTGCGCGCCCGACAGCCGGACGCTTGCTGCCACCGGGTCGACGCGGGCTCCGCCGCGTTTCGGGACCTCAGTCGCCGTGGCCCCCTGATCTGCCAACACTCCGATGATCTCACCAGTGAGCACGCTTCGGTACCGGCCCTGCCGCGACTTTCGCGTTGAATCCCATCCACCGAAGACCAGAGCGGTCGGCCCCAATTCGAGGATCGGGCGGGCATCAGCGGTGGTCGCATTGCGCGCAGCGACATACGCGGCGTTCTGCGTGACCGGAACTCCGTCGATGCTACCTGCCCGGATATGCCCGTCAAACAGTCTGTGCGGAAGGGTGTAGTCGTACTCCGTCGGGTGCCCTTCCTTGTATTCGACCGCCACCCGTGGCGTGGACGCAAGAGGCTCGACGCCGTCCGCGATCGCCCACGCGATCTCTTGCTCTACCCGATTGAGCTGCGATCCCTTCGAGTCGATGAGGACTACGTGGACAGCTACGCCGTCGACGTACCGCTTCTCGAAGGCATACGTCGCGCCACCCCTGTTCACGAAGCGTGCGGGAGCCACTCCACCGTGCTCGCCCTCCGCTGGCGCCAGTTCGGTGACAGACGTGAGGGTTGCGGCGCCCCCTTGCCTGCATGCCGCGAGAAGTGTGTCCAGTTCAAGCCTTGCCATGGCGGTCTCCCAGGGTTGTCAGTGGGTCGAGATACGTTCGGTGATGTAAGCCACACTAGCAGCGTCGACTCAATCGCGATGTCATCCGAACATATGAATCGCAGTTCTTGCGGTATTACCAAAATTCACTACTACAAATATTTCGCTGGAGTGCGTGGACCCCGAAGGCCCACGCACTCAGTCGAAGCTGGCGTCCAGGACGCCGGACACACATCCACCGCTGCGGTGGCGACGAACATTCACTAACCTCAACGAAGCGACCGCATGTACGAATCTACCCCGGGTGGACGTGTCAGCGCCGCGACCGCTTCTCACTACGTCCAGGTCCGGTTCCCGTCCGCGAACAATCGAGCGACAACACCCGTTACGGTATCGCGCGCATGTGCCGCGCTCTCGTCATCAGAGTCGATGCCCTCGGAAGTCTGCGGAAGCTCGACGGTGCCGTCTGTGTACTGCACGTCCTCGGCGACGTGCACCGCGAGGACGTAGCGGCCATCGGGACCGAACGCACCCGTCGTCAGATGGATCCACCGATCCGCGACACAGCACATCCAGCCCTGCTTCAGCGCGGCCAATTCCGCACGACCGAGCACCGCCGCGAGTCCGAACCGCTGGTCGTAGCCGTCGGCGCCCACGTCGGTCCAGGCTTCGAGGTGACCAAGGATCCGGTCCGTCCACGAGTCCCGTTCGCCGAGCAGATGCGCGTAGAAGCCGGCGAGGTCGGACGCGGTGGTGCGCGTGTGCGGCCACCGCCCGTCCGGCGACGCGGCCGTGCTGGTCAGCCCGAACCGATGTGCGACTGCCCCGACCAGCGCAGGCCCGCCCAGTCGGCCCCAGAGCACGGTGGCGGCGACGCCGTCGGACGCCGACAGCATCGGCCCGAGCAGTGCGTCGTCGTCCACGGTGACGGCCCGTTCGCCCGTGGCGGCCAGAAACGCCGCCCGAGATGCGATGAAGAGCTTCGCCACCGACGCGGTCAGCAGTTGCTCGTTCTCATCGAGACCGACACGTTCACCGGTCGCACGATCGACGAGCACCAGCGAGACGCGGGCTCGTCGTGCCTGGGCCCACGCCTGCACAGCGTCCAAGCGTTCTCCGGCCTCGGCCACCAGGCTTCGCACGGCCGGCGCCGCCGACCCGCCGTCGTGCACGACCTTCACCAGGCAGGCGGGCATACTCACGAGCAGCAGAACGACGAACAGCGCCGCCAGGTACCGACGTCGGTCCCGGCCCGGACCCCCCGCCACCTCGAAGGCGCCGATTCCGGACATACCACCACGGTAACCCTGTGCTCGCAGGTTCGCGCGACGCCTGATTCGAACTCTCGTGAGGCCGCCCGCCGAGCGGTATGGTCAGCACAACTCCGGGTGCGCGGTGCGTTCGGAGACACCAAAACCAAGGGGAGAGAATGACATCCGGCAATTCATTGGGCAGCACACTGCTCGACGGCGTGGATCACATCGTCGACCGCACCTGGAAGAGCTTGCTCGGCATCGGCATCGTGTCGATCATTCTGGGCATCATCGTGCTGGTCTGGCCGGGCAAGACCCTGGCCGTCGTCGCGATCCTGTTCGGCATCTACCTCGTGATCTCCGGCATCTTCCAGGTGATCGCGACCTTCGGCGCCCCGGATGCGAGCGGCTGGTGGCGCTTCCTCACGTTCGTGTCGGGTGCACTCTCGTTCATCCTCGGCATCTTCGCGCTGCGGAACATCGGCGAGTCGCTGATCCTGCTCGCGATCTGGATCGGTATCAGCTGGATCTTCCGCGGCATCGCCGGCTTCTCGCTCTACGTCGGCTCAGCCGGGCTGCCCGGACGCGCGGCGGGCATCCTCCTGTCGATCGTCACGGTGGTCGCGGGCGTGATCCTGATCGTCAGCCCGGTCACGTCGATCGCGACGCTCGCCCTGGTCACCGGCATCCTGTTGATCGTCGTCGGCGTCGTCGAGGTGATCGACGCCTTCACCCTCAAGAGCTCGGCGCCGACCAGCTGACGCCCACACCGCACCGACGGCTGCGCCGGCCGATCCTTTCGATCGCCGGCGCAGCCGTTCGCGTTTTGTCGGCGCCCTCTCCTGATCCGGATTTGTCGGAGGGGTGCCGTACATTACTCAGTACGAACATAAGTTCGAATACTGAGTGGCTGTCTCCGATCGACGTAGGCACGCTCGACCAGCCGAAACGTTGTTCCTTCGACCACACCCGGGAGGTGCCTCCGATGGACTCAGTCGCACTCATCACGATCGCCGACCTGCTGGCCGACGACGTGACCCCGACCGCCACACACGAGCCGAACCTGGCGGACTTCTTCGATGCGGCCAGACCCGTCGATGACGACGGCGAGCTCCTCGCCGTCACCGCGGCACTGCTGCGGCTGCGCAACACCGTCGATCACGCACTCGCCCGAGGGGCTGCCACGATCGAGCGCGTCGGCCTCCCCGCGCGCAAGCACGTCCGCTCGGCGGTGGGGATCCTGACCGAACTCGGGGCCGCCCCCGCAGTCGCGTATCGGGCGGCACGCCTCGGACGAGCCTGCGGCGACACCACCGTCGGCGCCGTGACCCGCGGAATGCGAGACGGAGCGGTGTCGGCCGAGTTGGGCGACGCCGTCGTCACGGGCTTGGACCATGTCGACGACCGCGCGGTCCTGTCCGAGGACGACAGAAGCAGAGTCCTACATTCGCTGCTGGTGCAGACGACACCCGCACGGGTGAAGGAGAAGGCACATGCCTGGGCTATCCGCCTGGCCCCGGCGACCGGCGACGACGGGCAGGTGCCGGTCGCCGAACGGGACGACCTCAACGCGATGACACTCGACCGGACCGACGACGGTCGCGTCGCGGTGACCGTCGACCTCGACGTGGTCGCCGGCGAAGAACTCAGTGCCGCTCTCGATCCGCTGACCCGGCCCGTTCCCGAGCCCGACGGATCGGAAGACAAGCGCTCAGCCAAGCGGCGGCGCGCGGACGCCTTCACCCACATCGTGCGGACCTTTCTCTCGCACTCGGATCGGCCCGAGTCCGGCGGGGTGCTCCCGCACGTCACGCTCACTGTGCCGGCCGCGGTCGTGGCCGACGGACGGCTGGTCGACGCCGTCGCTCGGCCCGAGGGCGATCAGAGTGTCCGTCTGCCGAGGGCCGACCTCGACGCTGATGTCACCGGGGTGCCGTCGCTCGGATTCAGCGGACCGGTCTCGGCGCGCACGGCCGAGCTGGTGATGTGCGACGCGTCAGTCGCGCTCGCGCTGCTCGACGAGCACGGAGTCCCGCTGAACGTCGGACGCGAGAAGCGTCTCTTCCCTCCTGGTCTACGCAAAGCCCTGGCTATCCGTGATCACGGATGCGCTTTCCCGGGGTGCGGACTCCCACCGAGCTGGTGCGACGCCCACCACGCCGAGCACTGGGAGAACGGCGGGCCGACGTGTCTGGACAATGGGGTGCTGCTCTGCCGACGGCACCACACCCTGATCCACCACGGAGGCTGGCAGGTGTTCATCGGCCACGACCGTCACCCCTGGTTCGTCCCGCCCGCCGACCCCGACCATCCGAAACAGAGAACGGAACCGATCCCCTCGAACAGCCGACGAACACTCACTCTGCTGCCCGGTGCCGCCTGACCACGGGTAGGTCCTGCACGACGACCTGACGCCACTGTCCGACAACGACTCTCGCCATCGGTGCGAGCCCCGAGACCACCTGAACAAGTGCCGGAACTCCCCGGCGCTGTGCGTTACTTGAGAACTCCATACAGCTCGCGGTCCCGAGCGGCTCGCGCCACACACGTCCGGTACGGCGCCGGGGACGTGCTGTGAGATGACGTGTGGTGAGATGACGCCCATCTCCGCCCCGCGCGAGCCGCTCCCCGGGCCCGTGGGGAATCGGACGACACCCACCGCGTCGGGACGGGTCACGCACCGCCAGGTCGACTCACTCGACGGCCAGTTCGCCGAGCGCGTCCCACTCGTCGCGGTCCAGTTGCACATTGCGCGCCCGCGGGGTCTCCTGCAGCAGCGGCGGCAGCTCCCGCTGGGCCTTGCGGAAGTGGTCGCTGGTGACGTGCGCCTCGGCGGCGTCGTCCTGGAATGCTTCGACCAGCACGTACTCGTGCGGATCGTCGACGCTGCGCGACCAGTCGAACCACAGATTCCCCGGTTCGGCGCGGGTGGCCTCGGTGAACTCCCGGGACAGCTCCGGCCAGTCGTCGGCGTGCTCGGGCTTGACCTTGAATTTCGCGACGATGAGGATCATGCCCTCCAGTGTGTCACCGGCTGCCGGGCCCGGCCATCGGTCCAGCCGGTCCGCGGTACCATTCTCGCGACGTCGCGGTGTTCGGGAAGTCCGGTGGAAAGCCGGCGCGGTTCTCGCCACTGTGAGCAGGTCCGGGCACGACAACGGGGCACCGCCCCAGCCACTGGGCGCACACCGCGCCCGGGAAGGTGTCGTCCCCGGCAGACCCTGCGTAGCCAGGAGACCGGCCGCGACGTGGACCGATTCCACGAGACATGGAAGGCGGGTCGCTTTGCGCACCCTCACCACCGCCGCTGCCGCGTTCACCGCCGCCGCGCTCACATTCACGCTCACCGCTTGCGGCACCGGCAACGACGACGACGCCGACCGCGGCGCCATCAGCCTGCAGAACTGCGGCCGCACCGTCACCCTGGACGCCCCGGCCACCCGGGCCCTCACCGTCAATCAGGGCGCCACCGAGTCGGCGCTCGCCGTCGGTGCCCAGGACGACCTGATCGGCACGGCCTATCTCGACGACCAGATCGCTCCGCGGTTCAAGGAGGCCTACGACGCGATCCCGGTGATCGCTCCGAAGTACCCCGACCTGGAGACGGTGATCAGCAAGAAGCCCGACCTGGTCGCCGCGTCGTACGGATCGGCGTTCGCCGAGGACGGCATCGGTACTCGGGACGAGCTGGCGAACCTGGACATCGCCACCTACGTCTCGCCCTTCGGTTGCGAGAACAAGGCCGACCGTCCCGCCGCGTCGTGGGATGCGATCGCCGACGAGGTCTCCGACTACGGCACCCTGTTCGGCCGCTCCGACGCCGCCGACGACGTGAACCAGAAGATGCGCGACACCCTGGCCGAGCTGAAGGAGAAGCAGGCCGGCAAGGACACCACCATCATGTGGTGGGACGCCGAGACCGAGGCGCCCTCGGTCGGCGGCAAGAGCGGCGGTCCGCAGCTGATCATCGATGCGGTCGGCGCCACCAACGTCTTCGGCGACCTCGACGGCAACTGGGCCGACACCAGCTGGGAGCAGGTGATCAAGGCCGACCCCGACGTGATCGTGCTGATCGACGCGAACTTCTCGACGGCGGAGTCCAAGCGCCAGTACATCGAGAACGACCCGGCCCTGCAGGGTCTCACGGCAGTGAAGAACAAGTCGTACATCGTGATCCCGTTCTCCGAGTCGACACCGGGCGCACGCACCATCGACGGCGCGGTGACGCTGTCCGAGGCGCTGGAGAAGCGCTGACCTCCACCGCCGATGCGCCCGAGCGCACGCTGCGTTCGCGCATCACCTATCCGGTGCTGGTGGCGGTGCTCTGCGCGCTCGTCGTGCTGAGCATCGCCGCCGGCGTGGTGATCGGCTCGGTCGGCCTGAATCTCGTCGAGGTCGCGTCCGCGGTCGGATCGCGCCTCGGCCTGAGCACCGGCGTCGATCCGGGAACCGAGTACATCGTCGTGGACCTGCGCATGCCACGCGTGGTCACCGCGGCCGCAGCGGGAGCGGGCCTGGCCGTCGCCGGCGCCGTCCTCCAATCGTTGACCGGCAACGTCCTGGCCGACCCCTATCTCCTGGGCATGTCGTCCGGCGCCTCCGTGGGCGCGGTGCTGGTCCTCGTCACCGGAATGGGCGTCGGCATCGGCGCCGGGCTCGGTCCGGTCGCCGTCGCAGCGTTCCTCGGAGCGCTCGGCGCCCTCGCGCTGGTCTTCGCCATCGCGACGACCCGCACCGGCGCCCTCATGCCCAACCGGCTGATCCTGGCCGGCGTCGCCGTCGCGCAGGGCGGCGCGGCGATCTCGTCGGCGATGGTCTATTTCAGCGAACCGCACGCCGCAGCGGCCGTCCTGCGCTGGACCCTCGGCTCGGTGGCAGGTGCCCGCTGGCCGTCGACCGTCCTCGTGGTCGTGACGGTGGCGGCCGCTCTCGCCGTCGTGTGGTCGTACGCCCGCACACTCGACGCCTTCGCGTTCGGCGACCGCGCCGCATCCAGCCTCGGCATCTCCGTCACCGCCACGCGCTGGACGTTGTACATCGTGGTCTCGCTGTGCACCGCGGTGATCGTCGCGAACTCCGGGATCATCGGCTTCGTCGGCCTGGTGATCCCGCACGTCGCCCGGCTGCTCATCGGACCGCTGCATCGCCGCATGCTTCCGGTCGCCGCGCTGGTCGGTGCTCTGCTCTTGATCTGGACCGACGTGCTCGCTCGCAGCGTCCTGCACCAGCAGGAGCTTCCCCTCGGCCTGGTCACCGCGATCATCGGCGTACCGGCGTTCGTCTGGATCCTGCGGCGTCACGGAGCCGCCGCGTGAGTTCGACGACGCCCGCCCCGCTTCCGCCGCCGATCCGCCTCGACGGCGTCGGCTACGCCGTCGGCGACGTCCGGCTCCTGACCGACATCTCCGCGTCCGCTCCCGCGGGACGGTTCACCGGGCTCATCGGCCCGAACGGCTCGGGCAAGACCACCCTGCTCTCGACCGTCGCCCGCTGGACGCGCCCGGACACCGGCCGCGTCCTCGTCGGCGAGCGGGAGGTGCACAGCTTTCCGCGCCGCGAGCTCGCCCGCGTCGTCGCCGCCGTCGAACAGCACTCCAGCACCGAGACGGAGCTGACTGTCGAGCAGATCGTCGACCTGGGCACCATCCCGCACGCCGGCGGCCGATTCCGTCGCGTCGACACCCGAGAGCTGGTCGACGACGCACTGGCCACCATGGGCATCGAGATGCTGCGCACGCGGACCTGGCAATCGTTGTCCGGCGGCGAGCGGCAGAAGACGCAGATCGCGCGGGCGCTGGTCCAACGGCCGCAGGTTCTGCTCCTCGACGAGCCGACCAACCACCTGGACACCTCTGCGTCGCTGGAAGTCCTGGCGCTGCTCCGGTCGCTGGAGATCACCGTCGTCGCCGCACTGCACGATCTCCAGCTCGCAGCCATGTACTGCGATCACCTCGTGGTGCTCGACCACGGCCGGTTCGTCACCGAGGGACCGCCCGCGCAGGTGCTGACCCGCGACCTACTGGCCGAGGTCTACCGGCTCGACGCCGAGATCGCCGAGCACCCGCGCACCGGCGCCCCGTTGGTGGTGCTGTGCGGGACCATCCCGGGCCCGGAGCGGACCATCGGCCTGAATCGGAGGATTCCATGACGGCCGACTGGGTGATCGTCACCGCCCCCACCGACCGCGGCGACGCCCCGTCCAGGGTCCTGACCGGGGCGATCCGACGGTTGCGCGACTCCCGCCCGGAGGTCGAGTTCAGGGTCGCGGTGCTCGGCGGTTCGGAGACGACGATCACCGAGGCGCTCGACGACGCCGCCGCGGCCGGGGCGCAATCGGTTCTGCTGGTCAGCGGCCAGACCCTGGGCGATGCCAAGCAGGACTCGTGGATCGCGCGGATCGTCGGACATTGGCTGCGCACGCGGCCCGCCGGCGCCTCGACCCCCGAGGTGCGCGTGGCACCGCTGCTGACCGAGCATGACGGTTTCGCCGACCTCCTCGAGCACGCGATAGAGCACGGCGGAAAGCCTGCCCGCACCACCACCGCCCCGATCGTCTCCCCGGCGTGGGAGCAGGTGCCGGCCTTCACCCGTCACGTCCTGGTCTGCCGCGGACCCAGGTGCAGCGTCGAGGGCGCCCGCGAGACCGCGGCCGCGCTCAGCCGCGCCTTGGACGAGCGTGGGCTCGACGACGATGACGTCCTCACCACCGTCACCGGCTGCCTGTTCCCGTGCGCCCTCGCGCCGGTGGTCGCGGTCTACCCGGACGGCGCCTGGTATCGGCGCGTCCGGCCCGAGCAGGTGGACAGACTCGTCGACGAACACCTGATCGACGGGCGACCGGTGCCCGAGTGGATCGCTCGCGATCTCCGCGCCGCCGGGCTCGCTGCCGCACCGTCTCCGGAGTAGGTACCGGCGGACGCACCGGGACTGACGTCAATCGCGGTACCACTCAGTGAGGGCGGCGGCCCGCGCACGAAGGGCCTCCCGCAGCGTGTCCGGCGCAACCACCTCGACTCCGGTGTCAAGCTGCCACACCGCCCAGAGCGCGTGTCGCAGATCCTCGAACGTCACGTCCAGCCGCACCCATCCGTCCGGTTCGGGGCTCTCGGCGCGGACGGCCTTCGCCGTGTCGAGCAATTCTCCCCGCCTCGACGGCTGCACGCGGACCGTCACCGGAAGACGACTCTCGGACAGGAACTGCGCGCACCGCTCGGCCCACAGGCGGTCCAGGTCCAGTTGTTCCGGCCGCTCTGCGGGTTCGGCCAACGCCTCGGCCGCCACCATCCGCGACAACCGGAAGGTGCGGTCTGCCCCGGACTTCGTGGCAAGCAGGTAGGTCCGCTCGCGCACGGTGACCAACCCGATCGGGTCGACCGTGTGCCAGCGCGGGTCCTTCTCCGGCGCAGCGTAATGCACGCGCAGCCGCCGACCGGCCAGGACGGCGCCGCGGACTTCGCCCATCACCGAGGCCGAAACGTCGTCGGTCTCGCGCCGCCGCGAGAGCAGGTCGGTCTCGGGTTCGACCAGGAGTCGTCGTGCCGCATCGTCCAGGCCGGCTCGGTGCCCTGCAGGCAGCGCGTCGACGACCTTGCGCATCGCACCCGCCAGCGCCGATCCGAGGCCGAAAGCCTTCTCCCCTCGCCCGGTTCCCGCCGTGAACACGGCGAGGGCCTCGTCGTGATTCAGTCCGGTCAGTTCGGTGCGAAATCCCGGCAGCAGCGCGAACCCTCCGTGCCGGCCGCGCTCGGCGTACACCGGCACCCCCGCGGTGGACAGGGCTTCGATGTCACGCAGCACCGTGCGCTCGGAGACCTCCAGCTCGTCGGCCAGCTGGCGCGCCGTCATCCGGCCCCGCTGCCGTAGCAGCAACACCATGGCGACCAACCGATCCGCACGCACCCGATCATTCTCGCCGAAATACCTGACACAGGTTGTCGTGATTAGCCGGAAAGCTCCCCGGCACGACGTTCCACCGGCCGGAACCGAACGGCCGGGCGTCGTGCTTCACGAACCGAATGGAGACGGACATGTCGGCAATCCGAACAGCAGTGAACCCGGTGACCTGGTCGCTGGCGATGGGCTTCAACCAGGGCGAGGCGGTCACCGGCGCCAGCCGGATCCTGTATCTCTCCGGCCAGACCGCGATGAGCCCCGAGGGCGTGCCGATGCACGACGGCGACATGGCCGCCCAACTCGGATTGGCCGTCGAGAACCTCGAAGCGGTCCTCGCCGAGGCCGGAATGACGCTCGCCCACCTCGTGCGCCTGAACGTCTACACCACCGACGTCGACGGCCTGCTGCCGCACTACGGGGTGCTCGCCGAACGCCTCAGTGCGGCCGGCGTCGCACCGGTCAGCACCATGCTGGGCGTGGCCCGCCTGGCCGTCCCCGGCCAGTTGGTCGAGCTCGAAGGCACCGCCGTGTCGTGACGTCACCGCCTTCGCTGCCCGCGCCGGCGCCGCAGCCGGCAGGGCAGCGAAGCGAGCCAGCAGACACAGACTCGGCGATGCCATGTGGGACTCCCCCTCCGCGGCCGCAAGATCTCGGCGCGGAATCGACTCAGCGACGACGGCCCTCCACCAGCGCAGAATGGATCGCACGCCGGGCAATCACCGGGTTACGACACTGATCCCCGCGTTGCTAGTTTGGAAGACTAGGGCCAGGGCTTTCCCGACACTCAGCTTCCCAAGCTGAGAATGCGGGGTTCGATTCCCTTCATCGGCGCTGGGGTCTGACACCTGGAAGAAGGTTGAGTGTCGGCGTCTACCGCGAACCGCGTGCGGCCGCGTACCGATCGAGCGCCACTCTTCGTTCTTCGGCGTGGTCGACGATCCGCGCCGGATAGCCGTGCGCGTACCCGTCGAGATGCTTCCACGGCTCGTGCACGGCGGGCCCGGCCAGATGCCGCAATTCGGGGATCCAGCGGCGGACGTACTGCCCGTCGGGATCGAACTTGCGGCCCTGCGTCACGGGATTGAAGACACGGAAGTACGGGGCAGCGTCGGTTCCGGTGCCGGCGACCCATTGCCAGCCGTGATTGTTCGAGGCGAGATCGCCGTCGAGCAGATGGTCGAGGAAGTGACGCGCACCGACCGGCCACCACTGGTGCAGGTCCTTGACCAGGAAGCTGGCCACCACCATCCGCACCCGGTTGTGCATCCAGTTCTCGGCCTGCAACTGGCGCATACCCGCATCGACGAAGGGATACCCGGTGCGGCCGGCCTTCCACGCCTGGACCGCCTCGGGATCGTCGTCGTACGCCATCGCACGCAGCTGGTCGCGATAGTCGTGCCACGCCGCCTCGGGCCGATGCCACAGCGCATCGGCGTAGAACTCGCGCCACGCCAGCTCGGTGACGAACTTGTCGATCGATTCGCTCCCCGCCGGCCCGGACAGGTCCGTGCGGTCAGCGAGATCGGCGAGCAGCGTACGCGGATGGATTTCCCCGTAGGTCAAGGGAATCGACAGCCGGCTGGTCGAGTCCAGGTCGGGGCGATCACGCTCGTCCCCGTATCGTCGCAGGCCGCCCCGGAGGAAACCGGCCCACTGCCGGAGGGCCGCGTCCTCGCCCGCTCCACCTGCCCGGTCGAGGAGACCGTCGACCTCGGGCAGGCGTTCGGACTCGACCGACCGGCGCCACCGGACCGTCGCAGGCGGCAGCGGCCGCCGCCACCCGTGTTCGCGCCATGCCCGCAGGAAGGGCGTGAACACCCGATAGGGATCACCGGATGCGGTTCGGACACGGCCGGGCGTGACGGCGTACGGACTGCCGGTCGCGACCAGTGCGACGCCCGCCTCGCGCAGCGCCTGACCGACGCGGCTGTCCCGTCGGCGACCGTAGGGGCGCGTCTCCGCACTGATGTGCACCTGCCCGGCTCCGACCTGTGCGGCGACCTGCGGGACCACCACCTCCGGATCGCCGGTCCGGATCACCAGGGCGCCGTCGGTCGCCTCCTGGAACGCGGCCAGCGACGAGACCAACCGTCGCGCTCGCGGTCCCGCTGCGGCGAGCAGTCGCGGATCGAGAACGTAGAGGCCCACCACGTCGGCGCCGTCCGCGGCCGCGGTGAGCGCGGGATGATCGGCGAGCCGCAGATCCCGGCGGAACCACATCACTCGCGCAGCGGTCGTCCCGTTCTCGGTCACCATCGCGCCGACGCTAGGCCCGTGCACCGGTGCCGTCAACCGCCCATCGGTCACGACCCCGCCGCCACGCGCACGACCGGGTTTCGCGATTCACCGGACAACGTGATCCAGTTCACCTATTTTGAAACTGTTCCATTTGGAACAGTTTCAAATGACATTGACGTTCGGAGAACACGATGACGCTGTCCATCAAGGACGTGCTCGCCGCCAAGGGGCTCCACCCCGACGCCGGCGAACTCGCCCGCATCGAATCCACTTGGCAACAGATCGCCGGACTGCGGCGGGACCTGACCACCGTCGACACGGCGGACGCGGACATCGCGCTCCGCAACATCCCCGGGGGCGATCACCATGGCTGACGAGCTTCTCAACCAGTCGGCGACCGCACTCGGCGAATTGATCCGCACCCGGCAGGTCTCCCCTGTCGAGGTCACCGAGCGACTCCTCGAATACGCCCACGCCGAGAACGACGTCATCAACGCGTACGTCAGCTTCCGCGACGACGCAGCTATGGCCGAGGCGAAGCGGGCCGAGCAGGAGATCTCCGCCGGTGAGTATCGCGGTCCCCTCCACGGAGTGCCGATGGCGCTCAAGCACGACGGTCCGAAGATCCCACCGGGACCCTGCAGCGGAATCACCATCCCGATCCGGAACGCGTCCGCGCCCGCTGCCGAACTCTCCGGCACCGTGGCCACCTCCGTCACTGCACTTCCGGTCACGTCTGCGGGGAACGGCGATCCCGCTCACCGATGACAGCGCGCTCACGCAGGGTATGCTTTCAGATGATTCTATTTCAATAGTCGATATTTCTAGGCCGTACGGGAGCGAGTCATGAGCGACGTCCACGACGACCGCGGCGCGACGATCACGTCGCCCGCGTCCCCCGTCGTTCTCAAGGCGTTGCTCTTGCACGGCCACCGCCTGCAGGTCGCCGCCTCGGCGGTCGGCGGCGCGTTCGGACTCACCGCCGACGAGTGGCTGATCCTGGATGCGCTGAGCGCCGGCGAGGGTCTGTTCATGTCCGAGGTGTCCGCACGGAGTCTCTCCTCGGGTGCGTCGCTGACGCGCGCCGTCGACCGGCTGGTCACCCGATCCCTGGTCTACCGAAGCCCCAGTCTGGTCGATCGGCGCAAAGTGCACGTGCACCTCAGCGACCTGGGGCGGTCGGTGCATGCCGAGATGACCGCTGAGCTCGCGGCACTGGACGACGGCCTCCGCGCGGCCCTGGCGGACGTCGAGGTCGATGCGGAGTCCGTGGTCGCCGCGCTCACGGAGTTCGCCGACCCGCGCTGACAGTCCCGTGTCGGCCCCGCCGACCACCCCAGCGCTCAGGGCGACCTAACCTTGTCGTGTGCCAGGCTTTCTCAAGTTCTCCGTCAGCGACCTCACTCAGGCCGCGGTCTTCGCCGCCCTGATCGTGGTGCTCGGCATCCCAGGAGCGTTCAATCTCGCCAGCGGTATCCCGATCACCCTGCAGACGCTCGGGGTGATGCTCGCCGGCGCGGTCCTCGGGCCGCGCAAGGGCACCCTCGCCGTGGTCATCTTCATGGTCCTCGCCCTGGTCGGTCTGCCGATCCTCGCCGGCTGGATCAACGGCATGACTTCACTGGCCACCCCGGGACGCGGCGGCTTCTTTCTGGGCTTCCTCCCGGGCGCCTTCGTCATCGGCGTGCTGACGGCGTTCATGATGCCCAGGTACCGGATCTGGCTCGGTGTGATCGCGAACTTCCTCGGCGGCGTCGTCGTCATCTACCTGTGCGGGATCCCCTACTACATGGTGGCCGCCGACCTGCCTTTCTCCGTCGTGATGGGGTACATGACCCCCTACCTGACCGGCGACGTGATCAAGGCGGTCATCGCGGCTCTGGTCGCGGCAGGCATCCATCGCGGACGGCCCGGCCTGATCGCTCCCCTGCGGCTGCGCCGCAACCAGTTCAGCCGGCACGCCGACCCCGCATGACCACGGTCGAGTTCGACGCCGTCTCGCATTCCTTCGGTGACCGGGAGGTCCTGAAGGACGTGACGCTCGAGCTCACCCAGCACCGGATCGGGATCATCGGCGCCAACGGCAGCGGCAAGTCGACCCTGGCCCGGATGATCAACGGCCTGGTCCTCCCCGATGCCGGAACGGTCACCGTCAACGGCCTGAACGTCGCGAAGAACAAGCGCAAGGTACGCCGGCAGGTCGGCTTCATCTTCTCCGACCCGGACCGGCAGATCATCATGCCCACCGTCGTCGAGGACATCGAGCTCTCCCTCACCCGCACAGTGTCCGACAGAACCGAACGACGACGACGCGCCCTCGACGCGCTCGCCGGGTTCGGGCTGTCGGATCACGCCGACCAGCCCGCGCACACCCTGTCCGGCGGCCAGAAGCAGTTGCTCGCACTCGCCTCGATCATGATTCTCGGACCGTCGATCCTGATCGCCGACGAGCCCACCACCATGCTCGATCTGCGGAACGCGACCATGCTGCGCGACGTCCTCGCCGGCCTCGACGAACAGCTCGTCGTCCTGACCCACCACCTCGACATGCTGGCCGCCTACGATCGCGTGCTGGTCCTCGACGACGGCCGCGTCGTCGCCGACGACGAACCCGCCCCGGCGATCTCCTTCTACCGCCGCCTCATGTCGTAACCGCGGCGCATACTGAACAGGCACCTCCCCAACGCAGAACGGCGGTGAGCACAATGTCCTTCCACGCATACCTCTTCTTCAGCGGCGACTGCGCCGCAGCATTCGAACGCTACGGTGAGATCTTCGGCGGCGAGGTCACCGTGATGCGCAACGGCGACGTCCCGGCCGAAGACCGGATGCCGGGAACACCGGACGAGTCGGTGATGCACGCGTCCCTGCGCCTCGGCGAGAACGCCCTCCTCATGGGCTCGGACGATCCCACCGGCGACGACGGCCGCAAGGTCGGCTTCTCGGTGTCCTACACGGCACCGGACCTGGCGGCCGCCGAACGCGTCTACGAGCAGCTCGCCGACGGCGGCGAGGCGCAGATGCCGATCGCCAAGACCTTCTGGTCGGAGGGCTTCGGCATGTGCACCGACCGCTTCGGCGTCCCGTGGATGATCGACGTCGACCAGGCGCCGGAGTGACCCTTCGATGACCATGCTCGGCACCTATGTGCCCGGGGCCTCGCCGATCCACCGCCTGCCCGCGGGGTTCAAGCTGGTCGCTCTCGTCGCAGCGATCGTGGCGATCAGCATCGTCGTGACCACTCCGACGGGTGCAGCGGTCGCGCTGGGATCGGTGCTGGGCGTGTTCGCGCTCGCAGGCATCGGGCCCGTACGGGCGTGGCCCCTGATGCGCGGCGCCATGTTCATGGTGGCGGTCATCGTCGCGCTGCAGTGGGTGCTGGTCGACTGGCGCAAGGCCGCGGTGATCGGCGGCATCCTCCTCGCCTCGATCGGCCTGGCGGCGGTGATCACCCTGACCACCCGCACCACCGACCTGCTGGACACCGTCGTGCGAGCGCTCCGGCCCCTGGAGCGATTCGGAGTCCGCACAGATTTAATCGCGATGGCTCTAGCCTTGACAATCCGCTCCATCCCGCTCATCGCGGAAGTCTTCACCCAGGTGGACCAGGCACGACGTGCCCGGGGGCTGCGCTGGGGACCGCGGGTGCTGTTCGTGCCCGCGGTGCTGGCCGCCCTGGAGACCGCGGACGGCTTCGCAGACACCCTGGCCGCACGCGGCCTCGACTAGGCTCGAATCAGACGTAAACGACCACCTGAGTCAAAGGATCAACCGTGTCTTCGAATGTCTTCGACGATGTGACCACCGTTGTGGGTCGCACCCCGCTCGTCCGCCTCAACCGGATCACCGACGGCGCCGGTGCCACTGTGCTCGCCAAGCTCGAGTTCTACAACCCGGCGAACTCGGTCAAGGACCGCCTCGCGGTCGCCATCGTGAACGCCGCCGAGGCCGACGGCACGCTGCCGCCGGGCGGCACCATCGTCGAGGCCACCAGCGGCAACACCGGCATCGCCCTGGCCATGGTCGGCGCCGCCCGCGGCTACCGGGTGGTGCTGGCGATGCCCGAGACCATGTCCAAGGAGCGTCGTGCCCTGCTCCGCGCGTTCGGCGCCGAACTGATCCTGACCCCGGGCGCCGAGGGGATGGCGGGCGCCGTCCGCCGCTCCGAGGAGATCGCCGCCGAGCGCCCCGGGGCCGTACTGGCCCGCCAGTTCGCCAACCCGGCCAACGCCGCCATCCACCACGCCACCACCGGTCCGGAGATCTGGACCGACACCGACGGACAGGTGGCCGCGCTGGTGTCCGGCATCGGCACCGGCGGCACCGTGTCCGGCGCCGGCAACTACCTCAAGGAACAGAACCCCGACGTCAAGGTGTTCGCCGTCGAACCCGAGGAATCGCCGATCCTCAACGGCGGCGAGCCCGGACCGCACAAGATCCAGGGTCTCGGTGCGAACTTCGTGCCCGAGGTGCTCGACCGCAGCGTGTACGACGAGGTGATCGACGTCAACGCCGGCACCGCCATCGAGTGGGCCCGCCGCGCCGCCACCGAGGAGGGCCTGCTGGTGGGCATCTCCTCCGGTGCCGCCCTGGCGGCGGCCGTGCAGGTCGCCCAGCGTCCGGAGTTCGACGGCAAGACCATCGTCGTGGTGCTGCCCGACTTCGGCGAACGCTACCTGTCGACCCCGCTCTTCGAAGGGCTCGTGGACTAGATGTCCGACCCGCAGAGTCCGCGGCCGCCGAGTCCGCGGCCGCCGAGTCCGCTGGCGCACAGACCGCTGCTGCGCACTTTGCGCGAGGATCTGCAAGCGGCCTGCGATCGCGACCCGGCGGCCCGGTCCCGCCTGGTCGTGGCGCTGGCCTATCCCGGGGTGCACGCCCTGTGGTTCCACCGCGTGGCCCACCGGATGTGGACCAGTTCCCTGCCCCTGCGGCTCCCGGCACGACTGCTCTCCCAGGTCGCCCGGTTCCTCACCGGAATCGAGATCCATCCGGGCGCCACGATCGGCCGCCGGTTCTTCATCGACCACGGCATGGGCGTGGTGATCGGGGAGACGGCCGAGATCGGCGAGGACGTCCTCATGTTCCACGGCTCCACCCTCGGCGGCACCAGCATGTCCACGGGAAAGCGGCACCCGACGGTCGGCGACCGGGTCCTGATCGGCGCCGGCGCCAAGGTGCTCGGCCCGATCACCCTCGGCGACGACGCGAAGGTCGGCGCCAACGCCGTCGTCGTGCACGACGTCCCGGCCGGGTATGTGGCTGTGGGCGTCGCCGCCAAGACCCGGCCCGGCGCCGAGGCCGTCGACCCGTACGCGGAGCCGGCACTCTACATCTGAACTCTGCTCCTACGGAGCCCTGCACCGATCCGCTCCCCGATGCGCCGCCGCATGATTCACTAGCCCTGGCGCGCCACGACGGTCCGGGTCGGGATCCGGCGGAGGGGAATCTCGTGGCGCGCAGATGGTGGACCCTGGTGGTCGTCTGTCTCGGGACGTTCATGCTGCTGCTCGACGTCACCATCGTGATGGTCGCGCTGCCCGACATGGAACGCGAGTTGGGTGCCTCGTTCACCCAGCTCGAATGGGTCACCGACGCCTACGCGCTCTCCCTCGCCGCGCTGCTGCTGACCGCGGGATCGCTCTCCGACCGCTTCGGCCGGCGACTGGTCTTCGGACTCGGCCTGGTGGTGTTCACCGCGGGCTCCGCACTCTGCGGCGCGGCGGTGAGCCCGGAGATGCTGATCGGTTCGCGCGCGGCCCAGGGCGTCGGCGGCGCCATGCTGTTCGCGACGTCGCTCGCGATCCTCGCCGCCACCTTCACCGGCCGCGAACGCGGCATCGCATTCGGCGTCTGGGGAGCGGTCACCGGCATCGCCACCGCGGTGGGCCCGATCCTCGGCGGAGCGATCACGACCGGCTTCAGCTGGCGGGGCATCTTCTACGTCAACGTGCCGGTCGGCGCCCTCGCTCTGCTCCTGACCTTCCTCGTGATGCGCGAATCCAAGGCGCCGCAGGCCCGCCGAATCGACTGGGCCGGGATGCTCACGTTCACCGGCGGACTCTTCGCACTGGTCTACGCCTTCACCGAAGCGGGCGACACCTCGTGGACCGACACCACGGTCCTCTGTGTACTTCGTGCTGTACCTGCAGAATCAGCTCGGCTACAGCGCTTTCCAGGCCGGCTTACGGCTTCTGGTGTTCTCCGGGGTCACCATGGTGGTCGCGACCGTCGCCGGCCGGCTCACCGACAAGGTCCCCGCACGCTGGATGATCGGGCCCGGCCTGATGCTGGTCGGCGTCGGCCTGTTCACCATGCTCGGCCTGGACGCCGACAGCTCGTGGACCCACCTGATCGCTGGATTCGTCATCGCCGGCGTCGGCGCCGGCCTGGTGAATCCACCGCTCGCCTCGACCGCCGTGGGTGTGGTGACCGTCGACCGCTCGGGCATGGCCTCCGGCGTCAACAACACCTTCCGTCAGATCGGCATCGCCGTCGGGATCGCCGTCTACGGCACTCCCTTCTCCTCGGCGATCTCCCGCGGCCTGCAACAGCGACTGGACGACGCCCCCGCCGTCGACGTCCACGCGATCTCTGGCGCCGTCAGTTCGGGTGAACAGGCGCGGATGCTGGTACACGTCCCGCCCGGCTACCGCGCCGACGTCGCCCAGGCGATCGGCACTGCGTTCGCCGACGGCATGAACCACCTTTTCGTCATCAGCGGCTGCGTCGCGCTGGCCGGAGGTGTCGCCGCGCTTCTGCTGATCCGGCAGAAGGACTTCGTCACCACCGCATGAAGCCCCTCAGGAGTCGGCCCCGCTCTGCTCGGCGACGACGTCCTCTGCCGCGCGCGGCTTCGACGCGGCCTCGCGGACCACAGTGGACGACGCCCCAGTGGACGACGCTGCAGTGGACGACACCGGGGTGATCGGCAAGCGCAACGCACCGGGCGCGCCCTCGGGCACGACCGGCTTCACCGGCGGCACCGGAGTGATGCGCCGATAGCCTTCGCTCTGCGCCGGGCGCGGGTCGGTCTCCCCCTTGTTCGGCCACAGCGATGCGGCGCGTTCGGCCTGCGCGCAGATCGACAGCGACGGGTTCACGCCCAGGTTCGCCGAGATCGCCGCGCCGTCGGTCACGTACAGCGACGGGTAATTCCACACGCGCAGGTACGGGTCGATCACGCCGGTCGACGGATCGTCGGAGATCACGCAGCCGCCGAGGTAGTGCGCGGTCATCGGCATGTTGACGATGTCGCCCCAGGTGCCGCCGGCAATGCCGCCGGGCAGCTTGTCGGCGATCCGGCGCGTGGCCTCGTTGCCCTCCGGGATCCACGTCGGGTTCGGCTCGCCCTTGCCCTGCTTGCTGGTCACGTACTTCAGCGGTCCGCGCTTGCGCACAAAGGTGGTCAGGGAGTTGTTGTTGTTCTGCATCACCAGCGCGATCACCGTCCGCTGACTCCACTTGCGGACCATCAGGAGCCGCACCAGCAGGAACGGGTTCTTCAGCACCGCCCTGAGGAACTGCCCGAAGCGGTGTCGCCGGGTGCCGCCGTCGGTGAGCAGCGTCTGCAGGTAGGCCATGGCGTTGCTGCCCTTGCCGTAGCGGACCGGTTCGATGTGCGTGTTCGATGCCGGATGGAACGACGACGTGATCGCCACGCCCTCGGAGAAGTCGTCGGCCGGATCGTACTTGGCGGACTGCGCGCCCAGAATCGACTCGGAGTTGGTGCGGGTCAGCTCGCCCATCGCGTCCGACAGCTTCGGCAGCGTCGAGTACTTGGCATGGTGCAGGAGGCGCTGCGTGTTGAACGTGCCGGCCGCGACGATCACGTTGTCCGCGGTGAACTGGCGTCGTCGCGCTCCCAGCGGTCCCCACGACGACGACCCGTGCGTCCCGACCACCCAGGTACCGTCCGAGCGCTGCTCGAGACGGTCGACGGTGGTGCGGTCGATGATCGTCGCGCCGTTGGCCTCGGCCATCCCGAGGTAGTTCTTCATCAGCGTGTTCTTGGCCCCGACCCGACAGCCGGTCATACACGCGCCGCACTCGGTGCACGCGGTGCGGCGCGGACCCGCGCCCCCGAAGTACGGATCGTCGACGGTCTGGCCGGGCGTGCCCTCCCCGCCGGTTTTCGCGCCGAAGAAGACGCCGACCGGGGTGGGTCCGAAGGTCTCGCCGGCCCCCATCTCCTCGGCGACCTCCTTCATGATGCGATCGGAGTTGGTGAACGTCGGATTGGTCACCACCCCGAGCATCCGCCGCGCCTGCTCGTAGTGCGGGGTCAGCTCGTCCTCCCAGTCGGTGATGTGATTCCACTGGGGGTCGGTGAAGAACGGGGTCGGCGGCTTGTACAGGGTGTTGGCGTAGTTGAGCGATCCGCCCCCGACGCCTGCACCGGCCAGGATCATCACGTCCTTGAGGACATGGATGCGCTGGATCCCCATCAACCCGAGCTTGGGTGCCCAGACGAACTTGTTGAGCCGCCAGCTGGTCTTGGCGAACTGGTGGTCCTCGAAGCGGCGGCCGGCTTCGATCACGCCGACCCGGTACCCCTTCTCCACCAGCCGCAACGCGCTCACGCTGCCGCCGAAACCGGATCCGATGATGAGGACGTCGAAGTCAGTGCTCGCCATAGTGAAAGATACTAATGATTGTTGTCACAATCAGGATAGGAAGCCCGCCCTTACTTGGCGCGCGTGACCTCGTCGGCGACGACGCTCGCACCGCTGGTCAGCAGCGCGCGCTTCCACGGCAGCACGCCCTCGATCTCGATCTGGATGGAGAGCGACAGCACGGTCCGGATCAGCACGATCAGCCCCAGGATCGCGGCCTCCTCGAGCGACGGGTTCGACGTGATGGTCCGGATCAGATCGGCCGCGACCAGGATCTCCAGACCGAGCATGATCGCACCGGCCAGGGTCCGGCGCACCGTCTGGAAGGCGGCACCGCCGTCCTGACCGCGCAGCAGCGCTCGACCGCCCAGCACGATGGCGATCAGGAATCCGACCACCATCGACGTCGCGCCGAGCGCCTCGAAGGCGACGGCGACCCAGCTGAAGACGTCCTCCATCGACTCCACGACCTCAGCGTACGGTCATCCGCGCACCGACAGACCGACCTTCTGGAACTCCTTGAGATCGGCGTAGCCCGCCTTGGCCATCGATCGGCGCAGCGCGCCGACCACGTTGAGGAGTCCGTCCGGATCGTCCGACGGTCCGGTCAGCACCCGCTGCAGGCTCGCGCGGCCCTCCGCGGGCGCCACCTGAAGGAGCGCGCCGCGCGGTGTGTCCGGGTGCGCGGCGGCCGACGGCCAGTACCAGCCCCGTCCCGGCGCCTCCTCCGACGCAGCCAGCAGGGTGCCCAGCGACACCGCGTCGGCGCCGCAGGCGATCGCCTTCGCGACGTCGCCGGAGGTGTGCAGGTCGCCGTCGGCGATCACGTGCACGTAGCGGCCACCGGTCTCGTCCAGGTAGTCGCGCCGCGCCGCAGCGGCGTCGGCGATCGCGGTCGCCATCGGCACGCCGATGCCCAGCACCTCGTTGGTCGTCGTCGCCCCCTCTGCGGAGCCGTAGCCGACGATCACACCGGCGGCCCCGGTTCGCATCAGGTGCAGAGCTGTGCGGTGGTCGTGCACGCCGCCGGCGATCACCGGGATGTCCAGATCGGAGATGAACGTCTTCAGGTTCAGCGGTTCGGCGAGGAGCCCGTCCTCGCTGCCGGTGTCGACCAGTGTCACGTGCTCGGCGGAGATGATCGTGCCGTGCACGACGAGGATCTCCAGTCCCGCCTCCAGCAGCGCGGGCGTCAGCTCCGGCGCGTGCTGCGGGCTGACCCGGACCGCGGTGGTCACCCCGGCCTCGCGCACCGTCGAGACCGCGGCAGCGAGCAGGTCGGAGCGGATCGGCGCGGCGTGCAGCTGCTGCAGCCGGCGAACCGCCGCGGCCGGATCCGGGTCGTTCTCGGCGATGTCGATCAACTCGCCGATCTTGGCCTCGACGTCGTCGTGCCGGGCCCACAGGCCCTCGCCGTTGAGGACGCCGAGCGACCCGAGCCGGCCAAGCGCGATCACCGACTCGGGCGAGCCGAGAGCATCGGTGGGGTGATTCAGGAACGGCATCTCGAACCGGTAGGCGTCGATCTGCCAGGCGGTCGAGGTGTGCTTCGACGATCGGGTCCGCCGGGACGGCACGATCGAGATGTCTTCGAGTTCATAGGTCCGGCGGGCGGTCCGGCCCATCCCGAATTCGACGAGGTCACGCACGAGGATCGCGCCTTTCTCTGGTTCAGCGGGTGTAGTAGTTGGGCGCTTCGGCCGTCAGGGTGACGTCGTGCGGGTGGGACTCCTTGAGACCGGCCGCGGTGATCTGCACGAACTGCGCCTCCTGCAGCTCGGCGATGGAATGCGCACCGGTGTAACCCATGGCGGCACGCAGACCGCCGACCAGCTGATGGATCACCTGCGCCAGCGGACCGCGGAACGGCACCCGGCCCTCGATGCCCTCGGGGACGAGTTTGTCCTCGGCGAGCACGTCGTCCTGGAAGTACCTGTCCTTGGAGTACGACTTGCCCTGACCTCGGCCCTGCATGGCGCCCAGTGAACCCATGCCGCGGTAGCTCTTGAACTGCTTGCCGTTGACCAGGATCAGCTCGCCCGGAGACTCTGCGGTACCGGCCAGCAGGGAGCCGAGCATCGCCGTCGACGCGCCGGCGGCCAGCGCCTTGGCGACGTCGCCCGAGTACTGGAGACCGCCGTCGGCGATCACCGGAACCCCGGCAGGCTTGCACGCTGCCACCGCCTCCAGGATCGCCGTGATCTGCGGCGCGCCCACGCCCGCGACCACGCGGGTGGTGCAGATGGAACCGGGTCCGACACCCACCTTGACCGCGTCGACGCCGGCATCGATGAGCGCCTGGGCGCCACCGCGCGTGGCGACGTTGCCGCCGATCAGCTGCACCCGTCCGTTCAGTTCACCCTTGAGCCGGGCGATCATGTCCAGCACGCCGCGCGAATGTCCGTGGGCGCTGTCGACCACGAGCACATCGACACCGGCGTCGGCCAGCGCCATCGCCCGCGACCAGGCCTCGTCGCCGGCGCCGACCGCCGCGCCCACCAGCAAGCGCCCGTCGGCGTCCTTGGTCGCGTTCGGATGCTGCTCGGTCTTGACGAAATCCTTGACGGTGATCAGCCCGGTGAGGCGGCCCGCGCCGTCGACGATCGGCAGCTTCTCGATCTTGTGTCGACGCAGCAGCCCCAGCGCGGCCTCGGCCGAGACGCCCTCCTGCGCGGTGATCAACGGTGCGGGCGTCATCACTTCGGCGACCTTGCGGGACTGGTCGTGCTCGAAGCGCATGTCGCGGTTGGTGATGATGCCGACCAGGTCACCGCCGGCGTCGACCACCGGAAGGCCGGAGATGCGGTACTTGGCGCACATCCGGTCGACCTCGTCGAGGGTGTTGTCCGGGGAGCAGGTGACCGGATCGGTGACCATGCCGGCTTCCGAGCGCTTGACGGTCTCCACCGACGACGCCTGCGCCTCGACCGACAGATTCCGGTGCAGCACACCCATGCCGCCGGCGCGGGCCATCGCGATCGCCATCCGGGCCTCGGTGACGGTGTCCATCGCCGAACTCACCAGCGGCACGTTGAGCGTGATGTCCCGAGTGAGCTTCGAGGAGGTGTCCACACCGTTCGGAACCACCTCCGACGCGGCGGGCAGAAGTAGTACGTCGTCGAAGGTCAGGCCGAGCATTGCGACCTTGTCGGGATCGTCTCCACCGGTGCGTACGTGCGTCATCCGTCCATCGTATCGACGGAGTGGGAGGGAGACCGCAGTGGGCCGGATCGGCTACGGTGGAACCGTGCACGACCACTTTCCTCCCGGCATGCCGCCGGATCCGTTCGCCGACGATCCGAGCGATCCCGCCGCAGCCCTCGACGCGCTGGAACCCGGTGTGCCGCTGGACGATCAGGAGCGCGAGGCGGTCACCGAAGATCTCGCCGATCTCGAGGTGTATCAGCGACTTCTCGCCCCTCGCGGCATCCGTGGACTCGTCGTCGTGTGTGAGGACTGTCGCGAAGATCACTTCCACGACTGGGACATGCTGCGCGCCAGCCTGCTTCAGCTGCTGGCCGACGGTTCGGTGCGCCCGCACGAGCCGGCCCTGGATCCGCGTCCGGAAGACTATGTGACCTGGGACTACTGCCGGGGCTTCGCCGACGCGCACGCCTTGTTCCGCGACCGGCGCTGAACTCCGGCCGCACGGGCCGTTCTCCTGCCGGTCAGCGGCTGGGAACCGGTGAGACCTGCTCTGAAGCCGGACGAGACGGCGACCCGGACGACTGCGGAACCGACGACGACGGCGAGGACGGCGTCGACGACGACGGCGGAGGTGACGACGGCTGCGACGAGGGCCCGCTGGGCGTCACCGTCACGGTCACCGACGTCGGCGCTTCGGAGTCGCTGGTGACATCGGTCGGCAGCGACGCCGCGTCCGAACTCCGGGCGGCGGACAGCGGATCGTCCGGCTGGCCGTCGTCGTCGCGCAACCGCTTGATCCACTGCTGCATGCGTTCGCGGGTCGCCGGGTCGCTGACCGGACGCAGGTCACGCTCGGCGCGATCGACCAGCTCGACGGCCTTGCCCGTGTCGCCGGCCGCCAGCGCCTCTTCGGCGCGCTCGAGATTGTTCTGCACGTCGACGGTCGCCTGAGTCTGCGTCGCCTCCTCGGCGAAGACGACCTTCTTGACGTTCCACAGCGGATCGCCGGGCTGTGAGTTCTCCGAGAGAACCAGCAGGCCAGCCGCGGCGACGGCGGTGATCGCGGCGGCACCGGAGATCAGCCGCAGGTGGCGCGTGGCTGCGCGTCGCTTGGCCGTCGTCTCCTGCGCGGCGATCGCCTTCTCGACGTCGGCGAGCGTCGGCTGCACCGGTGCCGGCGCGGCCAGTGACTCGGTGCGCCAGGCGAACAGCAGTCCGCCCAGCTCGCGCTCCGCCGCGTCGGACAGCGGCAGTGCGCTGCCGACGATCAGAGCATCGAGGAACTCGTCGTCGTGCCGGACGGCGTTCAGGTCGACGGACACGGTGTCGTCGTTCGGTCCGCCCGCCGCGCGGATCTGGTCGTCAGTCACCGTTCACCTCCCTGGGTCATGAGCTTCTTCAGTTTCGCCAGCGCCCGGTGCTGCGCGACGCGGACCGCTCCGGCGCTGCTCCCGACCACTTCGGCGGTCTCCTCTGCCGACATGCCGACCACCAGGCGCAATACGAGGATCTCGCGCTGTTTCTCCGGCAGGTTCTCCAGCAGCCGGGCCATCCGGCGGCTGGCGTCGCTGTCGAGCGCGCGCTGCTCGGGCCCGGTGGACGTGTCGATGGATTCGGGCACGGCGTCGACCGGATCGGCCTTCACGCGGGCCGCCGAGCGCATGGCATCGGCGACCTTGTGCGAGGCGATGCCGTAGACGAACGCCATGAACGGGCGCCCCTGGTCTTGGTACCGGGGCACCGCCGTCATCACCGCCATCAACACCTCCTGCGCCACATCGTCGGCCGAGAACAGGTGCCGTTCGCCGGCACCCATCCGTGCCCGGCAGTAGCGGAGAACGGGTTCTCGCACACTCTCGAGCACTGAGCTCAGCGCTGCGCGGTCCCCGCGTGCCGCTTCCCGGACCTTCTGGTCCAGCGCCTCACCTGTCAGTTTCATCGTCTCGCTGTGCTCGAAGTGTTACATCGCCTCTGGTTCCGTTCGCACGAGCTTATCGACCGTGCCGCTCCCCGAGGGTCAGGGGCGCGATCGGCATGCCCCGACGGGCCAGGATCGCACGCAGGCGGTCGGCCTCCGCCGGATACTCTCCGCCCCCGGGCGTCACCCCGGTCAGCAGCGTCGCCGCCGCCCAGCGCAGCGGCGCCAGCCCCAGTTCCCCGGTGCGGTCGAAGACCTCCCGGGCGGCGCGCCGCGCCCCGGGCGTGTCACCGGCCGCCGCCGCCACCGCCGCGGCGATGAGTTCGGTCTTGAGTCGGTGCCGCGGCGAGGGCAGCCGTTCGGCGAGGATCTGAGAGGCGGCCGACGCGGACCGGGCGGTGTCGAGGTCGCCGGAGTACAGCCCCCACTCGGTGCGCACCCACGACACGCGCAACCGGACACGCGGCACGGTGCACCACTCCAGCTCCTCGCCGGCCTCGTCCGGCCCCGGCGGGAAGTGCTCGCCGAGGAATCGGTCGGCCCGGTCCAGAAGCGCGCGCGACCCGGCGAAGTCGGCGACGCCCAGCCCGTCGGCGGCGAGCCCGACGAGCCCGTCCACCCAGGCCGCCGCGAGCCAAGGGCCGCCCTGCCCGGTCGCCGCAGCCGAGGCCAGCCCACAGGCCCGCCCGTCGGCGGCCCGCGCGGCCCGGTGCCCGCCCGCCTGCCGGATCAGCGAACCTCGGGTGCTGGCCGCGAGAGAGGTCACCGCCGCGGAGGTACCGGCGGCCGCGGCGACCTCGTCGAGCACCGTGCGCGCGGCGGCGACCCGTCCGTGGGCTCCGAACTCCACAGCCCGCTCCCAGTGGTGCCGGCCGGTCGGCGCATCGATCATGATCCTCATCTCATCGGATTTCGCGGGGCGTAACACTCGGTGACATCCAGCCGTCGCCGATGCCTGTGCGTCACCGACATGTTTACTCCGCGTTACGCGGCTCCGGCGAAACCGCAGGAGCAGTTCCGTCCGTTAACCTTGCGGAAAAATTGCTGCTCAGAACCCTTGCAGAGGCTGTTTGACTCGTCAGATTTGCACACCCTAGCGTGAGCGATGCAAGCCAGCGGATCACCTGAGGACCACTGGAGAACCACTGAGAATAGGGAGTGCGCCGTGACCATCACCGCAGACCGACTGCCCGGGCCGAACGCCGACTTCTGGGACTGGCAGCGCCTGGGCGACTGCCGCGGGCTGGACTCCTCGGTGTTCTTCCACCCCGAGGGGGAACGCGGCCACGCCCGCATGCAGCGTGAGCGCCGCGCCAAGCAGATCTGCGCATCGTGCCCGGTGATCGAGCAGTGCCGCTCGCACGCGCTCGCCGTCGACGAAGTGTACGGAATCTGGGGCGGCCTGACCGAGCACGACCGGCATCTGCTCCGGCGCCGGCGCCCCGCGCACTCGCTGGCATCCTGACGGGGGTCTCGACTCCGCTCGACCACCGAAGACAGGCTCGACCACCGAACGACAGGCTCGACCACCGAACGACAGAACCGCCCCGGCAGGATTCCTGCCGGGGCGGTTCTGTGTGCGGTCTGGCGGTGATCAGCCGACGACGGCGAGGATGTCGCGCGCCGACAGGATCAGGTAGGCCTGACCGTCGTAGTTGATTTCGGTGCCGCCGTACTTGCTGTAGATGACGGTGTCGCCCTCGGCGACGTCGACCGGGATACGGTTCTCGCCCTCGTCATCCCAGCGGCCGGGGCCGACGGCGATGACCTTGCCCTCCTGGGGCTTCTCCTTGGCCGAATCCGGGATGACCAGACCGGAAGCGGTGGTCGTCTCGGCCTCGATGGCCTGCACAAGGATCTTGTCCTCAAGCGGCTTGATGTTCACGCCTGCCACGATGTCAGTCCTTCTCGTTTCGTGTGATTCGTTCAGAGTTGTCGGCTGGGGTTCGGGTGCCGCGTCGTCGCGGGTGCCGCGGCGGTGATCCGTCAGCCGCCTAGCACTCTACCCACGCGAGTGCCAGCACTCAACCCTTGGGGCCGCCAGTTCGGTCGGACGGCTAACCTGGCTCTCATCGAACCCCCGCCACCTCAACTGACTCCGGCGCTCGACGACGATCCCGACGACCCGTCGCACCAGCGTGTCACGCTCGCCTACGACGGCGCCCCGGACGCCGCCGGGGTCTTCGCCTGGGTCAACCGGATCACCGAAGGCCCCCGTGCCGCCGACGGACAGATGCGCCGGGACCGGTCGGGCCGCTGGTCCACCGAGTTCCGCGTTCCGCGGGGCGCCATGGCGTCGTATCGCTTCTACGTCTGTGCCGACGACGACCCCGCCTTCGTCGACGGCCGCGTGCACTTCTCGCGCGCAGTGGCCCGCGGCGCGGTGAACGATCCCGCGAATGCCGACTCCGTGGCCTCGCCGTTCGGCTCGGTGCTGCGCACCGACGGGGCACCGGATCTGTCCCGCTGGCGCCGCACCGGCCGGCCCGCGATCGCCCTCGCCGCCGCCGGCCCGCTCGACGCCGATCCGGATTCCGGCGACCCGGTCCGGTGGCGCCTCACCGAGCCGATCGGCCGCGACGCCCCCGGCCCGCCGCGTCTGGTGGTGCTGTTCGACGCCGGGGTGTGGTTCGACCGCTGCGACTTGCCGGGCGTCCTGGCGCGATCCCGGCTGCGGCGACCGGTCGCCCTGCTTGGAATCGACGCCCCCGCGCAGCCCGCCTCCCGGTTGCGGCTGCTCGGCGCGAACCGCGACGTCCTGCGGGCCGTCGCCGAGCTGCTGGATCGGGCACGGCGGCGGCTCGGCTGGGACCGGTGCCCGGCTGTGTGGGCCGGCCAGAGCCTCGGCGGACTGTCCGCCCTCGCCGCGGCGGCCTGGTTCCCGGACGCCGTCGACGAGGTCCTCGCGTACTCGCCGTCGATGTGGTGGCGGCCCGGTCTGACCGCCCGCCCGGCCGACTTCACCGGCGAGCGCAGCTGGATCGCCGACGAACTCGCGGCGGCCGGCGACGACCACGGCGCTCGGGCGCCGGTGCACGTGGCGGTGGGCGACTACGAAGACCTGCTGGTCGAGCCGGTCGAAGCGCTCGCCGACGAGCTGGCAGCTGCGGGCCTGCCGGTGCGGTCGACCCGGTACGCCGGCGGCCACGACCTGCCGTGGTGGGCGCACCTGCTGTGGCGGGACCTGAGCGAGAACTGAGTGTCTAGTGTCCCGTGTCGAAAGTTCTTTCGCGGTATGCCGGGGCCCGATGAACGTCTGGCGGCGTTGTCCTCGGTCAGGATACCTGCCGGTATCCCTCCCTCGTCCGCCTTGCCGGCCGCCCATCGGACTCCCGGCAACCATCGAGAAACTTCCGACACGGGACACTAGAGCTTGCTGATCTGCACCGACATGCCCGGATCGGTCGCCACCGTCAGCGGTGACGGCGGAGCTCCCCCGCCGATGACATGCGCGCCCAGCGTGGCCACCATGACCCCGTTGTCGGTGCACAGCCGCGGCTTGGGCACGCGCAGGTCCACGCCCGCGGCGTCGGCGCGCTCGGCGGCCAGTTCCCGGATCCGGCTGTTGGCCGTGGCCCCGCCGCCGAGCACCAGCGTGTCGACGCCGCGCTCGGCGCACGCGCGCATCGCCTTCGCCGTCAGGACGTCGGCCACCGCCTCCTGGAACGACGCCGCCACGTCCGGGACGCGGACCTCGCGACCGGCGCGCACCTCCCCCTCGACGTACCGGGCGACCGCCGTCTTGAGGCCGCTGAAGGAGAAGTCGTACGGGGCATCGCGCGGCCCGGTGAGGCCCCGCGGGAAGGGGATCGCCGCCGGGTCGCCGTCGCGGGCCATCGCATCGATCGCCGGCCCGCCCGGATAGCCGAGGTCGAGCAGTCGCGCCACCTTGTCGAAGGCCTCGCCTGCCGCGTCGTCGATGGTGGTGCCGAGTTCGTCGAGGGGATGTGCCAGATCGTCGATCCCGAGCAGGTGCGTATGCCCGCCGGAGACCAGCAGCGCCACCGCCGACGGCATCGGACCGTGCTCCAGGGTGTCGACGGCGACGTGCCCACCGAGGTGGTTCACCGCGTACAGCGGAACGTCCCACGCCAGCGCATAGGCCTTGGCCGCGGCGACGCCGACCAGCAGCGCCCCGGCCAAGCCCGGACCGATCGTCACCGCGATGGCGTCCGGCCGATCGATCCCGGCGGCCTCGCGCGCCCGCCGCATCGTCGGCACCATGGCCTCCAGGTGCGCCCGCGAGGCCACCTCGGGCACCACACCGCCGTACCGCGCATGCTCGTCCTGGCTGCTGGCCACCTCGTCGGCCAGCAGCGTCGCCGACTCACCGTCCCACGACACGATCCCCACGCCGGTCTCGTCGCACGAGCTCTCGATCCCCATCACGATCACGGGTTGCCGGCCTCCTCCCGCACGGGCCGCACCATGGTGAAGGCATCGGCGCCGGACGGCTGATAGTAGTTGCGGCGCACGCCGGCCACGGCGAACCCCGAGTTCTCGTACAGGGCGATCGCCGGCGCGTTGTCGGTGCGCACCTCCAGGAATACCGGTGCGGCGTGCGCGTCGGCAACAGCCAGCATCGCGTCCATCAGCGCGCGACCGCCGCCGGTCCCCTGGTGTCCCGGCTCGACGGCGATGGTGTGCACCTCGCACTCGTGGCCGCCGGGCGGGCCGAGCACGCTGATGCCCGCGTATCCGGTCACCGGAGCCCCGGCCTCGTCGCGCAGCGCGAAGTAGCGATTGTGCGCGGCCGCGAGCTCGCTGACGAATCCGGTCAACGGCCACGGCGAGTCCCCGGCGAACAGCTCGGCCTCCAGTTCCGCGCAACGCGGCAGATCACGCGGGGTCAACGCATCGACGATCATCGCGCGCACTACAGCAGCGACTTGCGCCGCTGGTCCTTCAGCTCCACGGCGTCCGGCCGGCGCAGATACAGCGGCACCAGCGGTGCGTCGCCCCTTGCCCTCGCCAGATCGCCCCTTGCCCTCGCCAGATCGCCCCTTGCCCTCGCCAGATCGCCCCTTGAGCTTGTCGAAAGGTACGCAGCCACCAGCGACGCCGGGGTCGGAACGGTGGCCGCCGCCACCGGAAGACCGTAGCGATCGGTGAAGCCGGGTGTACCGGCGACGACGGCCGCCCCGCCCGGGTCGACGTCGCCGGGTGCGCTGACTTCCGGTCCGGCGACGCGCTCGCCGCCCGAATAGCGCGCCCAGTACGCCTCGCGCCGGCGGGCGTCGGTCACCACGAGCACCTCGGAGGACTCGGTCACCGCCGCGGCGATCGCGTCCAGCGAGCACACGCCGTGGACGGGCAGGTCGAGCGCGTCGGCGTACGCGGCGGCGGTGGCCATGCCCACCCGGAGCCCGGTGAACGGGCCGGGCCCGCATCCCACCACGACGGCGTCGAGGTCGGCGCCGGTCGCCCCGGCGTCGGCCAGCACCTCACGGATCAGGGTGGTGAGCACCTCCGCATGCCGCCGGTGATCGTCGATCACTCGCTGCGCCGGAGTCTGCCGCTGCCCGTCCGCGGTCAGCCGGACCACGCCGGCCACGACCGACGGCGTCGCGGTGTCCAGCGCCAGGATCAGCCGATCCGGCACTCGGGTCTCACTCATTGCTCACCCATTTCCAGTGCGCGTGCCGGACCTCGGAGTCGTCGTCGCGGCGCAGGCGCACCAGCAGATAGTCGTCGACCAGTCGCTCGGCGACGCCCTCGCCCCATTCGACCACCACCACCGAGTCGGCCAGGTCGGTGTCCAGATCGAGCGCGTCGAGATCGTCGAGCCCGTCGAGCCGGTAGGCGTCGACGTGAATCAGCCCCGGCCGGTCCGGGGCACCCGCGGCGTGCTGCCGCGCGATGATGAAGGTCGGCGACGACACCCGTCCGGTGACGCCCAGGCCGGCGGCGATCCCCCGGGTCAGGGCCGTCTTGCCCGCTCCGAGCGGCCCGTCCAGGATCACCAGGTCGCCGGCGCGCAGCATCGACGCCAGCTCGGCGCCGAACGCCTCGGTGTCGGCCGGTTCGGGCAGTTCCCGCGTGCCCGCAACGCCACGCTCAAGCCCGCTCATCGCGCCCCCAATACCACCGCATCCGCGGCCGCCCGCGGGCGGGCCGCTCCCGCTGCACCAGATTGTCGATCGCGTCGTTCACCAGATCCGGATACTCCATCGGCAGCATGTGCCCGCAGCCTTCGCCGATCACCAGTCGGGAGTCGTCGCCGAGCTCGGAGAACATCCGGACCGAGAGCGGCAGCGGGGTCAGCCGGTCGACGTCGCCGCACATCACCACCGACGGGACCTGCGCGAGCACCGGTAGCGCGGTCGACTCGTCGTGACTCTCCAGCGCATGCAGAAAGTTGACCATCGTCGAGATGGAGGTGTTCTGAATCATCTTCTCCACGGCCCGCTCGGTCGCCGGGCTGTAGTACTCGGGGCCGAAACTGGCGGCCACCAGCACCGGCTGGACGGCCTGCCGGGTGATGCCGCGCCCGGCCTGCACCAGGCGCGGGAAGTACCGGACGGACAGGCGCAGGGCGTCGACGACCGGGTTGTTGAGGCCCTCGCCCAGCCCGGCTTCGGTGATGCCGCGCGCGGCCGTCGAGATCAGTCCGACGCCGCTGACCCGCCCCTTGTAGCCGAACATCTCCGGGTTGCTGCGCGCCATTGCCATGATCGTCATCCCGCCCATCGAGTGCCCGATCAGGACGACCGGGCCGGTGGGCGCGACTGCGCGGATCACCGCGGCGAGGTCGTCGCCCAGCTGCGGGATCGAGCAGCTCGCCGTGGGTGCGGGGTCGCTGCGGCCGTGACCGCGCTGGTCGTAGAAGACCATCTTGATGCGGCGGTCGGCCCATCGCTGAGCCAGTCCGTAACGCTGGAAGTGCCACGAGGCCATCCGCAGAGTGAAGCCGTGAACAAAGATCACGGTCGCCTCGGGCTTCGACGGCGCGGCCTGCGCCTCGAGGCCGCCGCCGGTGAGGACGGTGCGCACAGAAATCCCGACGCCGTCGTCGAGGATCACCGTCGAGGACTCGTCACTGTAGATCGCGGTGAAGTCGACGTCGGCATGCGGGTCGACCGCCGCGCCCTGCTTCTTGCGACGTCGCCGGCGCAGCACGTTGCCGCCGACGGTGGCACCCAGCGAACCGACGTCTTTCAGGCCCGACGACCACGCGACCGGCCGGCGCTGCTCGGGCTCGGTCACGACGCCGTCCCTTCCGCCTCGTCGGCGCCGTCGCCGACGTAGCGCCGCACGGCACGGCCGCGGACGCCGCTGACGATCTCGTAGTCGATGGTGCCGATCGCCGCCGCCCAGTCCGCGGCGGTGGGAACGCGCGGGCGACCGGCCGGGGTGGGGCCGAACAGCACCGCCCGGTCCCCTTCGCGCACGCCGCCGCCGTCGGGACCCAGATCGATCACCAGCTGGTCCATGCAGATGCGGCCCACCCCGGGGAACCGGCGGTCGCCGACCACGGCGTCGAACCGCCCGGACAGCAACCGCGGCACCCCGTCGGCGTATCCGGCGGGCAGCACCGCGACGACCGTGTCGCGCGGCGCGATCCACCGGTGGCCGTACGAGACGCCCTGCCCGGCCGGGATGCGTTTGATCAGTGCGACCTCGGCGGTGAGCGTCATCGCCGGGATCAGCCCGAAATCGCCCTGCTCCGGGATCGGCGAGCAGCCGTAGACCGCCAGGCCCGGGCGCACCAGGTCGCGAGCCAGGTCCGGGCGGGTCAGCGCGGCCGGGGAGTTCGCGATGTGCGTCAGCTCCGGCACCACGCCCAGGCGGCGCAGGTCGTCGGCGGCGGCATCCAGACGCTGCGCCTGCTCGGTGTTCAGCGGGTTGTCCGGCTCGTCGCCACAGGCCAGGTGACACATCATCGCGCGCAGTCGCACAGCGCCCTCGGCCTGTGCCTGTGCCAGGTCGTGGGCCGTCTGCGGCCACTCGTCGAGGGCGATGCCGCTGCGACCCAGACCGGTGTCGACTTTGGCGGTGACGGTGGCGGTGGTTCCGGTGCGCCGGGCCGCCGCCACGACGGCCGCGAGCTGACGCGGTGAGGAGATCGCGATATCGATGTCCGCGGTGATCGCGGCGTCGAAGTCCGCGCCGGGTGCGTGCAGCCAGGAGGTGATGTGCGCGTCGATCCCGGCGGCGCGCAGCGCCAGCGCCTCGGCGAGATGCGCGGTGCCGAGCTCGGCCGCTCCGGCGCGGAGCGCCGCACGGGCCACCGGCACGGCGCCGTGACCGTAGCCGTTGGCCTTGACCACGGCGATGACCGACGTCCCGGCGCATTCGGTGATCACCCCGACGTTGTGCGCGATCGCCGACAGGTCGACGGTCGCGGTGAGCGGTGCGGTGGAGGTCGACACGGTCATCGGCCGGCCTCCCCGATCTCGCGGAGCGCGTCGGGCAATGCCGCGGCCAGCGCGGACGCCCCGATCGGGATGGCACCGTCGTGGCTCGCCAGCCGCGCGGCCACGGCATGCGCCCGCGCGGCGGCCGCTCCGGCGAGTTGCGGCGGCGTCCCGGCGGCCAGCAGGGCACCGGCGATGCCGGACAGGACGTCACCGGCGCCCGCCGTCGCGGCAGCCGAGCCGCCGGCGTCGTTGCCGAGCACGCGGCCGTCCGGTGCGGCCACCAGGGTGATCCGACCCTTGAGCAGGACGGTGCTCCCCGACCGCGCGGCGAGTGCGCGGACCGCGGACAGGCGGTCGTCCCCCACGGGCGCGCCCGCCAGCCGTTCGAACTCTCCGGCGTGCGGCGTCAGCAGCGTCGGCGCGGCCCGCTCGAGCAGTTCGGGCCGACGGGCGACCACCGTGAGGCCGTCGGCGTCGACCAGAACCGGAAGTTCGGTGGCCAGGACCTGCTCCACCAGCGTCTCGGCGTCACCGTCGGTGCCGATGCCGGGCCCGACGACCCACGCCTGCACGGTGCCGGCGTCGGCGAGGCCGGTGACCGCCACTACCTCCGGACGGTGCGTCACCACCTGCGGGGCAGCCGCGCCGACGTAGCGGGTCATACCCGAGGTCGCCGCCACGGAACCGGCCGTGCTGAGCACGGCGGCTCCGGGATACCGGGCCGAACCGGCGACGATGCCGACCACGCCCTGGGTGTACTTGTCGTCCTGCGGACCGGGCCGCGGCCACAGCAGCGCCACCTCCCGGTCGGTCAGGCTCGCCACGTCCTGCGCACCGCTCGCGGTGAGGTCCAGACCGATGTCGACCACTTCGACGCGCCCGCACGAGGGAGCGGCGAGCAGGTGCGCCAGCCGACGCTCACCGAAGGTGACGCAGACCTCGGCCCGCACTGCGGGGTCGTGCACCACGCCGGTGTCCGGGTCGACCCCCGACGGGAGGTCCACCGCGAGGACGGGAGCGGCGGTCGACGCGAACAACTCCGCCGCGGCCGGTCGGAGCGGGCCGCGCCCGCCGAGACCGACGACGGCGTCGATCACGACATCGGTGTCGGCCGCGAGTCGTTCGACGATCCGCCCACCCGCGCGCCGAAACGCGGCGAGCCCGCCGGGGTGCGCGGAATCGGGTGCCAGCAGCACGGCGTCCACGGCGACTCCGCGACGACGCAGCAGCGCCCCGGCGTACAGGGCGTCGCCGCCGTTGTTGCCGGCTCCCACCACCAGTCCGGCGCGTCGCCCGTACACGCCGCCGCACCGGGCCGCGAGTTCGGCGGCGGTCACCCGCGCGACGCCGGCCGCGGCGCGTGCCATCAGCACACCCCCGGTGAGCAGATCGCCGGTCGCTTCTTCCGCGGCACGGATCCGGTCCGCGGTGTAGTAGCCGATCACGGCTACTCGACCGTCACCGATTTCGCGAGGTTACGCGGCTTGTCGACGTCGTACCCCCGCTCCTGCGCGACGGTGGCGGCGAACACCTGCAGGGGCACGGTCGACACCAGCGGCTGCAGCAGCGTCGGCGTGTGCGGGATGGGGATCAGGTGGTCGGCCACTGCGGCGGCGGCGTCGTCACCGGGCTCGGCGATGACGATGGTGCGTGCCCCACGGGCCTGGATCTCGCGGATGTTGCTGATCATCTTGGAATGCAGCACGGCGCGGCCCTCCGGCGACGGCATCACGATGATCACCGGCAGACCGTCCTCGATCAGGGCGATCGGGCCGTGCTTGAGTTCCCCGGCCGCGAAGCCCTCGGCGTGGATGTAGGCGAGTTCTTTGAGCTTGAGCGCTCCCTCGAGCGCGACCGGATAGCCGACGTGCCTGCCGAGGAACAGGACCGTGTCGCTCCCGGCGTACCCGCGTGCCAGCTCGCGCACCGGCTCCATCTGCTCGAGGACTTCTTCCACTGCGGCCGGGATGGCTTCCAGCGCACGGAACTCGCTGACCACCTCGTCGGGGTACTTGGTGCCCACGGCTTGCGCCAGCGCCAGGCCCACCATGTAGGCGGCGGCGATCTGTGCCAGGAAGCATTTGGTGGAGGCGACGCCGATCTCCGGGCCCGCGTGCGTGTAGAGGACGGCGTCGGACTCGCGCGGGATCTGGGCGCCGTTGGTGTTGCAGATGGCCAGGACCCGGGCCTTCTGATCCTTGGCGTGGCGCACTGCCTCCAGGGTGTCGGCGGTCTCGCCGGACTGGCTGATCGCGACCACCAGCGTCGACCGGTCCAGCACCGGGTCGCGGTAGCGGAACTCGCTGGCCAGCTCCACCTCGACGGGCAGGCGGGTCCAGTGCTCGATCGCGTACTTGGCGATCATCCCGGCGTGGTAGGCGGTGCCGCAGGCGACGACGAAGACCTTGTCGACGTCGCGGAGGTCCTGGTCGGACAGGCGCTGTTCGTCGAGCACGATGCGGCCGCCCTCGAGGTGCCCGAGGAGGGTGTTCGCCAGCGCCTCGGGCTGCTCGGCGATCTCTTTGAGCATGAAGTACTCGTAGCCGCCCTTCTCCGCAGCCGCCAGGTCCCAGTCGATGTGGAAGGGCTTTCCGCCGGTGGGGTTGCCGTCGAAGTCGGTGATGTCGAAGGAGTCCGCGGTGATCACCACCACCTCGTCCTGGCCGAGTTCGATCGCGTCGCGGGTGTGCTCGATGAACGCGGTCACGTCGGACGCGACGAACATCTCGTCCTGCCCGACGCCGACCACCAGCGGGGTGGAGCGGCGGGCGGCGACGATGGTGCCGGGGTGTTCGGCCGACATGAACACGACGGTGAACGCGCCCTCCAGCCGCCGCAGCGTCGCATACGCGCTGGCCACGAAGTCGCCCGCGTGCACGCCATGCCGGTATTCGCGAGCCAGCAGGTGCACCGCGGTCTCGGTGTCGGTGTCCGAATCGAACTCGACGCCGAGATCCTCCAGCTCGGCGCGCAGGGGCGCGTAGTTCTCGATGATCCCGTTGTGCACCACCGAGAAGTCCTCTGCGCGGTCCTGGTGGGGATGTGCGTTGCGGTCGGTCGGCTGACCGTGCGTGGCCCAGCGGGTGTGTCCGGTGCCGGTGGTGCCCGACAGGTTCTCCGCCCCGACCTCGGCGATCGCCTTCTCCAGGTTCTCCAGCCGGCCGGCCTTCTTCTCCACGCGGATGGCGCCGTCGCCGTCGGCGATGGCGACGCCGGCGGAGTCGTAGCCGCGGTACTCCATGCGCCGCAGGGCCTCGATGACGATGGGAAGGGCCGGGCGGTGCCCCACGTACCCGATGATTCCGCACATGGTCGTCGAGTTTACCCGCGGAGAATCGTCAGGCGGAGCGCAGACTCCGCTGCGCGCGCGGATCCTCGTCGGCGTCGGGTTTGAACGGTGCCACGCCCAGCAGTTGGGAGAAGTGGTCGACGTCGGCCGGCCGCTGCGTCGCCGGGTCGACGGCGACGAGATCGCCCATCGCCGCGTCCGGATCGGCGAAGGCGGCATAGGCCGGGTTGTCGGTCAACCGGTGCAGCACATAGCCGGTGACCTGCGCACGGACCGCGGCGTGGATCTTCCGTTCGGCCCCGTTGAAGCCGATCAGCGACGTGAGCGTCGGCTTCTCCAGCAGGCCGCGCGCATCGGCTCCGAGCAGCGTGCGCAGCACCACCTCACCGCCGAGGGCGTGAGCCAGGGCCAGCGCGTTGCCGGTCATGGAGTCGATCTCATCGGCGCCGGCCACGATCAGCGCGGGCGCGGTGACGGTCTGCGCAGCAGGCAGCAGGCTCGACGTCGTCGGCGCCGGAAACAACGTGACCAGTGCCTTCACCGGGATCTGCGGCCGGCCCAGGAGCGCCTCGACGGAGGCCGCGCGCACGGCGGCCGCCGCGCCGAAGCCGTGTCCGGCCAGACCGACGCGTTCGGGGTTCACAGTGATGGCGCCTGCGGTGCCCAGCTGCACCGACTGCACGACGGTCAGCGCCGCCCGCAGGTCGGTGCCGAGTTCGATGTCGGAGGCCAGCGGCCCCTGTTCGGAGTCGGGCGCGGCGACCACGATCCCCCAGGACGCGAGATGGAACATCAGATCGCGATAGGCCCTGCTGCCGCGCAGCCAGGCGTGGCCGAAGGCGAGGGCAGGCAGATCTTTGCCGGTTCGCGGCGCGAAGACCTGTCCGGACAGCCCGACGATGCCGAGGTCGCCGCGATCCACTTTGTGTGGTCCGCGACGCGCCAGCTGCTTCATCAGCTTCTCCGGTGGAGGCGGCGGTACGTCCTTCTTGATCCCGAACACGGCTCTACCCTATCGCCGCGTCCGGGCGCGAACGCGGCCCAGTGCGTAAACGCGCCGCACCGAAGCTCACCGGCGCCATCAGCCGGGGCAGGACTTCGGTCTCGGCGCGGTCCACCGCAGCGGTGCGGCCGGGCTCGGCGCGGATCCAGTCCCGTCGGCCCTCGTAGGTACGACGCGCCGCGGCCAGGTCGGCCCGCGCTCGTGCGCCGATCGCCTCCAGGCGCGCCAGCGTGCTCACCGATCGCCCGCCAGCACGAGTTCGCCGGGTGAGCGCCAGTCGTCGTGCAGCGCACCGATTCCGTCGTCCACCGCCCGGGAGGCGGCGAGCCCGGCGGCCCGCACCAGGTCGAGCCGGGCGCTGAGTTCCTCGCGCGCCTCGGCGGGCCCGATGCCGGCTGCGAGCGGCTGCGCCGCGCCGGCCATCACAGCCCGGTAGTCGGCGATCACCTCGCCGAGGATCTCGTGCGCCGCCGTCGCCGTCCGGGCCTGCGTTCCCAGGTCTGCGGCAGCGGGGGCCAGCTGTCCCGACAAGGTGGCCGACGCCACGGCCAGCGCGTCGGCGCCCGCGCCGGTCCAGCTCTGCGGGAGGTCGGTCTGCACCGACTCCAGCAGGCTCAGCGTCTCGCCGACCGACGCGGCGTCGGCCCGCAACGATCGGGCCACCGACCCGAACCCCTCCAGGTCGAATGCCGTCACGGCGGCGTGCGGAGCACTCACCTCGTCGTCGTCGAACGCGAAGCCGCTGCAGTTCCGCCAGCTGCGCAGCAAGACCAAGAAGGCGTCGATCGGGTTCATCGCGGCACCGTACGGTCGACGCCCCCGACCGCCGTCCGGTCCGCTTCGGCCACCGCAGCCATATGAGCGCCGACCCGGGCGGCCAGCTCGTCGACACCCGCACCGCATGCAGTGAGCCGCTGAGCGATCAGCTCCAGCCGGCCGCGTAGCGCCGCAGCCGCTTCACGCTGGGTCGGGGTCCGCGCCCAGTCGTGGCCGGCCGCGAGCCGGTGCGCCGACCCTTCCAGCGCCGCGGCGACGGCGTTCTGCCTGTTGACGAGCAGTTCCAGAGCAGCGGCGTCGAGCCGCAATCCATCGTTCATACCGATTTAGACGCAGCAGACCGCCGTCCGGTTCCCTCGACACGCCGAAGAGTCCGGATCAGGCGACGCGGACCGGCTCGCGAGCGACGGAGCAGTGATGCACCGCCCCCGGGCTCATACGCCGGCGACGACCTGGGCGACCCGCTGCGCGATCTCGCGCGCGTCGTCGGCAGTCGTCGCCTCGACCATGACGCGGACGAGTTGCTCGGTTCCGGAGGGGCGCAACAGGATCCGGCCGGTGCCGTCGAGCTGCGCCTGTGCCGCGGCGACGGCTTGCTGCACACTGTCGGCGGCAGCCACGGCGTGCTTGTCGGTCACCGAGACGTTGATCAGCTCCTGCGGCAGCACCGACATCACCGCGGCCAGGTCCGCCAGCCGGGTGCGGGTCTCGGCGACGCGGCGGGCCAGCAGCAGACCGGTGAGGACACCGTCGCCGGTGGTGCCCGCCGACGGAATCACGATGTGCCCGGACTGCTCGCCGCCGAGCGCATAGCCGCCCGAGCGCAGTTCTTCGAGCACGTAGCGGTCGCCGACGCCGGTCACGCGGACCTCGATGCCGGCCTCCTTCATCGCCAGATGCAGTCCGAGATTGCTCATCACGGTCGCCACCAGGACGTCGTCGGTCAACGCGCCGCGCTCATGCATGGCCAGCGCCAGGATGGCCATGATCTGATCGCCGTCGACGACGGCGCCGGTGGAGTCGACGGCCAGGCAGCGATCGGCGTCGCCGTCGTGTGCCAGGCCGAGGTCGGCGCCGTGCTCGAGCACGGCGGCCTGGAGGTTGCCGAGGTGCGTGGAGCCGCAGCCGTCGTTGATGTTGAGGCCGTCGGGTTCGGCGTGGATGGGGATCACCTGCGCACCGGCGGCGGCGTAGGCCTGCGGCCCGATGTGCGAGGCGGCGCCGTTGGCGCAGTCGACGACGATCGTCAGGCCGTCGAGATGACTGCCGCCGCTGGCGACGAGATGGTCGAGGTAGCGGTGCACCGCGTCGGGGGCGTCGACCAGCCGGCCGACGTCCGCACCGACCGGGCGGGGCCAGGTCCCGCCCATCGCCGCTTCGATCGCGTCTTCGACGTCGTCGGCGAGCTTGTGCCCACCGGCGCCGAAGAGCTTGATGCCGTTGTCCGGCATGGGATTGTGGGAGGCGGAGATCATCACGCCGAAGTCCGCCGCGTAGTCGGCGGTCAGGAAGGCCACGGCCGGGGTCGGCACCACGCCGACCCGGATCGCGTCGGCGCCTGCGGCGGCCAGACCGGCGCACAGCGCGGCTTCCAAGAGTTCGCCCGATGCGCGCGGGTCACGTCCGACCACCACTCGGGGGCGGGTGCCGGAGTCGAGAGCGTCTGCACCGAGAACGCAAACGGCGGCCGAGGCCAGGCCCAGCGCCAGCTCTGCGGTGAGCTGGTCGTTGGCCCGGCCCCGGACGCCGTCGGTGCCGAAAAGACGTGCCACTTAGCGCTTGCTGTACTGCGAAGCCTTGCGGGCCTTCTTCAGGCCGTACTTCTTGCGCTCGACGGCACGCGGGTCGCGCGTGAGGAAGCCGGCCTTCTTGAGGGCCGGACGGTCCTCGGGGCTGACCTCGATCAGGGCGCGGGCGATCGCCAGGCGCAGTGCGCCGGCCTGGCCCGAGGGGCCGCCACCGACCAGCTTGGCGTGGACGTCGAACACGTCCGGACGCTCGACGGTGACCAGCGGAGCCTTGATCAGCTGCTGGTGCACCTTGTTCGGGAAATAGTCCTCGAGGGCGCGGCCGTTGAGCGTGAACTCGCCGGTGCCCGGCAGCAGGCGGACGCGGACGACGGCCTCCTTGCGGCGGCCGACGGTCTGGATCGGACGGTCGATGACGACCGGTCCGCGCGAGACGACCTCGTCGGCCGGGGCGTCGGCCGACTCGGTGGTGTACGCGCCGTCTTCCAGCACGACCTCTTCGTCAACGACCTCGACGTCGTTGTTCACGTTCTCGTTGGTCACTGGGACACCTGCTTGATCTCGAAGGGAACGGGGCGCTGAGCGGCGTGCGGGTGGTTCGGGCCGGCGTAGACCTTCAGCTTCGATGCGATCTGGTCGCCGAGCTTGTTCTTGGGGATCATGCCCTTGATGGCCTTCTCCACGAGACGGTCCGGACGGGTCGCCAGAACCTCGCCCATGGTGCGGGACTTCAGGCCGCCCGGGTGACCCGAGTGGTGGTAGATCTTCTTGTCGTCGGCCTTGTTGCCGCTGAGCGCGATCTTGTCGGCGTTGATGATGATGACGTAGTCGCCGCCGTCCATGTGCGGGGCGTAGGTCGGCTTGTGCTTTCCGCGCAGCAGGTTCGCAGCCTGCACGGAGAGGCGGCCGAGCACCACGTCGGTGGCGTCGATGACGTACCACTCGCGGGTGATGTCACCGGCCTTCGGGGTGTAGGTAGGCACAGTAGTCCTCACTGTTGTTCTCTTCTGCCGGTCGGATGCACTGGCACAGCGTGTTCCCGGCGACCGGTGGGGACCCGGGGCTGAGCGCCACCTCCCGGAGACGGGACGTGGGCCAGGCACCAGCGATCCAGAGTACGCCGGGGCCGTCGCCCCGGTCAAAATGACCGAAGTCCCTGGATGCCTCCTCGCGGGCCTGACAGGGTGGACGCCATGAGCGACACCCGCACCGTGACCGCCGCCGACGGCGAACTGCTCCTGTACACCGGCACCGCCGGGCGAGCCGCCCGCACCGGGCACAAGCTGACGATCCGGATGAATCAGTGGACGGCGGAGACGACGTTCGACGACGACGGCCACCCCACCTCCGTGCAGCTGACCGTCGAGGTCGACTCGCTGGAGGTTCTCAAGGGCGAAGGCGGCCTCGCGCCGTGGACCGGCGCAGAGGCGGGCGTCGCCCGCGGCAACGCCCTCAAGTCGCTCGATGCGAAGAAGTTCCCGGACATCACCTACCGCTCCAGTGCGGTCGTGCGCGACGGCGACGCGTACGCCGTCGAGGGCGAGCTCACCGTCCACGGCGTCACCCGGCAGCATCCGCTGACCGTGACCGCCGACGGCGACGTCTTCTCGTGCGAGACCGTCGTGACCCAGACCGACTTCAAGGTCAAACCGTTCTCGCTCATGATGGGCACCGTCAAGGTGGCCGACGACGTCCACCTGACGATCACCGCGACGGTCCCGGCGTCCTGACGCGGGTGTCCTGATTCCGGACGGTTTCGTCCGAGCGCGTGCCGCCCAGGCCGATCGACCGCTAGCGTCGCGATCATGACTTATCGCCTTCATGTGATGTACGGACACCCGTCCGACCCCGCCGCGTTCGACGCCTACTACGAGGGCACCCACGCCCCGATCGCCACGCAGATCCCCGACCTGCTGTCGGTGGAGATCATGAAGGCCGCTCCCGACCCCGAGGGCAATCAGCCGCCCTACTACCTGATCGCCGCACTGACCTTCCCATCCGCCGAGGCGATGGCGGCCGCACTCGGCTCACCGGCCGGGCAGGCCGCGCTGGCCGACGTGGCGAACTTCGCCGACGGCGGGGTCACCACTGTCTCCGGCCCGGTCGTCAAGCCGCTGTAGCCCGTTCCCGCGGCCCCCCCACGCCGCGACCTGACCCTAGGCCGCGGCTGCGCGGGAGGCGACGTGCGCGGAGTCGCCGATACGGACGTCGTCACCGGCCATGGTGCGCAGGAACGCCTTGGTCTCCCGGTCGCCGCGCCGAGACGCCCGCTCGAGTCCGCCGGACCGCAGTTTGGCGGCGGAACGGAGCAGGTTCACCGGGGTGCGCAACACCGGATACCAGGGCAGCACCACGGGATTCAGCCCGAGGTTCCGCATGGCCTGGGGGCCGAGGAAGCCTTCGGTGATCGACAGGTGCTGGCTGCGGGCGATCCGGCGGCGCAGTCGCGGCGCGGTGTCGTAGTGCCATTGGTCGGGGTCTCCGGCCATCGGCCGGGCGAGCAGCTTCGAGGTCTCGTCCGGGATGGCCAGTGCGGCCGAAGTATGGATGAGCAGTCGCACCGAGTCCCGGAAGTCCCGCGGCAGCAGCTCGTCGCGGACTCCGATCAGCCAGCCGACGTAGCGGGTCAGGTGGGCGATCGCCTCGTACTCGCGCGGACGGTTGATCAGGCCCATGCCGATGCCGCCCACGCTCGGGGCGATCAGCGAGCCGACCAGGGTGGCGGCCATGTCGGTCTGGTTGATCGGCAGGCCCCATTTCCGGTCGTCCCAGTCGGGCATCGCCTCGACGTGCCGACGCACCATCGAGTGGATGAACCGCACGTGCAGGGTGGACTGGTAGCCCACGCCGCCGGGGCGCAGCCCGTCGGGCGTAATCACGTCCAGCGCCCACTGGGTGGTTTCGGCGAAGCGGGCGTTCGACCCCTTCTCCAGCGCGCCGGTGCGCAGCAGTGTCTGGTTGAAGCCGGAGTACTGGTAGCCGCCGATCAGGGCGACGTCGCGGGCGAGGTAGAGGCCGTCGGCCCCGCCGCTGCGCATCACCGCCGCGGCGAGGCGGAGCTTGTCCTCGTCGACCCAGTCGGGAACGGCCTCGTAGGTCTCGAAGAAGGTGCGCAGTTGCGGCGGCGCGTCGGGCACCGCGGCGATCCCCTCGGACAGCGCTTGCCGGAACAGCGGCTTGGTCTCGGCGACGCCCTTCTCGAACATCCAGTCCACCAGCGCGTCCATCTCCTGGTCACCGGCGTAGAGGAGCTCTCCCAGCCGGGCGAACTCGGCATCGCCGGGCACCGGCGGCACGCCGAGAAGCCGGCCGATCACCCGCATGCCTGCCGCCACCGGGACGGGCTTGCGGGGAAACCGAGCGGGCAGCGGGCGGGAGTCTGCATCGACGGGCTGAGTCATGGCTCGGTCCCTTCCAGGGCTGTCGGGCGATATTGGAACACGGCTGTGTTCCAAAACGTACGACCGCGGCTATAGTGCTGTCAATGGGACGCGAGGCGGCCGTCCGCGACTACGGCGGACTGAGTGCACAGCAGCGGCGCGACGAGCGCCGTCGCCGGCTGATCGACGCCGCCCGAACGCTCTGGGGCGGTGCCGGGCTGGACGCGGTGAGCGTCCGCGGCGTGTGCGCCGCGTCGGGTCTGACGCACCGCTACTTCTACGAGCAGTTCGCGAATCGTGACGAGTTGCTGGTGGCGGTCGCCGGCCAGGTCCGCGAACAACTGGTGCAGATCCTGCTGGAGACCAGCGACGCCGCCGGCGGCCCCGCCGACCAGCGCTTCCGGGCGGCGTTGACCGCGTTCCTTCAGGCGTTCTCCGACGACCCGGAGTTCCACCGCATCATGACCACCGACGTCGCCGGCGTCGCGGGACTGGAGACCTGGGAGCACGACACCCTGGACGTGATCGCCGATCTGATGGTCCAGTACGGCGCCGAAGCCGAGGGCGTCGCTCCGCCGAACGGACCCGAGGCCCGGCGGCGAGCCCGCTTCATGGTCGGCGGCGTCAACCATCTGCTCGCAGGCTGGCTCGCCGAGCCGGACGTCACCGCCGCCGAACTCGCCGAGGCGTGCACCGAGTACTGCATGGCCCTCGCTCGGGTTCCGGCCCACGCACGACGCTGAGCACAGGTGCCAGAACGGCCGGCCAGCGCCGACTGCCAGCCTGCAGCCCGCGCTCGACACAATACGGCCGGCGGACATCCCCTCCAATAGGTCCAGCTATGTTTCGGGGCGCCCTGGCCGACCGCACACACGGCGTTCTGCGAGGTCGCCCGCGGGACTCCCGGACCTCTCAAACAAGAACTATGCGAATTCTGGGTTTCCTATGAGGATGCGATCCGGAGGATAAGTGACACTCCAGGAATCGTAGCCCTCATTGTTGGGAACGATCCTGATATTTGCACCCCGATCGAAAGCAACTTCCAACGTGTCAGCCCCGGGTTTCTTGGAGACTGATTTAGTTGGTTTCCTTGGTTGCCAGAGCCGAGTTGGCCTGGACGTGTGATCGGCCTGCAGTGGCCGTGTCAGGCGGCGTTCTTGTCGTCGGCTGCTTGATCGAGGCTGGCCCAGTAGGCGGCCTCGTACTCGGCGGGCGGGACGTGTCCGAGCTCGCCGTGGAGCCGTCGCTGGTTGTACCAGTCGACCCACTCGGCGGTGGCGATCTCGAGGTCATCGATGCCGTGCCACATCCCCTTGCGTCGCTGCCTGGGGCCGCGGACCAGCTCGGCCTTGTACAGCGAGTTCAGCGCCTCGGCCATCGCGTTGTCGTAACTGTCGCCCTTGGACCCCACCGAGGCGACCACGTCGGCCTCAGCGAGCCGCTGGGTGTAGCGGATCGCTCGGTACTGGGCGCCCCTGTCGGAGTGGTGGACCAGTCCGGTCAGGTCCCGCCCGTCGCGCTGGCGACGCCAGATCCCCATCTGCAGCGCGTCCAGGGCGAGGTCGGTGTAGAGGCCCGTCGAGACCTGCCAGCCCACGATCATCCGCGAGTAGACGTCCAGTACGAACGCCGCGTACACCCACCCCGACATCGTCCTCACATATGTCAGATCCGCTACCCACAACCGGTCGGGCCGCGACGCGGTGAAGTCACGGTCGACCAGGTCAGCGGGCCGGCCGGTCTCCGCCGCGGGCCTGGTGGTGCGGGGATGCTTGTCGCGGAGCACACCCCGCAGCCCGGCGGTCCGCATCAGCCGCTCGACCGTGCACCGCGCCACCGACTCCCGGCCCGGCCCCGCCGACTGGCCGGGCTGGCTCGGCATCTGCCGGTTGATCTCGTGCCACACCTTCCTCGCGCCGTAGACCTCCATGTTCTCCTCGTGCACCTTCCTGATCATCTTGGTCAACTCCTCATCACGGATCGACCGCGGCGAAGCGGGCCGAGCCTTGTAGGCGTAGTAGGTCGACGACGCGATCTCGGCACTCGTGCCCTCCAAGGCAGCCAAGACCGGCTGGACGCCGCCGTGTTCCTCCGCAACGGAGTCCACGAACTCGACCCTCAACGCCGTGGGAACAGCTACCTCGCCGGACGGTCCAGCCCCGCGGCGAAGAAAGCCGATGCCTGCTTCAAGATCGTGTTCGCCCGCCGCAACTCACGGTTCTCCCGCTCCAACTCCGCGATCCGGCCCGCCTCGGCCGAGGTGACACCCGGCACGACACCGCCGTCGATCTCGGCCTGCTTCACCCACGTCCGCAACGCCTCGGGATGCACCCCGAGCTGGTCCGCAATCCGCTCAATCGCACCGACCTTCGATGCCCGATCCCGCCGAGCCTCCACCGCCAACCGAGTGGCCCGCTCCCTCAACTCCAACGGGTACTTACGCTGTGCTGCCATCTTCCTCTGTTCCTCCAGGTTTCGATGTCTCCATCAAACCCGGGGCGGGACACGGGGCGCTTCAGTGTGTGCGTCGGTGACGGTCCGGGCGGCCGGGCGTGCGGTGCGCCAGGCCCGGTAGGTGCGTGCCGCGATCGTGCACCCCTGCTCGGTGAGCACTCGGCAGATCGACTCGACGGCAAATCCCTTGTGGCGCAGTGAATCTATGAATCCCATGATCATCGGTTTCGGGGGTCGAGTTCCCCCACGAAGAAACTGGTTGCCGCTTTCAAGATCGCGACGTCCTCGCGCAGGCGCCTGTTCTCGGCCTTCAGTCGCTTGATCTCGGCGAGTTCCTCGGTGGTCGTGCCGGCGCGGGCTCCGTCGTCGACCTGCCACTGCAGGATCCAGCGGCGGACGGTCTCCTTGCCGACACCGAGCTGCTTGGCGAACGCCGTGGCCGCGGCAGTCGCAGTCGCGTACTCAGCTCCATGCTCGCGCCACAGGCGCTCAGCACGGGCCCGACGGTGATTCAAGTCTCCGCCGACCCCGCAGAGTGCGGTCAGGGTGCGGGTGAGCCAGGCCATCGTCGGGGCCAGCGCGCGCAGGCGTTTGTTGTAGCCGGGTTGCTGCGGCAGGTTCGGGAACATGCCGAGCAGGTTCTGGTGGGCGTACCGCAGCCAGCGGCGTTCGCTCGGGTAGCCCAGCAACGCCTGCATGACCGCCAGGGTGAGCAGTTCGGGATCGCTGATGGCCGGTGTGAAACATCCCGGTCGCGGTGCCGGGACTCGCTCGGGGTGGGCGGCGAGAAGGTCGTCGCAGGTGACGTAGAGTGCGGTAGCGAGGTCGTCCAGATCGGTGAGCATCTCGGCTCCTATGTCGATGTTGTTGTTAGCAACACCGATCCTGGGCGACCTCGCGCTCAGATCCCACGCGACACACCAGTCACATCGCCGGGAATCACTCATCTAGTGTCGCGTGTCGTTAATTCATAAACGCTTTGGTGGGTGGGAGAATGGGGTATGGCGAATGCACCTGCTCCGGCTATTGCGCTTCGTGATGGCGATGATGTTGAACTCGACAGGATCTTGCGGTCGACGACGGCCTCGGCTGGTCTGGTGAAACGAGCTCGTATCGTTTCCCTTGCTGCGCAGGGGGTGTCGAACGCGCGGATTCGGGAGTTGACCGGGGCGTCGAGTGCGACGGTGGTCAAGTGGCGGACCCGGTATCTGCACGACGGGATCGCGGGGCTGGCCGATACCGCCCGTCCGGGTCGTCCCCGCCGGGTCGATCACGCCGACATCGTTGCGGCCACCCTGACGCCGCCGCCGAAGAAGTACGACATCACGCACTGGTCCTCACGGCTGCTGGCACGACATTTGAAGATCGGGAACGCCACGGTCTCACGCGCCTGGCGCGAGTACGGAGTCCAGCCCTGGCGGGCCGGGACGTTCAAGTACTCCACCGATCCCGAGCTGGTTGCCAAAGTGACCGACGTGGTCGGCCTGTACCTGGCGCCGCCGGAGAACGCGATCGTGCTCAGCGTGGACGAGAAGTCCCAGATCCAGGCCCTGGACCGGACCGCGCCGATGCTGCCCATGCAGCCCGGGCAGATCGAACGCCGCACCCACGACTACAAACGCCACGGCACCACCACCCTGTTCGCCGCCCTGGAGATCGCCACCGGGCAGGTCACCGCCGCAGTCAAGCCGCGCCACCGCCACCAGGAGTTCCTGGCGTTCCTGCGGCAACTGGATCGCACCTACCCCGACCAGGAACTGCACTTGGTCATGGACAACTACGCCACCGGCAAGACCCCCGAAGTGAAAGACTGGCTCGCCCGACACAAGAACTTCCACGTCCACTTCACCCCGACCTCAGCGTCCTGGCTCAACCTCGTCGAAGTCTGGTTCGGCATCATCGACCGACAAGCCATCCGCCGCGGGATCTTCACCTCAGTCAAAGACCTCAACACCAAAATCCGCGCCTTCATCACCGGCTGGAACGACCGCAAACACCCCTTCGTCTGGACCAAGACCGCCGACGAAATCCTGACGAAAGCCCAACCGGCTAGGAATTAATGAAACGCGACACTAGCGGATGAGACAGGCGAGCCCCAGTTCGGCTGAGAAGACGGCGAGGACCCCGCTGATGGGGGATGGGCGTTCGAGATGATGTGGGCCGATCGGCGCCAAGTGCCCGCGTCCACTTACCGGGACGCGGGCCCTTGGCGGCGGTACCTCAGACGTGGGACGGCTCTATCGCTGGCTTCGCACTCGCCTCAATCACGCTCGGCCACAGCGCCTTGTCTCCGAGTAGCCGCATGATCGCGGGAACAAGGAGCGGCCGGACAATGAAGGTGTCGAGCAGGATGCCGATCGCCATCGCGAGACCGAACTGGAACAGTTCTCGGATCGGTTGGGTGGTCAGCACCGCGAAGGTGGCTGCCAAGATGAGTCCTGCAGACGAAATCACCCCGCCTGATCGGGTGAGCGCTACCCGCAGGGCCGCCCGTGGTGGATGCGCCGATAGCTCTTGCCGGTAGCGGCTCATCAGGAAGATGGTGTAGTCGACACCAAGGGCAACCAGGAACACGAAGATGTAGATCGCAACGCGGTTCCCGATCCCCTCGTCCCCGAGCAGCGTGACAGTAATGAAGGTCGTGATCCCGAGGGTCGCGGTGAACGACAGCACCAGTGTCCCGATCAGGTACAGAGGCGCGAGCACGGACCGCAGCAGCAGTGCCAGAACGGCGGCGACGATCACAAGGACCAGTGCGGCAACGACCCAGTTGTCGCGATCGAGCGCCGCCCGGATATCGGCGGAGTGAGCTGTTTCGCCGCCAACGAGGACCTGCGCACCGTCGATCCCCGCACTGTCCGCTGCAGTCCGAGCAGCGGACGCGAGGGTGTCTACGCGGTCCATTGCCTCAGGGCTGTAGGGGTTGTCGGTGAAGGCGACTTGGAATGCTGCCGTTGTCCCGTCAGCGCTGACCGCGGGTTGCTCGCCAACTCGGGCCACCCCGTCCACGTCCAACAGGCGGCTGGTGATCTGGTTCCAGTCGGGTGACGGTGTCCCGGACTGTGTGGTGACGTAGACGGTGGACGGCGCGATCTCCCCGGGCCCGAATGCGTCAGCGATCATGTTCTGACCGGACTCGGACTGGGTGTCGATGCGGAATCCGCTGATGAAGTCGAAGCTTTCACGATAGCCGGCCAGGCCCGCGGTCATCACGAGAAGACCGAGGAGTGTGGATACCAGCACAGCCTTCGGCGATCGGTCGACCAGATCCGCGATCCGTTCCCAGACCTTGCCGCCGGCGCGTCCCGACGCGGCCTGGGTTGTGGAGGGCCAGAACAGCTTTCCTCCGAAGAGCAACATGAGTGCGGGGGTGAAGGTGAATGCGACCAGCCCCATCGAAGCGACGCCCAGCGCGAGATAGGGACCGAATCCGCGCAGGGCCGGAGAGACCGCTACGAGCAGAGCCAGCATGGCCAGGACGATCGTCGAGACACTCGACAAGATCGCCTCGGACACTCCTTGCAGCGCCCGCATCATGGCGGCGGAGCGATCCGGTTCCTCCGCGAGGGCTTCACGGTAGCGGGCGGTGACGATCAGTGCGTAGTCGGTACCGACGCCGAACAGCAGCACGGTCATGATCGACGCGGTCTGCGAACTGACGTCGAACCAGCCCGCCTCGGCCATCATCGCGCCCACCGTCTCGGCGATCCGCATCGCGACGCCCACACCGGCCAGCGCGACAACCACGAGGACTGGCGACCGGTAAATCACCATCAGGATGATGGCGACCAGCAGGATCGTTCCGAGGAGCAGGATCTTGTCGCCGCTGCTGAACACCTTCACGGTGTCGGTGGCGATTCCTGCAGGCCCGGTGACCGCCGCATCAGCAGGTCCGGCGGCCTCGCTGACCAGATCACGCAGCTCACCGACCGTGTCCTGGAACGATTCGTCGGTCGGGTCGCCTGTCAGCGACACGAGAATCATTTCGCTGTCACCGTCAGTGGTGCGCAGATTGTCGCCGCCGGGGCTGTCGGCGGTGACAGTCGCGGCGATCGCGGGATTGTCGGCTCTCGCACCGTCGATGCTCGCGGTGATCCGGTCCGCTGCCGCCGAGGTCTCGGCCCTGTCGGCGCCGTGTACGACGACGATCGCGGGGGTTCCCTCGCTGCGCGGGAACTCGCGGGCAGCGAGTTCGGCAGCCTGCACGGACTGCGATGATGCGGGCGGATCGTTTGCGCCCGCGTTGTTTTCGACGTCCTCCAGGGCGGGGGCCACGCTTGCGAGTGCACCCGCGAGGATGATCCATAGCAGCACGACGATACCGGCCCGACGCCGGGACCCGAAGAGAGTGTTCATGAAGCGTGATGTCATATCGTGGCGTCCAATCTCGACCGGAACGCGTTCATCGGACCGACGTCGGATAGCGGGAGGGAAAGTCGGAGTAGCGGTCCGCGCCCGGGACGAAGCGCCCGGTGCGGGCAGCCCACACTTCGAACGCGATCGTGGCGAACGGCGGCAGCGAGGACACCAACGCCAGTAATAGGGTCCGCAGGCGCCAGCCAAGCTTGACGTACATCGCGATCGAGAGCACGACGAATGTCACGAACACCGCCCCGTGCAGGGATCCGAAGATGCGGACGCCGACCTCGGTGCTCTTCGCGATCCACTTAAAGTACATGCCGATCAGCAACCCGAGCCAGGTCACCGCTTCCAGCGTTGCCACGATACGGAACGCCCGCGCCAAGATGCGGGCATCCGACGTCGCCGCCGGACGTTGAGGCTGGTCACTCATGCCACTTCTTCCACATTCTTTGATGCGCTGGCTGTTTCGCGACGGTCACGGTGTTCCGGCGCGCGCGCGACTGCGCTTCGCAGTGCGAGGAAGAAGACGACAAAGGCGACGGTCAGCAGGACGTGACCGATCCCAGCGATTCCCGAAATCGCGGCCGATGCTTCCCTGTCGAAGACCTGCATGGTCCCGTGGACGAGCTGCATCGCCACCGTGAGGAGCAGGCCGGCGTGGAAGGTGACGGTGAACCATCGGTAGAGGGGGCTGGTCGAGAGCGCGAACAGGCGCTCGAAGACCGCGACGATCAGTAGGAACAGCACCCCGAGGACCAGGAAATGGGTGTGCACGATGGACAGTTGAGTCGGGCCGTCGAAGTCCTGGGCCTTGGTCAGCTCCCGGTAGTACAGGCCCGACGCCAGACCCGCGACGGCGTACCCGAACGCGGAATTGACAAGTATCTTCACACCTTCTATCCGACCGGAATACGCACTCTGGCACATCGGACGAACGGTGAGATTCATCTACGACTTTGGATAGAGACCGCATGAAGCGGCGCAGTCCGGAGCCACACGGGCGACACACGCAGCCGATACGGCCAGAGGTCGCACCCGACCGTCGGACTGGGCGGTAGATCTAGTCGGTGGTGGCGTCGATGATCCCCCGCGCCCGTGCCTGTGCCACAGCGGCGGTCCGCGATCGCACACCCAGTTTGCCGAAAGTGTTCGTCAGGTGGGTCTTGACCGTGCCCTCGCTGAGGAACATCCGACGCGCTATCTCTCGGTTGGAGAATCCTGCAGCAACAGCCTCCAAGACCTGAATTTCACGTGGGGTGAGGGTCGGGCCCGGATCACGCATCTGCGCCATCAGTTTCGATGCCACCGCGGGTGACAACGCGCTCGCGCCCCCTGCTGCCGCGACGATTGCCGTGAAGAGTTCGGCCGGTGCAGTGTCCTTGAGGAGATAGCCGCTGGCGCCGGCCTCGATTGCCCGCAGAATCTCGGCATCGGTGTCGTAGTTCGTCACCACCAATACCCGTGGAGCGTTCGGCAGGGCCCGGATCTGGCTGGTCGCCTCCACGCCGCTCAGTCCGGTGCCGAACCGCAGATCCATGAGGACGAGATCGATCAACCCGTCACGACACAACGCCACGGCTTCTTCCCCCGTAGAGGCTTCGGCGACGATCGAGACTTCATCCGAATGCCGCTCAAGCAGTGCTCGTAGTCCGGCGCGGACGATCGCATGGTCGTCCGCGAGCATCAGCCGGACCATCGGGGCTCCTCGCCTTGCTGTGCGAGCGGAAACGTCACCGACACTGCGGTGTGGCCGGGCTCCGATTCGATGGACCACTGTCCATCGAGCTGCTCGACCCGGGTCCGCATGGCATTGAGCCCGAAGTTGTGTGCGGACGGATCATCGAGGATCGCGACATCGAATCCCTGCCCGTCATCGACCACGTCCAGGTGTACGGCGCCAGCGCCATAGCCGAGGGTGACCACCGCGTGGCCGGCATCGGCATGGCGGATCACGTTCGAGACCGCCCCCTGGGCGAGGCGCACCAGAGCCGATTCCACCGGCATCGGCAAGGACACCGCCTGTCCCTCCACAAGAAGACGCACGTCACACCTCCCGGCCGCGGCTCGCTCACACACCCGGCCCAACGCGTCGACGAGTGAGCTACCCACCAGATCGGCTGGCGAGAGGGCCGCGATCAGACGTCTCGCGTCCGCCAATCCCGCCGACGCGGTCCGCCGAGCCATGACGATCTTATCTGCAACACCCGGGGGCAGATCTTCGGCCTCAGCGGCGTGCAACAGCATCTGAATGCTGCTCAGCCCCTGCGCGACGGTGTCATGAATCTCGCTGGCCAACCGCTCACGTTCGGCCAGTTCGCCCGCGGAGCGCTCGGTCTTCGCCAGCTCCGCGCGAGTGCGATGCAGGTCTTCGATCAGTTGCTGCCGGCGCTCCGTCTCGTGAAACAGCACCCGAAAACCGAGCCCGACAACGATACCGACCACAGCCCCGAGCAACGACCCGACCAGCGCTACGCCCCACTGTCCCCGAGTGTGGACGCCGATCAGCACGTTGACACCCGTGATCACCGCCACCGCAGACACCGCGGGCACGAGCGGCACCTCGGTCATGAAGAGCAGGATGAGTCCGAACGATACGTACGCCGCGTCGGCGCCCAGAAGCGCCATCGCCACCCACACCACACACAACGATCCCAACCAAGCCAATCGCGCAACCGGAGCACGCAACGTACTGGCACCGACGATGTGAACGACAACGAACAGCGCAGTCAACGCCCCGATCCATCCCGCCGATGCCTCGGAAAGCAGCACCGCCCGCAGCAGGACGATCAACGCCAGCACGACAACGAGAACGTGCAGTCCCAGACGAAGTCGTGCGCCCCGGGTGAACGCGGATTCATCAACCATCACGACACACCATAACGACGGCGATGTTCACCATGAGGTTGCCCCCGTTGAGTGGACATCCTGATCGCCGGGTTTGTGCCGGCAGGAGAGGATGGACCCCATGGGTTCTCGTCAACGGAAGAGTTACACCCCGAAGTACCGTCAGGATGCTGCGTATCTGGTGATCGATACCGGCCGTACCATCGCTGAGGTGGCCCGGGAGATCGGGCTCAGCGAGCAACTGCTGGGCAGGTGGGTGGCCAAGGAACGCGCCGCGATGGACGACCCGCCGCCGGCAATCGATGCCGACGAACGCGCCGAACTTGAACGCCTGCGCCGCGAGGTCACCGAGTTGCGGATTGACAGGGAGTTCCTGAAAAAGGCAGCGGCCTTCTTCGCCTCCGAGCAGTCGAACCCGCCGAGGCGTTCGCTGTGATCGAGGCGGAGGAGGCCGGCTACGGAATCAGTCGCTGCGTACGGCTGCTGGGAGTGTCCCGCTCGGGCTACTACGCCTGGCTCGCCCGCCGGGATGATGAGCCCAGCTCACGCCAGCAGCGACGCGACGAGCTCACACAGAAGATCCGCAAGGCGCATACCGAGTCCGATGGCGTGTACGGGGCTCCCCGGATCCATGCTGATCTGCGCGCCGATGGTGAGGCCGTCTCCCGCAAGACGGTGGCAGAACTCATGCGTATCAACGGGATCGAGGGCATTAGTCCGCGGGCGTGGACGCCGGTGACCACCCTCGCCGACGAGTACCCGCACTCGATCCCGGACCTGGTCGAGCGCCGCTTCGATCAGGGCGAACTGAACGTGGTGTGGACTTCGGACATCACGTACCTGCGGACCGGGAAGGGCTGGCTATACCTGTGCGCGGTCCGCGACGGCTGCTCACGCCGGGTGATCGGTTACGCGTTCTCCGAGTCCCTGCACACCGATCTGGTCGAGACCGCCCTGCGCAACGCACACACCTTCCGCGACCCGGCCACCGGCTGCACCGAGAACGTGATCTTCCACGCTGACCGCGGCTGCCAATACACCTCGAGCCAACTCGCCGCTGTCGCCGATGAGCTCGGTGTCCGGTTGTCTGTCGGGCGGACCGGGGTGTGCTGGGACAACGCTCAACAGGAGAGTTTCTGGTCCACCCTGAAAACCGAGTTCTGAAGCGCCCCGGGTTCAGTGGAGGTTCTCAACTCACGGAGGATGAGAGTCATGGCAGCACCACGGAAGTACCCGGACGAGTTGCGTGAGCGTGCGACGCGGTTGGCGGTCGAGGCTCGGCAGGACCCGGCGCGGAAGGCGGGTGCGCTGCAGCGCATCGCGGAGCAGCTCGGCGTCAACGCGGAGACGTTGCGCGGCTGGGTGAAGCAGGCCGAGATCGACGCCGGCCAGGCGCCGGGGACGACGACCGCCGAAGCGCAGCGGATCGTCGAGCTCGAGCGTGAGGTCCGGGAGCTGCGGCGGGCGAACGAGATCCTGAAGACGGCGTCGGCTTTTTTCGCCGCCGCGGAGCTCGACCGCAAGCTGAAGTAACCGAGGTTCCCACCGCGGTGCTCGTCGAGTACATCGACGGGCACCGCGACCGGTTCGGGGTCGAGCCGATCTGCCGCGTCCTCACCGACGCGGGCACCCAGATCGCCCCGAGCACCTACTACGCTGCCAAGACGCGCCCACCGTCGGCCAGGGCGCAGCGCGACGCAGAGCTGACCGAGGATATCCGGGTCGTCCACAAGGACAACCTCGGCGTCTACGGCGCGCGGAAGATCCACGCCGCACTCAACCGCGAAGGCGTCGCTGTCGCGCGCTGCACGGTCGAACGCCTGATGCGCGCGGCGGGCATCCAGGGCATCCGGCGCGACAAGACCCGCACGACCACGTTCGGGGAAGGCGCCGAGACCGCGGCCCGCGGACCTGGTCAAGCGTGCCTTCACCGCGACAGCGCCGAACCAGCTCTGGGTCGCGGACCTGACCTACATCCGCACCCATGCCGGATGGGTCTACGCCGCGTTCGTCCTCGACGTGTTCAGTCGCCGCGTCGTCGGCTGGCAGGTCTCCACGAGCCTGCGCACAGACCTCGCCCTCGACGCGCTCGACATGGGCCTCTGGGAACGCCGCCGCGCAGGCCAGGACACCACCGGCTTGATCCACCACTCGGATGCCGGAGTCCAGTATCGAGCGATTCGCTACACCGAGCGGCTCGCCGAAGCCGACGCCGTCGCGTCGGTCGGGACGGTCGGCGACAGCTACGACAACGCCATGGCCGAGGCGTTCAACTCGCTGTTCAAGGCCGAGTGCATCCGCAACCCGGCCATGCGCCCGAAAGGCGGCTGGGCGTCGATCAAGGATCTCGAGATCGCCGTCGCTGAATACGTCGACTGGTTCAACCACCGACGCCTGCATGGCGAGATCGGGCACGTCCCGCCCGTCGAGTTCGAGACCACCCATTGGGCATCCCACGAGGTCGCCCGCTACCCTGAAGACCAGGTTCCGATCGGAACCGGTTCCAGATAACCGAGCCTCCACCAAACCCGGGGCGCTTCAGACACTTCCCCAACGACGCCGCCGCGGTGAAGCTGCTGTGGATGGCGATCTGCAACATCGAGGACAAACGCGCCCGCGAACGCGAGAATGAACGCGGCATGCCCGCCGACAAACGCCGCGCACCCGGCCGCCTCGTCGAGGGCGCAGTCACCACCAACTGGAAACGAGCACTGGAGCAACTCTCACTGGCCTACCCCGAACAAATCAACCATCACCTCTAACCCGAACACCTGAACGACTTACACAGAAAACTCGACAGGCTCCCCGGTCGCGGTGCTGTTGCGGCGGACCTCGCGCGAGATCGTGCCCTTGTCACGGCCCAGACCGGCCGCGATCGCGCTGATCGACCAGCCCGCCTTCAACCCAGTCGAGATCTCCGTCCGATCTTCGATCGTCAACCCTCGTCGTGTAGCCACCCAGCAACCCTCTCAGACCAGCAACGTTGCTAGGACGCTATGGCACCGCCGTCCCCACATCAACCGGCACCGCCGGTCCGGCCCTCCCCGCGCAGACCCAGGAACCCCTCCCGCGTCCAGGGCGACTGGTTGAGCGGCGGGACCCGCTCGTTCGCTTTGACCAACGTGATGCTCAGCGTTCGACTCGCACTGTGGAGACGGCAGCCCGGCACGGCGGGTCGATCGGGTCCTCGCCCGTTCCCGGCTGGCACCCGATGCTCACTTGCAGCGGCGCGGCTGTCGGATCCTGCCCGGCGGGCTCGACGGCGACGTACCAGCTGACCGCGGGCCCGGAGGCCGGGACCTCCCGGTAGCTGATCACCGGACGTCCGCCGTAGGTGCTCTCGGCGGCGAACTCGACCACCACGTCGTCGCCGCGCTGGGCCATGCGGTTCGCCATGCTGCGGGCCACCGTCTCGCGGGTCGCCCCCGGCCGCAGCGCGGTGACCACCACGACCAGCCGCCGCCCGTCCTCGTCGTCCGCGAACACCGCGCGCAAGCCCCGTCCGTCGTCGGGCCGGTCACCGGACAGCGCGGTACGCCGCCATCCGTCGGGAACGGACAGGGTCACCGGACCGACGGACTGCGTCGTCCGTACGCCGGCCGCGGACTGCGGCCAACGGGCGATCGCCCCGGCCGCGCCGAGAACCGCCACTGCGACCAACACGAGGATCAGCAGAGCACGCGGCACGATCCGCGGCGTAGACACCGGAGGCTCCGGAAAGCCGAAGTCGATCCGGTCCGTCTGCCGCCAGCGAGCACCGTGCCGCTCCACCAGCCCTCGATCCACCCGTACGACCCGCGCACCGGCCGCCGCACCGTCGAGGACGGGCAGCATTCGATCGGCGACGGCTCCGTCCATCAGGACCAGCTCGCTGCGTACGGCCAGTGTCGCCAGGTCCTCGGTGTCCGTCGCATCACCCGCGGCGCATTCGGCGATCCGCCACATGCTGCCGTCGCGGACCACCCGCTGCGCCGTCCACACCTCGGCGTCCGGCAGATGACCGGATCCCGGAGGCTCGCCCGGCACCAGCAGAGTCTCGACCACCGTGCAGACGGTGATCGCCGCGTCGGCGTGGCTGGCGGCGATCAGCAGAGCGCGCGGCACCAGGTCCGGAGCGACGTGCGGCCGGACCGGACAGATACCCTCGAGCGCCCGGTGCAACCTCGCACGGCGCGGTCTTCCCCAGGCGCTCGGGCAACCGATCGTCGTCGTACGTTCCCCGACGCCCACAGCGGCGAGCCCGGCGGTCAGGACCGCGACGCCGTCGGGGTCGTCGACGGCGCACAGGAAGTCGGCATCGGCGAGGTCGACCACCGTCCGGCCGCTCACCGCGCGACCTGCACGATCTCGCCGCCACGCGCCCGCGAGATCAGCTCCCCACGCCCCGGCGGCAGCTTCTGCATACGGTGACGTCCGACGATGTAGCCCTCGTCCGGGTCCCCCGACAACAGCAGCACATCGCACGAGAGATCACGGAGCCCGGCGATCACCTGATCGAACAGCGCCCGGCCGATGCCTCCCGAACGGCGCGCCAGAATCACCCGGAAGCCGATGTCACGGGCGTGGCCGAGCAACTCGAGCAGGGGTTGGAGCGGATTGCCCATCGCGGTGGCGACCAAGTCGTAGTCGTCGACCACCAGGTGCACTACCGGCCCGCGCCACCAGTCCCCGCTAGCGAGTTGATCGGCCGTCACGTCCTCCCCCGGCAACCGGGCCCGCAGATACTCGGCGAGCTGCGCCATCATCGGTCCGGCCGATTGCGCCGAACTCGCGTATCCGGCGAGGTGGTCGCCGTCGACCAGCCCGAGCATCGTCCGCCGGTAGTCCACCAGGACGAACTTGACCTCCTCCCCCGACCCGGCGCGGGTCAGACCCTGGATCAGCGTCCGCAGGGTCTGGGTCTTGCCCGACTCGGCATCACCGAACACCAACAGATGCGGGGACTCGCGGAAGTCGACGAACACCGGCCGCAGATCCGACTCGCGCAACCCAATCGCCGAACGCTCAGCTCCATGCGCATACCCCTGCGCCGCAACGAGTTCATCGACGAGATCGATCGAGACATCGGTATCGAGCAACCGCACACGCGGCGCGAAAGAGCCCTGGTAGGCCTCCGCACAGTCGGCGACGAACGCCGCCGTCGCGGCCGGCAGGGTCTCCGGGTCCGCGACCCCGTCGACCCGCGGCAGCGCCACCAGCAGATGCAGTCCCTCCGCGGTGATCCCACGTCCGGGCCGTCCCGCCGGCACCGTGGCGGCAGGCTTGCGGCCCATCTCCGAATCCAGCGGATCGCCCAGACGCAGCTCCAGCCGGCTGCCGAGCAGATCCTTCATCGCCGGCCGGATGTCGGCCCAGCGGGCCGCCGCGACCACGACATGGATCCCGTACGAGAGCCCCTGCGCCACCAAGTGATTCACCTCGTCCTCAAGGCTCTCGAACTCGGTCCGGAAGCTGGTGAGGCCGTCGATCACCAGAAACAGGTCGCCCCGCGGAACGTCATCACCCACTCCCTCCCCCGCACCCCACCGTCCGTCGCGGCACCCGGCGCGGTACTCGCGCATCGACTCCAGACCGTGCTCGGCGAAGAACGCCTCCCGCGCCGACAGCACAGCCTTGAGCTCGGCGAAAGACCGGCGGACCGTGTCCCGACGGCTCTTAGTCGCCACCCCGGCCACATGAGGGAGCCCGGCGAGGGCACCCAACGCACCACCACCGAAGTCCAGGCAATAGAACGCGACCTCCTGCGGCGTATGGGTCGCGGCCGCCGCGCAGATCAGCGTGCGCAACGCCGTCGACTTTCCCGACTGCGGCCCGCCGACGACCGCCGCATTGCCGGCCGCGCCGCTCAGATCAAGACACAGCACGTCCCTCCGCTGATCATAAGGCCGGTCTACCACGCCCACCGGCATCCGCAGAGCACCCGAACCGCCCTCAGACAACAGCAGCGAGTCGAGGGTGACCGCACCCTCCAGCGGCGGCAACCACACTTGGTGCGGAGACGGTCCGTGGCCCGCCACACGTCCGACGAGGGTCTCCAACAACGTCGGCACCACTGCGACGCTCTCTTCCTCCGGTTCGGCGGCGTCGAGCGGAAGCGGACGCCGCACGGCGGTGAAGGGCAGCACCTCGGCGCCGATACGGCCGCCACCAGACCCGGCCGCAGGCTTTCCCGCACACGGCGGACGATAGGGACCCGACACGAACGAGGTGCTGAAACGCACCGGAGCGCCCGAATCGGACTTCAAGTACGCAGCACCAGGAGTACTCGGCAAGTGATACGCATCTGGCACACCGAGCACAGTCCGAGACTCGTTCGCCGAGAACGTCTTCAGCCCGACCCGGTACGACAAGTGGCTGTCGAGCCCACGAAGCCGCCCCTCCTCCAACCGCTGCGAAGCCAGCAGCAGATGAATGTGCAGCGACCGCCCCAGACGACCGATGGCCACGAACAGATCCGCGAACTCCGGCTTCTGCGACAGCAACTCCGAGAACTCGTCGACGACGACGAACAACGCAGGCAACGGATCGAGCGGCGCACCCGCCTCCCGCGCCCGCTCGTACTCCGAGACGTTGGCGAAATTGCCTGCCGAACGCAGCAGTTCCTGCCGCCGATTCAGCTCACCGGACAACGCATCCGCCATCCGGTCGACCATCGCGAGCTCCTGTTCCAAGTTGGTGATCAGCGCCGCGACATGACGGACACCCTCAAGGCCCAAGAACGTCGCACCGCCCTTGAAGTCGACCAGCACCAGATTCAGCTCATCAGGCGAGTGCGTCGCGATCAGGGCGACGACCAGGGTGCGCAGGAACTCGGACTTGCCGCTGCCGGTGGCGCCGATGCACAGTCCGTGCGGCCCCATCCCCCCGTGCGCACTTTCCTTGAGGTCGAGGTCCACCGGCGTGCCCTCGGCGGTGTACCCGATCGGCACCCGCAATCGATCCGACGGCGACCGTCCGCGCCACCCACGGGCCGGATCGAACGTCGTCGCATCCGGGATACCCAGCAGCGCAGGCAATCCCGGATCGCTGGCTGTCCGCGACGTCTCCAGCCCGGCCACCGGAAGGCTGCTGGCCGGCCGGTAACGCGCCAGCCCCCGCGCGAGGGCTTCGGTACGCGCGGTCGAGAGCCCGTCGGCCACCGCGAAGGTCTCCAGTCCGACAGACGTCCGCGCAGCCACCGAGCCGGGCTCCACCACCAGCATCAAGCCACGCCGAGCAGCCAGCGACTCCGGATCCGGATCCAGCTCTATCAGCGTCAGGCCTTCGCGACCCGCGCCGATCGCGAGCTCCTCGTCGCCCGTGCGCCGGCCGCCGTCGAGCAGCACCACCAGGTGCGGGCGAGCGGTCGCCGGCGGCGCGGAACGCGCAAAGCGCCCCCGCTCGGCGAGGTCTCCGGCCAGGTCGGTCTCGAGGTCCTCGAGTGCGCCGTAGATCATCCGCACCGAACCGAGCCGATCCCGCGTAGACGGATGCCCCACGTGCGGAAGCCATTTCGCCCAGTCCCAGGCCGGACCGAGCGGATCGTCCGTGACGATCGCGACCATCAGGTGATCGGGTCCGTGCAGCACGGTGAGCTGGACGATCATCGACCTCGCCAAGGCGAGCACCGACTCGCGCGAACCCTCCAGTCCGATTGCCGCGAAGCTGCGGAGCGACACCGCCGTAGGCAATTCACGCACGGCCGCGTGTGCCTGAACGAAGCGGCGCAGTGCCGAGGCCGAGACCGGCTCCAAATCCTCGGCCGGTGCCACCTCCGGCGGCAGCAGCGCCGTCGCCAGAGGCTGCGTGCCCACGCCGACCCGTACTTGCGCGAAGTCGGCGTCGGCCGGGCGCCGCTCCCACATCCGGCAGGAGCCGAGCAACACCGCGATCGCCGACGGGTCCGGATGACTCCACAGGGCGCACGCACGCTGCTGCGCGGCCGTCCGGCTCACCTGGGTGCGCGTCTGCGCCAGGTAGCGCAGGTAGTCTTTGCGGTCCTCGTTCAGCTCCGCCGAGCGTGCCGGACCACCGCGACCGCCGCTGGCGAGCATGCCGACCATCGACATCAGCATCATCAACGGGAACATCAAGAACAGTGGATTCGCCAGTGCCCCACGGCCTCCCGTCGCGAACATCAGCGCCACCATCCCCACGACGGCGATCACCATCACCACCGGCAGCAGCCGCACGAGCATGTTCTGCGGTACCGCACGGCCGAGTTCCGGCGGCGCGTTCAGCGCCAGTTCCCCACCCGGCGTCACGGGCGGCGCCGGCCGCCCCCGGCGCACAAAAGCGACTGTCGATCCCATCGGACTCCCCCCGAAGTCTGTGGCGGCAGGCAATTCCCCCGAACGGCCCCGCGGACGCGCCGACCCGTGGTTGAGTCGACGTCCATCACCGCCTCACGGCGATGGTGAAGGTTGTATCAAGAACCTCGGGGGAGGGTTTGCGGAATGACCGTAACGGCGGAACCGGAGCTGGTCCGGATCTCGATCCTCGGCGCATCGACCCAGGTCGACGTCGCCTTGCCGGCCCACGCACCGATCGCGGCGCTGATTCCGGAAGTGCTGCGCCTTTTGAGGATTCCGGAACCCGTGACCGACGATCCCGACCGGGTCGCCGAACTGCCCCGATGGACACTCACCCGGATCGGGGCACCACCACTGCCCGTCGAACGATCACTGGCCGAGGCGCAGGTGGTCGACGGCGAGCTGCTCCTGCTCCACGACGACGTCCCGGACGCACCCGGCGCGCTCGTCGACGACGTGTTCGACGGTCTGGCGCACCTCACCGATCGCCGCTCGTCCGGGTGGAGCGCCGACTCCGCCCGGTTGTTGGGATACGCGACGTGCGCCACCGCCGCCCTCGTCGCGGCGATCACCGGACGGGCGGCGCCGACAAGCGCCGCACTGACCGGCCTGACGGCCGCCGCGTGTGCTGTCTTCCTGGTGGCCGCGGCGCTGGTGGGCTCGCGGCTGCATGCCGATCCGCGCGGCACAGCCACCCTTTCATGGTGCGCCTTCGTGTCCGCTGCGCTCGCCGGATCGTTTGTGCCGCCACAGGATTCGTCGTCATCGGTGGTGACGTCCAGCGTCTGCGCGTTGACGTCGGTCCTCATCGTGCACCGCGGCACCGGGGTCGGACCTCAGCTGCACGCGTTCCTGGGGACCCTGGCCGGCCTGACGGCCGTCTGCGGGCTAGCGGCCATGGCGCTGACCTCCGAGTGGTCCGCGGTCGCACCGGTCACCGCTGTCGTCGGACTGTTCGTCACCGTGAGCGCGGCCCGCATCGCGATCGCCGCGAGCCGCCTACCGCTGCCGCCGGTGCCCTCTACGCCGCCGTCGGCCCCCGAAACGCCGATGACGGACCCGCCGATCGACGGCATCGACGCGGTGACACCCGATCCGGTGGGGGCTATCGCCGACCTCGCCCTCGTCGATCTGGCCGACCTGCAGCGGCGGTCTGCGCTGGCGACCGACTACCTCACCGGAATCGTGCTGGGAGCGGTCGTCGTGATCGTCGTCGCGGTGCTGACGACCGCTCTCGCCTACGACGGCGAGGTGAAGTCGCTGCTCTTCTGCGGCGCGATCGGGGCGGCCCTGGCTGCGCGGGGACGCACGCACGCCGACCGGATCCAGAGTGCCGCCCTCCTCGCCGGCGGCACCGGGTGCGCTCTCGCCGTGCTTGCCGGCACCTCGCCGCCCGCTCTGTTCTTCGGCGGCATCGCCGTGGCGGCAACGGCTTTCGTCATCGGGTCGACCGCCGAAGGGCACGACTTCTCGCCGTTGCAGCGCCGGAGCCTGGAGATCGCCGAGTACGCGGTGATCGCGCTGATCGTGCCGCTGCTCCTCTGGCTGCTCGACGCCTACCGCCTCGTCCGCGAACTCTGATGCGCCCGGCCCTCTCATGCCGCCTGGCCGTGGCCTGCGCCGGGGCTGCCGCCCTGGCCGGTACGACGGTCACGCCGGGCGCTCTGCTGGCCGGACCGGCCGCGGCCCAGCCGCCGAGGATCACCGCGCTGGTCCCGGTGAGCGCGCAGCCGATCGGCCCCGCCGAGCCGACCGAACGCCGGACCCACTGCGCGCGTCCGGCGTCGTCGTCGACCGCTGACCCGGCCGCGCTGCCGCCCGGGCACCGGCTGCTGAACCTTCCCGAGGCTTGGCGCTTCAGCCGGGGCGCGGGCGTGCGCGTCGCGGTGATCGACACCGGCGTCACTCCCCATGCGCGCCTGCCGCGGGTGCGCGACGGCGGCGACTACGTCCACACCGGCGACGGGCTCTCGGACTGCGACCTGCACGGCACGCTGGTGGCCGGGATCATCGCGGGGCGGCCGTCGTCGTATGACGACTTCGCCGGGGCGGCGCCGGAAGCCGAGCTGATCTCCATCCGCCAGTCGAGCGGCGCCTACGCGCCGGCCAGGGCCGACCGCAGCAACTCGGCCCCGAGCGTCGGCGCCGGCTACGGACCGCTGAGCACCCTCGCCCGGGCGATCGTCCGGGCCGTCGAACTCGACGCGGACGTCATCAACATCTCCCAGGTCGCTTGTGTTCCCGGCACCTCCGCGTTGAACGACGACGCCGTCGTCAGCGCTCTGGACCTGGCACGACGACGAGACGTCGTGGTGGTGGCCGCCGCCGGGAATCTGAGCCAGTACGGCGGCTGCCGGACGCAGAACCCGGTGTCCTCGCCGTCCCCCGCGGCCGCCTGGCGGAACGCGCAGACCCTCGCGACTCCGGCACGGTTCGGCCGAGACATCCTCACCGTCGGCGCGATCGACGCCGGCACCGGCGCGCCCGCCGAGTTCAGCCTGCGCGGACCGTGGCTCACCGTCGCCGCACCGGGCACCGCCGCGGTCAGCCTGATCGGCACCGGTCCGCGGGTCCGCCTGGTAGATGCGCTCGAGGGCGACGACGGGCCGCGCCCGCTGTCGGGAACCAGCTATTCGGCCGCGTATGCATCGGGTGTCGCCGCGCTGGTGCGCGCCCGGTATCCACGACTGACCGCTCCGCAGGTGATCGACCGGATCGTCCGGACCGCCCGGGGCGGAGCCGCGGCCGGGAGCGACGATCCGGACACCGCCGTCGGTTTCGGAGTCGTCGATCCGGTGGCCGCGCTGACGGCCCAGCTGCCGGAGACCGCGGATCTGCCGGATCCGCGGACGCGCCGCGCGGTCGCGGCCCCCTCGCCGGAATCGCCGGACCGACGCGCCGCGCTCGCCGTCGCCGCCACCGCGGCCCTGGGTGCCGCCGTCGTCGCCACGGCCTTCGCCCTGACCCGGCGCCGGTGAGGGTCCGCCTCAGGAAGTCTCTGCTACGACGAGTTCCGCGCCGGCCGCAGCTCGCGCGGGAGCGCGAAGGTGAGCGTCTCCTCGGCGGTGGTCACGGTCTGCACGTCGTGGTAGCCGTGCTCGGCGAGCAGGTCCAGGACGCCCTGCACCAGGATCTCCGGCACCGAGGCGCCGGAGGTGACGCCCACGGTGTCCACCCCGTCGAGCCACGCGAGATCGATCTCCTTGGCGTAGTCGACCAGGTGACCGGCCTTGGCGCCGTTCTGGATGGCCACCTCCACCAGACGCACCGAGTTCGACGAGTTCTGCGACCCCACCACGATCACCAGGTCGCAGTCCGGTGCCATCGCCTTGACCGCGCCCTGGCGGTTCTGAGTGGCGTAGCAGATGTCGTCCGAGGGCGGGTCGTTCAGCAGCGGGAGCTTCTCGCGCAGCCGGTGCACCGTCTCCATGGTCTCGTCCACCGAGAGCGTGGTCTGGCTCAGCCAGATCACCTTGGACTCGTCGCGCACCTGCACGTTCTCGACGGCTTCGGGGCCGTCGACCAGCTGGATGTGCTCGGGCGCCTCCCCGGCGGTGCCCTCGACCTCCTCGTGCCCCTCGTGCCCGATCAGCACGATGTCGTAGTCGTCGCGGGCGAAGCGCTTGGCTTCCTGGTGCACCTTGGTGACCAGCGGGCACGTGGCGTCGATGGTCCGCAGGTTCCGCTCGGCTGCGGTCTTGTGCACTTCCGGGGACACCCCGTGCGCGGAGAAGACGACGAGAGCGCCCTCGGGCACCTCGTCGGTCTCGCTGACGAAGATCGCTCCGCGCTCGGCGAGCGTGTCGACGACGTGCCGGTTGTGCACGATCTCCTTGCGGACGTACACCGGAGCGCCGTGCTTGTCGAGGGCGCGTTCGACGGTTTCGACCGCTCGGTCGACGCCGGCGCAGTAGCCGCGCGGCGACGCGAGCAGGACGCGCTTGGTCGGGGCCTGCGTCGGGGACTGTTCGGTATCGGCCATAACCCCCAGGGTACGGGTGTGGCAGAGTAAAAGCATGAGACGTCCTCCGTATCCTGCACGCGTGGCCGCGGGTGTGCTGGTCACCACGCTCGACGAGACCAAGCGGCTGCCGACTCGGATCATCACCTTCCCGATGTCCGCGGTCAGCCGCGGCCTGCAGGCCGGCATGCGTCTGCAGCAGAACATCGCCGAGATGGCGATCAAGGGTGACGAGTTCTTCGCGCCCTGGTGCGACAAACCCGAAGAACAGCCCGAGTGGGCCCGGTTCGACGAGGACGACGAGCCCGCCATCACCATCCCGCCCGCGCCGAAGCAGCCTGCGGCGCCCGCGAAGGCGACCAAGCGGAAGCCGGCCCGCAAGCCCGCCGTGGCCGACAGCACTGCGGAGACCGATCCCCCGAACGCCGCGGCGGGCCGTTTCGCGCTGTACAGCTCGCCGCCGGCCGACCTGGCCGCCGACACCCCGGACGCGCCTGCCCCCGCGGAGGCAGCCGCACCGGCCGGCGACCAGCCGGAGATCGTCGACTACCTCGAGTACGACTCGCTGACCCTGGCCCAGTTGCGCGCCAAGCTGCGCGGTCTGGGCACCGACGACCTCGGCGAGCTGGCCGACTACGAACGCGCTCACAAGAACCGCACGCCGTTCGTCACGATGATCGACAACCGGATCGCCAGCCACCAGAAGAAGTCGGGCTCCTAGCCGCCGTGACCACACCGAACACCGCGGAGACTCCGTGGCCGGTGCGGACCCTGAGCCTCAAACTCGCCGACTGGATCCACCGTCTCGGCCAGGTCTGGGTCGAGGGCCAGCTGACCCAGATCAGCGCCCGCCCCGGCACGCGCACCGCGTTCCTGACGCTGCGCGACCCGGCCGCCGAGATCTCGCTCTCGCTGACCTGCGACCCCGACCTGCTGCGCCGCAGCCCCGTCCCGCTGACCGAGGGCGCGCGCGTCGTCGTCTACGGACGACCCAGCTTCTACACCGGCCGTGGCACGCTGTCGCTGCGGGTCACCGACATCCGCCCGGTCGGCATCGGCCAGCTGCTCGCCCGAATCGAACGGGTCAAGGCGCTGCTGGCGGCCGAGGGCCTGTTCGACGCCCGCCGCAAACGGCCGTTGCCGTTCCTGCCCCGCACCGTCGGGCTGATCAGCGGCCGCGGCAGCGCCGCCCAGCGCGACGTCGTCGCCGTGGCCACCGCGCGCTGGGCAGGCGTGCAGTTCCGGCTCGCCGAGGCGCCCGTGCAGGGACCGACCGCGGTCCCGGCCATCCTCGAACATCTCGACCGGCTCGATCGCGACCCCGCCGTGGAGGTGATCGTGATCGCGCGCGGCGGCGGGAGCGTGGAAGACCTGCTCCCGTTCTCCGACGAGACGCTGCTGCGCGCCGTCGCCGACTGCCGTACACCCGTCGTCAGCGCGATCGGCCACGAGCCGGACAACCCGCTGCTCGACCTGGTCGCCGACGTGCGGGCGGCCACCCCGACCGACGCCGCCAAGCGTGCGGTGCCGGACGTGGCCGCCGAGCTCGACGCCGTCGACGCGCTGCGCAGCCGCAGCGCGCACGCCCTGCGCAACTGGGTGGCGCGGGAACGGCACCTGATCGACGGCCTGCGGGCCCGTCCGGTGCTGGCCCGCCCGCACCGGCTGATCGACGAGCAGCGCGCCGGCGTCGACCGTGCGCGATCGGATCTGCGGCGCAGCGTCACGCACCGCCTGACCGTCGAACGGCATGGACTGGACCAGCTTGCCGGACGCCTGGCGACCCTTGGACCGGCGCAGACGCTCGCGCGCGGCTACGCCGTCGTGCAGCGATTCGACGACGACGCTGCGCAGCCCGGTCCGCCCGGCCACGCGGCGCACGCCGTACGCAGCATCGACGAGCTTCCGCCCGGCACGCGCGTGCGCATCCGGCTGGCCGACGGCGCCCGGATCGCCGTCGTCGAACCCGAGGAAGGACGGCAGACATGAGCGAATCCGACGAGACGCCCGCGGTGAGCGACCTGGATTACGAGACCGCGCGCGACGAACTCGCCCAGGTGGTGGCCACGCTCGAGCACGGAGGGCTCGGGCTCGACGAATCGCTGGCCCTGTGGGAGCGCGGCGAAGCGCTGGCCAAGCACTGCCGGGCGCAGCTGCAGGGGGCCGCCGAGCGGATCGAGAAAGCCCTGGAGAGCTCCGCCGAGGATTAGCGGGAAGTGATCGGGCCGGCGGCTACTTCGGCAGCGGGGCCGCGTCGACCGTCGCCTCGGCCAGCACCGTCATGTTCTCGTCCGAGCCGCGGCTGACGATGCCGATGCGGACGTCGCCCAGGTCGCTGAGCCAGAGCTTGCGCTTGGTCTCGGCGTTCTCGTAGGTGACCCACTGCGTGCCGGCCACCTCGCGCGTCCCGGTCCCGTAGGCCGCATCCCCGCCCAGCCCGACCACCAGCGCTTCTTCGGAAGCGCCGGACTGGCTCAGCTGGACGTAGGCGCCCGACGGGGTGATCCAGCCGACGTTGCTGGTCAGCGAACCGCCGATGGTCGACGTGGACCCCGAGTTCGACTTCCAGTCGGCGGGGACTGCCGGCTCGCGGATCGGGAACGGCATGGACCGCGCGTCGGCCCGAAAGGCGGCGGCGCTGTTGAAGTCCGGGATCTTCTGCTCGGCGGCCTTGTCCCCGAACGACCACTGGCAGCTGCCCGCGATGCCGGCGATCACCAGAGCGATCACCAGGAGGGGAATCAGCGACCACACCATGTCCCGGCTGTCGGTCAGGATCCGCGGTTTCTTCTCGGCCATGGCCTCGAGTATCGCAGTCGGCCCGGGGCCGGACCGAATCGCCGGTCATGACAGAATTCTGGGAGCACCCCCTGAGCAACGACGCAAGGAGCCGACCAGATGTCGAAGCAAGCCCCGGACCGCAACCTCGCCATGGAACTCGTCCGCGTCACCGAGGCTGCCGCACTGGCGGCGGGCCGCTGGGTCGGCCGCGGCGACAAGAACGCCGGCGACGGCGCCGCTGTGGACGCCATGCGCGAGCTCCTGTCGACCGTCGCGATGCGCGGCGTCGTGGTGATCGGCGAAGGCGAGAAGGACGAGGCGCCGATGCTGTACAACGGCGAAGAGGTCGGCACCGGCGAGGGCCCGGAAGTGGACGTGGCCGTCGACCCGATCGACGGCACCACGCTGATGGCCGAGGGCCGCCCGAACTCGATCGCGGTGATCGCAGTGTCCGAGCGCGGCACCATGTACGACCCGTCTGCCGTGTTCTACATGAACAAGATCGCCGTCGGCCCGGAGGCCAAGGGCGCCATCGACATCGAGAAGCCGGTCTCCTGGAACATCAATTCGGTGGCCGCGGCCAAGGGCATCGACGTCGCCGACCTGACCGTCGTGGTGCTCGACCGCCCCCGCCACGCCGACCTGATCCGGGAGATCCGCGAGGCCGGCGCCAAGATCCGCCTGATCTCCGACGGCGACGTCGCCGGCTCCATCGCGGCCGCCGGAGACTACAGCACCGTCGACATGCTGATGGGCATCGGCGGCACGCCGGAGGGCATCATCTCGGCCGTGGCCATGAAGTGCATGGGCGGCGAGATCCAGGGCAAACTGTGGCCGACCAGCGACTCCGAGCGGCAGAAGGCGATCGACGCCGGTCTGGACCTGGATCAAGTGCTCACCAACGACATCCTGGTCCGCGGCGAGAACTCGTTCTTCTGCGCCACCGGCGTGACCAACGGCGACATGCTCCGCGGCGTCACCTACCGCCCGAACGGCGCGACCACCCGTTCGCTGGTGATGCGCAGCAAGTCCGGCACCGTGCGCAACGTGGAGGCCCGTCACCAGACCGCCAAGCTGCGCGAGTTCGCCCGCATCGACCTCTGAGACGGCCGAACGCTCAGACGGCGACGGCGACGTCCGTCAGCCGTCCGTCGAGCATGTGAACCAGACCGTCCGCGTTGCCCTCGAGCGTCGCGAGATCGTGGGTCACCAGCAGCGCGGCGAGTCCGCGCTCGCGGGCCAGCCGGCAGATCAGCTCGACGATCGCGGTGCCGCGTGCGTGGTCGAGCGCCGACGTCGGTTCGTCGATCAGGAGTACGCGGCGCGGTCCCATCAGCGCGCGGGCGATGTTGACCCGCTGACGCATGCCGCCGGACAGCTGCCGCGGCAGTTTGTCGTGGTGGCCGGCCAGGCCGACGTCGGCCAGCAGATCGAGGGCCTCACCCCGGTGCCGTGCGGGCCGCTCGCCACGCAGGTGCGCGGTCAGCAGGAGCTGCTCGAGAGCGGTGAGGTCGGGCAGGAGGTTGTCGCGCTGAAAGACGAAGCCGATCTGCTCGCGGCGGATCCTGGCACGGTCCTGCTCCGACAGTCCGCCCACCTCGGTGCCGTCGATGGCCACCGTCCCCGAATCGGGCCGGATCAGCGTGCCCGCCACGGCCAGGGCGCTGGACTTGCCGCACCCCGACGGTCCGGTCAGCGCGATCACCTCCCCCGGTGCGACAGTCAGGGACACCTCGGCGAGGGCCTGGACACGGCGATCGTCGCCGTCCGGGTAGGTGAGGTCGACGGCAGACATCTGCAGGCTCATCGGGATTCCTATCGGTTGAGAGCGGTCAGCGGATCGACGGTCGTCAGCGGACGCAGGGCCAGCGCTCCGCCGAGCATGCCGAGTAGGGCCATCGCCGCGGCGGGAAGCAACACCCCGACGACGCTGAGCTGGATCGGCACGGTCCCCGACACCGCCCACGCGATGATCACCCCGGTGACCGTTCCCGCGGTCAGTCCGGCGCCGAGCACCACCGCCGCCTGGCCGAGGCCGTCGCGCAGCAGGTATCCCCGGCCGGCGCCCATGGCCCGCACCACGGCGAGCTCCGGGAGGCGGCGTCCGGTCCACACTGCGAAGAAGGCACTCACGACCACGGCGGAGATCAGCAGCAGCAGACCCTGGATCAGCAGGAGCGAGTTGTGTTCCGAGGAGTACCCCGGGATCAGGTCCAGACGATCGGAGCCGACTGCCGTCGTGACCCCGGCGACCCCCTCGACGTCGCGAGTGAGGACCATCGCGGTCACCTCGTCGCGGTGCGCCACTTGACGCCACAACTCCAGGGGCACCTCCGCGACGGGCGAGTGCGCGAACTCCAGCGTCGGGGAGACTTCGGCGACCCGGGTCGCGACGCCGCCGACCGTCACCTCGTCGCCGACACCCAGACCGAGCGCGCTCGCGGTCTCCGGCCCGATCCGCACGCCGGAGGCGGCCGCCGGATCAGCGCCGTCGCGGCCGAACACCGCGACCGCCGAACTCGTCCCGCCGCGCGCCACGCCGGACATCACGATGCCCAGGGGGCGTGCTCCGGGGTCGACGGCGCGGATCGCCGCGACGGCGTCGGCATCGAGTCTGCTGTCGACCAGGTTCGCTGCGGCCCCGCCCGCGTCGGTCTGCACCGCCAGACCGGTACCGGGCAACGCCTGAATCGCCGAGGTGGACTCCTGCTGCAAGCCGCCGGTGAGCGCGGAGAGCACCACCACCATGAACGACATCAGCGCGATCACGCCCGTCATCAACCCGAATTTTCCCGCCGCGCGGCGGATCTCTCGCCATCCGATGAACACCTCTCCAGCGTGGCCGCTCGCCTCGCTCGGCGAATCGCGCGGAAGCACCGTTTCCGGATCCATCGAAAGTTCGAGGCGGACGGCGCGCCGGATGCGGATACTGGACACGTGTCCGCAGCCGCTCGCGTCTCGCTGACCGCCGACCGGTACATCCAGTGGGGCGGCCACCTGCTGTTCGCCGTACTGATGGCGGTCGGACTGGCCAGGGCGCTCGTCGACGCCCGCGGCCCGGCGGTCGCCGTCGTCGCGGGCGCCGCTGCGGTGAGTGCGTGGTACCTGTTCGGCGTCGCCGCTATCTCACTGCGGCACAAGCAGATCCAGACGCCGTGGACCGTGGTCTTGGTCGCCGGATGGGCGGCGCTGACCCTCTGGTCCCCCGCCTTCGTCTGGCCGGCCTTCGTGCTGGCCATGCTGTGCTGGCACTTCTTGCCCCGGCCGCTCGCGGTCGCCTTCGAACTGCTAATCGTCTCCGTCTCGGTGCTCGCGTCCCTCCGCGGCGACACCGTCGGCGTCGGGGCCGTGATCGGGCCGGTGATCGGCATCGCGACCGCGATCGCGGTGACCGAGGCCGTCCACCGGATCGTCGACGCCGCCGCCGAACGCGCGGCGCTCTCCCGGGAGCTTGCTCTGCTCGCCGAGCGCGAACGGCTGGGCACGCAGATCCACGACGGGGCGGGCCAGGCCCTCGCCGGGATCGTCATGCTGCTGCAGTCGGCCGCCGATCCGTCGACCGCCCCGGCGCAACGACACGCCCAGACGGCCACCGCTCTGGAGATGGCGTCGGCCGCGCTGACCCAGACTCGCATGTTCCTGCGCGGCCTGGACGGCGGCGAAGTGCCCGACGGGCCGTTGACCGTCGGACTGCAGTCCGCGGTCGCGAAGGCTGCACGCCTGGGCCTGCCGACCGAGTTGCACGTCCACGGTGCCCTGGACGGGCTGGACGACGAGGCCGGCGCGCTGCTGCTGCGAGCGGCACAAGAAGCGCTCGCCAACGCCGTCCGGCACGCCGGCGCCACCCGCGCGGTGGTGACCCTCACCGCACTCGGTGACGAGGCCCACCTCGACGTCGTCGACGACGGCGTCGGGTTCTCCCCGGCCCGGGCCGCCGGCGGCACCGGATTCGGGCTCCGCGCCCTGGCCACCCGGGCAGAGCGGTGCCGCGGAGCGCTGACCGTGGACTCCGAGCCCGGCGACGGCACCACGATCCACGTGTGCGTACCCTTGAGCGATCCCGCGCTGCCCACCGAAGCGCCGCCGCCACAAGGAGGTTCGGCGTGATCCGGATCATGCTGGTGGACGATCATCCGATCGTCCGCGCCGGACTCCGCGCCGTCTTGGAGCCGGTGGACGACTTCGAGGTCGTCGCCGAAGCATCCGACGCCGGGGAAGCGACCGCGTTCGCGACCGGGCAGCACATCGACGTGGTGCTGATGGATCTGCGCCTGCACGGCGCCGAGCCGGGCGGTCGGGACGGAGTAGCCGCCACCGCCGACCTCCGCGCTCTGGACCCGGCGCCTCAGGTGCTGATCCTCACCACGTACGCCTCCGACGCCGACGTCGTCCGGGCGACCGAGGCTGGCGCCATCGGCTACCTGCTCAAGGACACCGCGCCGGACGTCCTGATCTCCGGAATCCGCAGCGCCGCCGCCGGCCAGACCGTCCTCAGCCCGCCCATCGCCGCCCGGCTGCTGGACCGCATGACCTCACCGGCCCAGGCGCTGACCGCCCGCGAGCTGGACGTGGTGGAGCAGCTCGCGGTCGGCGGATCCAACCGCGAGATCGCCAAGCGCCTCTTCATCTCCGAAGCCACGGTGAAGTCACATCTGGTGCACATCTTCGACAAGCTCGGCGTCACCAGTCGCACCAGAGTGGTGGCGGTCGCGCGCGAACGCGGACTCGTGTCCTGACGGTCCGCGGCACCGATCCGGCGCACCCGCACAGCGGACTCACAGGATCAAGCATGGATTCGCGGAGCTTTCCTCGCAATGATGGATTCCGACAAACCGTTCGCCGGACTCCGAGCCCCAGGAAGGCCTCCCATGGCAGCCACGACCAGTACGCGCTTTCACCTCCGCAAGACCTTCGCGATCGCTGCCGCCGCGACGAGCCTGTTCCTGTTCAGCGGCTGCTCCGACGACGGCGACGCCGCCACCGCCACGTCGAACACCGTCGCCGTCCGCTCGGCCGACACCGAGGCGAACACCGGTCGATACCGGGCCGGCACCTACACCGCCGAGGGCACCTACACCAACCCCGGCGGCACCTCGGAGGTGACCGTCGAACTCACCCTCGACGACGCGGGCACCATCACCGCGGCTACGGTGACCCCGGAGGCGACCGGCGGCAACTCGCTACAGTTTCAGACCCAGTTCGCCGGCGGGATCTCCGACGAGGTGGTCGGCAAGTCGATCGACGACCTGGACGTCAGCAAGGTGTCGGGGTCGTCGCTGACCAGCGGCGGATTC